>CAVPAQ010000001.1:0-212387 GCA_963701575.1 uncultured Acidimicrobiaceae bacterium
AAGCGCCGAGGTCACCTGCGTCTGAGGTGGGCGAGTCGAGCTGGACCAGGTTGCGTTGGGACAGCACCCACTGGCCTGTTGCGAGGCCGGCGGCGGTTCCGAAACATGCGACTGCGACGACGATCACCAGTCCGAACGTCACACGCTGCGGCCAGGTTCGCCGAACCTTCTTCGTGGTCATGGCGACGACAGCGTACCGGCCGCGTCACCGCGCGGTCAGGCCAGGACGACGACCGTCGTTCCGATCGGTGCCCAGCTCCACATGTACTGGGCGTCCGGGGTCGACTGGCGGACGCAGCCTCCCGACAGTGGCGTTCCGAGCTGCCAGACCGACTGCACGGGTTGGCCCGTCTTCGTGTTGGTCGGGATCTCGTGGAAGCCGATGTTGTCGCCGTCGGGGCCCCTGGTGAAGCGCACCATGTAGCGCCAGCAGATCGCCGGGTTCTTGATGTTGCACGTGTAGCCCGATCGCGAGAACACGCTGTACGTGCCGGGCAGCGGCTGGTTCCAGGTGCTTCGACCGGACACCAGGTGGGTCTTCGACACCGTGCCGTCCGCCTCGACCGTCCACACCCGCATCACCGACTTGGAGTAGACGACCCGGCGGCCGGTACCGGAGTTGGCGGGCAGCACCCAGCTGGGGGGCAGCGTGGTCGTGGTCGTGGGAGGGGGAGGGAGCGTCTCGGTCACCTGGACCTGTGTGCCCCTCGAGGGTGTCGCGCGCGACGCCGGGACGGCGGCCACCAATGGAGGCGGTGGCTTGGTGGTGGTGGTCGGTGCCAGCGTGGTCGTGGTCGTGGTCGTGGTCGTGGTCGTGGTCGGCGCCGGCGTCGTGGTGGTCGTGGTGGTCGACGCTTCCGTGAGGTGGTTGACGGGCTGGGTGGTGTCGGGTGGGCTGCTGGGCGGCGATGACGCGTCGGGCGCAGCTGCGAGCGCCAACGGAGCGCCGGCGATCAGCGCCCCGGCGATAACCGACAACGCGATACCTCGTCCCAACATCGATCGCATGGTCGGAAACGCTACCGGCTGGGAGAGGTCACGTCGAGGTGGCCGATTGGATCTCACGTCGAGATGTATCGGCATCGGCGACCCGGATCTGGAGCTCGGCGCGTAGCCTCGAACGTGTCGGCGGGGGTCCGACCAGGGTCGGCGCACCTCAGCCGAGGTTGGCGAGTGCCGTCTGCGCGGCCGCCAGGTCGGCTTCGGCGGCGACCAGCATCGCTCGCGTCTCGGCGACGACCTCTGGCTTGGCGTTGGCGAGAAAGCCCTGGTTCGACAGCCGACCATGGAAGCCGGCGATCTGCTTGGTCTTCCCCTCGATCGCCTTGTGGAGCCGGGCGCGTTCCTGGTCGAGGTCGACGTCGTCCATCAGCCCGGACAACAGGATCTCGGCTCCCTCGAAGGTGATCGGGCTCACGATCGCCGGACGTTCGGTGCCGATGTCGACCAACTCGCCGATGCCGGCGAGCACCTCGATCGCGCCGTCGACGGCAGTGAACAACTCGCGGGTACTCGACGGGGCATGTACGACGATCCGCTGTTTGGGCGACAAGCTCTGGCTGCCGCGCACGGCGCGGATCCGGCCGATCAGTTCGTCGGCGCGGTCGAACACGGCGATCGCGGTCGTGTCGTGCAGCCGGACATCGATCGACGGCCAGGACGCACCGGCCAGGAGGCCCGATGGCGGGAGATCGAGGCCATCGACGTCACCGCATCGCGCCGCGCTCACATGGGGCCACAGCGCCTCGGTCACGAACGGGCACACCGGGTGCATGATTCGCAGCACGGCGTCGAGGATCGAGGCCAGCACCGCCTGTTGGGCGTGATCGTCGTCGATCGTCGGCTTGACCATCTCGAGGTACCGATCACACACATCGTGCCAGACGAAGTCGTACAGCGAGTCGGCATAAGCGTTGAACTGGTAGCCGGCGAGGGCGGATTCGAGCCGATCGACCGTGCGGGCGAGGCGGGCGGTGATCCACCGATCGGCGAAGGGCCGGTCTTCGATGCGAATCGGCTCGGCGATCGACGCCGCGGGGTCGACGCGCTTGAGCGCGAACCGGGTGGCGTTCCAGAGCTTGTTGGCGAAGTTGCGACCGAGGTCGAACTTCGACGACGTGTTGCGGGCCAGCGGCAGCTCGGCCGTCGGCTCGACGAGGCCGGCCGCCACGCCGTAGGCGCTGACCATCTGCTTGCTCGGATCGGCAGGAGAGATCTGCAAGGGCGCCGCCACGACGTGTCCGGCCGACGTGGTGATGAACTCGGGGACGAACGCCTGCCCGGAATGGGGGCAGACCAGCTCGACCGGCATCCGGACGTCCTGGGTGTCGGTGGTCATCTGCACGAGCGTGAACCGCATCGCGTCGGCACCGTGGATGTGGATGATGTCGCGTGGATCGACGCCGTTGCCGAGGCTTTTCGACATCTTCTGCCCGTGACCGTCCTGGATCATGGCGTGGATGAACACATCGTCGAACGGGAGCCGGCCATCGAGGAAGTACCGGTTGAACATCACCATCCGGCTGACCCAGAGCGTGATGATCTCGCGAGCGGTGGTGAGCACCGAGGTCGGGTTGAACGAGTCGAGCAGGCCCACCGTTTCGGGGTAGTCGTCCGGCCATGGCCATCCCATGGTCGACATCGGCCACAGCCCCGACGAGAACCACGTGTCGAGCACATCGGGATCGCGGGTGAACCCATCGGCCTCGAGCGCTGCGACCAGCTGCGTTTCGTCCATCGAGTCGTCGGCCCGCGCGAGTCGTCGGAGCGTGCTGTCCGGCGGGACACAGACGGCTTCTTCCACCTCGAGGTCGGTGGTGCGGCGGGCGAGGTGGGCGGCGCCCGCTGCCACCCATTGCGAGTCGACCGGGACGGCGATGTCGAGGGCGATCGAACGTGCGACCGGTGGCGCATCGGCGACATCGACGGTGCGGACCCAGACGGGGATCTGGTGGCCCCACCAGAGCTGGCGGCTGACGCACCAGTCGCGGATGCCGTCGTGCCAGGCGTGGTACGTGCGGGCGTAGCGATCGGGGAAGATCCGCAGTTCGCCGTCGCCCACCGTGCCGGTTCGGGCGGCGACACCGGTCGGGAGCGCGGGCGCCTGGCTCGGGTCCTGGGCCCGCAGCGCCGAGCCACGGAGCCGTTCGTCGGTGACGGCGACATACCACTGGTCGCTCAGCCAGGGTTCGATCGGCACATGGCTGCGGTACGAGTGGCCGACCGAATGCGCATAGTCTCGGACCTCGTCGAGCATCCCGTGCTGCTCGAACCAGTCGACGATCGCGGCGCGAGCATCCTCGCGCGACATGCCGACGAAGGGCCTGGCCTCGTCGGACACGTCGTCCCAACCGTGCTGCTCGGAGATCGAAGCGTCCGGCCCCATCACGTTGATCACCGCGAGGTCGTGGCGGAGGCCGATCTCCCAGTCGTTCGGATCGTGGGCCGGCGTCACCTTGAGGAAGCCGCTCGCGTACTGGGCCTTGGTGTCGGGGCTGTCGGGATCGGCCATCACGACGTAGTCGTCGGCGACGATCGGGATCGCACGACCAACGATCGGCAGGATGACCGTCTTGCCCACCAATGCCTCGGCGCGCGGGTCGGCCGGATTGATCGCGACTGCGGTGTCGCCGAGCATCGTCTCGGGGCGGGTGGTGGCGACCGTGACGTGGGTCGTTCCATCGGGGAGTGGACCGTCGGCGAGTGGGTACCGCAAGTACCACATGTGGCCTGCCACGTTCTCGTTCTCGACCTCGTCGTCGGACAGTGCGGTGCGCGTCGCCGGATCCCAGTTGACCAGGCGCTTGCCGCGGTAGATCAGGCCATCTCGGAAGAGCATGAAGAACGCGTGCCGCACGGCCGTGGCGCACATCTCGTCCATCGTGAAGCGGGTGCGCTCGAAGTCGCACGAGGCACCCATTGCGACGAGCTGTTCGATGATGACCTGCTCGTACTCGTCCTTCCACTCCTGGGTCTTCGCGACGAAGGCCTCGCGACCCATCTCGAGCCGTTTGACGCCCTCGGCGAGGAGGCGTTTCTCGACCACCGTCTGCGTCGCGATACCGGCGTGGTCGGTGCCCGGCATCCACAGCGTCGCGTCGCCACGCATCCGGTGATACCTGATGAGAACATCCTGAAGCGTGTTGTTGAGCGCGTGGCCGAGGTGCAACGCGGCCGTGACATTGGGCGGCGGGATGACGATCGAATACGTCTCGCGGTCGCCGTCGACGGGTGCGGCGTGGAACACATCGGAGGCCGCCCACGCGACCGTGACGGCCGGTTCGGCGTCGGCGGGGGAGTAGGCCTTCGGGATCTCGGGGAGTCGATCGGTGGCGCTCATTCGGCGCCCCAGGGTAGTGGGGTCGGCCCGCACACCGCCCGAGGTTTGCGGGTGCTCCGGGGAGGTCCGCTCACAGCACCGATTCGTAGATGGCCATCGTCTTGCGGGCGGCCGCGTCCCACCCGAACTCGCGCACCGCGCGCTCGCGGCCGGCGACGCCCATCGCGGTGGCGCGCTGCGGGTCGGTGAGCAACCGGTTGACGGAGTCGGCGAATTCTGCCTCGAACGTGGCCGTGTCACCTTCGTCGTAGTGCACGAGCAGGCCCGTCTGGCCATCGGCGACGACCTCGGGGATGCCACCGACGTCGCTGGCCACGACCGCCGTCTCGCATCCCATCGCCTCGAGGTTCACGATGCCGAGCGGTTCGTACACCGATGGGCAGGCGAACACCGTGCCGTGGGTGAGCACTTGGCGCACCTGGTCGCGCGGCAGCATCTCGGACACGACGAACACGCCGTCACGGGTGGCGCGCAGCTCGGCGATCGCGGCGTCGGTCTCGGCCGCGAGTTCGGGGGTGTCGGCCGCACCGGCGAGCAGCACCAACTGAGCCGACTCGTCGAATCGCAGCGCCGCCCGTAGGAGGTGGGGCACGCCCTTCTGGCGCGTGATGCGGCCGACGAACACCACCGAGGGCCGATCGGGGTCGACCCCGAGGCGTTCGAGCACGTCGGTGGCGGTGTGGGGCCGATAGAAGTCGGTGTCGATGCCGTTGTGCACCACGTGGACCTTCGACTCGTCGAGGTTCGGGTACGAGGCCATCACGTCGCGCTGAGAGCCGTGGCTGACTGCGATCACCGCGTCGGCGGCCTCGTAGGCGGTCTGCTCTGCCCACGACGAGACGCGGTAGCCGCCGCCGAGTTGCTCGGCCTTCCACGGCCGTTGTGGCTCGAGCGAGTGCGACGTGACGACGTGCGGGATGCCGTGCAGCAGCTTGGCCAGATGCCCACCCATATTGGCGTACCAGGTGTGCGAGTGCACCAGGTCACAGCCCGCCGTCTGGTCGGCCATCCCCAGGTCGGCAGCGAGGGTTCGCAACGTGGGGTTGGCGCCCGCGAGGAACGGTTCGTGCTCGGAATGGGCGATCGCGCCGTCGCGCGGTTCTCCCATGCAATGCACGTCGACGTCGGCGAGTTTGACCAGCTCGCGGACCAGGAAGTCGACGTGCACGCCGGCTCCTCCGTAGACGTCGGGTGGATATTCGCGGGTGAGGATGCCGATACGCACGATGTCGAGCGTAGGCCCTCGAGCGCTCGCGGTATGGTGCCGTGATGAGCACGGCACCCGACGGATGGACGTTTTCGGATTCCGGGGAACTGCCTTGGCAGACGATGGGGGAGGGCGTTGCGATGAAGGCGCTCGGCGCCGCCGACGGCCGCATGATCGCGACGTTCCAGTTCCAGCCGGGCTACGTCGGTGGTGTGCACGAGCACCACGAGCCCGAGTTCACCTACATCCTGGAGGGCTCGTTGATCTCGCAGGGCGTGCTGATGACGGCGGGTCATGCATACGCCGTGCAGGCCGGTACCACCCACGACGACTTTCGAACCGACACCGGCTGCACGCTCGTCAGCGTGTTCAAGGTGCCCGGCTGACGCCGACCGCCACCCGGCACCTCACCGACGGCCACCGCGAGGACCGGCTATTCGGAGAACCGGCTACTTGAGGAACTTGCTCGTGGTGTTGTCGGCGAGGAGCTTGCCGCCGGTCTGGCACGTCGGGCAGTAGTTCACGGTGTAGCCGCTGTACTCGACGGCGCGCACGGTGTCGCCGCAGACCGGGCACGGTTCACCGGTGCGCCCGTGCACACCGCCGGGTCGATCCTTGGACGAGCTCATGTCGGACCGAGTCCGCTCGTACGCCAGCCCTTCGTCGACCGACTGCCGGATGGCGGCGACCAGCTTGGTCGCCCCGTCCGAGCCCAGTTTCCTGGTCATCGCGAACGGGCTCAGTCGCGCCCGGTGGCAGACCTCGTTCGCCAGCCGCCGTCCCAGACCGGCGATCGTGCGCTGATCGCGCAGGAATCCGTGGACCCGCTGGTTCTTGGCTGCGAGCAGCTCGACCATTTGCTCGGGCGACACCTGGTCGGCCTCTGGGCCGAGTACGGCGAGCGGTGGTGACGTCAGGGCCGACGCGGCGGGCAGGCACCAGACGCCTGCTCGGCGCTCGGTGCCGGCCTCGGTGAGCAGCAGCGCCGGGCCCTCGTCGAACACGAATCGGGCCTGACCGCCGCGCGGCTTGGCCGACTGTTTGGTGTCGACGAGCAGCCGCCCGCCCTGCATCAGGTGCACGGCGAACTGCACCGACTCGAACTCGAGCACGAGGTACTTGCCTCGGCGGCCGACGCCGAGCAGCGGCAGACCGTACGCCTGGTCGGGCGCCGGAACCGCCGTTCGCAGTGCGGTGAACTTGATGGGCACGAACCGCACCAGCACGCGCCCCGTGAACTCGTCGGCCAGCCGTTCGGCGTGGGCCTGCACCTCGGGGAGCTCGGGCATCGATCAGCTCACTCGTAGCGGGTTCGCTCGCGGACCGTCGAGAAGATCGAATCGAGCGCCCCGAACACGGGTTGTGCGGCCATCAGCGCCTGCTGGTCGCCGAACAGGAGGATCTTGCCGGTGATGAACGCCTCCTGAGCGTTCATCTCGCCGGTCGCCACGGCGACCGCAGTCGCCCAGTCCTGCTGCATCTTGACGTCTTCGGGTTCGGCTGGGCCGGCCCCGAACGAAGCTGCACCATCGCCGACCTGGAGGTGGTAGGTGACGTCGCCCTCGGGGCCGTCGGTGACCACCTGGGTGACCCCGATCGTGTGCTCGTCGGCGAGCTCGCGCAGCACCTTGCTCTCGCCGACCTCGTGCGAGAGCTCGCGGATCCAGGCGAGGCCGAGATACCGGATCGTCGTGTCATCGCTCATGAGGATCCCTAGTCTGCCCGATCATGGCGCTCTCACCCACCGACGACCTGCCCCACGCCGGTGTGGCGGTGGAGGAGTGGGTCTTCGCGGCGTGGACACCTGACGCCCACGTCGGCGTCGTATCGGGCCATCGGTTGGTGGCCGGCGGCGATTGGTACTGGGCGGCGCTGGCCGAGACGGGGCGGCCATTGCTGCACCTCACCGAATGGGGCGTGGCGCGTCGTGCCGACCCGTTCACCGTGAAAGCCCCCGAGATGTGGGCCGAGCACCATTGCGTCGACCCGATGAAGCAGTGGACCGTCGGCAACGAAGCCCACGCCACCGCCCTCGACGACCCCGACGAGGCGCTCGGCCGGGCCTACGGTGTGCCGACCCCGATGGCGATGGACCTCGAGTGGTACGCCACCGAGGGTGCCGAAGCGATCGACACGGCCACCGAGCGCGGCTATCGACAGGTCGGCGTGCTGCACGGATTGATCGAGCTGCTCGGCCGGCCGAATCTCGAGTTGGAAGAAACGCCGGCCGTCCGATGGCACCGTTGGAGCGACCAGCCCGATCTGGGCCCGGTGCCGCTCGAAGCGGTGATCGCGCACACGGGGCTCCGGGCGCCGTTCGCGTTCCCGAACGGAACGGTCGGCGATTGGGTGCTCACACCTGCCGGCTGGCGGGCTCGGCGCCGTCCGGCGTGATCTCGGGGTCGGCATCGGCGTCGGAATCCGGGTCGTCGCGAGGGGCCGTGGGCCCGGTCGGCGCCGATCGCGGCATCGTGGGTATCGCGTCGTCGGCGGTTGAGCGGCGGTCGTTGCGACGCAGGATCGCCCAGCCGAGCAGTCCGAGCACCGCCGCCAGCGCGAGGAACGGCAGCAGTACGGCCAGGATGAAACCGATCCCGAAGATCAACCCGGTGAATGCATCCCAGCCCTTCTTCGAGGGCGTCGCCGATCGTGTCGGGGTCATCGTCGATCGGCTCGGGGATCGACGCGGTCGGCACGACCTCGATCGTCACCGTCGACAGGGCCACCCGGTCGCTGAGGTTGCGCTGCTGCGCCTCGAGCCGTTCGAGATCGGTCTGGCGCCGCGTCAGTTCGCCTTCGAGCGTGACGAGTTCATTGAGGCTCTCGGTGCGGTCCATGAACTCGCGTACGTTGTCGACACTCTGGCGGGCGTTGCTGATTCGCACCTCGAGATCGATCAGCTGCTCGGTCACATCCTGAGCGCTCTGGTTGATCGACTGGACGGTGCCGGTGTCGTCGAGCCCCGCCAACAGGCGATCGACCGACTCCGGCGGCACCTTGACGACGATCAGCGCGTAGCCCTGATCATCGAAGTTTCCCTGGTTGCCGTAGTTGACGTCCGACGAGGCGACCCCACCTCCCAGCGACGATGCCTGGGCCATGATCGACGAAACGGTGCGTTGGATGTCGTCGCTACTGAGCACCACGCGCATCTCGATGATCACGTCGCGCCCGATCACGCCGATGTCGAACCCGCCGCCGGTGTCGACGTCGCTCTCTGTCGACTCGCCCCCGGCGGAATCGAAGGCGGAGTCGCCGGCCGATCGATCGGCCGGAGCGACGGTTGCGGCCGTGTCGAGCTCGGAGGCGGTCGATGCGTCGTCGCCACCCGCGCAGGCAGCCAATGTCATGATGCCGGTCGCGATCACGGCGGCAATCGCACGCGGCCGTCGCCGCCTTCCGATCTCGTGTCGCGGCGCCTGCGTTGTCGTGGTGCTCCCCATGCAGGTTGGACGTGCCGCGTACTGGAGTGGTTCCCGTGGCACACTCGACGGTCGCATGGCCTACGACCGCGACATCCTCGACGACTTCGCCGAGAGCAAGAAACCGACCAGGTATCCGACTGTCGAGGTGTCGGTGGGACTCGTCGTCGAGGACCGCTCGAGCGGGTTCGTGGGTGACATCGTGCGCTGGAACTACGAGGCGGTCACGCTGCGCGACCGCAACCAGTACCTGCGTCACTTCACGTGGAAGTCGGGTGGGTTCCTGGTGGAGGGCAAGCCGGTCACGCTGTCCCGCCCGGCGCAGCAGGCGTCGGCAACTCAACAGGTGACGGCGTCCGGTTCGATCGCCGCCGACCGGTCGGCGGGGGCGCGGGTCGCCAAGGCGAGCCGGATCTGGGTCGAGGGCAAGCACGATGCCGAGCTGCTCGAACACGTGTGGGGGGACGACCTGCGCGAGCTGGGGATCGTGGTCGAACCGCTGCACGGTGCCGACGGTCTGGCCGCCGCCGTTTCCGAGTTCCAACCGGGCGGTCGGCGACGACTGGGTGTGTTGCTCGATCATCTCGTCGCCGGCTCGAAGGAGTCGCGGATCGCCGCCACCGTCGATCACCCCTCGGTGTTGATCACCGGCCACCCGTTCGTCGATGTGTGGGCCGGGATCCGACCCAAGGTGGTCGGCATCGCGGCGTGGCCCGACGTACCCAGGGGTCAGCCCTGGAAGGAGGGCATGTGTGCGGCGCTCGGCGTGCCGTTCGAAGGTTTCTGGCCGCGCCTGCGCAATCAGGTGAAGACCTACGCCGATCTCGAACCCGAACTGGTCGGCGCCGTCGAGCGCCTGATCGATTTCGTCGCCGAGGTGTGACGCGGCCCTCGGGGCGCGAGTGTTCAACCCGTTGATCGATGTTCGGCGCGCTGGAAACGACCAGGCCCGGGCCCGTGCGGAACCGGGCATCGCGGCGCATGGACGGATCGAGCGGCAGTCGTCGCCGGACGCTCAGCGGTGCTTCGGGCTGGGCCGGGGCGAGTGAGCGCATCGGTTCGACGATCGCGACCACGAGCGCGGTCGACCGTGGGCACCATTGACGTCCTGCCCTCAGAGTGATGTCGGACGTCGGACGTTGCCTTGGGTGCCGATGCGAGATGACACCGACTCGGTATGCGGGTCGTGGTCGTTCAGGCGGCGTGTCGGGTTCGGTCGATGGTTGGGCCGGTTTGGTGGTGGGCGCCGTCGGGTCGGGTCCAGGTCGCGATCCGGTCTGGCGTCATCGTCAGCCCCCAGCCCCCTTCGTGAACGGCGTGGTGGTGGGATTCGCACACGGGTGCAAGGTCGTCGATGTCGGTCGCGCCTCCACGCTGCCAGGGGAGGATGTGGTGGATCCGACAGGCATCGAACGTGATGGTGCAGTCGGGGTGGATGCAGGTCCGGTGCATTGCCCGCAACGCTCGGCGCTGGGCTCGGGTGGCGGTCCGCGAGGAGCGTCCGACGTCGAGGGCTTGACCGTCGCCGTTCAGGACGACGGGGAGGATCTCTGCGTCGCAGCACAACCTGCGTACCGTCGAGACCGGCAGCGGTATGCCGTTGTCGGTCTCGCAAATCGACCGCTGGTGCAACTCGTCGAGCAGTGTTCGGTGATCGATCAGCACGGTGATTTCCGGAACACGGACGGAACCCCCGCCGATCGCCGAGATGACGGCGTCGACTTGGAGTCGGGCCCACGGCGTGCGTCGGTTGCCGTCTTGCTGGCGGAGTGTGGCTCGGGCGGTGTCGATGGCCGCCCACAGAGCGCGGTCGCGGACCGGGTCCAACTCGAGGTGGGTGTGGCACATCCCGGTCTGCTTGTCGACCCACCTCCTCACGTTCGAACTGGCACGTTGCTGGTCGAGCTCGTCAGCATCGGAAGATGCCGCAGAACAAACGATCAGGTGTCTTGCCAGATCACGGCAGCCTCGTTCGAACGCGTCGACACGTTGACGTTGGGCATCGGCGAGCAGATCGCCTTGGCAAGCATGAAACTCGGCGAGCAACTGTTGGTCGAGGCTTCGCGTGGCGGTGGCGATCGCGTCGACATGTCCGGCCGACACCGCACCGGAAGCGAGCGCGTGTTCGAACGCCGGCAGGGCAGTGCAGACCTGTTCGCGCTCGGTGGCAGTCTTGGCGTCTCTGGAGGACTGCTGCCCGTGGCGGGACAACAGATCACGGGCTGGTTCGGCGTGACCTTCGGCGGCCAGTTGGCGTTGTCGGCGCGTGATCCGTACTTTCAATGCATCGCACCAAGCCTGATGGGCCGCCAGTCGGCCGGTCAGCTCGGCGAGTTCGTCGCGGTCCATCACATCGGGATCTGCCGCACGCAACACCGCGAACACGGTGTCGGTGTCGGGAGGACTCATCAGTTGTCTCCAATCAGTAGTGGTCAACAGATTGGGGAAGCCGGAATACGACCATCATGTGCACGGGGGTGTCACAGAGTTTCGGCGACCGCCCAGCAATCCGCGACCAACGATGCCGCTGGTCGAGACTCGGTCGGGGCGAGCGGTCTTGGATGGCCGTGGCATGGTGATGCTGCGCATGTGTGAACCGGGTCGGTGCGGGCTCTCGTCAGCGGACCTACGGCGGTTCCACGAAGTTCCAGGGTGGCGAACCCAGTGCAGAACGGGCAATCTGGGCGCGTATGCCCGACCGGAGTGCACGACGCTGGATGAGGCTCGGAGCCGGGTTGCTCATGGTCGGCGGCTTTGTTGCTGGCTGTTCGTCTGATGACCTGCCTGTGCTCACCCCGGACGGCAGTCTCCCGGCTGGTGAGCCGCATCAGTTGGAGGTCGGCACCCACTGCGGCGTCGGCCGATTCGGCCTCCTTGTCAACGAACGTTCGTGGATCAGTGACGAGGCGGCGGGCGCACGGGACTGGATGCCGACCGAATGGTCGGACACCCTCGATCGCGGCGAGGAACTTCTCACTGTCGAGGTTCGGCTGTCGGAGGACGGCGACACGCTGACGGCCACCGTCGCAGGCCGATCGGTCACCTACCGACCCGTGACGAGCGATGATCCTCTGTTCGAGTGCGCCTAACTGCCGTTCGGGCACAACGCGGTGTGCGAACGCGGATGCCCCCATGGCACCCTGCCGACGGATCGAGTCTCACGCTCGCGGCCTATGCAGCCGCGGACATTGGATGAGTCTCAACTGAGCAGGATGGACGAGCACGTGTCGTACGAGTTCGCTCGTCTCGTGATGCCGATGTACGTCCCCGTTCCCGCGGTCAACGAAAAGCCGTGGCTCGAACAGTGCGTGTTGGAGAGCGCTCTCGTTCACGTGCGCAACCTGTCGGATTTCCTGACAGACGAGCGGCCACGATATCCGAAGCGCCAAGACGATGTCGTTGCCGATGACTACTTCGACAACCGCTGGTCGAGTCGACCGAGCTTCATCTTCGGGACCGGTAGGGATGGTCATGACAAGTTCGTGGCCGAGATCAACAAGCGGATGGCTCACGTCACGCTTCAACGGATCGGAATCAGGCCGTTCAAGTGGACAACCTTGACTCGCGAGTTTCACCTCATCCGCACGTCGTTCGAGACCTTCCTCATCGATCTCGAGAACGCGCACCCGAAGCGACGCCGGCGATTTGATCGAAAGCTCGAGATCTCGCTTCCCGGCTACGAGCCGCCGAAGTAGAACGTCGGGCTGCGAACCTGATGGCGCAGATCTGCCGTTGGGCGCTGAACGATGAGCGGCGACACGGGCATTCTGAGCGGTGTGCCCGATCGGAGCAGCCGACCCTCGACACCCGGAATCTCTGATGTCTGTCGCCCACTCTCGGTCGCTTGACCTGAACGAGGCTGATCGACGTGGTCAGATGCAGAAGGGTTGCACTGTGTGCAGCGACCAGGCTCGAGCCCGACCGGAACGCGACGGGGCCCGGGCTCCTTGCGGAACCCGGGCCCGTCGAGCTTTGGCTCAGCTGTCGATCAGACGAAGGCGCTGGCGAACACCAGGCTGACGATCGTCATCACCTTGAGCAGGATGTTCATCGCCGGACCGCTGGTGTCCTTGAACGGGTCGCCGACGGTGTCGCCGACGACGGCCGCCTTGTGCGGATCGCTGCCCTTGCCGCCGTGATGGCCGGCCTCGATGTACTTCTTGGCGTTGTCCCAGGCACCGCCGGCATTGGCCATGAAGATCGCCAGGGAAAAGCCGGTGACGAGTGCGCCGGCGAGCAGGCCGCCCAGCGCGTCGACGCTGATGAACCCGGTCACGAGCGGAACCACCACGGCGAGCGAACCGGGGATGATCATCTCCTTGAGCGACGCCTCGGTCGAGATCGCGACGCAGCGCGCCGAGTCGGGCACCACCCCGGGCAGCCCCTCGCGCAGACCGGGGATCTCACGGAACTGGCGGCGGACCTCCTCGATCATCTGCGTGGCGGCACGGCCGACGGCGTCGATCGTGAGCGCTGCGAACAGGAACGGCAGGCCGGCACCGAGGAACAGCCCGATGAAGACGTCGACCTCGCCGATGTTGAGGTTGAGCGACTCGCTCGGGTTGGCCTTGGCGATCGCGAACTCGAAGCTCTTGAACAGCGCCAGTGCGGTGAGCGCCGCCGAGCCGACGGCGAACCCCTTGGCGATCGCAGCGGTGGTGTTGCCGAGCGAGTCGAGGGCGTCGGTGACCTCGCGGACCGACGGGTCGAGCTCGGCCATCTCGGCGATGCCGCCGGCGTTGTCTGCGATCGGGCCGTAGGCATCGACCGCGACCACCGCACCGGTGGTCGCCAGCATGCCGATCGCGGCGACGGCGATGCCGTAGATGCCGCCGCCGTCGCCGAGCGTCTGCTCGCCGCCCCAGTAGGCGACACCGATGCCGATCAGGATCAGTGCGACCGAGCCGGCGACCGACACCATGCCGCTGCTGATGCCGGCCAACACGGTGGTGGCGGGACCGGTCTCGGACTGCCTGGCGATCTTCTTGACCGGGGCGTGATGATCGGAGGTGTAGTACTCGGCCGTCTTGCCGAGCCCCCAGCCCACGGCGAGGCCGCCGATCACGGACACGCCGAGCCCCCACGGCTTGTCGTAGAGGTCGCCGCCGAAGAGCCAGTAGGAGATCGCGATCGTGCCGACGACGGTGATCGCCATCGCCACGTTGGTGCCCATGTGGAGAGCGCGGGCGAGGGCATGTGAGTCGGTCGAGTGGCCGCCCTTCACGAAGAACGAACCCGCGATCGAAGCGAACATGCCGATCAAGGCGATCGCCATCGGGAACACGAGCAGCTGGATCACGCCGTCGGCTCCGTTGTCGCTGGCGACGAGGCCGGCCGAGAACGCGGTGAGCGAAATCGGGGCGATGATCGAGCCGGTATACGACTCGAACAGGTCAGCCCCCATGCCCGCGACGTCGCCGACGTTGTCGCCGACGTTGTCGGCGATCGTTGCCGGGTTGCGCGGATCGTCCTCGGGGATGCCCGCCTCGACCTTGCCGACCAGGTCGGCGCCGACATCGGCAGCCTTGGTGTAGATGCCGCCCCCGACACGGGAGAACAGGGCGATCGACGAAGCACCCAAACCGAACGCCGTGAAGATCTCGAACGCGTCATCGACCTCGAACCAGACGATGAACACGAGATACGTAGCCATCAGGCCCAGCAGCGCCAGGCCGGCGACGGAGAATCCCATCACGGCGCCACCGCGATATGCCACCGGCAGTGCCTTGGCGGGACCCTCCTTGGCCGCCTCGGTCGTGCGGGCATTCGCCATCGTGGCGACCGTCATACCCACATAGCCGGCACTCCCCGACAACACGGCGCCGAGCACGTAGGTGATCGCCGCCAGCGGCGCGATCACGATCGCCAGCAAGACGGCCATCGCGACCACGAACACGGAGACCCACTGGTATTCCTTCTTCAGGAACGCCTTGGCACCCTTCTGGATCTCGGTCATCAAGAAGACCATTCGCTCGTTGCCGGGCGAGGCCTGCTTGACCCACGTGTAGTAGTAACCGGCGAGGCCCAGCGCTGCGAGGGCTGAGAGCGCGGCGAGATATGGAACTGCTTCCACTGTTTGCGTGCCTCCTGAGGCGTCCGTTCAAGGTCGACCAATGATGGTCGCTCCGACCCCTTGTCTCCAACCCGAAACGCAGAGTTGTCATCGCTGTGAGCGATGGGGGCACGTTGGCAGCGATGGATTGCCGGCAGATTTCGGGGTGAAGGCGCGGTGGCGAGTAGTTTCGTGCGAATGGCACAGACCATCTCCAACGAGCGAGGTCGCGGCCCCGTCTCGGGTACTGCGGTCGGCAAGCGGGGCAAGCGCAAGCCCTTCCTGATCGACTTCTACTCCACGGCCGTCGGCAAGAAGTACGTGATGGCGATCACCGGGATCATCGGCATCGGCTTCGTGATCGGGCACATGGTGGGCAACCTCAAGGCCTACCTGGGTGTGGTCAATCACAACGGCACCCAGGCCTACGACATCGACGTGTACGGCGAGTTCCTCCGCGAGCTGCTCGTGCCGATCCTGCCCCGTGGCTACTTCTTGTGGATCATGCGGCTGGTGCTGATCGGCGCCGTCGTGCTGCACATCCACGCTGCCTACTCGCTGACGATCCTGAACCGCAAAGCCCGCTCGGTGAAGTACCAATCGTCCCGCGACTATCAAGTCGCCAGCTTCGCCAGCCGCACGATGCGCTGGACCGGCATCATCGTCGTGCTGTTCCTGTTCTGGCACCTGGCCGATCTCACTTGGGGCTGGCTCAACCCCGATTTCGTCCGTGGCGCGGTGTACCGCAACCTCGACGCCAGCCTCAGCCGGGTGCCCGTCGCGATCTTGTACATCGTTGCGAACATCGCGCTCGGCATCCATCTGTTCCACGGCACGTGGAGCCTGTTCCAATCGATGGGCTGGAACAACCCGCGGTTCAATCAATGGCGAAAGGGGCTCGCGGCCGGCATCGCCACGGTGATCGTGGTCGGCAACGTGTCGTTCCCGATCATGACCCTCGCCGGTGTGATCGAGTACGACTCGACGGTCCCGAGCGTGGAGGTATCCGAATGAGCATCAATCTCGACTCCAAGGTGCCCGTCGGGCCGATGGCCGACAAGTGGGACAACTTCAAAGAGCACGAGAAGTTGGTCAATCCCTCGAACAAGCGCAAGTTCAAGATCATCGTGGTCGGCACCGGGCTGGCCGGCGCCTCTGCGGCAGCGACGCTCGCCGAGCTCGGCTACCAGGTCGACGCGTTCACGTTCCACGACTCGCCCCGCCGGGCGCACTCGATCGCCGCCCAGGGCGGCATCAACGCCGCCAAGAACTACAAGGGTGACGGCGACTCGGTGCACCGGTTGTTCTACGACACGGTCAAGGGCGGCGACTTCCGCAGCCGCGAGGCCAACGTCTATCGCCTCGCCCAGGTTTCCGTCAACATCATCGACCAGATGGTTGCGCAGGGTGTTCCGTTCGCCCGCGAGTACGGCGGTCAGCTCGACAATCGTTCGTTCGGCGGCGCCCAGGTCAGCCGTACGTTCTATGCCCGCGGCCAGACCGGTCAGCAGCTGTTGCTCGGCGCCTATCAGCAGCTCGCTCGCCAGATCGGCCTCGGCGGCGTGCGTCTCTTCAACCGCATGGAACTCGTCGACATCGTCAACATCGACGGACGCTGCGCCGGCATCGTCACCCGCGACCTGACCAACGGCGAGATCAGCTCGCACTCGGCGCACGCCGTCGTCCTGGCGACCGGCGGCTACGGCAACGCGTTCTTCCTGTCGACGAACGCGATGGCGTGCAACGTCACCGCTGCGTGGCGGGCGCATCGCAAGGGCGCCGCCTTCGCCAATCCGTGCTTCACCCAGATCCACCCGACCTGCATCCCGCAGGCCGATGACTTCCAGTCGAAGCTGACGCTGATGTCCGAGTCGCTGCGCAACGACGGCCGCGTGTGGGTGCCGATCAACCCCGACGAGAACCGAGCAGCAGCACAGGTCCCCGAGAACGAGCGCGACTACTACCTCGAGCGGATCTACCCCAGCTTCGGCAACCTGGCGCCCCGCGACGTGTCGTCCCGAGCCGCCAAACGGGCTGTCGATGCCGGCCAGGGCGTCGGCCCACTCAAGAACGGCGTGTACCTCGACTTCGCCGATGCGATCGGTCGCCTGGGCAAGGAGACCATCAAAGAGCGTTACGGCAACCTGTTCGACATGTACGAGCGGATCACGGGCGAGAACCCGTACGAGACGCCGATGCGGATCTACCCGGCGTCGCACTACACGATGGGTGGATTGTGGGTCGACTACGAGTTGATGACCACGGTGCCCGGTCTGTACTGCGCCGGCGAAGCCAACTTCTCCGACCACGGCGCCAACCGGCTCGGTGCATCGGCGCTGATGCAGGGTCTCGCCGACGGCTACTTCGTGTTGCCGTACACGATCTCGAACTTCCTCGCCGAGTGGCTCAACAAACCGATCCCCGACACCAGCCACGAGGCGTTCAGGCACGCCGAGGCGGCGGCCACCGACCGGTTCAAGCGATTCCTGTCGATCGGCGGCACCCGCTCGCCCGACTACTTCCACCGCGAACTCGGCAAGATCATCTGGGACTACTGCGGTATGGACCGCACCCAGCAGGGTCTCGAGAAGGCGCTGTCCGAACTGCCGGCGCTGTACGACGAGTTCCAGAAGGACCTGCGCGTCACCGGCGACGGTGAGAGCACCAACCAGACGCTCGAGAAGGCCGGCAGGGTCGAGGACTTCTTCGAGCTCGGCATGCAGATGTGCCTCGACGCCCTCACCCGTGAGGAGTCGTGCGGCGGCCACTTCCGGGCCGAACATCAAACCGACGAGGGTGAGGCCCTGCGCGACGACGAGCACTTCGCCCACGTCGCAGCCTGGGAATGGACCGGCGACCCGATGAAGCCCAACCGCCACCAGGAAGAACTCGTGTACGAAGAGATCCAGTTCCAGACGAGGAGCTACAAGTGAACGTGGTGTTGCGAACGATGCGAACACGCCCGACATCTCGAATCTCGACGAACGGAGCTGTCCGATGAGCAATCACCTGACGAACATCACGCTCAAGATCTGGCGCCAATCGGGCCCGTCCGACGGCGGCCGGTTCGAGAACTACGTCGTGCCCGAGATCAGCGATGAGGCGTCGTTCCTCGAAATGCTCGACCTGCTCAACGAACAGTTGATCGGGGACGGCAAGGAGGCCGTGGTCTTCGATCACGACTGCCGCGAGGGCATCTGTGGCACGTGCTCGCTGATGATCGACGGGCAGGCCCACGGGCCACAGAAAGGCTCGGCCACCTGCCAGCTCCACATGCGCAAGTTCGCCAGCAACGACACGATCGTGATCGAACCGTGGAGGGCGACCGCGTTTCCGATCATCAAGGATCTGATGGTCGACCGTGCCCCGCTCGACCGCATCGTCGAGGCCGGCGGATTCATCACCGCGGAGACCGGCGGCGCACCTGACGCCAACCTGATCCCGGTCCCCAAGCCCGTCGCCGACGCCTCGATGGATGCCGCCGAATGTATCGGTTGTGGCGCGTGCGTGGCGGCCTGCCCGAACGGCGCCGCCAACCTGTTCACCGGCGCCAAGATTGCGCACCTCAACCTGCTGCCGCAAGGCCAGGCCGAGCGCTATTCACGAGCCGAGGCGATGGTCGAGACGATGGACGAACACTTCGGTTCGTGCACCAACCATGGCGAATGTGAGGCTGCGTGTCCGAAGTCGATCTCGATCGACGTGATCGCGCTGATGAACGCCGACTTCCTCAAAGCCAAGTTCAAGAACCGCATGACCCTCAGCCGCACGTAGCGCATCCGAGCCGGCATCGATCCCGATTGGTGCCCGCACCGTTCACCGCCAGGCGGGCGGGCACTCGGGGTGGTCGGTGACGGCGCAGTCGTCGCCGAACACCAGGAAGCGATCGAAGCCGCGGAGGAACCAGCGGTCGTGCGTGACGGCGATGACCGTGCCGTCGAACTCGGCGAGCCCGACCTCAAGCGCCTCGGCCGACACGAGGTCGAGGTTGTCGGTCGGCTCGTCGAGCAACAGCAACGTGGCGCCGGAGATCTCGAGCAGGATGATCTGGAACCGGGCCTGCTGACCGCCCGACAGCGTCTCGAACGGCTGGTGGGCGCAGCCATGGATCTCGTACCGTCGCAGCATCGACATCGCCGGCGCGAGCACGACGTCATGGTCGTGCAGGATTTCGACGAGGGTTCGCCCGATCCACTCGGGATGTTCGTGCGTCTGATGGAACAGGCCGGGCACGACGTTGGCGCCGAACCGCCAACTTCCCTCGAAGTCGACGTCGGCATCGCCCGCCAGCATCCTGAGGAAGTGGCTCTTGCCGACACCGTTGCCGCCGAGCACCGCGATCCGCTCGCCGTACCAGAGTTCGGCATCGAATGGGTCGGTCAGCCCGACGATCTCGAGCCGTTCGGCAATCACCGCCCGCTTGCCGGTTCGCGCACCCCGGAGCCGGACGTCGATCTTCTGGTCGGCGAGCTCGGCAGGGCGCTCGTTCTTGTCGAGGAATTGGCGCAGTTTCGACTCGGCCGCCTTCAGCTTGGGTGCGAACGTGTCGCTGATCTTGGCTCGCTGCCGCATGAGCACGACATAGTCCTCCAACCGCTTGCGCTCGTCGTCGAACTGGGCGGTGTCGCGGGCTCGCTTGTCGGCATGAGCAGTCTTGGCGGCTGCGTAGGTGGAGAAGCCGCCGCCGTGCGACCATGCGCCGGACGCCTCGATCGTGACGATCTTGGTCGCGCTCGCCGCCAGCAGCTCGCGGTCATGGCTGACGAACAGGACCGTCTTGCGGAGTGCGTTCAACTCGCGTTCCAGCCATCGCTTGGCGGGGACGTCGAGGAAGTTGTCGGGTTCGTCGAGCACGAGGATGTCGTCCTCGCCGCGCACGAGATACTCGAGCGCCAGCCGTTTCTGCTCGCCGCCGCTCAGGGTTCGCAGGGGCCGGTCGGCGACCTCATGGAAGTCGACACCCAGCGTGCGTCCGCACGCCTCATCCCATTGCACCTCGATCTCGTAACCGCCGACGTCTCCCCATGCGCTCAACGCCTCGGCGTACCGCATCGGATCAGCATCGATGTGATGCTGGGCGGCTGTGAGCCGCGTCGCGGCGGCTCGAATCCGATCCGGGGCGAGCGACAGCAGTAACGACCGGACGTCAGTGGACGCATGCTCGTCGGCACCGGTCGTCCCGACCATCTGGCCGACCATCTGGCCGACCATCTGGCGCATCACACCCAGGCGCCCGTCGATCGAAACGGTGCCGGCCGACGCCTTGGTCTCGCCGGTCAGGACCCGCAACAGGGTCGACTTTCCGACGCCGTTGGCACCGATCAGGGCGACGCGCTCACCGTTGCCGACCGAGAACGAGATGTCGCGGAAGAGCTCCTCGCCGCTGGGAAGCTTCCAGCCGAGCTGCGAGACCTGGATCGAACCCATCGTCGGATCGTACGGTCTGGCTTCGGCATCGCCGCGTCCGGTTCGCGGGTCCGCTCAGGGAACGACGGTCACCGCGGTCGAGTATCGGTTGGTGGCGACGATGTCGCCCGCCGTCAGCGTGAGGTCGATGACGAGCGCCCCCAGGGTGTCGGGCACCTCGAGCTGGATGGTGCCGACACGCACGCAGTCGTCGGCGGGAACGCTGCCGCCGAACCTCCAGGCGCGCTCACCCCCTGCCCAACGAGCCTGCACGTCGATCACCGCCGGATCGACGTCGATCCGCAGGTCGCTGACCACATGTACGTCGAGCTCGAGCTGCTCACCGGCAGAGACGATGCTGGGAGGCCGATCGGCGACCACGATCACCGGGGCGCACGCGTCCTTCAGCGCGCGCCAGCCGAGTTTCGGAACACGGCGATGATCGAGCACGCTCCACGACACGACCGGCGCCGGATCGTTGAGCGCGAACATGCAGAATCCGCCGGCCGGCCGGTACTTCAGCCGGCGCAAGAGTTCGATGTGGTAGCGCAGCAATTCGGCCTGATACATCTGTGTCGCCGACTTCCAGTCCTCGAAACTCGCAAAGGCTGCAGGCGGAACGCGATCGTCGAACACCCACTTCTGCAGCCCATGATGCACCTCCAGGTGGTCCCAGTCGAGGTCGGGCCAGTGCTCGTGATCGATGAACTCGGACGACGTGGGTACCGCCTGTGCGCCGAACTCGGACATGAATCGCACCACACGGGGCATCCGCTTGGCGAGGCGCTCGATGTCGCGGACGTCGCCGTGGTACCACCCGAAGTAGAAGTGGCTGTCGGTGCCGTCGAGCAGGGGCAGATGCGGGAGCACGCCGGAATGGGGAACGCACAGCCGGGTCGGGTCGGCGCGCTCGAACGAGCGCTTGACCCACCGGTCCAGGACCGATTTGTTCCACGACGGCAGTTGCTGGGCTGCCACGTATCGCACCCGCGCCCTGGTGGTGTCCCGCTCGATGCCGATGGCGATCGAGGCGGGATCGTTGTGCGCGCTCCATTGGACGATCGACGGGTGGTGACCGAGCAGATCGACAGCGGCGCGAGCCTGCTCGACGGCTTGGGCGCGCACCGACCGCGCATATCCCCACTGCAGCGGGAAGTCCTGCAGGAGCAGGATCCCCAGCTCGTCGGCCCTGTCATAGATCGCTCGTCGGGCGATGTGGCCGTGCACGCGCAAGGCGTCGAGCCCCGCCTCGGCTGCCAGCTCGATGTCGCGGCGAAGCTCTGCTTTGGTGGCGTCCCCGAGCGCGGCCCGTGTCGGCAGGAGATTGGCGCCCTTCAGGAACAGTCGCTCGCCGTTGACCGAGCACGACCAGTTGTTCCACGCCACGACCCGCAGGCCGGTACGTCGCCCGCGCTGATCGCTGATCTCGCCGTCGACGACGATCTCGACCTCGATCTCGGTCAGCGGTTGGTCGCCGAGCGCCCGCGGCCACCACAGGTTCGGATCGGCGATGTCGAGGCTCCAGTTCACCTCGTTGGAGCCGCCGGCAACGCGTCGCTCGTCGTCGAGCACCAACTTGCCGTCGACGAGCGTACGAATGGCGACGTTGCGCGCCCGGTCGCTGTCGAGTCGTGCCGTCAAGAGCAGGTGAGCTCGGGCGTCGTCCGCGTCGCGACACAACACGCGGAACCGTTCGACTCGGACCGGCCCCGTGTCGTAGACGTGGACCGGCCGCCAGAGGCCGCCGGGGTTCCAGTCGCGGTCGATGCCGTCCCAGTGCTGGAAGACCCCGGTGATGTTGCGTTTGCCCCGGTGGCTGGGTTGGGGCGGACACGCGACCTCGATCGCGAGCACGTGTTCGTCGCCGATGCGCGACAAGGCCGTGATGTCGAACGAGTGGGGCATGAAATAACCCTCGGGATCGCCGAGGTAGGCGCCGTCGAGCCACAGATCGGCCTGGTAGAAGACGCCTTCGAGGGTGACCCATCGCCGCCGGCCTTCCTGCGGTTCGGCCATCGCAAAGCGTCGTCGGTACAACAGCGGGCCGTCGTGGTCGGCGAACTCCGGGTGATGTCGCCAGTGCCCCGGCACCACGATCTCGCTCCACGACGAGTCGTCGACGT
Source organism: uncultured Acidimicrobiaceae bacterium (assembly GCA_963701575.1). GTDB lineage: Bacteria > Actinomycetota > Acidimicrobiia > Acidimicrobiales > Ilumatobacteraceae > Ilumatobacter. Next base: position 22,550 of record CAVPAQ010000001.1, read on the forward strand.
CGAGCCCGATCCCGTCGCGCCGCACGTCGTCATCGGCGGGCGTCACGCGCCACACCCCGTTCAGGTCCACGGCCGGATCGTACTCAGGGCCGGCGGGCTACCCTCCGGTGATGCCCGGCCCGCTGTCGTCCAGGGGTAGTTCGCAGGCCGGCCGGACCGTCGGTCGCATGGTCGATCGGATCGATCGCGGTGCGATCGCCGAGTCGGCCCCATTGTTCCTGCCTGCGATTCCGTTCGGGTTCGTGCTCGGCCTGGCCGTGACGGAAGGTGAGATGCCCGCTGCGATCGGCTGGTCGACGTCCCCGCTGATATTCGCCGGAGCGGCCCAGCTGGCGGTGCTCACGCTGGCCGGCACGGCATCGGTCTGGGCGGTCATCGTGGCCGGCCTGGTGATCAACACCCGCCACGTCATGTACAGCGCTGCACTCGCACCCACGTTCCGGCTCCAGCCGCGCTGGATGCGATGGGTCGGTCCGTTCTTCCTGATCGATCAGGTGTTCGCGCTGGCGGTCCTGCACGCCGATCGTCCGCCTGCCGAGTTCCGGCGGTACTACCTCACGTGCGGGATCTTCTTCTTCGTCAACTGGCAGTGGGCGACGGCGCTCGGCATGATTGTGGGCCCGATCGTTCCGGCGTCGTGGCAACTGGGGTACGCACCGCCCGTGATGTTCGTCGGGCTCGTCGTGATCGGCATCAGTCGGTCGCCCCAGGCCGTGGCGGCCGTGGTCGGCGGCCTGGTGGGCCTGGCCACCGCGGGCCTGCACGACCGTCTCGGCATCCTCGTGGGCGCCATGGCCGGCGTCGTGGCCGGCGCGACCGCCGAGCTGGTTCAGGATCGCCGTCGCCGCACCGGAGCGGTCGGCGCTCACGACGAGGCGCGGGCATGAGCGCGGCGGTGTCGATCGGGATCGTGCTGGCGGTCGGAGTGATGACCTACGCGATGCGAGCCGGTGTGATCGTGGCCCTCGCCGGTCGACCGATACCGGCCCCGCTCGAGCGTGCGTTGCGCAACGTCGGTCCCGCCGTCCTCGGGGCGCTGGCGATCAATCTCGCCGCCGGCGGCGAGGGCGGCCCGAGCCTCGAAGTCGCCGAAGCCGCCGCGTTGATCGTGGCTGGATCGGTCGCGCTCTGGAGGCGGAACCTGATCTGGACCCTGCTGGCCGGCATGACGACGCTGTGGGTGCTCTCGGCCCTGATCTGACCGGAGGCCGAAGGGACACACTCGGGAATGGTGGGCTAGGTTCGAGCACATGTCAGAACGCGCGACGACGTTGGGTGAGCTTCGAGCATCGGGGTGGCGATCGCAGCCGGTCAAAGAGGAGATCCGCGCCAATGCGGTGGCGAGGATCAGCGCCGGCGAAGCGCTCTTCGACGGTGTGGTCGGCTACGAGAACACGGTCATGCCGCAGCTCGAGAACGCCTTGCTGGCGGGACACGACGTGATCTTCCTCGGCGAGCGGGGTCAGGCCAAGACCCGCATGATTCGGTCGCTCACCAACCTGCTCGACGAGTGGATGCCGATCATCGCGGGTAGCGAGATCAACGACGATCCGTACGCGCCGGTCTCCAAGCACGCCCACGATCTGATCGACGAAATGGGCGACGACACGCCGATCTCCTGGGTCCATCGCGACCTGCGCTTCGGCGAGAAGCTCGCGACGCCCGACACGTCGATTGCCGACCTGATCGGCGAGGTCGACCCGATCAAGGTGGCGGAAGGCCGGTACCTGTCCGACGAGCTCACGTTGCACTACGGCCTCGTGCCACGTACCAACCGCGGCATCTTCGCCATCAACGAGCTCCCCGACCTGGCCGAACGGATCCAGGTCGGTCTGCTCAACGTCCTCGAGGAGCGCGACGTGCAGATCCGGGGATACAAGATCCGCCTGCCACTCGACGTGATGCTGGTTGCGTCGGCCAACCCCGAGGACTACACGAACCGAGGGCGCATCATCACGCCCCTGAAGGACCGCTTCGGGTCACAGATCCGAACGCACTATCCGCTCGACGCCGAGCTCGAGTACCAGATCATGCAGCAGGAGGCCCGGCCGCTCTCGATCGGCGAGACGGTGGGGGTCACCGTGCCCGACTACCTCGGCGAGGTCGTCGCGACGTTCAGCCAGCTCGCCCGGTCGAGCAACCATGTCAACCAGCGCAGCGGTGTCAGCGTGCGGCTGTCGGTGTCGAACTACGAGGCGCTCGCGGCCAACGCCCTGCGGCGGGGCTTGCGGGCCGGAGAACGCATCGTCGTCGCTCGCGTCGACGATCTCGACGCGCTGGCCGCGAGCTCGATCGGCAAGATCGAGATCGAGGCGCTCGAGGACGGTCGCGAGGGCGTCATCTTCGACAACCTCGTCAAGGGCGCAGTGCTCACGGTCTTCAAGGACCGGGTCGACCCGGCGCACACCACACCGGTCGTCGACGCCTTCGAGGAGGGTTTGATCGTGCAGACCGGCGAAGACATGACGAGCGAACAACTCGCGGCGTTGGTCGAGCAGGTTCCCGCACTGCGAGAGCCGGTGGGAGCGCTCGCGGCGGGGGACGCGTCGGCACCGTCGATCGCGGCTGCTGTCGAGTTCCTGCTGGAAGGCCTCCACCTGTCGAAGCGGCTCAACAAGGACGACTCGGGTACCAGCGCGACGTACCGCGGACGCCTCTGACCGATGGTCAGATGAAGGCGCTGCGGGTCCAGAGTTCGCTGTCGTCCTGGCGTGGGACCGAAACCGGTAGGCCGACGAGCCGCACGACGTCGATCGTGCCCGGAAACCCGCGCAGGTCCATCTCGCCGACGTGCTCGGCGGAGACGCCTTCCGGCAGACGGTCGAGCTGCATCGTCGGCATCAGCACGTCGACGTTCTGAGCGCGGTCACACAAGCGAGATGCCATGTTGACCGCTGAGCCGATGTAGTCGTCGCCTTCGAACAGCAAGGCGTGTCCGGTGGCGATGCCGGCCCGTAGTGTGAGTGGGGCACACACGCTGGCGGCACGATGGGCGAGGTCGGTGACGAACGCGATGCCGTCCTGCTGCTCGACGGCCACGACCATGCAGCCGTCACCCAACCACTTGGCGACTCGGACACCACGCTCGGAGGCGACTTCGCGCACCACCGTTCGGAATGTACCGAGGATCCGGCCGGCGGCGTCGTCGCCGTAGGCAGCGGTGTAGTTGGTGATTCCCGACAGGTCGAGAAAGATGAACGTGCGGGGAACACGCATGTGATCAGCCTATGTCCGCCGACCGCTCCAGGCGGTTGTCGACCCGTGAAATCGTGGTGCGTGGCACACATGTCACATCGGCACCCAATGCCGACTCCTGAAGGGTTTGACGTCGCATCGCACCAGCGATCGGCGCGCCGGCGGTGGCCACGGTACGGTTGAGGAATGGCTCCCCGCTTCACGTACTCGCGGTGGGACGGCACCCAGCGTGGCTTCGATCTCGATGCCGACCTGTTGTTCGATCAGCTCACCGACGAGCTGCTGTATCACGGCGACGTGAACGCGGCGCTGCGGCGCATGATGCAAGAAGGCATGCGCGGCCCCGACGGCGAGCGTCTCGACGGACTGCGCGACATGCTCGAACGACTGCGCCAGGAACGCCAGGATCGTCTGGAGCGATCCAGTCTCGGCGGTGTCTACGACGAGATCGCCAACGAACTCGACGACATCGTCGACGAAGAACGGCACGCCGTCGACAACGCGCTGCGGGCCGCCGAGGCCAGTGGCGACGAGCGCCGTGCCGAGGCCGCCCACAACACCGCCGCCGAGCGGAACATGCGGCTCGATCTGCTGCCGAACGATCTCGCCGGCAAGGTGCGCGAGCTGAGCGCCTACGACTTCGAGTCGGCCGATGCCCAGCGGCGATTCGAGCAGATGATGGACAAGCTCCGTCAGCAGCTGATGCAACAGGCCGTCGACCAGATGAGTGACGGTATGCAGAACATGTCACCGGCTGACATGCAGCGCATGAAGGACATGCTCGCAGCCCTCAACGAGATGCTCGAGAAGCACCAACAGGGCGAGGACCCCGGGTTCGAGCAGTTCATGGAGGAATTCGGCGACTTCTTTCCCGAGGACCCCCAGAGCGTCGAGGAGCTGCTGGAGGCGATGGCCAAGCGCATGGCGGCGATGCAGGCGATGCTCAATTCGATGACTCCCGAGCAGCGCGCTCAGCTGCAGCAGCTGTCCGAGCAGTTGCTGTCCGACATGGACCTCCAATGGCAGATGGATCAACTCGGCTCGAACCTGCAGCAGATGTTTCCGCAGCTGAACTGGGGCCAGTCGTACGAGTTCGAGGGTCAGGACCCGATGGGTTTCAGCCAGGCGATGCAGGCCATGGCCGATCTCGGTGATCTCGATCAGCTCGAGAACCTGCTCCGCAACGCCACCAATCCGGGCGCGCTCGCCGAGGCCGACATGGACCGCGTGCGCGACCTGCTGGGCGACGATGCCGCCAAGTCGCTCGAGCGTCTCAGCCAACTCACGAAGATGCTGGAGGAGGCGGGCTTGATCGAGAACAAGGAAGGCCGTCTCGAGTTGACGCCGCGAGGGCTCCGGGCAATCGGTTCGAACGCGCTCCGCGATCTGTTCACCAAGCTCACCAAAGAGCACGTGGGGCAACATCAGACCCATCGGTTGGGCACGGGCCACGAGCGCACGTATCAGACCAAGCCCTACGAGTTCGGCGACTCGTTCCAGCTCGACCTCCACAAGACGATTCGTAACGCACTGCGTCGCACCGGACAGGGAACGCCGGTGCGTCTGCACCCCGACGACTTCGAGATCGAGCGCACCGAGCACCTCACCCGTTCGTCGACGGTGCTGATGCTCGATCTGTCGATGTCGATGCCGATGCGCGACAACTTCCTGCCGGCGAAGAAGGTCGCCATGGCGCTGCATCACCTGATCTCGTCGCAGTTCCCGCGCGACTATCTCGGCCTCGTGGGTTTCAGCGAGACCGCACGGGTCATCACCGCGGAGCAGCTGCCGGAGGTGTCGTGGGACTTCGTGTACGGCACCAACATGCACCACGGCTTCACGCTCGCTCGCCAGCTGCTGTCGAAGCAGACCGGCACGAAGCAGATCATCATGATCACCGATGGCGAGCCGACCGCTCACATCACCCCGCACGGCGACGTGTACTTCAATTATCCACCTGTTCGCGAAACGATCGAGGCGACGCTGCGCGAGGTGATGCGCTGCACCAAGGAGCAGATTCGCATCAACACGTTCGTGCTCGACGCCACGACTGCGCTGACCCAGTTCATCGAGCGCTTGACCGAGATCAACGGCGGGCGCGCGTTCTACACCACCAACGAGTCGCTCGGCGATTACGTGTTGGTCGACTTCCTCGAGCACCGTCGACGCATGACGCAGCGCCGAGCCGGATAGCGAACACGGCCGAACTGGGCGCTGCCGGCGCGGCGTGCCGCCCGGTGGGTGGGCGCCAACTCGCGTCGGCGTTCGATGACCGCAAGCCAGCGCGCAGCCGACCCCTCTGCGTGGGCGTTTTGGCTCGGCGTCGGAACCACTGTGTGAACCGCGCGAGAAGCCTGGTCAGGGAATCGCGAAATGCACTCTTGCGGGAAACCGGTATGGTATGCGAGAATCACATCCACGTAACTACAGCGTCGTCACATCCGTGTCGATGTTCAACGATCGAAATCGGTTCATCGTCCGGAGCGGCAGCTTTCATCGATGCGCCAGCGGGCGACCATGGCAGGGGGGCCCTACAACATGACACAACGCTACGACGACACGCTGCAACAGGCCGAGCTCGAGGAGAACTGGCAAGACGACGCCAACTGCCTCGGGGTCGACCCCGACTTGTTCTTCCCCGAACGCGGCGCCTCGACCCGCGAGGCCAAGGAAGTGTGCCGGGGCTGCGTCGTGCGCGAACAGTGCCTCGAGTTCGCTCTCCAGAACGGCGAGAAGTTCGGCATATGGGGCGGGTTGTCCGAGCGTGAACGCCGGCGCATCCGCCGTCAGCGTGCGCAGGCCGCTCGCAGCATCATCGGCGCATAGCCGGGCCGCGGCCGCGAGATTGGCGGGCCGCCCGCCTTCGCGGCTGCGCCGGGGTTAGGCTGTTGCAATGCCCAGCGGTTCCGAATGGATCATCGTTCTCGTCATCGTGCTCTTGGTCTTCGGGGGCTCGCAGCTTCCCAAGCTCGCCAAGAACCTCGGCAAGGCCCAAAAAGAGTTCAAGGACGGCCTCGCCGAAGGGATGAAGGACGACGACGACGACAAGAGCTGACGCGTTGACGTCGGGGCCCCACGGCCTCCCGTCCCGTCAGGTTTTTCGCGGCTGGTACTTCGCGTCCAGGTAGTTCGCGTCTAGTTCGTATCCGCAAGCGCGGCGGCCTCGAGTCGTCGGCGCTTGAGGATCCGGCGACGCTCTCGTTCGCTGCACCCACCCCACACACCGTGCTCGATGCGGTTGTCCAGGGCGTGCTCGAGGCAGGTGTCCTTGACCGGGCAGCCGGCGCAGATCTTGCGGGCTTTGTCGACGCCCACGCCATCGCTCGGAAAGAACGTCGCCGGCGGGTACATGCGGCACAGGCCGTCACCCATCCACGCGGTGACCGAATCGGGGTCGGGGAGTGGACTGGTATTCATCTTGCTCGTGCCTCCTGGGGGGGGGTCATGGTTGCGAAGCCGATGTCTGACAACGGCCAGGCAACACAATTGTGCACTCCTGAACCAATCGGTTCGCCATATCGTTCGGATTACTGATCTTGACGTTTGGCAGACCTGTTTGGTTCCCGTTGGTCGGGTGAGCGTAACGCAACTGTAATGAAAAGTCCATCGGTCTGGACGATCGTTGTCGATCGCTGGATTGTTCGTCATCGATTCGACATGTGACCGGACCGGGCCGGGCCGCTCCGGTCCGGCGTCGGTCGGCGATCTCGGGTCTGCAGACGGCCCCGCTGCTGGCGGGTGGTAACCCGACGCCGACGGGCAGTGATTCCCGACCGATCGTGGAGTGTTCGCGCCCTGCTTCGTCCCGCCGGTCGGCCGCTAGGCTCTGGGAGATGTCCGACGTCGTCGAAGAAGCAGCGCCACGGGCGCACGCCCGCATCGTGTACCTCGGCCCGGTGTCTCCACACTGGGAGGTCTACGGCGACTGGGGCGAGCGCCAGGTCCTCGACGAGTTCCGCGCTCGCGCGTTGGCAAGGTTGGTGTTGCTGCCCCGCGACGATCCCCAGTTCCGCCGCAACAAGGAGCGCATCAATCGCGACGCCGAGCGTGAACTGGTGTCGCTCGAGTGGGAGCTCGGGCTCCCCGAAGACTCCGGCGTGTGACCTCGATCGCGGGCCACCACCGATGACCGAGACCGATCACAGCCACGGCCTCGCCAGTCCGGCAGCGCAGCCCGCCGCTCGCGTCCTCAACCGTGAGCTGAGCTGGCTCGACTTCAACGATCGGGTCCTCAGCCTGGCCTCCGAGCCAGGGATCCCGTTGCTCGAACGCGCCAAGTTCTGTGCGATCTTCGCCACCAACCTCGACGAGTTCTTCCAGGTGCGCGTCGCCGCGTTGCGCGATCAGGTCGCGGCCGGCATCGAGGACCCGACCTGGGACGGGCGCACTCCACAGCAACAGCTGCACGAGATCTCGGCGCGCGTGCCGCAGATGATCGCCCGCCAGGAATCGATCTTCGTCGACGAGATCGCCCCGGCCTTGGCCGCCGAAGGTGTCGAGATCGTGCACTGGGACTCGCTGTCCGAGCGCGATCGCGCTGCGATGCGTGACTACTACCAGGCTCGCATCTTCCCGGTGCTGACGCCGCTGGCGGTCGACCCCGGCCACCCGTTCCCGTACATCTCCAATCTCGCGCTGAGCATCGCGGCCCACGTCGCCGATCCCGAAACGGCCGAGCGCCGGTTCGTCCGGCTCAAGGTTCCCGACGTGTTTCCCCGCTTGATCGCGCTCGGTGACGGGCGGTTCGTGCCTGCCGAAGACGTGATCTCTGCCCACCTGCACAGCCTGTTCGTGGGCATGGTGGTCGAGGAGTGGGCGGTGTTCCGGGTCACCCGCAATGCCGACCTCACCCTCGAAGAAGAGGAGGCCGACGATCTGCTCGAGGCCGTCGAGCTCGAACTCCGCAAGCGGCGCTTCAACAAGGCGATCAGGCTCGAGGTCGCCGAGAACATCGGCGACGAACTGCTCGACCGGCTCGTGCGCGAGCTCCAACTCGACCGCCGCAACGTCTCGCGGCACCGGGCGCTGCTCGATCTCAGCTGTCTGTGGAATCTCCATGCCGTCGATCGGCCCGACCTCAAGGATCGGGCGTGGCCGCCGCTCACGGCAGGTCGTCTGTTCGTCGCCGAGGAGACCGACCGTTCGATGTTCTCGGTCATGCGCGACCGGGCGATCCTCGTCCATCATCCCTACGAGAGCTTCGCCAGCAGTGTCGAGGTCTTCCTCGAGCAGGCGGCGACCGACGCCCGGGTGCAATCGATCAAGATGACGCTGTACCGCGCCGGCGGCGACAGCCCGATCATCCGCAGCCTGATCACCGCAGCCGAACGCGGTAAGCAAGTGGCGGTGCTGGTCGAGCTCAAGGCCCGGTTCGACGAGGCCAACAACGTGGCATGGGCCAAGCAGCTCGAACGTGCGGGGGTGCACGTGGTGTACGGCATGGTCGGTCTGAAGACCCACTCCAAGGTCGTGTTGGTGGTGCGCGATGACGGCGACCAGCTGCGCCGCTACTGCCACATCGGCACCGGCAACTACAACTCGAAGACGGCTCGTCTCTACGAAGACCTCGGCTTGTTCTCGTGCGACAACGAGATCGGCGCCGACGCGACACAGCTGTTCAATCACCTCACGGGATACAGCCGCAGTGTCGAGTACCGGGCGCTGATGGTCGCACCACGCGATCTGAAGCGTCAGATACTCGATCTGATCGAGCACGAGGCGTCCTACGGCGACGAGGGTCGTATCGTGCTGAAGTGCAACTCGGTGGCCGACATCGACGTCGTCGAGGCGTTGTACGCAGCGAGCGCGGCGGGGGTCCGGATCGACTGCATGGTGCGCGGCATCTGCACGATGCGAGCGGGCGTGCCCGGGCTGTCGGACAACATCAAGGTGCGCAGCATCCTGGGTCGCTATCTCGAGCACAGCCGTATCTACCGGTTCGCGCACGGTGACGATCGCGATCAACCGATGCACCTGATCGGTTCGGCCGATCTGATGCCGCGCAACCTCGAGCGGCGAGTCGAAGTGCTGGTTCCGATCGAGCATCCCAAGCACCGCGAGTGGCTCGACCAGGTGCTCGAGTTCGACCTTGCCGACGACATCGTGCGTTGGGAGCTGCAAGCGGACGACTCGTGGTTGCGGCGTGGCCCGGTCGGCAGTTTCGAGCCCGATGCGCAAGAGCGGATGTACCGCTGGACCGTCGAACGCCAGCACCAGGTTCGGCGCTGACCGCCGCTATCGGCCCCCCGGTGTTCACCGGATCGTGCCTGATTTCACGTTCGGCGGTTGCGACCTGACGCCGGGGTGAACGGCAGCTGAACAACCCCTGCGTACGGGTCTGCCGGGCAGCGCCGATTGTTCAGGCACGTTCGTTTGCTCCTCCCCTCGGTGTTCATATCGGCTTCGTAGCGTTCTGCATCGAAGTCGACGACTTCGTCAATTCGTGAACATCTCTGATTGGAGTACACAGCGTGCGAATTTCTTCCAAGCGCCTCATCGCCACGGCGATGGTCGCCTCGCTCGTCCTTGCCGCTTGCGGCGGCGACGACGACATACGACCACCCCTGCGACCGATGCCCCCACGGCAACGACGGCCGCCGAGGACATGACCGACGAGACCAGCCCGGCGACCACCGAGGCGATGACCGACGAGACCAGCCCGGCGACCACCGAGGCGATGACCGACGACACGATGGCGCCGATGGCACCCGTCTCGGGCACGTTGATCGGCGCCGGCGCATCGTCGCAGGCGGCCGGCATGCAGGGGTGGCAGGCTGGTTTCCAGGCGCTCAACCCCGACGCGGAGATCGTCTACGACGCGATCGGGTCCGGCGGAGGGCGCGAGCAATTCCTCGCCGGTGGCGACACGCTGTTCGCCGGTTCCGACGCCTACCTGAGTCCGGAGGAATTGACCGCTGCGATCGACCGCTGCCCCGGTGACATGGGAGCGATCGACCTGCCCCACTACATCTCGCCGATCGCGGTCGCCTACAACCTGCCGTCGCTCGACGGCACGACGTTGAACCTCTCGCCGGCGGTGCTGGCCGGGATCTTCGCCAACACCGTGACGAAGTGGAACGACCCGGCGATCGCCGCCGACAACCCCGGCGTCGACCTCCCCGATACGACGATCAACCCGGTCCACCGCTCCGACGAGTCGGGCACCACCAAGAACTTCACCGATTACCTGTCGGCGGTGGCCCCCGACGTCTGGACGTTCGGCGCGATCGAGGCGTGGGATGACGATGGCCCCGGTGGCGGCGAGGGCGGCGACGGTACCTCGGGTGTGGTCTCTGCGACCGCTGCCGGTGAGGGCTCGATCGGCTACGCCGACGCCTCCCAGATCGGAGATCTCCCGGCTGCCGCGATCGGCGTCGGTGACGAGTTCGTGGAGTACAGCGCCGAGGCAGCCGCCAAGATCGTCGACGTGTCGTCGCCGGCCCCGGATCGTCCGGAGGGTGACTTCGCCTACGACCTCGAGCGCGACACCACCGAGTCGGGCGTGTACCCGATCGCACTGGTCTCGTATCACATCGTCTGCCGGCAGTACGACACCCAGGAGCAGGTCGACCTCGTGAAGGCCTTCATGCTCTACGTCGGCTCCGCCGAGGGTCAGGCTGCATCGCAGGCGTCCGCCGGGTCCGCTCCGATCACCCCGGCGCTGAGCGCCCAGCTCGCGGCGGTGGTCGACACTATTTCGGTCGCCGGCTGAGGTCGGTTAGTTTCCCCCACGTGAGGGTGTTCGTGATGGACGGTCCTCGACGGTCCATCACGAACACTCCGCGAACGTTCACCGCCCAGTTCCACGCCCCAGGGAGACCCGCAACGTGACGATCCTCGAGGATTCACCGCCAGCGACCGGTGAGATTGCGCCGGTGGGCAGGCTCGGCGATCGGATCTTCGGTGGTCTCGCCAGGGGTGCGGGCATTCTGATCCTCGTCACGCTGGCGGCAGTGGCGCTGTTCCTGCTCTCCGAGGCGTGGCCGGCCTTGACCCGTGATGTGACCGTGCTCGACGGCGGCGACACGCTCGTCGAGTACATCGGTCCGCTCGTGTTCGGGACGTTCTTGGCCGCCACGCTCGCCTTGGTCCTCGCGACCCCGCTGGCCGTTGCGGTGGCGCTGTTCATCACGCACTACGCCCCGAAGCGCCTGGCGCTCACGTTGGGGTACTTCGTCGATCTGCTGGCGGCGATCCCGAGTGTCGTGTTCGGATTGTGGGGTATCACCGTGTTCGCCCCGCTTTTGGCTGACAACGTGTACCCATGGCTCGAGGCCCACCTCGGCTTCATCCCGCTGTTCGCCGGCCCGGCGTCCACCAGCGGCCGGACGATGATGACGGCTGGGCTGGTACTGGCCGTGATGATCCTGCCGATCATCACGGCGATCTCGCGGGAGGTGTTCCTCCAGACGCCGCGTCTCCATGAGGAGGCGTCGCTGGCGCTCGGCGCGACGCGCTGGGAGATGATCCGCCAGGCGGTCCTGCCGTATGGTCGGTCGGGTGTGATCTCCGGGGCGATGCTGGGCCTCGGGCGGGCGCTCGGCGAGACGATGGCCGTCGCGATCATCCTGTCTCCAGCCGATCTCTACACGCTGAACCTGATCAGCAACCAGAACTCGAACACGATCGCTGCCAACATCGCCCTCAAGTTCCCCGAATCTTCGGGGTTGGAGGTGAATCGGCTGATCGCGTCCGGTCTGGTGCTGTTCGCGATCACGTTCGCCGTCAATGCCGGAGCACGACGGATCGCCAGGGCCGGCTTCTCGGGAGCTGCGGGATGACCGCCGCCCTCAGCGCTCCGTCGGACCAGGTACCTGACAAGCCGAACCCGCTGTCGCGAAGCCGGCTCGGCACGATGCAACACGTGGGCATCGGCCTCGCGGCGGCCGCGATCGGGATCCTCGTCACGGTCTCCTTCGGCGGCTTCAGGTGGGGCTGGGCGTTGATTCTCGCTGCGATGTCATACGTCGTGCTCATCTACGTCGTGGCTCGGCGCCTCGAGGATCGGCGCCAGGCGACCGATCGTCTGGCGACGGCGGTGATGACGATGGCCTTCGTGCTCGTGCTCTTCCCGCTCGTGTCGGTCGCCTGGACGGTCATCAGCAAGGGGAGTCCGCGATTCGACTCCACGTTCTTCAGCGAGACGATGCGGCTGACACCCGAGCAGCTGTTGTCCCAGAACGACGGGGCAGAGGTCGGCGGAGCCATTCATGCCGTCTACGGCACATTGGTGATCACCGGACTCGCAGCCGCATTGTCGGTGCCGTTCGGGTTGTTCACGGCGATCTACCTGGTCGAGTACGGCAAGGGCCGCCTGGCACGGTGGATCACCGCGATGGTCGACGTGATGACCGGTATCCCGTCGATCGTGGCGGGTCTGTTCGCGTACGCGCTGTTCGTGATCATCTTCGGCCCGGGCACCAGGTCGGGCATCGCCGGAGCGGTTGCCTTGACCGTGTTGATGACCCCCGTCGTCATCCGTTCGGCGGAGGAGATGCTCCGACTGGTCCCCGACGAGTTGCGCGAGGCGTCGCTCGCGCTCGGGGTTCCGAAGTGGAAGACGATCGTGAAGATCGTGATACCGACCGCGATCGCCGGCATCCTCACGGGTGTCACGCTGGCGATCGCGCGTGTGATCGGCGAGACGGCGCCGCTGCTCGTGACGGCCGGCCTGGCGCAGGACACCAACCTCAATCCGTTCTCCGATCGCATGGCGACGCTGCCCGTCTATACGTACCAGCTCTACAAGTTCCCGACGTTGCCACCCCAAGCGTCGATCGACCGGGCGTGGGCCGCGGCGTTGACGCTCGTCGTCATCGTCGGGATCTTGTTCACGATCGCCAGGGTGATGGCGACGATCCTCAAGCCGAAGGGCCTTCGATGAGCGCGACCGACCACAACTACACTGAACTCACGACCGAAAGGCGGCATGCGACCGTGGAGTCACCCCAATCCGCAACCGAAGCGCCAACCTCCGTGCCCGACGAGCGCGGGGGATGCCCGTGACCATCGGATCGTCGTGCGTGACCTGAGCATCTACTACGGGGATTTCCGCGCTGTCGCAGACGTGTCGATGGACATCGAGCCCCGAGCGATCACGGCGCTGATCGGGCCGTCCGGATGCGGGAAGTCCACGTTCCTCCGTTCGCTGAATCGCATGCACGAGGTCATCGCCGGCGCCCGCGTCGAGGGCCACGTCACACTCGCCGGCCACGATCTCTACGCACCCGGCGTCGACCCCGTCGAGGTTCGGCGACGGATCGGCATGGTCTTCCAGAAGCCGAACCCGTTCCCCAAGTCGATCTACGACAATCTCTCGTTCGGTCCGAAGCTGGGTGGCATCAAGAAGAAGTCCGAGCTGGACGACATCGTCGAACAGTCGCTCAGGTCCGCAGCTCTCTGGGACGAGGTGAAGGACCGGCTCAAATCGTCGGCGCTGGGGCTTTCAGGCGGTCAGCAGCAGCGGCTTTGCATCGCCCGGTGCGTGGCGGTGAAGCCCGATGTGATCCTGATGGACGAGCCGTGTTCGGCGCTCGACCCGATCGCGACCCTGCGCATCGAGGAGTTGATGCAAGAACTGACGTCGGAGTACACGATCATCATCGTCACGCACAACATGCAACAGGCAGCGCGCGTCAGCGACCGGACCGCGTTCTTCACGACCGAGGTGAACGAGGAGAGCGACCGGAGGACGGGCGTGTTGGTCGAGTACAACCCCACGTCGAAGATCTTCTCCGCCCCGGACGATCTGAGAACCGAGCAGTACGTCACGGGAAGGTTCGGCTGATGGGTGACGATCTCCGCCACGAGTTCCATCACGGGATCGACGAGCTCCGCAACGACATCGCCCGGCTCGGGGCGTCCGTCGTCGAGCTGATACCGAGGGTTACCGACGTCTTGCTCCGACAGGACCTCGAGGGCGCCGAGTACGTCCTTCGCGGCGACGCCGAGATCGACGCCCGGGCCCTCGCCGTCGAAGAGCGCGCTCTGACCCTGCTCGCATTGCAGGCGCCGGTCGCCGCCGATCTCCGTCAAGTCGCGTCGGTGCTGAAGCTGTCGCCGGAGATCGAACGATCGGCCGACCTCTGCTGCAATATCTGCAAGGCGGCCCGTCGGATCTACGGCCATGAGTTGGACCCCAAGCTCCGAGGCGGCATCCAGCGGATGTCAGATCAGGCGCACCAGGAGTACAAGGAGGTCATCGAGGCCTACATCGCCATCGACAAGGTTCGTGCCGCTGCCCTACGCGACATGGACGACTACCTCGATGACCAGCATCGACAGTTCATCGCCCAGATCTTCGAGAGCTTCGCCGCCGGATCGATCGATCTCCAGGTCGCAGTTCAGCTCGCGGTCGTGGCGCGGTTCTACGAGCGGCTGGGCGACCACGCCGTCAACATCAGCCAGCGGGTGCTCTACATCGCCACGGGCGCACTTCCCGAGCACGAGGACGCAGATCGTCTTCGAGCGGCCAAGTTGGGCACTGCGACGCCGGGAGATCAGGGCGGGAGCTGAACCGTGACACCGCTCCTCACGATCGTGGGAGCCGCTGTCGGATTCGCCGCGTGCTGGATCGTCGGTCGCGCCCGTCCGACGACCATGCCGGAAGGATCTCCGGTCACGGCAGACCAGCCTCCTGCTCCGCCGGTGCTGTCGCTCGCCGACGTGCTCGAGGACCATCCATCCGGCGTCGTCGTATCCGACGCATCGGGCGCGGTTCGTTTCCGGAACGCGGCAGCGAGGTCGTTGCGTGGGACCCACGTCGGCGTGCTGATCGACGAGGCGATCGCTCGGCACCTCGCCGACGCACGCCGTGGAACGTCCGGCGACGAGGCCATCGAGCTGTACGGACCACCGAAGCGGTTTGTGAAGGTCGAGGCGCGACCCCTGCCCGACGGAGGCGCGGTGGCCTTCGTGCAAGACATCTCCGAGCAGCGGCGAGTCGAGAAGGTGCGCATCGACTTCGTGGCCAACCTGTCACACGAACTGATGACCCCGATCGGCGCCCTGTCGGTACTCGCCGAGACGCTCGAGGAAGAGACCGACCCGGCCACGATCAGTCGAGTCGTGCAGCGGATGCTCGGCGAGGCCGAGCGCGCCTCGCGCACGATCGACGATCTGATGGAACTCTCGCGCATCGAGTTGGGCGGGGAACGCAACGTCGAACCCGTCCGTGTCGCGGACGTCCTCCACAGCGCTCTGGATCGGGTGACCGAACTCGCTGCTCAGCGCGACATCGACATCTCGTATGTGGGGTCATCGAGTGGCGAACCGGCCGCCGATTCGATCGTCATCCATGGAGATCGGCGGCAGCTCGTTTCGGCCGTTGGCAATCTCGTCGAAAACGCCGTCAAGTACAGCGAGCAAGGTGGGCTCGTCGAGGTGTGGGCGCGCCGCGACGGCGATTGGGTCGAGGTGGCGGTGGTCGACCAAGGCGTCGGCATCCCGCAGCGCGATCTGACGCGTATCTTCGAGCGGTTCTATCGGGTCGATCCGGCGCGCAGCCGTCACACCGGCGGTACCGGGCTGGGGTTGTCGATCGTGCACCACGTCGCGACGAACCACGGCGGCGAGGTGACGGTGACGTCGGTCGAAGGCGAGGGCAGCACGTTCGTGCTGCGACTGCCGTTGCGGGTACCGACGACGATCGATGCCGACCACGACCAGCGACCAACCGCGCCCACCGGCGAATCCGTGGCCCCCGAAATGGTCCCCCACGTCATCGCCCTCGACATCGAAGGAGTGGCGTGAGCCAACACACCATCTTGGTGGTCGAAGACGAGGCCAGCTTCGTCGAGGCCCTGCAGATCGGCCTGACACGGGAGGGGTTCCGCGTCGAGGTGGCCACGGACGGGGTGCAGGCGCTCGAGCGATTCACCCAGCTCCAACCCGATCTGGTGCTGCTCGACGTGATGTTGCCGCGCCTGTCGGGGATCGACGTGTGCCGCCAGATCCGTCAGACCAGCACCGTGCCGATCATCATGGTGACCGCCAAGACCAGCGAGATCGACACGGTGGTCGGGCTCGAGGTCGGCGCCGACGACTACGTCACCAAGCCCTATCGGGTGCGCGAGCTGGTGGCGCGCATCCGTGCGTTGCTGCGTCGAACGGCAATGGACACCATCGGTGAACCGGAAGGCCCGCTCGAATCGACGATTCGCGTCGGCGAGGTGGCGCTCGACCCGGACGAACACCGTGTCACCGTGGCGGGCGCAGATGTCTCCTTGCCGCTCAAGGAGTTCGAGGTGCTGCACCTGCTGCTCGCCAACGCCGGCCGGGTCCTGACGCGCGAGACCCTGATCGACCGGGTGTGGGGCGACGACTACGTGGGCGACACGAAGACGCTCGATGTCCACATCAAGCGCCTGCGCTCTAAGATCGAGATCGATCCGTCGGCGCCACAACGGATCGTCACCATCCGCGGTCTCGGCTACAAGTACGAACGCCCCGTGGCCGCGGCCGGCTGAGCGCCCCGACCGTCGCTCGCGCGCCCACCACGCCTGCCCTAGCGTTGACCGACATGGAACAACGCCTCTTTCCGCGCAATCGCGACGAGCTCACCGACGGGCCGATTCAGGTTCGCGTCGCCACCGTCGAGCATCTCTTCAACCGGATGGACCCTTCGCCGTTGCGCGAGCGCGCTCTCGACGAAGAGGTTGCCGACTGGATCGAGGAATGGGCCGAGGACCTCGATTCGGACCACCCCATGGAGGTCGAGATCACGGTTGCCGACGGCCGGCTCGAGGGCCGCGAGGAGGCGATCGCGAACGGCCTGCTGAGTCACTTCGAGTACCGCGAGTGGCAAACCGACCGGCAACTCCGCAAGCTGCTGCGGGAAGGGCGGATCAGCCTGGTCATCGGTATCGCCGCACTGGCGGGATTCAACGCGGTGTCGCGTGTCATCGGTTCGAGCAGCAATCCCGTGATCGAAGTGATCCACGAGGGCTTCGTCGTGCTCGGATGGGTCTCGATGTGGAAACCGCTCGAGATTCTGCTGTACGACTGGTGGCCGATCCGGCACGAGCTTCGAGCCTGTCAGCGGTTGGCCGATGCCACGATCACATTTGCCGGCACGTGAGCATGCCAGCCGTTGGACGACGCCACGTTCATCTGTGCCGGCAGGTGAATGTGCGTCGCGACCGGCGCCACCGGTGAGACCTACGATCGGCTCGTGAGGGCCGCGCCGCATTCGAAGTTCCAGCAGCTTGCGTTCACCCACGCTGCGATGATCGCGGGCGAGGCGGCGATGGTGGTGGCGCTCGCCGATTCGTTCTTCTTCGATGTCGATCCCAGCGGGGCTCGTACCAAGGTGCTCGGATTCCTGCTCGCCAGCTTCGCGCCGTTCCTGCTGGTCGCCCCGATGATCGGGCCGGCGATCGACCGCGTGCGCGGCGGGCGACGCTTCATGGTGCAAGCGGTCGCCGCCGCCCGGATCGTCGTCCAGCTCCTGATGATCCGCTTCGTGGACGACGTTGCGTTGTTTCCGCTCGTGTTCGTCGCGCTCGTGCTCCAGAAGACGTACATCGTGTCGAAATCGGCACTCGTGCCCGCCGTCGTGCGAACCGATCGCGAACTCGTCGAGGCAAACTCGAAGCTCGGCCTGATCGCCGGGTTCGCTGGGGCGGTTGCCGTGATTCCGGCGGGTGCGTTGCAGTACACGCTCGGCGCGACCGCCACGCTTGCCTACGGCGCGGCGCTGTTCGCGGTCGCGCTGTTCGCGTCGTTCCGATTGCCCCGCGAACTCGCCGTACGACCGGGGGTGCCGTCGGCTGCCAGCCACGATGCCGCCACGACCAGTCTGCAGCTGGCGTGGGTGGCGATGCTGATCCTGCGGGCGATGGCCGGTTTCATGCTCTTCCATCTGGCGTTCCTGTTCCGCGGCGAGGAGAACGACAAGGCGTTGCTCGGCGTCGCGATCGGGCTGTCGTCGCTCGGCACGATGGCGGGCAACGCGCTCGCACCCCGTCTGCGAAGACTCCTGCACGAAGAACGGATGATCGCGCTCGCGCTGGGACTGGTCGCGGTGGCGGGGCTGATCGCCGCTCTGGTCGGTGGGGCGAGGGCGGGGATCGCGGTCGCCGTGGTCGTCAACTTCTCCGCGGCAATCGGCCGCCTGTCGTTCGAGAGCATCGTGCAGCGCGACGGTCCCGAAGCGAACCGCGGGCAGGCGTTCGCTCGATTCGAGACCCGCTTCCAGCTCGGCTGGGTGATCGCAGCGGTGCTCCCCGTGCTGCTCGAGATCCCCGGAAGTGTCGGCTACATGCTGGTGGGTGTCGTCGCGGCAGCCGCGGTGATCAACTACGTGGCGGGCGTACGCACCGACGACCCGTCCCGTCGCGCGGTTCCTCGTCACTGAGCGCTGCGACGTGCGGTACGCCTTATTCGCCGCCGACCCGAGCGATCCAGAGCCCTGGGGCGTCGATCTCACTGGGGGTCGGCATCGAATCGGGGAGCCGGAGCAGCCGGGTGAGGCCGGTTTCGCCTGCTCGGTCGACGACCCCCTGCACGAATGCCTTACCGCGCCGCACCTGGTCCTCGCCGACGCGGATGCCGAGCAGGCGTTCGACGAAGAGGTCGTCGGACGAGCCGGCGGCCCGTCGGCGGCGAACGGCCTCGGCGATGCCGAGCGCTTCGCCACCGATCACGCGCACCGCCACGGCATCGACGACCCAGTCGGTGTAGCCGACGACCGCGGCGACCGCGGCGTCGAGGCGCGGACGCAATGCTCGTTGTTCGTCGGACTCGATGGCCCCGAGCAGGATCTCGGGATCGGAGAACGCCTGCTGAAGCGCCGCCATGGGGTCGCCGGATTGATCGCCGAGTGGATCGAAACCGCCGAGCTTGTCGGCGATCGCCGACGGATCGGGTCGAAAGCCGCTGACGTGGGCGCGCACGAGGTTGGCGAGTTCGTCGCGGAGATGGGGGATCGAGAGCACCTGGAAACCCGACAGTTCGTGGGCCAGCACCCAGAGACGCATCTGATCGAGTGGGATCTGCCACTGCGTGGCGAACTCGTCGATCGTCTGGCCGACGAGAACGACCTCGTGTTTGGCGCGTGGGATCGGCAAGTCGTGCAGCCCGAACACCCGCTGCGACAGCTGGCCGACCATCGAACCGACCGACATGCCCATCATCGCCGGCGCCATCATCCGGCTCAGCCCGGCCATCATCTGCATCATCGGGTCGGTTGCGTCATCGGGCGCCTGCTCGTCGCCGTGCTGGCCGAGCGACGTCGCCATGTCGGTGAACAGCGGCCGATACGCATCGAGCGTCTCACTGGCCCAGGTCCCACGGGTGACGATGCGGGGCTCTGGGAAGTTGGTGTCGGTGCCGGTGACGTCGTTGACGTGCATGCCGGCGATCCGTGCCAGCTCGGTGTACGCGATCCGTACCGCGGGATCGATGTTGTGTTCGGGCTGACCCTGTGTCGCCCCGAGCATTGCGAACTGACGCGCCGCGTCCCAGTTGAGCGGGCCCTGCCCCTGCAGGGCGCGAGCCAGGTCGCCGAACATCGGCAAACCTGCGAACGGGTTGCCGGCGAGCGGGTCGATCGCGTCGTCGTGATCGTCGCTGGCGTCGTCGGACTCGTCGGGGTGGGGGCCTTCGGCCATGCCCCGATGTTACGGGGACTCAGCGCGTTTGCCAGCTGCGTCGTACTAGCGTCGCCGACGTGACCCTCCAGACCACCCCAGGCGTCGACGCTGCGTCGGCCACCGGGTCGGGCCGCGTCGGTGCCGGTAGCGCTCGGCCGACACGCCGCGTCTACGTCCGTGGCGTGCGCAGCCCCCTCGGCTGGCGCGTCGCCGATCGCTTGTCCGACCTCGCCGAGATCGAGATCGTCGTCGCATCCGGCGACGCTCCGGCCGATCCGGCACTCGGCGCCTTCGACACGATCGTCGACGTCGGAGTAGCGGATCACGATCTGCTGGGGCGCCGAGGAGCCAGCGTCACCGCCGGAGCACACGACCTGCTCATCGACGCCCACACGTTGGGGGCCGAGCGGTTGGTGGTGCTGTCATCGGCGATGGTGTACGGCGCGCTCGCTAATAATCCCGTGCCGCTCACCGAGGCCGCTGTGCTGCGACCTGACACGACCTTCGTGTATGCCCGCCAGCTGGCGGCGTCGGAAGAGGCGATCGAGGCGTGGCGTACGGGTCGTCGCGGTCGGCGGGTCGCGATGTTGCGGCCGGCCGTGCCGATCGCTGCCGCAGGCACCTCGTCGATCGCGCGTGCCCTGACGGCCGGGTTCGGCCAGCGATTCGGGGAGTCTGCCCCCGGTGCACAGTTCGTGCATCACGACGATGTCGCCGCTGCGGTGGCGCTCGCCGTCGATCGGAACCTCGACGGCGTGTACAACGTCGCCCCCGACGGCAGCATCCCCGGCGACCGGGTTCGTGCGCTGTCGGGTCAGCGTCTTCGTCTGCCGGTACCCGATCGGCTCGGCGACGTACTGGGCGCGCTGCGATGGCGTTTCCAGCGCGGTCCGATTCCCCCCGGTCTGCGTTCGTACACCCGCGAGCCCTGGATCGTGGCGAACGACAAGCTGCGTGCCGAGGGATGGGTGCCGACGGTCACGAACGAGCAGGCGTACGTGGAGGGCACCGAGGGGAAATGGTGGACGATGGTCACCCCGAAGCGACGTCAGGAGATCGCGCTCGGAACCATGATCGGTGGTCTGGTGGCGGTCGCGCTCGTCGGGGTGATCATGGGGCGACGCTGGTGGCGCCGTCGGGAGCGTCGCTGACCTGGATCAACCGCACGCCCTCGACCCGGTCCCGGTGTGTGCAGATCCCCACGAGTCGGCCGTCACGATCGAGCACTGCCGTGCCTTCGCGGACGTCGAGCTGTTCGACGTCGGCGAACGCGATCGTGATCGGTGGTGACGCCATCACGACGACGATCTCCGCGTCGTTCGGCACCGTCGACGCGATGCGATGCCCCGACTCGCCGTTGTGCGGCTCGACCACGCCGTCGGGGAGCAGGATCACGGTCGTCTCGCCGATGCGTTCGATGACGCGGCCGACGGCGGTCGTGCCCGATGCCAGCTGTACGTCCACGGTGGTCGCGTCCTCATCGGGCATCGCATCTCGGGTGATGATCGCCAGACCCTGTCCACCGATAGGTGTCGCCAAGGCTCGTGCCGGGCTGACCGGCGCGGTGGTCGCGACCCCTCGCGAAGCGAACGCCGGGGGCAGCGTCGCCGGCCGGGCACCGGCTGGGACGCTGGTGACGGCTGATGCGAACGTGGCCGGCGTCGTCGTCGCGCTGATCGCGATCGGCGATTGCTGGCCGCGCGGTGTGACCGTGAGGATGAGAATCCCGACGGCGAGCAGCCCGAGTGAGCCGGTCGCCAATGCGAACACCCTGGTCGAGGGAGCAGCCGTCTGGGCGCGCAACGATGCTCGTTCTTCGGCGGCGACTTCGGCCGGATGACGCCAGGTTCGCTCGTGCGGCGGAAGAGGACCACGCTCCACAGTTGACAGATCGTAGTGAAGGCGCAACACCCGCGGGCGTCGCGCGCCAGGACACACGGCTACGATGCCACTGTGCAACCACCTGCCCAAGGCGATGACTGGCTCGGGCTCACCGATGCTCAGCTTCCCATCGGCTCGATGTACGAGTGGTGTGTGCGACCGGATTGTGGGGCTGTGGTGCTGTTCAGCGGCACCGTCCGCGATCACGCCGAGGGTCGCACCGACGTCCAGTTCCTCGAATACGAGGCCTACGACGAGATGGTCGTGCCCAAACTTCGCGAGATCGTCGCCGAGACTCGCCTCCGTTGGCCGGAGATCGGGCGGATCGCCCTCGTTCACCGGATCGGCAGACTCGGACTGGGCGAGAGTTCGGTCGTTGCAGCCACGTCTGCCCCACACCGGCCCGAGGCGTTTGCGGCTGCTCGCTTCGCGATCGACGCGCTGAAGGTCTCGGTCCCGGTCTGGAAACGTGAGATCTGGGCCGGTGGGTCGGACTGGGGCACCAATGCCGCGGATCTCGTCGACGCGGCCGACGTCGCAACCCCGAACACGCAACGGACCGAATCGTGACGATCGGTGCCGCACTCATCGTGCTCGCCGGCCTGGGCCTGGTGGTGGTCGTCGTCGTGCTCATATCTCGGTCTCGGGATTCGACCGATGGTGTCGACTCGTTCCGCCGGCAGATCGATGCGTTGTCGCCCGAGGCTCGCCGTCCCGTGATCGACCAGATGTATGGCACGTCGGGTCGCAACGAGCAGCCGGCCGAGCCTCCGACGGAGGAATCAGGCGACTCTGCGTCCGAAACCGACGACGGCGGTCCAGATGGCCCGTGACCTGGCGATCGACCTCGGCACGGCCAACACGCTCGTCTATATGAAGGGTCGGGGCATCGTCTTGAACGAGCCCTCCGTGATCGCCCTCAACCGCCAGACGGGCGAGGTGCTGGCCACGGGGCGTGAGGCATGGCAGATGATCGGCCGCACCCCCGGCTACATCGTGGCGGTGCGCCCACTACACGGCGGCGCGATCACCGACTTCGAGATCACCGAACGCATGATCCGGCTGTTGCTCCAACGTGTCGGCGTCAGCAGGTTCACGCGACCGAAGGTCGTGATCTGTGTTCCTTCGGCGATCACCGAGGTCGAGCGGCGAGCGGTCACCGACGCCGCTCGGCGTGCTGGTGCGGCTGATGCCAACCTGATCGAGCAACCGATGGCGGCAGCGATCGGGGCCGATCTGCCCATCGACGAGCCCGTCGGCAACATGGTCATCGACGTCGGTGGCGGAACCAGCGAAACAGCCGTCATCAGTCTCGGCGGCATCGTCGCACTCGAGGCGGTGCGGGTCGGATCATTCGACATCGATGCGGCGATCCAGAACTACATCCGTCGCGAGCACGGCATCGCGGTCGGCGAGCGCACGGCAGAAGAGATCAAGATGGCCATCGGTTCAGCACATCCGACCCCTCAGGAGTCACAGGCCGAGGTTCGTGGACGCGACCTGATGACCGGTCTTCCGAAGACGGTCATCCTCACGCCCGAGGAGGTGCGCTACGCGATCGACGACGTGGTGTCGTCGATCGTGTCATCGGTCATCCGCTGCCTGTCGAAGGCGCCGCCCGAGCTCTCCCAGGACTTCCTGGTCCGCGGGATGTACCTCGTCGGTGGTGGCGGGCTGTTGCGGGGGCTGGCCGAGCGCATCGAACTCGAGACCGAGGTGCCGGTGCGGATGTCGAACGTGCCACTCGAAGCCGTCGTGCTCGGTGCCGGTCACGTGATCGAGCACTACGACGCGTTGAAGGGCATGTTCATGGGGGCTCGCCGCTGACCGTGCGTCTTGATGCCGGCGCTGCCGAGGTGATGGCGAGCGGGCTCGACCTGATCCGCGCCGACACGGGTGTGCCCGAGTCGTTCCCAGGCGACGTGTTGGCCGCTGCTCGGGCTGCTGCGTCGAAGCCGTTCGGTTCCGACCACATCGATCGCACGGACCGTCGGTTCGTCACGCTCGACCCGGCTTCGTCGATCGATCTCGACCAAGCCTTCGCGATCGAGGCCGCCGGCGACGACATCATCTTGCATTACGCAATCGCCGACGTCGGTTGGTTCGTGCGACCGGGCGACGCCCTCGACGTCGAGGCGTTCGAGCGCGCGGTCACGGTCTACCTGCCCGATCGGCGGGCGACGCTGTATCCGCCGGTGTTGTCGGAGGGCGCGGCGAGCCTGCTCCCCGAGGTCGAGCGACCCGCCGTGATCTTCACCGTGCGCGTAGCTCCCGACGGGTCCACCTCGCTCGACGGGGTCGAGCGGGCGATCGTGTGCAATCGAGCGAAGCTCGCCTACGACGCCGTGACCGCCGACGAGTTACCTGCGGGTTTCGAGGAACTCCACCGGCGCATCCAGATCGCGGAGGACGCCCGAGGAGCGCCCCGCGTCGAGTTTCCCGAGCAGGAGGTCGATCGCCGGTCCGACGGGCACTTCGAACTGCGGTTCCGGCCCCGGCTCGTTTCCGAGGAGCAGAACGCGGCGCTCTCCCTGGCCACCAATCTGGCGGTCGCGCAGGCGTTGTACGCGTCGGGTACCGGCTTGTTCCGTGTGATGGCCGATGTCGACGATCGCCGGATTCGCCGGCTCCGGCACACCGCGCGAGCGTTCGGACTGGACTGGCCCGACAGCGTTCCACTCGCCACCTTCGAGCGTGCGCTACCGCGAACCGACCCGAGGACGTCGGCGTTCCTGCTCGCAGTACGGCGCGCCGCCGGTGGTGCTTCCTACGCCCCGTTCGATCCGGATCGACGTCCCTGGCATTCGGCGGTCGCCGCGACATACGCACAGGCCACCGCGCCGTTGCGTCGACTGCAGGATCGCTACGTCATCGAGGCCACGCTCGCCGTAGCGAACGGTCGTCCGGTTCCCGACGAGATCGAGGCCGCGTTCCAACGGCTGCCACGTGCGATGTCGCAGGGCGATCAGCGTGCGAGTCGTGCCGAACGCGAGGCGCTCGACCTCGCGGAGGCGGTCGTGTTGTCTGGGCGCGAGGGTGAGATCTTCGAAGCGGTGGTGGTGGACGAGAGCGATCACGGCGTCGAGGTGCAGATCCGTGAGCCGGCGGTTCTGGTGCGGCTGACGGCGCGTCGGGTCGACCCGGGCGACGACATCCGGGTGCGGCTGATCAGCGCCGATCCCGAACGTCGGACGGTCGAGTTCGAGCGTGTGAGTTGAGGTGTCGGCCCTGTCGACACACCGGAACCGGGGTCAAGTCGCGACCAGGCGACTGATCGTTCCGCCGAGTTCGAGCACGTACAGCTCGCCGTCGGGCCCGACCCGGATTGCCGACACCCGCTCGAACCCGTCGAGCAGCGTCAGATTGCGCCCACCGGCGAGGTCGAGGGCCCACACGATGCCCGAGCAGAAGTCGCTGTACACGTAGGCCGGTTCCAGGTCGGGGATCGCTGAACCGCGGTATGGCGCACCGCCGGAGACCGAGCAGCCGTCGTTGCCGTGCAGGTAGGTCAGCACCGGTGGTACCGCGTCGGCGGCGTCGACGTCCTCGTTGTATCGCTGCGTACCTTCCCACGCACTCCATCCGAAGTTGGCGCCGCGCCCTGCGGGCTCGCCGTCGGTCGGTGATACCACGTCGACTTCCTCGACGGCGTTCTGTCCGACATCAGCGATCCAGAGATCGCCGTTGAGCGGATCGAAGGCGATCCGCCATGGGTTGCGCAGCCCGTATGACCAGACCTCGGGGGCCCCCTGCACACCGTTGAACGTTCCGTTCGCGAAGGGGTTGTCGGGAGGTATCGAATACGCAGCCTCGCCGGTTGGGGTGGGGTCGATACGGAGGATCGACCCCAGCAGCGTCGACGGATCGCTCGCGTTGCGCCTCGGGTCGCCGCCCGAACCTCCGTCACCGAGCGCGATGTAGAGCATGCCGTCCGCGCCGAACTGGAGGTCGCCTCCGTTGTGGTTGCCGAACGGCTGGTCGACCGTCAGCACCACGCGTTCGGCATCGATGCCGAACATGCCGTCGGCGAGCACCGGGTACTCGGCCACGACGGTGTCGCCGTTGAGAGTGGTGTAGTCGAGGTAGGCGCGGCGTCCGTCCGGGGAGAATGCCAGGCCGAGCAGCCCACGTTCGGAATCGGCGGTCGTGCGGTCGCCGATGTCGGCGACCGTGGTCGCCAGGTCGTCGAGGTAGCGCACGACGCGACCGGGTTGTTCGACGATGTACATGGCCGGGTCGCCGCGACGGAACTTCAGGTCGACCGGCTGATCGAACCTGCCGACCTCGACCGATGCGACCTGCGGGTCGCCCACGCGGGGCTCCGCGAGCGGTGGGCTCGTGGTTGCGGTCGTAGGGTTCGTCGCCTGTGGTGGTGTCGCATCTGGGATGGTCGGCGCAGCGACGGGGGACGTCGAGTCGATCGTCGACGATTCGTTCGTGATCGCGGTCGTCGCGATCTGGGTCGTCGCGGTCTGGATGGTCGTGGTGGCGACGATCGCGGTGCCCTGCTCCCGAGGGCCGTCAGCGGCGCAAGCCGTGACGAGCAATGATGCAGCGATCAGCGCGGACGTGGTTCTCGACCATTTCACGAGATGACTCGAATCAGCCCTTCTTGCACGACGTTCACCACGAGCTGACCGCTGCTGTTGTATAGCGACCCGCCCGACAGCCCGCGAGCCGACGAACTCGAGATCGCCCGCTGCTGGTAGAGCAGCCACTCGTCGGCACGAAACGACCGATGGAACCACATTGCATGATCGAGGCTCGCCATCATCAGATCGTCCTTGAACGACGACATGCCGAACGGCCGGAGTGCGGTGTCGAGCAGGGTCATGTCACTCGCATACGTGACGATGCAGGCGTGCAGCACCGGATCGTCGGGCAGCGTCCCGTCGGCGCGCATCCAGACCAGTTGCCCATCGGTCTTCACCCCCGGCTCGAACGCCGGGTCGGGTGGGACGTATCGGGTGTCGATCGGTCGCGGTCGGTTGTACCAGTCGCCCAGGCGTTCACGATGCGGCTCCATCCGCTCGCGGAACCCGGGCAGCGTCTCGGGGTCGGGCACGTTCTGCGGGCCCTGCATGTGATGGTCGAGGCCTGGTTCGGGGTCGTGAAAGCTGGCCTGCAGGTTGAAGATCGGCCGGCCGTGCTGGATCGCGACCACGCGGCGGGTCGTGAAGCTGCGACCGTCACGAAGCCGGTCGACCTCGTACAGGATCGGGACGCTCGGGTCGCCGGGCCGCAGGAAGTAGGCGTGCAGGGAGTGCACGAGACGACCCGGCTCGTCGACCGTACGGGCTGCGGCGACGAGTGCCTGGCCGGCGACCTGGCCGCCGAACACGCGCTGGCGGTCCTCGTCGGGCTGCACGCCGCGAAAGATGTTGACCTCGATCGGCTCGAGATCGAGCAGCTCGATCAGGTTCTGCAGGGCGTCCGCCATGCTCGACATGCTGCCACGTGAGGTGCGTGCCTACGCTGCCGATGTGCAGGAAGTCATCGAGCGTTCATTCTCGATCCTCGAACCGCCGATGCGGCGTGCTCTGCACCTGGCCTGGGAATCGGTGTGCGCCGGCAGCCTCGGCGTCGGCGCCGTCGCCGTTCGCAGCGACGGCTCCGAAGTGGCGACCGGGCGCAACCGGTTGTTCGAGCACGATCCCGGCGACGATGTGCTCGCCGGCAGCTCGCTGGCCCACGCCGAGATGAACGCGCTCGCCAAACTGAGGATGGGTCAACACGAAGACGACGGATTGGTGCTGCACACCACATTGCAGCCGTGCCTGCAATGTCTCGGAGCGATCCGGCTCAGCCCGGTTCGCCGTGTGAGGGTGATGGCCCCCGATCCGATCTTTCGCGGTGTCGAACGGATTCGCGACGTCAACACGTTCGTCGCTGCCAACTGGCCTGCGATCGATCAGCTGCCGATCACCGAATGGTCGGTGCTGTCGTTGCTGTTCCCGACCCATTCCGGAGTGTTCCGGTCGAGCGGGCTCGAACTCTGGTCCGCACGTCTACCGCAGCTGACGGCGTTGGTCGAGCGACTGGCCGACGCACGCGTGATCGTGGACCATGCCGCCGACGGCGCCGGTCTGGTGACCCTCGCGTCGGCGATCTGGATCGACCTGGGCGAGGGCGTCAGCGAGGTGCAGCGGCTGACGGAGCTCGACGAATGATGGTCGCTGCTGCACCCGGTGCTCAACGGAGACCGAACCTGACGATCGGTTGCAGCGAGGCGAGGTCGTTGGCTTGGAGGTCGGTCGGCGACATCGTCCACAGCGTTCCGTCCGCCACCAGGCTGCGCTGGATCTGCGCCTGGTAGTAGTCGTTCGGGTAGCAGATCTCGAACCGATCGTCCGGCGTCGCGCCGAGCGAGGCGATCACGTCGACCTCCGTTTCGTCGACGTACCAGTACCTGATCTCGGCGGCCGGCGTGATCTCGCAGTAGCTGTCGCCCCAGCCGCCGCGGCTGTCGGCGTCGCAGAGCTGGAGGTGGATCGATGGGTCGTTGACGAGCCACCACAACTCGCTGTCCTCTGGCACATCGTCGCTGGTCAGCACGCGGCAGTCGGACGCCGCGACGACGTCGGCGACGTGGCTGACGCGTCCGATCTCGGTGATCGCATCGCCGATGTCGAACAGGATCACGCCGTTGAACTGGCTGTTCCGGCTCTGCACGGGCACGATCGCCGTCGAGCCGAACATCTGGAACGCACGGTGATCGTTCTCGGCGGGCGAGTACGAGTCGGGCATCGTCCACACCGAGACCTGTCGGGGTTGGGCGGGATCGCTGACGTCGAACAGGCTCAGTTTGAGCCCCGTCGTGCGGCCCTCCTCGGTGGCGTCCTGCCCGATGCCGAGCACCATGTGGTCGCCGACCGGGTGGAGATAGGTCGACACGCCGGGGATCTTCAACTCACCGGCGATTCGCGGGTTGCTCGGATCGCTGAGGTCGAGCACGTAGAACGGGTCGGTCTGGCGGAACGTGACAGCGAACCCGACGTCATCCATGAGTCGGGCGGCGTACAGCTGCTCGCCCTTGCCGATGCCGCCGACCGCGCCGACCGGCACCAGCCGATCGCCCTGCTCCTGCAACACGACCAGGCTGGTCTCGCTCTGGTTACCTTCGTCCCACGGGGAACCATCGGTCGTGATCGCCCTCAGATAGCCCTGATACTCGTCGAGCGAGAACTGGTTGAGCAGGCTTCCCGGAACGCTGCCGCTGGCGACGTACTCGGTCCGCGTGCCGGGAGCGATCGCGAACGCGTGGAGATCGGTCTCGTACGCGTCAGACCATTGGCGCACCGCTGCGTCGTCCAGGGTGAGGTCGGCGCCGGTCCACTTGGTGGTGGCGACGTAGAACCGGTCGGAGGAGGAGTAGATCGTCTGACCACCCGCCAGCACGCCCACGGAGTCGTTCCGATCGAAACCGTTCTCGAGGCCGACGGCGAGATCGAGTTCGATCACCGAGATCACCTCGAAACCCGAGAAGTCTGCGGGGTGATGCATGCGGTCGCAGGCCAGCAGCGGCGCCTCGTCGTCGACGTTGCTCGACGTGAGCTGATACGACGGGATCCAATCCTCGAGCGTGGACTCGTCGATGATTTCGCGGTTGGTCTCGGTCGCTCGGTCCTCGCCGTTCTGGCTCTGTGGGTAGACCCACGGCAGTTGTCCGGGGCCGCTCGACACCGCCAGGCGCACGGTGTCGCCGAAGGCCCTGGCGCTGAGGTATTGGCCCTCGATGCGCATCGATGCCGCAATCGACAGGTTGTTCGAATCGGAGAGATCGACCTCGAGCACCAACGCAGCCGGTGCGTACGAGTCGGGCCGGTAGTAGTCGTCGATCGTGATCTCGTCGATCGTGTCGCTGATCGGCTCGACCGGCATCGGCACGCCCCACGAACCCGTGTTCGTGAACAGCAGGGCCCGGTCGCCGGCGAAGAACAGCTCGTGGCCCCAGCCCTCCGGCAGGGTGATCTGGTCGGTCAGCGCCGGCTCGTCGCCGGAGATGTCGACGAAGCTGAGTCGATTGTCGCTGACGACCAGGATCCGATCGCCATCGGTCTTGATGATGTCGGGCTCGCCGATGCCGAGTTCCTGCACGTTGGTGTCGGTGAACGAACCGTCCTGATCGGCGCCCCCGGTGTTCGGCAGTGTGGAAAGGGCGTCCTGCCGGCCGGCTTGACCGTCCGATGCCATGTCGGCTGCCGGCGCCATCTCTTCCATGACCACGTCGTCGAGCGCCCAGTAGGTCTGGGCGCCCTCGAGACCGTATGGTCCGACGCGCTCGCGGGCGACGTCCTTGACGTGCTCGAGGAATGCGCCGCAGTCGGCGAACGGTGTCAGCGCCCGCATGAACCGGCCGGTGCCCGAACCGGTGCCACCACCGGCAACGACTGTCGTCGCTGAGCCGCCGGCCGGGTGAGTGGTGCCGAGCGGGGTGGTGCCCAGCAGTGCTGATCCGGGCCCGTCGTCCGAACATGCCGAAGCGACGAGAGCGACGCTGACGAGGAGTGCAGGGAGTGCTCGCATGTGGATGTGACGCTCGCCGGCCGTGACCGGTTCCCCCGCGCCCCTCGACGTTGCCCACCCGTAACATGATCGAGATGCCGATCGATCCAGCGCTTCGTGAGCTCGCCGTTGCCACCAAGGGTTTCATGCCGGCGGACGAAGGTGATGCCTTGCATGCGGCGGCGATGTCGGCCGGCGAGGCGATGCCGGGGCGTCCTTGGGTGGAGGTCGGGTCGTATTGCGGACGATCGACGATCTGGCTCGGTGCGGCTGCACGCCGGTGTGGAACGGTGTTGTTCGCAGTCGACCACCATCGCGGCTCCGAGGAGAACCAGGCCGGCTGGGAGCACCACGACATCGAGGTCGTCGACGAGCGGGTGGGCAAGATGGACACGTTGCCGTTCTTCCGGTCGGCGGTCCATGACGCCGGGCTCGAAGATCATGTGGTCGGCGTGATCGGCAGATCGCCGACGGTCGCGCGGCACTGGAGCACGCCGCTCGGATTCTTGTTCATCGACGGTGGCCACGGCGTCGAACCGGCCCGGCAGGACTACGAAGGCTGGACGCCCCACGTCGCGATCGGTGGCACACTCGCGATCCACGACGTGTTCCCCGATCCCGCCGATGGTGGTCGGCCGCCTTACGAGCAGATCTATCTGCCGGCACTCGCCAGCGGCCACTTCGAGCTCGCCTCGGTCACGGGCTCGCTGCGGATCCTGACGCGCATCGTCTGATCGTGCCGGTTGCCAGGCATGTGGAGGCAGTTGGCTCAGCCGCGCGCAGGGTCACGGAACAGCGCCAACGCGACGACCTGCAGAGCGGTGGCGATGACCAGCAGCATGGCGTACCCGCCGGTGGCATCGATCGTGAAGCCGAGCAACAGGGGGCCGAGTGCGCTGGCGCCGCCGAGGATGACCTGCTGCATCCCCATCAGCGTGCCGATCCGGCGCTGGCCGTAGAGTTCGGCCGAGTACAGCCCCTGCATGGGCGAGATCGAACCGAATGCGACACCGGTCAGCACGACGAAGATCCACACCCACGCGATTGCGCCGGCGGCAACCAGGGCGAGTGTGCCGACCGCCATCGTGACATAGGTGACGCGCAGTGCGTTCACGACACCGATCCGGCCGGTCACCGATGCGGCGGCGGCTCGGCCGGGTAGCGAGAGCAGGCCTCGAATTCCGGCCAGTGTCGATGCGAACCCGACCGAGACGCCGGTCGCCTCGATTGCTCCGACGTGGTGGACCTGCACCGCGACCAAGCCGGCCATGGCGGCCGAGCTGGCCAACAGCCAACGTCGCACGACCGATGACGACAGCGCACCCCGGACGTCGTCGAACCCTGGGTGGTGTGTGTCGACCGGATGCTCGATCGCGACTCGGTCGCCGCGCACGACCACGAGGGCAGGCAGGGTGCACAGCGCCATGAACGCCACCATCGCCCTGATCGCAGCCCGCCAGCCCCACGCCTCGATGAACACTCCGGCCAGCGGAAACGCGATCGGGGAAGCCAGCCCGCCGATCACGGTCAGCCAGGTATAGGCCTTGGGTCGGTCGGCGACCGAGGCGATCCTGGCCGTCGCCGCCATCGTTGCGCTGTAGAACAGGCCGGCCGACGCGATCGCGCCGCCGGCACCCCACGCCGCGACGAACTGCCAGGCGGCATCGGCGTACGAGCTGAGCACGAGCAATCCGGATCCGACCACCAATGTTGCCGACATGACCGGCAGCGCTCCGACCCGGTCGAGGAACCGGCCGGTTCCCAGGGCCGCGAGGCCGCCGCCGAGTGTGGCGATCGAGAACGCTGAGGAGATCGCCGCGTTCGACCAGCCGGTGTCGTCGCGGATCGGCGTGACGAACGCTCCGAAGCCGTACAGGATCAGCCCGTACGCACCGATGGTGACGATTCCCAGCAGGACGACCTGCAGGCGCCATGGTTGCGCCGTTGTGGCGTGACCGGTCACGCCCCGACCAGGTCGCCGAGTACCTCGGGACGGATTCGCCACTCGACGTAGACCATTGCCAGCCCCGCCAGCATCATGATCCCGCCCCCGACGAGCCCCAGGGCGGTCGCCGACCACGCGTACAGCGCGCCGCCGAGCAGGGGGCCGATGACACGCCCGGCCGCCATGATGGCCTGGGCATCGCCCGCTCGTTCCTGCGGATAGTGCGAGCGTTCGGCGAGCAGCGAGTACACCCCTGGAATGCCCATCCAGAACGCGAATCCCCACGTGGGCAGTGCCAGCCAGAACACGACCGGGTGAGGGACCGTGGCGACCAGCAGCGCGGCCGTCCCGGTGAGCGTCATCCAGAGCCCGGGCAGCGGGCGCGCCCCGCGGTAGCGCGCCGAGGGTACTCCGGCGAGCGCGTTGGCCGAGAACACGAACGAGACCGCCAAGGCGCTGAGTCCGACGTCGTCTTGGCCGATGACCGCCGCGAACACGAACACGGCCGAGCCCCCGAGCGTGGTCAGGCAGAGGCAGATCAGGATCGCCGTTGCGGCCCGGGTCGGTCGGTGCCGTTCGCGATGGGTTCTGGCCCCGGCTTCGAGCCGGGTCTCACGGACGAACGGCAAGGGCAGCAGATGCAGGCCTGCAAGCACCAGGAACAGCAGATCGGTGCCCGACACATCGATCAGCGTGGCGATCACGGGGGCGCTGATCGTGCCGACGATCGGGCCGATCACGGCGACGTCGCCGACCTTTTCGTCATTGCCGAATACCTCCGACCAGGCAATCCACGAGATCAGGCCGAGTGAGATGCCGCTGATGAATCGGATGCCGACGAGCAGTGAGAACCAGGGCGTCAGTGCCGACGCGGCATTCGCAAGAAGGCCCAGCAGCAGGGAGATCACCATCACACGTCGCCGCGGGCGCAGGAACCGACCGGCACCCCAAGACGTGAGCATGAACCCGGCCAGCTGAGCGGTGGAGATGACGGCCACCGTTGACACGTCGACGTTCTGATCGACGGCGACACCCTTCACGAGGAACGGCGTCGCTGCGAAGACCACGGTGCTGACCGCGGTGGCGGCGAGGACTCCGGTCGGGATCTTCGGCTTGAGCGCGAACAGCAGCCGGACGGGTGCTTGGAGCACGCGCTACTCCGCGGCGGCGCGTTCGGCGCGCATCGTGTCGAGCGCGTCGGCGATCACCGCCCGTGTGCGGTCACGCAGATCGGCGACGTCGGCCTTGGTGAGCCCGTCGGTCGGGATCGGGTCGAGCACCCGCACCTCGGCGTGGCTCTGACCGAATCGCCAATCGTGTTTGATCAACGCGGTGCGCGAGCCCAGTACCGCCAGCGGCAGGATCGGTGCTCCCGCCTGGATGGCGATCTTGAAGGCGCCGTCCCTGAACTCTCCGAGTTCGCCGCTCTGCGATCTGGTGCCCTCGGGAAAGATCATCACCGACACGTGTTGCTCGAGCCGGTCGCGGCACTCGATCAACGCTTTGGCGCCCGATTTCTTGTCGCCCCGCTCGAGGCGGATGTCGCCGGCCAACCACATCGCCCACCCGACGAAGGGGATCTTGAAGAACTCGCTCTTCGACATCCACTTCATCTCGAACGGGAGGTGCGAGATCAGCAGGATGTCGACGAAGCTCTCGTGGTTGGCGACGGCCACGTAGGGCAGTCGACCGTCCGTGGGTACTTCGCCCGATACCTCGAATTTCCAGAGTGGATTGAGCTTCTGGTGGATGACGGCGACCTTCCGGAACAGGAGACCGGCGTGGTAGGCGCCCTTGTCGAACGGAAATGTGACCAGCCGCACGACTGCGACGATCGGCACGATGACGAGCAGCGTGACCCCCAGCACGAACCAGGCCCAGATGCTCAGAATCGTGCGAACGGCCTTGGTCTCCAGCAATCGTGACACGTTGCCGAGTGTAGGAGTCGTCACATCGGGTGCCTGGCACCGGATGTGAAGTCCGTGGCCGTGGGGATGTGAGTCGGCGTTCGGTCCGCCGTGCGCGCGAGGGATGCTCAGGCGCCGAGGGGGAACGGTTCACGCGGCCGGGTGTGGTCGTCGGGAGGTCGATCACGATCGTGTGGTCGACCAGGCCGTCGGTCGGCGGACTCATCCCGGGTCGGGATGGCGAATGCTGCCGAACGTCGGCACATCGACGGGGAGGTGGTCGCGTGCACGGTACCGTCGGGTTGTCGGATGGTGAGTGTGCGGTCAGGCGCGAGTTTCACTGACCATCGTGCTTCGTGGACGAGGTGGTGATGTCTCGAACACAACGGCAACAGGTTGATGAGATCGGTCGATCCGCCCAGTTCCCAGGGGTGGACGTGGTGGATTTCGCAACGGTTGAACGCGATGTCGCAGCCGTGGAAAGCGCAGGTGCGGTACATCGCTCGGAGCGCCCGCCGTTGGGTTCGGTTGGCGATGCGTTGTCGGCGTCCGACGTCGAGCACGTTGCCGCCCGTGCCGATGATGATCGGCACGATCACGCCGCTGCAGATCAGGCGCAGCACCGATTCTGGTGGGATCGGGGTGCCGTCGTCGTATTCGCAGATCGAGTGATCGTGCAGTTCGCCGGTCGTGGCGGTGTGCTCGTCGATGTGGATGCGGATCTCGGCCTCGACGGGCCGTGCGGTTTCGTGTCCGCTGGTGGCGAGGTTGCCGAGTGCTTCGGCGGCGAGTTGGGAGCGGTCGACGCTGCGATCGCCGCCGGCTGTGACCAGCGCCGCGGTTCCGGCGTCGATTGCGTTGAACACCACGTTCCCCAGCTCCGGGTGCAGCCGGGCGTTGAGCACGTACATGCCTTCGCGGTCGACGTTCTTGGTGAGCCGGGTGTCGCGGCGTTGCCGTTCGGCGCGTTCGACACCGGCGTCGCGTTCGAGCAGCCGAATCATGTCACGGCAGTTGTTGGCGAACTCTTCGGGGGTCGTGCGGGCGGCATCGCGGGCGAGGTCGGCATCGTGGTCGAAGAACGATGCTTTCACGTTGTCGTCGACGCGACAGGTGGCGTTCGCCAAGGCATCGGCGTGCTCGGCACCGATCGTGCCGGCCGCCAACGCATCGGCCATCGACGGGGCCTGGTCGAGGGCTTCGGCGCGGCGTTCCTTGCGGCGAGCTTCTTCGCGGAGACGCCACCGTTGCGGGTGTGGACATCGGCCGCCGGTGCGCCGGCGCCCTGCTCGTACAGCTCACGCAGTCGGCTGGTGACAGCAGCTTCGTAGCGGTCGATGAAGCCTCTCGTGACCTTGACGTCGACGAGGGCATCGGCGGCTCGCAAGGCATCGATCGCACCGACATCGTCGGCGAGCATCGCCTCCAGGGCGACTGCAGGGTCGGTGCGGTTTGCCATGTTCGGATCGTAGCGAACATACGTTCGATACGCAACCTCTGATCAGGGATTCTTGTCCGGATCGACGAGCTCGTCGTAGCGGGCCTTGGCCGCGGGGTGATCGTCGTCGGCGTAGTCCTCGGT
Source organism: uncultured Acidimicrobiaceae bacterium (assembly GCA_963701575.1). GTDB lineage: Bacteria > Actinomycetota > Acidimicrobiia > Acidimicrobiales > Ilumatobacteraceae > Ilumatobacter. The sequence continues at coordinate 58,157 of CAVPAQ010000001.1, forward strand.
GCGGGTCAGCCGTCCATCGCGGCGGGTTGCCACGACCCGCGCATCGGAGAAGCTTCCGGAGTGCTCGAGCACCAGCCGAATCAGGTGGAGGCCGTCGGTGTACGCGGCGATCTGGGCGCGTAGATCCGGCCGCCGTGCTCGGTCAGCATCGTGATCGATGCGACGTAGTCGTCGACCGAACGTGACCCCATCCCCAACCGACGATGGTCGATGTCGACGAACGAGTCGTCCAGCACGCTCCACAGCAGCGCCGAGTCGCCCACCCGGATCGACCGGCAGCTCGCCAGCACGATCTGGATGTCTTCCCCGCGCACGGCGATGCACTCGGTGTCGGCCCGCACCGCGCCGGCATCGGCCCAGTAGCCGAGCACCTCTCGGATGGCCTCGATACCACCATCGACCGCCGGGGCCGACGAACGTCGGCCGGCGAACGTGAATCCCGGCTCGAAGTACGCGGCGACATCGACCTCCCCGTGCAACCATGCGGCGGTCAGTGCCCGCGACAGCTGGTCCTCACGATTGGTCAGTGTGCCCGGGGTTTGGGCGAGACCGTTCGGTCAGTTGCTCGTATCGATCGAGTGCAGCATCGAAGTCGTCGACTGCGAACTGCTCCCAGCGATCCACGAGATCGCCGTCGTACGTCGTGATGAGCAGCAGGCTCCAGGCCACGTCGCTTTCGGCGGAGCGCATCTCGACCCGGGTGAGCGTCGCCCGATCGTCGGCTTCGAATACTTTCGCGGTCCACGAGGTCACCCTGCCGACGAGCACCTCGGTCGAGGTGAGGAACTCGTCGCGGTCGCGGGTGCCCATCCCCAACGGCCGGTGGTCGACGACCTCGAACCCGTCGGCGAACATCGCCGCGAATTCCGCCCATGAGCCCGTCGACAAGGTACTGGCGACCTGTCGCGCCCGGTGCGCCGCCACGACCGGCCCGCCCTGCTCGACCCACTGGCGGTCGAGCTCGTCGAGTGCCTCGTCGAGTTGGTCGGCGTCGAACCAGTGGTTGCTGACGATGCGCCCGTTCTCGGAATGGATGATCAACAACCGGCTGATCTCGTCATCGCCGAATCGGGCATCGACACGAACCAGGCAGAGCGAGTCGTCGCGGACAGCGAGCAGGGTCCGTCCCGTGTCGAAGTCGTGCGACGACGGACGCAGGCCGATGATCGAGGCGATGAACTCGTCACGGTCCAGGCGCTCGCTGGACACCGACATGAACCGCTCGTCGTAGATCCCGTGCAGACGGTTGCGGTCCTCGGCAGTGAACGCCTGGACCGCCTCCTCGCCCAGCTCCCAAGCATCGTTGGTGAACGGCGGCTCGTGTGGCCGGTCTGCGATCTCGTCGGTGTCGGTCGGATACCCATCGCCGAGATGCCGTCGCGCGGTCTCGTAGTCATCGATGGGTGGCGTCCCCAGGAAGCGTCGATCGAGTTCCTCGTACGCCTCGCGGCGTTGATCGGTGCGGAAGCTGTCGATTCGGGTGCAGAGGTCGGCGGCATTGATCTCGGTGAGGTAGAGGCGATCGGTGACGTCGCCGTTGGCGGCGGTCGACCTCGTCAGGTGGAGGCACAGTGTGTCGCCCCGGATGGCGATCAACTCGGCGGTGCTGACGTGCCCCGCACCCGCGAGATCCTCGTGGAACACGACGTCGAGCCACGCCTCTCGGTCGAGCTCGCTCCCAGGGCTCGCGAACTGCATGATCGGGTCGTGGGCGACCCAGACCATGTCATCGGCGAGTAGCGACGCGCATCGAACCCGGTCCCCGGCGCTGTGGGCCGCGACCAATTCTTGGCTGACTTCCCAGGCGCGGTTCGAGAACGTCAGTGGCTGGGTGGCCGGCCCGTTCGACGTCAGATCGTCGAACCGGGCGCGGGCGGCGTCGGCGTCGGCGACGTCGTAGTTGTCGATCGCGGCGATGCCGTGCTCGTCGAGTGAGATCACCGCCCACATCTCCATTGTCGACCAACCGTCTTCGAGAGTGACCTGGATGCGTTCGAGGGTGGCGTCGTCGGCGTGACGGAAGACATCGACCACCAGCAAATGGGTGCCGGGGCGACCCTTGGGTGCTGCGAGATACCCGTCGCGATCGAGCGCCGGGAGACCGAGCCGGCGGTGGTCGGTTGCGAGGAACGCCGGGCTCAGGACGGCGCGTGCGGCATCGGTGTCGCCGTCGTGGATCGCGCGCCGGAGCGCAACGGTGTGATCGAGGACCCGTGCCGGGCCCCCGGCTTCGGCCCATCGCCGATCGAGTACGTCGAGCGCGGCCGCGAGATCGTCGACGTCGAACCACTCGGTCGCACTGATCCGATCACCGACCGTCTGCATCACGACGTACTTGTCGAGGTTGCCCGCGTCGAGTCGCGTGTCGATGTGCATCAGGCAGAGGTCGTCACCGCGGATGGCGACCACCGTGGAGTCGATCTCGACATCGGTGGTGAGGTCGAAGACGTCGAAGATCTGTTCGACGAACGTGTCCCGGTCGGGCAACTGATCATCTGCGATGCGGAGTTGCTCGTGGGTCACGGACGCGAAGTCGTCGGTCAGGAGATCGGTGAATCGTGATCGGTCGCCGTGCGTCCCTGCGGTCGTGAGCAGATCGGAGACGCGCGTCGCCCGATTGGACGGTCCCAGCCTGGCGACCAGCTCGTCGAATCGGGCCCGTGCGGAGGCGAGATCGTCCAGATCGAACGTCTCGGAGGACAGCGCGAGACCCTGGCGGACGACGCGAACATGGAGCTGGTCCCACGCGGACCCGTCGGCGACGAGCCACCGGTCGTGTGCCAGTGCGACCGAGTCGGTCTCGGCGAGTATCTCGACCGTCCAGTAGATCACCTGCCCCGGACCGGGCGGGAACGACGACGCCAGATACTGCTCGAGCGTCATCGAGCCCAGACCGAGTCGCCGGTGGTCGTGGAACGTCCACGACGGGTCGAGCGCCTGCTCGAACGCGTCGACGTCGTGGCGCCAGTGCGCGCCTCGGATGGTGATCTCCAGCTCGGCCGGCACCGCCGGTCGCCCGAGCTCGATCGAGCGCCGCGCGAAGGTGTCGAGCGCCTCCACGAGCTGGTCGTCGTCGAAGCTGGTGACCCGGACGATCGAACCGTCCGCGACCTCGACGACGCTGCACTCCCCGACCTCGTCGGCGCCGAACCTCAGGACCTGCCTGCACACGGTCAGGTGATCGCCGAAGATCGCCACGGGCTCGCAGGCGAGCACGCCCTTGCCGGCGATGATCGCGCGACCGAGGCCGACGAGATCGTCGCCGTCGTTCACGTCGGCGACACGGAGCCGTTGGCGCAACTCCTGTCGGGCATAGGGATGGAACGCTGCGCGGAATCGATCGAGATCGCCGTCGTTGAGGGCAGCGGTGTAGTCGTCGATCAACCGCGTCGCGGAATTGGTCGGGGTTCGCGGCACCGATGCGGCCGCTCGTGCCAGCTCCTGGTAGCGAGCCAGGGCTCGTGAGCGTTGGCCGATGGCGAACTCTTCCCATCTGACCGCTCGTTCACCGTCATGTTGGTTGATCAGCCAGAATGGCCAGACCGAACCGTCGATGTTCGACGACATCTCGATGCGACCGAGCGAGATTCCGTCGCCGACGGCGAGGTACTCCTGCACGAGGTCGGTGACCTGATCGACGAGCGGGTCGGTCGTTTCGAGCCATTGGCCTCGCAATCTGAGGCCGAAGCCGAGTTCTCGATGGTCGACGCAGACGAAGTCGGGCGCGAAACAATCGGCGTAGGCATCGAAAGGTCCGTTCGACAGCGAACGGGCGATCGCCGCCGCAACCGGGTCGGCGCTCCCGCCGCTCGCCGTCCACTGGCGATCGAGCTCGTCCATGGCGTCGTGCAGGTCGGCCACTTCGTACCACGTGGTCGATTCGATCTGCCCGCCCCGAGCCGACGACACGCAGACCCGTTCCACCACCGCGTCGCTGCTGAACGTCGCCGACAACTGCCAGACGCACCACGTGTCGCCCCGTATCGCCCACAGGCGCTGGACCACTTCGACGTCGCCGTCCGCCAGGTAGGTGTCGAACATCGCATCGAGGAACATCTCTCCGTCGAGACGCTCACCCACGTCGAACCGCTCCCGCGACGTCGACTCGAAGGTGTCGGCGAGCAGGCCCTCGGCGGTGGCGCGGTCGCGGGCGAGGAGCGCGTTGCCGAACGCACGAGTGGCCTCCCACGCGTGATTCGAGAATGCGGACGGTTCGTCGTCGACGTCTGGCGCGAGTTCCTCGAACCGGGCCCGGGCCGCGGCGAGGTCGTCGGGGTCGAACACGTCGACCGAGCGAGTCAGGCCGCCGCCGACGCTCGTGACGACCCATTGTTCCCTTTCGGACTCGTCGGGCGTCGTGAAACGAGTCCTCGCCAGCGCCGCCGAATCGGACTGCGCGACGTACTCGACGAGTCCCTCGAAGTCTTCCGCGTTCGTTGCCCGGGTGACGGCATCGACGGCACGCGACGAGCGGTTCGCTGTGACCGGTCGACCGCTAGGTGTGGCGCGAGTGGATCGCGGCTCGCTCGTGAGTTCGTCGTATCGGGCTCGGGCGGCGTCGAACGCGTCGATCCCGAAGGTCTCATTTCGCTGCACGAGGCCGCCGTGATAGACGGTGACGGCCCACATCTCCCACGTTGCGTCGGACTCGGTGACGATCATCGACAGCCTGGACAATGCGACGTGCTCCGACCACTCGACGATCTCAGCGGGGATGACGATCGCACGCCCGGTGGCGAGTGGGACATACGTGCCGATGTACTCGTCGCGGCGTCGGCTCCCCGTGCCGAGGTCTCTGTGGTCGACATCGATGAAGTCGTCGGTGAGTGACAGCGCTGGTTGGTCGACGTTCCCCGACTCGAGGGAGCGTCGCCACTGCGCCCACCACGCGGCGATGACCGGTGGCCCGCCGAGTTCGATCCACTGGCGGTCGAGTTCGTCGAGCGCGGCACCGAGTTGGTCCTCGGCGAAGGTGTCGGCTCGCACCGCTCGACCGTCGCAGACCTGCGAGACGGTGTACATCGTCGTCGACGACGCCCCGTCCTGGAATGTCATCGCGATCAGGGCCAGGTCGTCGCCGCGTTTCGCGATGAGCCGGTTCGGGATCGCGTGAACGCGATCGTCGGCCAGTGATCCGAACAGCACATCCGCGGTCGCGTACCGATCACCGGAGAAGGCGAGCTTCGGGCCGAGCTCGTGGATTCGTGCCTGGAAGTCGGGCGCCAAGAGTTGGAGATACCCGGCCTGATCGCCGGCGATCCACGTCGACCAGAGACCCTCGTTGACCTCCCACGCTGCGTTCGGGGGCAGCAAGGCCGCCCGCTGTGTCTCGACGTCGTCGGCCGTGTCACTCTGCTGGGAGGTGTCGGCGACGGCGCGCTCGGATCGGGTCTCGGCGAGTCCGGTGACGCCCTTGTCGGCGAGCAGTCGCTCCGCAGCGGCCCGATGTGCCCGTGCGTCCTCGGGGTTGCCCAGCCGATCTGCCACGCGAGCAGCCGAACGTTGCGCAATCGCGTGGTCGATCGTGATGTCCGTTCGCTCGACGATCTCGAGCGCGGCGGCGATGAGTTGTCGGGCCTCATCGTGCCGTCCCTGTTCCACCCGGATCTCGCCGAGCACCGAACGGCTGGCGACGGCCGTCTGCAGGTTCTCCCCGGCGGTCTCGAGCGCGGCGGAGGCCAACATGTCGGCCTCGTCGATGCGGCCCTGGCGCAACAACGCCCGCGCCAGCAGGGCGCTCGCCTGGCCGGCGTCGGCACCGATACCGAGGGCGCCGAGACCGTCCCGGGCGAGCACGAGGTGAGGTTCCGCAGCCACCGGGTCGCCCACGATCAGCTCGACGAACCCCTCGAACAGCTCGGTCTCGTAGAGGCCGTGCCGGAGACCCAGGTCGCGTGCCGTCGTGCGGGACGTCTCGAACTTCTCACGTGCCGAGTCGAAGCGCCCCCGCAATGCTTCGAGCATGCCTTGGCAGCGGATGGAGGTGGCCTCGACGGCGGGCGACGACGTCGTGATCCGGAGCAGTCGCAGCACGTCGAGGCAGCGCCCACCCGCCCGGGCGACCGGGCTCGGGCCCCAGAGCGCCGCCAGCGGGGCAGCACCCAGCACGGCCACGGTGCGACGTCGATCACCTGCGGCCCGCGCCGCGCCGAGGGCGAGGTCGAGTTCGGCCTCGCAGTCGCCGACGCGACCCAATCGGGCCAGCGTGGAGGCCCGCACCAGGCGCGCCTTGGCGACGCCGGCCTGGTCGTCGAGACCTTCCAACCGGCCGGCCGCGGCGTCGGCCAGTTCGGACGCCTCGCTCAAGCGGTCGGAGTCGGTCAGCGACCACAGTTGGGCCCGGAAGCAGTCCGCCCACGCGGAGAGCCGATCGTCGATCGTTCGGCCGGCGAGTTCTTCGACCAGCGGTGCGCTGCGGGCGACGTCGCCCGACGACAGCAACGCTTCGCATCCGAGCACGAGCAACTCGTCCCGTTCGCCGCGATCGTCGGTGAGTGCCAGCGCACGCATGGCGTAGCCGCCCGAAGATGAGAGATCCTCACGGGCCAGTGCCAGCTCGGCAGCGGTCTTCAGCCGCATGCTCGCCTGTGCGGCGAGCAGTCGGGTCGGGTCGTCGAGCGTGCCGAGATCCGAGCGATAGGCGTGGACCTGCTCGTAGTGGTGGGCGATCACGACGTCGAGCTCGGTGCTGGCTTCGGCCGATTCGAGGTGGAGGCCGACCCGTTCGTGGAGATCGGCGCGGTGCGCCTTGAGCAGGCGTCGGTATGCGGCGTCGCGGATCAACACGTGGTGGAACCGGTACACCGGGTGGTCCCCGGCCCACGACCCGGAGGGCTCGACCAGGTCCTTGCGGCGGAGTCGGTCGATCAGGGCGCCCAGCCGCGAGGCGATGTCGGCGCCGGCGAGCGCGGTCAGGGTGCCGCGGTCGAACTCGGTGCCGATCACGGACGCCAGCTCGACCACCTGACGCTCGTCGTCGGGAAGTCGTTCGACCCTGCTGGCCAGCAGGGACAGGATCGTGGGCGGCACCTCGATCGCATCGACATCGATGGTGAGCCGCCACCGGTCGCCGACCCGGGCCAAGACCCCGTCGTCGACCAGCATCTGCACCAACTCGCGGACGAACAGCGGGTTGCCTTGGGTCGATTCCGGAAGTCGGTCGATGAGATCGCCCGGGAGTTCGTCGGTGTCGAGCAGTCGGGCGGCGAGCTCGCGTGTCGTCGACGCGTCGAGGCCCTCCAGGGCGACCGTCAGCGACACCCGCTTGCCGGCTTGTGCCAGCTCGGCCTTGAGTTCCCGCAGCTCGGGCCGCGCCAAGGCGACGATCAACAGGGGTGCCACCGTCCACTCGACGAGATGATCGAGCAGGTCCCAGAACAACGGCTCGGCCCATTGGATGTCGTCGACCACGATGATCACGGGCTCGTCGGTCGCGAGCATCTCGAGCAGCCTGCGAACCGCCCAGAACGACTCCTCGGTGGACCGTGAATCGCCGTGCCCCAACAGCGCCGAGAGGATGTCGGTCAAGCGGGCGGCCTCCGGATGACCGGCGACGAGGCGGGCGACGTCATCGGCAGAACCGGTGCCGGTGAGCTCGCGCAGCAGGTCGGCGATCGGGGTGAACGTCGTCGAGCCGCGCCGCTCGAACCGCAGATCGAACGAGCGCGCCTGATTGGCGGCACGGAGTTCCGCCGCCAGCCGGGTCTTGCCGACACCGGGGGCGCCGATCACGGTGGCGAGACGTGCGGTTCCGCTGTCGCACGCTTCGGCGAACACGGCTTGTAGCCCTGCCAGCTCGTCCTGGCGACCCACGAACGGGGTGACCTCGTCGATGACCCGATCGATGTCGCTGACGACCTGGAACGTGGCGATCGGGTCGGCCTTCCCCTTGACCCGGATCTCGCCGAGCACCTCGTAGGCCACCGACGACCGCGTCAGCCGCCAGGTGTCCTCGCCGACGAGCACGCGGCCGGGTTGGCAGGCAGCTTCCAGCCTGGCGGCGGTGTTCAGGACGTCGCCGACCAGATCGGCGTCGTCGGCGCCGATCACGAGCTCGCCGGTGTTGACCCCGACCCGGAGACCGAGCTCGACGCCATGGCGCTCACGGATCGTGTCGGCGAAGGATCGGAAGCGTTGTTGCAGCTCGTTCCCGGCCGCAACGGCACGCAGCGCGTCGTCCTCGGCGACCTCAGGGATCCCGAACACCGCCAGCACCCCGTCACCCATGAACTTCACCACGGTGCCGGCGTGGTCCTCGATCGTCGAGCGCAACAAGTCGAAGTAGCCCGCCATGGCCGCTCGGGCCGTCTCGGGATCGACCTGTTCGCCGAACGATGTCGACCCGACCAGATCCCCGAACAGCGCCGTCACGTGCTTGCGAACCGCTGACAGGGACGCGGCGGTCGGCGTTGTGTGCGCCGCGCTGCCGGAGGCGCCGAGTGCGGTGCCGCACTGATTGCAGAACCTCGACCCGGCAGGTTGCACCGCCTCGCAACCGGGGCACTGGATGGCCAATGGCGCGCCGCATTCCGAGCAGAACTTGGCGTTCGGCTGGTTGTCGTGGTCGCAGTGCATGAGCGAGGCCCCCCGGCGAATCAGTCTCGCACGACCACGACCGCGCTACCCAGGCCGGTCCGACCGCGTCCGGCGATCCAGCAGATGACTGCGACCGGGGACACGGACATCTGCTGGATGAGGCAAGATGCTGGTCGCAACCGCCCATCAGGAGGAACACATGTCGACCACCGAGGCGATGTCCGGTACCGATCCGACGTCAACCGATCCGTTCGCCGCCTTGCTCGACGAGAGCGCGCCCGAAGTGTTCGTACCGGAGGGCGAGCAGATCTGTGCCGCCGGCGAAGAACCCGACGAGTGGTGGTACGTGATCGACGGCTTTGCCGACGTGACCCGCAACGGTCACTACCTCGGCACGATCGGCCCGGGCGAGATGATCGGCGAGATCTCGATGCTCGACGGGAGACCCCGAACCGCGACGGTCGTCGCCAAGAGCGACATGCGGGTGAGGGTCGGGGTCGCCGACGACTTCCTCGCCGCGATCCTGGCATTCCCGGAGCTGGCGATGGCGGTCACCCGTCAGATGGCCACACGCTTCCGTGATCTGACCGAACGCTCTGTCAGCCGGAGACCTCCGGTTGTCGAGCCAACGCCCAGCGGTACGACCGACGAAGCTGTGCCCGGGGTCGCAACGCCCGAGCGGGTCGCTTTCAATCCGCAGACCCCCGAATACTTCGCCGATCCGCACATCCAACTCGGTCAGATCCGTGAGCAGGAAGCCGTGCATGTGATCGAGCTGACCGGCGCCTACCTGTTCACCCGCTACGAGCACGTGCATGCGTTGGCGCGTGACCGCCGATTGGGTGTCGAGATCGCCCACGCCCTCCCGAACCCGTCGATCGACGCCGAGCGCCAGATGCTGGCGTCGATGCCCGACCCCACACTCTCGATCCTTCGCCGGGACGGTGACGAGCACAGCCGGGTCCGGCGGCTGATGCAGAAGGCGTTCACGCCGAAGGCGATCGGCCTGTGGCGCGCGAGGGCGTCGGAGGTGACCGATCGACTTCTCGATGACCTCGCCGAACGGGGCGGCGGCGACCTGATCGGCGACTACGCCCTCCAGCTGCCTGTCCAGATCATCTCCGACATGCTGGGCATGCCGACCGATCAGGTGCCAAGTTTGCGGGCCTGGTCGCACGCCCTGACCAAGACGCTCGATCCGTTGTGTTCGCCCGGCGAACGTGAAGCCGCCGTGAGTGCTCGCGTTGCGATGGAGGGCTATCTCGCCGAGATCTACGACGTCAAACGTCTGCAGCCCGACGACGGGATCCTGTCGGCCCTGATGCGAGCCGAGGTCGACGGCGATCGACTGACCCGCAGCGAGGTGTTGGTGAACGTACTGCTGCTCTACGTCGCCGGGCACGAGACGACGACCAATCTGATCGGCAACGGTGCCGTCGAGTTGTTCCGGCATCCCGATCAGCTCGACCTGGTCCGTACGAATCCGGACCTCGACGCCAACCTGATCGAGGAGGTGCTGAGATACAACAGCCCCGTTCAGATCACGCGCCGGATCTCTCGTGAGGAGATCGAGGTGGCGGGTGTGCGGATTCCGGCCGGCAGCGTGATCATGCTCGCCGGTGCGGCTGCCAATCGTGATCCTCGCAAGTGGGGTGCCACCGCCGATCAGTTCCTCGTCGGCCGCGTCGGGGCGAACGATCAGGTGTCGTTCGGTGGTGGTCCGCACTTCTGTCTCGGTGCTGCACTGGCTCGGCTCGAGGGCCAGATCGCGCTGCCTCGACTGATGCGGCGATTCCCACGGTTGCACCCCACCGCCGAGCCGGTCTTCGAGCCACGCATGGTGCTGCGTGGTGTCGGGCGACTCCTCGTCACCACCGTCTGACCGAGGTAACCACAAGGGCGGCGAACCGTCGGCGATCCTGATCACGTCGCGGCACCGCCGAGATACCCTCTCCACGTCGCCCTGGTGATCCCTCCCGGGGCGGGACGAGGAGTCGTGATGGTCGGTCAGCCGCAGCACAAGCGCAGGTTCAGGGTCACCGACCTGTCGGGCGCCGACCCGTACAAGCTGACGACCGGCCTGATCGTGCCGCGGCCGATCGGCTGGATCGGGAGTATCTCAGCCGACGGCACACCCAACCTGGCCCCGTATTCGTTCTTCAATGCGGTCAGTGGCATGCCCCCGACGTTCGTCTTCTCTCCGGGGCGCGGCGGCCGCAAGGACACGCTCGCCAACGTCCGTGAGGTCGGTGAGTTCACGATCAACGTCGTCACGGCCGAGGTCGTCGAAGCCATGAACGCCACCGCCGCCAGCCTTCCTGCCGACGTCGACGAGTTCGCAGCCGCCGGTCTCACCGCCGTGGCGTCGACATCTGTTCGCCCGCCGATGGTCGGTGAGTGCAAGGCCAACATCGAGTGCGTCGTGACCCAGATCATCGACGTCGGCCATCCCGAGGCCGGCAACGCGCTCGTGATCGGTGAGGCCGTCGAGTTCCACATTGCCGAGGAGATTCTCGACGGCACGAGGGTCGACCAGGCCGGTCTGCGTGCCGTCGGCCGCCACGTCGGGAATCAGTACAGCCATGCGACCGATCTGTTCGAGCTCATCAGGCCGGATTGATCGGAACGGTGCCCGGCACCAGTTCGTCACACGGTGGTTCGGAGATGGGCTGCGACGAACATGTCGCTCGCCGGTGAGGCGCCGGCGATCGCGTCGGCGGCCAGGATCACCGCTGCCGCCGTGTACGACGAATGCTCGTCGGTGGGGAAGATGATCCGTTCGGGGTGCACGAGGCCGGTCAGGTAGGCGCCACTGTCGAGTCGATGCCCACGCGTCCAGGCCAACAGATCGGTGGCCGTTGAGATGTCGCCGACCGCAGCGCAACTGAGCGATGCCTCGGCGGTTTCCGATGCCGTCACCCATGGCTCGTCGTAGACGCAGCGGATTCCCAGGCCATCCATGGCGAACGTCGGCCATCCCTCGGCGAGCCGGGCCTTGGCGGCTTCGCCGGAGATCGCCCCCGTGAGCACCGGGTAGTACCAGTCCATCGCCCATCGGGTCTTCGGCTGGAACGAGAGCGGGGCGTGGCCGATCAACGTGCACATCACATCGGCGGCATCGACCCAGTCCGGTCGGGGCGACCCGGTGGCGAGTCCGACGGCGGCGCCGCATCGCAGGGCATGTTGGATCGACGCCGAACCGGTCAGCAACGCATAGTCCCACGGGTGCGCCTCCGGCTCGACCGCCCACAACACCAGTCCGTCCGGACGTCGCAGCGACAAGACCCAGTCGAGCGCCCGTTCGACGGTCGGCCACATGTTGTCGACGAACCCGCGATCGGCCGTGCAACGCCAGTGGTGCCACACACCGGTGGCGATGTACGCGCACACGTTGGTGTCGAGCTTCGACGCCTCGACCGTGTCGTCGCGATTGCCGTCGGGTACGTAGTAGTTGTGCCAGCTGCCTTCTGGGCGCTGGATGTCGGCCAACCATTCGTAGGCTCGCTCGGCCTCGACATGGAAGCCGGCGACATCGAGCGCCATCGCGGACTCGACGTGGTTCCAGGGATCACAATGGCCGCCGGGGAACCAGGGGATCATGCCGCTCGCCGTCTGGAGCGAGGCGAGATGCCGCCCGGACTGCACGATCTCGTCGGCCGACAGCACTCCGGGGAGGTCGGGGATCGAACTCACGCGGTGCCCCGCGGTTTGGTGGCGTAGTGGACCGAGCTCTTGCCGAGCACGGGCGACAGCAGCCGTTCGGCAACCCGGGTGCTGGTCGGCTGTTCGATGATGTCCCACTCCAGGAATCGGCGGTACTTGGCGACGGCCGGGTGGTCGTCGTTGCCGGGCCCGACTGCGCACTTCAACCACCAGTACGGCGAATGGAGGGCGTGTGCCCGGTGGTAGCCGTCGACGTCGAGCCCGGCCGATCGCAGCTTCGCGCGCAGCTCGGTCTTGGCGTAGATCCGTACGTGACCGCCCTCGCTCTTAGGGGCGTGGTATTCGTCGCTCAGCTTCCAGTTGATCGCCTCGGGGAACCACGCCGGAACGGTGGCCGCGAACCGGCCGCCGGGCTTGAGCACCCGCACCATCTCGGCGATCGCCGAGACGTCGTCCTGGATGTGCTCGAGCACCTCGGACGTGATCACGACGTCGAAGCTGTGATCGGGGAACGGCAACCGGCGGGCGTCGCCTCGCAACACACCGATCAACTTGTCGAGCGTGATCTCGCCCTCGGCGACCATCGCACCCAGCGTGTTGCGGGTGTCGGTGACCTCATCCGCGGCGTAGTCGAGGGCGACGACATGGGCACCGCGCCGGGCGCACTCGTACACGTGGCGGCCGAAGCCGGCGCCGACGTCGAGCACTCGGTCGCCCGGTCGCAACCCCAGTTCGTCGAATCGGATCGTGAGCATGGTTCGTTCTCGTCTGCGTTGCGATCAGAGCCGCCCGTTGCGGCGTAGCTTCTCGACGTTCTGGGGCATGGCGAGCACTTCGCGGTACTGCTCGACCGTGAGCTCGGCACAACGTGTCCAGGTCCAGCGTTCGAGCACGCGCCGGCGGCCCGCCTCGCCGACCCGATCCCGGGCCTCTGGGTTGGCGAGCGCGTCGCGGATCGTGTTCGCCAGATCGCCGGCATCGCCCTTGCGGCAGCGGAACACCGTTTCGCCGTCGGTTCCGGTGACCTCCGGCAGCGCGCCGCCATCCGTGGCCACCAGCGCCGTGCCAGAGCACATCGCCTCGATCGCCGGCAGGCTGAACCCCTCGTACAGGCTCGGCACGACGGCCAGTTCGGCCTGGCTGTACAGCTCGACGATCCGCTCGTCGGAGACGCCCGACACGAACTCGATGTTCGGCGCCAACGCGTACTCGTCGATCAGGTCCATCGACTTGCCCGGCTTCGGCTTGCCGATGATCGTCAGCGTGATGTCGTGGCCGTCGGCGCGCAGCTTGGCCATCGCCTCGATCAGGTAGGCGAGGCCCTTCAGGGCCACGTCGGCGGAGGCGGTCGTGATCAGCCGACCGGGGATGTGCTGCACACCCTCGACCGGTTTGAAGAGATCGGGGTCGACGCCGACCGGCACGAGCCGCATGCGATCCAGCTCGACGCCCATGTCGGTGTTGATGTCCTGGATCGAGTTGTCGCTGACCACGACCACGCGCGGCATCCGGGAGGCGACCTTGCCCTGCATCTTGACGAAGCTGTACCAGCGTCCGATCGACCAACGTTTGAACCAGTTCGGCGCCGCCTCCATCTCGAGCATCCGGTCGCGCGTGATCGGATGATGGAGCGTGACGATCAACGGCACCTTCTGTTCCAGTTTGGCGATCCCGTAGCCGAGGCACTGGTTGTCGTGCACCAGGTCGAACTCGCCGAGCCGGTGGCTCAGGTGGGCATTGACGCGGGCGCTGAACGCCATCGGCTCGGGAAACACGCCGGTCAGGAATTGGGCGGTCTCGAGCACGTCGTACCTGGTCTTGAACTCCCACACCGCCGGGAAACGAGCCGGGTAGTAGTCGTTGAACAGGTCGAGGCTGGGCAGCTTGGTGAGCTTCACCCGTTTGTCGAGTACCGGATACGGCTGGCCGCCGAGCACCTCGACCGAGTGACCGAGGTCGACCAAGGCCTTGGTGAGGTGACGCGTGTAGATGCCTTGGCCCCCGACGTGGGGCTTGCCGCGGTATGTCAGGTAGGCGAGCGACAGGGGCGCGTCCGGGTCGAGCCCGGCCGTTTTCGGCATCCGGACAGGCTATCGGCGGCCCGTTACCGTTGAGTAACCGCCGGGCGAGCCGACCAGCCGGTCATGGGTACAGCGGATGGGGATCATGTCGGGAACGGGTGCGGTCGGCGCTCGACGTCAGCGGGTGACATCGATCCGGAACGATCGCGCGAGCGTCTCGCCCGGTTCCAGTAGGCGGGGGCGGGTGTTGAACGCGTCGGGTGGGCCCGATTGCGGTTCGATGCAGGTGGCGTGTGACGGTTGGTCGTAGACGACCCACTCGGTGCAGTCGGACGTGAGGGTCGCGGTGACGCCGTCGATGCCGGCGACCACCGGTTCGGTATTCACGAAGCAGTCGTCCCACGGGCCGGGCGACACCTCGATCTGCTCGTCGACGGCGATCCCGTCGACGCGTCGGTACATGGCCGTCGGTCGGAACTGGAGCCGGTCGGGCTTTCGGAACCAGGGGTGCCAGCCGATCACCGCTGGGAAACGCAGATCGTCCGCCGTCACCGTGAGCTCCATCCGGATCGCGCCGTCGCCGACGGTGATCTGCTGTCGCGCCCGGCCGCCGAACGGCCAGGTCGCGTCGCGGGGCAGTGCGAGCGTCAGCTCGACCGAGCCCGACGTGCGAGCCTCGACACTCCAGGCGGATGTGAACCCGACGCCGTGGATCGCATGGCCGTCTGCGCTGACCGGGAGTTGGTGAGTCTGGCCGTTCAGCTCGAAGCGTCCGTCGCGAACCCGGCCCGCCCACGGCACCATCGGGTAGCAGCCCCATCGCATCGGGTCGCCGAGCGGCACGGCAGAACCTTGCCCGACCAACAGTTCGATCCCTCGAAAGGTGATCTGGGCGATCCGACCCCCGCTCACGGCGTCGATCTCGACCAGTGTCGCCTCGTCACCGAGACGGAATGATCCGGTTGGTTCGGTCACCACGACACCATTGTTCCTGATCGGGCCGTTCGTGCCAGGCTTGGTCGCATGCGTGGGCTCGTGCAGCGGGTGATTCGAGCGAGTGTCGAGGTCGTCGACCCCGATGGATCGGTCGACCCGGCCGGTGAGATCGGTGCGGGGTTGTGTGTGCTCGTGGGGGTCACCCACACCGACCGCGAGCGAGAGGCTGCCAAGTTGGCGGAGAAGATCTGGCACCTGCGCCTGTTCGACGATGCCGACGGGGTGATGAACCGTTCGCTCGCCGACCGGCTCGCCGACGACGAGACGGCTGAGGTGCTGGTCGTCAGCCAGTTCACCCTGTACGGCAACACCGACAAGGGTCGCCGCCCGAGCTGGATCGACGCCGCTCGCCCCGAGCACGCCGAGCCGCTCGTGGATCAGGTCGTTGCCCGCCTTCGCGATCTCGGCGCAATCGTCGCGACCGGCCGGTTCCGCACCGTGATGCGCGTCGAGATCGTCAACGACGGCCCCGTCACCCTCATGCTCGAGGCGTGATCTCGGGAGTGTCGCCGAGTCGGCGCGGTCGCCATTCGCCGAACCACAGTGCCACGCCGAGCAAGGCGATGACGATCACGATCCAGGGCCCGTCGCCGACCGTCGAGTACCAGGTCGACCCTTGCCGCAGCGGCACGTCCATCGTGATGACCTTGCGTTCGCTGACGCCGGTCCGCTGAAAGACTTCACCGGCGGGCGACACGAAGGCCGAGAAACCGGTCGGCGACACCTGCACGACCCATCGCCCGGTCTCGGTTGCCCGCAGCTTGCTGGATGCGATCTGCTGGGTCTGCAGGATCGTGCCGGTGTAGCTGGCCCCGTTCGTCGGGTTGAGCAGGATCGCCCCGTCGGCGGCCGCCCGTCCGCGAGCGGCGAAGAACACCTCCCACGAGATCATCACGCCCAGCTCGGTACCGTCGGGCAACTCGATCACTGCGGGGCCGCGTCCTCGCGTGGCGTCCGAAGGGATCTGGTCGAGCGGCGCGCCGAGCGCCTCGAGCAGCCCGCGCATCGGCACGTACTCGCCGAACGGCACGATCTGCACTTTTTCGTAGGTGCTGGTGACATGGCCATCGGGCGTGACGACGACCTGGGCATTGACGAAGCTGTCGTCGACCGGATGGAGCGAATACTCCGAATCGACGGTGACGCCGACGGCGAACGGAACACCCAGGCGGGCAGCCTCGGCCGCGATCGCGAGTTGGGCATCGCTGCCCGCGAACGGCCGGTGGTTGATGTCGATCCCGTTCTCCGGCCACACGACCAGGTCGAGCTCGGGATCCGGTTTGATCGTCGCAGTGGCATCGAGGTGGGCCTGGGTCACCTGCGAGCTGGGCACGTCGAGCGCGCTGGTGCCCTGCCGGCCACCGCCCTGCACGGCGGCGATCGTGAGCGACTCACCGTCGACGTCGGACCCTTCCGGCGCAACAGTCGCCAGCACGATCAGTACCGCGACGGCGGCCACTCCGATCACACCGTGTGGGCGACCGCGAACACCGGAGCGCCGACGCGCGACCACCAGTCGGACCGACGGGGCCGAATCAGCCAGTGCGCATCCGACCTGGAACACCATCCAGGTCAACAAGATGACGCCGCCGAGTCTGGCGACACCCAGTAGAGGTCCACCCGCCTGGGAGATGCCGATCGTCGCCAGTGGCACGCCGCCGAAGGGAAACGACATCCTGACGATCTCGACCAGCGTGTGGGCCGCCGGTCTGCCGATCGTTCGCCAAGGCCCGGTCGGGGCGAACGCGGCAGCTGCGGCGTGCAATCCGGCGAAGAGGGCACACGTGAGCAGGTAGCCGGGCACCGTCAGATACCACATCCACGCCATCCCGACGTACATCCATGCTGCACCGAAGGCGAAGCCGACTGCGGCCCGCCCGCGCCGCGTCAGCCGGTCACCGAGTGCTGCTTCGAATCCCGCCACACCCACGAATGCAAGCGGCCAGAAGCCCCACGGTGGCATCGAGAACGCGACCAGCAGGCCGGCGAGCACGCCGAGCGCCGGGCGTTTCCATCGCCCGAGGGCGACCGGCGCGTCGGGCATCAGGCGGAGAGGTCGGCGAAGACGACGATCCGTTGCGCTGTGGATCCTGGCGGATGGCAGGCGAACAGCGTGGCGGTTGCCGTGGAGGTCGGATCGACGATCCATACAGCCGTCGGCTCGACGATCTCGACCCTGTTCACGAGGTACACGTGCTCGCCCTTGTCATCGCGAAAGATGATCTGGTCGCCCGCGACCAGCTGGTCGACGTCGCGGAACACACGATGCTTGCTGGAGCGGTGTCCGCCGACGACGAGGTTGCCAACCTGGCCGGGCAGCGCCGTTCCGGGCCAGTGCCCCGGGCCGTAATCGAGCGTGGTGAGGCGAATGCCCTCGTACATGGCCATGTCGACACCGAGCTTGGGGATCGCGATCGAACCGATCTGGACGAGCGGTTCGGCGCCATAGGCGTCGGCCGGCGGCGCGATCGGTTCGGTCTCCTGCACGACCGGGGCGGTCGTGGTGGTCGTGGTGGTCGTGGTGGTCGTGGTGCTCGGCGCGCTCGTCGTGGTGGTCGTCGAAGTGGTCGGCGAGACGGTCGTGGTGGTGGTCGTCGAAGTGGTCGTGGTGGTGGTCGTGGTGGTCGTCGCGATGGTGGTCGTGGTGTTTGCAGCGCTTGCGCCGTCGCCCGAATCTCCGCAGGCGGACAGGGCGAGGCATGCGAGTGCAACCAGCGAAGCGACGGCTTGCACCGATCGCCGATTCATGTGTCGGTGTTCGCGACGACTCATCAATTCCATCATGTCACGAGTTGATCGGCTGTTCCGCAGATTGCCTGATCCGATCGGCCGCTCGCCGTGCGCCACCGATACACGCCGGGATGCCGATCCCGTGGTAGCTCGCACCCGCGAGCGCGATCGAGGGCGGCAGCGAGGCCTCGGTGTCGGCGACCAACCGATGATGGTGGGGTCGGTACTGCGGAAACGCTCCGATCCAGCGGGTGATCGATGTTTCGCCTGGTTGGACGTCGAATCCGAGGTGCTGTCCGGTCTCGTCGATGGTCGCAGCCAGTGCGGTGTCGTCGTCGAGATGGGCGACCGGCAAGCCGTCGCGGCCCAGCGAAACACGAAGGACCTGCGTACCGTCCGACGGTGCCCAGTGACTCCACTTCTGCGAGCCGAACGATGCCGCGGTGACGTACCGCTGGTCGGGTTTCGGCACGAGGTATCCGCTGCGTCCGCGCAGGCGCTCGGGCCATGCGCCGGCAGGCACGGTGAGCCGCACCATGATCACGTCGGCGTACTCGAACGCGCCGAGCCGCGCACTGGCGTCGGGAAAGGCGGCGGCGAGCAGTGGTGCCGTGGACTGCGCCGGCGATGCGAGCACGACCGCGTCGAACGGTCGGTCGTCGACGACCCATCCGGCACCGTCGGGCCGGATGCTGCGGGCCGCCTGGCCGGTGACGATCGTGCCACCCCTGCGCGTCACGTACGACGCGGCGGCGTCGACGAGGCGTGCCATTCCGTGTCGCGGGGCACCGAAGGTGGGGGAGTCAGGGGACGCGGCGGGGGCGCGGCGCTTCACGTGCATGGCGCCCAGCAGCAGACTGCGGTGTGTGGCGGCCAGGTCGGCCAGCTGCGGGACGGCGGCCAGGCTGGACCGGTCGGTGTCGGTGGCGTAGATGCTGCCGACGAGCGCGTCGACCAACCGGTCGTGTACCTCGTCGCCGAAGCGGGCCCGCACCAGATGTCCGATCGAGTCGTCGGCGTCGGTGCGCGGCAGCAGTGGCTCTGCGGCCGCACGCAGCTTGCCTCGCCAGCTCAGCAGCGAGGTGGTCACGAACGGCCGGATCGCGGCCGGTACGCCGAGCAGGATCCCCCCGGGTATGTCGTGCAATCGGTCGTGCCAGACCATCGCACTGGCGCCGGTGGGGGACGTGAGGTCGTCGTCGTGCAACCCGACGTGTCGGGCGAACGCGACGGCATGGGGTACTCGTGTGAGGTAGGCGTCGGCTGCCTCGTCCACGTGGTCGAGCCCGGCGAACGGGGACGTGGCGATCTTGCCGCCGAGCCGTTCGGCGGCTTCCCAGAGCTCGACCTCGTACGCGGGGTCGTCGATCAGGTCGACTGCCGCCGCCAGCCCGGCGATGCCGCCCCCCACGACGAGCACCCGACGGCCGGGCATCAACCTGCCGCCTCGTGGATACGGATCGCGAGTGCCCGCATCACGGCCTGGTCGTCGTTGACGCACGCGGTGCGGTCGAACGCGAGGCCGAGTTGCTCGGCGCGTTCGCGAGCCTCGATGTCGAGGTCGTACAGCACCTCCAAGTGATCGGCCACGAATCCGACCGCCGCCACCACGACGCCATCGACGTCGGGATCGTCGGCCAACGAATCGATCACCTCCAGGATGTCGGGCCCCAGCCATGGTTCGGGTGTGCGTCCGGCGCTCTGCCAGGCGATCTGCCACCCTTCGCCCTCGTTCAGCTCCAGACGCGCGGCCACCGCCTCGGCGGTGGCCCGCAGCTCCTCGGGATACGGATCGCCGGTGGTGAGGATGCGCTGTGGCAGGGAGTGGGCGGTGAACAGCACCCGAGTCCGCTCGGGCATCGATGCCAGGCGTGCTCGCAGGTCGGCGACGAGGAACTCGATGAAGGCGGGCTCGGTGGCCCACGACTCGACGCCCGACACGGTCAAGCCGTGCGGCGCGGCGGCCTCGCTGACCCGGCCCAGGTATTGCCCGATCGAGTACGCCGAGTAGTGCGGTGCGAGCACGGCTCCGACGGCCCGCCGGAAACCCCGTGCCGCGATCTCGTCGACGGCCGCCTCGACCTTCGGGTCGGCGTGCTTGAGCCCGAGCACGACCTCGTAGACGCCGGGCGCCAAGGCGTCGAGCTCGTGCTGTAGCGCATCGCGCTGGGCCTCGGTCAGCTCGGCCAACGGCGACACGCCTCCGATCGCCTCGTACCGACGGGTGAGGTCGGCGAGTTGCTCGTCGGTCGGGGGTCGCCCACGCCGGATGTCGATGTAGTACGGCAGGATCTCGTCCGGCGAGCGCGGCGTACCGTATGCCATCAACACGACCGCGATGCGATCCGAGCTGTCACGCCCGACAGATGCTGCAGGGGTTGTCGTGTGGTCGGTCATCGCGTCGTCGATTCGTGGACGAGGTCGACGATCGCTCGCAGTACCTCCGGATCGGTGTCGGGCTGCACCCCGTGCCCGAGATTGAAGATGTGCCCGGGGTGTCCGGCGTTGTCGGCCAGCACGGCGCGGGTTCCGGCCAGTGCGGGCTGTTCGCCGGCGAGCACCAGCGCCGGGTCGAGGTTGCCCTGCACGACGGTGTCGGGCCCCAACCGACGGCGGGCGGTTTGGATTGGCGTGCGCCAGTCGAGGCCGATGATCTGCGGCCCGACTGCGTACATGCGCTCGAGCAGGTGATCGCATCCGATCCCGAAGTGGATACCCGCCACATCCGGATGCCGGTCGGCGAGCACGGCGAAGACGTGTTGCGAGTGTGGGAACACGAAGCGGTCGTAGTCGGCGACCGACAGCGATCCGGCCCACGAATCGAACAACTGGAAGGCACGTGCACCGTGCCGGAGCTGCACGTCGATGAACGTGATCGCATGTTGGGCGAGCCGTTCCATCACCTCGTGCCAGAGTGCCTCGTCGGTGTGCATCAGGGCCTTGGTGTGCTGATAGGTGCGGCTGGGAGCGCCTTCGATGAGATAGCTGGCGACCGTGAACGGGGCGCCGGCGAACGCCAGCAGGGGCACGTCGTGGGGAAGTTGGCGCACCAGCAGATCGACGGTGTCGGCCACGTAGGAGACGTCGTCGGGAGCGAGTGGGCGCAGGCGTTCGAGATCCGCCGCGCTGCGCAGCGGGTGCTCGGCGACCGGACCCGTGCCGGGCTTGACGTCGATGCCGAACCCCACTGCGTGGGGCGGTACCACGATGTCGCTGTAGAGCACTGCTGCGTCGACCCCGTACCGCTCGACCGGCTGCATCGTGATCTCCGCCGACAGCTGCGGTTGCTTGATCGCGTCGAGGATCGAACCGCTGCCGCGGATGGCCCGGTATTCGGGAAGGCTGCGGCCTGCCTGGCGCATGAACCACACCGGGGTCCGACGTGCGGGCCGCCCCCGGGCTGCGTCGAGGAACGGGACGTCGGGCGCGGTCGGAGCGGGAGTGATCATGCTGGGGGAGGACGCTACCGGCGCCGATAGAGTATCTCGACCCCCATTTCGGTGGTCCCGCGTGGCCGCCGACGCTCCGTTCCTTCGTATCACCTTCGGAATCGATGACCCAACACCATCCGGACCTCGCCGACGAACAGGCCTACATCGACCACGCGTACGACTGTCTCGAGCAGAGTCGCACCTCTGCGTGGCGGTTGCGTGACCTGACCGAACCCGACCTCGGGGGCACGTTCCAGGCCAGATTTGAACGCAATGCGTTCGACGAGGCCCTGGTCAAGCGCCTGACCGACCTCGATCTCGGCAAGGCGGCGCTCGTGTTCGGCCGGATCGATCGACACGTCGTCGACGACGACGGCGTCGAGGTGCCCGATGGTGGGCTGGAAGGCTTTCACATCGGTCGCCTTGCGATCGCCGACAGCGAGTCCGAACCGGTCGTGATCGACTGGCGAGCACCTGTCGCCGAGCCCTTCTACCGGGCGACCGGGCGTGAACCGATGGGGCTCGCACGCCGGCGGCACTTCGCTGTCGAAGGCCGCAAGCTGCTGGGCATCGAGGACGAGTTGTTCGGCGAAGGTCATCTCGGCGTCGGCCACGACGACGGTCTCGCCGCAGTGGGCGACTCGGGGCTGCGGGGCTACAGCACCCTGATCGCGTCGCTCGAACGTGGCCGTACTGGCACGCTCGGTGACATCGTCGCCACCATCCAGGGCGAACAGGACGAAATCATCCGGTCACCGCAGCCCGGAGTGCTGGTGGTCCAGGGCGGTCCC
Source organism: uncultured Acidimicrobiaceae bacterium (assembly GCA_963701575.1). Classification (GTDB taxonomy): domain Bacteria; phylum Actinomycetota; class Acidimicrobiia; order Acidimicrobiales; family Ilumatobacteraceae; genus Ilumatobacter. The sequence continues at coordinate 80,324 of CAVPAQ010000001.1, forward strand.
GGAACGGGCAAGACCGTGGTGGCGTTGCACCGTGCCGCATACCTCCTCTACACCTACCGCTTCCCGCTCGAGGAACAAGGCGTGCTCGTGATCGGGCCGAACCGCGTGTTCCTCAAGTACATCGAACAGGTGCTCCCGTCGTTGGGCGAGGCGGGCGTCGACCAGGTGGTGCTCGCCGATCTGGTGCCACATGTCGAGTTCGCCGGGCGCGGAGTCGGCGACGAGTCGTCCCTGACCGCGCGGGTGAAGGGTGACGCCCGCATGAGTGATCTGATCGACCGGGCGATCGCGGACCGTGAACGGCCACTGCGCGACGACGTCGTGGTGCCGTTCCGATCCGGCTACGTGCGCCTGCGCGCCGACGACACGGGCCGCATCGTGCGCCAGGCTCGGCGCCGGTTCCGCCGTCACAACACGGCCCGCAAATGGGTCGAGGGCGAGATCTGGGCGTCGATGGCTGCGACCTGGGGCTATGGGGATGCGTCGCCCCGAGACGTCCGCTCTGAGGTGCGCTCGCTGCCACAGGTCCGTGAGGCGCTCGAACGCATCTGGCCGGTCCTCACACCGGCCGAACTGCTCCATGACCTGTTCGGATCGATGGGCCTCTTGCGCCTCGCTGCGGAGGGAGTGCTCGAAGACCGCGAATACAAGGCCCTGCACCGGCCGCGCAGCGCGTCGGTCCATGACGTGCGGTGGACGGCGGCCGATGTGGCTCTGCTCGACGACGCCCGCGAGGTGCTCGGTCCGAAGCCGGGCAAGAACGGCAAGATCGACGAGTCCGATGAGATCCGGACGTTCGGGCACATCGTGATCGACGAGGTGCAGGATCTGACGCCGATGCAACTCAAGATGGCGGCTCGCCGATCGTTGAGTGGGTCGATGACCGTCGTCGGCGACATCGCCCAGGCAACCGGGCCGCTGGCTCCGAACGACTGGGACCAAGTGCTGGAGTTCCTTCCCGATCGCAAACCGCCCCGCGTGATCGGCCTGTCCGTCGGCTATCGCATTCCGGCCCAGATCATGGAGCTCGCCAACCGGGTCATGGCCGCGGCCACGCCCGGATTGCGGGTTCCGACCTCGGTGCGCGTCGGCGACGCCGAGCCGAGAATCGTCCGGGCCGAGGCCTTGATCGCGGGCGTGCTCGACGAGGTGTGCGTGCTGCGTTCCGAACTCTCCGCGGCCAGCGTCGCGGTCGTCGCCCCCGACGACATGTGTGACGAGCTGTCCGACGCAATGACGGCAGCGGGACTCGAGCACGGTCGTGCGTCGAACACCGGGCTCGACCAGTCGCTCACGATCGTTCCCGTCAGCGTGATCAAGGGGCTCGAGCTCGACGCCGTCGTGGTGGTCGAGCCGAGCCGCATCGTCAGCGATCAGGATCATGGAATGCGCGCGTTGTACGTGGCGCTCACCCGCAGCACCCAACGCCTGTCGATCGTCCACTGCGACGACCTGCCCGAGCCGCTGCGCTGACTCGGCGCCAGTCGGCGTGCCCATCGGGCCTCACGGCGTCGGTAGGCCCGCGACGGCCGTCGCGCCCAGTCGCCGATCACCGTCGGCGAGGCGGGTGAACCAGGGCAGCAGAACATGTACCAGCGGGCCGATCGCGAGCGCGTAGGCGATCGTGCCGACACCGAACGAGCCGCCCAGCACGATGCCGGCCGTGAGCACCACCAACTCGAGCGATGTCCGCACGAGACGGATCGGGTGACCCCGCCGGGCGATCCCCGTCATCAGGCCGTCGCGGGGTCCCGGCCCCATTCCGGCGCCGATGTACAGTCCTGTCGCCACGCCGTTGAGCACGATGCCCCCAACCAGCAGCAGCCAGCGCAGTGCCGTGTCGCCGACCTCGGGCAACAGCGCCGAGCACGCGTCCACGCCGACGCCGACGAGCACCGCGTTTGCCATCGTGCCGATACCGGGCCGCTCGTGCAACGGGATCCACAGCATGAGCACCACGAAGCTGGTGCCCACGATCACGCTGCCCAACGACAGCCCCGTGGCCCTGGCCACACCTTGATGGAACACGTCCCACGGTGCCAGTCCGAGATCGGCCCGCACGAGCAGTGTCAGGCTCAGCCCGTACAGCGCGAGACCTGCGAGCAGTAGTGATGTGCGGCGAGCCGACATGAGTGAGCACGGTAGCGACCAGCAGCGGTCGAACCTGACGGGTGATCAGCGGGTGCGGAACGCCCTGGTCAGCCGGCGCGCGACCACATCGAGGGCTGCCACACCATCGGCGACGAACCGCTCGCGACCGTGCCGCAGCCGTTTGCACGGTACGAGTTCGAGGACGGTCACCACCATCGACGGTGAGGCGAGGAGGTGCAACGTCACCCGCCGCCGGGCGCCGCCGCTGTCGAGCTGTGCATCCCACATGAGGAATCTCTCTTCGTCGTCGTCGTCGTGGTGGCGGATCGACAGGTGCGGGACCGGTTCGGCGAACAACTCGCCGGCGACTGCGAAGTCACTGGCGAACGCCGGGGGAACGAGCACGGGTCGCACGATGTCGGTGTCGCCGCCGCGCCGGTAGCTCGCCGTGCCGACCGGCGCCCGCGAGACGCCGGGGCGATGTCCGGGTCTGGCTTGGAAGTCCTTTGCGTGCTCGAGGCCGTTGCGCACCAGTTCGCCGCTGCGTCGCAATCGATCGCCGGCCGTGCCGATTTCCTTGTCGACGATGGCTCGCACGACGATCGCCTCCGGTTCGTGCGCAATCGTTGCCCCGGTCGCGAACACGTCGAGCTCACCACGGGCCACGCCATCTCGATCGAACCTGGCTCGGTGTCCCATGGGGCGAACCTACCGCACCATGTGGTAGCGGGTCAGCTGGCGCCGACGTAGGCGTCGATCACCGTGGTGATGATCTTGTAGCCCTTGCTGGCGTCGGCCGGGCGCCGCCGTTGTACGCCGCTGCGAGCGAGGTCGATCGCCTGTTGGAAGTTGTACACGTCGTCAGGGTTCTCGGCGCGAATCTGACGCTCGGCGACTTGCCAGACCTGGTCGAGGCGGGCCAGCGTCGCGACATCTCCGCTCCGGTCGATGATCTGCTGATCGAGGTCGAACATCAGGGTTTCGATCTCGGTCAACAGGTCGTCGAGCGAGGCATCCGGGTCGACCGGTGACAGCGTCGTGGTCGTGGCATCGGGCGCGGTGTCAGGCACCGTGACCTCACTGTCGATGTAGGTGTTGCCGCACGCCCCCAGCGTGAGCACTGCTGCCAGCACACCGGCAACCGCCCGATTCACGAGGTGACCATGATCCGCTCACTCGCAAATGCGCCAACCCCCACGTGGCGCCCCTCGATCTCGACGGTCAACGTGCCGTCGGGTGAGGTTCCGGTCACCGTCCCGGTGCATCCGGGCCGCAGCGACGATGCCTCGAGGAATTCGAGCAACCCTGGCGTGAACTCGAGCTCCTCGGGGATGCGACGCACCGTGAATCTCTGACCGACCGGCTGTTCCGACAGTGGGGCCGAGTGGGGATCGACATAGTCGGATCCGGGAATCGGATTGCCGTGGGGGCAGGTGGTCGGCTCGCCGAGCAGCCGGTTCATGGCGACTTCGACGTGGTCGCTGATGACGTGCTCCCACTTGCCTGCCTCGTGGTGCGCTTCGGCCCACGACAGCTTCAAGATGTCGGTGAGGAATCGCTCGGCCAGGCGATGGCGTCGCACGATCTGCTGGGCGAGCGCCGATCCGGTCTCGGTGAGCACGATCGCGCCGTCGTTGGTGATCAGCCCCTCGGCCTCGAGCTTGCGGATCATCTCGCTGACGGCGGGCCGGCTGACCTGCAGCCGGTCGGCGATCCGGGCCTGGATGATGTCGACGTCGTCCTCGGCCAGCTCGAAGATGCACTCGCAATACTCCTCGAACGCGGGATGGTGTTCACCGGCGGCGGGCATGCACCAGAGTCTACGGTCGTCGGCCTGCGGGCGCATCGGCGAGCTCGCCGCCGCGACCAGTGCGCTCACCGGCCACCGCTGGTGCCGGAGGTGTTCAGCTGCCCAGGCGCGCCAGGCGTTCGGCGAGCTCGGCGCGGTAGGCGGTCGCCCTGGCCAACTTGATGTGCTCGTATCCGCGTACCTGATCGGGCAGCGCAGCGATCGCCACCGCCTCGGCGAGATTCGCCGTGTCGAGCCGAGCGAGCAGCGTCGTGATCGCCTGTTCGTACTCGGGGATCATCGCCCGCTCGACTCGGCGGACCTTGGCCCATCCGAACGGATCGGCCTTCGTGCCGCGCAGGTGCTTCATCGCCCGCAGCGCACTGAACGATGGGGCGCCGGTGCGCCGGAACTTCATCTTGCGGCCCACGCCCATCGCCCGAAGTATCGGCGGATGCAGGTGGTACGTGATCTTCGTGAAGGGCCCGCCAACGGTCCGGTACCGCTCTTGCGACTCGTCGAGGAGCGCCAGACGGGCGACCTCGTACTCGTCCTTGTACGCCATCAGCTTGTGGAAGTGACGTGCGACCGCATCGGTGAGCACCGTCGACCCGGGATCGACGGCGTGCTCGGCGGCGCGGACCGCGTCGACCTGGTGACGGAAGCGGTCGGCGTAGGCGCGATCTTGATAGTCGGCGAGGTCGTCCTCCAGTCGTTCGATCATCTGATCGAGCGACTCGAATCGCGGCGCAACGATGCCGGCGGCAGCTTCGACCCGATCGGGGTCGATCGCCCACTGGCGTCCGAAGCGGAACGCGGCGATGTTCTGGTCGACGGCGACGCCGTTCAGTCCGATGGCGCGTTCGATGCTGGCCGGTGTGACCGGGAGCGCACCCGTCTGCACGGCGACGCCGAGGGTGAGCACGTTCGCGGTCGCCGAACCGCCGAACAGTCCACCGGTGATCGCGCCGGCGTCGAGATAGCGGTTGGCGTCGGGCCGTGAGACCTCGTCGAGACGGTCGCGGAGGGCGATCTGCTCGGGATACCGCTTGCTGTCGGGGTGCACCACCATGTCACCGGTGGGTACCACGTCGACCGATCCGATCACGATCGTGCGGCCCGGTACCGCGCCACCGCGATGTGAATCGCTGGCTGCTGCGAGCAGGTCGAAGGCCAGGAAGCAGTCCACCCCGGCTGCATTGGCGTGATTCGAAGCCGTCGGTTCGTCGCGTGAGATGCGGACGTCGCTGGTGACGGGCCCTGCCTTCTGCGAGAGGCCGGTCTGGTCGAGGCCGCGTACATGGAACCCGTCGAACAGCGCGGCGGTACCGATCAGTTGGCTGACGGTGATCACTCCGGTGCCGCCGATGCCCGACAGCCGTACCGTGAAGTTGTCGGTGTCGACGGCCGCGGCGGGTGTGGCGAGCGTGGCCGGTTCGGGTGCGACCGGTGCATCCCGCCGCCGCCGCTTCGCGTCGGGGTCGACGGTGACGGTCGCGAATGCCGGGCAGTCACCCTTCATGCACGAGAAATCGAAGTTGCAGCTGGTCTGGTGGATCGCTGTCTTGCGGCCGTACGGCGTGTCGATCGGCTGTACGGACAGGCAGTTCGACTGGTCTCCGCAGTCGCCGCAGCCCTCGCAGATCCGTTGGTTGATGACCACCCGAAAGCCGGGCGTCTCGATCGTGCCGCGACTACGCCCGCGGCGCTTCTCGGCGGCGCAGGCCTGGTCGTGGATGAGGACCGTGGTGCCCTTGACTTGGGCGAGAACGTGTTGGGCCTCGGCGAGTCGGCTGCGATCCCATACGTCGACGCCGTTGGGCAGCGCCGCGCCCGCCAAGCGGCCGGTGTCGTCGGTGGTGATGATGATCCGCTTCACGCCTTCGGCCATCAGCATCGCCGCGATCCGGGGCACGTCGACGGCCCCCTGCGCATCCTGGCCACCGGTCATGGCGACCGTGCCGTTGTGGAGCAACTTGTAGGTGATGTCGATGCCGGCTGCGATCGAGGCCCGTACCGCCAACGAGCCGGAGTGGAAGAACGTGCCGTCACCCAAGTTCTGAACGAGGTGCTTGCGCATGACGAATGGCGACATGCCGATCCACTGGGCGCCCTCCGAGCCCATGCACGTCAGGCCGACGAGGTCGCCCGTACGTTCGGGCTCCATGAAGGCCACCATCGCGTGGCAGCCGATGCCGCCGCCGACCAACGTGCCGGGCTCGACGCGGGTGCTCGCGTTGTGGGGACAGCCCGAACAGAAGTACGGCGCCCGGTTGACCGAGAGCGGAATCAGCTGTCGATCGGGCTGCGGCCGCTCCGGAACCAGTTGATCACCGAGCCGTTTGCCGAGGTGGTGCCGAAGGGCCGGCATCAAGCGGTCGGCGTCGAGCAGCGAGTCGTACGGCACGAGCACGGTCCCGTGCTCGTCGCGCTTGCCCCATACGCGCGGCCTGCCAGCGACGTCGTAGAGGGCATCGCGCATCAGCAGTTCGAGCGTCGGGTTCTTCTCCTCGATCACGACGACGTCGGTCAGGCCCGCGGCGAACTGACGGACGTCTTGGCGTTCGAGCGGGATCGGCATCAGGAGCTGGAACAGCCGGATGCCCGCATCGCGGAGCGCCTGATCGTCGGTGAAGCCCAACACCGTGAGCGCCTCGCGCACCTCGTGGTACGTGTGCCCGCACGCAGCGATGCCGATCCAGTCGTGTTCGGTGCGAACCGTGACACGGTTCAACTGATTGATCGATCCGTACTGGCGCGCCAGCTCGGTGCGGACCTCGAAGAACTCGCGTTCCATCTCCAGTGTGTGGGGTGTGATCAGGCGACCGTTGGGACGGGGTCGAAAGGTCACGCCGTCGATCTCGATCGTCGGGATGATCGGCAGCACACGGTCGGGGTGCACGTCGACGGTGCCCGTGCCGTCGGCGACCGGCGTGACGAGCTTGAAGCCCGACCAGATGCCGCACGCCCGCGAGAGCGCAACCGCGTGGCGGCCGAGGTCGAGCGCCTCTTGCGGATCGCCCGGAAACAGCAGCGGCATGTGCAGATCGACCATCGTCGCGTCGCTCGACGACGGCACCGTCGACGATTTGGCGCTGGGATCGTCGCCCACGACGGCGACCACGCCGCCGTGGGGAGCGGTGCTGGCGAACACCGCATGGCGGATCGCGTCACCGGCGCGATCGATGCCGGGGCCCTTGCCGTACCAGATGCCCAAGATGCCGTCGTACAGGCAGTCGTCGAGGGTGACGGCCAACTGGCTGCCCATCACCGACGTCGCGGCCAGTTCCTCGTTGACGCCCGGTCGATTGACGATCGGCAGATCCGGGACGGTGCGCAACGCCCGCTCGACCTCTTCGCCGAACGTGCCGACGGGTGACCCCTGGTACCCGCTGACGAAGGCTGCCGTGTTGAGCCCGCTGCGGCGGTCGAGGCGCAGCTGGTCGCCCGGGAGCCGGGCGATCGCCTGGAGGCCCGACAGGAACACGCGGCCGTTCTCCCGGCGGTAGCGGTCGGCGAGCTCGTAGCTGTCCGGGTTCACGGATGCCGCGGGTCGGCCGGTCGGGCGTGCGGTGTCGGTCACCGGCCCAGTCTGCCCCATCTGTCGTGGCGCGTCACGAGGGTCATGTCGGCGCGTCCGGTCACAGTTCGACCGTGGTGTTGGCGCCGCACAGCACGACGCCCACACGATCCTCGCCGCGGCGTGGTCGCCAAGCTCCGGTCATCAGCGCTGCGATCGGCGCGGCGGCTGCCGGCTCGACCACGATCCGCAACCACCTCCACAGGTGTTCGCGCGCGGCGACGACCGCTTCGTCGGAGATGACCACACTGGTGGCCCCGACGGCGTGCAGCGCCTGCCACGGATGCGCTCCGAGGCGGGTTGCGCCGAGCGCGTCTGCGGCGATTCCCGAGACCTGGATCTCGATCGGTCCGCCGTGCTCGACCGCTGCCGCATAGGTGGCCGTGCCCGCCGTCTCGATCGCGACGATCTCCGCGCGATCGCCGAACCAAGCTGCCGTACTGCCGGACAGGCCGCCACCGCCGCAGGCCAGCAGCACCGCGTCGAGGTGAGCAGCGGCCAGGTCGAGCTCGCGAGCGCACGTTCCGGCGCCGGCCATCACGACGGGGTCGTCGTAGGCGTGGATCGACGTAGCCCGATGTGTGGCGAGATAGTCGCGGCTCGCCGCCAAAGCGTCGTCGTAGACGTCGCCGACCTGGTGGATCTGGGCGCCGTACTCGCGCAGGCGGGCGATCTTCGTGGGTGTCGCGGTGGTCGGTACGAAGATGTGGGCCGGATGCCCGAACCTGCGGGCGGCCCACGCGACGGCCGCGCCGTGGTTGCCACCCGACGCGGCGACGAGCCCTTCGTCGGAGATGTGCTGGGTGCACACGTGATGCGTCGCCCCGCGCGCCTTGAACGAACCGCTGTGCTGGAGGTACTCGAGCTTGAGCACCAACGTCGCATCGATGCCGATCTCGTCACCCGGCACGGTGAGGATCGGGGTGTTGCGAACGAACGGGCCGATCACCGCCGCTGCGGATTCGATGTCTGCGGGCGTGACCGTCGATCCGTCCGGCGTGGGCTGGTTCATCGCCCGATTCTGCTTCATCCGGTGCCGAACCGCCTCGTGTTTGTCATGATGAGGCCGTGATCGTGGTCGTCGGCGAAGCTTTGGTGGATCTCGTCATCGATGCGAGCGGTCGTGTCACGGCTGCCCTGGGCGGCGCCCCGTTCAACACGGCACGTGCCTGCGGTCGGCTCGGAGCCGATGTCTCGTTCGTCGCGGCAATATCGATCGACCGGTTCGGTTCGATGCTGGTTGCGCAGCTCGAGGCCGATGGTGTGTCGACCGACGACGTCGCACGCGTCGATGTCCCGACCACGCTCGCGGCTGCGGAGCTCGACGAGCACGGCGCAGCCCAGTACCGCTTCTATATCGAGGGCACATCCGCGCCGACGCTGTCGGACCCCCCGCTGGATCTGGGTGGAGAGGTGTTGTTCACGGGCGGACTGGGCCTGGTGCTCGAGCCGATGGCCGAGGCGGTCGAGCGGATGGTCGTGGCGAACCACGAGCACGGGATGGTGATGATCGACGTCAACTGCCGGCCGAGGATCATCCCCGATCGCGACGCATACGTGAAGCGCCTGCGGCGAGTGGTTTCGCACGCTCACATCGTGAAGGTCAGCGACGAGGATCTGGCATACCTCTGGCCCGACCATGATCCGGCGGCCGCAGCCCGGCTGCTCCTCCGACGCGGCCCGCGAGCGGTCCTGCTCACCGCTGGTGGCGATGGCGTCCGGATCCTCACCGCCGAGGCGGAGGAACTGGTACCGGTGCAGCCGGTCGAGGTGATCGACACGATCGGTGCCGGAGATTCGTTCGGTGGTGGATTCCTGTCGTCGTGGATCGCATCGGGTGCAAGCGTCGCCGACGCCGGCGATGTCGACCGGCTGCGCCGATCGGTCGAGGCGGCCAACGTGGTCGCCGGCATCGTCTGTACCCGGCGGGGCGCCGACCCGCCGTGGCGCTCCGAGCTACCCGACACCTGGCCGGACTGATCAGCCTTCAGGCCGTTCTCGCGGATTCGTGGAGATCGACGATCAGATCCGTTCGCCCGCGCGTGCCGACGCGGATCGCGCACCCGAGCGCCGCACCGATGCCGTGGCATGCTCGGCTCCGCGTCGTGGAGCGAATGGAGATCCGCTGGTAGCCGAGTTGCGTCGCTCGGTCGAGCACGGCCTTGCCCAGCAGCGTGCCGATCCCTCGGCCGCGATGTTCCGGGAGGCCGGCGATGAACATCTGACCGGCCCGATCGACTCGCGCCAGGCCGACGACACGCCCACATTCGACGACCCCGAGTCGGAACCCGGTGCGGCGCTGCAACGATTCGATGAGCGACGAGAACGGCTTGGGGTTGGCTCGGGCCGTCGGGCCGAAGTACCGCTGCTCGGAGCGGAGGCCGTCGAGGAACAGCTCGACGTCACCATCGAGCGACGGGTGTTCCACGGCGACGATGCGCCGATCGGTGAGTGCCATCTCGGTATCGTGCCGGACGGAGATGAACCGCCGGCCAACCAGGTGTGACGTCAGCGTTTCGGCTCGGATCGAGTCGTAGTGTCCCAAGTCGCCGACCTGCGCGGGGCCGTGCGCCGCGGTGCGTAGGGTGGGAGACGTGAGCGGTCTCGGTCAACAGCAGTACGGCACGCGCGGTCGGGGGAACGCGGGGTGGGCGGGCCGTCGATGCAACCCAGCCCGGGTGGTGATCGGCGCACGGTGCTGATCGTCGGTTCGCTCGCGTTGCTGGTCGCTGCTGTCGTCTGGGTGGTCTCCCTGTCATGACCCGGGACGTCGCTCCGTCGAGCGTCGAACTGGCCCGCGTCGACGACGTCGTCGAGCTCGTCGAGTTGGAGTCGATGTTGTTTGCCGAGGACGCCGGCGTCCACGACCGCTACGCGGATGTCGGATGGCCGCGCCGCGAGGGTGCCGGCGACTTCCGCCGGCTGCTGGCGGATCCCTCGTGCGTGGTCTTCGTGGCACGGAGTGATGGAGCTGTCGTCGGCTCGGCGGCGGGCTATCTGAGCGAGTCCGGCCCGACGCGACAGCCGGTGACGTTCGGGGTCTTGCGCAGCATGTACGTGAGGGCCGATGCGCGGCGCACCGGCATCGGTGGACGGCTGACCGATGCATTCACCGACTGGGCGCGGGGCGCGGCTGCGGTGAGGTGTGCGTCGACAGCTACTTCGACAATCAGGCAGCCCGACGGCTGTATGAACGTCACGGCTTCGCGCCCCGCAGCGTCTCTCACGTGCTGCGGCTCTGACGGCGTGGCGGCCGGCTTCCTCGTCAGGTCGTTCGCCCCGCCTGGCCGACCCTGACCGCCCGGGCACGGCACCTGCTCGGCGGGCGACGTCCCGCGCGAGCGGGCCGCCGCGTCATGTCGCTCCGTCATGTCTTCGTGAACGTCGTCGCGTGCTGTGATCGATGGCCGGGTGAAAACCAACAGCTGTTGGATTCTACGTCCGATCTGCAATAACCTTCCGGGTCGTGCTGGCGATGATCATCAAGGAGTTCCGCGAGCTGCGTCGAGACCGCCGCACCATGGCGATGTTGATCGCGCTGCCGCTGCTGCTGCTGGTGATCTTCGGGTACGCCGCCAACTTCGGTGTCGACAGCGTGTCGACCGTGGTCGTCGGGCCGGGCGCCGAGACTGCGGCGCAACAACTTCCCCCGATCTTCGATGTCACGAAGGCCGATCCCACGGGCAACCGTGACACCGGAACGGACGAGCTGCGTCACGATCGAGCCGATGCGGCGCTGGTCATCGGCGAGTCCGGGGGAGCACTGCTGCTGATCGACGGATCGTCGTTGTTCACGGCGCAGGCGACGGTGTCGGCGGCGAACCGCGCCGGTGACGCGCTGAATGTCGAGGTCTTGTTCAATCCCGACCTGAAGACGTCCTGGGTGATGGTGCCGGGGCTGATCGGCCTGATCCTGGCGTTCATCGGCACCACCGTCACCAGCCTCGGCCTCGTCCGCGAGCGTCAGGACGGCACACTCGAACAGCTGGCTGTGATGCCGTTCCGTCCCAGCGACGTGATCGTCGGCAAGATCGCGCCGTATTTCGGCCTGGCCTACCTCGACATGGTGGCCGTCACGGTGCTCGGCGCGTTGTTGTTCGCCGTGCCGTTCGCCGGATCGGTGCCGTTGTTCGCGATCGGCTCAGCAGTCTTCCTGCTCGTGGTGCTCGGGCTCGGGGTGCTGATCTCGACGATCTCGCAGACCCAGGGTCAGGCGATCCAGACCGCGATGTTCTTCGTGATGCCGCAGATCCTGTTGTCGGGCATGATCTTCCCGCTCGAGGCGATGCCGTGGGGGGTTCGTTGGATCGGATACGGGCTCCCGCTGACCTACTTCATCGACATCTCACAGGGGATCCTGCTGCGGGGCGCGAGCCTCGGTTCGCTGTGGGTCTCCTACGTCGTACTGGTCGCGATGGCCGTGGTGGTACTCGGCGGTGCGGTGCTCAGGTTCCGGCGTGACCTGGCCCCCAAACTCGAACCAAGCGCCGGGCCCGACGTGGAGGCGGCCCGGTGAACTTCGGGGTCAGCGGTCTCGACAAGCAGTTCGGCGAGATCCGTGCCCTGCGCGGCGTCGATCTCGATGTCCCGGCGGGTTCGGTGGTTGCCGTCGTCGGCGGCGACGGCGCCGGCAAGACGACGCTGTTGCGATGCCTCGTCGGTCGGTATGCCCCATCGTCCGGCGAGGTGCGGCGACCGCCGAGTCGCCAGATCGGCTACATGCCGTCGACGTCGGGGACCTGGCGGGAGTTGACCGTCGACGAGAACATCGAGTTCGTGGCTGCCGCGTTCAAGATGTCGGCCCCAGATCGCGCCCGGCGCCGGGCCGTGCTGATCGAGCGGGCCGGATTGTCCGAAGCGTCCGACCGGTTGGCCGCCGACCTGTCCGGCGGGATGCGGCAGAAGCTCGGATTCGTGCTGGCCATGTTGCACGAGCCCGAGCTGTTGGTGCTCGACGAGCCCTCGACGGGGGTCGACCCGGTGAGCCGCGTCGAGCTGTGGCGCTTGATCGCCGAAGGGGCCGCCGCCGGCACCGCCGTCGCCATCGCGACGACCTATCTCGACGAGGCGGAACGCGCCTCGACCGTGACGGTGCTCGACCGCGGGCGGGCGATCGCCTCCGGAACGAGCGACGACGTGATCGCCTCGATGCCGGGCTACATCACCGCACCGGAGCGACCATCGGTTGCGGCTCGCTCGTGGCGCCGGGGCCGCTCGATCCGTGAGTGGCATCCGGCTACGGACCGACCGTCGGCAACGGCCGGCGACAAGACGCGACTCTCACCGTCCGACCTCGATTTCGAGGACGTCGTGATCGCACGGTTGCTGGACGAACGTGAGACCGACCAACGGGTCGGCTCCTCGTGATGCAGTCCACGGATGCAGCTCGGCTCCTCATTGCCGAGAACGTCACGCGGCGGTTCGGCAGCTTCACGGCCGTCGATCGGGTTTCGGTGACGGTCGGCGCTGGGGAGATCGTGGGGCTGCTCGGCGCCAACGGCGCCGGCAAGACCACGCTGATCCGCATGATGCTGGGTGTGCTCGCCCCGTCGGAAGGCCACATCGAGATGTTCGGTTCGACACCTTCGCGCCGGTCCAGGCGCCGCCTCGGTTACGTCTCGCAGGGCCTGGGGCTCTATCTCGACATGACCGTCGCCGAGAACGTGGCGTTCAACGCGGCCGCGTTCGGGATCTCCGCCGAGCGGATCGTTCTCAACGACGAGCTGGAGGAGATGGCCGGTCGGCTGGTCGGCTCGATCGGGCTCGGCCGGCAGCGCCAGCTCGCATTCGCGTGTGCTCTGGGTCACCAACCGGAGCTGGTCGTGCTCGACGAGCCGACGTCCGGCGTCGATCCGTTGGCGAGGGCGCGCCTGTGGGACGCGATCCGCTCCGAGGCGCATCGCGGCGTCGGGGTGCTCGTGACCACGCACTACATGGAGGAGGCACAGCAATGCGACCGCCTGGTGCTGATGTCAGTCGGCAAGGTCGCCGCGGAGGGCACCGTCGCCGACATCGTCGCCGGGCGGACGGTGGTCCAAGTGACCGCCGAATCATGGTCCGAGGCGTTCGCTGCACTCGGCGATGCCGGCCTCGACGTGATGCTGGCGGGTCGACGGATTCGCGTGGCCGCCGCTGAGGTCTCGGAGGTCGAGCGGACACTGAGCAGGGCAGGTGTCGCCGCAGAGTTGGCCGTGGTTCCGGCGATCCTCGACGAAGCGATGGTCGCGGTCAGCTCCAGGCGATGAGCACCAAGCCGCTCGGTCGCCGCCCCGGAACCGGCTCGAGCCGGGGCGACATCGTCGAGGCTGCGCGTCGCGAGTTCGCCGAGCGCGGCTACGAACGAGCCACGATCCGATCGATCGCAGCGAACGCCAACGTCGACCCCGCGACGATCTATCACTTCTTCGACGACAAGAACGACCTGCTCACGGCGGCACTGGAGTTCCCGGTGAGCGACGACGTCATCCGTCTCCTGATACCGGCGGACGGTGACGTCTCGGCCACCGCGCTGCTCTCCGGCGTCCTCGAGCTGTGGCAAGAACCCGAGATCGCGGAGCGGCTCGAGGCGCTCATCCGGGTGGCCGTCACCCATCCGGATGCGGCTGCGGGAGTCAGCGCTCTGCTGCGGAAGTCCGTTCTGGGGCCGCTCATCGACGGGATCGGCAGCGATGACGCCGAGCTGCGCGCCGGGCTGGTCGGGGCCCAGATCGCCGGACTTGCACTGTTTCGGCTCGTGATGCCATTCGAACCGATCGCCAACGCGTCGATCGAGGAACTCGTCGAAGCCGTCTCGCCCACGATCCGCCGGTATCTCACCGGTGCGTTGGACGCGAACCGCCCGGACGGTTCGGACGAGCAGGCCTGACGCGCTCGCGCCGAGGAGATGTTGGCGTGGATGACGGAACGCGGTGCCGGGTATCTCGACGGCGTCACCTTGGCCTACCCCGGCGGCATCGGGTCTGAAGAGGCAGCGATACTGGTCGCGGGCCGAGCCTCAGCCTGGGAGATCGGTGAACCGGCGCGGGCGATTCGTGCGGGTTCGGAGGACCAGGAATTGTCGACGATCATCAAGCTCTGGCGGTGACCCCGCCGCGAGCTCGCCCGTCTGCGCGTCCCTCAGTCGACGAGCAGGCCATCCGGGTGCAGCGCGATCGAATCCGAACGATTCCTCGATCGGGTCGAGGGTGTGGAGCACTCGCTCAGCCTGCGGCAAGGGTTTTTCTGGGGTCGAAGAACGGGCGCTCGACCACGGTGGCTCGGGCTGCGCCGGACGTGGTCGACACCTCGACCTCGGTCCCGAGGTCGGTCGCGTCGATGGCGACCATCGCAAGGGCGATGTTCTGCTCGAGTCGCGGCGAGTAGATCGCGGAGGTGACCTTGCCGATGGTCGATCCGATTCGCACGATGGGCCAGAAACGAGTGTTGGGTCCGGTCATCGGGTCTCCGTCGATGACCAGGCCGACCTGCCGGCGGTTGACGCCTTCGTCGCGTATGCGTTCGAGTGCTGCCCTGCCGATGAAGTGGGCGTCGGTGTCGAGGTTCACGAGTCGGTCGAGGCCGAGCTCGTACGGGTTGGTGTGGATGTCTGCGTCGGCGTGGTACGACAGCATGGCGCCTTCGATGCGGCGGATCGACGAGGTGTGTCCGGGCTTCAGGCCGAGGGGCTCGCCCGCGGCCATGATCTTCTCCCACAGCTCGTCGCCCCGCGTGCCGTCCCGCAGGTAGAGCTCGTAGCCGAGCTCGCTCGACCAGCCGGTGCGGGAGACGACGAGCGGAATGCCGTCGAGCTCGACTTCCCGGAGCCAGTAGTACTTCAGCTCACCGATGTCGTCTCCGAAGAGGGCTTTCATGATCTCGCCGGATTTGGGCCCTTGGAGCTGGAGCGGTGACACGTCGGGTTCGTGGATGGTGACGTCCATGCCCGAGTGCACGGCGACGCCCTGTGCCCAGAGCAGGATGTCGCTGTCGGCCAACGAGATCCAGAAGTGGTTCTCCGCCAGGCGCAGCAGGACCGGATCGTTCAGCAGGCCGCCCTCTTCGTTCGTGATGAGGATGTACTTGCACTGTCCGACGGCCATCGTCGAGAGGTCCCGGGAGGTGAGCAGCTGGGTGAATCGTGCCGCGTCTGCGCCGGTGATCTCGACTTGGCGTTCGACGGCGACGTCGCAGAGGATGGCGTCGTTGACCAGGTTCCAGAAGTTCTGGACGGGATCGCCGAAGTCCCGCGGGATGTACATGTGGTTGTACACCGAGAACGCCGTCGCCCCCCATCGAATCGTCGCGTCGAAGTAGGGAGACGTCCGGATCTGGGTTCCGAATCCGATGTGCTGTGATGACGTCATTCGGTGGTCCTTCGGATCAGGCGGACGCTTCGGCCGGTCGGGATCGTGCCCAACCGAGACGTCCGACGAGTTCGTCTGCGATGCGCATGAGCTCTCGGCCCATCGCCTCGCGGAATGTGGGCGTGAAGACTCGCATCGACCCCGTCGCGCCGATCGACATCGTGGGCGCCGACTCGCTCGGGCCGAGCGGCGCAGCCACGGAGCACATGCCCCGCTCGACTTCCTCGACGCACTCGGCGTATCCGCGCTGCCGGATGAGTCCGAACTCGGCCTGGAGATCGTCGTGCTCGGTCAGCGTGAACTCGGTGTACGCCTTCAACCGGCCGGCGATGGTCCTGGCCACCTCGGGTGAGAACGCGGCGACGGCCTTGGAACACGAACAGGCGTGGAGCGGGCGCTTGCCGAGACCCGGGTGCAGGAACGAGACGCCGGTCCCGGGGGTCTCGACGTGGATGATCTCGACGACGTTGCCTCGGAGACGCGAGAGGAAGAAGGTGACGCCGCGGTCGTCGGCCGCCGCGCGCAGCACCGGCGCGACCGTGTCGAGGAGGACTTGGTCGGACAGCGTGGTCTCCGTGATCCGCTTGAGCCGGTTCCCGACCACGAACCGGCCCTTGCCGACCGGGTCGAGGAGGCCTGCGCCGGTGAGGTCGTGCACCAGGCGGTACGCGGACGGCTTCGGCACATCCGAATGGGCACAGATGTCGGCAACGGTGGCTTCGCCCTTCTGGCCGACGATCTCCAGGATCAATGCGAGTCGTTCGAGATGCACGGGCCCCCTCCGTCGCTGCTCATCGGGTCTCAGCTTGCGAGACTGCAAGTCTTACTCTACGATAACTCTCGATCGACTGCAAAAGGGGGCTCCGGAGTGGACACGGAAACCGAGGGAGCGTGTTGTGGGCCGGGGTACGCAAGTCCGGCCGAAGCGATCACGGCGCCACGTGAGCAGCTCCTGTACACCGTCGCGCTGTACACCGGCACGGGCATCCAGAAACCCGACTACCTCGCCACCGTCGATGCCAGCCCCGCGAGCCCGACGTACTCCCAGGTCATCCATCGGCTGGAGATGCCCGGAATCGGCGACGAACTCCATCACACCGGGTGGAATGCGTGCTCGTCGTGTCACGACGATGCGTCGATGGCCCGCAAGTACCTGTTGCTCCCCGGCGTGCGGTCCAACAACATCTACGTCGTCGACACCGCCACCGACCCCCGCGCCCCTCGACTCCACAAGGTGATCGACGGCAAGGAGATCAAGGCGAAGGCCGACCTGTCCGGCCCGCACACCGTGCACTGCCTCGGTTCGGAGATCATCGTCTCCTTCCTCGGCGACGCCACGGGAGCAGCACCGGGCGGCTACCTCCAGATCGACAAGGACTTCGAGATCGTCGGCCGGTGGGAGAACTCGATGGGCGACATCCCGTTCGGCTACGACTTCTGGTACCAGCCGCGCCACAACGTGATGATCAGCTCCGAGTGGGCGGCACCGAACACGTTCATGCCCGGCTTCGACCTCGAGGAAGTCGGTCACCTGAAGTACGGCCGCCGCCTCCACGTCTGGGACTTCGAGCAGCGGGAACCGATCCAGACGATGTACCTCGGCGAGGACGGCCTGCTGCCGCTCGAAGTGAAGTTCCACCACGATCCCGACAGCACCCACGGCTTCTGCTGCGCCGCGCTCAGCTCCAACGTCATCCACTTCTGGAAGGGCGACGACGGAACCTGGGAATGGGAGAAGACCGTCGACGTCGAGAACCAACTGCACCACGAATGGCCGATCCCGCTGCCGGGCGTCATGTCGGCGCTCCTCGTGTCGATGGACGACCGGTATCTCTACGTGAACAACTGGCTGCACGGCGACATGCGCCAGTACGACATCTCCGATCCGCACCATCCGATCCTGACCGGACAGGTCTGGATGGGCGGTCTGCTCAACAAGGCGCCGGAGGTCAACGGTGTGAAGATCGCCGGCGGACCACAGATGTTCCAGCTGTCACTCGACGGGAAGCGGCTCTACGTGACCACGTCGCTGTTCTCGACCTGGGACAACCAGTTCTACCCCGACATCCGCACCCAGGGCGGCGTGATGGTGATGATCGACTGCGACGTCGAGAACGGCGGCATGACGATCAACGAGGACTTCATGGTCGATTTCGGCAAGGAGCCGAACGGGCCGAGCCGCTGCCACGAGACCCGCTACCCGGGCGGCGACTGCACGAGCGACATCTGGCTGTGATGGACACCAGGGCCATCACGATCGCCAACCAGGGTGGTGTCTCCTACGTCGTCGAGGCCGAGCGGCCGTTGCTCGAGACCCTGGAGGAGCACGGCGTGGATCTCCCGTACGGCTGCCGCTACGGCGGTTGCATCAGCTGCGCCGCCAAGCTCACCGCCGGTGAGGTCGATCAGCACGAGCAGGTCGCCCTCAACAACCGCCAGATCAACAACGGCTACGTCGTCCTGTGCGTCGCCCGTCCGCTCTCGGACTGCACACTCGAGGTCGGCGTCGAGAGCCACGACACGCTCTACCGCAATCCGTTCCTCGATCCGCTGCAGCCGCACGAGCTCAAGTCGGACATCGCGACCCCGAAGGAGGCATGATGCCCGAAGCCGCCATCGAACGGCACTACGACTATCCGTCCGAGTACCTGGCGGAGATCCTGCGATCGGTGAAGACCATCGCCATGGTCGGCGCCAGCAACGACGAGACCAAGTTCAGCTACAGCGTGCTGCGGCAACTGAGCGAGATCGGCTACGAGATCCTGCCCGTCAGTCCCAACCCGTCGGTCACCGAGATCCGGGGCCTCGGGGTCTGGCGCTCGCTCGAGGAGATCGACCGCCCGGTGGACATGGTCGACGTCTTCCGACCATCGGAAGAGCTGTACGGAATCGCCGAGCAGGCGATCGCGATCGGCGCCAAGGTCCTGTGGGCCCAGATCGGCGTCTACGACGACGAGGCAGCAGCCTTGGCCGAGGACGCCGGGCTGAAGGTCGTGATGGACCGCTGCCCGAAGATCGAGCTGTTCCGTCCGTTCTGGAAACCGAGGCTGGATCTCCCGATCTGACCTGCCCGAAGAGGCGCCGATGAGCACCCCCGGTCTCTTGCAGCGCACGGACGACGGTCATCGCACGCATGAAGCTGGAGCGGCACTGTATTCGCGCGAGCCGTCCGCGACGCTTCCTCGGCGGCGATCGAGTTCGGCTCCGCCCGATCGAGCGCCAGTTCGCTGCCCGAACTCTCGACGCACTCGACGACCTGACGCTCTCGGATCGACTCGGCCGGCAGGTCTTGACGTGTCGATCGGCGGACTCCGCAGAGCAGATGGGATGCTGGTCGGAGAACCCGAACCCGACGGTTACCGCGGCGTGGCGCGGGTCATGTGGCCCGACCCGCGGCGTCGCACATGGGTCACCGCACGCCAGTGTGATGGGACCTGACGGATCGGGAGACGGGGTCAGCGGATGCCGCGGGGAGCGTAGACCTCGGGGAGGCCATCGCGGGAGAAGACCGTTTGCCACAGCTGGAGATAGCGCGAGCGGAAGCCTCCTGCCGACACGAGGAGATAGAAGTCCCACATGCGTCGGAACCGCTGGTCGTAGGTCGCTGCCGGCAGATCGTCCCACGCGGCGGTGACGTTGCGGTGCCAGGCCATCAGGGTGCGGTCGTAGTCGGGGCCGAAGTTGTGCCAATCCTCGAGCGTGAGCACGCCCTCGGCGGCGGTGGTGATCTGGCTCGCCGACGGCAGCATCGAGTTCGGAAAGATGTAGCGGTCCATCCAGGGGTCGGTGCGCGCACTCGATCGGTTGCCGCCGATCGTGTGCAGCAGGCTGAGACCGTCGGGGCTCTCGAGGCATCGGCGAACCGTCTCCATGTATGCCCGATAGTTCTTCACGCCGACGTGCTCGAACATACCGATCGAGTACACGCGGTCGAACGGCTCGTCGATTTCGCGATAGTCCTGCACGCGGACCTCGACGGGCAGACCGTCGCACAGCGTGCGGGCATAGCTCGCCTGCTCGGTCGACACCGTGAGACCGACCACCTCGCAGCCGGCGTGCTCGGCGAAGTGGCGGGCAGCAGCGCCCCACCCGCACCCGATGTCGAGCACCCGCATCCCGGGTTCGATCGCCAGCTTGTTCCGGATCAACTCGAGCTTCGCGACCTGGGCGGCCGGCAGGTCGGTCGCCGTGCGCCAATACGCGCAGCTGTACAGCATCGGGGTGCCCAGCATGCGCTCGTAGAGGTCGTTGCCGATGTCGTAGTGGCGCTCGCCCACCTCGAACGCCCGTCTGCCGGCCTGAAGATTGCGCAGCTTGGCCTCGGCGACGCGCAGCAGGGTGACGGGTGAGACCAGGCGCTGGGCGATGTTCGAGCGATGGGCGCGGTCGATCATCTGGTCGATCGCGTCGCAGTCCCACCAGCCGTCCATGTAGGCCTCGCCGAGCCCGAGCGTTCCGGTGGTCAGCACCCGTTGGAAGAGTCGATCATCGTGCACGCGCACATCCCACGGCCGGTCACCGCCGAGCCGGATGTCCGCGGATTCGATCAGCCGCTCGAAGTAACTGCGTAATCGCGACATCACGCGAACGTACCCGAGGCGGCCGGTTCAACGCACGTTGCCTTCCGACGTTCGGCGGATTCACGCGTTCGGCGCGTGTTTGTCACCGGGCTGTCACGGACGTCAGCCAGGATGCGGATTCCGGACCGGGATGCAGTTTTCGAGAAAGGTCACGCGACATGGCGACACCATCGACGTTCTCGCCGGAACGACACCATGACGGGCCGCAGGTCACGATCGAGATGGGCGGACCCAACATCGTCATCCGATCGACGGCCACGATCGATCGCGAGTACACCACTTCCCTCGCCCATGCGCTCAACGCCGCCGCAGCGGCCGAAACCGTGGTCGTGATCGATCCCCAGCCGATCCCTTGTGACGACGTCTTCGCGGCCGTTCGACTGCCGCTGTCCGACACCACCTGCCCACGCCACGACGACTGTCTTCCCACCGATGTCGAGGTCGTGGCCAGCGGCGTGCTGCGCATCGAGGGCGAACACGGCTGGTGGACGATCGACCTGCACGCGGGCCGGGTGTGTCGCACCGACACCGCAGTCGACGTGCGATTTCTCGGCCCTCAGGCGTGGATGCCGGTCATCGCGATCTGCGTCACGCCGACCAAGGTGAGTGCGTTCGCCATCGACCGGACCGTCGTCACCGGTTCGCGTGCGCATCGCTCGGACACGGTGTTGTTGGCGTCGTGAGGCCCCCGGCGGCAGTCGAGCGACCGCGAACCGGATTGCGCCACCAGTCGGCGGCGCTGGTCGTTCAGATCTCGATGTACTGACGGCAGGGCTGGCCACGCAGTGCGTCGCAGTCGGGATACGCGTCGGGCGCGTCGACGTCGGCAACGGTCGGGAGCACCAATCGGGATGGGTGCGCCTCGTCGTGGGCGATGGTCACCTGTTCGCCGTCGGCGATCGTCCGGAACTCCCACACCGGCCGGTTGCCGCCCGGCGCATCGACCATGAGGCGGATGCGTGATCCCGCTCGGAAGACGTGGGCGAAGGGGAACAGCTCGACCCGAACGAGCTCGAACGCGTCCGGCATCGGTGATGCATCGGACTCGAGGTGGGTCTGCACGGGGCGGAGCTCGGTGGACTGCTCGACGTCGAGCGCGCGATGTGAGGCCCGCAGCCAGCCGCTCTGCACGTACAGCTCCTGGCCGTCCGGCCGGATCTCCGAGATGGTGACCTCGAAATCGGTGTCGTCAGCCGGACTGCCGTCGAGGTACTCGACCTTGACGTACAGGTCGACCGATCCGGAACCGACGACGACGGTCTCGTCCTGCAAGGGATCGGTGGCCCATGCGGCGAACGTGCCGGCGCCGCCTTGGACCCAGTCGTACTCGACGTCCACCGACCAGATTCGCGATGAGGACCCGTCGTACCACGTCGGTGGGGTGGCATCCGGCAGGGCGAGGTACGACGTGGTGGTCACATCGCCGTCAGGTGCGCCACCGACCTCGTCTCCCATGCGGCCGAGGTCGCCGAGCGTCCAGACGGCGGCCCTCGCCCCCGGGACGGGCCATGCGTCGAAATCCGCTTCGAAACGCGGCAGCGGAGTCCGCGGACCGAACCCGTCTGCGGCGCCTTCCTCGAAGAGCACGCGGATCGCGGGTTCGGCCTCGAATTCGGCGAGGGCTTCGGCATACGACATGCCCCCGAATCGATCGTCGGCCGGGAGGGCGACGTCGGTCGTGCCGTACAGCCCTTGGCTCAGCAGGGGCGCGACCGAGCGGGCGACTGCCAGCGACGGGACTCGCTCGCCGACATAGAGGTCGAGGAATTCGACGAACCGCGGGAACACCGCCGGCCCGATCGATTCGGTGTGCAGACCGTTCACGAGCGTGGCGTAGAGGTGGTCGGTGCCCGTGAATCGGTCGAGCATCGTGGGGAAATGCCCGCCGGTCTGCTCGTCCTGCCACGCGCCGGCGATGAACGTGGGCACGATGATCTGGTCGACGAACAAGCGAGGTGCGATCTCGGCTGCGACCTCCTCGGTCCAGAACGGCGTCGCGGTGATCTCCGCGAGCAAGTCAGGGTTCTGGAGACGGAGGTGCTGGTTCGCCTCGCACTCCTCGTCGCCGGCCGCGATCCGATCGGCCGCCCACTGCTGACCCTCGGGCCGAGCCTCGTCGATCCGCTCCTGGGTCCAGGCCACCGCGAAGCCGGTGTTCAGGATGCCGCCGGGGTACAGCGTCGAGATCGCGCTGTCGGCGAGCACGCTGAACGGCGTGATCGCGGCGAGGCTCGGCGGCTGGGTCTGGGCGACGAACAGCTGGCTGATGCCCGGATACGAGACCCCGACCATGCCGACTCGGTGGTTCTGTACCCAGGGCTGGGCGGCGACCGTCTCGATCACGTCGTACCCGTCGAGGCTCTGGGCGTATTCGAAGTACCGGAATGAGCCACCCGAACAGCCGGTTCCACGGATGTTCACGCCGACATACGCGTAGCCGAGGCCGACGAAGATGTCCGGGAACCCCTGCGACTCGGGATCGCTCGGTGTGTAGCCCGAGTACTCGACGACGGTGGGATAGGGACCGTCCTCAGCCGGGCCGGGCAGCCACACGCTCGCCGACAAGGTGGTGCCGTCGCGGGTGGTGATGTACCCCAATCCGTCGGTCGGCAAGCGCTGCTCAGCGAAGAATGCCGGAGCGGGGTGCTCGTCGCGGCTCATCACCTCGACCTCGTCGGTCTGTGAGCCGGCGTTGCGCACCCGAACGATCGAGCCGCCTTCGACGCCGCGGAACAACAACGCACCGAACTCGTCCACGATGCCCGATCCGATCTCGCTGCCATCGCGGTCGACAAGGGAGAGCATCTCGCCGGGCTCGGCGCCGGTGACGGTCGCTTGCTCGGTGCCCGGAGCGATGGCGAACGCCGCAACCTCGAACATCGCCGTCGGCGTCGAGGTGGTCGGTGCACCATCGGCGTCGGTCACCGGATCGGTCGGCACGGTCGCAGGGGATGCTGTGGTCGGCTCGGTCGTGCCGAGCTGCACGGCATCGGTGTCGCCACCCGCGCAGGCGGTCGCGGCCAGTGCCGCGGCGACGAGCAGGGCGATCCTTCGACGTTGCATCGGGTCATCGTGTCAGGCACGCCCGCCGAGCCGAAAATTCGACCGTCGCGCCATCCTGGCGCTCCACCGGTTGCTGCGGGCCGACCGGTGAGACGCCCGAACGGTACGGTTGCGGCGTGGCCGATCTCGCAACGCTCGTCTCCGATCTCCAGCGCCTGACCGAGGTGGAATCACCGTCGCTCGACGTCGAGGCGCTGACCCGCTCGGCCGAGAATCTGGCAGCTCTGATCGACGAGCGCACGGGCCGCCCGGCGACATTGGTCGCCGGCCCAGCCGGCCCGCACGTCCATTGGTCGGGCGGTGGCGAGCCGAAGGTGCTGATCCTCGGGCATCACGACACGGTCTTCCCGCTGGGCGCACTGGCCGAACGGCCCTTCACGGTCGTCGACGGCAAGGCGACCGGACCTGGCGTGTTCGACATGAAAGCGGGCATCGTGCAGGCGGTGAACGCCGTGGCTGCGCTCGACGACGCGGCCGGCGTCGAGATGTTGTTCACTGCCGACGAAGAGGTCGGATCGGGAACGTCGCGCTCGCTGCTCGAGCAGCGAGCGCAGGCGTGCGGACATGTGCTCGTTCTCGAACCCAGCGCCGACGGAGGCGCCGTCAAGACGGGACGCAAGGGCACCGGTACGTTCGAGGTGGTGGTTCGTGGTCGTGCTGCCCACGCCGGCCTCGAACCCGAGAAAGGTGTCAACTCGCTGATCGAGGCGGCACACCAGGTGCTGCGGATCGCCGGGTTCGCCGACGCCACAGCAGGCACGACGGTCACCCCCACCGTCGCCAGGTCGGGCACGGCTGACAATGTCGTGCCGGCCGAGACACGGATCAAGGTCGACGTGCGGGTCACGAACGCCGACGAGAAGAACCGGATCGAAGCCCTGATGGCGGCCCTGACGCCGGTCGCTCCCGAGGCCACGGTCGAGGCGAGCGGAGGCATCGGGCGCCCGCCGATGCCAGAGTCGGCATCGGCGGCGCTGTACCCGTTGGCGGAGGCTGTCATGCCGGGCATCGGTGGCGTCGCCGTGGGCGGCGGCAGCGACGGCAACTTCACCGCAGCACTGGGCGTGCCCACCCTCGACGGACTCGGGGCCGTCGGCGGCGGCGCTCACGCCGATCACGAGTTCGTCATCGTCGACACGATGCCCGGTCGCGTCGACTTGCTCGAGGGAATCCTGCGAAGGCTGCTGTGAACGTTCGCGACGACCTGAGCGGGGCTCATCGTCTTGCGTGGGACCACATCGCCCGGCCGGGTAGTTGGTGGACTGCGGCCCAACGGGTCGAGCTCGCCCACACGGCGATCGGTGCCATTCGCGACGTCGAACCCCTGCCGCCGTGGGCATCGGTGTCGGCCGTCGAAGGCCGGGTGTCGATCGGCCACGTGGCCCCGGCGGTCGCCCACGACGCGGCGTACCGCATCGCCCGCCACGCGGGCACCATCACCGAGGACCTCTACCACAAGGTCAGCGGCGAGCTGGGGCCCTTGCCGTACGTCGAGCTGGTCTCGATCGTCACCACCGTCGCCGCCGTGACCCATTTCTGCCGCAACATCGGCATCGACCTACCTGCATTGCCCGACCCCCGGCCCGGCGATCCCACCGGCGAGGTGCCCGACGAGGTCGTGCAGCCGCAGTACAACTGGGTCCCCGTGCAGGCCCCCGCCGATCAGCTGCCGGCGGTCGTGCAGGCCTACTCGGCCGTGCCCGGCGAGTTCGTCAACCTGTGGCGCATGTCGGATGCCCAATACATGCCGGCGAGTCAGATGTTCGATCCGAACTGGAGTCGCCGGGACGGTGGCCTGTCGCGGCCCCAGACCGAACTCGTTGCGGCGCGCGTCGCTCAGCTGCGCGAGTGCTTCTATTGAACGACCGCCCACGGCGGCATGCTCAGTTGGAGCAGCACGGAACAGGGTGATCCGGCAGACCTCGTGGCGGTCGCGTCGGGGCTGGACGGTGTCGGACTGCCGGTCGGTGACGAGCTCGTGCGGTTCGCGTCGGCGTGCGCCGGCACCGACGACACCGAACTGGCCATCGCCCGATCGTCGCTGGTCGAGGCGGCGGATGAATCGTTCATGATCGACGCCGCAGCGGTGGCGGCCAACTTCGAGATGATGACGCGCCTGGCCGACGGTACGGGCGCGGCCATGCCGGAGGAGCGGACGCAGGCGGCGAGCGTCACCATCGAGTCCTTCGGCGTCGCGACCGTCATCAGCCGCCGCTGAGTCGGACGGCGCATCGACGGCGCATCGACGACACGCGTCGAGATCGCGTCGGCACAGGAGTGGGTCGGCCGCCCTTGGGGGTGAGCGGTCAGTCGTCGTTGGCGGTGGGATCGAGTTCAAGCATGCCGCCGCTGCCGAGCGTGCCGACGCTGCGGTAGACCTCGAGCTTCGACCTGCTGTCGGTGATGTCGAGGTTGCGCATCGTGAGCTGCCCGATCCGATCGAGCGGACCGAACGCCTGGTCCTCGACGCGTTCCATCGACAGGCGTTCGGGGTGATACGTGAAGTTGTCACCGGTCGTGTCGACGATCGAGTAGTCGTCGCCGCGCCGCAGGCGAACGGTGACCTCTCCGGAGATCGCGGAACCGACCCAGCGCAGCAGTGGCTCGCGCAGCATGAGGCTCTGCGGATCGAACCATCGCCCTTCGTAGAGCAGGCGGCCGAGGCGACGCCCCATCGTCATGTAGTTCTCGATCGTGTTCTCGTTGTGGATCGCCGTGACCAACCGTTCGTAGGCGATGTGCAACAGCGCCAGTGCCGGGCCTTCGTAGATGCCGCGCGACTTGGCCTCGATGATGCGGTTCTCGATCTGGTCGCTCATGCCCAGTCCGTGGCGGCCGCCGATTGCGTTCGCTTCGTGGACGAGGTCGACCTGCGACTCGAACGTGATGCCGTTGACCGCGACCGGCCAACCCTCCTCGAATCGAATGGTGACGTCCTCGGGGACGATCTCGACCAACGGGTCCCAGTGGGCGACGCCCATGATGGGCGTGACGATCTCCATGCCGGTCGAGAGTTCCTCGAGTGCTTTCGCCTCGTGCGTCGCCCCCCAGATGTTGGCGTCGGTCGAATACGCCTTCTCGACCGAATCGCGGTAGGGCAAGCCGCGCGACTGCAGGAACTGGCTCATCCCCGTGCGGCCGCCGAGCTCGTCGACGAACGCCGGGTCGAGCCAGGGCTTGTAGATGCGCAGGTTCGGGTTGACCATCAGGCCGTACCGGTAGAACCGCTCGATGTCGTTGCCCTTGTACGTGCTGCCGTCACCCCAGACGTCGACGCCGTCTTCCTTCATGGCCCGCACCAGCAAGGTGCCGGTGACCGCGCGGCCGAGCGGGGTCGTGTTGAAGTACGTCTTTCCGGCGGTGCGGATGTGGAACGCCCCGCACTGCAAGGCCATCAGGCCCTCGCGTACCAGCTCGTCGCGGCAATCGATCAGCCGGGCCGCTTCGGCTCCGTACACCTTGGCGCGGTCGGGAACACCTGCCAGATCAGGTTCGTCGGGCTGGCCGAGGTCGGCCGTGTAGGTGTAGGGCGTTGCGCCGCGCTCGCGCATCCAGGCGACGGCTGCGGACGTGTCGAGACCACCGGAGAACGCAATTCCGACCCGTTCGCCAACGGGTAACGACATCAGCACCTTCGACATTCCGCCGAACCTATCGGGACTCAGGCGGGGAGTTGCCCGGACGACTCGGGCTCTGGCGTTGCCGCCGCGGTGGGAACGCGTCGGTACGTCCCGGTGAGCGAGGCGAGCGAAGCGATCGCGGCAAGCCCAGCCACGATCAGCTCGATCGTGGCGATCGAGCCGACCCGACTCAGGTCGGCGATGCCGTACCCGGCGAGGACGCCCGATGCGACCAGGCCGAACCAACCCAACCATTTCACCTGATTGATCGTGCCCAACAACATGAGTACCGGACCGATGAAGGGACTGAGTCTGATCGGACGCGGTTGCGGGTCGGCGCGTGGCCCCAGCCACCAGGTCGACAGGCCCAGCTGCACGCTGGTGTTCCAGATCGCGGCAAACGCCAGGATCACGGCGAGCCAGATGCCGAACGTCGCGATGCGCCAGCCGGGCGACAGTTCGCCGACCTGTGGCTGCCAGGCCAGATCACGGCTCGGGTCGGTGTCGCCGGTTGTCCCGGGGCCGTTCGCCGGCGGAGGTGGGAGGGGCGGCGGCATCGGCTGCGACACCGTCGACGGATCGGGCGTCGGCTGCTGGGGCGATTCCGTCACGGCCATGACTCTAGGGGCGTCGACTCCGCGGGCGTCGCCGCGCGAGCGGCGCTCGCGGTTACCCTCGCCGTCGATGGTGGAGCACCGAACCCCGACCGAGACCTTCCGGAAGCTGTCGGTCTTCTATCCGATGTGGAACGAGGAGGCGTACATCGAGCGTGCATTGGCGTTCGGTGGGCGAGCGTGTGCAGATCTCATCGCGAGTGGCGACATCGCCGACTACGAGTTGATCGTCGTCGACGACAAGTCGACCGACCGCACGGGCGAAATCGCCGATCGCATGGCTGCCGCCGACCCGCACATCCGGGTCATCCACCACGAGCGAAATCGCAAGCTCGGCGGCTCGATGAAGACGGGATTCCAGGCCGCCACCGGCGATCTCGTGCTGTACACCGATGCCGATCTGCCCTTCGACATGGCCGAGCTGCCCCGTGCGGTACGGCTGCTGCGGGAGTACGACGTCGACATCATCAGCGCGTACCGCTTCGATCGCACGGGCGAAGGGCTGCTGCGCGGGTTGTACACGTGGGTCTACAACGGGCTGATCAAGGCGCTGTTCGGGGTGAAGGTTCGCGATATCAACTTCGCGTTCAAGCTGTGCCGGAGCAGAATCTTCGAACACGTCGAGTTGAAGAGCGAAGGCTCGTTCATCGACGCCGAGCTCGTGATCAGGTCGACTCGCCTCGGTTACGAGATCATGCAGATGGGTGTCGACTACTTCCCCCGGACGCGGGGGGAATCGACGCTCAGCTCCCCGGGGGTCATCCTGACGATTCTCAACGAGATGTGGTCGCTGCGCAGCGAGCTTGAAGGAATCCAGAAGGTTCGGTGATCGAGGGATTTCCGGCGCTCGATGCCGGAAAGGGGAAGATCCGCGGAACGCTGAGAGTTTCCCATTGGTAGCTTGAAGATGATTGCGTGGACCCCGTTCACGCGCCGGCACCACCGTGAACTCCCGCCCCCGCTCCCAGAACAACATCGCTCGCTGGCTACCTGTCGGCGCCGCCGGTGGGCTGCTCGCGGCCGTCGTCGTGGCGGGGATCATCAGCAGCGGTGATGCCGGCGTCGATGGCGCACCCAACAGCGTCGTCACGCTCGCAGATCCGTCGGGGCCGGTCGTGACCCAGCCGGTCGAAACCGTCAACGCCGTGGATCAGATCGAGACCGATAGCGGTGTCGCAGTCGCCAAGGTGGCGCTCGACCGCACGTTGGGCGACGGCGTCGTCGGCGATGACGTCTCACGTGTGCAACAGCGCTTGAAGGATCTGGCATTCGACCCGGGTCCGGTCGACGGGATCTATGGCCTGCTGACCAAGCAAGCGGTGTGGGCATTCGAGAAACTCGTGATGGGCTCGCCCCGCGCGGCAGCGACCGGCAAGGTGACGCCCGAGATGTGGGACCGGATGCAGGACCCGCTCACCATCCAGCCGCGCCGTCCGACCAGTGGGCTCGCCAACCACGTCGAGATCTACCTGCCCCAGCAGGTGATGATCGTGTTCCACGCCGATCGACCCGTTCTGGTCGCCCATATCTCGACCGGTGAGCTCGCCGAGGGAGCGACCGGGTTCACACCGTGGTACGAGATGGCCGACGAGTACTGCGAGACGATCAGGATCGACACCGACATCGACGGCAATGCGCTGCCCGAACCGGAGGAGAAGGCGATCTGTGGCCGCTCGTACACGCCGCCGGGTGTGTTCGAGGCGCATCGCAAGATCGAGGGCATCCGCAATGGTCCGCTCGGCGGCATGTACGACCCGATCTACATCAACCAGGGCATCGCCATCCACGGTGCCATCAATGTGCCGCTCGAACCCGCCTCGCACGGGTGCATCCGCGTGTCGAAGTACCTCGGCGCGAACCTGCAATCGATGATCGAACTGGGCGATCGGGTGCTGATCTGGGACGGCGTGACCGAGCCGGAGCAACAGTCTGCCGAAGCGCGCAAGATGCGCTGGGACTACCCCGACCCGACCGCCACCACCACGACGACCACGACGACCACGACGACCACCACGACGACGGTGCCCGAGACGACCACGATTGCTCCGACCACCACGCAGGGCTCTGCGTCGACCACGACCTCGGTCGAGACGACCACCACCACAGTGGCGCCGACGACCACCGAGAGCGCCACCACTCAGCCCCCGGACGGCGCCTGACCGCCGCTCGGGTCGGGTGCCGTGCCGAGTTCGTCGATCAGCGTCAGCCGGGCAGCTGTGCGGTGCAGCTCTCGAGACCGCCCAGCACGCCGGTCCGGAAGCTCTCGATCTTCTCGAACGGGCTGCCGACGAGATCGACGTTGACGCCTGCATCGCCCACCAGGATCGCCATCCGGATCGCCTCGTCGAGGTCGCCGGGTGAGCTCGTGACCGTGTCGGGTACACCGTCACCGTCGCGGTCTCCCTGGCGGGGGGTCCGGCCGAGGCTGTCCGGCGTGATGTCTCTGACCCAGGCACCCGTGAAGCAGTCGTTGAGCAGTGCCCGAGGCTCGCCGCTGAGCGTGCTGTCGAGGAACTCCTGCGCCAGCTCGCCCCAGGCGATCCCGTAGAAGTAGCCGAGGCTGAAGTCGCCGAACTCGTCGTAGAGCTCGCGAACGGCCGGCTCGTCGAACACGATCGAACGTTCGGACGGGCAGACGGCGACCTCGTCGGCGAGATCGACTCGACCTGCGCACGACACCGAAGCGAGGTCGCCGTCCACCGCCTGTGGCGTGGCCGCTGCGAAGTCAGGGCCGAGAGCCGTCGTCCAGAAGTCGTTGATGTCGTCGGCGAGGAACTCGGGAGCTGGGCGGCAGTCGGCGCGTGGGTCGTCGGTGCAGTCGTAGGACGCATTGCCGCCACGCTGGAAGTCGCTGGGCACCTGGAACTGGTTCGGCATCAACGGCAGCGGGGCGTCGAGCAGTTCGGCGCAGCGGCCCGGACCGTTGACGAACCCTTCCTGGAAGGCGCCGACGCGGTCGAAGGCCGAGCCGTGCCCGCCGGGGACGAACTGATCGGTGCCCACGGGGTCGCGGACCTCGAGCATCGCGAGCAGGCCGGCACGTACATCGGCATCGCCGAGCCGCAACAGCGGTGACTCGCCGCGATACGCATGGCCGGTCCAGGCGCCGGCGAAACAGTCGGCCTGCTGCTCGGTCAGGATCGTTGCCAGGAACTGATCCAGTGCTCCCGTGCGGCTCTGGATGACGTGACCGTATTCGTGGGCGAGCACGATGCCCATCACCGCCGGGCCGTACGCGTCGGCGAGCGGGGTGAGCAGGCTGTTGCGCCCATCGCCGTCGTCATAGGCCATGAAGTCTCCGAACTCGCAGTAGAACGCCACGTAGAGCTGGAGATCGTCGTAGGCGGTGACGGGCTCGCCACAGCCGGGAACCGGCGTGGTTCGTTCCGGGTACCCGGCGTAGATGCCGCCCTCGAGCGGCTGGAACTCGCTGCCGTAGACGGTGGGGAAGACCTCGGCCCACCAACGCTCGATATCGGTGAACGCAAGGGCCACGAAGTCGTCATGGGCCCGGGCGGGCTTGTCCGCATCGATGTTGACGACGTCCTCGATCGGGATCGAGGCGTTGAGTTCGGGTGTGACGATCGGCGGGAGCGTGACCTCAGGTTGCGTGTCGACGGGCCGCGAGCTCGTGCTCGGTGTCTCGTCGACCGCCGGGCTCTGCGTCGTTGCAGTCGGGAGGGTGCTGTCGGCGGCCGTCTGGCTGGCCGACAAGGTGATCACACCGGCGTCAGCCGCGCATGAGGTGACCAAGCTCGCGGCGAGCACGAGCGCAGCGGTTGCCCGGATCGAGGGACGACCGGGCGAGGGTCGCAGCCGAGTCGGCATCAACAGGCAGTGTAAGGCCGACGGCGCCCGCCGGCAGATCGGCACCCGGTGTCCTCAGGCGCCTCACAGGTTGGCGAATGCCGATGGCGTCGTGATCTCAGTCGAGCTCCTGTTCCATCTCCACGATCTCGCCGCGTTGGGCAGCGGCCATGCTTCTGGCCATCTCTCGAACCTCGCTGCTTTCGGCGTTCTCGGCGGCGAAGTCGGCCATTTCGATACCGCCCACGTGGTGGGCGGTCATCAACTCGACGAAGAACCTGTCGGCCTCGTCGCCCGCGAGCCGGCCGAGCTGTTCGATCTCTTCGTCGCTGGCCATCCCCGGCATCTGGCCGACGTTGGCCGACATCCCCATCCACGTCATCGCCGAATCGGTCTCGTTCGACTCGGTCTCGCCGAAATCGCGCAGGAGTTGAATCATGCGCCCGACCTCGATGCTCTGGCCACGCACGATGCTGGCGGCGACCGTTCGGAGCCCCGGGCGGGTGTCGGGCAGACCGCGATAGATGAACCCCATCAGCACGGCCTGCTCGTGGTGCTCGCGCATGTCTTGCAGGAACCCGGTGTCGACCTCGTTGTGGCCGGCGCCCGAACCGCTGTCGCCGACCATCCAGCCGACCATGCCGGCCAGAATTGCCGCGGTGACGACGAGGGTGAGGATGTTCACGGGGTGCTGCCACCAGGGCAGCACGATCGGATCGCTGGTCGAGTCGTGCTGCCGGCGTTGTGTCTCGGTGGCCATCTCGGCCTCGCGGACCTCGGCCCGGCGCTCGAGTTCGACGATCTGGTCCAACGACAGGTCTGCAGAGGCGTCGGCGTCGCTGGGGGCGTCCATGCCGACATTGTGGCATGGAGGTCCGGAGGATCGACGTCGCACGGTGCGATTTGACCGGGTCGTGGACAGTACGTTCGGCGCGATGGACACGAGAGGCCGGGTAGGTCGGCCACCGGCCGGGGATTCGACAGAAACGCGACGGCGCATCTTGCAGACGGCTCGGGTTCGATTCGCCCGAGACGGCTATCGAGCCACCACCAACCAGCGGATCGCTGACGACGTCGGCATCACCCCGGGAGCGATCTACCACTATGTCGAGTCGAAGGCCGAGCTGTACGCGGCGGTGTACTGCGAGACCATCGACGTCGTGTACACCGATTTCGAACGGGTCGCCGGCGCGGAACGCGACCTGTTGGCGCAGTTCTCGGCGGTGCTGCGCCGGGCGTGCGACCTACAGACCGCCGACCCGTCGATCACCGGATTCATCGTTGCCGTGGCACAGGAGACCCAGCGGCACCCGGACCTGCTCGCGCTGCTGGCGCCCCAGCGCGGCCGTCACATGAGATTCTTCAGCGGTCTGGTCCATGACGCCGCCGAGCGCGGCGAGTTGCAGCCCGATGTCGATCAGCGCGCGCTCGCCGACCTGTTGGGCGCCGTGCTGACGGGGCTCGCCCGCATGTCGGCTGCCGCCGGCGACCCCCAGCGGTATACAGCAGCCGTCGAAGTGCTCGAACGCTTCTTCGGCGGCTCGCTGATCACCGTACGCAGCTGACCCGTGCGCAGCTGACCCGTGCGCAGTCGACCCGTGCGCAGTCGACCCGTGCGCAGTCGACCCGTGCGCAGTCGACCCGGTCAGCCACCGACCTTGAGGCACTCCAGCATGCCGTCCGGCAGATCGCCCGCGGCCAGCTCCGAGGGGCTCAGACCCTTGAGGACGTCTTTCAGGCATTCGACGTCGACGTTCTCGTCACCCACGTCGGCGACGATCGAGTCGATCATCGAATCCATGCTGACGCAGCCGAGGATCTCTTCTCCCAACGCCTCGCCCTCGTCGCTGAGCACCGGCTCGCCGTCCGGACCGGCGTCGACGATCCGCTTGGCGTCGTCGTCGCTGAGCTTGCTCGCGATGTCCTCGACGCAGCTCTTGTCGAGGTCGAGGCCCGCGTCCTCTGCCGAGGCCATCAGCTGATCGACGACCTCGCCCTGCGAGCCGCCTCCGCCACCACCGCACGCGCCCAAGACGAGCGCCGCCGTCGCGATCAGACCATTGATTCGTGTGTGCATGATGTTCCTTCCGCCGTTCGGGTATGTCGCCGACGTCGAGGGTGACGCCGAAACCAGACTCTGGCAGATCGGCGCCCTCGGATCCTGGCTTTGATCAGCGCACGGGAACCATCGACTCGACGGGTCGTGTCGAGTGGGTGCGGGCCATGTCGACGGTGATCAACATCAACGCCACCCACACGAGCACGAAACCGACGACGCGACTCGACGGTAGCGACTCGTCGAATACCAGCCAGCCGAGCAAGAAGTTGATGATCGGCACCAGGTAGTTCGCCGGCCCGAGGATGGTGAACGGCAGCCGTTTGGCGGCGAACGCGAACAGGAGCAGGGGGATCGCAGTGATCGCGCCCGTGCCGACCAGCAACGGCCAGTCGGCGCCGGCGGCCTGGTCGGGGATGCCGCCGCTGCGGACGAAGCCGCCCAGGACGAGTGCGAACGCCGGCACGGCCAACACCAACAATTCGCTGGTGAGGCTGGCGACGGGATCGAGCGGGACCCGGCGCTTGGTGAGTCCGTACCACGACCATGTGGTGGCCAGCAGCAAAGCCACCCACGGCATCCGCCCGTACGAGATGGTCAGCACCACCACGGCTGCGACCGCGAACGCGATCGACAGTCGTTTGAGCGGCGTCAGTCGTTCACCGAGTACGAACACACCGAGCGCCATCGTGCCGAGCGGCGCCAGGAAGTAGCCGAGGGCGGTTTCGATGATGCGATCGTTGACGACGGCCCACACGTAGGTGGTCCAGTTCACGGTCAGCAGCAGCGACGCCAACCCGATCCGCATCGCAACCGACCGCGAGCGCAGAGCGCCGAGCACCGGCTCCCATCGGCCGGTGACCGTCACGACGATCCCCATGAAAACGCTGGCGGAAGCGACCCGCCAACCGATCAGCTCGATGGCGTTGAGTCCGCTCAGCTGCCTCCAGTAGATCGTGAGCAGTCCCCACAACACGTAGGCGACGATCGCCGCCTGCAGGCCACGGAGCTGTTCGCCGTCCATCGTTGCAGCACGCTACGACCAGCGAGCGGGTTCTGTGACGACGGATGCGAGACTGTCGCGGTGGAGATTCTCGTCGGCCCCGACCCCGAGCGACGGGCGGCGTCGTGGATCGCGCGCCGGTTGCGAGATGCGGCGCGTCGGCGTGGCGTGGCAACGCTCGCGTTGAGTGGCGGGAGCACGGCCCGACCGATGATCGACGCGCTCACCGAACTGGACGTGCCGTGGCCGTTCACGACGATCTGGCAGGTCGACGAACGAATCGCGCCCGATGGTGACGCCGCTCGCAACGCCAATCAGCTCGACGGGCTCGAGGCGCTTGCACAAGGTGTGAGGCGGATGCCCGTCACCGCCTCGAACCTCGATCTCGCGGCGCGTCGCTACGCGGCGTCGCTGCCCGACCGGTTCGACATCGTTCATCTCGGCGTCGGCGACGATGGGCACACCGCCTCGTGGCCGCCGGCCATCGCGCGGATTCGGGACTCGTCGCGCCCGGTCGAGATCACCGACGTGTTCAACGGGTGGCCGCGCATGACCGTGACCCGTTCGGTCGTGAACGGTGCTCGAAGCCGCGTCGTGCTGGCGACCGGCGCCTCGAAGCGGCCGATGATCGAACGCTGGCTGCTGGCCGACCGATCGCTGCCGATCTCCGACGTTCGGGGTTCGAGGACATGGGTGTTCCTCGATGAGGCAGCGGCACCGCGGGTGCCGCTCCACTAGCGTCGTGGGCGTGTCCGCTGCTCTCGACCGCACCCTGTCCGAACTGTTCCAGGCCGATCCGGACCGTGCCCACCGCTATGTGGTGACGGCCGGTGACCTGCGCATCGACTATTCCAAGCAACCGGTCGACGACCAGCTGCTGGCGTCGTTGCTCGCCCGCGCCGAATCGGTTGGGGTGTTCGCCTATCGCGATGCGATGTTTCGGGGCGACCACATCAACGTCACGGAGGATCGTGCGGTGCTCCACACCGCACTGCGTGCTCCCCGCGGCACCGTCGTCGACGTCGACGGCGTCGACGTGGTGCCATCGGTGCACGACGTGCTCGATGCGATGGCCGTGTTCTCCGAGCGAATCCGCGCCGATGACCGCATCACCGACATCGTCAACATCGGTATCGGTGGCAGCGATCTCGGCCCGGCGATGGCAGCCGGAGCACTGGCTGCGTTCGGCCATCCGCGCCTGCGAGCACATTTCGTGTCCAATGTGGACGGCGCCGACATCCACGCCACGTTGAGCGGGCTCGATCCGGCATCGACGCTGTTCATCGTCGCATCGAAGACGTTCGGCACGATCGAAACGTTGACCAACGCGCACACCGCGCGATCCTGGCTGGTGAAGTCGCTGGGCGAGAGTGCTGTCGCTGATCACTTCGTCGCCGTCTCGACCAACGCCGAACGAGTCGCCGCGTTCGGCATCGACACGTCGAACATGTTCGGGTTCTGGGACTGGGTCGGTGGTCGCTACTCGGTCGACTCGGCGATCGGGCTGTCGTTGATGATCCTCATCGGACCCGACGCCTTCGGCGAGTTCCTGGCTGGGTTCCGCCTCGTCGACGAGCACTTCTTGTCGGCGCCGTATGCCGAGAACGCCCCGGTGCTGTTGGCCATGATCGGCATTCACCACAGCGAGGCGCTCGGCCGGTCGACCAAGGCGGTGCTTCCGTATGCCCAGGAGTTGGCGCGGTTCGCTGCCTACCTGCAGCAGCTCGACATGGAATCCAACGGCAAGCGGGTGCGACTCGACGGGACCCCGGTCGCAGGCGATACCGGTCCGATCGTGTGGGGCGAGCCCGGCACCAATGGCCAGCACGCGTTCTATCAGCTGCTGCACCAGGGCACGCGGGTGGTGCCGGTCGATTTCATCGGGTTCGCCAACCCGAATCATCCGTACCGCAATCATCACGACCTGCTGATGTCGAACCTGTTCGCCCAGGCGGAGGCGCTGGCGTTCGGCCGAGCGAACGCGACCGAACCGCATCGCAACTTTCCCGGTGATCGGCCGAGCACGCTGATCCTCGCGGATCGCCTGACGCCATCGGTGCTCGGTCAGCTGATCGCGCTCTACGAGCACATCGTGTTCGTGCAGGGTGTCGTCTGGGGCATCAACAGCTTCGACCAGTGGGGTGTCGAGCTGGGCAAAGAACTCGCCAACCGCATCACGCCCGAACTCACCGGGCAACCCGACCCGTCACTGCACGACGCGTCCACGAACGCCGCGATCGCCTGGTACCGCGGTCGTCGTGCCGGATCGTCGCCGCGGTGACGGTGTCTCCGATCGCCACGTATCGGCTGCAGCTGACGCCGGAGTTCGGCTTCGATGCCGTCGCCGGACTGCTCGACCATCTGCAGCGGCTCGGGGTCAGTCATGTCTACCTCTCGCCGATCACGCAGGCCGTCCCCGACTCGACCCACGGGTACGACGTGGTCGACCACAGCAGGGTACGTGCCGAGTTCGGTGGCGAGGATGGGTTCTCGCGATTGCTCGTCGAGGTCGGCTCGCGAGACATGGCGGTGATCATCGACCATGTTCCCAATCACTTGGCTGCGACGCGGCCCGACCTCAACCCGACGTGGTGGGCGTTGCTGCGCGACGGGCCGGGTTCCGACGCCGACGACTGGTTCGACGTCGATTGGGAGCTGACCGGGGGTCGCGTGATCCTGCCCGTGCTCGGGGCGCCGCGTGCGGAGGCGGTCGTCGCGGGTGCGATCAGCGTCGATGGCGACATGCTCGTCGTCCACGGTGAACGCCGGCTTCCACTCGCCCCGGGTACCGGTGAGTTGCCGCTCCCGGAACTGATCGAGGCGCAGCACTACGTCCTCCAACACTGGCGCAACCCGGCGCGCAATGTCCGCCGCTTCTTCACCATCGACGATCTCGTCGCCGTGCGCGTCGAGCACGAGCATGTCGCCGAGGTGGTCGACACGTTGCCGGCGCGGTACGCCGGCCACCCCGGCTTCGGCGGGGTGCGGGTCGACCACATCGACGGTCTCGCCGATCCAGCCGGCTACCTCGCCGGTCTTCGGCGGCGGATCGGCGACGACCCATTGTTGTACGTCGAGAAGATCGTGGCCCCAGGGGAGTGGTTGCCGGCGCAGTGGCCGGTCGACGGGACGACGGGGTACGAGTTCGCCCGCTCGGTCGATCACGTG
This sequence comes from uncultured Acidimicrobiaceae bacterium, assembly GCA_963701575.1. GTDB lineage: Bacteria > Actinomycetota > Acidimicrobiia > Acidimicrobiales > Ilumatobacteraceae > Ilumatobacter. The sequence continues at coordinate 118,037 of CAVPAQ010000001.1, forward strand.
CTCTTGTGCGCGTCGGCCGAGCCTGCGTTCGATGCGCTGTGGTCGACGTGCAGCACTGATCGCCGTCCGTTCCACGAGGTCGAGCTCGTCGCTCGCCGGGAGGTGGTCGACGAAGCGCTCGCCCCGGGTTTCGGGCGGCTGCTCAGGATCACGGCGCGGGCGCTCGGCGCCGGCGAGTCGGAACTCCGGGACGAACTCCTCGCGCTGACGACCACGCTGCCCCGGTACCGGACGTATCTGCCGGGCGATCCCGAAGCAGCATCGCTGATCGGGGCCATCTCGAACGGCGCGGTGGCTCGGATGCTCCTCGAACCCGTCGGCCCCGGCCAGCTCGAGGCGCGCCGTCGGTGGCAGCAGCTGACCGGACCGGTCATGGCGAAGGGCGCCGAGGACCGGTCCTTCTACCGGTACCTGCGACTGGCCTCACTGTGCGAGGTCGGCGGCGATCCGGGCAGGTTCGGTATCGCGGTCGACGAGTTCCACGCGGAGAACATCGAGCGTCAGCGATCATGGCCGAGCGCGATGCTGGCATCGTCGACCCATGACACGAAGCGGTCCGAAGACGTTCGCGCCAGATCGGCCGCGCTCACCTGGCAGGCTGCTGCCGAACCGTTGCGGATCACCGGATTCCTGAAGGGCTGGATCGACGAGCTGGTCGGCCGAACCGGTGTCGATGGGGTGGCTGCTTCGCTGGCCGTCCAGACGGCCGTCACGACACCGGGACTGGATGCCACTCGTCTGCACGACTATCTGGTGAAGGCTTGTCGCGAAGCGGCTACTCACACCGAATGGGAGCAGCCCGACGAGGCGTACGAGCTCCGACTCGCCGAGCTCGCCGAGCTCGTCGTCTCGATCGATGCGGAGTCCCAGCTCGGCCTCGACGCGCTCACCCCCGGCATCTCACTGGCTGCGACCGCGATGCGGCTGACCTCGCCCGGTGTGCCCGACATCTACCAGGGGTCCGAGGCGTTCGTCTATCGACTCGTCGACCCCGACAACCGGGCACCGCCCGACTGGGAGGACCTGGAGCGGTCGGCCGTCGACGGGCGGACTGTCGCAGAGCTGTGGGCCGAGAACGATCCGGCGGTGAAGACCGTCCTCGTCCGTGACTTGCTTGGGTTGCGTCGCCGGCGGTCCGCGTCGTTCGGACCGGACGGCGCGTACCGGCCGATCGAGGTGTCGGCGGGGGCGCTCGCCTACGGGCGCGGCGACGACGTGGTCGTCGCTGCACGGCGCGGTGCCGCGGAAGTGAGCGGTCAGCTGACGTTCCCGCCCGGCACCTGGTGCGATGTGCTCGATCCGATCGCCCCGATGCTGTCGGGCACCGTCGCAGCGGCATCGGTGGTGGGGACGGGCGCCGAGCGGACCCTCCCCGTCGCAGTGTTCGAGCGCTACTGATCCGAAGTGGCACTCAGCCGACGAGGGCGACCGTCCAGGCGGCAATCGACAACCGACGGTCGATGACGGCGGAATCGCCGCTTCCGCCCCAACGAGCGTCGTCGCTCGCGAACGTCAATGTGCCGGCGATCGGCAGCTCCACCGGTGCGTCCGACTCGTTGATCACCACAGTGGTCGTTCGTCCGTCCAGCGTGCGCAGGACGATGACGGCCCCGCCGACCTGATCGATTTGCTGGATCGCCCGCGGAGACGCGATCGACGGCATCTCGCGACGTAGCCGGAGCAGTTCGGTGTACATCGCCAGGAGCCCGGCGGACCTCCCGTCCCGCTCGATGATCGAAGGGTCGAGAACGGCAGACTCGAATGTCGAGCGTGCACCCGGCTCGGGCACCTCGACCGACCAGTCGGCACCTTCGAATTCGGCGCGGCGCCCCTCGTTGGTGGCACGCAACAGGTCGGGATCGGTGTGGTCGACGAAGAACGGGAAGGGGGCGAGTTCACCGTACTCCTCACCCATGAACAGCATCGGCGTGTACGGCGACAGCAGCACCGCGGACGGGGCGAGTCGGCGTTGCGACGCCGTGATGTGATGGTCGGGCCGATCGCCGGCCGGTCGGTTGCCGACCTGGTCGTGGTTCTGTGAGCAGGCGACGAATCGATGGGGTGCGACGTCGTCGACCGGGCGGCCGTGGCGACGGCCCCGGGCAGTTGAGTACTGCCCCCGGAACTTCCATCGGTGGCCGATCGTGTCGGCCAGCTCGGTCGGGGTGCCGTCGTAGTCGGCGTAGTAGCCACGACGATCGCCTGTCGCTGCCACCCGCAAGTTGTGGTGCACGTCGTCGCACCACACCGCATCGAAGCCGATGCCGTCGTGCTCGATCGGATGCAGCTGGCGCGGATCGTTGTCCGACGATTCGCCGATCAACACGATCGAGCGTCTCGCTGCTGCGGCCGCCGACCGCGCCGCGACGCAGATCTCGGCCCAGAACTGGTTGGCGGTCGGGTCGACGATCGCGTGCACTGCGTCGAACCGGAAGCCGTCGACGTGGAAGTCGCGGATCCATCGAGCGGCGTTCGCGGCGAAGTAGGAGCGGACGCCGTCGCTGTGGCGGCCGGCGACGTTGAGTGCGGGGCCCCAGGGCGTCGTGTACGCGTCGGTGAAGTACGGGCCGAACGCCGGCAGTTGGTTCCCCTCGGGACCGAGGTGGTTGTAGACCACATCGAGGATCACGGCGAGGCCGTTCCGGTGGGCTGCATCGATGAAGCGAGCCAATGCTTCGGGCCCGCCGTACGACTCCTGGACGGCAAACGGGTAGACCCCGTCATAGCCCCAGTTGCGCTCGCCGGGGAAGGCGTTGACGGGCATCAGCTCGATCGTGGTGATGCCGAGCGTCGACAGTCGCTCCAACTCCGGGATCGCGTCGTCGAGCGTCCCGCCGGGTGTGAACGTACCGATGTGCAACTCGTAGACGACGGCGCCGACGAGCCCGCGGCCGCGCCAGTCCTGGTCGGTCCAGACGAACCGTGCGGGATCGACGACCGCCGATGCACCGTGCACGCCGTCCGGCTGCCAGCCCGACGCAGGATCCGGTAGCGGCGCGCCGCCATCGATCGAGTACCGGTATCGATCGCCGTGAACGACTCGGGCGATCTCGGCCTGCCAGGAGCCGTCGCCGGAGCGCACCAGGTCGAGACGTCGATCGTCAGCCAGGATCAACGCGACCGTCTCGGCCATCGGGGCCCACACCACGAATGTGGTGCCGGTCCGACCGGCGCTGGCGCCGGGCGGGTCCGTCATCGCGTCGGAGCCGCCGAACGCTTGGAGGAGGGGTGGGTCTCGGCAGGTTCGATCTCCGTCTGGCGCAGCAACATCATCGAGCGGCTCGTGACCGGGATGACCCCTGCCGCGTCGACGAACTGCGACGGCAGTTCCGGGGTGCCGACGTCGGGGTGGGCACTGTCGAGCACGACGACCCAACGTTCGCCCCATCGCGCGTCGGGCAATTGCCAGTCGAGGTCGAGCTCGCTGGCGTTGAAGATCACCAGGAAGCTGTCGTCGACGATACGACCGCCGAACGGGTCGGTCGCCTGGATCGAGTGGCCGTTGAGGAACACCCCGACCGACTTGGCGTAGCCCGAGTCCCAGTCGTCGTCGTTCATCTCGTCGCCGTCGGATCGGAGCCAGGTCATGTCGTCGACGCCCCGGATCTGACGGCCCTGGAACCAACGCCGGCGGCGGAACACCGGATGGTCGCCCTGGATGCGGACCACGCGCTTCACCCAATCGAGCATTTCCTCGTCGACGTGCTCCCAGTCGGTCCAGGAGATCTCGGAGTCCTGGCAGTAGGCGTTGTTGTTGCCGCCCTGGGTACGGCCGATCTCGTCGCCGCCCGAGATCATCGGCACCCCTTGCGAGAACAGCAGCGTGGCCATCAGGTTGCGCTTCTGGCGGGCCCGCAACTCGTTGATGGCCGGATCGTCCGTGGGGCCTTCGACACCATGGTTCCACGACCGGTTGTGGGACTCGCCGTCATTGTTGCCCTCGCCGTTGGCCTCGTTGTGCTTCTCGTTGTAGGCGACGAGATCAGCGAGCGGGAAACCGTCGTGACAGGTGATGAAGTTGATCGACGCCGTCGGCTTGCGAGTGTCCGCCTCGTAGAGGTCGGAGCTCCCGGTGAAGCGGTACCCGAACTCGGCCAGGGCGGCAGGCTCGCCGCGCCAGAAATCGCGGATGGTGTCCCGGTACTTGCCGTTCCACTCCGACCAATGCGGCGGGAACTTGCCGACCTGGTAGCCGCCTTCGCCGACGTCCCACGGCTCGGCGATCAACTTGACCTGTGAGATCACCGGATCCTGCTGGATGATGTCGAAGAACGCCGAGAGCCGATCGACCTCGTACAGCTCGCGGGCCAGCGCCGACGCAAGGTCGAACCGGAACCCGTCGACGTGCATGTGGAGGTACCAGTACCGGAGGCTGTCCATGATCAGCTGGAGCACGTGCGGATGGCGCATGTTCATGCTGTTGCCCGTGCCGGTGAAGTCGAGGTAGTGCCGCTCGTCGCCGTCGACGAGGCGGTAGTAGGCGGGGTTGTCGATGCCGCGCATCGACAAGGTGGGACCGAGGTGGTTGCCCTCTGCGGTGTGGTTGTAGACGACGTCGAGGATGACCTCGATGCCGGCCTCGTGCAGGGACTTCACCATCGCCTTGAATTCCTGGGCCGCGCCCATCGCGCCGCGCGAGCTGTAGTCGTTGTGCGGCGAGAGGTAGCCGATCGAGTTGTATCCCCAGTAGTTGCGCAGACCATGCTCGCGGAGGCGGTGGTCGTGGATGAACTGGTGCACGGGCATCAGCTCGATGGCGGTGATGCCGAGATCCGTGAGGTGGTCCAGGATCGCGGGATGGGCGATCCCGGCGTACGTGCCGCGCAGCTCCTCCGGAACACCGGGGTGGCGGATGGTCAGGCCCCGCACGTGCGCCTCGTAGATGACCGTCTCATGCATGTCGATGCTCGGCGGGCGGTCGTTGCCCCACTCGAAGAACGGGTCGCTCACGACCGCCAACGGGACGTGCGGGGCGCTGTCGTCGAGGTTGGGCTTGTCAGGGTCGGCGAAGTCGTACCCGAAACATGCCGGTGTCCAGTCGACGATGCCTTCGATCGCCTTGGCGTACGGGTCGAGGAGCAGCTTGGTCGAGTTGCACCAGAGCCCGACCCTGGGCTCCCACGGGCCGTGGACGCGCCAGCCGTAGTGCTGGCCGGGGCGGACATCGGGGAGGTAGACGTGCCAGATGTGGCCGTCGACTTCGGTGACGTCGATCCGCACCTCGTCGCGCCGCCCTTCCTCGGAGGCATCGCCGAGCAGGCACAGCTCGACGCCTTCGGCGACGCTGGAGAAGATCGAGAAGTTCGTTCCGGAGCCGTCGTACGAGGCTCCGAGTGGGTAAGGGGTTCCGACCCACTGGCGTGGCATCGAACCCGTGACCTGGTCAGACATCGACACAGTCTGCCGGAAGATCGGACCGATCGACGGACGGACACATGCGCGGCAGCGGTGAATCGGAGCGGTTGACGGGCTGTGGCACGTTGCAGTTCGGCTCGAGCGGTATCGTCGGTGTATGAGCGACGTGGCACCGACGATCGAACGAATCGGCGTGGTCGGTTGTGGCCTGATGGGATCGGGGATCGCCGAGGTGTGTGCTCGCGCCGGACTCGACGTGATGATCCGCGAAATTGACGAGGCAGCCGCCGAGGCCGGTCGGGCCCGGCTCGTGAAGTCACTCGACCGTGGGCTCGCAGCAGGCAAGATGACCGAGGGCGAGCGCGACACGGCGGTCGGCAATCTCCATTTCACCACTGAGATCGCCGACATGGCCGACCGCCAGCTGGTCGTCGAGGCCGTCGTCGAGGATGCGGCGATGAAGGTCGACATCTTCAGACAGCTCGATCAGGTCGTCACCGCCGACGGGGCGATCCTGGCCAGCAACACCAGCTCGATCCCGATCATGAAGCTCGGCACCGCCACCCGCCGCCCCGAGCAGGTGATCGGCATCCACTTCTTCAACCCGGTCCCCGTGCTCAAGCTGGTCGAGCTCGTCACGAGCCTGATGACGAGCGACGAGACGACGGCCCGCTCGGACGCGTTCGCCGCCGAGGTCCTGCACAAGCGGGTGATCCGTAGCCAGGATCGCGCCGGCTTCGTCGTGAATGCCCTGCTGATCCCGTATCTGCTGTCGGCGATCCGGATGATGGAATCGGGCTTCGCCTCGGCCGACGACATCGACACCGGGATGGTCGAGGGATGCAGCCACCCGATGGGTCCGTTGCACCTGACCGACCTGATCGGTCTCGACACGACCCTGGCCGTTGCAGAGAGCTTGTACGAGGAGTTCAAGGAGCCGCTCTACGCCCCTCCGCCGTTGCTGTCGCGCATGGTCGATGCCGGCCTGCTCGGTCGCAAGACGGGCCGCGGTTTCTACGACTACCAGCGCTGACCGGCGCTGATCCGATCGACGGAGCAAACCGCATGGCCGACCGTGTCGAACGCCTCACCAACCTGTTGGCGTTGTTGCTCGAAACCGTGCAGCCCCTCAGCCTGGTCGAGATCGCGGGCGAGCTGGTCGGGCAATACCCCGAGTCGCAGACGGCCCGTCGCGCCGCGTTCGAGCGCGACAAGGCGGCGCTCAGGGAGATCGGCGTTCCGATCGACCAGGAGATCGTGGCGGGTGGTGAGTACGCCGGTCAGACGCGCTACTGGATCGACCGGGCACGCTACGAGCTCGACGACCTCCAGCTCGACGACGACGAGATGCGTGCGCTGCAGGTGGCGATGGCCGCGACACGGCCCGGATCGGCATCAGGCCAGGAGGCGATGTGGAAGTTGGGTGCCGGCATGCTCGACGGCGTGGCGCCGATCGCAGCGATCATGCCCGACGTCGCCTCGTTGCCGGTGCTCCGCGAAGCTGTGGCGACGCGCACGGCCGTGTCGTTCGGGTATCGCGGCGTGGCGCGCACGGTCGACCCGTGGGGGTTGCTGCTTCGTGACGGGTTCTGGTACCTGATCGGCTACGACCACGGTCGCGAGGATCGCCGCACGTACCGCATCGATCGGATCGACGGCGAGGTGGAACGGATCGCGAACCGATCGTTCGAACGTCCGGAGGGTTTCGATCCGCGCGATGCGTTCCCCGATGACCCGAAACTGATCGGCGCCGACGCCTCGGTGCCCGACGCGCGGGTGAGGATCGATGCAATGCGGGCGGCGACTGCGCAGGCGGAGGTCGGCGCCGAACGGGTTCGCGTTCACCACGGCGATGGTTCGATCGAGATCGACGTGCCGTGTGCGAACCTGCCTGCGTTCCGGTCGTGGCTGTTCGGGTATCTCGACCACGCCGAGGTGGTAGCGCCCGATGACGTCCGTGCCGACGTCATCGCGTGGCTGGAAGCGATGTCGGCATGACCACCGCGAGACGAGGGCCGCGCCCGGCCGAGGAGCGGCTCCGCCGCCTGCTCGTCATGTTGCCGTGGCTGATGGAGCGCGGTGAGGTGCTCGTTGCCGACGCTGCTTCGCGCTTCGGTCTCACCGAGGCCGAGGTCGTGCACGATCTCGAATTGGTGGCCATGTGCGGTCTTCCCCCGTTCGTCGACGAGCTGATCGACGTGTTCATCGACGAAGGGATGATCTCGGTCGGGGTGCCGCGCCTGTTCACCCGGCCGCTGCGCCTCAACTCGATCGAGGCGTGGGAGTTGCTGGCCGCAGGCCGTGCGGCGATGGAACTGCCCGGTGCCGAACCCGACGGTCCCCTCGGGCGCGGCCTGGCGAAACTCGCCACGGCGCTGGGTGAGGACGAAACGGCCGGGGTGCGGATCGAGCTCGATCGGCCCGAGCTCACCGACGTCATCGCCGAGGCCGTCACATCAGGGGCGCAGCAGCGAGTTCGCTACCACAGCCCGTCTCGCGACGAGACCACCGAGCGTCTGATCGTTCCTCGGCAGGTGTTCACCGATCGCGGACAGTGGTACGTGAGCGCCGACGACGACCGCACGGGGGAGGTGCGTACGTTCCGCATCGACCGCATCGAATCGGTCGAGCCCACCGGTGTGTCGCTCCCAGCGGGTGACGAGCCGCTCCCCGTGCCCGGGACCTGGTTCGCCGACGGTTCGGTGCCGCGTGCGACGATGCGGCTCGCCCCGTCGGCTCGATGGGTCATCGAGCGCTATCCGGTCGATCAGGTGTCAGAGCCCGACGACGACGGGTGGGTCACGGTACGCCTCCCGGTCGCCAGTGAGCATTGGCTGCGTTCGACGTTGGTGCGGCTGGGTACAGGCGCCGAAGTCCTCGAGCCGGCGCATCTGCGCGGGGTGGGGGCCGAGACGGCCGCGACACTGTTGGGGCGTTACCGGCGCTCGTAGAGCGGATCGAGATCGGCTGCGGACTGCACGCCGTGGGCGCGCAACAGGTGAGGCAGGATCGCCGCAGTGGCGCGGGCGTCGTACAAGGCATCGTGCGGGCGGGCGTTGACGATGCCGTATCGCTCGCACACGTCACCGAGCCGGTGGGACATCGTTCGGTCGGGGTCGAGCCGGCGCGACAGTCGCAGCGTGCACAATCGGTGAGGTGTGGCCATCGTGATGCCGGCCTTGGCGGTCGCTCGGGCGATGAACGGCCAGTCGAAGCCGACGTTGTGGGCTGTGAACACGGCGTCGTCGAGCCGTCGGGCGAGCTCGGCGAGGACCTCTCGGCGAGGGGGAGCAGCGCGCAGCATCTTGCGATCGAGGCCGTGCACCTTGCGAGGGCCGACGCGCTGCAACGGCCAGCTGAGCTTGAGCAGCGACGCCCACTCGTCGACGACGCAACCGTGCTCGAGGGTGACCACGGCGACCTGCAAGATGCGATGGCGCCGGGTCGACAGCCCCGATGTTTCGATGTCGACGACCGCGAATCGTGGAAGCTCGGGCGCAATCAGCGGCGGCGACGTGTTGGCGTCGGTCTCGTCGGCCTCCATACCTGTCAACCTAGACGGCGGGTGTCGCACACGAGCATGGCGCACGCGCGCGAGGCGCCGCCGGCCGGGATCACGGCTCAGAGTTCACCGTTCAGGCTTCGCAGGTCACGGTTCGGAGCAGCTCGAAGCTCAGAGCAGCTCGGCGGCGAGGCTGGCGACGTCGCTGCGTTCGCAGGCGGTGAGCGTCACGTGTCCGAAACACGATTGGCCGCTGAACGCGTTGGTCAGCACGGCCAGGGCGTTGTTCGACTCGCCGAGATACGGCGCATCGATCTGGCTGGTGTCGCCGGTGAAAATCACCTTGGTGCCGTCGCCGATGCGCGTCAGGATCGTGCGCAGCGTGGTGGGTTCGAGGTTCTGCGCCTCGTCGATCACCACGATCTGGCGGTGGAGCGACCGGCCGCGCAAGAAGGTCACCGACTCGAGCGAGAGTTGCCCGCGGGCGGTCAGCTCCTCGATCAGACGGCGGGCGTCGTGGCTGCTGTTGCGATCGGTGAGTGCCACGATCGCATCGTGGATCGCCGACATCCACGGATCGAGCTTCTCTTCGAGACCGCCCGGGAGGAATCCGACGTCGGCGCGTCCGACCGGCACGAGGGGGCGATACACGGCCACCCGCTCGTATATCTGTCGTTCGACGACCTGCTCCAACGCGGCGGCGATGGCCAGGATCGTCTTGCCGGTGCCGGCTCGGCCGTCGAGGGCCACGACGGCGATGTCCGGGTCGAGTAGCAGCTCGACCGCGAAGCGCTGCTCCTTGTTACGGGGTCGCAGGCCCCACGGTTCGGGCAGTACTGGTGAGAGCAACACCAGCTCGCCGCCGATCAGGCGGGTCAGCGCAGACTGGGAACCACAGCGCAACACGACGAACTCGTTCTCGTTGCTGTCGGCGGCAGCGGGGATCGCCGTGGCATCAACGCCGCCCGCGGCGTACAGGCAGTCGATCAGCTCGTGCGTGGTGTCGATGACCGACCAGCCGATCGGGTGATCGGCGCGGACGGTCTTGGTCGGCTGATGCTCTGCAGCGTCGAGTCCCAGGTGCGCCGCCTTGATGCGCAGGGCAGCATCGTTGGAGAGCATCAAGGTCCGACCCCTGCCGGCCTGGCCGAGCGCGGCGCCGATGATGCGGTTGTCGGGCACTGCGACGTCGAGGCCGTGTTCGATCAAGAGGTGCTTCTGGATGCCGTTGATCTCGATCTGGACAGTGCCGTCACCGACAGGAACCGGTTCGGCGAGCGACCCTCCGTGCAGCACACGCAGCTCTTCGATGGCCCGCAGCGCGGTGCGCGCCGCGCGGCCGACATCGTCGGGGCGGGTCTTGAGGCTGTCGAGCTCCTCGACGACGGTGAGGGGAATGATCAGCGCCGCTGCTCCGAACGACTGCACGCAGTGCGGATCGGCGATCAGGACCGATGTGTCGACGACCACTCGGGTGATCGTCCCGGTGTCGGCTGGCTCCTCCCTTCGTTCGACATCGGCGCTCTCGGTCGAGCGCAGTTCGTCTGACGTGGAGAGGTTGGTCACGTTCACCCCTGTTGGATGGTGAGTTCCAGTAGCGGCTGGAAGGTGTCGGGAAGGCCTAACAACTACGAGACCAGTTGTATCCGACTGCGGCCAGATCATGGTGGATGGTCATGTGGATGGTCATGTGGATGGTCGTATGTTCTCGACATGGCTGATCGGCAGACGCACGACGAGGTGTCGGAGCGCGCGAGCTGCGTCTTCTGCGAGATCGTCGCTGGGGCGAGGAGCGCCGATGTGGTCTGGGACGACGACGTGGCGATCGCGTTCCTCGACCGATCACCGCTGTTTCGTGGCCACACGCTGGTGGTGCCGAGACGCCACGTCGTGACGCTGGCCGACCTGCCACCCGACGAGGTCGGTCCCTTTTTCCTGCGTGTTCAGGTGATCGCGAAACACATGCCGGAGGCGCTCGATGCGACCGGCACGTTCGTGGCCAACAACAACGTCGTCAGCCAGAGTGTCGCCCACCTCCACGTGCATGTCGTGCCCCGCCGTCGGGGTGACGGATTGCGAGGTTTCTTCTGGCCGCGCGAGAAGTACGCGGATGGCGAGGCAGATGCGATCGCTGACCGATTGCGGCGCGTTCTCACACCGATTCACCTCGATTGATCTTCCTCAGACCGTTGTGTAATAAGGCTTCGAGGACATCTCAATTGCAAATGCAACGACATTGATAGTTGCATCGTTGTAGTTTGCTGCGTTTGATGGCATCAGCCCGACGGGCGACGAGGCGTGGACCATCCGCCCTCGAACAATGTGATGCAAAGGATTTTTCATGACCAAAGCAGAACTGATCGATGCCGTTGCCGACGCAGCAGGCGTGTCGAAGGCTGATGCGGAGCGCACCATCGGGGCGTTCTTCGATGCCGTCGTCTCCAGCACCAAGAGCGGTGGCAAGGTTGCGTGGCCGGGCTTCGGCTCGTTCAGCACGACCAACCGGCCAGCGCGCGTCGGCCGCAACCCGCAGACGGGTGAGCCGGTGAACATCGCCGCTTCGACCGCCATGAAGTTCTCGGCGAGCTCGACCCTGAAGTCCGCGTTGAATCCGAACCGGAAGTGACCAGCTGATGGCTGCGAAGAAGGCTCCGGCCAAGAAGGCTCCGGCCAAGAAGGCTCCCGCCAAGAAGGCTCCCGCCAAGAAGGCTCCGGCCAAGAAGGCTCCGGCCAAGAAGGCTCCGGCCAAGAAGGCTCCGGCCAAGAAGGCTCCGGCCAAGAAGGCTCCCGCCAAGAAGGCTCCCGCCAAGAAGGCTCCGGCCAAGAAGGCTCCGGCCAAGAAGGCTCCCGCCAAGAAGGCTCCCGCCAAGAAGGCTCCGGCCAAGAAGGCTCCCGCCAAGAAGGCTCCCGCCAAGAAGGCTCCCGCCAAGAAGGCTCCGGCCAAGAAGGCTCCCGCCAAGAAGGCTCCCGCCAAGAAGGCTCCCGCCAAGAAGGCTCCCGCCAAGAAGGCTCCCGCCAAGAAGGCTCCCGCCAAGAAGGCTCCCGCCAAGAAGGCTCCCGCCAAGAAGGCTCCCGCCAAGAAGGCTCCCGCCAGGACGAAGTAGGGCTGCACGTTCAGCTCGAACGCCACCCCCCACGACGGGGCGAGGTCATGGACCTCGCCCCGTCGTCGCGTATGCCTACCGTTCGGCTCGGCTGCTACAGATCGCTGATCCGCTTGAACACCTCGGCGGCGCCGACCCCATGGTCGACTCCCAGCCCGGTCAGTCGGCCGCGAATGCGAGCCCGGAACGAGTCGAGCTGCGACTCGTCGATCGCCTTCATCGTCGACTCGAACTGGCTCTCGTGAGCCTCCAGCGCAGCCAGCTTGTGATCGATCCAGGCGCTCACGTCTTCGAGGTGGTCCGGGGCGTCGGCTTCGAACAACAGCAGGTGCTCGGGCCGATGGTGGGCGATGCCCTGCTCGGGGAAGAAGTGCGGATCGCGGGCGGCGACGATGCCGTCGCAGGTGAGCAGGCCGGCATGGCGATGGTCGGGATGGAGGCGGTATCGCTTCCACGGATCGTGGCCGAGCACCACATCGGGCCGCAGCTGGCGAATCGCCAGAGCGACGCGCCCGCGCGCCTCCAGATCGCTGTCGAGTTCGCCGTCGACGTATCCGAGGAACAGCACCTCACCGGCCCGTGGACCAGCCAGTCGTCGGGCGGCCTCACGCTGCTCGAGCTGCCGGCGAGCCGCCAAGGCGGGAGTGTCGGCGTGAGGATCCCACGTGCCCTTCGATCCATCGGTGCAGATGAGGTGATGCACGACGCATCCGGCGGCGGCCCACTTCGCCAGCGTGGCGCCACATCCGAATTCGACGTCGTCGGGGTGGGCGCCGATCGCCAAGGCGATGCGTGGTGTCGGCAGATTGCGGCTCGCGATCGTGGTGGCCTCGGGTACCGGCTGGCCGGGCTCGTTCGAGTTCACGGCAGCGCCGCCTCGCCGAGCACCGTTCGAAGCAGGGGAGCCACGAGCGGATCGCGACAATCGTCGATGGTGTCGATGTCGATCGAGAGGCGGGCGTCGATCCGGACGCTCACGGGCAGATCGGCGGCGAGCGCAGCCGCCAGATGGCTGCGGAAGCTGCCGGCACCGTAGGCGGCGCGCAGCCGGACGTCACATGGGCGGCTCATCACATTCGTCCCGTCGCGCCGCCGATCGGGTACCAGCACGACGTGGCCGCTGCGGACGAACTGCGACAGGTTCTCGGCCAGTGGGAGGTCGCCGTGCGAAATGATCACGTGGTCGGCGCCCTTTCCGGCGAGCGTGTCGACGCCCTGATCGATGGCACCGTTGAGACCGAGACCTGGGCCCCACAGGACGTGAGCGCCCTGCAGCTCGGCCCAGTGTGCGACCTCGTCGTCGTCGCAGGCCACGAACGTGGGGAGAGCCCGCGCGGCGGTGACCACCCGTTCCGCCATCCACCGCGCGAGTCGCGCTCGATCCGAGTCGGGCAGCCAGCCGCTGAGGCGACCCTTGGCGGCATGGAACGCCTTGATCGGGATGAGCACGGCGGTCTCCACGGCGTCACACTACGGGCGCACGTGGATGTGCGCACGACCCGTGGGCGAAGCCGACGGCGGTTCGCATCTCGGTCGTCGGTCGACGGCGTCCGGTTCTCGCCCGTTCACGCGCCGAATCCGATCGGGAACGGGCGTTGGGCGTACGCTGCTGGTGCATGTCGCGTTCATCGGAGATTCGAGTTGCCGTGATCGGAGCAGGGTCGTGGGGAACCACGGTGGCAGCGCTGGCCAGCGTCAACACGCCCACGCTGCTGTGGGCTCGGCGCGCCGAGCTGGTCGAGCAGATCAATGCGAACCGGATCAATCCCGACTACCTGCCGGCGTTCGTGCTGCCCGAGCAGTTGCGTGCGACGAGTGACATGGACGAGACCGTGTCGGACGCCGACGTCGTGGTGATGGCCGTTCCGTCTCACGGTTTTCGCGAGATCGCCCGCGAGGTGGCCCCGTATCTGCGGCCATGGGTGCCGATCGTCAGTCTGACGAAGGGCATCGAGCGCGAGACGTTGATGCGGATGACCGAGGTCGCGACCGACGAGATGCCGGGTCGGCCGGTCGGCGTGATGACGGGCCCGAATCTGGCCAAGGAGATCATGGCGGGGCAACCGGCGGCCAGCGTGGTGGCGATTCCCGACGCGACGATCGCCCTCGAGCTGCAGCGGATTCTGACCCGTCCGAGCCTGCGCGTCTACACCAACCCCGACGTCGTCGGCTGCGAGGTGGCGGGTGTGGTCAAGAACGTGATCGCGATTGCCGCAGGCATGGCCGAGGGCATGGAGTTCGGCGACAACACGCGGGCCACCCTGATCACACGTGGTCTCGCCGAGATGTCTCGGCTCGGTGTCGCGATGGGCGGCGATCCGCTCACATTTGCTGGGCTGGCCGGCATGGGCGACCTGATCGCCACCTGCTCGTCGAAGCAGAGCCGTAACAACTCGGTCGGTCTGGCGCTGGGGCGGGGCCAGACGATCGAGGAGATCCTGGCGTCGATGAACATGGTGGCCGAGGGTGTCAAGAGCTCGCCGAGCGTGCTCGACCTGGCCGCTCGGTACGGTGTCGAGATGCCGATCACGGAACAGGTCGTCGCGGTGTGCCACCACGGTCACAACGCTCGCGAAGCGCTTGTGTCCCTGATGTCGCGCTCGAACAAGAGCGAACTGGGCTGACACATTCATGATCACCACCGGAGTCACCGGCGGCGTGTGGCGCGCCTCGATCACGCCGTGGGGGTCGGTCGAGCCATGGGACGACACCCCCGCGTTGAACTGGTTCGTCGCCGCCGACGACCGGTGGCACGTACCGGAGGCCGAACCGGCGATACGTCAGCAGCGAGTCGAGGGCACTGCCGTCGTGGAGACCCGGCTGCGGGTGCCCAACGGCGATGTCGTACAACGGATCTACAGCGTGGCCGATTCGGGCGGTCTGACGATCGTGGAGGTCGAGAACGAGTCGACGATGCCGGTCGCGGTGGCGTTCGATCGTCGCGATGTGCTCACCGAGCGAGCGGTCGCCGAGGTGCCGATCGAAGGCATCGAGTTGCCACCGGATGGATTCGTGTTGCCGCTCGGGCACAAGGCGGCGATCCGTGTCGCGATCGCCCACGGTCGACAGCGATCCGGTGCGCTGCCGGCTGGTCGGTCCACGCACTTGCAGGTGGTGCGTGGGTGGCTGGCGTTGACCGAACGGGCGAGCAGATTCGTCCTCCCTGACGGTGAGCGGGGGGCGTCGGTGGCCGAGGCGGTCACTGCTGAACGATGCGAACTCGCGCTCGGTTCGATCCCTCACGCTCACGACGATCCGATCGGCTTCGCACTGGCCCTCGGTGAGTTGGTGCGGATGGGGGAGCAGCCCGAGCACTGGGTCCCCGAACTGGTCGAAGCGGTCGAGCTGATCGGTCCGATCGTGGGCTGGGATGCCGATGCCGCGCTCGACGCTGCCGGCCGGGTGCTGGTCGCCGCGGACGAACGCCGCGCCCGCCGCGATCTGGGCGCGATCGTCGAGCGGCGCGCGTCCAGTTCCCGACCGGACGCGCCCCCGGGTGGCGTGCGCTCGATTGCGTGGCTCGAGTCGCTGCTGGCGTGCGGTGGCGCGTTGTTGGCCGTCGGGTTTCCACCGCTCTGGTTGGGTCAGTCGTTCGACGTCTACGGGATTCCGGTGGCCGACACCACCACGGTGTCGTACGCGATCCGCTGGCACGGCGAGCGTCCGGCGCTGCTGTGGGAACAGTCGGGCCCGGCCGTCGAACTGACTGCGCCGCTCCTTGCGCCGGCGTGGTCGTCGTCGGAGCCGAAGGGCGAGACGCTCTGGCCTCCGCCACCGGTGGCGGACGTCTCGTTCGCCTGAGTCGGTCGCCGGTGGGCCGAACGCAGGTGGATTGCTGCACCACGGAGAGCGACCACCCTGTCCTCTAGTCTTTCAGTATGCGACTAGAGGTGACCCGCAAGAGCGACCTCGCGGTACAGATCCTGAAGGTACTCAGCGAGCGCGACGACCGGATCAAGGGCCCCGCGCTCGCCGAACTGGTCGGGAGCACGGTCGGCTTCGTGCCGCAGGTCATCACGCCGCTCGTGCGGGCCGGCTGGGTGCGATCCGACCCGGGGCCGACCGGCGGCTACGCGCTGGTCGTCGATCCGTCCCACCTCTCGGTGCTCCAGGTGATCGAGGCCGTCGAAGGGCCCACTGAGTCGGGTCGCTGTGTGCTCGCTGACCGACCCTGTTCGCAGACCGGCCCGTGTGCGCTCCACGAGCCGTGGACCCGGGCGCGGGCGCTGTTGCTCGGCGAACTGCATCGCACGAAGATCGCCGATGTGACCGTCTCGCCCGTCGCGAGCTGACCGCGGACGCGAGCCGGCCACCCGGCATGAGCCCGGGCGGCCAGGTCGCCGTGTCCGGTGTTCAGTGTCGGCCGAGCCTCACGGCTCGCCGTCGCCGGCCTGGAGCAGGCCGAGTGCACCTCGACCCGGAAAGTTGAAAGCATGGGTCACGATCGGATACAACCCGTCCTCGGCCGGGCTCAGCTCGATGACGGCGCCCTGTGCCGGCGCCAGGTCGACGGCTTGTGAACCCCAGTTGCCGTCGTTGCCCTGCATGAGATGGACACCTTCCTTCCAGACATCGTTGAAGATCGTGCCGACGATGTGGAACGACGAGTCGATCGATGGCCCGACATCGAGCACGTAGAAGCGCACATCGGCACCGGTGGCCACCTCGATGGGGTGGTCCTTGTACTGGAACGCCACACCGTTGAACATCACGAAATCGGGCGCCGGCGCGGCCTGATTCGCCTTCTCGAAAGATGACACCTCGCCCTGCGGACCGAGATACCACTCGTTCTGCACGAGGAAGAACTCGTTGTCGACCGGCGGGAGACCGCCCTCGGGTTCGGTGATCACCATCCCGAACATGCCGTTGGCGATGTGGTGCAGCACGGGACTCGTGCCACAGTGGTACATCCACACGCCCGCGTAGTCGGTCGTGAACTCGTAGATCAGGTCTTCGCCAGGCTCGATCGAGCGCATCTCGTCGTTCCATGCGACCTGCGAGGCGTGGAAGTCGACCGAGTGGGCGGCCGACGAGTCGGCGGGGTTCACGAGGTGGACGCGCACCGTGTCGCCGACCTCGGTGCGGATCACGGGGCCCGGCACCGTGCCGTTGAATGTCCACACCATCTGCTCGAATCCCTCGGCAACGGTCATCAGCTTCTCCTCGACCACCATCTCGACCTCGATCAGGTCGCCGCCGTCGGGTGCACCACCCACCACCAGCGTGATGCCGTTCCCTTCGCCGCGAGCGGGCACCTGGGGATCATGGAGTACGTAGGGGGCGGCGTCGGGGTTCGCCTCGACCACGTCAGCCGCAGGCCCGGCACCTTGTCCCGTCGATGCGGCTGCGGCCGCCGCTGCCGAGGCCGGCGTGTCGATCGCTCCGGTCATGCCCGCCTCGGCGTGCCCCGGGATCGAGCACAGGAACGTGACGCCGGCTTCGGGGACGGTGAAGTCGAACTCGACCCGTTCTCCGACACCGGCTTGGATCGCCTCACCGTTGGCGAACTTGATGTCGTGCACCATCGTGCCGTTGTTGATCAGGACGCCGCGGTAGTCGCCCGGATCGGCGACGGTGATGTTCGGGCTGAACGCGAACTCGGTGGCCACGAACTCGACGGTGTCGCCGGGTTGGATGGTGGCGCCCGCGCTGCTGACGAAGCCGGCGCTGGAAGCTGCCAACGGCGAGCCGGTGGCCCCATCGTCGGCACAACTCACGGTTGCGAACGACAGCAGCGCCACCGCTGCCAACATGACTGCGGATCGGATCCTCATGGTGATGCCTCCTCGTGCCCGGCGATCATGCCCAGGTCGCATTTTCTCAAATCATATAGTTCATGACTATAGAAATATAGGGACCAAAGCCCCGATCTGCCCTCACTCGGGACGAACCCCGTTCGCGGGTCCTCGCCGGCCGCCCGCTTCACGACACGCCGAGCCGTCACCGATCCTGGCGAATAGGCTCGGGCACCATGGCGCTCACCGACATCCCCGCCCTCGATGGACTCAAGCTGACCGAATGGACGTCGTGCGGCGGGTGCGCAGCCAAATGGGGTGCGTCGTTGCTGCAAGACCTCGTGGCCGACTTCCCCGTCGCGACCGACCCGTCGTTGCTGGTGGGGCTGGCGCCGTTCGACGATGCTGCGATCTACCAGGTCGGCCCGGACGTGGCGATCGTGTCGACGACCGACTTCTTCCCGCCGTTGGTCGACGACCCGGCCGACTTCGGCGCGATCGCGGCCGCCAACGCGTGTAGCGACGTTTTTGCCATGGGCGGCCAAGTCGTGATGGCCGTCAATATCGCTGCGTTCCCCGAACACTTCCCGCGCGAGGCGATCGTGGCGATCTTCGAGGCGGGAGCCCGTACGGTCGCCGACGCCGGTGGGGCCGTGGCCGGCGGGCACACGATCCGCAACCCCGAACCCATCTACGGTCTCGCCGTGCAGGGGGTCGTGCACCCCGATCGGATCTTCCGCAAGTCGGGCGCGGCGGCCGGCGACGTGTTGGTGCTCTCCAAGCCGATCGGCACCGGGCTCACCTTGGCGGCCGGAACCGACGATGACAAGGCGGCCGCGATCGCCGGTATGAAGACACTCAACCGGGCGGCCGCCGAGTCGCTCAAGGCTTTGGGTCGGTCGGTGCACGCCGTCACCGATGTGACCGGCTACGGCCTCGCCGGACACAGCTGGGAGATGGCCGAACGCAGCGGCGTGCGCGCCGTCATCGACACCGGCTCGATCGTGGCCTATCCGGGAGCACTCGAAGCGGCCAACGACGGCAAGCGCACCGGCGGTGATCCCCGCAACCGTGAATACCTCGCCGGCCACCTCGACACGTCGGCGTTGCCCGGGCCCGAGGCATTGTGTTTCGACCCGCAGACATCCGGTGGCCTGCTCGCAGCCGTCACCCCGGCGGCCGCCGACAGCCTGCTGGGTCAGGGCTTCTGGCAGGTCGGCATCGTCGAAGCCGGCGAGCCCAGCGTCACGTTGCGCTAGCCGGCCGTCTCGGCCCGGATGACCAGGTCGTGGGGTAGCGTCCGTGCCGATGGCAGCGCGCGGCCGGGCCCCCACCCGCAAGATCGAGCAGGAGCTGTGGGCGCAGGGGTATGACGCAGTGGTCGGTATCGACGAGGTCGGACGCGGCGCCTGGGCCGGTCCGCTGATGGTGGGCGCAGCGATCTTGCCGCGTGACAAGCGGGTCCTGGGCGTTCGCGATTCGAAGCTGCTCACCGAACGCGATCGCGAGGCGATCTTCGACCGGATCGCCGACTGGTGTCTGGCATGGTCGGTCGGTGCCGCGAGCCAGGAGGAGTGCGACGAGCTCGGCATGGCCGATGCGCAGCGACTGGCGTGCCGTCGAGCGATCGACGGCCTGGGGCTGGTGCCCGATGTCGCGGTCAGCGACGGCACATGGGATTTCGTGTCGCCGACGGTTGCTCGTGTCGAGATGCGGGTCAAGGCCGACCGCGATTGCCTCAGCGTGGCGGCCGCCAGCATCCTCGCCAAGGTGGTGCGGGATCGCCAGATGCGCGCCCTCGCCGAGAGCTACCCCAACTGGTCGTTCGACACCAACAAGGGCTATCCGTGCCCGGTGCACAAGTTCGCGTTGCAGGGGTACGGTCCCTCGGCGATCCACCGCCGCACCTGGGTGTTCATGGACAACTACGTGCCGTGGTCGGGATGTCCACGCACGTTCCGCGCCGAGCAACCGACCCTTTTCTGACATCGGGATCCCGGCCCCGAAGGACCTCCGACCCTTTCGCATCGGGGCGGACCGGGCTTGGATGACTGGTATCAGCGAAGTCTCTACAGAACCGAGGCACGCCATGTCAGACCACCCACCGATCGTTGCGAACGCGCTCCGCGTTCACGGTCACCTCGAACACCATGAGGTCGTCGATCTGGTCGCCCACTGGGCGAAGCTCGATCAGCGACTGCAGTCGTTTCGGGACCGATCGATCGATCTGGATCTGCACGTCAACGAACGCGACACGCCGAGCCAGCACATCACACTCGACGTACAGATCGGCGGATTGAAGCCGTTCGTCGCCAAGTCGTCGTCGAGCAGCCTGGGCCACGGGCTCAACGAGGTCCGCGACGAGATGATCAGGCAACTCACCGACGCCAAGAACCGCAGCGAGCCGCGCAACAACCGAAAGCTGCGCGAGACCACGAGGCGGATGCGATCGAGCTGACGAACATCGCGTCGTAGCGTGCCGGGATGACGATCTCCGTCCTTGCCCTCGCACTCGGTGTCGTCGAGCTGCCCGACCGGTGTCGTCGAGCGCACGCCGTTGGCCCTGTTCGGTTCGCTCGAACAGGGCGTCGACCAGCTCGGACGGCTCCGCGAGGACCTCGGTCTCGGCCACGTCGGGATCCGTGATCCGAAGGGCTTCGCCGGGGTCGTCGAAGCGCTCGCCGGCCGCTGATCGCCGGGCCGCCCATGCCGTTTTCTCACGGATGATCGCTTGAGCGCAGCGGCTGTGCGGGCGCACACTGGAGCTGGAGGTGATCGTCATGCGCGGTCGCTGGCCGAGTGTGTTGGTCCTGGTGTCGCTGGTGGTTTCCTGTGGCGGTGACGAGAACCGGCCGAGCGCCACCGAGCCGCCAGGTCCCACCACCGTGCCGACGGCCACCGCTGCGATCCCGACGACGACGGACACGACGGTCGGCACGACGGCTCCCTCCTCGACGATCGGGACCACGGTGGTGCCGCCCTCCACGACCACCACCGTGTCCGAGGTCGAGGACGGCCTTCGATTCGTCTTGCGCCCCGACGGACTCGGGCCGATCGACTTCGGCACGCCGGGTGATCAGGCCATCGCGACCCTGACACAGATCCTCGGACCACCCGATCGAGACGACAGCGTCGATCCCGACCGACAGGAATGTGTCGAGGGCAGCGGATGGCGCGAGTGCGTGCCGGTCTTCGACACGGCCCGGATCCTGACCTGGACCGCCTCCGGGCTCGATGTGCTCGTGACCGATCTCGGCTATCCGGACGGTGCCTACCCGCGCCGGGTCGCGACGTACTTCGGTGCGTGGCGGGCCGTGCGGCCCTCGAACGGCGCCGCATTGTCGACCGCAGACGGCATCGGGCCCGGAATCACGGTGGGTGCGCTGAGGGCGATCCATCCCGAGATCGAGTTCGGGTTCGGCGAAGGGATCCTGAGCGCGGTCTACGTCGCTGCCCCGAATGGCGACTACTGGGGCGGATTCGAGTGGAACGACACCGCCGCGGACCACGCGTTCCCCGCGCTCGTACGGGCGGTCCAGCGAGCGCTCAACGAGCACGGCGCCGAGCTCGCGGTCGACGGTGAGTGGGGGCCGCGCACGCAGCAGGCGTGGGACCAGTTCCTCGCCGACCACGGCTTCTCGCCGATACCGGTGATGTGGATCGAGCCGGAGATCGCTGAGGCGCTCGGCCTCGTCCCGGACGAGTTGATCGTGGCCGAGCTCGGGGCGACGGGTGTCGTCGCGGGCGCCGTCGACCACAGCGGATCGATCGATGCGTTCGTGCTGCGCTCCGACGGGTTCGACGGCGTCGACTTCGGCGATCCGGTGGAAGGTCTGTTCGAGCAGCTCCGGGTCGCGTACGGGCCGCCCTCGGAGGAGATGATCGAGAGCGCCGAGCCACCGGGACCGTTCCAATATCTCCCGTACGGCTATTGGGCCGCCTACCAGATCGGGTTCGTCGAATGGGACGACCCGGGCTTGTCGTTCGTCGTCAGTGACATGCCCTATCGGGTCGGTGAAGGCTTCGGCGAGCCCACCCCGGGCACGCTCACACTCGTGTCATGGCGATCGACGGCCCGCGACCTGCGGTTCGCCAACGGGATCGGGATCGGCTCGACGCTGGGTGAGCTACACGCCGCCTATCCCGACCTCGTCGTGGGCACCATGGACCTGAACTGCGAGACCGAGTACCTGCCGGCGGTCTTCCTGGCCGAACGAACCGATACGTCCGTTCCTGACCGGCTCGGACTGCGCGGATCGCTCGACTGGGACTGGGTCGGCGATGTGCAGACAGCCCTCGACGAACGGGGCGCCGAGTTGGTGGTGGACGGCATCTACGGCCCGGCGACCACAGCCGCATTGCGCGAGTTCCAGCTGGAGAGCGGCATCATCTCGTTCGGCGAGGATGCCAATGGGATCATCGGGCCGCTCACGATGGATGCGCTCGCGCTGTCAGCCCCCGACACGGCGCGGGTGATCAGCCTCGGCGCCGGCTACCCCGGCAGTTGCTGACGCGACTCCGGGGGCTCGGGTGCTGAGTCAACGCTCCGAATCGATGACGTGACCGGCGCACACCGGTCGGGCGGCGTCGGGGGCCTTGCGGGCCGAGCTCGGTCGCCGCGGTCGGGACCGACCGGCCGCCCCGGCGATCCACCGGCCCTGTGGTCAGCCCTGTTCGAGGGCTTGGGCGAGGTCGGCGACGAGGTCGCTGGCGTGCTCGATGCCGACCGACAGGCGCACCAGGTTGTCGGGCACCTCCAACGGTGAACCGGCGGCCGAGGCATGGGTCATCGCACCCGGGTGTTCGATCAGGCTCTCGACGGCGCCCAACGACTCGGCCAGGGTGAACAGCTCGGTGCCCGCCGCGATGCGACGGGCTGCTGCCTCGCCGCCCTTCACCGTGAAGCTGACCATGCCGCCGTAGTCGCGCATCTGCTTGGCGGCTGCCGCGTGACCCGGATGGTCGGGGAGCTGCGGGTACAGCACCCGCTCGACCGTCGGGTGTGACACGAGCAGGTCGACGATCGCCCTCGCGTTCTCGCAGTGGCGGTCCATCCGCACGCCGAGCGTCTTGGCGCCGCGCAATACGAGATAGCAGTCGAACGGCGACGGCACCGCGCCCGCCGCGTTCTGGGTGAATCGCAGCCGATCGGCGATCTCGTCGTCGTCGACGGCCAGGAATCCACCGACCACATCGCTGTGGCCGCCGAGGTATTTGGTCGCCGAGTGCAGCGTGATGTCGGCGCCGAGCGTGATCGGTTGCTGGAGGTACGGAGTGGCGAACGTGTTGTCGACCACCACGAGGGCGCCGCGTTCGTGGGCGATCGTGGCGATCGCCTCGACGTCGAAGCAGGTGAGCAGGGGATTGGTCGGCGTTTCCAGCCAGACCAGTCCCGTGTCGTCGGGCCAGTCGGCGACGACCGCATCGAGGTCGCTCAGGTCGATCGCGGTCCACGGGAATCCGAGCGGCGACCACACCTTCGAGATCAGGCGGAACGTGCCGCCGTAGGCGTCGTTGCCGAGCAGCACTCGCTGGCCCTGCTGCAGGAGGCGCATCACGTTGTCCTCGGCGGCCAGTCCGCTCGCGAACGCCAACCCGTGGCGCGCCGCTTCGAGCGCCGCGATCTGCGTTTCCATCGCCGTGCGAGTCGGGTTGCCCGAGCGCGAGTACTCGTAGCCCTTGTGCACGCCGACCTCGCTCTGGGCGAACGTCGTCGACAACGAGATCGGTGGCACCACGGCGCCGCTGGCCGCGTCGGGCTCTTGGCCGGCGTGGATGGCGAGCGTCTCGAACGCCCACCCCGATTGTTCTTGTTCTTCACCCATCGGTGGTCCTTCCGTCGTGCCGTGCGTGGTGCTCAGGCGCTGGCCTGGGCGTCGAAGTAGCTGAGGATGTCGGTGCGGGTCAGCACGCTCAAGGGGCGCCCGCCCGACAGCACCAGCAGAGCGGGCGCCGTGTGGAGCATCTCGACGGCTCGCTCGAGCTTCTGGCCGACGCCGATCGTCGGGAGGTGCTTGCCCATGACGTCTTCGACCATCGCGTTCATCACGTTGCCGTCGGCCGCGATCGCCTCCATCAGCTCGAGCTCGTCGACCGAGCCGCTGACCTCGGCGGCGGCGAACGGTGGCGTGTTCTTGCACACGGGCATCTGGCTGACGCCGTTGGCACGCATCCGCTCGATCGCCGTGCGCACCGTCTCGTCGGGGTTGACGTACAGCAGGCTGTCGAGCGTGGCGTTGCGGGTTTCGAGCACCGAGCCGACGCACAGGTCGCATTCGGTGAGAAACCCGAAGTTGGCCATCCAGTCGTCGTCGAACACCCGCGACAGGTAGCCGCGGCCCGAGTCGGGGTTGAAGATCACCACGATGTCGTCAGGGCCGGCCCGCTTGGCGACCTGGATCGCGGCTGCCACCGCGAGGCCGCCCGAGCCACCGATCAGGATGCCCTCGACCTGGCTGACGTAGCGCGCCATCCTGAAGCTCTCGGCGTCACTGATCGCGATCGTCTCGTCGTAGAGCTCGGGTGCCCAAGCGGCGGGAAAGAAGTCCTCGCCGACGCCTTCGACCAGATACGGCCGACCGGACCCGCCCGAGAAGACGGAGCCCTCTGGGTCGGCGGCGATCACCTTGATGTTCGGGTTCTGCTCTTTCAGGTACCGAGCGGTACCGGTGATCGACCCGCACGTGCCGGCCCCGGCGACGAAGTGGGTGATCCGCCCGGCGGTCTGCTCCCACAGTTCCGGCCCGGTGGTCTTGTAGTGCGCCAGCGGGTTGTTGGGGTTGGCGTACTGGTTCGGCCGGAACGCGTTGCGCTCGTCGGTGAGCCGCTCGGCGACGCTGTAATAGCTCCGTGGATCGTCCGGCGCGACGGCAACCGGACACACCACGACCTCGGCGCCGTACGCCCGCAGCAGGGAGATCTTCTCGGGGGCGACCTTGTCGGTCATGACGAAGACGCAGCTGTAGCCCCGCTGCGCGGCGACGATCGCCAAACCGACGCCGGTGTTGCCGCTCGTCGGTTCGACGATCGTGCCGCCCGGGTTCAGCAATCCATCGCGCTCGGCAGCGGTGATCATCTCGAGCGCCGGGCGGTCCTTGGAGGAGCCGCCCGGGTTCGTGGTCTCCATCTTCATGGCCAGAATCGCGGGGAGCTGTTCGACCTCCATGATCCGTTTCATCCGAACCAGGGGCGTGCTCCCGAACAGATCGATCACCGAGTCGGCGATCTGGGTTCCGGCGAGGCGCGCATCAGCCATGGCCCGAGCGTAACGGACTGGTGTCTGGCACCATTCCGATACGGTGCTGACCTTGGGCAGGCTCGACGTGATCGGCGAACGCGACGGTTGGCGTTGCTGGCTGTGCGACGAGCCGATCGATCCCGAGATGTCGGTCAACGACTCCCGTGGGCCCAGCATCGATACCCGGATCACCGATCGCCGGGCCAAGAAGAACAAGGGCAAGGTGGCGCCGCAGGACCGGCTCGCTCATCGCGGGTGCAACACGGGAAAAGGGTCGGTCAAGCCGGTCGTCGAGTGGGCCGAGCACCTGTTCGTCGTCGACCCGGCGGTGATCCTCACCAGCGTCGAGCGCCTGCAGCGCAAGGGCGGTCGTGAGGTGATGGCGAGATGCCCCGACCGTGACGATGCCGAGGCCGCCGCCGACTGGCTGGTGGATCGAATCTCCCGCCTCGAACCCGACCTGAGCGTCTCGGCCGAGATCGAATCGGGCGGCGGCGGACAGTATCTGCTGATCCTGCGCGCCGTGTGATGGGACGATCTCGGTGAACCCATCGCTCGAGCTGGAGCCGCACGGCGCCGAGACCTACGTCGGGTCAAGCCCGGACTATCCGTGGGGGCGGATCTAGGGCGGTCTGGTCGTGGCGCAGGCGTTGACGGCGGCGACGGTCGATCCCGAGCATCACGTGCACTCGCTGCATGCCTACTTCATCCTCGGCGGCGTGCCGTCGGAGCCCGTGCGACGTGGTGAGGCCTTCCGGCATGGCCACCTGATCGCCACCATCGCCCAGGAGGGGCTGCTTCGACTTCGGACTCGGTCATAGCGGGCACCGGCGCGGCGGGGAGTATCGTTCGTGGTCGATGGCCGACCAGGTCGAGACTCGATCGGGTGGCGACGGGCACTTCGTGCTCGTGCTCCCTGGGTTCACCACCGGTGATTGGTCGAACCTCCCGCTGGCGGCCGTGTTGCGACGCGCCGGCGTGAAACCGAAGCGGTGGCGACTCGGGTCGAACCAGGGTCCCACCGACGAGATCGTCACCGGACTCGACCAACGTCTCCGTGACCTGTACGAACGCGAGGGTCGCAAGGTCTCGGTGATCGGGGTGAGCCTCGGGGGGATCTACGCCCGTCGACTCGGCCGCGACCACCCGGAGTTGGTTCGCCAGGTCATCACGATCGGTTCGCCGTTCCGGTTCCACGGCGTGGGCCGTTCGGCGACGGTCCAGCGGATCTGGGAGAGTCGGCTCGGCGACTTCGATCCCGCCTTCGTCGACGAGATGTACACCGACGAGGACCTCAAGGAGCCCTTCGGGATGCCGGTCACCTCGATCTACACCCGCAACGATGATGTCGTTCGGTGGCAGCAGTGCCTACTGGCACATGGCGACCAGTCGCAGAACATCGAGATCCGCGGTGCCAACCACATCGGGTTGGTGGTGCACCCCGGTGTGCACTACGCGATCCACGACCGGGTTCGACAGCCGGACGGGGCGTGGAACCGGTTCCGTGCCCCGGCCAGGTTCGGCATGTGGTACCGGCGCGCCGAGATCTACGATCCGGGGTTGCGCTCCTAGTATGCGCCAGCTCACGGCGACCGACGCAGCATTCCTCAACCTCGAGCAGCCGCGGACGCCGATGCATCTCACCAGCCTGCTCGTCTTCGACCGCTCTGAGACATCCGGTGGCCCGGTCACGTTCGACCGCATCCGGAGCACCATCGAGGAGCGGGGTGCGATGGTGCCGTCCTTCCGCCAGCGTCTCGTCAAGGTGCCGTTCGACCTCGGCTACCCCTGGTGGTACGACGACGGCGGCTTCGACTCGGGGTACCACGTACGGCACGCGACGCTGCCCGAACCCGGCGACTGGCGTCAGCTGTGCGAGCTGACGGAGGAGTTGGCCGGCCGGCCACTCGACCTGGCCCGACCATTGTGGGAGGTGACGGTGGTCGATGGCCTCGATCGCGTCGATGGCGTGGTGCCCGGATCGTTGGCATTGGTCCTCAAGACACATCACGCCGCCATCGACGGCATCTCGGGGATGGAGCTCCTGGCGACGCTGCTCACCTCCGAGCCCGAATCCGAACTGCCCGAACCAGGTGCGACGAGCGGTGAGTCGCGTCCCGCCCCCGTTCATCTGGCGCGGCTGGCGCTGCGATCGGCGGCGCGCCACCCGGCCCAACTCGCCAAGGCCCTGGCCACCGGCCTGGCCGAGGTGCCGCGCCTGGCGCGGGAGGTGCTGCCCGAGCTGACCGGTGCGGAGGGGCCACAATTCCGGGCGCCGTCGACCAGGTTCGGAGGAAAGGTCACCTCGGATCGCGCCTTCGACGCGACCGCCATCGAGTTCGATGACGTGAGTGCGATCCGGACCCTCGTCGAGCGGGCGACCGTCAACGACGTGATCCTGAGCGTCGTGGGCGGAGCGCTCCGGCGCTATCTCATTGCCCACGGTGAGTTGCCGGACACGTCGCTGCTGTGTGCGGTACCCGTCTCGCTCCGCGTCGACGGCGACACGACGCCGGGCAACCAGGTCTCGGCGATGCCGGTGTCGCTCCACACCGACGTCGTCGACCCCCTCGCTCGATTGCACGCCATCCACACGTCGACGCTGGGGGCGAAGCGGATTTCGGATGCGGTCAACGCCAGCCACTGGGCAGGCCTCGCCGATCACGTGCCCGCGGCCGTGGCGGCGGTCGGCACCCGCCTGGTCATTCGACTCGGCCTCAACCAGCAGGCGCGGCACCTGTTCAACACCACGGTGACCAATGTTCCCGGACCGCGGGAGCCGAGCTACACCTGTGGGGCCCGCCTGGTGGCCCACTACGGGTTGGGCCCGGTGGTCGACGGCAGCGGTCTGTTTCACAGTGTGATGGGCGTCGAGCGACGGCTCTTCTTGTCGATCACCTCGTGTCGCGCGATGCTGCCCGATCCGGTGTTCTACCGAGCGTGCCTCGACGAGAGCGTCGCCGAACACGCCGCCCTCGTGTGACGGTGGGGCGAGCCACACCGAGCTGGTTACGTGCGAACGAGTTGAGCCAGGCGTTGGCCGAGCAGGGCGACCAGGAAGATGATCACGGTCACCAGCGCCATCGTGGCACCGGTGGCCGTCGCGTGGTGGTAGCTGACCAGCAGGCCGATGATCGCGCTGACGGCACCGATCGCGACGGCGGTGACCATCATCAGCGGTACCCGTTTGACCAGCAGCGACGCGGTCGCCGGGGGAGCGATCAAGAACGCGAACACGAGCAGGCTGCCGACGGTCTCGAACGAGGCGACGATCGAGAGGGCGAGCAGCACCAGCAGTATGAAGTGGGTGAGCTGCGGGCGAAAGCCGATCAGCTTGGCCTGGGTGACGTCGAACGTGCTGACCAGCAGCGCACGGTGCAGCACGATCACGCCGCCGACGGTGATGGTGGCGACGACCAGCAACGTGCGCAGATCGCCCGAATCGACGGCATTGATCGATCCGAACAGGAAGCGCGTGAGATCACCGGCGCCCCGACCGCTCTGGGCCGACATCACGACCACGGCGAGCGCCAGGAACCCGACGAACAACACGCCGATCGAGGCGTCGTCGGGGAGCGGTGAAGCGCTGCGGATCAGCTGGACCCCACCGACCATCGCCAGCGCCGCGATCAGGGCGCCGACCGTGGTGTTGTGTCCGAGCACGAAGGCGATCGCGATGCCGGGCAGCACACCGTGTGCGAGGGCATCTCCGAGAAAGCTGAGGCCGCGCAGCACGACCCAGGTGCCGATCACGCTGGTGCACACCACGCTGAGCAGCGCTGCCCACAGGGCGTCGCGGAGGAACGGGTTGTCGGTGAACGGCGTGATCCACCAGGCGATCGGTTGCGTCAGCCAACTCACGGCGCCAACGCCCCTGCGATCGCGGCGGCGTTGGAGCGCATCATCTCGATGTACGTGTCGCTGTCGGGATCGGTCGTGAGCGCGTCGGTGACGAGCGGCACGACCCGTACCCCCAGGCGATCGGCGAGCGCCTCGGCGTCGTTCGTCGACTCCAGCTGCTCGGTGAAGATGGTCGACACGTTGCGTTCGGAGACCAGCTCGGCGAGTGCCGCCAGATCGGCAGCGTTCGAGTCGGCCAGGGTGTTGGTCGACGGGATGACGGTACCCAGGATCTCGATGCCGTACCGGCGGGCGAAGTACTCGAGCGAGTCGTGGCTGGTGACCATCACGCGGTTCTCGGCGGGGATCGGGTCGAGCAGCGAGGTGATCTCGGCGTCGAGCGCGAGCAGATCGGCGCGGTAGCTGGTCGTGCATGCCTGGACCTCGGCCGGATCCCGGTCGATCGCGAGCGCCGCGGCTTCGATCGAGTCGAGTGCCTTGGCGACCAGTGTCGGGTCCTGCCAGAAGTGCGGGTCGTCGTCGACCACGGTGACGGCGTCGGACATCTCGAACACGGTGGTGAACGGCGGATCTTCGACCGACTCCAGCAGCGCGGTGACGGGGCCCTCGAGCCCCATCCCATTGGCGATGATGGCCGCCGGCCCGTCGATCAGCTCACGGTCGCGCAGCGACGGCTCGAAACTGTGCGGATCGGCTCCGGCCGGAATCAGCGTCACCACCGGTTCGCCGCACGTGACGTTCGACACGATGTCGGCCCAGATGCTGGTCGTCGCGACGATCGGCACGGGAGTGAACGTCATCACCTCGGTGTCGGTCGCGCACGCGCCGAGCAGGGTCGCGCCGCAGACGACGAGTGTGGCAGCACGCCGCCTGAGAATCATTCTCATGAGGCTAGAGTGAGAATCACTCTCATGCCAACTGCCGACGTTTCGACTCCCGACGAGCTGCTCGTGACCGCACGCGATGTGTGCGTGCACTACGGACCGGTGGTCGCGCTCGCCCCGACATCGTTCGAGCTGGCTCGTGGCTCGACGGTCGCACTGGTCGGGTCGAACGGCAGCGGCAAGACCTCGCTGCTGTCGCTGCTCGCCGGTCTCGTCACGCCGGAGGACGGCACGGTGACCGTCAGCGGCACCGTGGCGATGGTGACGCAGCATCGCCAGCACCACCGCTGGATGCCGCTGTCGGTCGACGAGGTGTTGCGGATGGGGCGCTACCAGCGTCGGGGCCTGCTCGGTTGGCTGGGCCGTGAGGATCGCGAGTGCATCGACGAGGCGGCGGACCTGCTCGAGGTGACCGGCCTGCGCCGTCGCTCGTTCGGCGATCTGTCCGGTGGGCAACAGCAACGAGTGCTCGTCGCCCAGGCGCTGGCCGCCCGCCCCGACCTGCTGCTGCTCGACGAGCCGATCACCGGGCTCGACCTGCCCAGCCAACTCCGAATCCTCGAGGTGATCGATCGGCATGCAGCCGACGGCGGCACCGTCGTGTTCTCCACACATCATCTCGCCGAGGCGCGGCGGGCAGGACGCGTGATGCTGATGGCCGGTTGTGTGCTCGCCGATGGAACACCCGAGCAGGTGCTGATCCCAACCTTGCTGGCCGAGGCGTTCGGCGGCCGCCTGATACGTGACGACGGTCTGTCGATCGTCGTCGACGACCACGGCCACGATCACGGCGAGCCGCATGCACCCGAGCTCGTACCGCATCACGGCATGCACCAACACGCACACGAACATGGGCACTGAACCACCCGACGCCGAACTGCATCGGTCGGTGGCCGCCCGGCTCGCCGATCACGAGCAGCAGTACACGTCGAATCGGCGAGCGGTCGTCCATGCGTTGGCGGCGGCCGGCGCACCGATCACGCTCCCCGATCTGTTGGCTGCCGACGAATCGCTCGCCCAGAGCAGCGCCTATCGCAGCTTGTCGGTGCTGATCGATGTCGGTGTGGTGCGCCGACTCGTACACGTCGGCGACCACGCCCTGTTCGAGCTCGCTGAGCACCTCACCGAGCATCACCACCACCTGATCTGCGAGTCATGCGGAACCGTGGTCGACGTCACCTTGCCCGAACGCGTCGAGGCGGCCATGGATCGCACGTTCGACGAGGTCGCGTCAGCCTTCGGCTTCGCCCCGCTCCATCATGCGGTCGACATCTACGGCACCTGCACCACCTGTACGCGTTGACGCTCCCCGAGGAGGTGTGATCACATGAACGACGAGGTGGTGGTCATCGGCGGTGGGGTCGTCGGACTCGCTTGTGCCAATGCGCTCCTGCACGCCGGGCGCCCGGTCCGCGTGCTGGAGCGCGACCGAGTCGGGGCCGGGGCCTCACACGGGAACTGCGGCCTCGTGACTCCCAGCCATGCTCTGCCCCTCACTCGCCCCGGCATGGTGTCCAATGCGCTCAAGTGGATGCGTCACGAGGACTCGCCGATATACGTCCAACCGCGGATCGACCTCGAGTTCTTCGCCTGGGGCCTGCGCTTCGCTGCGAACTGCAGGCCCGGAGGCCTGGCGCGCGCGATTCGCGGGCGCGCAGCGCTGCTCGAGTCGTCGCGGGATCTGTACCTCGACTGGATCGCCCGCGACGGCCTCGCGTGCGAGTGGGAGATGCTCGGGTTGATCGAGGTCTTCGCGACCGAGGAGCGGGCGGTCGCCGAGGAGGAGAGCCGTCGCATCCTCGCGGAGCACGGCATAGCGGCCGAGGTGCTCTCGCGCGCGGAGCTGCTCGAACGCGAACCTGCCCTGCTGCCCGAGCTCGTGGCCGGCGCTGCGTACTCGCGCGACGCTCAGCTGCGACCTGAGCGCCTCGTGACCGAGTTCGCACGCGCGGTTCGCGACAAGGGTGGCGTGATCGAGGAGGGTGTCGAGGTGGTGGGTCTCGAACGCGATCGGGCCCGTGTGCGACGCGTGGTGGCGCAGAGCGCGGCCTACGATGCCGACCACGTCGTGCTCGCCGCCGGCGCTTGGTCCCCGACGCTCGCAGGCGCGTTCGGGGTGCGGTTGCCGATCCAAGCCGGGAAGGGGTACTCGGTGACGTCCGCGCGCCCGGACCCCTGTCCGCGCTGCCCTCTGCTCCTCGCGGAGGCGAACATGGCGGTCACGCCCTGGACGAGCGGTCTCCGTCTCGGCGGGTCGATGGAGTTCTCGGGGCGTAATACGCAGATTCGGCGTGCGCGCATCGACGCCCTCCGGCGCGGGGCCGAGCGGTTTCTGCGCGAGCCGCTGGGTGACGGGCCGATCGAGGAGTGGGTCGGCTGGCGACCGATGACGCCGGATGAGTTGCCGATCATCGGGTTCTCGCCGCGCGACGAGAACGTCGTGCTCGCGACGGGCCACGGGATGATGGGGGTCAGCATGGCGCCGGCGACGGGGCGGATCGTGGCCCAGCTGGTCACGTCGGGCGTGGCAGAGGTCGATCTGGCCCCGTACGCACCGGATCGGTTCTGACCACCGCGCCGCGAGCAGAACCCCTCGACGTCGACCGGACGTCGACCGGACGTCGACCGGTTCCTGCACGGGAATCGAGTGATCTATCGGGCCAAGGCCTCGGCGAAGTGTCGGCGAGTGGCGGCCCAGTACGCGCGGCGGGCGTCGAAGCGGGCCATGCCACCCATCGACTCCCACATCTCGATGAAGGCCTGTTCCCCGGCCTCGACACGTCGCAACACGAATTCGCCGCCGCGAGCGATCGTGGCGTCGAGACATGCCAGCAGCTCGGCCCGTCGATCGGCGTCGAGTCCGTATGCGTCGGCGATCACGGCCAGCCGATGCGGACGGTCGGCCGGGAGCCAACCGAGCTGGGCG
This sequence comes from uncultured Acidimicrobiaceae bacterium, assembly GCA_963701575.1. Taxonomy (GTDB): domain Bacteria; phylum Actinomycetota; class Acidimicrobiia; order Acidimicrobiales; family Ilumatobacteraceae; genus Ilumatobacter. The sequence goes on from CAVPAQ010000001.1 coordinate 150,641, forward strand.
GCGCCCGCGTCATCGTCGGTCGGCACGCACATGCGGGCGAAGTTGGCGAGGTCGTAGGCGCGCCGCCCGGGCGACGCGAAGTCGAAGTCGAGCAGCGCGACTGCCTCGCCGTCGCGGAACACGATGTTCTCCAGGCACACGTCGTTGTGGCAGACCACCAGGTCGGGAACAGCGCCGACATCGCCGCCCGCCACGGGGTCGGCCATCTCGCGACTCCAGGAGGCGTCGGTGTGATCGAAGCCGATCGACGCGTCGTGCAGCCCGCGGATCAGACGCGCCGTCGACGCCAGCGACTCGTCGGTCTGCGCCCAAGCGGGGTACGGCGGCAATGGCACGTCGCCATGGATGAACACGAGCCGCTCGCTGCGATCGTCGATCGCGATCGGTTGCGATGCGCCCTCGAAGCCGGCGTTCCTGACGTGGTCGAGCAATCGATGAATCGTTGCCGAGTTGGGGTTCGACGGGCGCCGCACCTCGGCTCCGACCCGAACCACCGCCCCGGCATTGGCGACCCCGCCCTGCAGCACATCGACCACCCGGAGCTGTCCGTCGCGCAGCGATCGGTGCAAGGACCCGACGATGTCATCGGCGGCGGCGTCGGCGTCGGCGGCGATGACGTGACCTTCGTAGCGATCCAGATCCGCGAACTGATCGTGCATCACCTCGGCCCCGGAGACGTTCGTGGCCCGGTCCCGACCGGTGACCCGTTCCAGGGCGAGGTCACGGGGTGCTCGCACGACGGCGTAGTGCAAGGCGATGCCGGCGGCACCCACCCGTTCTGCGACCCGATCCAGATACCACGGCCCGACGATGCCGTCCCAGACCACGGCGAACCCCGCGCGTGCGTAGCCGATCGCAGCGTCGGTCGCGATGTCCATGATCGCGTCGTTCTGGGTGCCCGCTGCTCGGAGGTGGGGCGGGGCGGAGCCGACCGACCGGTAGAACCAGTCTGATTCGAGATGCACGCTCTTGGGCAGGTTCGCCGCAAACGACGCGGCCGTCGTGGGCTTGCCCGAGCCGGGAGGCCCGGAGACGATCAGGATTTCACCAGCTGCGAGCATGCCGACCGTCAGCTGCCGATGAGGCGACCGGGTTCAGCCGCCAAGAAGACGGCCGATCAGCCCCGGTTGGTGAGCCTCGTAGCCCTCGGGGAGCAGATGCGGTGCGGCCTGTTCGAGGTACCGGGCGACCTGCCTGGTGGAGGGATTGACCATTCCGACCTCGCCGATCACGACGGTCGGCACCGTCTCGTTGCCGTTGGCGTGGAACCGCACCGTGGCAGCGTCCTCGGGGTCGTCCCAGATGTTGTGGTCGACGGTCTCGATGCCGGCCTTGTCGAGCCCGCGGCGCAGCATCGAACAGAAGCCACATCCGGGACGCCAGTAGAAATGGACGGCATCGGTCTGCATCCGGAGGAACCTCGTGGAGTCGGGATCGAACGTCAGGACTCGACCGTCAGGATTCGACGACGGCGGCGAGCCGTTCGAGGGTCGCCTCCATGTTGGCCGGGTGCTTCTTGGGGTAGCCCGCCAGTTCGATCACCTTGGGGGACATCGACGTGGACCAGTCGAAGCTCTCGGTCACCTTCGTACCGCCCCCTTCGCTCTCGGGAACCGGCTCGAGCTCGTAGCGCCAACGGTGCTTGCCGAAGTGCGCCCACGCGATCAGCCGGTTCTCGTCGAACTCCACGACGGTGCTCGTGACGCGATATGGGAGGAACCCCATCTTCATGTCCATGCCAAATTTGGAACCGAGCTCGAGCCGATTCGATTCCCCACGCAGCTTCTGGACCATGCCGGATCCGTCGATCTCGCCGTGGCGGGCAGGGTCGGCCAGCACGTCGAAGATCGCCTCTGGCGATGCCTTGATGACTCGGGACACGGATACCACACGTTCGCTCATGACCCGTGACGGTATCGGGGTGGGAGAACGATGGAACACCCGCTCGCTACCGTGATCCCGTGGCCGGATCGGAGAGGTGGACCGTCGAGCAGGTCGCCGCCGTCGCGCCATCGCCGCGGTCGGTCGCCGCGGCCGAGCCCTTGGCCGAGCCGAGCCGGTGGTCCGCGCTCGGCGGCGACGAGCGTGCACTGTGGGGCCGATGCCGCGGATCGGGCGCCGAGCCCTACGACACCGCCGTCGACCATGTCGAGGTGGCCTGGCGGTGCAGCTGCCCCAGCCGCAAGCATCCGTGCAAGCACGCTCTGGCGCTGCTGCTGTTGTGGGTGCGCGGTGGGGTGCCCGAGTCGTCGCGGCCCGGGTCGGTGGAATCGTGGATCGACCGCCGCGATCGTCGACCGGCGAGCCCGAGCGGTGCCGCAACACCCGTCGGTACCGACAGTTCCGCCGATGGGGCGACGCCGGAGTCGTCGGCCGACGATCCAGCGGCCGATGTCGGCGATGTCTCGCCCGTCGATCGCGACGAGCTCGATCGATCGCGCGACGATCGGGTCGCACGCATGATGGAGGGTCTGATCGAACTCGATCGTTGGCTCGAGGACCGGATGCGGACGGGTCTCGCCGACCCTGCGCTCGCTCGCTACGGCACCTGGGATCAACTTGCGGCCCGCCTCGTCGACGCTCGAGCCGGTGCCCTCGCCAACCGCATCCGTCGGCTCGCCGGGCTCGTCGGCGCCGGCCCGGACTGGCACGCCGAGGTGCTCGCCGAGCTGGGCCTCCTGCACCTGATCGCACAGGCCGGGCGGCGCCTACCCGACCTGCCCGGCGAGCTTGCCGACGCCGTCGCCACGGCGTCGGGTTGGCAGGTGCGCCACGCCGACGTGCTGGGCGGCGTTCCCGAGACCGACGAGTGGTTCGTGGCCGGCCGCAGCGACACACGAGAAGACCGCATCGAGGTGCGACGCGTCTGGCTGCGCGGCGTGCACTCGGGCAAGTGGGCGATGCTGTTGTCGTTCGCCGCCTATCGGCAGAGCCTCGACGACACGTTCACGGTCGGCACGGTGGTGCACGCCGACCTCCACCGCTATCCGGGTGGAGCACTGCGAGCACTGGCCGGGCGCCGCTACGCCGACCCGCTGCCGTTCACCACACCGCGAGTCGCCACGATCGTCGAGGCGTGCGATCAGATCGGAGGCGCCGTCGCGGGCGAACCGTGGCTCGAGCGCTATCCCGCCACCGTGAGGGCGGCGCCGTCGGTGTCGGACGGCAGGTGGATGCTCACTGATCGGTCGGGATCGCTGCCGTTGCAGGGCGACGACCGTGCGCTCGGCACGCTGTTGGCAGCCTGCGCCGGCGCACCCGCCGGCGACCTGTTCGTCGACATGACCATCGAGTGGACGCCGTGGGGCGTCCGTCTGCTGACGGTCCACCTTCCCGACCGCACCCTCGATCTCGGGCCGAGAGCCGACGCGTCGTTCGTGGGGGCGCCATGAGCAACGACCTCGACACCTACTGGAACGAGCTCGTCACCGCCGCCTTGTTGGGCACCGACCGTCGTGAGCCACCGGCGCCGCCAGCAGGCCCGGTCGCCGATCTGATCGCGGATGCGGTTCGTCCCGACGACGCGTCTCGCATGCTGGCCGCGGTGGGCGCCGTGGCGGCCGCGCGCCGCGCGGCGTTCACGGCGGGGCCCCCAGCTGGTCGACTCCAACTGCCCGACCCCGACGAGCGTTCGTGCTGCAGTGCCGCAGCTGTCGCGACGTGGCGAACCGTGGTCGCCGAGTGGCCCGTGCTCGAAGACGAGTGGGTGCTCACCGTGATCCAACGCGGACTGCGAGTCCCGCCGGACGCACTGGTCGAGCAGTTGCAGCGCCACCGTGGTGACGCCACGCGTCGGGCACGCGTCGCGATTGCGGGTGGTCCGCTCACTGCATGGCTGGTCGACCATCTCCCCTCGCTCGCCGCGACGACCCGGGCAACGGTGTCGGCGGAAGCCGTGGCGAACCTGCCGGAGCTGCCGGTGCCACGGGAACTGGCGCACCTGCTCACCGCCGACGCCCACACGTTCGTCGAACGGCTCGCGCAGGGCTTCGACGCGGGCGAGTACGGGGCTCCGCATCGCGCCGTGCTCGTCAACTTGTTCGCCCGATGCAGGCCCGAGGTGTTGCCGAATGCGGCAGCGACCTTCAGCCGAGCCAACGTCGGTCTTGCATTGGCGTTGGCCGACCTCGCAACGTTGCGTCACCGAATGCTGACGGAACTCGGCGTGACGGTGTGACCTGTCAGCGTGTCGTCGATCACCCGATCGGCTTGGCGTAGACGGCTTGATAGCTCTGCAACTCGAAGCCGAGCGAGGTGTACAGCTGGAAGGCGCCGCCCGGATTGTTCGTGTCGACACCGAGCGCCGCCTCCGTCATGCCCCGGTCGCGCAGTTCCCGGAGGCTCATCGCCAACAACGCTCCGGCGATGCCTTGGTTGCGCCATTCGTGGTGGGTCGAGATGTACTCGGTGTAGCCGCGCAGGTAGCCGCGTTCGGCGTTCTCCTCGTGGTTGATGAAGCTCTTGACCTGGCCGACGATCGTGTCGCCCGCCCAGGCGATCTTCCACAACGAAGGGTCGAGATGCGGTTCGGCGAGCATGGCGTCGATGTCGTCGGGCTCGGGTTCCTTGAAGTCCCACTCGCCCCGGAACGCCTCCCAATGAGCCTCCCAGATCGCGCGCACCTGGTCGTGTTCGACCGGCCGAACCTCCACGCCCGGCGGCAGTTGCCGCGCAGGAATGTTCGCGAGGTTCGGGCGCACGAGGAAGGCTTCCCACTCGGTGGCCACATAGCCCATGGCTTCGAGCCAAGCAGCCTCGTCGGTCGGGGTCTTCCCGGGGCCCGGATGCACGGCATGGGCGCGATATCGCGCCTCGTCCACGGCATCGGCCCAAGGTCGCATGTGTCGCTCCTGTGCCTCGGTCAGCCGTCGGAACAACGGCTCGCACAGGTGCTCGGGGCTGATCGGGTTGAACACGAGGCAATCCCGTGTTCCGGATTCGAGATCGGTCCAGCTCGCCCTGCAATAGGCGACGACGGCGCTATCCGTCGTCTCGATCAGCGCAATGTCGGCATCCGGGTCGCAGTCGGTGAGATGGGCATAGGCGGCGTCGAGCTGTTCAACGGTCGGGAGTTCCGGGTCACCGATGTGCTCGCGATACGCGGCGAGCACCTTCGTCACCGCCGGATGATCCTCGGATCCGCGATACGGCCGGGCCACATAGGGGTGGGGCAGATTCATGCGCTCGACGAGATGCATGATTCGACCGTACCGCTCTGTCGGGCCCCGGCCGTTCGCGGTTTCGTCAGTCCTCGCCAGTGGTGATCTCGCTCGTGATGTCGTTGGTGATGTCGTTGGTGATGTCGTTGGTGGTCTCGTTGGTGATGTCGTTGGTGATGTCGTTGGTGATGTCGTTGGTGGTCTCGGCATCGAGCCGCTTGACGAGCGTCTTGGTCGCGACGGCGCGGTAGCTCTCCTCGACGAAGTCGAACAACACCTCGCGCTCACCGGTCGGCACGGTGTCGACGAAGATCGTGACCCACCCGTGCTTGCCGAGCCCGTAGCGGGTCGGGAACGCCTCGGGGTAGGACAGGGCGTGATCGCGCGACTCCGGCAGCTTGGTGGTGATCACCGGGCGTTCGCTGTCGGGGCCGCTGACGAACAAGAAGATCTTCTTGCCGACCTTGGTGACGCGGTCGCCCCATGGCGCGTCCGCCCATGCCTCCGGCAACGACAGAGCGAACTCCTCGAGCGCACCCACGAACGTGTGCTCCGACCCGCGTGCCATGCGGGCACCATATTCGGTTGCTGCTGATGTGCTCCGTTCGATGCCGACGACACGACATCGAGGCGGCATGCTCGAGGCATGACGAATCTCGAACCCATCGGTGACGACCTGCTGCAGGCGGCGAGAGACCTGCAGAACGAAACGATCGAGCTCCGCCGTTCGATCCATGCCGAGCCGGAGATCGGGCTGCAACTCCCGGAGACGCAGGCGAAGATCGTCGAGTCGCTCACCGGGCTCGGCCTCGACATCAAGCTCGGCGAGTCGACGACCTCGGTCGTCGCCGACCTCGACACGGGCCGCGCCGGTCCGACCGTGCTGCTGCGGGGCGACATGGACGCCCTGCCGTTGACCGAGGACTTCGTCAGCGACTTCCAGTCACGGCACGAGGGCGCGATGCACGCATGCGGCCATGACGCGCACGTCGCCATGCTCGCCAGCGCCGCCCGGCTACTCAGCGAGCATCGCAGTGAACTCGTGGGGCGGGTCCGGTTCATGTTCCAGCCCGGCGAGGAGGGATATCACGGCGCCCGATACATGATCGAAGAAGGTGTGCTCGACGGTGTCGACCGGGCGTTCGCGATCCATGTCGTGAGCAACATGCCCAATGGCATGATCTTCACGAAAGGTGGCCCGCTGCTCGCCAGCGCCGACGAATTCCACATCACCGTGAACGGCAGCGGTGGTCACGCGTCGGCACCGCATCAGACCGTCGACCCGATCCCCCCGGCGGCCGCGATGGTCGGAGGGCTCAACAGCATCGTGAGTCGCAACCTCGATCCGACGCAGTCGGCCGTGCTCACCGTCGCCCACATCCAGGCCGGAACCACCACCAACATCATCCCCGCATCGGCGTTCCTGGAGGGCACGATCCGAACATTCGACGAAGGCGTCCGCTCACAGATCCATGCCGCCGTCGAGCGGATCGCTACCGGCACGGCTGCCTCTCACGGTTGCACGTGCTCGTGCGAGGTGATTCCCGGGTACCCCGTCACGGTCAACGACGAGGGTCAAGCACGCCTCACGGGTGAGGTCGCGACGGCGCTGCTCGGTGCCGATGGCTTCGTCGTCAGTGCACAGCCGGCGTTCGCCGCGGAGGACTTCAGCTACGTGCTCAACCGGGTGCCCGGTGCGATGGCGATGCTCGGCGTCTGCCCCGACGACGTGAGCCCTGCCGAGGCAGCGCCGAACCACTCGAACTTCATGCGCGTCAACGAGTCCGCCCTCTACCACGGAGTCGGCCTCTACGCGGCGATGGCGATGGTGCGCTGACCCGAGTGCGTGTACACCTCGTCGGCGATCGGGCCGAGATCGATGCCCAGCGGACCCTCGTCGACCACTTCGAGCGCGACGCGGCGGCCATCTCGCAAGGTCCTGTCGAGTGCGCGCTCGTCGTCGTGTAACGTCGGAGGTGCTCTGAGAGGAGGCACGATGCGGATGTCCGCACTGGCGGTGCTCGGTGTCCTGACGCTCGCCGGGTGTGGCGGTGACTCGGACTCGAACGGAGACGGCGCCACCGACGCCGCGGCGATCGGAGTTCCGGGCGGGCTGGACCCGTGTGTGCTCGCGGACGAGTCGATCTTGGCGTCGTACTTCGGGGAGACGGCGGTCGAACCCGAACGCAGCGAGGCCGGGCCGATCGACGGTTGCTCGTGGCACGACGCCAACGCCAACAGCCTGTTGATCCAGACGGCACAGGACTACGACCTGTTCCGCCCGGATCCCTGCGACGGTTGCGTCGACGTCACCTTCGGGGACGACGGATATGCCACGGAGAGCCCGGTCCAGTCGACGGCGGAAGTCATCGACGGCAGCTCGTGGCTGTCCGTGACCACCACCGGGTTCGGAGACGACAGTGCATCGATCATCGCACTCTTGGAGCAGGTGTTCGGCAACGCAACCGGCTGAGGGCGGCCCAGACTGTCGCACCCGCTGGGTAACGTCGGGCGAGATGGGTACGACCGAACAGATCCTCCGGCCACATGCCGAGGTGCAATACGCCTCCGAGCTGGCGGCGCTGGCCGCGGTCGACGATCGCGAGCGGCCACCGAACTGGCGATTGTCGCCGTGGGCGGTCGTGACGTATCTGCTCGGTGGCGAGTTGGCCGACGGGAAGGTCATCGTCCCCAAGTACGTCGGCAAGCGACGCCTGATGGAGATCGCCGTCGCCACGTTGGCCACCGACCGGGCTCTGCTACTGCTCGGTGTGCCGGGGACGGCCAAGACCTGGGTCAGCGAGCACCTCGCGGCTGCCATCAGCGGTAACTCCACGCTGCTGGTTCAAGGCACCGCCGGCACCACCGAGGAGACGTTGCGGTACGGCTGGAACTATGCGCGGTTGTTGGCCGAAGGGCCGAGCGAAGCGGCACTCGTGCCCAGCCCGATCTACCGGGCGATGCAGCTCGGTTCGATCGCCCGCGTCGAGGAACTCACCCGCATGCCGTCGGATGTGCAGGACGCGCTCGTCACGGCGTTGAGCGAGAAATCGATGCCGGTTCCCGAACTGAACTCCGAGGTCGCGGCCACGCGCGGCTTCAACGTGATCGCCACCGCCAACGACCGCGACCGGGGTGTCAACGATCTGTCGTCCGCGCTGCGGCGTCGCTTCAACACGGTCGTGCTGCCCTTGCCCGACACTGCCGAGGAGGAGATCGCGATCGTCGCCCAGCGCGTCAACGAGCTCGGCGCGGCACTGCAGCTGCCGCCGATCGCCCCCGCCGCCGACGAGATCCGGCGCGTCGTCACGGTCTTTCGCGAGCTGCGCGACGGTGTCACGGGCGATGGCGGCACCAGCCTCAAGGTGCCCAGTGGCACGCTGTCGACGGCCGAGGCGATCTCGGTCGTCACGAACGGGTTGTCGCTCGCGACGCACTTCGGCGATGGCGGCTTGTCTGCCGGCGACATCGCGGCCGGCGTGCTCGGCGCCGTGGTCCGCGACCCGGTCCACGACGGCGTCGCCTGGCGTGAGTACCTCGAATCGGTCGTCGCCCAGCGCGATGGTTGGGATGACTTCTACGAGGCATGTCGCGCCCTCGACTGAGCGCTCGACCATGGCACTGCATCTTCTGGGCATCCGACATCACGGGCCCGGTTCGGCGCGGTCGGTGGTGAAAGCCCTCGATCTGTTGCAGCCGTCGATCGTGCTGGTCGAGTCACCCGCCGAGACCACATCTGCGTTCCGTTGGATCGGCGAACTCGGGCTCGACCCACCGGTCGCGCTGTTGGGTCATGTCGTCGACGATCCGCGCCGAGCCGTCTTCGCCCCGCTCGCGGCCTTCAGCCCCGAGTGGCAGGCCGTTCACTGGGCCAACCAGCGCGAGTGTCCGGTCGAGGGGATCGATCTACCGTTGGCGAACTCCTTGGCGGCCGGCTACGACGACCACGCCTTGATCCCAGGTGACAGCCCCGGCGATCCGCTTGCAGCGCTCGCTGCCGCCGCCGGCGAGTCGGATGCCGAGCGATGGTGGGACGACGTGATCGAACACCGAGGCGACGGCCTGGCGGCCTTCGAAGCGGTCGGTGAGGCGATGGCGGCGGTGCGCTCGGGCACGGTGCCCTCGGTCGGCGAGGAGCGACGCGAGGCGCACATGCGCAAGCGGATCCGAGCTGCCCTCAAGGACGGGCACGAGACGGTCGTCGTCGTATGCGGCGCCTGGCACGTGCCAGCGCTCGACGTCACGGCCGCACGGACGTCGACGGCAGCCACCGACAGCGCCACGTTGCGCGGGTTGCCGAAGGTGAAGGTTGCCGTCAGCTGGGTGCCGTGGACGCACGAGCGGCTTGCCGCCGCCACCGGGTACGGAGCGGGCGTGCGCAGCCCCGGCTGGTACGACCATGTGTTCCGGCATCCGGGCCCGGATGGTGTCGCTCGCTTCTTCGTCGACGCTGCTCGTGTGTTGCGACACGCCGACATCGCGGCGTCGCCCGATCACCTCATCGCCGCAACACGGATGGCCGACGCGCTCGCCACCATGCGCGGTCGGCCACGCCCCGGACTCGACGAGGTGCTCGACGCAGCTGACACCGTGATGGGTGGCTTGCCCTTGGTACGCCGTCGACTGGTGATCGGCAGCTCGATCGGATCGGTCCCCGACAGTGCCCCGCAGGTTCCGTTGGCACGCGACCTCGCCAAGCGTCAGCGCGCCGCCCGGCTCAAGGTCGACGCCGCTGATCAATTGATCGAGCTCGACCTGCGCACACCGAACGGCCTGCGTCGCTCACATCTGCTGCACCAGCTCACCGCGATCGGCGTGCCGTGGGGCTCGCTGGAGGAGGGTCGGGGGAGTAGCGGCACATTCCGCGAGACCTGGAACCTGTCGTGGCGGCCCGAATGGTCGATCCGCGTGATCGAGTTCGCCGGCTACGGCACCACGGTCGAGCAGGCGGCCACCAATCGGCTCGTCGATCGGGCGGATGGCGCCGGGTCGCTGGTCGAGATCGCCGGTGCCCTCGATCTGGCCTTGCTCGCCGCGTTGCCCGCCGCCGTCGATCCGATCGTGCATCAGCTTGCCACTCGCGCCGCCAACGATCCCGATGTCGGCCAGCTGATGGCGGCGCTGGGGCCGCTCGCACAGGCTCAGCGCTACGGCGACGTGCGCTCCACCGACGCAGCTGTCGTCGGATCGGTGTTCGACGGGCTCGTCGTGCGGGTCCTGGCAGGCGTCGTCCCGGCCTGCTCGTCGCTCGATGACGATGCGGCGACCGTCATGGTCGAGCGGCTCAGCGCTGTTCAGCATGCACTGGCCCTCGTCGATCATCGAGCTCGACGTCGGGCCTTTCCCGAAGTGCTCGAACGGTTGAGTACAGTGCCCGGCCACGGGCGGGTGCAGGGTCGGGCCGCGCGGATCCTGCACGACGGCGGGCACTGGGCCGGCCATCAGGTCGGACAACGGCTGGGTCGGGCGCTCTCGCCGGGCACGCCACCGGCGACCGGCGCAGCGTTCGTCGAGGGGTTCCTCGCGGGCAGTGGCACCGTGCTCGTGCACGACTCCGAGCTGCGGGCGGTGGTCGATCGGTGGCTGTCGTCGCTCACGCCTCAGGCGTTCGACGAGACCGTTCCGTTGCTGCGGCGCACGTTCGGGTCGTTCGAATCGGCGGAGCGCCGCCAACTCGGTCGGCTGATGGCAGGAGAGGAACGCGAGGTGCTGACCGGCTTCGGGCCTGGCCTCGACGATGCTCGCGCGATGGCGGCGCTCCGCACGGTTCGTCACATGCTCGGCCTCCCGGCCCACGACAACGGCGGTCTGGCATGAGCGTTTCTGCGGGCGCGATTTCGACGCCGAACGTCGTGATCGCGCCATCAGATTTCGACGCCGATGCTCGTCGCAGCGATGACGATGCCCGTGGTCGCCCGCGCGCCGGCAGAACTCGAGTCGGACGGGGTGGGCGATGACCGAGATCGATGCCCACCGGGTGTCGGAGGCCGAACGCCTGCGGCGGTGGCGGCTCGTGTTGGGCGGCGGCGACGCCGACGGCACCGGCGCCCCGCTCGGCGGTGACGACGTGCGGATCGATGCTGCGATGGCCGCCGTGTACGACCATGACGGCGCTCAGCAACGGCGGAGTGGCCGCGGTTCGGGCAAGGCCGGGGGGCTGGGCCGTTCGGCGCCCAGGGTCGCCCGGTGGCTCGGCGACATCCGCACCTACTTCCCCAAGCCGGTTGTGCAGGTGATGCAGCGCGACGCCATCGAGCGGCTCGATCTGCGTCGACTGCTGCTCGAACCCGAGCTGCTCGAGTCGGTCGAGCCCGATATCCATCTGGTCACGTTGCTCGTCGAGCTCAATCACCTGTTGCCCGACGAGACCCGAGCGACCGCCCGTCAGGTCATCGCCAACGTGCTGGCGCAGCTCGAGGAGCGGCTCACCGATCGGACTCGGGTGGCGGTCCACGGTGCGCTGGCGCGCGCCAACCGCTCGCGGCGGCCGCGTCCCGGCGACATCGACTGGCTACGCACGGTGTACGCCAACCTGCGTCACTATCAACCCGAGTACGGGACCGTGATTCCCGAGCGGCTGGTCGGCTTCGGTCGCCGCCAACGGAGCCTGGCCAAAGACGTCGTGATCGCGGTCGACCAGTCGGGCTCGATGGCAGACAGCGTCGTGTATGCGTCGCTGTTCGGCGCCGTGTTGGCCCAGCTCCCGGCGCTGCAGACCCGATTGGTCGCGTTCGACACGGCGATCACCGATCTCACCCCGGTGCTGCACGATCCGGTCGACGTGTTGTTCGGGGTGCAGCTCGGCGGTGGCACCGACATCGCCGAAGCACTCGGCTATTGCCGGCGGTTGATCACGCGTCCGAACGACACGGTGCTCGTGCTGATCAGCGATCTCTTCGAGGGCGGAAACGCTGAACTGATGCGGGCCCGGGTCGCACGGCTGATCCGATCGGGCGTCACCGTGTTGTGCTTGCTGGCACTCAGCGACGAGGGCGCTCCGGTGCACGACCAGGTCGCGGCGGCCGACCTCGCCGCGCTCGGTGCCACGGTGATGGCATGCACCCCCGACCGATTTCCCGACGTGCTCGCCGCTGCGCTCGAGCACACGTGAGCGGCCGGCCCCGTGCCGGTGCCGTGCGGTGTCGTCAATCCCTGTCGGTGAATCGTTCGACGTCGGCGCGATGGCCGGCGATCACGATCAGGTCGCTCTTGCTGAGCACCGTCTCGCGATCAGCGTAGTTGAACTGGCCCTTGTCGGGTTTCACGCACACGACGGTCACCTTGTACTTGGCGCGCAGGTTCGACTCACCGAGGGGTACGCCGATCAGTTCGGTGGGAGCGATCAACTCGGCGATCACGAAGTTGTCGTCGAGTGCCAGGAACTCGAGCATCTGGCCGGTGACCAGGTGGGCGACGCGGTTGCCCATCTCTGCCTCGGGGAACACCACGTGGTGGGCGCCAACGCGCTGCAGGATGCGGCCATGTGATTCGGTGATCGCCTTCGCCCAGACGTTCTTGACGCCGAGGTCGACGAGCGCCGTGGTCGTGAGGACGCTGGCCTCGATCCCGGTGCCGATGCACACGACGGCAGTGACGGCGTCGGCAGCGCCGATCTGGCGCAGTGCACGCTCGCTGGTGGTATCGGCCTGCACGACATGTGTCAGCATGCCGGCATGCTCCTGCACCTTGTCCTCGCTGGCGTCGACACCCAGCACCTCGTAGCCGAGCTCGGTCAGCGTCTGGGCGAGGGATGACCCGAACCGACCGAGCCCGATCACGATGATCTCGCCCTCGTGACGGACGCGATCGGACGTGAGCCCGGTCAACATGGTGTGGATGATTTTGTCGGACATCTGTGCTCCTTCGAGCGAGCTCAGCCGATGATCGGCCGTTCTTCGGGGAAACGGTAGGCGCGCCGGCGTTGTCGTAGTGCGAGTGCGGTGACGAATGTGACCGGGCCGACGCGGCCGGTGAGCATGATCAGCACGAGCAGGAACTTGCCAAACGCCGGGAGCGAGCCGGTGATGCCGGTCGACAGACCGACGGTGCCGAACGCCGAGGTGGCTTCGAACAGGGTTTCGGTGAAGCTGAACGACGACATCGCCGTCAGGGCGATCGCTCCTGCGAACACGGTGCCGACCGACAACAGGGCGACGGTCATCGCCTGACGCACCACGATCACGGGCAAGCGGCGATTGAACACGTTGATGTCGGAGTCGCCGCGCACCTCCGACCACATCGCGAACCCGAGTACGGCGAAGGTGGTGACCTTGATGCCGCCGCTGGTGGAGGCAGGCCCGGCGCCGATGAACATCAGGCCGGTCATGATGTTCAGGGTCGGCTCGCGCTGAGCGCCGATGTCGATCGTGTTGAACCCCGCGGTTCGTGGCGTGACACCTTGGAACCATGCTGCTTGCAGCTTGTCCCAGATGCCCATCGGTCCCAGCGTGGCGGCGTTGGTCCATTCGAACACCAGTACCAGGAGCGGCCCGGCGACCAGCAGGACTATCGTGGCAAACAGCGTGATACGCGTATGCAGGCTCCACTTTCGAGGTGGGACCCGCTTGCGGAACTCGACGAGGATCGGAAACCCCAGCCCACCGATCACGAACGCGGCGGTGATCGGGAACACGACGAGTGGGTCATGGACGAACTGGGTCAGGCTGTCCGAATAGAGCGATATCCCGGCATTGTTGAACGCAGACACACCATGGAACAGGGCGCTGTACGCGGCCCGCTCGATGCTGGTGTCACCAGCCGTGGCGAGGTGGATGAACAGGATCAGCGCGATCGATGATTCGACCAACACGGTGATCTTGGCGATCGCCGAGATCAGGTAGCGCAGTTCGCCGATGTCGATGGCGCCGATCTCTGCCTGGGCAAGCATCCGCTGGCGCAGGCCCACCCGGCGCGAAGCGACGAGCGCCAGCACCGAGCCGATCGTCATGATGCCGAACCCACCGAGTTGGATGAGGGCGAGCAACACGAGCTCACCGAACAGCGAGAACGTCGACACGTCGACCGTTCCGAGCCCGGTGACGGTCGTTGCCGATGTCGACCAGAACAGCGAATCCAGCAATCCGGGATGGTCGACTCCGGAATCGACGGCGAACGGCAGGCTCAACAGAGCAGTGCCGATCAGGATCAACGTGACGAATGCGGCGAGTACGAGTTGTGCCGGGTTGTGAACCGCACCCAGGATTCGCCTGATGACCACGCAGGCACACTAACGGGGTGTTTCCAATCCTGACGGGAAGCAAGCCGGTGGGAGCGAGCAGGGCCGAAGCGCTACTGTGTGCCGACTATGGGTCAGTTGGTCGGAGTCATCGAGAAGCCGAGTACCTCCGCTGGTGTGGTGCGCTTCGAGCTCAACCGTTCGCTGTCTGGGATGGGCCATGAGCGGTTCGGCTCGGTGGACGACGCGATCGGCCCCAAGCCCGCACCGTCGTTGGCCAGACTGCTGTTCGACACGGGCAAGGTCGAGTCGGTGCACGTTTTCGGGAACATCGTCACGGTCGATCTCCGCAAGGGGTTCGACTCGAGCGGGCTCAGCGATGTGGTTCGTGACATGTACCAGTACTGGAAGCCAGGTGTCGAGCCCCCGTCGTTCGAGGATCTCCAGCCTGACGAGCCGGTGGCGGTTGCATCCGACGGTGGGGAGACCGGTGGTGTCGAGTTGTCCGAGGCAGCCAAGCGCGTGCCGGCTCATCTGCTCGAGCGCAGCCGATCGGCGCGCGAGCGCTGGAAGGCAACCCACGGCGGCTGACGCCTTCTTTTCCGGTTACCTCTGGAAAAGGGAACAGGTGTTCGATATCGTGGACTGGTGACGTCCGCGCCGGCAACCTTGACACCTGTTCGTGACCGGTGTCTGCCGGTCGACGAGGCGTTGATGTCGGTGCTCCCCGATGCCGGACTGCAGCGCGGACGGATTGTCGGATGTGCCGGACCTGCTGCGATGTCGTTGGCGCTCGCACTCGCCTCGCGCACTGTTGTCGTCGGGTCATGGTTGGCGGTGGTCGGTGTCCCGATGCTGGGGGTCGAAGCAGCCGCCGAGTTCGGGATGCCGCTCTCGCGCTTGGTCATGGTCGACGCACCCGGTGGCCCTGCCGTGTGGGCCGAGCGGGTCGCCGCCGCCGCCGACGGTTTCGACATCGTGATGACCTGCCCCCCAGCCGGGGCCGAGCGGATGGTGCGCAAGGTCCGCACACGACTCCAGGCACGAGGCGTCGTGTTGATCGCTGTCGGTCTGGCGTCTCCCGGGGTGTCGTGCGATCTCGAGCTCACCACCACCTCGCTGGAATGGTGTGGCCTCGGGCAGGGTTCCGGGCACCTGATCGCTCGCCGAGCCACCGTGCGTGCCGGTGGTCGCCGAATGCCTCGCCCGGTCGAGCGCGACCTCTGGTTGCCCGGCCCTGATGGCCGGATTGCGCTCGCCGGTGCGCACTCGCCCGATGCTCGAAACGGCGTCATCGAGGTCATCGATGATGTCGTGCTCACGCGAGCGGGATGAAGTTCGCCGATGTCTGCCTCGCCTCGTCTGGTCACGGTGTGGTGCCCGAATTGGCCAACGGTCGCAGCCGGAGTGTCTCCCGACCATCCCGCGGCGGTCTTTCGTTCGAATCGGGTGATCGCCTGCACCCCGGCCGCGTCGGCGGCTGGTGTGCGCAATGGCGCTCGCCGACGTGCGGCACAAGGGGCGTGCCCGGAGCTGTTGATCGTCGATCACGACCCCGACCGCGAGGCGCGCGCGTTCGAGCCGATCGTCCGTTCGGTGGCCGAGATGGCCCCGCGGCTCGAGGTGGTCGAGCCAGGCTGGCTGTGCCTGTCCGCTCGCGGGCCTTCGCGCTACTTCGGTGGCGATCAGGCGATGGCCGAACGCCTGGTCGAACTCGTTCGCGAGGTCGCTCACGCGGTTGCCGGGATCGGTGTGGCTGATGGACGCGCAGCGTCGGCAATCGCGGCCCGGCGCGCAGTGCGCCACTCGACCGGTGTGCTGGTCGTACCCCCGGATGGGTCGTCTGATTTCGTCGGACCGCTCCCCGTGGCCTGGTTGCGAGAGCTCGGTGAGATCAGCCCCGAACTGGTCGATCTGTTCGTCAGGCTCGGTTTGCGAACCCTCGGTCGGTTGGCCACCCTCGAGCCCGGAGATGTGCTGGCGCGGTTCGGTGGCGAGGGGTTGCATGCCCATCGGCTCGCCAGTGGGCATGACACACGCCCGCCATCGGCGACCGATCCGCCCCCCGAGAGATGGGTCGAGCATCCGTTCCTCGAACCCGTCGAGCAACTCGAGACGGTGGTGTTCGTCGCCAAACGCCTGGCAGACCAGCTCGTCGCCGATCTGGCAGCCGAGGGCCGGGTGTGCGTGCGGTTGGTGGTGATCGTCGAAACCGAGCATGGCGAGCGATGCGAACGGGCCTGGTATCGCGACCAAGGCCTGTCCGGTGCTGCGATGGTCGAGCGCGTGCGTTGGCAACTCGACGGGTGGGCGGCACAACCCGATGGTCTGAGCGGCGGAGTGGCGCTGGTCAGGCTGGTGCCCCACGAGGTGCGCAGCGACGATGGGGTGCAAGGCGGGTTGTGGGGTGGTCGATCGCGTGCCGACCACGACGCGGCGCGAGCGATTGTTCGGTTGAGCGGGCTCGCCGGCGATGAGGCGGTGAAGGTGCCGGCGTGGGTCGGTGGTCGGTTGCCGGTCGAGCGGTATCGCTGGGTGCCCGCCGCCTCGGTCGATCTCGAGCATCCAGCCGATCGTCTCGACCACGAAGATGGGCCATGGCCAGGGGCGTTGCCGGCGCCTGCGCCGTCGATCGTGCCTGCGCAACCCGTTCCTGCCGAGGTGCTCGATGCCGCGGGGGCTCGAGTCCACGTCAGTGGCCGTGGTGAGGTGAGCGCTCCACCGATGTCGATCGTGGTCGGTTCGGAACGCCAACGAGTGATCGCCTGGGCAGGGCCCTGGCCGATCGAGCAGCGTTGGTGGTCGCCCGATCGGGCGCGACGTCTGGCGCGCTTCCAGGTGGTCACCGAACAGGGCATCGCCCACTTGGTGGGGGTCGAACAGCAGCGCTGGTCGATTCTCGCCACGTATTCATGATCACGTACTCATGCGTACGTGCTGCTGGGATTGCCGGGTCGGTCGCTGTCAGTCGCCTGCTGCGCTGCCGGAATGCTGGCTCGCCATCACATCGGCGTCGGCGTGAGCGTTGTTCGGTGCCATCGTGGTCAACGGCCGCGCTCCGGCCGGCATGCCCGTGATCATCGACGCCTCGGCGGCGTCGAGCACTTCGTTGCTGATCCGGAATCCGACACCGCGAACGGTGTGGATGACGCGCAGTTCTGGTGCGGCCTGATCGAGTTTGCGGCGCAGGTTCGACAGGTGAACGTCGACGACATGCGTATCGCCGACCCAGTTCTGACCCCAGACCGACTCCAGCAGCTCGCTACGCGAGGCGACCTCCGTCGGCCGCCGGCACAGATGCTCGAGCAGCGAGAACTCGATCCGGGTCGCAGGCACTTCGCTGTCGCTGAGGCGGATCTCGTGGCGACCGGCGTCGATCGTGAGCGGCCCGAGCGTCACGATCGATGACTGCACGGGATCCCAGTCGGTCCGGATCTCACGTGGACGACGAAGCAATGCATGGCACCGGGCGACGATCTCGTCGGAGCTCACCGGCAATGACACGGCATCGTCGGCACCGAAACGCAGCAGCTCGACCCGGGCGCGATCGCGACCGTTGGACTCGATGCACAGGAGATACCCGCTGGTGTCGTTGCGAAGCCGCTGGTACAGAGGGCGGGCGTCGTGGTCCTGCATCACGGTGTCGATCACGAGCACGTCCGGGGAGAACGACTCGGCGAGGACGCTCACGGCGTCGGCATCTCCCGGGGCGCTGACCGAGAATCCGGCAGCGCGTAGGCCGGCCTCGTTCGTGCGCCGTAGACGGAGATCGTCGATGGCAAGCAGCACTCGGGGGGAGAATTGTGTATTGGGTTCCATGATGAGAGGTCAGCCCTGCTGTTCAGCTGTGCTTCACGTATCGGCTGCCGCGTTCGTGGACTCAAGCGCTTTGTTTGAATTTCCTCTGGTTCCGCATCGGTACCGTGAGGCGATGCCGAGTGGTTTGAGCCAGGTGCGCCAATCGATCGTCGATCGTCAGCCGATCGATTCGATCGAGCGCGACAGCATCGACCGCTTCCTGGTCGAGTTCGATCGTCTCGATGACCCACTCGATCAGTCGCTCGACCCGGTGCACGTCACCGGCTCGGCGATCGTGGTCGGGCCGCGTGGTGTCGTGCTCTTGCGCCACAAGCGCCTCGGGTTCTGGTTGCAGCCGGGTGGCCACATCGATCGGGGTGAGACCCCATGGGAGGCGGCGCTGCGCGAGGCACGCGAGGAGACCGGGCTGCACGTGTCGTACGCCGACCTGGATCGCCACGGCGTACCGCGCTTGGCGCACGTCGATGTGCACGCCGGCGGGAGGGGGCACACCCATCTCGATCTGCGCTACGTGCTTGCCGGCGGCGAGGCCGACCCCGATCCGCCGGCAGGTGAGAGCCAGGAGATCGGATGGTTCGACTGGCCGGCGGCGATCGGGCGGGCGGGCGACGACCGCCTGAAGGCCCTGCTCAGGACGCTGGCACAAGATTTCTGACGGATGGTCTTGACGCATAGTTACTGAGTATGCATACTCAGTAACCATGCAAGGTCGTCAGGGGCAAGGTCGTCAGGGGCGAGGTCGTCGTGGCAGTTCGTGAGGGGTTGTTGTCCCTCCTCCAACCGGGTCCACGGCACGGGTACCAGCTCAAGACCGAGTTCGAGGCGGTCACCGGTGGGGTCTGGAAGCTCAACGTCGGTCAGGTGTACACCACCCTCGATCGGCTCGAGCGCGACGGCCTGGTGCACGTCGAGGTCTCGGCCGACGACGGGCAGAAGTCGTACTCGCTGACCGCTGCCGGCCGCGAGGAGCTCGGTGCATGGTGGGAGATCATCCCCGCCGAGGACCCTCCGCCGCGCGATGAGTTGATGCTGAAAGTGCTGATGGCGATCGAGCTCGACCGCGACCACGCCTTGACCGTCATCACCCGCCAGCGAACCGCGTTGTTCGGCATCCTGCAGCGTCATCGGCGCCAGCAACATCCCGATCTCACCGCCGGCGATTCGCTCTCCGCCCGGCTCGTCGTCGACGCCCTGATCGTTCGGGCCGAGGCCGACCTGCGCTGGCTCGACCTGTGCGAATCCCGTCTGGTCGCGCAGCCGCCGGCTGCGTTTCACCCATCACACATCACCTCAACCCTGTTCCAGAAGGAGCATTCGTGAATCCCACTCCGATCATCGAATTCCGTGACGTCGTCAAGACGTTCGGGTCCGGCAGCACCGAGGTCAGAGCCGTCAACGGCATCACCGCCTCGATCGCCGCCGGTGAGTTCGTCGCCGTCATGGGGCCCTCGGGCTGTGGCAAGTCGACGTTGCTCCACCTCGGTGGCGGCCTCGAGCTGCCGACCGCCGGCCAGGTGCTGTTCGACGGTGCCGGGCTGTCCACGATCGGTGCTGCCGGGCTGGCCGAGATCCGTCGCCGTCACCTCGGCTACGTGTTCCAGTCGCTCAATCTGGTGCCGTCGCTGACGGCGCTCGAGAACGTGATGCTGCCGCTCGAACTCGACGGCGTGTCGATCGCGACCGCCCGCAAGGCGGCGGCCGAAGCGCTCGAACGGGTGGGCATCACCGTGCAGACCGACCGCTACCCCGACAGCTTCTCGGGTGGCGAGCAACAGCGGATCGCGATCGCCCGTGCGGTCGTGGGTGAGCGCCGTCTGCTGTTCGCCGACGAGCCGACCGGTGCGCTCGACACGATCACCTCCGATCAGGTCGTCGAGGTGCTGGCGGCTCTGGCCCGGTCGGGTGTTGCCGTCGTGATGGTCACCCACGAGCCGCGCTTCGCCTCGTGGGCCGACCGGGTCGTCTTCTTGCGCGACGGCAAGGTGGTCGACGAGACGGCGTCGCTGCTCGCGACGTCGGTCGGCATCGGCGTGACGGGCGAGCAGTGATGACCCTGCTCGATGACCCCCCGACGGTCGCCGAGTCGGCGGTGGCTCGGTCGGCGATCACGCCGATGTCGAGTGCGGGGTGGCGTCTCGCCGCCCGCCTCGCCCGGCGTGAGACCCGCCGTCGCCCGGGCCGCACCCTGCTGGCCGGCCTGCTGATCGCCGTCCCGGTGGTGGCGATGACGATCGGCAGCGTGCTCGTTCGTACCGAGAACAACGGCTGGGCCGATCAGTTCACCCGCCGCTACGGCTCGGCCGACATCGCGGTCGACGCGACCTGGTACGGAGCCACCAACGCCGAGGTGACGATCCGTCCCGTACCGGATGTCGCCCTGCCCGCCGGGACGACCTCGACCGACTATCTCTGGACCTATGTGTCGGTCTTCGGGGCCGACCCGGGCGACACCCGCGCTGCCGGGGTGACGTTCACCGATCTGGCGATCGTCGACGGTGGTCGCGATCAGGCGATCGAGGTGGTGAAGGGCCGGGCGCCGCGCCCCGGCGAGGTGCTGCTCGGCGCCGGCGCAGCCAAGGCACTCGGGGTGTCGGTCGGCGACCGTCTCACCCTGGAGCGCCCGTCCGGCAGCTGGATCGTCAGCGGCATCGGTCGCGAGCGCGACAGCTACTGGAACGAACCGTTCGTCGTGCCCGGCTTCGACCGGGCGCGG
The DNA here is from genome assembly GCA_963701575.1 of uncultured Acidimicrobiaceae bacterium. GTDB lineage: Bacteria > Actinomycetota > Acidimicrobiia > Acidimicrobiales > Ilumatobacteraceae > Ilumatobacter. Next base: position 171,507 of record CAVPAQ010000001.1, read on the forward strand.
ATCGCCCCTGAGCTGGCCAACGTCACGAAGCTCTACACGCTGCCGCCGGGTACCCCGGTGGCCGAAGCCCAGCGTCTGGCCAACGAGCTCGGTGGGTTCACCCGGTACGACGACCCGTACGGAGCGTTCGACTCCGGCGTCGGCAGAGGGATCGCGTGGGGTTGGGTGGGCGGTGTGCTGGCACTCGTTGCGGTCGGCATCATCGTCGCCGCCGCCTTCGCCACCAGTGCCCGCAACCAGCTGGTGATGATCGGGCAGCTGTCGTCGAACGGCGCCACACCGCAGATGATCCGGCGCACGCTGGCCCTGCAGGGAACGTGGACCGGTCTGGCCGGGTCGCTGTTCGGCATCGCCGCCGGTTTGGCAGCGCTGCCGTTCGCAGCACCCCTGCTCGAACGGATCATGGCGCACGACCTCCCGGCGTACCGGTTCAACGTGCTCGATTTCGTCGTGATCGGTCTGACGGCGACGGTCGCCGGCACACTCGCGGCGTTGGTGCCGGCCCGGTCGGCGTCGCAGATCCCGGTGATGTCGGCGCTCGCCGGCCGCCGACCCCTCGCCCGTCCTCCGCGCTGGCTGGTGCCGACGGGTCTGGGGTTGCTCGGAGGTGGGCTCGCTCTGACCGCGATCGGTGCGCTCGGATCCACCGCTTCGACGTCGAACAGTGGGAGTTATCCCATCAACGACTCCGACCTGTGGGCGTTGGTGATCGTGGTCGGTGTGGTCGGCATCGTGTTCGGCATGGTGTGCGCCACCCCGCTGGTGATCGAGCGGATCGGCTCGCTGGGGCGGCGCTGGTCGCTGTCATGGCGACTCGCGCTGCGCAGCCTGGTCCGTTCGCGCGCCAGGTCGTCGGCGGTGGTCGCGGCGATCGCCGTCGCTGTCGGCGCCTCGGTCGCGGTGGCGGCGCTGGCCGAGGTGTCGATCCGTCAGAACCAGGCCACCGGCGCTCCGACCGTGCCGGCCGATGCCGTCGTGATCGAGTTCTACCAGGATCTCACGAGCGGTGACGGTGTGATCGACGTCGCCCCGCTGGCGGATCAGGATCTGCCCGGTGACACGCGGCAACGGCTGCTGTCGATCATCCCCGACGCCCAGATCATGCCGCTGCGATATGCGACGTCCGATCCGCCCTCGATCAACACCGCCACGTACACCGGTCCATGGATCGACCCGACCGGCCCCCGCATCGCCGACGACGCCCTGCTCGGTGTGATCGGGTTGACGTCCGCCGACACGAACACACTCAATCGCGCCGGAGCGCTGCAGCTGACGAGCCGCTACGACGGCTGGAGCGCCGACGCGGAAGGTACCCCCGGTGACAACCTGTCGACTGCCGAGTTCGCCGACGAGTCGGGGATCATCACCGTCTCGGCGCCGATCGCCACGACGCCGTCGGCGTACGAGTACGGCAGCTACGGGCTGATCATCAGCGAGCAGCATGCGCTCGAGCTCGGTTTCCGGATCGTCGAACGGGGTGCGATCGTTCGATCGGGTTCGCCGTTGACGCTCGCCCAGCGCGACGAACTGGTGGGGCTGAACGCCGACATCGCCGGCATTCCGTACGATCCGTTCATCGAGCCGGGCGACCCGCCCGCAGCCGCAGGCTCGAGCCAGACCGACATCGCCGGTGACTGGTGGAACGTCGCGTTCGACCAGCCCCAGTTCCGGCGACCCAACAACGACATCTGGATCGCCCGTTCGCTCGTCGTCGCTGCCGCCGTGCTGCTCAGCCTGCTGGTCGTGGCGATCGGGTTGTCGCTCGCCGCTGCCGAGGGCCGCGACGAGCGCGACGTGCTCACCGCGGTGGGCGCCACGCCGGCATCGTTGCGACGCCAGGCGGCTGCGAGGGCCGCCGTGCTGGCCTCCACGGGGATCGTGCTCGGTGTCCCGACCGGATTCGTGCCCGCCTGGATGCTGTACCGGATCACGAATTCGAACGACGGGTTCACCGACGTGTCGATCCGGTTCCCCTGGCTGGTCGTGGCGGCGCTGGTGCTCGCCGTGCCGACGATCGTCGCCGGCGTCGCCTGGGCAGGATCGGGCATCGCCCAACAGTTCCGCCCTGCCTCACCCACCCGTCGCGACTGAATGTTCGGAGTGTGCCCGACGCACTCCGAACCCGGTAGGGCCTCTCGGCTTGCGCGCGCACGAACAAGTGTTCGATACTCGCGTCAGTGGGTTTCAACAATCCGTCGTGGACGTGGAGCGAGCTGGAGGCGGCCCTTTCCGGCCGGAAAGGGCGTGACGGTCGCGCGCCGGGCAGCCTGTCGTGGAACGCCGGTGGTGACAGCCCTGCGTGGGGCCGAAAGCGGCAGCCGTTCGAGGCAGCCATCACACGTGTGCCCGGCACCGTGCCGTACGCCGAACTGCACTGCCACTCGAACTATTCGTTTCTCGACGGGGCCTCACACCCTGAAGAGCTCGCCACCGAGGCCGCTCGACTCGGGCTGGAAGCACTGGCGCTGACCGACCACAACGGGTTCTACGGGGTGGTGCGGTTCGCCGAGGCAGCCAGGGCGGTCGGACTGCCGACCGTGTTCGGGGCGGAGATCACACTCACGCCCGGCCTGGTCGACGACCAGCATGTTGCCCGCACCGAGGGTGACACCCTGTTCCAGGTCGACACCGGGCAGGTGCCCGATTCGAATGCTCCCGACCCGGCCGGTCGGCACCTGCTGGTCCTCGCCGACGGGCCATCGGGGTACGCCAGGTTGGCGCGGGCGCTCAGCCTCGGACACCTGGCAGGGGAGAAGGGGGCGCCCCAGTTCACGTTCGCCGACATCGCCGATGCGATCGGAGGCGTCAGCTGGGTATTGACCGGGTGTCGCAAGGGTGCGGTGCCGCAGGCATTGTTCGACGACGGCCCGTCGGCGGCACGGCGTGAACTCGAACGTTTGGTCAGCGCGTTCGGGCGTGACCGTGTGCTGGTCGAGTTGTGGGATCACGGCGACCCGATCGATTCGGCCCGCAACGACGCGCTCGTCGAGATCGCCCACCGGGTCGGCGTCGAGTGCGTCGCCTCCAACAACGTGCACTACGCGGTGCCCGCGCAGCGCAAGCTGGCCACGGCGATCGCGGCGGTGCGGGCACGCCGCAGCCTCGACGAGATCGACCCATGGCTCCCGGCCGCCTCCGGTGCCCATCTGCGTTCGGGCGCCGAGCAGGCACGCCGGTTCGCCCGTTATCCGGGCGTCGTCGAACTGGCAGGTGAGATCGGCCGAGCTGCAGCGTTCGACCTGTCGCTGGTCGCCCCCAACCTGCCCCCGTTCCCGTGCCCCGACGGGATGAACGAGATGCAGTTCCTGCGCCACATCACCGAAGAGGGAGGGCGCCGTATGTACGGCGATCGGCCCGCCCCGCACGAGGATCTGTCGGTGCGCGCTCGGGCCTGGAACACGATCGACCGCGAACTGGCAATCGTCGAGCAGCTCGGGTTCCCCGGTTACTTCCTGGTGGTGTGGGACCTCGTCGAGTTCTGTCGTCGTTCGAACATCTTCTGTCAAGGCCGCGGCAGCGCTGCGAACTCGGCGGTCTGTTATGCACTCGGCATCACCAAGGCAGATGCGGTGTCGCTGGGTCTGTTGTTCGAGCGGTTCCTGTCGACCGAACGTGATGGGCCACCGGATATCGACATCGACATCGAAAGTGACCGCCGCGAAGAGGTGATCCAGTACGTGTACGAGCGGTACGGACGCCACCACACTGCCCAGGTCGCCAACGTCATCACCTACCGCGCCCGATCATCGATCCGCGACATGGCCAAGGCGCTCGGGCATTCCACTGGCCAACAGGATGCCTACGCCAAACAGATCGACGGCTGGGGTGGCATCGCAGCAACCGCGGCCCAACCCGACTGCACGATCCCGCCCGAGGTGCTCGAGCTGGCCGTGCAGGTCGAGGACGCACCACGGCACCTCGGCATCCACTCGGGTGGCATGGTGATCTGCGACCGCCCGGTGATCGAGGTCTGCCCGGTCGAGTGGGGGCGGATGAACCAGCGATCCGTCCTGCAGTGGGACAAGGACGATTGCGCCAACGCCGGTCTGGTGAAGTTCGACCTGCTCGGTCTGGGCATGTTGAGCGCCTTGCACTATGCCGTGGACCTGATTCGTGAGCACCGCGGCTACGAGGTCGATCTGGCCACCATCCCGCAAGAGGACGACGTGTACGCGATGTTGTGCCGGGCCGACACGATCGGGGTGTTCCAGATCGAGTCGCGCGCCCAGATGGCCACGCTGCCGCGCCTCAAACCGCGCCGCTTCTACGACCTGGTGGTCGAGGTCGCATTGATCCGGCCAGGGCCGATCCAGGGCGGTTCGGTGCACCCGTACATCCGGCGTCGCAACGGGCAGGAGCCGGTCACCTACCTGCACCCATTGCTCGAGAACTCGCTCGGCAAGACGCTCGGGGTGCCGTTGTTCCAGGAGCAGCTGATGCAGATGGCGATCGACGTCGCCGGGTTCTCACCGTCCGAGTCCGACGAACTGCGTCAGGCGATGGGGTCGAAGCGTTCGGCGGCACGCATGGAGAACCTGAAGGAGCGGTTGTTCGCCGGCATGGCCGAGCGCGGGGTCACCGACCAGGTCGCCGAGGAGATCTTCGTGAAGATGAAGGCGTTCGCCAACTACGGCTTCCCCGAGTCGCACTCGGTCAGCTTCGCCTACCTCGTGTACGCCTCGTCATGGATCAAGTTCCACGAGCCGGCTGCGTTCTGTGCCGCCCTCGTCAATGCCCAGCCGATGGGTTTCTGGTCGCCCCATACGCTGGTGCAGGATGCTCGCCGCCACGGTGTGGTGGTGCGTACCCCCGACCTGAATTCCTCGATGGCCGGCGCCACGTTGGAAGACGCAGGAGCATCGGTGCGACTCGGTATCGGTTCGGTGCGTGGGGTCGGCGCCGAGTTGGCCGAGCAGATCGAACACGAGCGCACCCAGCACGGTCCGTACGAGTCGCCCGAAGACCTGGTCCGGCGTGTCCCCGAGCTCACGTTGGCGCATCTCGAGGCGATGGCCACCGCCGATCTGTTCGGCGAGTGCTTCGGTTTGGAACGCCGCCAGGCGCTGTGGGCGGTCGGCGCAGTGGCACAGTCGCGTCCTGGCCGGTTGCCAGGCATCGTCACCGGCGAGCGGCCGCCATCCCTGCCGGGGATGACACCGTTGGAGGAGTCGGTGGCCGATCTGTGGGCAACCGGGGTGTCGCCCGAAGGCCATCCGACGCGGTTCGTCCGCTCCGAGCTCGCCAAGCTCGGTGTCGTCACGTCGGCGGGCCTGTGGCAGTGCGAACCGAGCACGAGGGTGGTCGTGGCCGGTGTGGTGACACATCGTCAGCGTCCGATGACGGCGCAGGGTGTGACATTCCTCAATCTCGAGGACGAGACCGGCCTCGTCAACGTCGTGGTGTCGAAGGGATGCTGGGCGCGGTTCCGCAAGGTCGCTCGGGGCGCTCCGGCGATGGTGATCCGCGGCCGGTTGGAGCGTTCCGAGGGCGTGATCAACGTCGTCGCCGAACACATGGCGCCCTTGCCCCTCGCGGCGTCGACCACCAGCCGCGACTTTCGCTAGCGCGAATGTGCCCCGATCTCAGGCGTTCGCTGCGCCGCGAAACATCCGTTCGAGGCCGCGTCCCACGTCCTGGCCGACCAGCTGGATCTGGGTGGGCGCAGCCGTGGAATCGGTGAGCACGGTCAGCACCGCGACCGTGGAGATACCGAATACGAACACCTGTCCATCGTTCGAACGCTGGTGCGAGAACGATGCGGGTGCGTCGCCCGTCAACTGCACGAGCCGGTTCGACAGGCCGAGTACCGCCGCTGACATGGCGGCGATCGACGCGGCATCGAAGCCGGTATTGCGGGTGATCCGCGACGCGAGCACGCGACCGTCGGCGCTGCCGACGAGCACGCCCAACACGCCGGGCACGTGATCGACCACATTGTCGATCACGTGCCGCATCGAGACGTCGATGTCGGTCATGTGTGTGTCATCGGCGGGGCGAGGGTGCGCCTTGAGGAAGTCTTGATGTGATCCATCGGGCGACAGGTCGGCGAGTTCGCCGGCCGGTACCATCGCTCAGACCCCCGTATCGATCGGCGGGGCGGATGCACCCGAGGAGAGGTAGTCGCCGAACAACGCTCCAAGTCGGCGTGGTGCGAACAGAATGGTACCGGCTTCGAAGATCTCGTCAAGCGACCACCATCGCATCTCGTGGACGTTTTCGGACCGCATCGCTTCCCAGCCGATGGACGGTGCTGGTTCGAACCGCGGCGCGCGCACCACGTTGATGTGATCACGCTGGCCGTCGAACTCGGTGCCGATCGGGACGATGTGCAGCCGGTTCCAGATGTGCGGCCCGATCTCGAAGTCGGTGAGTCCGAGCTCCTCACGCAGCTCGCGGCGCAATCCGTCCTCTGGCGACTCCCCGGGCTCGAGGCCGCCACCGGGCAGTGCCCACACGGAGACCGCCGAGAACTCGAACCGAACCAGCAGCACGTGATCGTCGTCGTCGATGATCAATGCCCGCACGGCCGATCGGATGTTCAGATCGCTCGACATGTCACGTTCGGCGGCTCGTCAATCCGACGGCGAATCGCGCAGCCCGTCGTTGAAGATCCGGAACATGTCGTAGGTCTCCTTGCAGGCCTGACAGACGGGGAGCTGTTTCGGGTCTCGGGCAGGAACCCAGACGAAGCCGCACAATGCCTCGATCGGGGTGCCCATGATGCGGGCCTCGAGCACCTTGGCCGCTGCCGACTCGCCGGGGCCGACCTTCACGATGTGGGCCACGATCGGTTCGTCGGTCTGGGGCACCTCGTCGACGTCAGGGATCGTCTCGGCGGGCAGTGTTTCGAGATCCGGCATGGTGACCAGTTTGCCAGGGATCGAGAGCGCGTGGCGGCGTAGCCTGCCGTCATGACCGGGTTTGCGGACTATCCCGAGATCGCCGCCGTGGTCGAGTCGACGGGAATGATCGCGCGGGGAGGCTTCGTGACCGATTCTGACGATTCGCTCGAGATGCCCGACGGTCGTCCGGTTCGGGCCGTGGTGCTGATCGGCAACGTGAGCGGAGCGATGTGGCCCCGGTTCCGGTCGGAACAGCCGGCGGTGCCCGATCCCCTGGACACCTGGACGCGGGCGACACTGTTGCCGATCGCCGAGTCGTTCGGCGCGACGTTCATCCATCCCAGCGACGAGCCGTACCGGCCGTTCCAGCGTTGGGCCCAGCGCGCCGACGACGTCTGGCAGTCGCCGATCGGCTTGTTGATCCACGGCGAGTTCGGGCTCTGGCATGCGTACCGGGGAGCATTCCTGTTCCCGCGGCCGGTCGACGGGCTGCCGGAGATCGGGCGTGCGGTTTCGCCGTGCGTCGCGTGCCCCGATCGTCCGTGCCTCTCCACGTGCCCGGTCGACGCGTTCACGGTGGGCGGCTACGACGCAGCTGCGTGCGCGTTGCACGTGCGCACGGGCCGTGACCCCGACTGCTTGCACGACGGGTGCGCCGCACGCCGGGCCTGCCCCGTCGGCGTCGGCCTGCGCTACGACGCCGATCAGATGGAGTTCCACATGCGGGCGTTCGTCGGGAAGTGAACGTGACGGGGAGCGACGACGAATCAACGCCGGAGCTGCCGTTCAGGCAGCCGGAGGTCGGCGCCGTCGGGGCACCTGCCGGGTGGTATCCCGACCCGTACCGCGCTCAGGCGTGGCGCTGGTTCGACGGCAGGTCGTGGACCTCGTTCGCCTCCGACGGTTCGGTGGGTCCGGATGCCGCTGCCCGTCAACCTCGTCTGCCGCGCTTCTTGAGTCCGCCGGTGCTCGTGTGCGGGGTGCTCGTCGCGCTGATGCTGCTCGTGATCGCCATCGAGTCACCGTGGGCTGTGGTTGCCGGACTGGTACCGCTCGCGATCGTTCTGCCGGTGTTGTCATGGCTCGACCGAGTTGAGCCCGAGCCTCGTTCGTCGAAGGTGCACGCCATGTTGTGGGGTGCCTGCGTTGCGGTCATCGCGGCCGCGTTGGCCAACTCCGCAGTCGGTCTGCTGTTCGGAGACGTGGCAGCGATGCTGGGATCGGCGCCGTTGGTCGAGGAGGCGGCCAAGGCGCTGGGCATCGTCTGGGCGGTGCGCCGACGCGACGTCGACAGCGTCACGGACGGCATCGTCTACGCCGGTTGGGTGGCCGTCGGGTTCGCCGTCGTCGAGGACATCACGTACTTCGCGATCGCCGACCTGGAAGGCGCGCTCTTGCCTGTGTTCGTGCTGCGGGCGATCCTGACCCCGTTCGCCCACCCGCTGTTCACGTTCTGGACCGGCCTCGCGATCGGCCGTGCGGTTCGTCAGGGGCACCGGATCTGGCCGCGCGCGCTGTGGGGGTACGGACTCGCCGTTGCCTGCCACGCAACTTGGAACGGGGCGCTCGTTCTGGCGGACGTGACCTATGACGTCGACGAGAGCGCCGGCACCGCAGTGATCCTCACCGCGATGGCCGTGTTCTCCGTGCTGTTCCTGGCCGTTGCCATCACCTTGTTCGTGATGCGCGGTCGCGAACGTGAGCGGTTCGTGGCGAGTATCCCGTCGCTGGTGCTGCGGTATCAGGTAGCGCCCGAAGAGGCGGCGCTGTTCGTCGGTGACTGGCGCCACCTGCTGCGACAGCGCAGGATGCTCGACCGCAGCCGACGGCACTCGTTCGATCGCCTGCACGCCTCGCTGGCGAGGTTGGCGCTGCTGCACGAACGACCGGGGGTCGTCGATCCGGCCGCGGAGCGCCTGCTCGCCGAACGGCTCGCAGATGCCGTGGCCGGATTCCGTTCGGTCAGGTGAGCAGGTCGGTGGCGATGTCGATCCAGAACTGCGTCGCGAGTGCGAGGCTGTCGACGTCGATCCGTTCGTCGTGGCCATGGAAACGGCTGCCGAAGCTGGCGGCGGTCATGTCGGGTGAGAACAGACCGGCGCCGTACGCGACCCGACCGCGATGGCGGTAGAAGCGGGCGTCGGTGCCTCCGACCACGAGGCCCGGCACGATCTGCGCTCCGGGATAGGCGACCTGCACATTTCTGGCGAGGACATCCCACAACGGGTTGTCGGTCGATGACCGGGTCGCCTCACCGGTCTGGATCGACGACATCTCGACCTGGTCGGCGAGGTCGCCCAACGCGTCGGCGAGCAGGTCGTCGACGTCGTCGTCGGTGACACCCGGAACCGTGCGGATGTCGACCTCGAGATCGACGGTGTCGGGGATCACGTTCGTCTTCTGCCCGCCTTGCCCGACGTTGGCCGAGATCGTCGTGTGCGTGAGTGCGTGACAGGTGCGAGCGACCGGCACGGGCAAGGTGGTGATCGTGTCGTAGACGCGCTGTGGGTCGAGCAGAGCTGAGCGCAGTTCGTCAGGGAGCCCCATCGCGTCGACTTGCGCGGTCCATGTCTCACCGAGGTACGGGACGGGACGGTATTCCGACAGGCGCCGAACGATCTCCGCCGCTTTGACCAGTGCGTTGTCGGAGCCATACGGCATCGACCCGTGGCCGGGCGTGCCCCGCACACGCATCCGACGCCACGACATGCCCTTCTCGCCGATGTTGATCGTGACGTGCCGGGTGCCGTGGTCGTCGACGCTCGACCAGCCACCGAGCTCGGTCAGGCAGTAGTCGGCATCGATCACCTCGGCGTGGTGCTCGAACATCCACTCGGCGCCCCACACGCCGCCCGCCTCTTCGTCGGCCACACCGAAGTAGATCAGATCGCCCTTGGGCCGGAAACCGGAGCGCGCGAGGTGCCGAAAGGCGACGGCCATCGACGAGGTGAGGTTGAGCATGTCGATCGCACCCCGCCCCCAGACCTCGTCTCGCCCCTCGGCGTCGCGGATCAATTCACCGCCGAACGGGTCGTGGCTCCATCCGTCAGGACTGACCGGCACCACGTCGGTGTGGCCCATCAGGCACAGTGACGGTGCGTCGGGATCGGACCCTTCGATGCGGGCCACGATCGAGCCGCGGCCCGGTCGTGATTCGTAGCGTTGCGTGTCGAGCCCCGCCCCTTCGAGAAACGTCTGCAGCAGGTCGGCGCTGCGAGTCTCGTCGCCTGATTCGGGCGTACCGTCGTTGACGCAGGCGTTGCGAATCAACGCCTGGAGGAGTTCGGTCGTCTCCCCGGTGAGAACGGGATCGGTCATGTCGTCACCCTAGGTGGCGGGCCGCTGTGCCGATGATCGCGAACACGCCGGGAGCACGCTGGTCCGAGCGACGGCGTGCCGACCGTCAGTCGTCGCTGTTCGCAGCCTGTGCTCGGTCGAGCTGCTCACGGAGCGCGACGATCTCCTGGCGTTGTGCCTGATTGATCGTCGCCAACGGGTCGACCATGCGCTCGAGCAGCCTGACGCGTTCGGCGGCCTGTTTGACCTCCGCGGTGACCTGGTCGCGGATCGACAGCATCATCTCCCGGTGAGCCAGGCCGGTCTCCGCAAGGTCGGCCCCGGTGGTCATCGGACCGCCCTGCCTGAGTTGCTCGGCGACCAGTTCCAGCCGGCTTCGCTGCTGATCGAGATCGCGGCGCAACCCCGTTACGGCCCCCTGGCGTCCGGCGGATTCGGCTGCGGACACACCGACGAGGGCGACCTTGAGCGCCAGGAGCGCCAGCAGCCCGGCCACGGTCGCGGCGGCCGCGGACGACCAGCCGCTTCGGCTCACGAACGCCGTCACCGTGGCTGCCAACCAGGCCAGCACGGCGCCGATCTGGATCGCTCGGCGGGACCCGGGCGCGGTGAGACGGTGAGTGAGGCCGTTTGACGCCGGTGCGGTGGGGGTCGCGGTGGCTGCCGAGGCGATCGGGGCCTGCACCTTCGGCGGTCGGACTGCCGGGGGGGTCGAGGTGTCCGACTCGGCGCGTGCGAGGTGCTCGGCCAGCAGGGGCGCCAACTGCTGCATCAGTCTGACGTCGCCGGGATGATCGGCGATGATCCGCTGTTCGAGCTCGGGATCGAGCGCGAGGACTTGTTCGTGATCCGTGCCGGTCACGTTCCGTCGCGGCGGTACCTGGTCGGGGCACCCGAGCTGGCGCAGGAGGTACGGCATCCAGCGGTCCATCTGTTCGGTCTCGGCGACGAAATCGAATTGCTGGAGCCGGTCGACGACCTCGTCGACCCGGCGCGGAACTCCGATTCGGTCAGCGAGGAACCTCAGCATCGGGTTCGTGCCCCGCGTGGCGTACCACGTGTCGAAGTCGACCGGCGCGCTTCCCGCGTCGCGGATCTGGCGCGCCCGGTAGTTGTATGCGGAGACGATGCGAGCCGCCGGGTCGCGCACGACGACGAACTCGTGGATCTCGCGTCCTTCGAACAGGCCGCGCGTCGTCTGGTCGACGCCGTGCCCGCTCGCGATCAGGATCTGTCTGCGTTCGGCCATGCTCAGCATGGCGAGCTCGGCGTTGGTGTGGGGGAAGTGGTCGGACGAGGCAGCGGTGATGTGGGCGTAGGTCGCACCAACCGTGAACTGCTCGATGAAGACGCTACGGAGCGTCTGCCCTCCGGTCTTGGGCACGTGATAGTGCAGCCAGACCGGCCGGCCAGACGTTGCGTCGTGCGATGCGTTCATGGGTGTGGGGCCAACTCCTTCGAGTCGTTGATCGGTTCGAACATATCGGTCAGTTCCTCGCCGTCGATCATGTCGGCGAACCGACGTCGAAACGCCGCGATCGCATCATCGATCTCGGCCGCCGGTCGGTCGGCGCCGATGTGGCGTTTGCGATGGGCGCGATCGTTGACGCGGAGCGCGACCTGCCGACGCGTCGCTTCGGTCGGCACGACACGAAGGGCGTCGAACAGATCGTCGAGCCGGCGCCCTTGGTCGAGGGTCGAGACGTCGGCGTCGACCCAGTTGACGTCGGGTGTCGCACGGCGCAGGTTTCTGGTGCGCAGTTCGGTGTCGAGGACGTACCCGATCGCCATGTCGAGGTGGGATTCGACCTGCTCGGGAGCGATCCGGAACAATGCGCCCGGGGCGGTCGGCGGGATCAGCCAATCCGGCCAGAACGAGGTGAGCGGCGTGAACCAGCCGAGCGCCGCCATGCTCTGGACGATTGAGGCGATCGGCCGGTGCAGGTGCACGACCGAGATCTGGTCGTGATTGAACTGGTCGAGCACGACGTCGGCGAAGGTCTTCACGAACATGTGCGTCGTCTCGGCGTAAGCGGCGCCTCGCGGCGTCTCGGCGAGCCGAGCTCTGAGGGCGTCCGCCTTGACGAGGCGACGCTCGAACGATTCGGACGCAGATCCGTAGGCGATGTCGCGCAGATGCTCACCGATCATGGCGGGCTCGGGCTCGTGGTCTGCCGAGATCGCTTCGCCGGTGTCGAGGAGATGGGCGAGGAAATTGCTGCCGCATCTACCTGGGCTCGCGGCGAAGATCAGTCGACGCTGGCCGAACGTGCGTGGCCGCCTGGGTCGGTCGTAGCGGGTCGTCCACCGTCGGGGTGGTACGTGATTGCCCTCGATGGCGCGAATGTGGGCTGGTCCCTCGGGCAGGGCGAGCACCGCCTCGCGGCCGTGACGATCGATCATCCGTGAGATCGATCGTCGTAGAGCGGCGGTGTTGTGGGTGTGGTAGTCCTCGAACAGGGTTCCGGTCCACTCGCGATCATCGCCGAGATGGAAGGTGGCATGAAGGTCGGTGAAGTCGCGGAACCTGGTCGCCGTCAGGACCATGTGGTAGAGGAACGCCCGCATGACGTACGGTGCCCCGAGGCAGACATCGTCGACATCGGCACCGGCGAAGACCGACGGGGTGAACACGAAGCAGTCGTGGCCCGGATGCGGGGCGCCGACCTGGTGGGTGAGCCATGCGCTGCTGGCGCTCCCGGGCCTCGGTGACTGCACCGTGCGGCGATTGATGACGAACGCGTCGTGGCCTGCCCGATGGATCTCGGCGACCAGTTCGTAGAAGCGCGGCTGCAGCGCGATGTCGATGTTGGTGTAGATCCCCAGGTCGTAGTCGCCGCTGCCGAACGGCGCCAGCACGTCTCGGAGCAGCGGGAGGCGCCGCTGCCGCTGGAACGTCGCGACGTCGAGGACGGATCGCTCGAGCTGCCAGTCGATCAGCCAGTCGGCCGGCTGCTCCTCGTCCGCGAACCGCACGCCGACGTTCTCGACCTCGAGGTGCTCGGGCGCCAGTCTCCTGGCGATGTCGATCGTTTCGAGCGTCAACGCCTGCGTGTCGAGGAGGTCACGTCGAGCGGACGCTCCGACGACGTTGACCACATGGCGGATCCGCATTCGTCAGAGATTAGCTGGGAGGGTGCCGGCTGACGCCGTGACGTGCGTCGGAGTTCGAGCGCTGGCCGTCAGAGACCGGCGTACCAGTCGTAGCTGCGCTCGGCCCAGTAGTCGGCGGGTCGTTCGCGTGCGTACCGGATCACGCCGATTCGTTTGAGGCACTTGATGCCGTACTTGTTGGGGGTCGCCAGGCGCAACGGTGCGCCATGCTCCTGATCGAGCCGGGCGCCGCGTTCGCGTAGGGCCAGCAAGGTCTGGGGATGCAGGATCGACTCGATGTCCCAACCGACGTAGTAGGCGCCGTCCGGCGTTTCGAGGCTGACGTACGGCACATCGCCGACGGCTTCGGCGTAGCGCGCGTGGAAGTCGCTGAACCGTGCGCCACCCCAGTGGGTGATGTTCGACCAGCCCTCGATGCACTTGTGTTCGATCACGAGGTCGTGCTGCGGCAACGCCTCGAATGCCGAGATGTCGAGTTCGTCGAGCAAGTCGCCATCCGGACCTTCGACGCGGACCGTCCAGTCGGCGAGGTCGATTTCGTCGCGGATGCCGATCCGTCCGTTGACCTGGATCGGCTTCGCCTCGTCGAGCGAGAACTCGGGTGCGCTGCGGGTGCGCGACAGGTTGCTCCAGATCGCCTCGTTGCGCTCGAGCGTGTCACGGAGCACCTGGGGAATGCCGTTGTCTGTCGACTGTGTCTGCACCCAGCGCCAGATCGCGCCGGCGGTCACGATGCCGGCGGCGCCTGTCAGGAATGACCGGCGTGAACGGCGACGGAACTCGTCGATCGGGATCGCAGACCCGCTGTGTGCCTGCGTCCGGAGTTCGAGCTCGCGCTCACTCGGGGTGTCGGCGGGAGCCTGGCCGACGGGGCGGCGTCGGTCGGCGCTCCGGGGACGGCGGCGTCGCTCGATTCATCGGGGATCGTCTGGTCGTGGCTCATGACGTCACGCCTTGGTGGCTCTCGTCGGGATCGGGCTCCGGATCGAGCGCGTCGGGCAGCCCGATCTCGTAGCCGGTCACCATCCCCCGGAGGTTGTTCCATCCCGCACGCATGACCTGTAGGACGTGGACCACGAAGAACAGCAGGATGCCGATCGTCATCGAGAAGTGGATGAGGCGGGCACCCTGGTAGCCGCCGAACAGCAGCGGTAGTGGATGGAGTTGCGTCGGCTTGTAGATCGCGAAGCCGCTCACCACGACGATCGCGGACATCGCCAGCACGACCGTGTACGAGATGCGCTGGGCGGCGTTGTACCGGCCCTGCGCCGGCGCCTCGGCCCGCAGGTGCAGATCGTGCAGCACGACGTCCTTGGCCTCGGCGATCGATCGCCGGTCGGGCAGGATGTGACGCCACTCGCGGGTCTTGGCCAGGTACAGGACGTACAGTGCGCCGTTGATCACGAACAGCCAGGCGAACGAGAAGTGGAACGCCATGCCGCGGGCCAGGTGCCGGTCGAGGTCGAGCTTGTCGTAGACAACCTCCGGGAAGAACGCGAACCACTGCCAGTCGCCGATGCCGAAGGCGTACACGTCCTCGGCCCAATAGATCCGAAGCCCGCTCCAGATCATGATCGCCAGCAACGGGAAGTTGATCCAGTGCAACCAGCGAATCGCCCGCGGATGCTTGAGCCGCGCGACCGGAGCGGGCGAGACCGTGGGTTCGGCGTCGATCGGCATGTGACCGACCGTACGGGGTCGCGCGTCGTCCGTCGAGCCGATCGAGGCGAGTTGCGGGACCGTTTTCAGACGTTTCGAGTTCCGACACATCTCCCGTTTCGTCGGAACGATCGTCGCGGTACGTTCGAGGACATGGCAGGACGCGCTGAGATCGGGATGTGCTTCGATCGGGTCTTTCCGGCGGGGGTGATCCCGGATTATGCCCGCAGGGTCGAGGCCGCAGGAATCGAGCAGCTGTGGGTGATCGAGGACTGTTTCTTCACGGCTGGGGTCAGCCTCGCGGCGAGCGCTCTGGCGGTCACCGAGTCGCTCAAGGTCGGGATCGGCATCATGCCCGCCGTCGCCCGTAACCCGGCGATCACGGCGATGGAGATCGCCACACTGTGCAATCTGGCGCCGGCCCGCTTCACGCCGGGGATCGGTCATGGTGTCCAGTCCTGGATGGCGCAGATCGGTGCTCGGACACCGTCGCCGCTCACGACGCTCGAGGAGACGATCACGGTCGTCAAGCGGCTGCTGACCGGCGACGAGGTCACGTTCGCCGGTCGAGAGGTCTCGCTCGATGCCGTGCAGTTGGACCAGCCGCCCTCCGACGTGCCGCCCGTCCTGGCCGGTGTGCAGCAGGCGAGGTCGATGGCGCTCGCCGGACGCGTCGCCGACGGTGTGTTGTTGGTCGAAGGCGCCGGACCGACCTATGTGAACTGGGCACTCGACCAAGCCGGCCGTCCCGACGGCTTCCGGGTGGCGACGTTCACGATGATGTCGGTCGCAGACACGCGGCGTGAGGCGTACGGGTTCGTCGCTCCGATCGTCGCCGAAAGGTTCACGGGTCGCCTGCCCGCCTTCGTGGTCCTGCCGTTCTTCGACGAGATCGTCGAGCGGGTCGAGGGCGATGGCCACGACGCGCTGCTCGACATGCCGGCCGACTATTGGGCCGAGATCGGTGCGATCGGCACGTTCGACGATGCGCTGGCCCATGTCGCGGCGCTGGAAACGGCAGGCGTCGCCAGTATCAACGTGTTCCCGGGTGACGAGCTCGAGAACGCGTGGGAACAACTTCTCGGTGTCGCCGCCCTCGCCGCCCGCTGAACCGGTACCGGTCGCCGAGTCGTCGCACCCCTTCCCTAGGATGAGCTGGCCATGCCGGATCCATCACAGCCCGAGTTGTTCACCGGCAATACGTTCACCGGCGGGCGCGCCGCCAACGATCCGACGGGCGACGAGGGTGTGCCGCATCCTGCCGACACGGCCGACACCAGCTCGTCCGACTTCCTCCGGTCCGACGGTCCGAGCCCGTTCACGCAGGGGTTGAATCCCGACCAGCTCGATGCCGTCGTGCACCGCGACGGCCCGCTGCTGGTGGTGGCCGGGGCAGGCTCTGGCAAGACCCGCGTACTCACGCATCGCATCGCTCATCTGATCGACCAGGGCTCGCGCCCGTCGGAGGTCTTGGCGATCACGTTCACCAACAAGGCTGCCGCCGAGATGCGTGAACGTGTCGGTGCCCTGGTGGGTCCCGTCGTGAAGGCGATGTGGGTGTCGACGTTCCACTCGGCGTGTGTGCGCATCCTCCGGCGCGACGGCGAGGCGCTCGGCTATCCGCGGACGTTCTCGATCTACGACCAGGCCGACGCGGTGCGACTGACCGGGTATGTCATCCGTGACCTGGGGCTCGACGCCAAACGTTTCACGCCGCGTGGCGTGCACGGCCTGATCTCGCTCTGGAAGAACGAGCTCGTCGATCCGGCCGCCGCCGCGGCCAAGGCGCAGAACATCTTCGATCGCAAGCACGCCGACGTGTACGCCGAATACCAGGCCCGACTGGAACGGGCCGGGGCGATGGACTTCGACGATCTGTTGCTCAACGTGGTGCGGTTGTTCCGTGAACACCCCGACGTGCTCGACCACTACCGCCAACGGTTCCGTCACATCCTGGTCGACGAGTACCAGGACACGAACCAGGCCCAGAACGAGATCGTGCTGATGCTCGCCGGCGACCACCACAACGTCTGCGTGGTGGGAGACACCGATCAATCCGTGTACAAGTTCCGGGGCGCCGATTTCCGCAACATCTTGCAGTTCGAAGACGCGTTCCCGGATGTCACCACGATCGTCCTCGACCAGAACTACCGGTCGACCCAGACGATCCTCGACGCCGCCAACGCAGTGATCGACAACAACCTCGAACGCAAGCCCAAGAACCTCTGGACCGACTCGGGCGACGGCGAACGGATCATTCGCTACCACGCCGAGGACGAGGGTGACGAGGCGATGTGGGTGGCCGGAACCGCCCAACAACTCCAACGCGACGACGCCATCAACTGGCGCGAGATGGCCGTGCTGTACCGCACCAACGCCCAGGCCCGCGTGCTCGAAGAGGCGTTCATGCGGCTCGGCGTGCCGTACAAGGTCGTCGGTGGCACGCGTTTCTACGATCGCCGCGAGATCAAGGACGCGATGGCGTACCTGCGGGCCGTGCTCAACCCGCTCGACGAGGTCAGTGTCAAGCGCGTGCTCAACGTGCCCAAGCGCGGTGTCGGCGACACCAGCGTCGCCCGCCTCGACGAGTACGCCCGCGAGATGGGCGTCCCGTTCGTCGATGCGATGCGCCATGCCGAGGACGCGGGTGTCAGCGGGCCGGCACGTCGCGGCATCGCCTCGTTCGTCGACTTCCTCGATCGGCTCAGTGCGATGGTCGGGCAGGAGGGCGTCGGCCCCGGCGATCTGCTCCAGGCCGCGATCGACGAATCCGGCTATCTCGGCGAACTCGAAGCGGAGGACACCGTCGAATCCCACGGCCGCGTCGAGAACCTCGGCGAGCTCGTCGGATCGGCACGCGAGTTCACGGTGCTCGACGAGTTCCTCGAGCAGGTCGCCCTCGTGGCCGACACCGATCAGCTCGACGACGACGACCAGGTCGTGATGATGACGCTCCACTCGGCCAAGGGGCTCGAGTTCCCGGCGGTGTTCATCACCGGTGTCGAAGAGGGCGTGTTCCCGCACAATCGGGCGCTCACCGAGCCGGAGGAGATGGAGGAAGAGCGTCGGCTGGCGTACGTCGGGATCACGCGGGCGATGAATCGGCTGTTCATCTCGCACGCCTGGAGTCGGATGTTGTTCGGCAACACGCAGTACAACCCGCCGTCGCGCTTCCTCGACGAGATCCCGAGCGAGCTGATCGAATCGAAGGGCAACACGACCGGGCGTTCGTCGTACGGCCGCCAGAGCTATCGCCAGCGCGACGCTCGCAGCCATGGCGATCCGCCGCCGTACCGCCGTGGTGGTGGAGAGGGCGTGGGTGCCGCCGACAGCCGAGCCGACGATGACCACCGCGAGCGCGTCGTCGAAGCTGCGCTGCGCGCGGCCGACAAGCCGCAGCCGGCCAACTCACAAGAACTCGGCCTGCGGGTCGGCGACGACGTGGCCCACCCGGCGTTCGGCGAGGGCGTGATCATCGACATTTCCGGCAGCGGCGAAAAGGCCGAGGCCGTGATCAACTTCCCCGGCGTCGGCCAGAAGCACCTCGCCCTCGCCTGGGCCCCCCTCAAGAAGCTCTGACGACCACGTCGTCAGGCGGCGAGGAAGGCTCGCAGCATCTCGGCACCGCGGGTGGGGTCTTGCATCATCCACCAGTGGCCGAGGCCCTCGAGTACGGCGACCTCCGCGCCCCACTTGTCGGCAGTGCGACGCGCCAGGGTCTCGCCGCCGGTGTAGTGGTCGTCGAGGGCGATCACCACCAGGGTGGGTGGCCGGTCGTCGAGGGCTGTGTACTCGTCGGCCCACTCGGCCATCTTCGGCTGCACGGCCGAGCGGTAGAGCGCGAGCACGCAGGAGGCCATCTCGCGATCCGACGCCTCGGCACAGGCGCGCGCTCCCTCCGGTGACATGCCGGCAGCGACGAAGTTCTCGATCCGCTGCTCGTCGGGGATCCCGGCCATGCCCTCGAAGAACGCCTCGCCGGCGCCTGGCTTCTGCCACAACTGGGCCATGTCGTGCCACACGTACTCGGGGTCGCCGGTGCCGGCGATATCTGTGACCATCCGTCGCACCAGGTCGGGTCGTCGCGTCGCGGCTCGCATCACGTGGCCACCGCCCCAGTCGTGCCCGACCAGATCGACCGGTTCGTGGAACTGCTCGAGTTCGTTCACCAGCCAAGTGGTGTAGGCGTCGGAGGTCGCGTCGAACCCGTCGGGTACCGGCGCGCCGAACCCAGGTGGCGAGAGTGCCACCGAGTCGAGCCCGAGCTCAGCTCGCAGCGGATTCCAGATGGCATCGACCTCGGGGTTGCCGTGGACGAAGACGACGGTCATGCCAACAATTCCAGGAGTTCGGCGCGGTTCGGTCCGGGGAGCGGATTGGTCGAGACCTTGTCGGCCAGCGACAGCACGTGCTCGATCATCCCGGGCCGGCCGATGACCTCGTCGGGAAGGGCGAACAAATGGAAGATCTCGCCGAAGGCTCGGGCACACGTCGGATCGACCGTGCCGGCGGCAGCCAGCAGGTCCGCGACCCGTGACGCCGGATCGGGTTCGATCGATTCGCCGGCCAACAGCGCGCGCATCTCGGCGACTCGTCGGCGATCGAGTGCCGTGGTGGCATCGTGGTAGGGCCGCATTTCGGTTTCGGTTGCCTCGTCGAACGCCATCGCCAGTGCCGCGGGGTCGTCTGCGTGGCGGGCGATCTCCCGGCGCAGCAACTCGACATGGATGAACCCGAGCGTGATCCCACGGCCGAGCGACGGGTTGGTGCACGAGCTGGCGTCGCCCACCGACAACAACCCGGTCGCGCATGGCTTGCCGTCGACCACGAACCTTCGATGCCGATCGACCACTCCGGCCATCGACTTCATCTCGCTGATCGGCTCGCCGTTGAGCCAATGTGCCTGCAGCGGACAGGCCCGCACCACCCGCTCGTGGACCTCAGGATCCCGGAAGCGTCGGAGCGCCTTGTCGTCGGACAGGCCGTACAGGGTGACCGACCACGTTCCGTTGTCGGCCGGCAGCGTGAGCACCGAGAACGTTCCGTACGCAGCGAGGGCAGGGCCGAGCATGCCCGGGACGGATCCGTCGGCCGAGCGGAAGTAGCGACCGTAGTACGCGAACCCGCTGTCTTCTGCGAGATCGATCGGCGCCACAGCTCCGATATCGGCCAGCCAGTCGGTGGTGGGGGAGCGGCGGCCGGTGGCGTCGATCACCATGTCGCCGAGCACCTCTTCGCCGGTCTGCAGCCTCAGCCCGGTGACGTGAGGGACTCCGTCGATCACCGACGTGCCGGTGGTGAGCCCGGTGATCGCGTCGCCGCGGCGAAGCGTGACGCCGGGGTGATCGGCGGCGGCTGTCGCCAGCGCCCACTCGAGCGTGCTGCGCCGGCCCGTGAGCAGCCCGAACCGATCGTCGCCGGGTTCCGTGTCGGCGTCGGGCTGGAGGCTCAACAAGAACTCGACCAGGTTCAGGTGGAACCCGCCGTTGTCGCTGAGCAGCTGGTATGCCGACGGGAGCTGATGTCTCAAGATGTTGGTGCCGCGTGCCAACAGGAAGTGGGCGAGCCCGAACTGGGCGACGCTGCGGCGGTCCCAGCCGTCGAAGGCGCTGTCGGGGTCGGGTGGCGGCGGTGCCGCGTCTCGCTCGAGCACCGTGACCTGGTGGCCGTCGTCGGCCAACATCATGGCGGCGGCCATGCCGCACATACCCGCACCCGCGACGACGATTTTGCTCATGAACGGACCGTAGTCGGATGCACCGGATGGCGTCTCGGTGGCGTCGGTCATGAAGCGTGATGGCCAGGGGCCGGACATCTACCAGGTGACGCTGTTGCATCCGGTGTGGTCATCGGGTTCGATCTGGAACGTGCCGTGATCGATCCGGTAACCCGCTGACAACAGTTCGCGGGCCCGATCGAGCACGGCGTGGTGGTCGGCGTCCGCGGGAACCACCAAGTGCACCGAGGCGGCTTCCATGTCCGAGGTGAGCGTCCAGACGTGGAGGTCGTGGACATCGCACACACCATCGATGTTCGCCAGATCGGCCGCGAGTGCTGCGAGATCGATGTGCTCGGGCGCCGCCTGCAACAGCACCCGCACGGCTCGGCGGCCCAGATGCCAGGTGCGCGGCAGGATCCAGAGCCCGATCAGCATGGCCATCAGCGGGTCGGCCCACGTCCATCCGAGGCCCGTGACCAGCACGGCAGCCATCATCACGCCGACCGATCCGACGGTGTCGGCCAGCACTTCGAGATACGCGCCCTCGATGTTCAACGATTCCTTCGAGCCCTTCCGCAGCAGGGCGAAGGCGATCAGGTTGACGATCAGTCCGAGCACTGCGACGATGAGCATCGGCACGCCGATCACCTCCGGCTCGTCGAACAAGCGGCGGACCGCCTCGAACAGGACCCAGATCGCCACACCGAACAGCAGTAGGGCGTTGATGAACGCCGCCAGGATTTCGAGCCGATAGACACCGAACGTGTGACCGTCGTTGCTGCGGTCGGCCCGGAGCGAGAAGCGGCTGGCCAGCTGGATCGCGGCCAGCGCCATCCCGAGCCCGATCACGTCGGTCAACATGTGTCCGGCGTCGGACAGCAGGGCCAACGAACCGGTGAGGAAGCCGGCGATCGCCTCGACCGCGAAGAACCCGCTGATCAGCGCGAACGAGATCAGCAGGGGAGTGCGGTGGCGTTCGCCGGCTCGTGCGAGTGACGGGCCGTGGGAGTGTTCGCTGCTCATGTGCGGGGCGCCAAGTGCGCGAGATGTTCGGCGGTGACCCCCAACAGGGTCCGGACATGGTCGTCGTCGAGCCGGTAGTGGATGTGGCGTCCGTCGCGGCGGTTTCGCACGACGCCCGCTGTGCGCAGCAGCCGAAGCGCCTGGGACACCTTGGTGTCGTTGGTGCCGACCGCCTCCGCGATCTCGTGCACACACAGCTCGTCCGCGTCGGCGAGCGTCTGGAGGATCCGCACCCGGTTCGGATCACCGAGCAGCCGGAACAGTGCCGCCGACTCCGTCGCGATGAGATCCCGATCAGATACCTGCACATCTATGAATATATCAGAATGACCTGCTTCCGTCACCGTGAATTCCGTTCGCGCGTTCGGAGTGCGCCCGGCACGCTCCGAACGTGCTTGAATCGGTAGGGATGAAGGCAGCACTGCTCGTCGAGAGCCTCACCGGGAACACGTGGAAAGCGGCCGAGCTGATCGGCGACAAGCTGCAGCAGGAAGGCTGGAGCATCACCGGGATGTCGAAGGTCGGCAAGCCCGATCTGTCGTCGATCCAGCGTGCCGATCTCGTGCTCGTCGGCACCTGGACCCATGGGTTGTTCGTGGTCGGTCAGGCACCGTTCGCGCTCGGCAACATCTCGAACCTGCCGACGATGCGCGGCAAGAAGGCGGCCTGTTTCCTCACCTTCGCTCTGAACGCGGGCAAGAGCATCGACAAGCTCTCGACCGCGGTCGGGCAGACCGGCGCGGACGTGATCGGTGGCCTCGAGATCAAGCGCAACTATCTCGACCAGCACACCGATCTGTTCGTCGAACGCCTGCTCGGCGTCGTCGAAACCGCCTGACGCGGATCAGTCGTCGGCGTATTCGGCCAGCACGCCCTTGGTCAGATGGTCGGGCAACACGTCGTAGCCGATCTGGCGCACGCTGTAGCGGCCGCGGCTCGCCGTCATCGCCCTGAGGTCCATCGCGTAGCGACCGATCTCCGGGGTCGGAACCTCGGCGGTGATGACCTGATCGCCGTCCCCGTCGGTCACGCTCGACACGATCCGACCACGCCGTGCACTCAGATCGCCGAGTACATCGCCTTGCGCTTCGACCGGGACACGCACGGTCAGGACCGAGATCGGCTCGAGCAGCAGGGAAGCGCCTTGCTCGATCGCTTCCTGGAACCCGGTGGCTGCCGCTGTCTTGAACGCCATGTCGGACGAATCGACCGAGTGCGTCTTGCCGTCGAGGCATTCGACTCGCACATCGACGATCGGGATGCCGGTCGCACCGCCGGTCGCCATCGCCTCCTCGACCCCGTGTCGAACCGCGGCGACGTACTGCTTGGGGATCGCCCCGCCGACGATGGCGTCGACGAACTCGAACCCGGCGCCCCGCTCGAGCGGTGAGACGCGCATGTTCACCACGGCGAACTGCCCGTGACCGCCGGACTGCTTCTTCAGACGGCCCTCGACCTCAACGGTTCTCGAGATCGTGCGGCGGTACGGAACCCTGACGTCCTCGGTCGTGACCTTGACGCCGTACTTGCGTTCGAGACGTGACAGCGCGACCGCCAGGTGTGCGTCGCCGACGCCGTGCAGCACGGCTCGTCGGGACAGTTCGTCATGGCCCACCACCAGCGACGGATCCTCGTGGGTGAGCCGCTGCAGGGCCTCGGACAACTTGTCGTCGTCGCTCTGCGTCAGCGGCACCAGTGCCAAGGCCAGGTGCGCCTCCGGGAGCGAGATCGGAGCGATCGTGACCGGTTGCGACGCCGGCGCCAGCGTGCTGCCGGTCGCCGCGTTCGTCAATTTGTTGACGGCGCCGATGTCGCCGGCAACCAATCGATTGGCCTGGGTCTGGTCGGGGCCGTGCAGGTGGAACAGGGCGTGCAGTCGCTCGTCGGTGTTCGACGACATGTCGCGCAAGGTGGTGTCGGGACGCAGGGTTCCCGACACCACCTTGAACATCGAGATGCGACCGACGTACTGGTCGGACACGGTCTTGAACACGTACAGCAGCGGCGCCTCGGCCGGGTCGGGCGACACCATCACCGTTCGGTCGCCGGCGGTGACGGCGACCGGGCGATCGGCGGGCGACGGGCCGAGCTCGCAGATGTAATCGGCCAGACGGTCGACGCCGATGCCGGTCGTGCCGGATCCGACCAACACCGGGAACCGTGTGCACGAGAGCACCTCGGCGGCGAGCGTGCGCTCGAGTTGGATGGGGGTGAACTCCTCGCCCTCGAGGTAGCGCTCGAGCAGTGCGTCGTCGCCCGAAACGATCTCCTCCACGACCTGCTCGTGCACCTCGTGTTCGTGGGCGGCGACATCATCAGGGAGCGGCGCGACATGGTGGCTGCCGTCAGGGTCGTATTCGTGCGCCTGCTCGGTCAGCACGTCGGCGACACCGTGGAATGCCGATTCTTCGCCCAACGGCAACTCGATCGGCAGGAACCCGGAACCGAAGGCCGCGTTCAGCTGGGCGACCACGTTCTCGAAGTTGGCCCGATGCTTGCCCTCGCGGGTGACGAACACCATCCGTGGCAGGCCGCGGTCGACGCACTTTCGCCATGCCGCATGGCTGCCGATTTCGAGTCCGTCGGGAGCGCTGACGACCAGTACGGCGAGATCGGCCACGGCGAGGGCGGCATCGACCTCGGCCTCGAAGTCGGGGTGCCCCGGGGTGTCGAGCAGATTGATGCGGTAGCGCTCGCCGTCACTGGCCTTCCAATCGAACGAAGCCACCGCCAGCGACACGCTCGAACCGCGCTGGATCTCCTCGGGGTCGCGATCGAGGGTGCTCGTGCCGTCGTCGACCGTGCCCGCCCGAGTCGTGATCCCGGCATGGTGCAGCAACGCCTCGGCGAGCGTGGTCTTGCCCACCCCGCCGTGACCGATCAACACAACATTCCTAATCTGCTCGGTGAGATGTTCCGGCATTCTCTGTCCTCCCGCGATGTCTGGCCGACGAATTGTGGCCCGTTCGGCGTGTGCACCACGATTCTGGCGCGCGGCACCCATGCGTGCGAGGGTCGAAGGGCCCTGGAGCCTCGGACCTCGGCCCGTCAGGGGGTACTGGCGAGGGTGGTCGCCGCGGACGGCCTTGCGCCACGTAGGTCGATGATGAGCGTGGTTCGATCGCGCACGGTCGGGAACACACCCTCGTCAGGTGGCGACAATTCGCTCACATCGATCGTGCGCCCGGTGCAGTCGACGAAATCGGAAGTGCCCCGCACCTGCTCGACCACGCAGGTCGGATCGCTGTCGGCCGGGTAGGCCCAGTAGACGCGCCAGCCGTCGGCGGGCGTCGCTCCCGTGTGATCGACCACGATGGATCGGGTGCCGATCGCCGTGCCGAGTTCGGGGAACAACAGCGGACCATCGTCGGCAACCGTTTCGGCGAGGCGCTCGACGTTGCCGATCTCGAACGTGCTGCGCGCCAACCGCTCGGACGTTTGCGACCCACCGCTCGATATGTAGGCCGCGATGCCCCAGGTGATCGCGCCCATCGCGGCGAACAACACGATCCCACCGAGCACGGGCATGACGGCGCGTGCGAACGGTGATCGGAACTCGGGCAGCGGCACGTGCACAGTCTGCCGCGGCGATTGCAGATTGGGCCATCGCCGCCGCCCCGACCGGCGCGCCGGCAGGCCACGGGTTGGTGGACGCTCGTGGCGAGCGAATAGGGTGAGGCACTCGTGAAGCGCCAGTACCGCGTCGTCGTCGCCAAGCCCGGACTCGATGGGCACGACCGCGGAGCGAAGACGATCACACGGGCTCTGCGCGACCACGGCTTCGAGGTCATCTACACGGGTCTGCACCAAACGCCCGAACAGATCGCCGAGACGGTGCTGCAGGAAGACGCCGACGCGATCGGCCTCTCGCTCCTGTCGGGAGCGCATCTCACGTTGTTTCCACGAGTGGTCGAGGAGCTGGCGAATCGCGACCTCGATGACGTGCTCGTGTTCGGTGGCGGCGTGATTCCCGACGCCGACGTCCGAACGCTCAAAGAGCAGGGGATCGCCGAGATCTTCCAGCCGGGCGCATCACTTCGGGCGATCAGCGGATGGCTCGAAACCGCTCTCGACGAGCGCAATCAGTAGACGACGACACAGAAGCAACCCCAGGAAGGCTGATCAGTGGATCTGTTCGAATACCAAGGCAAGCAGTACTTCGCCCGCTACGACATCCCGGTCAGTCCGGGAGGCCCGGCCGACACGGTCGACGAAGCCGTCGCGGCCGCCAACGCCGCTGGGTACCCCGTCGTCGTGAAGGCCCAGGTGCAGGTCGGTGGCCGTGGCAAGGCGGGTGGTATCAAGCTCGCCGACAACGAGGCCGAGGTCCGCGAGCACGCCGGCAACATCCTGGGTATGGACATCAAGGGCCATGTCGTACGCCGGCTCTGGGTCGAGAGTGCGAGCGACATCGACGAGGAGTACTACGCCTCGTTCACCCTCGACCGAGCCGCCAAGAAGCACCTGCTGATGCTGTCGCGTGAGGGCGGCGTGGAGATCGAAGTGGTCGCCGAGGAGAACCCCGATGCGATCATCAAGGTCCACATCGATCCCGTCGACGGCTTCGACTTCCCAGCCGCACGCCAGGCAGCGGTCGACGCCAAGCTGCCCGAGCGGGCGCTCGACGGGGCGGCGGACATCCTGGTCAAGCTGTACCGATGCTTCACCGAAGGCGACTGCGATCTGGCGGAGATCAACCCGCTGATCCTCAAGCCGACCGGAGAGGTGCACGCGCTCGACGCCAAGGTCACCCTCGACGAGAGCGCCGAGTTCCGGCACCCCGAATGGGACGCCTTCCGCGGCCTGACCGAGATGGACGATCGCGAGAAGATGGCCGCCGAAAAGGGGCTGCAGTACATCGGTCTCGACGGCTCGGTCGGCATCATCGCCAACGGCGCCGGCCTCGCCATGTCGACGCTCGACATGGTCAACCAGGTCGGCGGGGCCGCCTCCAACTTCCTCGACATCGGCGGCGGTGCCAACGCCGACGTGATGGCCGGGGCGCTCGAGGTGATCAACTTCGACGACACCGTCAAGTCGATCTTCATCAACATCTTCGGTGGCATCACCCGTGGTGAGGAGGTCGCGAAGGGCATCGTCGAGGCGCTCGGCCGGGTCGACCTGAAGGCGCCGATCGTGATCCGCCTGGATGGCACCAACGCCGAGGAGGGTCGCCAGATTCTGGCCGACGCCGGCATTCCACCCGAGAAGCTGCGCTCCGAGCCGACGATGCTCGCAGCCGCCCGAGCCGCCGTCGCGCTGGCGAACTGAGAGAGGTCGAACGACATGGCGATTTTCGTCAACGAGAACACGAAGGTGATCGTGCAGGGCCTCACGGGTGGGCAGGGCAAGTACCACGGCCTGCGCAACCAGGCGTACGGCACGCACATCGTCGCGGGCGTCACGCCCGGCAAGGGTGGACAGGACGTCGAGGGCATCCCGATCTTCGATTCCGTCGCCGAAGCCGTCGCGGCGACCGGAGCGAATGCCTCGTTCGTCGCCGTTCCGCCGAAGTTCGCATCGGACGCGATTCTCGAGGCGGCCGCAGCCGGCGTCGGATTCGTCGTGTGCATCACCGAGGGCATCCCCGCCCAGGACGAGGCGAAGGTGTTCAACACACTCGTGCGCGACTTCCCGAACACTCGCCTGCTCGGCCCGAACTGCCCGGGCATCATCAGCCCCGGCAAGTGCAACATCGGCATCACAGCGGGCGAGATCGCCCAGCCTCCCTCGGCCCAGGGGCCGAATGTGGGCATCGTCAGCCGCTCGGGCACGCTCACGTATCAGGCGCTCTACGAGCTCAAGCAGAAGGGCATCGGCGTGTCGACCTGCGTCGGCATCGGTGGCGACCCCGTCCCCGGTACCAACTTCATCGACTGCCTGCGCGAGTTCGAGGCAGACCCCGAGACGCACGCGATCATGATGATCGGCGAGATCGGCGGCTCGGCCGAAGAAGAGGCGGCCGAGTACATCACGGCCAACGTGTCGAAGCCGATGAGCGCCTACATCGCGGGCGTCACCGCTCCGGCCGGCAAGAAGATGGGCCACGCCGGCGCGATCGTGTCGGGCGGCAAGGGCACCGCGCAAGGCAAGATGGACGCCCTCGCCGCCGCCGGCGTCAAGGTCGGCCTGAACCCGACCGAGGCCGGCGAACTGATGGCCGCCATCGTCGCGGCACTCTGACCCTCGACAGGCCGAAGCCGGCAACGAGGCCCGCCGATCGGCGGGTCCCGTGCAATTGCGGGTCGATTCGGTCAGTCGTCGTCGCCGACGCCCGGGATGTCGACGGTCTCGGTGCCCTTCCCCAGCAGGCCCATGACGGCGCCGACCATCATGGCCAACGATCCCACGAACATCAGCCAGAATCCTACGCCTTTGTCGGCGCCGCCGAAGTCGGCGCTGATCCACGACAGCATGATGCCGAACGCAGCGATGCCCCAGGTGCCCTTGAGTTGCGCAGGATTGAACGTCAGCACCTGTTCGGGAAGCTTCACCCCGGCGAGCTCGAGACCGATCCACACCACCATCACGAGGCCGAGGATTGCGGGGACAGTCGTTGCGAACGCGCCGGCATCCCCGTCCCATGCGGACACGCTGAAGTCGCCTCGTTTGTAGAACGCCAGGAACGAGAACAAGAAGGCGATGAGCCCTCCCGCACCCATGACGAGGTCGGCGACCGTGATCTTGCTTTTCATGTGAACCCCCAGACTCCGATCACAGGATCGAGATCGGACACACACAGACCGTAGCCACCGTGGCGATGCCACTGGTGAACCGCCTCGGGCTGACATTTCGTTCGGATCGAGGCGCGGAGCGGGCCGTGCTGACTACGGTCCGAAGACGTGCCCACCGCCTTGCTCTCCGTCTATGACAAGTCCGGGATCGCCGAGTTCGCCAAGGCGCTCCACGACCTCGGCTGGAACATCGTGTCGAGCGGCGGGACCGCTCGTGCCGTTGCCGAGGTCGGCGTGCCTGTCACCGATGTCGCGGAGCTGACGGGTGTGCCGGCGATCCTCGACCACCGTGTCGTCACGCTGCACCCCAAGGTGCACGGTGGCTTGCTCGCCGATCCCACCAAACCCGAACATCGGGCCGACATGACCGAATACGGCATCGAGCCGATTTCGCTCGTGGTGAGCAATCTGTACCCGTTCTCCAGCGAGCCCGGCATCGAGTTGATCGACATCGGCGGGCCGGCGATGGTGCGGGCATCGGCCAAGAACCACGCCCACGTCGCGATCCTGGTCGACCCGTCCGACTATCCGGCGGTGCTCGACGAGCTCCGGGAGTACGGCGAGGTCACGTTGCCCACGCGGCGGCGCCTGGCGCGTGACGCCTTCGCCCACACGGCTGCCTACGACGCAGCGATCGTCACATGGTTCGACGCCACCGAGCCCGATCCTGAACCGCTCCCGCGCACGATCCACGCCGCTCTCGAGCGGGCCGAGATCCTGCGCTACGGCGAGAACCCGCATCAGCAGGGAGCCCGCTATCGCTTCAGCGGTGTCACGAGTTGGTGGGACACGATGACGCAGCACGGCGGCAAGGCGCTGAGCTATCTCAACCTCTATGACACCGAGGCCGCCTGGCGACTGGTGCACCGCTTCGACGAGCCGGCCTGCGTGGTCGTGAAGCACGCCAACCCGTGCGGGGTCGCGATCGGTACCGACGCCTCCGATCCGATCGCCGACGCCTACGTGAAGGCCAATGCTTGCGATCCGATCAGCGCCTTCGGAGGCATCGTCGCCGTCAATCGCACCGTGACCCGGGCGATGGCCGAGCCCCTGAGTGGCGTCTTCACAGAGGTCGTCGTCGCGCCCGGATTCGAGGCCGACGCGCTCGACGCCCTGCTCGCCAAGAAGAACATGCGGGTCATCACCGCCGGACCGCCGGCCGAGTGGCCGTTCGATCTCAAGCCACTCGACGGCGGATTCATCGTGCAACAACCCGATCTCGTGTCGATCGACCGCAGCGGTTGGCAGGTCGTTACCGCCGCGCAACCCAGCGATGCCCAGTGGGACGACCTCGTGTTCGCCTGGCAGGTGTGCGCAGCCGTGACCAGCAATGCGATCGTGTACGCGAAGGACCGCCAGGCCTACGGCATCGGTGCCGGCCAGCAGAACCGACTCGACTCGGCCCGCATCGCGGCGGAGCGCTCAGCGGGTCGCGCGATCGGTGGCATCTGTGCCAGCGACGCCTTCTTCCCCTTCCGCGATGGTCTCGACGCGGCCGCGGCGGCCGGCATCAAGGCCGTCATCCAGCCGGGCGGCAGCGTCCGCGATGAAGCAGTGATCGCCGCGGCCGACGAGCACGGCATCGCGATGGTCTTCACCCACCAACGCCACTTCCGCCACTGATTCCGGCTGGGGCATCGGGCGGCGGTGTTCGGGCGGGGTTCACGGGTTCGGCCTGGGTGTGCTGCTTGTCGTCCTCGACCGCGACGACTCGTGCGGCTCAAGCCACGATCGCGACGACGACGCCCACGACGAGTGCGCTCAGCCAGGCGACCGCGACGAGCCGCCACGCCCTCCTGGGTGCCTGGAGCGAGTAGCACCGGTCATGGTCGGAGTAGATCACGGCCAACACGGCCGCCCACCCCAGCAGCACGGCGATGCCGATGCATCCGACCACGAGCGCGCTCACGTCGCCACCGGTCGCCAGATCGGCGATGCCGGCGGCAGCCGCCCCCCATCCGCAACCTCCGAGGAGCACCACCGTGACGAGCTCGAGGACCCGACCGGGGGTCCAATGATGTCGGCGAGGCTCGATCGGACCGGTCTCGAGCATCGGCCTGCCGACGAGCACGTCAGTGCGCCCTGCCGGCATCGGCGGCAGTTGTGGGAGACCCTCCGCAGGTAGCGTCATGTTCTGCCAGGCCGCACCGTCCCAATATCGTTTCAAGCCGCGTCCGGACGGGTCCGGGTACCAGCCGGGCGAGGGAAGTCGGGACGCACCGCCTTCGACCGTAGGACGATCGAACGAGGCCTGATCCCGCTCCTGAGCGATCGATGCACACATGATCGTCACCCCCTTGTCGGGATCGAGAATCCAATTCCATCGATGCTCAGAGCTGCTGGTCGGGGCAAGAGGCTTCGGTCACTCTCATCGCCGTACTGTGCGGTGAGGCGGCGACACGGCGGGAACCCGGTCACGCAGCGATCGGTCCGGAGGTGCGGTGATCGCCGTCGGCGACGCAGCAACCGTCCATGACACCGACGCGCCGGTCATCCCGCCACCGACCTGATCATTCGAACGGTTTGGCGAGGTCTTCCACTACTTCGGCGTTGGGGAGGGCCGCCAGCGACGCGGGTGGCACCAACAGCTTGCGATCTCTCGATCCACCCCCGACGATGACCTGGTCACAGGCCATCACGCGGCTGTCGATCCAGATCGGCAGCCCGTCGGGCAGACCGTACGGCGTGACGCCGCCGATCTGCATCCCGGTCATCTCGGCGGTTTCGTCGGCTGATGCGAACGACGATTTCTTCACGCCGAATCGCTTGCGGACCGCACCGTTCACGTCGAGTCGGGTGGTCGCCAGCACCAGGCAGGCTGCATAGGTCCGGGGTTCGCCCTTGCCGACCACCACGATCGCGTTCGCCGACTGATCGGGCCGGAATCCGTACGCTTCGCAGAATGCTGCGGTGTCGGCCAGATCGGGGTCGCAGGGCACGATCCTGTACGGGAAACCGGTCTCGGCCGCTGCGTCGATCACCGGGTCGAACATGGGTCTGCACTGTACGGCGCGCGGGATGACCGCTGAAACACGAGGCGGCAGGCGATACTTGTTCGAATGGCTGACGCCACGTACGTCTCTGCGCGCCCCGACGCGCGGCATCGCATCTGAGCAAGGTTCCGTACCTGCCCGGGCTCGATGGCATGCGCGCGCTCGCCGTGATCGCCGTGCTGGTGTACCACGCCAACAGCGAGTGGTTGTCGGGCGGATTCCTCGGTGTCGAGGTGTTCTTCGTGATCAGCGGGTATCTCATCACGCTGCTGTTGATGGCCGAGCGTGAGCGCACCGGAAAGGTCCGCCTCGGTGCGTTCTGGATGCGGCGCGCCCGCCGCTTGCTGCCGGCGTTGTTCCTGATGATGTTCCTGCTGCTCACGTACAGCTGGATGTTCAAGGCCGACACGCTGGGGAAACTGCGCGGCGACATCCTGGCCGGTTTGCTGTACGTGTCGAACTGGTACCAGATCTGGGTCGGGCAGGGGTACAGCGCGTCGGGCGACTTCGCTCCGCTGCGGCATCTCTGGAGTCTCGCCGTCGAGGAGCAGTTCTATCTGATCTGGCCGATCGTGATGCTGCTGATCCTCAAGCGCAACGGAACCAAGAACCTGGCGCTCACGGCGCGGTGGCTCGTCCTCGCGGCGCTGATCGTCACCGTCATGACGGCCGTGCTCTATCACCCTGGCCGGATCGGCGAATGCTCACTGAACCCCGAGGCCTATTGGACGATCGGTGAACGCTGCATCTCGAAGGCCGACACGCTCTACCTGTCGACGGTCACGCGCTCGACCGGTCTGTTGTTGGGTGCCGCGTTCGCCATGATCTGGCGGCCGATCGCGATCATGCGCGGCCCGCTGCGCACCGCCAATCGTCTCCTCGACATCGTTGCGCTGATCGGTCTCCTGGTGCTCGCGCTGTGCGCCTGGCAGCTCCATTTCGTCACGCCCGCGGGCGCCGATCCGTGGCTCTTCCGCGGTGGGCTCCTGATCACCGATCTCGCCACGCTGATGATGATCGCGGCCGTGACCCACCGGCGCACCCTGACGAGCCGACTGTTGGCCATCGCACCCCTCAGTTGGGTCGGTACACGCTCGTACGGGCTGTACCTCTACTCGTGGCCGATCTATCAGATCATCCGCAAGGTGGCGGGCAACGCGCTGACCTTGCGCCAGTTCCTCGTCGGGATCGCGGTGACGGCCGTGATCACCGAGTTGTCGTACACCTTCGTCGAGACCCCGATCCGCCGAGGCGAGGTCGGTCGGTGGTGGCGCGATCTCGGCAGGCGCCGCGATCGGCGGCCTCGTCAGCTCGTGAGCGCTGCGATCGTCGTCAGCCTGCTGCTGCTGACCTTCGGTGTGCTGCGGCTCGGCCTGGCTGATCTCCAGCGCAACGAGATCGACCAAGCGTTGACCGAGGGCGAACAGAACACGACATCCCTGGACGACTTGTTGGGCGCGGGCGGTGGCGGTGAGGGGGCGGCGCCGGCCACGCCGACACCCAGCCAGACGACCGTGCCGACCGGCGATACGGTGCCCGCCGCGCCGGGTTCGCCGACGACGACCAGTACCACCACCACGAGCACCACCACGACGACGACGCTGCCGCCCGAGCCCGTCAACTATTTCGCGATCGGCGACTCGGTGATGCTCGGCGCTGCCGGTGTGCTCAGTGATCGGGGATACACGGTGAACGCCGAGAAGAGCCGCCAGATGATCGACATGGTGCCGGTCATGAAACAGCTCGGCGATGCCGATCTGTTCGGGTCCCCGGTGATCATCCACCTCGGAACGAACGGGCCGTTCACCAAGGAGACGCTCGACGACTTCCTGCGGCCCTTGAGCAAGGTGCCCAACGTGCTGCTGCTCAATGTCCGTGCGAACCGGCCCTGGACCTCGCAGAACAACGCGTTGCTGGCGGCACGCGACAACCCGAACGACAACATCATTCTCGTCGACTGGAACTCGTTGTCGAACAACTGCGCGGGCAACTGCTTCGCTTCCGACGGGATCCACCTGTCGGCCGACGGCCAGAAGTTCTACGCCGACATGATCGGTGACATCACCGGCCGGTGACGCGCCGTGCGTTGGGTCCATCGAGCGCGTTGCGCGTACGCTCGATGGCATGACGTCACCAGTTCGTGTTGCAGTGACCGGCGCAGCCGGCCAAATCGGTTACTCGTTGCTCTTCCGCATCGCGTCGGGGTCGATGCTCGGTCCCGACACCCCGATCTCGCTCCAGTTGCTCGAGATCACACCCGCCCTCGGCGCCCTCGAAGGCGTCCGAATGGAACTCGACGACTCGGCGTTCCCATTGCTGTCGGAGGTCGTGTGCACCGACGACGCCGATGTCGCGTTCGGTGATGCCGATGTGGCGTTGCTCGTGGGCGCGATGCCCCGCAAGGAGGGTATGGATCGCTCGGATCTCCTCTCGGCCAACGGCGGCATCTTCAAGCCGCAAGGCCAAGCGCTGTCGCGGTCGGCCAAGCAGGATGTCAAGGTGCTCGTGGTCGGCAACCCGGCCAATACCAACGCCTTGATCGCGATGAGCAACGCCGCCGATCTCGACCCGGGTCGTTTCACAGCCATGACCCGTCTCGATCACAACCGGGCGATCAGCCAGCTCGCTGCCAAGCTCGGTGTCAGCGTCAACGACGTGAAGAAGATGACGATCTGGGGCAACCACTCGAACACCCAGTACCCCGATCTGTTCCACTGCGAGGTCGCCGGGAAGTCGGCC
The DNA here is from genome assembly GCA_963701575.1 of uncultured Acidimicrobiaceae bacterium. GTDB lineage: Bacteria > Actinomycetota > Acidimicrobiia > Acidimicrobiales > Ilumatobacteraceae > Ilumatobacter. The sequence continues at coordinate 205,627 of CAVPAQ010000001.1, forward strand.
TACGACGCGGTCGGCGACCACGAGTGGGTCGATCAGACCTACATCCCCACCGTCGCAACACGCGGCGGTGCGATCATCAAGGCCCGCGGCGCATCCTCGGCGGCATCGGCAGCCAACGCCGCGGTCGATCACATCCGCTCGTGGTCGCTCGGCACCCCCGACGGGGACTGGGTCTCGATGGGCGTGCGGTCCGACGGCAGTTACGGCGTGCCGGAAGGCATCATCTCGAGCTTCCCCTGCGTGTGCAAGGACGGCAATTACGAGATCGTCCAGGGTCTCGAGATCGACGAGTACAGCCGTGCCAAGATCGACGCCTCGGCCGCCGAACTGGTTGGCGAGCGCGACGCGGTGACCGAACTCGGCCTGATCTGACTCGAAGCGGTTCGAAACGGGGCATGTCGCCGCCGGTCGACGAACCGCTTCGACGAGATGTTCAAAACCCGAGTTGTGCGGTCGGATTTTCCCGCTTAGCGTTGCGGCGATGAGCGACAACTGGGGTTTCGAGACCAAGCAGATCCACGTCGGGGGCGACCCCGATCCGGCCACGGGCGCGCGGGCGGTGCCGATCTACCAGACCACGTCGTACGAGTTCCGCGATGTCGAGCACGCAGCCAACTTGTTCGGTCTCGCCGAAGTCGGCTTCATCTACACCCGGATCATGAACCCCACCCAGGGGGCACTCGAGGCGCGCGTCAACGCTCTCGAGGGCGGCTGCATGACCGCGATCGGGATTCCCGGGGCGCTCGCCGTGGCATCCGGTCAGGCGGCCGAGACCCTCGCGATCCTCACGTTGTGCGAGTCGGGAGACCACTTGGTGGCATCTGCGTCGCTCTACGGCGGTACCTACAACCTGCTCCACTACACGTTGCCGAAGATGGGCATCGAGGTCACGTTCATCGACGACCCCGACGACATCGAGGCGTGGCGAGCAGCTGTGCAGCCCAACACCAAGGTGTTCTACGGCGAGGTGCTCGCCAACCCGCGCAACAACTTCCTCGACATCGAGAACATCGCCGACGTGGCCCACGAGCACGGGATTCCGTTCATCGTCGACAACACCGTGCCGACGCCGTACCTCGTGCAGCCGCTCAAGTGGGGTGCCGACATCGTGGTGCACTCGCTCACCAAGTTCATGGGTGGCCACGGCAACTCGATCGGTGGCGTCATCGTCGACGGCGGCACCTTCGATTACGGTGCATCGGGCCGCTTCGCCAACTTCACCGAGCCCGACCCCAGCTACCACGGGCTCGCCTATTGGCCGGCGCTCGGCCACGGCAGCTTCATCCTCAAGGCCAGGGTCCAGATGCTGCGCGATCTGGGCATGGCGATCGCGCCATTCAACGCCTTCCTCATCCTCCAGGGCCTCGAGACGCTGAGCCTCCGGATGGACCGGCATTGGGAGAACGCTCAACAGGTCGGCGAGTATCTCGACGCTCACCCTCAGGTGACCAGCGTGTCGTACGCCGGTCTCGAGTCGAGTCCCTGGCACGACCGCGCCCGCGTCTATGGCGCCGGCAAAGGGTACGGCTCGATCATCGCCTTCGACGTCGCGGGTGGCGCCGAGGCGGGCCAGAAGTTCGTCGAGGGGCTCACCTTGCACAGCCACGTCGCCAACATCGGCGACGTGCGCAGCCTCGTGATCCAACCGTCGACCACGACGCACAGCCAGCTGTCGGCCGACGAACAGGCTGCGGCCGGTGTCACGCCCGGACAGGTACGCCTGAGCGTGGGTCTCGAGTCGATCGACGACATCATCGCCGACCTGGATCAGGGATTCGCGGCCGTCGCCGGCTGACGCACAGCCACCGGCGCGTCGCAGGCGCGACGCTGCGGTGACCGGTCGTTAGCCTGCCCTCGGTGAAATCGGACGAGGGCATCTGGGCCGGTCGGTACCTGCCGGTCACGATCGCCAACCTGACGATCGTCGCGATCGCCGCGTTCGACGGGCTGGCGATCGTCGCCGCGCTGCCCGATATCACCGAGGATCTCGGCAACGTGGGTCTCGTGCCGTGGGTGATCACGGCCTACCTGGCGACCTCCGCGGTGGCGGTGATCGTCGCCGGCCCGGTGATCGACGCCATCGGTGTGCGGCGCACGTTCCGGATCACCGGCGTCTGGTTCCTCGTGTGGAGTGCTGCCGCGGCCGCGGCGCCGACCCTGCCGGTGTTGATCGCTGCCCGCGTCATGCAAGGGCTCGGCGGCGGCCTGGTGATCGCCGTGGCGCTCGCGGCGGTCGGCCTCACATATCCGCACCAACTGCGGCCGCGTGCGTTCGCCGCCAACTCGCTCGTCTGGGGTGGGATGGGATTCGGCGGGCCCGCCGTCGCCGGGGCATTGCTGACGATCGGTGACTGGCGGGCGATCTTCCTGGCGCAGCTGCCCCTGACCGCGTTGGCGCTCGCGGTCGGGTGGCGTTCGTTGCCGAGCACGCGCGATCGGCCGGGAACCGTGCACATCGACTGGACCGGCGTCGCGCTGTTGTCGATGGTGACGATCAGCTCGCTCGTCACCGTGTCGGAGATCGGCGCTCGGTGGTGGCTCGTCGGCGCCGGCCTGGCGGCCACGGTGGCGAGCGCGAGCGCCTACTGGCGCCACAGCGGCCGCATCCCCGATCCGGTTCTCCACCGTGAACACCTCACGAGATTCCCGTTGCGGTGGGTGCACGTCACGAGCGGGCTGATTCTGATCGCCGGCCTGGCGACCGACAACTATCTGCCGCTGTACGTGCAGACCACCCGCGGCCGTTCCGAGGGCGTGGCGGCCTTCTCGCTCGTGTTCCTCACCGTTGGCTGGACGGTCGGCTCGGTCGTGTACAGCCGAGCGCTGGACCGATGGCGCGAAACGGACGTGATCCTGCTCGGCGCCACCATGATCGTTCCGGCGCTCACGCTGTCCGGGTCGGCGATCGCGCTCGACTGGCCGCTCGCAGCGGTGCTCGCCGGGTTCGCATGGGTCGGTCTCTCGATCGGCTTCGTCTCGACGGCCGGGCTCACCCTGTTGCAGGCCAGCAGCGCCGAGGCCGAGATGGGCCGAACCAATGCCGCGCACCAGTTCATCCGGACCCTGTGCATCACCTACGGCGTCGCGTTGGGCGGAGCGATCCTGCTGCTTGTCGTCGACCGTCGCGTCGGTGACATCGAGGCGGTCCGCGATGTGCTGGCAGGCCAGGACGTCGAACTCGGTGAGCAGACCTCGAGCGCGATCGGTGCCGGGCTGGCATGGACCACGTTGGTCGCGATCGGCATCGCGATCGGGTGCCTGGTCGCCGGCCGACGGTTGGCGGTGGCGATGCGCGCGCCCTCGGAACGGTGACGCCCGGAACGGTCAATCGTCGTCGCGTTGGCGACGCAGGTACTCTTCGAACTCCGCTCCGAGATCGTCAGCCGACGGGATCGCCGCCTCGGCTCGACGGTCGTGTTCCTGCTCGAGCATGCGCACGTAGAACTGGAGCTGCACATCCCCTTCGACCACCTCGTCATGGAGCGACCGCCACCTTGCGATCTCGTCGGCGAGCTCGCCCTCGTCGGCGGGCACCGGAACGTTGAGCACATGTGACAGGTGGGTTTGCAGCGCTGCGACGGCCTGTGGGTGCTCGGCATTCATGAGGTAGTGGGGGACGCCGACTCGCAACGACACCGATGGGATGCCGGCGTCGGCCAACTCGGCCTGGATGACGCCCACAACACCGGTGACGCCCTGGTAGGTGGGCTGTCCGATACCGAGGCGGTGCGCCAGTTCGGCATCGGTGGTGCTGCCGGTGACGAGTGGTGTGCGGGTGTGCGGTACCGCCTCGGCGGCGGAACCGACCGTGACCACGGCCTCGCAGCCGAGTTCGCGTGCCACCGTGGCGATGCACCCCGAGTACGTGTGCCATGCGAGATGCGGCTCGACGCCGACGAGCACGACCAGGTCGCGGCCGCCTCGCCCGCGAACCACGTCGAACTGGTTCTCGGGCCATCGGATCACCCGCATCTCGCCCTCGTCGAACTCGACCTGTGGTCGTTCCTGGGTGAAGTCGTAGAACGGATCGGGGTCGATCTCGCCGATCGTGATCGCGGTATCGGCCGGAGCGAAGCGGTCGAGCGCGGTCGTGGCCGCGCCGCCGATATCGAACAGTCCGGTGAGGGCGATCAGCATCACGGGCGACCGCAACGGACCGAGGCCTTCGATCTCGAGTTGGAGCACGTCGTCGACCTTCACGATCATCAGTGTTTCAGACTGCGAGCGACTCGACGACGGCGTCGATGCAGTGGGTCAGCGCCTCGATATCGGCGGGGTCGATGGCGGGGAACATGCCGATCCGCAGCTGGTTACGGCCGAGCTTTCGATAGCTGTCGGTGTCGAGCACGCCGTTCGATCTCAGCACCGACGAGACGATCGTGGCGTCGATCGAGTCGTCGAGGTCGATCGTGGCGACGACGGATGAGCGCTTGTCGGGATCGGCGACGAACGGGGTCGCCCAGTCGCGGGCCTCGGCCCAGCTGTACATGATCGCGGCCGACTCGTCGCTGCGTCCGGCGCACCACTCGAGTCCACCGTTCGCATTCATCCACCCGACTTGCGCTTCGAGCATGATCAGCGTCGCGACGGCGGGTGTGTTGTAGGTCTGGTCGGAACGACTGTTGGTGAGTGCGATGCCGAGGTCGAGCGAGGCCGGCTGCCAGCGGTCGCCGGCGCCGATCCGTTCGATCCGCTCGACCGCTGTGGGAGCGCACGCCGCGAGCCACAATCCACCGTCGGCAGCGAAGCACTTCTGCGGAGCGAAGTAGTAGACGTCGACCTCGTCGGGCGTCCATCGCAGGCCGCCGGCTCCCGAGGTGGCGTCGACGGCGACGAGCGCGCCCTCGTCGGTGCCGACCGGTCGCGCGCGAACTGCATCGCGACGCCGGTCGAGGTTTCGTTGTGGGTGAGGGCGTAGAGATCGATGCCCTCGGTGGCGACGGGCATCGGATGATCGCCCGGCGGGCTCTCGACAATGCTCGGCCCGTCGAGATGGGGCGCGCCCGCACATGCCTCTGCGAACTTCGACGAGAACTCGCCGAACACCAGATGTTGGCTGCACTGTTCGACCAGTCCGAACGTAGCGGCGTCCCAGAACACCGTCGTCCCGCCGTTGCCGAGCACGATCTCCCAACCGTCCGGCAGCGAGAACAGCTCGGCCAATCCGGAGCGCACCGAGCCGACGAGCGCCTTGACCTGGGGCTTGCGGTGGGAAGTGCCCATGATCGAGGTCGAGGCGGCGACCACGGCATCGATCTGCGCCGGTCGGACCTTCGAGGGGCCGCAGCCGAAGCGGCCGTCGACCGGCAGGATCGATGCGGGAAGTCGGATGTCCTGAGGATCCACGGGTCCAGCATGTCAGCGGTGCACGGCGCTTCCACGTGGTGCGCTTCACGATTCGTTTCGTATTCGGCGCGCCTTGTTTCGCTGGTTCGCCTTGTTCGTTTCGCGGTCGCTGCGTTGAGTGGGAGAGGTCCCGAACACCCGACCAACAGGAGAGATCATGAAGATCCGATACACCATTGCGGCAGTTACCGCCGCTGCCGGCCTTGCCGCCGTGCCAGCCATTGCGAACGCCGACTACGGACACTCGACTGCGACCTATCGGGTCACGGTCGAGAACATCGCGACCGGCTTCCAACCCCTGTCGCCCGCGGGCGTCGTCGTGCACAGCCGCTGGACCGACGTCTGGAACACCGGTTCGCCGGCCACGGCAGCGGTGGCGGCGGTCGCCGAGGACGCCAATGTGCCGGTCTTCGTCGACACGTACTCCCAGGTTCGTGGCGTCTCCGAGGCGCTGGTCGGCGGCGGCGGCCCGATCGGGCCGATGGGGTCGTACACGTTCGAGATCGACGCCCGCCGCGGCGACCGGTTGAGCCTCGTGAGCATGCTGGTCAACACCAATGACGGCTTCACCGGCCTCGACTCCGTGAAGCTCGGTCGCGGTACCCAGGTGTTCAAGGTGGGAGCGTACGACGCCGGCACGGAGCAGAACACCGAGCGGACATCCGACATCCCGGGTCCGTGTTGCGGGAATCCCTTCGTGCGTGTCCCGGAGGGCGGCGTCATCAGCCATCACGCCGGTATCACCGGCATGGGCGATCTCGACCAGAGCACGTACGGCTGGGAAGGCCCGGTCGCCAGGATCACCATCGAACGCGTCGACTGACGCCGGTATCCGAACGTTCGACGAGTTGGGAGTTGTGCCTGGCGCAACTCCCCACTCGCATCTCTGGGTGCTTTCGGACGCGGATTCGAGCGGTTTGTCTGGCACCATTGGTGTCGTGAACCGAACTTCGAAACGCCTCGCCGCCATCGCCCCCTCTGCGACCCTTGCGGTCGACGCAAAGGCAAAAGCGCTCCAGGCAGCCGGCGAGAACGTGATCGGGTTCGGGGCGGGCGAGCCCGACTTCCCGACTCCGGCCCACATCGTCGAGGCCGCCGTCGCTGCCTGCCGCGATCCGAAGAACCACCGTTACACGCCGGCCGGGGGTCTGCCCGAGCTCAAGCAGGCGATCGCCGCCAAGACACAGCGCGTACTCCGGCTTCGAGATCGACGCCAGTCAAGTGCTCGTGACGAACGGAGGCAAGCACGCGGTGTACACGGCGTTCGAAGCCCTGTGCGATCCCGGTGACGAGGTGCTCCTTCCGGCTCCGTACTGGACGACCTATCCGGAGGCGATCACGCTGGCGGGTGGTGTGCCGGTCGTCATCGACACCACCGACGAGACCGGATTCAAGGTCACGATCGATCAGCTCGA
>CAVPAQ010000002.1:0-214314 GCA_963701575.1 uncultured Acidimicrobiaceae bacterium
CGCGTTCGCGATTCCGCTGTGGTCGAGGTGCCATTGCTACCGAGCGACGTCCACGACGTGGACGCCCTCGATGTGCTCGCCCGCCATCTGTTCGGCTGATCCGTACCCGCTGACTCGGGCTGCCGCGGTATCGTCGGCGTCGTGCACATCCTGCTCGCCACTGACGCCGATTGGATCGTCGACGAGATCACCGCTGCGCTCGGCGGCCCCGACACCAGTTTCACCGTGTGCCGCGACGGTCGTGTGGTCTCGCCCGTCGTCGCGAAGCGCCGACCCGACCTCGTCATCACCGACCTGCAGGTCGGGTCGATGGGCGGCATGGCGATATCTCTCGCCCTGCGCAACGACGAATCGCTCGGTACCGGCCCGACGGTGCCGATTCTGATGCTGCTCGACCGCCAGGCCGACGTGTACCTCGCCCAACGCTCGCAAGCAGATGCCTGGCTGATCAAGCCGCTCGATGCGCTGCGCCTCAAGCGAGCTGCGCTCGGCGCCATCGATGGCAACGGCGTATTCGAGGGGGTTCCGGTCCCACCCGTGGCACCGATCGAAGAGGCCTCCGACACGACCGACGACACAGCCGACGGCTCGGAATCCGAAACATCCGCCGAGGAAGAACCCGCCCCCGCCGGATAGGCTCCTTCCCCGCTACGGGGTGTAGCGCAGCTTGGTTCAGCGCGCCACGTTCGGGACGTGGAGGCCGGAGGTTCAAATCCTCTCACCCCGACCACGAGCCGCACCATCTCTCTGGATGGGGCGGCTCGTTTCGCGTGCCGAACCCGGCCGGGATCACCGCGAGGTGATCACCCTCGCTGCCGCTGAGTTGCCGTCCCGGACGGCAGTCGATACGTCGAGCCGTGCAGATGTCAGATAGCCGGCGGCGAAGGCGTCGCCGGCGCCGGTGGTGTCGCTGACGTGGTCGATCGGCGGCACCGCGATGGTGAACGACCGCTGATCGGCGTACACCTCCACCGGGTCGGGGCCGTGCTTGACGACGGTGATCGCACCCGCCACCGGACCGGCGATGCCGAGAGCTCTGCCCTCATCGCCGTTGGCGAAGATGACGCTCGGTCGCAGCATTTCGAGCGTCTCGATCACCCGGTCGGCGCCGAGTTGCTCGATCACCATCACCGACGACACGTCGATCGACACGCGAACACCCAGCTCATGGGCCCAGCCGATGACGATCGACGCGGTGTCTGCAAGCGGGCGATCGGTGAACGAGTACAGCGGCACGTGCAGGGTCGACACGCCGCCGAGCCACGACGGATCAGGATCGGCGAGCTCGAGGCAGGCCGCACGATCGGTGAGCATCGTCCGTTCGCCGAACTCGTCGACCAGCACGACGATCGTGCCGGTTCGGCCGGCCCGGATCACACAGTCGACGTCGACGCCCGCACCACCCAGTTCGGCGACGACCGCCGATCCGATCGCGTCCGATCCGACCTGCCCGAGAAACCGCGCCCGATGGCCGAGCACAGCGGCTGTCGCGACCACGTTCGCGGCGCTGCCGCCACGACGACGCTCGATGCGCGCCACGGTGTCGCTCGCCACCCGGACCGAACCGTCGAGGTGCACGACGACGTCTTCGACCAGATCACCCAGCGCTGCCAGCACGTCGGCAACCGTACGGGCCGCGAACCGCCACCGGTGCATCGTCGGCCGGGGATCAGTGTTCGCCCACTTCGCCGAGCTCTTCAGTCAGCGCTGCCGCGATCGCCGGGAGCCGTTTCGTCGACGTCGAACGGTCTCGCCAGGCTGGCGCCGAACAGAGCGCCGATCAACAGGGCGCAGGCGCAGGGCACGCCGTAGAAGAGCAGCACCCGCTCGACCACGTGTGAACGGCTTTCGTTGGCGCCCACCCGCAGCGACGGCCGGAACACCAGCCAGCTGATCGCGGCGACAACCGGGGGCGCGACCACCGCGGCGAGGATCCGCGCGTTCCGGCCGGGATGGCGAACGCCACGGATCGGCGCGAACGCGCCGGCGACCACCACCCCGGCCAGGCACCCGTAGAGCATTCCGAACGGAGCCGACAGAACGCCCAGCAGCAAGCCCAGGCCGACATCGCGAAGCGACGCCCCTGACAGCAGCTGGGTCAGGGGGAAGACCAGGTAACCGCTGATGCCACCCCACATCGCGCCGTATCCGAGCCCCCTCAGCAGGATCGTGCCGACCGGCGCCGGACGTTCGATCACGCGGTCACGAAGCCCTGGAGTGCAGACGCCACCGCGCCCGGCTGCTCGTAGGGCACCATGTGGCCGGACGCGTCGACCACGACCAGTTCGGCCGCGGTCGAGGTGAGCAGTCGCTGGAAGCGCTTGCCGTACACCGGGGGGTACATGCGATCGTCGCGGCCCCACAGCAGCATTGTCGGACACGTGATGCGGTACAGGCGGTTGGCGAGGCCCCGATTCGGGATCGGGAACAGGATCTTGCCCGCCGTCCCCATTCGGCGGGCGTTGCCGACCATGAACCCGATCAGCGCTCGGTCATCGGTGAAGTCGAGGCCGGCGGTGAGGATCTTCTCGCCTGCCACGGCATCGACGAACAGCGTCTCGGCGAGTTCGAACGGCACCATCGAGAACAGGTCGGGAACGGGATGCTCGTCGATCCACAGCCCGGCGGCTCCGATCAGCGAGAGCGAGGTCGCCGCCGTCGGGTCGAGGGCGAGCATCTCGGCGGCGATCATCCCACCCATCGAATGGCCGATCACGTGAGGCGCCACGACGAGCCCCAGCGCGTCGATCAGGTCGAGGCCGTGGAGGGCGAAGTCGAGCATGTCGTAGAGCTCGGTCTCGGTCTCCTGCGCGCCGTAACCCGGCCATTCGGGGGCGTAGACGACGTGATCGACCGCGAGCGCGTCCAGCACCGGCTCGTCGGCCAGCAGCCCGCCCGCCCCGTGGTACCACACCACGGGAGTACCGGTCGCGCCGCGCACGTGCACGGTCGCCTCGATACCGCGACGCGTCGTGACCGAGATCGTACAAGCGCTCACAGCACGCCCTCCATGCCATCGATCAGGTCGGTAGCGATCGGGTCGGTAGCGATCGGGTCGCCGGCGATCACGTCACCGGGGCCCGTGGGGCGGCGGGCCGCCTCGATGCTCGCGGCATCGTTGGTGCGGCGCTCGGCCATCGGCGAACACCACCATTCCGATGCGTCGTAGTCGGACCAGATCGACTGCAGGCGCGGCATCACCTTCTCGGCGAACAGCTGAGTCGAGTAGCGGGTCTTCCAGTCGGGCATGTTGCCCGTGTGCATCAGGCAGAACACGGTGCCGACCCGCAGCTCGCGTGCCAGATCCTCCATCCGCTCGGCGACGGTGTCGGGGCTGCCGGCGATCACGGCACCCGACTCGACCAGGTCCGCCCACGTCAGTTTCTGGAACAGCTCCATCGTCTCCTTGCGGAGCTGGCTGAGCTTGCCGGCCTTGAGGGTCTTCAACGTGCGATAGCCGGGCGGATCGGCGAAGCCGGGGAACACGTGCAGGCAGTTGTTGAAGAAGTACAAGATGTGTTCGGCATACAGCCGCTCGGCCTCCTCGTCGGTGTCGGCGACGGCGATGATCTGGGCGAAGCTGGCGCGGTACGGGTTGTCGTCGCGGTCGCCGCGATCGGCCCGGCGCTGCCAGAAGCCGTCCATCAGCGACTTGCCGGCTTTGTACCCGCTGAACGACAGGTAGCTGTAGTTGTAGTCGTGGTCGAGGCAGAAGTCCCACGTCTCGATCGAGCCGCCGCCGGGGATGAAGACCGGCGGTCTCGGCCGCTGCAGCGGGCGCGGCCAGATGTTGACGTGCCGCAACTGCGTATAGCGACCGTCGAACGCGAACGGTTCGGGTTCGGTCCAGGCCCGGATGATCAGCTCGTGCGACTCGGCGTACTTGTCGCGCGTGAGCGCCGGGATCTGACCGAGGCAGAAGTTGGTGTCCATCGGTGTACCCACCGGGAAGCCGGCGACCAGGCGTCCGCCGGAAATGCAGTCGATCATCGCGAACTCCTCGGCGACCCTCGTCGGCGGGTTGTAGCCGACGATCGAGTTGCCGATCACGCAGATCGCCGCGTTGCTGGTGCGCCGCGACAGCGCGGCGGCGATGATGTTGGGGCTCGGCATCAGCCCGTAGCCGTTCTGGTGGTGCTCGTTACAGCCGATCCCGTCGTAGCCGAGTTCGTCGGCGAACTCGAGCTGGTCGAGATATGTGTTGTACACCTCGTGCGCCAGTTCGGGGTCGAACAACTGGCTGGGGATGTCCACCCACACCGACCGATAGTCCTGCCGGAAGTTCTCCGGCAGGTGCGGCCAGGGTTGCAGATTGAACCAGACGAACTTCACGGTGTACGACTCCCTCGTCGATCTCACCGAGAAGCTAGGCCGTCCACCGACCGGCAAACGGACCGGAGTGACCGACCGGATCGCAGCCACTCACCGCACTATCGTCGCCGCGATGCGTCGACCCTGGAAGACCTCTCTCGCTGCCTGTTTGATCGGCTCGACCGTCGTGGTCGGTGCATGGTCGCAGCCCGGGCGTGCGGCCAACCCCGTCGCCGGTTTCACCGACACGTTGGTGTCGTCGTTCGACCGTCCGACCACCGTCGAGTGGCTGCCCGGCGACCGGATCGTCGTGCTCGAACAAGGTGGCAGGGTGCGGATCGGCCGACCTGGCGTGCCGTTCAACACGGCACTGACGATCCCCGACATCTGCGCCAATGGCGAGCGTGGCCTGCTCGGATTCGCGCCCGACCCAGGGTTCCAGGGCAATGGATTCGTGTACGTGTACTCCACCCGGATCTCCGGCCAGGCGCCCGGCGGATGCGTCAACCGGGTCAGCCGCTTCCAAATGGCCGGCGAGATCATCGATCCGGCCAGCGAGATCGTGCTGCTCGACAACATCTCGGCTGTGAACGGCAATCACAACGGCGGTGACCTCGATATCGGTTCCGACGGCTATCTGTACGTCTCGATCGGCGACGCCGGCAGCGATCCGCGCGGTGATTCGGTCGGACGCAACGACGCGGCCCAGGACCTGTCGCTGCTGAACGGCAAGATACTGCGGATCACCCTCGACGGCCGCCCGGCGCCCGGCAATCCATTCAGCGGAGCGGGCACCGCCCGGTGCGCCATGCGCGGCAACACCCCGACGACCCCCACGACCGCGTGCCAGGAACTGTTCGCGTGGGGCCTACGGAATCCGTATCGCATCGCCTTCGACCGCAACGACGGGTCCGACCGGTTCTTCATCAACGATGTCGGCCAGAGCACCTTCGAGGAGGTCGACGAGGGCGGCATCGGTCGCAACTACGGCTGGCCCGAGCGCGAAGGCGCCTGCCCGCAGGGCGAGACCCCGCCCTGCGACGGGCCCGGACCCGGCATCACCGACCCGATCACGTCGTACGGCCGATCACTCGGCACCTACGTGACCGCCGGCGCATTCGTGCCCGATGGTCTGTGGCCGGCGAGCTACGACGGCAGCTATCTCTTCGCCGACGGGGGCTCGGGACGGATCTGGAACCGGCGGGCGAACGGCTCGATCGACTACAACGCGCCGTTCGCCACCGACGCGTTCGGCATCACCGACATGACGTTCGGTTTCGACGCGGCAGGCCGGATGGTCCTGTACTACGTCCAGGTCGGAGGTTCGCTGCGGGCGATCAGCTCGACGACATCACTCGCGAAGACCGACGCCGGCAGCCTCAAGATCGTGCCGATCACTCCCGTTCGCGCCTACGACACCGGGCAGGCGATCGGCACCACGACGGGGGTGGTGTTCAACGGGACCACCCGTTTGGTCGATCTCCCTCAGCCGGCCGGCGCCAAGGCCGCGCTCGTGAACATCACCTACGACGCAACCCGGGGCCCCGGGTTCATCCGCACCTGGCGCGCACGAGCGGCGCGCACCACCACGTCGTCGACGAACGCCGACGAGCCGGGTGCAGTCGTCGCCAACTCGGCAATCGTGCCGCTCGACGACAATGGAGCATTCGTGCTCGAGTCGTCGACGACCGGGCGCGTGGTCGTCGACGTGACGGCGTGGCTGATGGGCACGGACGGATCCACCGACGACGGACGGTTCATCGCTGTGGCCCCGAGGCGGCTCGCCGACACCCGCCAAGCCGCCGGGGTCCCGCTCGAATCCGGCAGCGCGAACCGCTGGACGCGAGATGGCGACCGGATCGACGTCGAGGTCATCGGATCGGTCGGTGTGCCCGACGACGGCACGGTGTCGGCGGTCGCCGTGTCGATCGCTGCGATCTCGGGAGGGGGCCCTGGCGGCTGGGTCGGCGCCTACCCGGGCGGTGGCATCTGGGGCGGCACCTCCAACGTCAACGTGCTCCCGGGAGACGTTCGGGCCAACACGGTCGTCGTCGCCCTCGACGGTGCCGACTACTTCAGCTTGCGCACCCTCAACATTGCCGACGTCGCGATCGACATCGTCGGCTATGTCACGTCGAATGCTGCGCCCGCATCGGGCTCCGGGCTGTACAGCGCGATCAGCCCGGTGCGCGTCGTCGATACCCGCATCCAGGTCGGGTTCCCACGCCTCCAAGCCCTGGATACGGCGACCGTCAAGATGCCCGGCGGCGCGGCCAACGCGGCGGTCGTGCAGAACATCACGGTCACTCGACCCGAGGGCCCCGGTTGGGTCGCAGCCCATCCCGGCCGTGCGGCCCCGGTTGTGTCGAACGTCAACTACACCGCCGACGGACAGACGCGTGCGGTGCTGGCGTTCACACGTCTCACCGACGACGGTCGCGTGCGATTCACGTCGTTGCGACGAACCGACCTCGTGGTCGACGTGGTCGGTTTCTTCTCAGAGTGAGATCGGGCCTGGTGAGTAGCCTGACGGCGTGACTGTTCTGCGGATCGCGCTCGCTCAGCTCAACCCAACCGTCGGCGACCTCGACGGCAACCTGGCGAAGCTGATCGAGGCCTACGATCGCGCCGAGGCCGCGGGATGCGACATCATCGCCTTCGCCGAGCTGTCGGTCACCGGCTATCCGCCCGAAGACCTCGTGATGAAGCCCGGTTTCGTGGCCGACAATCGGGCTGCGCTCGATGCATTCGCAAGGCACACGGGCGTGTGCGCCGCCGTCGTCGGGTTCGTCGACAGCGATCGCGATCTCTACAACGCCGCGGCAGTCTGTGTGCGCGGTGAAGTGGTCGGCACCTATCGCAAACGGCTCCTGCCGAACTACGCCGTGTTCGACGAGCAGCGCTACTTCACGCCCGGCACCGACAACGATCCGCTCGAGCTGTACGAGATCGGTGGCGTCAAGGTCGGGGTGTCGGTGTGCGAGGACATCTGGTCGCCGTTCGGTCCGCTCGCCACGCAGGCCGCCGGCGGCGCCGAGCTCAACATCAACATCAATGGCTCGCCGTATCACTGGGAGAAGGACACCGGTCGCGAGCGGATGGTCGCCACCCGGGCACAGGACGCCCATTCGGCGATCGTGTACGTCAATCAGGTCGGTGGGCAGGACGAATTGGTCTTCGACGGCGGTTCGTTCGTCGTCGACGCCGACGGCAACCTGCTGGCCCGTGCGCCCCAGTTCGTCGAAGACGTGATGATCGTCGACGTCCCGGTCCCGCCCGTGTATCGCGGCCGACTGCTGGATCCCCGAGGGAAGCTCACCGACACGGTTCTCCCGATCGTCCACATCAGCGACACCACACGAGCGCCCGACGCGGTGGTGCACTCGCCGATCGCCGAGCCGCTCGATCGACACCGCGAGTTGTACGACGCACTCGTGCTCGGTACCCGCGACTATCTCCGCAAGAACGGCTTCGGCGACGTCGTGATCGCCCTGTCGGGCGGGATCGACTCGACGATCGTCACATGCATCGCCGTCGACGCGCTCGGGCCCGAACACGTGCACGTCGTCTCGATGCCGTCGCGTTACTCCTCCGACCATTCGAAGTCGGACGCCAAACTGCTGGCAGACAATCTCGGTGTCGACTTCCGCACGATCTCGATCGAGCCCGCCTTCCAGGCCTACCTCGACATGCTCGCTCCGTCGTTCGAGGGCCGTGAGCCGGGTCTCACCTACGAGAACATCCAGTCGCGCTGTCGCGGCATGCTGCTGATGGCGTTGTCGAACGAGATGGGCTGGATGGCGCTCACCACGGGCAACAAGAGCGAGCTGGCGGTCGGCTACTTCACGATCTACGGCGATTCGGTCGGCGGGTACGCCGTGATCAAGGACATCCTCAAGCTCGAGGTGTACGAGCTGTGCCGATACGTCAACCGCGCTGCGGGGCGCGAGGTGATACCTGCCAACGTGATCAGCAAACCTCCCTCGGCCGAGCTGCGCCCCGATCAGCGCGACGATCAGTCGCTGCCGCCGTACGAGGTGCTCGATCCGATCCTCCAGCTGTACGTCGAGCAGGATCGCACGGCCCAGGAGATCATCGAGATGGGCCACGACGAAGCGATCGTGCGTCGCGTCACGCGCCTGGTCGACATCGCCGAATACAAGCGCCGCCAATCGCCCCCGGGCGTTCGCGTCAGCCGCAAGGCATTCGGCAAGGACCGGCGCATGCCGATCACCCACGGCTACCGCGGCTGAGTCGCCGCACCGGCGATGAGGGCGCTGAACGCGCCGATCAAACGATCGGCGGCCTGACGCTCCGCCCATCGGCCGGGCCGGACTGGGAAGTAACCGCTGAGGCGATGACTCCACCCGGTCGGCCGGCATCGGTCGCCCACGACGCGCGCCCAATGCCGACGAGCCGTGCAGGATCGTCGCCTCGAGCTGGTCATCAAGGGAGGGAACGCAGTTGCCGGTCGAGCTCGACCGCGAAGGACACGACGAAGTCGGGAGCAGAACCGGACGACATCAACCCCAATCTGACAGACGGTCGCCACCAGAGGCGCCCCGCGCCCGGAGTAACGTCCGGCGCATGAAGATCGGCATTCAGCTTCCCGAGGTGGAATACGAGATTTCGTTCCCTGACCTGATCGCGATGGCGCGACTCGCCGAGCAGGTCGGCTTCGATTCGATCTGGCTGGGCGATCATCTGCTGTACGACCTGCCGGTCGGCCCGAGGGGGCCGTGGGAGGTCTGGACGACGCTGGCAGCACTCGCCGCTTCGACCGAGCGGGTCGAGCTCGGCCCGCTGGTCGCATCGACCAGTTTTCATGCCCCACCGATGCTCGCCAAGCTGGTGTCGACGGTTGACGCGATCTCGAACGGTCGCCTGGTATTCGGTGTCGGGGCGGGTTGGAACCTGCGCGAATACACGGCCTTCGGGTTTCCGTACGACCACCGGGTGAGTCGATTCGAGGAGGCCTTCACGATCGTCCGCACGCTGCTGGCCGACGGCCGGATCGACTTCCACGGCACCTTTTACGACGTCGACGACTCGGTCCTGCACCCGCGCTCGCCGCGCCCCGGCGGACCGCCGCTACTGGTGGGATCGATCGGCCCTCGGATGCAGGCGATCACGCTGCCGTACGTGTCGGCCTGGAATGTCTGGTGGAGCGACTACGGCAACACCGCCGGCGGGTTCGCCGACGTGAAGGCAACCGTCGACGAGCGGATCGCTGCGATCGGTCGCACCGGCGAGATCGAGGCAACGGCGGCCGTGTACGTCAAGTTGCCCGGTGGGTCCGGCCGCCAGATGGGCGACTACCCCACCGATGGTGGAGCACCCCTGATGGGCTCTCCGTCGGAGATCGCCGACCAGCTCCGCGAATTCGCCGATGCCGGCGCTGCCCACGTGCAGTTGGTCGTCGACCCGATCGTGCCGGCCGGCATCGAATTGCTGGGCGACACCCTCTCGATGCTGCGCTGATCGATCAGCAACACTCACCGACGCCGCATGCACCGACGCCGCCACCAGCGCTGTGCGACAGCACCACGTTCTCGAGTTGCGTGTCGTGGTCGGCCTGCTTGACGTACCACTCCCACTTGTGACCCTCGGGACCCTGCACCCACGTCTCCACCTTCTCGGCGAAGCAGCAGATCGTGTCGTCGATACCGGACGTGGCGAGCCCCGTTGCGGCGATGCGCGCCTCGGCGGCCACGACCTCGTCCGCGGACTCGGTCTCGACGCCGAGATGGTTGATCGAGCCGGGCTCGACGTCGGGGCGTTCGAACACCACCAGTTTGAGCGGCGGGTCGACGATCTCCCAGTTCGCGTAGCCGGGCTTGACCTTGTAGGGCGGCGTATCGAACATCCGCGAATAGAAGTCGACGGCTTCGTCGAGATCGGAAACGTTCAGGGCGAGCTGGAGACGCATGGTGGGACCTTTCATGGTTGCAGCCCACCGAGCGACACGAACGTGAACACCCGGCGAACATATTGAGTACTGTCGATATGTTGTCAAACGCATCGACATCTGTCAATATGTATTTCATGACGGCGACACTTCCCCTGGCCGAGCCCCGATGTTGCGTGCTGGAGGCGCCCCTCGACGAGCAGCAGGCCGAGCTGCTCGCCCACCAACTCAAGTCGCTCGCCGATCCGGTTCGGTTGCGGCTGGTCTCGATCGTCGCCACCGCCCCGACCGGCAACGTGTGTGCCTGCAATCTCCCGGAGGCCGTCGGCAAGTCGCAACCCACCGTCAGTCATCATCTCACCCAGCTCGTCAACGCCGGCCTGCTCGAACGCGAGCAGCGCGGCAAATGGGCCTGGTTCAAGCTCGCCCCCGGCCGGCTCGGAGCGATCCGGGCGGCGCTCGGCGAGGGAGCCGAGCACCAGCACGTCGGCAAGCCGGCGGTGCTGTTCGTGTGCTCGCACAACGCCGGCCGGTCGCAGATGGCCGCCGGTTTCATGCGAACGGTCGCCGGCAACCGCATCGATGTGTTCTCGGCTGGTTCAGCACCCGACGATCAGCTCAACCCGATGGCGGTCGAAGTGATGCGCGAGCGCGGTATCGACATCACCATCGCCGCACCCCAGCACTGGACCGACGAGAAGGCCCGCGCTGCCGACGTGATCGTCACGATGGGGTGTGACGACGAATACCCGATCTACCCGGGCACCCGCCGACTTGATTGGGAGCTGCGCGATCCGGCCGGGCAGGGCATCGAGGAGGTGCGCGAGGTGCGCGACGAGATCGAGCAGCTGGTGATCGGGCTCGTCGACGAACTGACACCGAGCTGCTGCGCATGACACCTCACCTGACGCGCCGGCCGACGGGCGAGTTCGCCCGCACGTTCTTCCTGCCGGCGACGGTCGTGGGGTCGGGATCATGGCGGAGAGCCCGTCGAGCGATGTCGGTCTTCAGCTGCTCCAGAACACGCTCGCCACCGAGCCGCACTGATCGCCCTGATCCATGCGGTGCTGCGGTGTCGGGCGCCCACTGCAACCCGGCCGTCGCGGTGCCGGTGTCGGCGCCCGCGCACGCCGACGCGTTCCCAAGCCATCGATCGGAGCCGGCCGATTACTGAAGCCGGCCGGGCTACGGCTCGACGACGATCCAGCCGCGACGCTGGAGTTCGGCCGCCAACGTCGCGTCGGGGATCTGACGGAGTGCACGATCAGCCGCAGTGAGCTTGGCCGCGGGGGCCACTGGCGGAGCGGCAGGCACCTCGGCCCGCTGTGCCTCGTCGTTGAGCTGTTCGATGAACGCGTCGGCCTCGTCGGCAGAGAACTTGCCGCCCGCCTGGCGCTGTGTGAAGCCCATCGGTCCGCGCGCGTCACGGAAGTCGGTGTGGCCGGCCTGATTCAACAGCTCGAGCAGCTCGTTGACCTGCCGAGCCGTCGCCGGCCGCCCCGTTGATTGTCCGAATGCCATACGGTCATTCTCGTCGTACGGTGTGACAGACGGGGCGATGGTCGACGAATGGCGGGGCGCCCCGAGCGGACGCCGGCGTCAACGTCCGAGCAGGGCACAGGCAGCTGCGAGTGGCGACTGGGGAGGATCGATCACCCACTCGGGTGGCAGCACGCTGAGATCCTGACGTTGCTCGAGGACCGGGGTCTCGTAGCTGCGACCGATCGACCACCAGCCGGCGACGTCGAGCCCGACCGCCAGTCGACCCCACGACTCGCTGCTGTCATCGACGCACGTATTGGGGACGAACGTGATCAGGAACCGCGTGAAGTCGTGCCCGCCGCTGGTGGTGGGGAGCGCCAACGTGTTGTCGGTCGGATACACGTTGTTGTCCGGATCGAGCACCGAGACGTCGAGCACGTCGGCGCCCGGCAGCTCGGCGCTGACGCTGTCGACGGTCAACGCCCTGCCGCTCGAGTTGTAGTACGAGGCCGTCACGGTGACTGCCTCACCGTCGGGTGACAGCGACATCAGCGAGGCGCTGCTCCCCTCGCCACAGCACTCGGGCCGCGGGTAGAGGTATCCGAACCCCCACAGGAACGCCACCGTGCCGACCGCACCGACCGTCACGGCCCCCGCGATCAGCCGGAACCACCAGGGACGGGGCGGCGGGATCAGGGCGTCGATCGGGTCAGCGCCTCCGACAGGTCGTTCCTCGATCATCGTGGACATTTGTCTTGCGTTCCGTTCATGTTTGTCATATTGTCCTATGACAATGGGTCAGTCAAGGAGAATCTCATGAACAGTCCGAAATTCCTACGCCGGCGTCCGAAGGTGTGGGTCCCAGCGCTCCTGCTGATGGTGTTGCCGGCCGTGATGCTGGTGCGAGTTTCCGACGAGGGAGGTTCCGGTGTCGGACTCGGCACCTACGTGGTGCTGGCGCTCGTGCTGATCGTCGTCGCCTTCACACTCGTGCAGGTCGCTCGGATGTTCGCCGGCGTCGATCCGGAGGTCCCGCAGCTGGCCCAGCACCTGGCTGCGGACGCCGACCAGCAGCGCCTCCTGACACGCTGGATGGTGAGGGCTCGTCGGGCGCGCAACATCGGTGGCATCTGCGGTGTGATCGTGTGGGTGCTCGGCACCTCGCTGCAAGGCGACCTGCTGCTGTGCGGGGTCGGCGGGATCGCGCTCGGCGCGATGTTCGCCGAACTGCACGTCGTGCGGCGACAGAAGGGGCCACGCACGGCGACGCTCGACGTCCGCTCCGTCGCCGACTACCTCACCGACGGCGACCGAAACCGGATGCTCGCCGTCGCCGAAGCGGGACTGGTGATGGCCGCCACAGCGGTCGCAGTCGACGGATCCGGCGTGGCGGTATGGTCCGGCCTGGCCGCGCTGTTCGTGCTCGGTGCGGCCCACCTCGTGCAGCGGCGAGTCGCTTCCCGACCCCGTCCGGCGATCGCCGCATCGCTGCGCCACGCCGACGATCTCGCTCGCAGACTGGCGATCGGACGCGGCCTCGCCCAGCCCGCGACCTACTTCGGTCTTGCGCTGCTGGCGCGCAGCGCATTCGCACTGCGACCCGAGGTCGGCGATGTCGCGGTACTGCTCGGTGTCGCAGCGTGGATCAGCGCGCTCGTGTTGTGGTGGAGCAATCGGCGACTCGGCCTCGATTTCCTGCTCGCCACCCGGGTACCCGCACTCGCATGATCATCGCCGTCGATCCCGACCATCCCCTGCCGGTCTACGAGCAGGTCCGCGAGCAGGTCGTGCGGATGGTGGCAGCCGGCACGCTGCAGGCGGGTGTTCGGCTCCCGACGATCAGGCAGCTGGCGCTCGATCTCGGACTAGCCAAGGGCACCGTCGCCAAGGCCTACGAGCTGCTCGAGAGCGACGCCGTGATCGAGACGCGCGGGCGCAAGGGCTCGTTCGTGCTCGAAATGCAGCCCGTCACCGCTCGCGCACAACGGACAGGCTTGCGAGAGGCAGCCGACTCGCTGGTCATCGTCGCCAGACAGCTCGGTGCCGACGAGGCGGCCGCGGTCGCAGCGCTTCGAGATGCCTGGAAGCGTCTCTGATCGCTCCACGCCGTCACGAAGTCTCGCAGCCCGCGGGGCTCGACACTGGTGGACGTTTGTCGGTGTGCTGATCACCGGACCCATCGGACGCGCTGAACGCCCGACACCGCCGCACGCGACAGACTTCCCCCATGGATCTCACCGATGGATCTCACCGATGGAACGATCACACTGAGAGCTCCGGTCGTCGCCGATCTGCCCGAGCTGTCGGAGGCGATCCGATCGTCGCAACCCGAGCTCGCGCCGTTCATGCCCTGGGCGGTCGGCACCTACGACCCGAACGACACGCTCGAGTGGATTCGCCGACGCGGCTACCCGAACGAGGTCGGCTTCCTCATCATCGCCCCCGGCGGTCAGATCGTCGGAGCGTGCGGGCTCAACCAGTTCAGCGAGCTCAATCGAGCCGCCAACCTCGGCTACTGGCTGCGAACATCCGCGTGCCGCAACGGCTACGCAACGAGGGTGACCCGGCTGCTCGCGCAGCACGGCTTCGACGACTACGGCTTGGCGAGGATCGAGATCACCATGAGCGTCGAGAACGAGGCGAGCCGGCGCGTCGCGGAACGTGCGGGCGCCACACACGAAGGCGTGCTCCGCAGCCGCCTGCTGCTGAACGGGCGCCGCCACGATGCCCACGTCTTCTCGCTGCTGCCCGGCGATCTCGCAGTCACTGGCTAGACCGCCCGCACGAAGGCCCTGCGGCCGACTCGATAGGTTCTCGGCGTGATCGAGATCGACGACCTCGCAGCGTGTGGCGACTGGCTGGAGCTCGGCGCTGACCGGCCACCCGCCGCGTTCCAGAACATCGACCTGCGCGCCGTGACAGGGTTCGAGTCGGGGTCGTTCGTGGGGTGCCTGTTCCTGTCGTGCGAGCTGACTCCGGCCCAGGCAGGATTCCTCACGACGATGGGCGCCACGGTGATCCGCGACCAGGTCGATCGCCCGTTCACCGCCCACCGGGCGCACCTGTACACGCCCGAGGAGCTGTTCGCGGGCTTCGACCCCGACGACCCGGCCGGCTACGGCGCCACCTACGACGCCCTGGTCTATCGCCACTGGGTCGCGTCGGGCCGACAGTACCCACCGATGATCGACGAGAGCCTCGCCCGCGGGCTCCACGACCACTCGATCAACGATGCGCTCTACGACGAGCTCGCAGGGCGCCGACCGGTTGCGGTGATGGGCGGGCACGGTCTCGAACGAAGCGACCCGCACTACGCCGTCGTCGCCCGGATCTCTCGCACGTTGGCCCGCGCCGATCGGCTGATGCTCTCGGGTGGCGGTCCGGGCGCGATGGAGGCGACCCATCTCGGTGCGTGGATGGCACACTTCGACGACGGCGAACTCGACGATGCGATCGCCCTGCTGGCGCCACGCCCGGTCGGCGCCGAGCCGGGCAAGGAGTACGCCGACCACGACTGGCTGCGGCGGGCGTTCGCCGTTCGCGAGCGGTGGCCGATCGCGTCCGCACCGCCGGGCGTTCGGTACGACTCGATCGGCATCCCGACCTGGATGTACGGCCACGAGCCGCCCGCCGCGTTCGCGACGAAGATCGCCAAGTACTTCGCCAACAGCATCCGCGAGGAAGGCCTGCTCGCGGTGGCGACGTACGGCGTCGTGTTCACGCCGGGCAGTGCGGGCACGATCCAGGAGATCTTCCAGGACGCAGCCCAGAATCACTACGCCAGTTTCGGGCCTGCGGCACCGATGGTGTTGTTCGGCATCGAGCACTGGACGCGGCACCGGCCGGTTTGGCCACTGCTCGAATCGCTGGCCGAGGGGCATCATTATCGGCATCTCATCACGCTCACCGACGACGAGGACGAGGTCGCCGACCACATTCTCGGATACCGCCGCGACGGCTGATCAGCCGATCGCGTCGTCGGCGCGACGCAAGCGCCCATCGGACGTCGTCGGCAGCCCGGTCAGCAACGCGATCGACACGAGGCAGGCGACGAAACAGGCGACGATCGTCCAACGGTACGTGTCGGTCCGGTCGATCAGCCAGCCGGCGGCCGGCGGCCCGAGCAGCCCTCCCAGGCCGGGCCCGGTGTACAGCAGCCCGAGGATCGAGCCGAGCCCGGCGACGCCCATGCGGTCGGAGACCACGATCGGGCCGAGCGCGACGAACCCGCCGTACCCCACGCCCAGCACGAACACGAACAGCACCAGCACTGCATACGACGACCCCGCCACGAACCACACCACGAAACTGAAGGCGTGGATCACGTAACAGGCGCGGTACAACCGGAACGATCCGAACGATCGCACCAACGTGCCGAACCCGATCCGCGACAACACGCTCGCCCCGCCCAGCACCCCGACCAGCACCGCGGCCTTCACGGAGCGAACCCCGCGATCCTTTGCGTACTGGCCGACGAACACGAAGGGCACGAACAAGGCGAGACCGAGCGCGAACGACGAGAGGTGCACGCGCCGGAAGACCGGGCTGTTCCATGCATCCCGGAATCGTGACGGCTGTCTCGTTCCGTTCCCGGGTGGACGTGCCGCGAGCGGTATGCACGCCAGCAGCACGGCGGCACCGCCCAGGCCGAAGATCACGTAGGTGTCGCGCCAGCCGTAGCGGTCGATGAGCGCTGCCGACAGCGGCGACATCACCATCGTGCCGACACCGATTCCGGCCACCGCGAGGCCTACCGCCACGGCGCGATGGTGCACGAACCAACCACCGACCATCGCCACCATCGGCACGTAGCCGCACGCCGCGGCAATGCCGACGCCTGCCCCGTAGGTGACGTATCCGACACCGAGCGAGTCGACCCGGCTGGTGAGCAGTAGCCCAGCCGCCATTGCGACCGCTCCGACCAACAGGACCAGCCGTGGCCCGAAACGGTCCATCATGCGACCGGTGACCAGGCTGAGCCAGAAGAACGAGAAGGTCGTGATGCCGAAGATGACGGCGGTCTCGCCGCTCGCCGAGCCGAATTCGTCGCTCATCGACTCGAAGAAGGCACCGAAGCTGTATGCGGTTCCGAGCGTGACCGCCGATGCGAGGAACGATGCGACGACCGTCAGCCACGCACGGCCCGAGTCGACCGTGTGGGCGCGGATTGCCATGGCCGCACCGTAGGCGTCACGGTCCGTCGGCGGCGGATCAGCGAACCGATCGTCTTCGGGCACACTGGACGCCATGGCCGAGCAGAGTGCTATCGACAGGTCCATCCGGCCCGCGACGGTGTCGTCGCTGGCCGCGGATCTGCGCGCGCTCGGCCTCGATTCCGGGATGACCGTCATGGTGCATTCGTCGCTGTCGGGTCTCGGCTACGTCACCGGCGGCGCGCGAGCCGTCGTGATGGCGCTGCTGGAGGTGCTCGGCGAGGACGGGACACTGGCGATGCCCACTCATTCGACCGATCTCACCGATCCGGGCTCGTGGTCGAATCCACCCGTTCCCGAATCCTGGTGGGAGGAGATGCGAGCGGAGATGCCCGCATACGATCCCGCCCTCACGCCGACTCGCCTGATGGGAGCGATCGTCGAGTGTTTCCGCCACGTGCCCGGCGTTCGGCGTTCCGCTCATCCGACCGTCTCGGCGGCCGCTGTCGGGCCGAACGCGGAGCATCTCGTTGCGAACCACGAACTGGCCCACGGTCTGGGCGAGTCGTCCCCTCAGGCCCGGCTGTACGAGCTCGACGGGCGGATCTTGCTGCTCGGGGTCACGCACGCCAACAACACGTCGCTGCACCTGGCCGAGTACCGAGCTGCCGCGCCTGGCGCCGCCACGTCCGTGCAGTCGTCGCCCGTGATCGTGGATGGTCGTCGTCAATGGGTATCGCACCCGACCCTCGACGATTCGGACTTCGAGGATTCGGACGTCGAGTTCCCACGTATCGGCGAAGCGTTCGCAGCCACAGGCGCCGAATCGATCGGCCCGGTCGGCGCCGGGATCGGACGCCTGATGCGGTCGCGCGACCTGGTCGACTTCGCAACCGACTGGATGCGCACCAGCCGGTCGTGAACCAGCGCTGGGCGGGATGGACGACTCTCGCGCACTCCCTAGCCGAGGCGAACCCCGGTGGCCCGTTCGAACTCGCGTCGGATCCGTTTGGGGCTGACCGAACCGACGACACCGATCGGCTGGGCGAACACGCTCAGGCGGTATTCCTCGAGCAGCCAGGCCACCTCGCGAGTCTCGTCGCTGATGCGGTCGAGCCGTGCGACGGCCGCCGTGTACTCGCGTTCGAGCGGGCGGACGTCGGCCATGCGGCGCCGGTCGCGGGGCACGTCGCCCGCCAGATGATCGAGGCGGTACTCGATGCCGCGCACGTAGCGATGGACGTCGGGCAGTCGATCTGCGCCGCAGCGGCGCACGAAGCCGGCGAACACCAACCGATCGAGATGCGCCTCGACGTCACCGACGGTCGGCCGCAATGCCTCCGCCGTCAAGGACCCGGTTCGCCGGCGCACCCGGGTTGCCGCCGCGATGACGTCGGCAGCCACCGCCAGCGCATCGGCTGCGATGCCGGGCGCCTCGCTGCGCACCGCTCGCTCGAGCGCCCCGAAGGCCGCGTCGTCCCACGGAAGTGCGTAGCGCGCCATGACGGCGTCGACCGCCGCCTCGATGCAATCGGCGACGAGATCGGACATCGCGATCCGGCCACCGGCGACCGCCATCCGGGCCCGCTGATCGAGGGTGCGCTCGACCTTCGCCGATGTCGGGGCCGCCGCCATCAACAACAACCGCCGCACGCCACCGCGCATCGCGCGCTGCTGCAGCGCCTCGTTGTCGACCACGCGCAGTGCGACGCTGTCGCCGCGATCGAGCAGGGTCGGGTACGCCCGCACGAGATGGCCGCCAGGCGCACGATGCTCGACCACCTGATCGAGTCGACCGATGTCCCAGCGCACGATGTCGCGCCGCTCGGCGACGGGTGCCGCGTCAGCGAGTGCCGCACGCGTCGAAGCGGTCTGACGATTTCGGATGGCAGCCAGGTCGTCACCGGCGTCGACGATCCCGCCGGCCTCGTCGACCACGATGACGTGCAACCGCAGATGGCTCGGCAACCGGTCGAGCTGGAAGTCATCGGCATCGATCGGCTGGTTCGACACCTCCGTGATCGCCCGCGCCAGCGCATCGACCAATCGGCCCTCGGCAGGCCCCAGCCGTGCCGCGGCTGCTGTCGCGGTCTCGTTCATCGGGATCAGGTTCCGGCGGACCTCCTTCGGGAGTGAACGCACCAGCAACGACACCAATTCGGGTCGGTAACCGGGGATCAGCCAATCGAAGCCCCGGTCGTCGAGCTGGTTCAGAGCGGTGAGCGGCACCGTCAATGCCGCGCCGTCGAGCGCCGTGCCCGGCTCGAACCGGTATGTGATGCGGTACTCCACGTCGCCCGGCTGCCACCCGTCCGGGTGCCAGGTGTCGGGATAGTCGGCGAGGTCGATGCCGCTCCTGTTGGACAGCACCGCCGGCGTGAGCTCGAGCAACTCGGGCTGCTGCTCGCGCAGATCGCGCCACCAGCGCTCGAAATGGCGTCCGGACGTGACCTCGCGACCTACGCGCTCGTCGTAGAAGTCGAACAGCGCCTCGTCATCGAGCAGATCGACGCGCCGTACTCGGGCCTCCAGCAGGCGGACACGTTCGACGAACTGGTCATTCCTGGCGAGGAACTCGTGGTGGGTGTCCCAATCGCCGAATACGAGCGCGTGGCGGATGAACATCTCGCGAGCCAGCCGGCGATCGACGCGATCGAGCCCGATCGTTCGACTGTCGACGATCGGGAGGCCGAACAGCGTGACCGTCTCGGCGATGACGGCGCGCGCCGAACGAGCGTCCCACCACGGTTCGCTGTACGAGCGCTTCACGAGGTGTTGCGCGAGCGGCTCGGCCCACTCGGGTTTGATGGCGACGGCCCGGCGCGCCCACAGCTGGTTCGTTTCCACCAGCTCGGCCGCCATCACCCACCGCGGTGGTCGGCGCGTCAGCACCGACCCCGGGGCGATCACGAAACGGGCATCGCGGGCGCCGCGGAACTCACGACCGTCACCGTCGCGCACACCGATGTGCGACAGCAGTCCGGCCAGCACCGCCCGATGCACATGGTCGGGATGACCGGCCTCGATCGTCGGGCGGATCTTCAACTGGCCGGCCACCTGACGCAACTGGCTGTAGAGGTCGCGCCACTCGCGCACCCGCAGATAGTGGAGATACTCGTCGCGGCACATCCGGCGGAACTGATTGCCGGACAGCTCGCGCTGCCGGTCGCGCAGGTAGTCCCACAGGGCAACCGTCGACAACAGGTCGGAACCCTCGACGTCAAAGCGCCGGTGCAGCTCCGCCGCCTGCTCGGACGCCTCCTTCGGGCGCTCGCGAACGTCCTGGATCGACAGCGCGGAGGCGATCACCAGAACCTCTCGGACGCAGCCCTGGCGGTCGGCCTCGATCACCATCCGTCCGAGTCGAGGGTCGACAGGCAGTCGAGCCAGTTGTCGACCCACCTTGGTGAGCTCGCGGGCCGACCCGATCGGACCCGGCTCGAGCGCCCCGAGCTCGTCGAGCAAGAGGTAACCGTCCCGGATCGCGGCCGAGTCGGGCGGCTCGACGAACGGGAAACGATCGACGTCGCCCAACCCGATCGCCGTCATCTGCAGGATGACCGACGCCAGGTTGGTCCGCAGGATCTCGGGTTCGGTGAACTCGGGCCGATTCTCGTAATCGTCCTGCGCGTACAGCCGGATACAGATTCCCGGCGCGACGCGGCCGCACCGCCCGGCGCGCTGGTCGGCGGAGGCCTGCGAGATGGGTTCGATCGGCAAGCGCTGGACCTTCAATCGCCGGCTGAAGCGAGAGATGCGGGCCGTTCCGGCGTCGACGACGTAGCGCACGCCGGGCACCGTGATCGACGTCTCCGCGACGTTCGTCGACAGCACGATACGACGGCCCCGGTGGGGCTGAAAGATGCGGTGCTGCTCGGACGACGACAGGCGCGCATACAGCGGCATGATCTCGGTGTTACGCCGATCTTCCTTGCGAAGCGCATCGGCGATGTCGTGGATCTCGCGCTCGCCACTGAGAAACACGAGCACGTCGCCCGGACCGTCCTTCGCCAGTTCGTCGACCGCATCGATGACGGCACGGACCTGGTCGCGCCGGTCGCCCTGGGCGCCTTCGGTGTCGTCGCCGTACGGCCGGTAACGCAGCTCGACCGGATAGGTGCGCCCCTCCACCACGAACACCGGAGCCGGCTGTCCGTCGGCATCGGTGAAGTGCTCGGCAAACCGCTCGGTGTCGATCGTCGCCGACGTGACGATCACCTTCAGGTCGGGGCGCCTGGGCAGCAGCTGCTTGAGGTAGCCGAGCGTGAAGTCGATGTTGAGACTGCGTTCGTGCGCCTCGTCGATGATCAACGTGTCGTACCGCAGCAGCATTCGGTCGCGTTGCAGCTCGTTGAGCAGGATGCCGTCGGTCATCACCCGCAACAGCGTGCCCTCACCGACCCGGTCGTTGAACCGGACGGTGTATCCCACGCCCTCACCGATCGTGGTGGCGAGCTCGTCGGCGATCCGCTCGGCCACCGTGCGGGCGGCGACCCGGCGCGGCTGGGTGTGGCCGATCAAGCCGTCGATCCCGCGGCCGGCTTCGAGACACATCTTGGGCAGCTGCGTGCTCTTGCCCGAGCCGGTCTCGCCGGCGACGATGATCACCTGATGATCGCGGATCGCCTGCACCAGCTCGCCCCTGCGCTCGGTGATCGGCAGCGAGTCCGGATAGCCGATCGGTCCGATCGAAGCGAGCCGGTCGAAGGTGGCCTGTCGCGCGATGCGCTCGCGGGCGCGCCGTACCGATTGATCGCTCGGCTCTGAACGGCGCGCGGAGGAGGACATGACAGTTGCAAGGGTCGCACGTTCGGCGTCTGCGATGCGCACGATTTCTATCTGCCGATACGGCATTTCGGATTTCCGGCACACTGTGGCGGTGGATGACGATCTGCGCAGCGGTCTCGCCGACGCCGCACCTACCGAATTCCATCGACTCTCGGCGGTCGAACGCGACCGATTCCTCACCCACGGTGAGCGCCTGATCCATAGATCGCACTGGGAGGGGGCGCGCGATGTCGTGGTCACCGACGAGATGGTGTTCACGGTCGCCGCCCACGCAGCGCTCCTTGCGGCAGGGTTCGACGAGCGGACCGAGCCCTTCTTGAACGTCAAGCCGATCGTGCTGCACGGCCGCACGATCATCACGCGAGGGGTCTTCGCGGGGCCTGCGCCCGGGTTGGTCACGTCCGGCCCGCAGTACCTCGCGGGCCAGTCCGGACATGGCAGAGGCCCGGTGCTCCTCGATTGGCAGACCGTGCAGCGCAACGTCGCAGATCCGGGCCTGGGCGTGAACGTCGTCTACCACGAGTTCGCACACAAGCTCGACCAGCTCGACGGCGACGCCGACGGCATGCCGCCGTTGCCCGACCGGGCGGCGAGGAAGGAGTGGAACCAGACACTCGGCACCAACTATCGGCGGCTGCGCCGACGCGGCAGCGACGGGCTGGTGCGGGCCTACGGGGCCACGAACCCTGCCGAGTACTTCGCCGTCACCAGCGAGTTGTTCTTCACCCGCCCGACCGATCTCCGAGATCGACTGCCCCGCGTCTACGACCGGCTCGCCGGTTTCTACCGGCAGGACCCAGCCGGCAGGGCGACACGACGAGCGCCACGAGGTGTCTGACACAATGTGGTTCGAGCGACTCGTCTACCCTGATCGGCACTGAGAGGGGAACTGCATGAGTTACGAAACGGGTGCTTCCGAGCTCGCGCCGGTGACCGATTGGGTCAACGACTGGGACTGGCTCGACGACCAGTGGGGTTCGAACGCGATCGACATCTGGAACGAGATCCGTCAGATCACCGAGGTGGCCTCGACCGAACGCTACGGCCGGGCGTTCATGCCCGTCTCGATGGCCGCCGTCAGCCAGGTCGCGCACGACACCGAGCACTACTCATCGATCTTCGTCAGCGTCGCCCGCCCCGATGCGCCGCGCCGGCCCGCCCCGCCGATCACCTCCGACCCGCCCGATCACCACGGCCACCGTCGGCTGCTGCTGCCGTCGTTCAGCCCCAAGAAGATCGCCCCGATGGAGGACGATCTGCGCCAGTTCTGCCGGCGGCTGATCGACGAGCTCGACGGCGAGACCACGGCCGATGCCGCCGAGCAGTACACCCAGCACATCCCCGTCCACGGGATCTGTCAGTTGCTCGGCGTGCCGGAAACCGACGCCGACATGTTCCGCGACTGGATCTTCCGCAACTTCCAGTTGGCGCCGCGTGACAACGCGGTGCGGTTGCAGCTCCAAGAGGAGATGGGCGCGTACCACGAGATGATGCTCAACAAGCGTCTCGCCGAACCGCAGGACGACCTGCTGACCTTGATCGCACACGCCGAGATCGACGGTGTGCCCGTCGACATCGAGCTCAAGAAGGGCTACGTCGGCCTGATGATCATCGCCGGCATCGATACGACGTGGAGTGCGATCGCCTCGGGTCTGTGGCACCTCGGTCAGCATCCCGACGAGCGCGCTGCGCTGGTCGCCGTACCCAACGACGACATGCTCTGGACCACCGCGACCGAAGAAGTGCTGCGCTATTACGCACCGGTCACGATGGGTCGCAAGGTGATCGCCGACACGGAAGTGGCCGGGTGCCCGGTCCACGCCGGCGACCAGACGTTGCTCACGTTCCCGGCCGCCAATCACGATCCCGAGGCGTTCGAGAACGCCCACGAGTTCCAGCTCGACCGCGCCAAGAACCGCCACGTCGCGTTCGGGCTCGGCATCCACCGCTGCATCGGATCGAACCTTGCCCGGCTCGAACTCACGGTCGCGCTGCAGGAATGGCTGCGGGCGTTCCCCGACTACGAACTCGATACGAGCAAGCAGACCACCTGGGCAAACGGCCAGGTGCGCGGCCCCCGCAAGCTTCCCGTCCTGCTCAACCGCTGACCCACCGATCAACCGGCACGATCATCCGCCCACCGACCAACTCAGGAGACACCCATGCGCGCAGCCGTTCTCGAGGAATGCCCCGGTGATCTCGTCATCGACGAGATCACGCTCACCACTCCCGAACCCGACGAGGTGTTGATCCAAACCGTCGCCTGCGGGCTGTGTCACAGCGACCTCCACATGATCGACGGTCATCTGCCAACGCCGGTGCCTGCCGTACTCGGCCATGAGGCGGCCGGGATCGTCCAAGCGGTCGGCTCGGATGTCACCGACTTCGCGCCGGGCGACCGGGTGGTCTCGTGTCTGTCGATGTTCTGCGGCACCTGCCGTGAGTGCCAGGTGGGCAACACGTGGTTGTGCGAGCGCCGCAGCGCCCTCGGACGTCGCACCGACGGCACGTCGCGCCTGCGACGCGGCGACGTCGAGGTCACCCAGATGACCGGGCTCGGCGCATTCGCCGAGGAAATGCTCGTGCACCGCAATGCGATCGTGCAGGTGCCCGACGCGCTCCCGCTCGACGTGGGTGCATTGCTGGGCTGTGCCGTCATCACCGGAGTCGGCTCGGTGGTCAACGGTGCCAGGCTGCGTCCGGGTTCGACGGTCGCCGTGATCGGCTGCGGTGGCGTGGGGCTCAACATCGTGCAGGGCGCTCTGATCGCCGGAGCAGAGCGGATCATCGCGATCGACCTCAACCCCGAAAAGCTGGCGCTCGCCACCACGTTCGGAGCGACCGACGTGATCAACGGCGCGGAGACCGATCCGGTGCAGGCGGTCCAAGAGCTCACCGGTGGCGGGGTCGACGCGGCCTTCGAGGCGATCGGCCTGCCGGCGACCGCACAGCAGGCGTTCCGCATGATCCGGCCGGGCCGCACGGCGTACCTCGTCGGGCTGCCGGGCGCCGGCAAGACCATCGAACTCCCCGGCACGCTGATGCTCGTGCAGGGCAGGGGCCTGCAGGGCCTGTTCATGGGATCGAACAACTTCAAACGCGACATCCCGATGCTCGCCAACCTGTACCTCCAGGGCCGCCTCAAGCTCGACGAGCTCGTCGCCGCCCGGATCGATCTCGAGCAGGTGAACGAGGGCTACACCGCGATGCGCAAGGGCACCGAGGCCCGCAGCGTCATCGTCTTCTGAGCGCACCGGTCGGGCCGGTGGCGATCACTCGCCGATGAAGTTCGGCGCCCGCTTCTCGGCGAAGGCCGCGATGCCTTCTTGACCGTCGTGGCCGCCCATCGCCTGGGCGATCACGATGCCCTCGTATTCGCCGGCGACCGCCAGTCCGTGCTCGTAGCCGTGGTACACCACACGCTTCGCGTGCCCGGTCGCCCAAGCCGGTCCATCGGCCAGCTGCTGCGCCAGGTCGGCCGTGGCCTGGTCGACATCGTCGTCGGCCACCACACGGTTGACGAGCCCCCACGACTCGGCCTCGGTTGCCGAGAGCACGCGATTCGTCAGGGTGAGATCGAGCATGCGCCGCAACCCGATGTGGCGGGCCACGAAGTACGACGACGTGCCGTCGGGCGTGACGCCGGCGCGGGTGTACGCCATCGTGTACTTGGCGGACTCACCGGAGATCACCAGGTCGAACGCGCTCATCAACGACAACCCGGCACCCCCGGCGGCGCCCCTGACGCCGGCGACGAACGGCTTGGGAATCGAGTTCATCTTGTAGATCGCACCGTGGTAGTCGACCA
Source organism: uncultured Acidimicrobiaceae bacterium (assembly GCA_963701575.1). Taxonomy (GTDB): domain Bacteria; phylum Actinomycetota; class Acidimicrobiia; order Acidimicrobiales; family Ilumatobacteraceae; genus Ilumatobacter. The sequence goes on from CAVPAQ010000002.1 coordinate 25,451, forward strand.
GCATGTCGGACGCCAGCGACGGCACGTCGGATCCCGCCTCGTAGAACAGCTTGAGGTCACCGCCGGCACAGAACACCTTGCCCTCGGCGGTCACCGACACCGCCTTCACAGCGGCGTCGAACTCGATCGCGACCATCACGGCCCGCAGATCGGCCGAAAATGCCGGGTTCACGGCATTTGCGCCCTCGGGCCGGGTGAATCGCACGTGAGCGACGCCGTCACGCACCTCGTAGGTCATCGTGGTGAGATCCATCACCGAACACTATGACGGCGTGCCGCTCCGGTCGCCATTGCAGTGATCCCGTGATACTTTCTTGCGTACGCAACGACAGGAGTCGACGATGGACGCAGCAAACGACACGCAGGTGCCCTGGCAGGGCCTCAATCACTTGGCCCTGATCACCAACGACATGGACGCCACAGTGCGTTTCTGGCACGGCGTGATGGGCGCACCGCTGATCGCCACGATCGGTACCGATACGTTCCGCCACTACTTCTTCGGGTTCGGCCTCCAGAGCTCGGTTGCGTTCTTCGAGTATGTCGGGCGCCACGCCGATCAGATCGCCAAGCCGGCCGGTGTGTTCGATGCCCGCGCCGGGCACTTCGATCACCTGTCGATGGATCTCCCCGACGAGGAAGCACTGCTCGGGCTGCGTCAGCGGCTGGCCGACGCCGGCACCGAGGTGACCGAGGTGGTCGACCACGGGCTGATGAGGTCGATCTACTTCAACGACCCGAACGGCATCGCCCTCGAGGCATCGTGGTGGTCCGACGATCCGACGGGCGTCGAACCCGACTACACCGACCGTCGTTTCTTCGCCGATCCCGATCCGGTGCCGGCGCTGCGTGAGCTGCGCGACGGTCGCTTGCTGTCGGTTCCCACGACGACGCTGGTCGACGAACCCACCGACGACTACCAGTTCGCCTGACACGCGCGCTCAACCGGCGAGAGCGCCCACGTACGGATGCGCATCGAGCGATGCGTTGTGGCGTTGCCCTCTGGCCGAGCCCACCAGCTCGGCGGTACCACGATGGTGAGAGCGAGGAGCCGGCATGAGGCTGGCCGGCATGGTGCGGTTCTCGGAGATCGAACCGCTCTGGGCGGAGGCGATGAGCGAGCACGAGCGGGAGACGACCGGCGGGATACCTCTCGGGGCCGCGATGTGACCCGTCAGGTGCAGCGTCAGCCGGCGAGCAACCCGATACCCCGCTGGAAGAACGCGGACGCGGCAGCGAGCGGATCAGCGGCGCCGCTCAGTTCGTCGTAGCCGAGCACGGCTCCGAACGACGCGTTCCAGAACTCTGGGTCACCGGGACGATCAGCTGTCCAAGGGCCCACGTACAGATACGGATCGGCGTGAAATCCGTCGCCGGGCGACCCACCGAGATTGACCCGCAGCTCGGGCGCAGCCGCAAGATCGAGCGCGGCATCGAAATGCTCGGGCCACAGCTGCACCAGGGTCGGGGCCGCATCGGGCGAGACGCCGGCGACCACACGATCGAGCGCGGACCCGACGAGCGAGTACCAAGCACCCAGCGCGAGAGCTGCCCCATCGTCCACGACCAATCGCCGGTCGCCATCGCCGAGCGGAGGCGTGTCATGGCCGACATCGAGGTCGGCGCCGAGGTCGACCCGGGCGAAAACGGCGAGCTCGGCCAGGGAGGCGCCATCGATGGCCGTCGCCGCAGAGGTCGCCCCGGCCGTGCCGCCCGACTCGTAGATCAGGTTTCCACCCGACACCCGCACGCGTGTGAGGTCATCGCCGAACTCGGGGGTACCGAATCCCCCCACCGTGACGCGCAGACCGAATCGGCCCGTCGCCTGCGAGCGGGCCCGCGCCACGATGTGCACGGCGACGCGCTGCATGGCATCGCGGGTGTCGGCGAACGAGGCGGGGAGCGGATCGAGATGGTGCATGCCAATGACAACCCCGTCGGTGCGCCGGCGCTTCCCTCACTCGCTGGTCGGGCCGCGGAAGTCGGCGGCGCGCTTTTCTCGGTGCGACGCCAGGCCCTCCGCCACATCCGGCCCGCCGAAGCCGTAGAACTCGAGCGCCAGCGACGCATCGAAGGCCGAACCTGCCGACCGGTACCAATGATTGAGCGAGTGCTTCGTCCATCGCATCGCCGAGGGCGACACCGACATCAACTTGTCGGCGACGACGAGCGCTTCGTCGTGCACCCGGTCGTCGTCGACGCACAACGAGACCAGTCCGATCCGCTCGGCCTCCTCACCGGTGAGGGTGTCGCAGGTGAGCAGGTAGTACTTGGCCTTCGCCATGCCGCACAGCAGCGGCCAGCACACCGCGGCATGATCGCCGGCCGCGACGCCGAGCCGGGTGTGGCCGTCGATGATGCGGGCGGTGCGACCGACGATCGACACGTCGGCCAACAGACCGGCCACCAGCCCGGCGCCGACGGCGGGACCGTGGATCGCCGACACGATCGGTTTCGAGCAGTTGATGACATTCCACACCAGATCGCGCGCCTCGCGCATGACCTTGGTGCGGATGCCGTAGTCCTGGATCATCCCGTCGATCAACTCGAAGCTGCCACCGGCCGAGAACCCCTTGCCCGCGCCTTGCAGAATGGCGACCTGCACGTCGGGATCGCGGTCGACGGTCTGCCAGATCTCTGCGATCTCGCGATGCGCGTCCGGCCCGACCGAGTTCAACCCCGGCGCGTCGAACGTGACACGCAGCACGCCGTCGCGCGGCCGGTCGTAGGTGAAGCTGGGATACAGGGTGTCGTAGTCGATGCTCATCGGTTGCCTCCAGTCAGGGTTCGACGAATGATCTCGGCGAGTTCGAGCGGCTGATCGCCCTGCACGCTGTGGCCGGCGTCGACCTCGATCACGACCGCATCGGGTCGACGCCGCATCAACTCGGCGACATCGGCGTCGTCGACGACCGACTGGGCGCGCGTCCCGCGCACCAGCGTGACCGGCCCGGCATAGGCCTCCAGGTCATTCCAGAGGAGCGCCACGTCCGAGCGCGGTTCGTCGTCATTAGCCATCACGGCGCTGTCGTCCCGGCGGTGCCGCCACACCCAGCTGCCGTCGTCGAGTTGCGTCGCGTTGTGCAGGATGCCGCGCCGCAACGAACTCTCCGAGCGTGTGGGGTTGAACTCCATCGTGCGCGTCAGCAACTCGTCGAAACTCGGGAACGTCGCCGGCCCGCGCACGAAGTCATGGATGGACTTGGCCTTCTCGCCGGTGACACCCGGTGTGATGTCGACGAGCACCAGGCCGCGCACCAGATCGGGTCGCGCCGCGGCCATCACGATCGCGGTGAGCCCGCCCAACGACATCCCCACGACGACCTCGGCATCGCGCGCATGGCGTTCGATCACAACGGCGAGGTCGGCGGCGTTGGGCGCGGCCCCGGCGCCGACGCCCGGGGCGGGGCTGTCGGAGTGGCCGTGACCGGGAAGATCCGGTGCCAGCACGGGCGCGCCGAGTGCCAGTGCAACCGTGTCCCAGGTGTGAGCGTTCTGTGCGCCACCATGGATCAGTACCGCAACGGATGGCTCGTGACCCCACACGAGGCTGCTGATGTGGCGGCCATCGGCGAGCTCGGTGTCGATCCGGCGCACGTCGGGCGGCCCGTCGAACGGCAGACCGTGTTCAGCAGCGTTCTCGTGAAACAGCCCGAACTCGTCGTAGTCGATGCGTGCCCCCATGCGCAGCACCGTACGTTCTGCGGGGCCTCCATGGCGAGACGCGACGGGTCCGTGACCTGTGACGTCGGGCTCTGGCTCGCGCACGAGCGTGATGCTTCGATGGGTCGGGAATACGAGTCGACCCAACCAACGGCGACCATTGTCAGGAGATCCATGTCGACCCCGGAGTCGAACTGATGATCGTGCGCCACGGGACCAGCTCCGGTGACGTCGACTGGATCGACCTCATCGGCGACCTGGCCGAGTGGCTCGAACCGCAGCTGCCCGACGCTCCGTAGCTCACCGATCGACGACGCTGACTCGACTCGTGATTGAATCGCGTCGTGACTTCCATCGCTTCCCTCGAGATCACCGACGACAGGCTCGTCATCGCCTGGAACGACGGCCTCACCAGCCGGTATCCGTGGTTGTGGTTGCGCGATCACGCTCACGACGAGGCCACCCTGCACCCGGTGACGCAGCAGCGCCAGCTGCATACCGCAAGCGTCCGTCGCGACCTGCGTGGCCTCGGCGGTCGGATCGTCGGTGAGCGCGACATCGAGATCACGTGGAACGACGACACCCCACCCTCGCTCCTGCCGATCTCGTTCCTGCACGATTTCCGGCGCCCCGGCCAGCCCGTCATCGACGTTCCGGTCGAGCGTGTGTTGTGGGACGCGGAGATCATTCACGAGCAATGGCCCACGGTCGAGCACGACGCCGTGATGTCGACCGACGACGGCGTGGCCCGGTGGCTCGAACTGGTCGGCACGTACGGATTCGGCATCGTGGTCGGCACACCGCCGACGATCGAGGCCACCGAGGCGCTCGTGCGCCGCGTCGGGTACGTCCGCGAAACCATCTTCGGTGGCTTCTGGGACTTCCAGGCCGACCTGTCCAAGGCCGACACGGCGTACACGAACCTCGAGTTGCTACCCCACACGGACGGCACCTACAGTCACGACGCCCCGGGTCTCCAGCTGCTGCACTGCCTGGCCTTCGACGGGGAAGGCGGCGAGTCGACGATGGTCGATGGATTCCGGATCGCCTCGGAACTCCGGGCGACCGAACCAGAGCTGTACGACGTGCTGTCGACGGTGCAGGTGCCCGGTCAGTACCTCGGCGACGGCGCGCACCTGATGGCGGCCCGCCCAGTGTTCCGTCACGATCACACCGGAGCGTTGGTGCAGGTCTCGTTCAACAACGCCGACCGGGCGCCGTTCCTGCTGCCACCAGATGAGATGGATGCCTTCTACGACGCGCTGCGAGCGTTCGAGGCGCTGGCGAATGATCACGCCATGCAGTGGCGACGAGTGAATCGTCCCGGTGACGCGATGATGTTCGACAACTGGCGGGTGCTGCACGGCCGCGCTGCGTACACGGGTCATCGCCACCTGTGTGGTGCGTACCTCAACCACGAGGACTTCGAGAGCCGTCGTCGCATCTCGGCAGTCCAGCGCCTCAGGTCGGGAAGCTGACCGGCACATGACGCGGGCCGTGGCCCTGCACGAGCCGTACCGTCGCGGTGTCGCCCCTCGACAGCGCCCAACGGGTTCGACGCCCGCGCTCGCTGCTCGCGGGGCGAGACGGACCGTGCGCAGCGACGGAGACCTCCGAGTCGGTGGGCAACACGAGCATCGGCCACACTTGCCGACATCGGTCACACCGTTTGGTGCAGACTGACCTGGGGAATGACGTTGGGAAGTCCGTTCGGGCTTCATGGATGGGACGACGAGGGAGCAACTGCATGACGGTCACCTCCGACGCCATGCGTTCCGGTGGGCTCACGGGCGCCGATGACCTGCTCGTGGTCGAGGACCTCCGAGCGCACTTCCATGTTCCCGCCGGGGCGGTGAAGGCAGTCGACGGTGTGTCGTTCTCGCTGCCCCGCGGCACCACGCTCGGGGTCGTCGGCGAATCGGGTTCGGGCAAGACCGTGTTGTCACGCTCGATCATGGGCCTCAATACGGCCGGAAACGCGGCCACCACCGGTTCCGTGCTCTACGACGGCGTCGAACTGATCGGGCGATCTCCCAAGGAGATGAAGCAGCTCTGGGGCACCGAGATGGCGATGGTGTTCCAGGATCCGATGACGTCGCTCAACCCGGTCGTCAAGATCGGGCGCCAACTGACCGAGCACGTACGCTTCCATTTCAACACCAGCAAGTCCGACGCTCGCGAGGCGGCGATCGAGCTGCTGCAATCGGTGCGCATCCCCGAGGCCGCCCAGCGGATGGACAGCTACCCGCACCACATGTCCGGCGGCATGCGCCAGCGGGTGTGCATTGCGATCGCGCTCGCCTGCAGCCCCAAGCTGTTGTTCGCCGACGAGCCGACCACGGCGCTCGACGTCACCGTCCAGCACCAGATCCTCAACCTGTTGTCGCAGCAACAACGCGAGCGCCGGATGACGATGATCCTCGTCACGCACGACCTGGGCGTCGTCGCCACACGGGCCGCCGAAATCGCCGTGATGTACGCCGGCAAGATCGTCGAGAAGGCGCCGACCGATGTGCTGTTCGCCCACATGCTCCATCCGTACACGCAGTCGCTGCTGTGGTCGATCCCGAAGACCTCACAACCGAAGCACACGCGTCTCAGCGCGATCGCCGGGCGGCCCCCCGATCTCATCAACCCACCGCCCGGCTGCAAGTTCGCGCCGCGCTGTCCGTATGCGCAGTCACGCTGCCACGAGGAGGAGCCGCAGCTGGTCGACGGACCTGGTGCCCGCCATCAGTTCGCCTGCCACTTCCCCGTCGGCTCCCCCGAGAACCAGGAGGCATTCGACCGCAACCTCGCCGCGGGTCTCCCCCAAACGCTCACGGCTGCCGGCGAGATGGCCGCCCGCGAAGACATCGCCGAGCACTGCGGACCGACCACCCGCTCCGACCAGCCCACGCTCGACCGCAGTCTCGATCCGCACACGAAGGACATCGGTCCGGATCACTGATGGCCGGCACCGGAAAAGCCCATCTGCGGTCGCGCCACGACGTGTTGTTGCAGGCCGAGGATCTCACGGTCGAATTCCCCGTCGGTGGCGGTCGCGTCGTCCACGCTGTCAGCGGCATCAGCTTCGATGTCGCCAAGGGCGAGACGCTGGGACTGGTCGGCGAATCAGGGTGCGGGAAATCCACCACCGGCAAGGCGATCCTGCAGCTCCCCAGGCCGACCAGCGGCACCATCAGACTGAACGACGTCGAGCTCACCGCGCTCGATCACGGCGCGCTGCGCGAGAAGCGCACCGACGTGCAGATGATCTTCCAGGACCCGATCTCGTCGCTCAACCCGCGCCGGACGATCGGCGACATCGTCGCCGAGCCATTGCATGTGTGGGGCCCGAAGAACCGCGACGACCAGTGGGAGATCGTCGCCAGGATGCTCGACGCCGTCGGCATCGACCCGGACGCGGCCCGCGACAAGCGCCCCCATGAGTTCTCCGGAGGTCAGTGCCAGCGGATTTCGATCGCACGGGCACTCGTGATGGAACCCGAGCTGATCATCTGCGATGAACCGGTGTCGGCGCTCGACGTCAGCGTGCAAGCCCAGATCTTGAACCTGCTCGAAGACCTGAAGGCCCGGTACGGCCTGACCCTGGTGTTCATCGCCCACGACCTCGCAGTGGTGAAGAACATCAGCGACCGAGTCGTCGTGATGTACCTCGGCAAGATGTGCGAGCTGTCGGAGAGCGACGAGCTGTACGCGCACCCTGCTCACCCCTACACGCGCTTGCTGATGGAGTCCCATCCCCAGCCGGATCCGGCGGTCGAGATCGACGACACCGTCGTCGCCGAGGGCGAGCTTCCATCACCGATCGCGCCGCCTTCAGGCTGCCGATTCCGAACCCGCTGCCCACTGGCCGACGAGCGATGCGCTCGCGAGGAACCGCTGATGCGCCGCGTCGACGACGACCACTTCGTCGCGTGCCACCATCCGCTCGTCGACGTCGCCGAAACCGGCGTCGCGATCGGCACCCCAGTGAACCCGTGACGGAGATCGGCGCTACCGGCTGGACTCAGACCGTCACGGCATGATGGCACGCCACGAAATGCCCATCTCCGATTCTGCGCAGCTGGGGCTCGACCTTGCTGCACTCTTGGGTCGCTGCCGGGCATCGCGTGCGGAACCGGCAGCCGGACGGCGGGCGCACGGCGGAGGGCAACTCGCCGGCCAGTACCTCCTCGTGGACGAGCGAGCGACTGCCAGGAATCGCCGCCATCAATGCACGGGTGTAGTGATGGGCCGGCCGGTCGAAGAGGTCGTTCGCATCGGCGACCTCGCAGATCTTGCCCATGTACATGACCATCACCCGATCGGAGATGTTCTTGACCACCGACAGATCGTGGCTGATGAACATGAGGCTCACGTTGTATCGAGCCTTCATGTCTTCGAGCAGGTTCAAGATCTGGGCCTGGACCGACACGTCGAGAGCAGAAACGGGTTCGTCGCAGATGATCACCTTGGGATCGAGAACGAGCGCCCTCGCGACGGAGATCCGCTGACATTGCCCACCGGAGAACTGGTGTGGCTTGCGGGCGCCGAAGCGCGGGTCGATCCCGACGGCTTCCATCAACTCGTCGATGTCGTCCGCGCTCCACCTGCCCCGGTCACCCCATACCCGGAGACCCTCGGCGATGATGTCGCGCACCGTGCGCCTCGGGTTGAGCGAGCTGATCGGATCCTGGAAGATCATCTGCAGGTCGGGGCGGACACGACGCAGCTCGTCGGCGTTCAGCTCGGTCAGGTCGGTTCCCTTGAACCGAACCGATCCCGAGTTCGGACGCGGCATCTGGATGACGGCGCGCGCGGTCGTCGACTTCCCACAGCCCGACTCGCCGACGATGCCGAGTGTCTCACCCTCGACGAGATCGAAACTGACGCCGGACACGGCATGCACCTTGCCCCCCGAGATCGGGAACTCGACCACCATCTCCTCGACGCGCACGAGGACGTTCGGATCGTCGTCGCGCAGGTGGGCTGTGCCTGATCCTGCCATCAGATGAACTCCTCTTGAGCTTCGTCGAGCGATAGACCGGCGGCCGTGAAGCCGGCCTGCGTGTTCGCCTCCAGCGCAGCCGCGCCCTCCCGGGTGCCAACCGGAAAGTAGCAGGCGAAATGGTGGCCGTCGGAGGCCTCGATCAGTGGCGGTTTGGACACGATGCACTCGGGTCGCGCGTGTCGGCAACGGGCCGAGAACGCACATCCGTCCGGTGGGTTGAGCAGATCCGGTGGGCGACCGGGAATCGGCTGCAGACGCGTGTGGCTCGGCATGTCGGTGCTGGGGATCGACCGCAGCAGCGCCTGTGTGTACGGGTGCCGCATGTCGGCGAACAGACTCTGTGCGGTGGCCAACTCCATCAGCCGGCCTGCGTACATGACGCCGATCCGGTCGGCCCGACCCTCGGCGACACCCAGGTCGTGAGTGATGAGGATCAGCGACATGTTTCGCTCGGAGCGCAACTCGTCGAGCAGGTCGAGGATCGTCTTCTGGACCGTGACGTCGAGCGCTGTCGTGGGTTCGTCGGCGATCAGCAGGTGCGGTTCGCAAGCCAGCGCCATCGCGATCACCACCCGCTGACGCATCCCGCCCGAGAGCTCGTGCGGGTACTGACGCAGCCGTTCCTCGGGCGATGGCATGTGCACCTGACGTAGCAATGCGATCGCCCGATCCTTGGCGTCGTCAGCGGACAACTTCAGGTGATAGCGCATCCCCTCGGTGAGCTGGACTCCGATCCGCTTGACCGGGTTCAAGGAGGTCATCGGGTCCTGGAACACCATCGCAGACTGCACGCCGAAGAAGTGCTTGCGTTCGGTCGAGGTGAGCGTGTCGATATCGCGCCCGCGGATGCGGATCGAACCCGTGCGGGTGCCGTTGCCGGCGAGCAGGTTCATCAATGTGCGGGCGAACACCGACTTGCCCGAGCCCGATTCACCGACGATTGCGATCGACTCGCGTTCGGCAAGCGTGAGTGACACACCGTCGACGGCGGTGAGCGAGCCGGCCGCGGTCGAGAATCGCACGCGCAGGTCCTCGACTTCGAGCGTCGGAGCAATCTCGTCGGTCACAGACCGGATTCCTTGATGTCGAATCGCTTGAGCATCTGGTCGCCGACGAAGTTGAGGCTGAGAACGGTCAGGAAGAGCACGAACCCTGGCAGGAACACCATGTATGGCGTGTCGTTGAACTTGATGCGACCCTCCTGGATGATCGAACCCCAGGTGATCGCCGGTGCTTCGACGCTGAGCCCGAGGAAGGAGAGTGAGCTCTCGACCACGAGGATGATTCCGAACGTGAGGAACGCGAACGACACCAGCGTCGGCATGACATTGGGCAGCACCTCGCGGACGAGGATCGACATCTTCTTGACGCCGAGCACCTGGGCAGCCTTGACATAGTCGCGATCGGCGACCTGCAGGGTGCTGGCGCGGACGATGCGGGCGAGCGCCGGGATCGCGAGCAGGCTGACGGCCACGATCACCCAGAACAGCGACTGACCCCGAACGGTCACGATGAAGATCACCAGCAGCAGGGCGGGGATCGACAGGGTGACGTTGATCAACAGGCGAACGGCCGAATCGACCCAGCCGCGCAGGTACCCGGCCAGGAGACCGAGCGAACCACCGATCACGATGCCGGCCAGGGTGACCATCGCCCCGACGAACAGTGAGATGCGTCCACCGACGACGACCCGCGAGAAGACGTCCTGACCGAAGCTCGCGGTGCCGAACCAATGATCCCAGCTGGGGCTCATCGTGATCGCCTGAGCGTTGCGTTCGTTCGGGTCGTCGACGAAGGGGAGCCATTCACCCAGTACCACGACCACGAACACCAGGATCAGCCATGCGGCGGCGAACCTGAACATGTAGTTGCGCCCGGAACCCCTGACGTCGGTGACGTCGTGGGCCCGGGCACTCTTGACCGCCATCTCTGCGGCAACGTTGCTCATCCGCTGACCTCCGCTCTGACGCGCGGATCGACGACCGTGTACAACATGTCGATCACGGTGTTGGTGAGTACGAACAGGACCGCCACGAGCGCCACGATCGTCTGGACCGCGAAGAACTCGCGTCGCGCGACCGCCTCGATGAGATAGCTGCCCATGCCGTCGTAGTCGAAGATGAACTCGACGACGATCGCGCCGTTCACGAGCTGGGCGATGTTCAGCCCGGCGACGGTGAGCAGCGTCAAGGTCGACGGGCGCAGCACGTGGCGAAGCAGAATATGCCGGTTCGACATCCCCTTCGCCTTGGCCACGGCCACGAAGTCCTGCTGGAGATTCTGGATCATGTCGGCCCGCAACAGGCGGAGATAGACCGGCGTCGCCGCAAGCCCGAGTACCAACGCCGGCAGCCAGACCGAACCGATGTGGGCCGTGACCCCAGCGCTCCAAGGTTTGTAGCCGGTGAGCTGGTACCAGTCGCGCTTGATGGCGAGCAGGTATCGCAAGGACTCGGCCAGGACGAAGACCGGGATCGACAACAACACGAATGCAGCCGTGTTGACGGTGTTGTCGCCGGAGGAACCGCCTCGCACGACGTTGTAGACCACCACGGGCACCAACACCGCGATCAGCATGGTCGCTGCGATCCCCCACCCCCCAGCGAACGCGATGGAGAGTGTCGCGAGCAGCCCGACCGCCAGCGTCCAGCGCGGGACACGACGCCGTTTGCGACCAGCCTGATAGGCCGACCAGATCCCGAGTGGCACCGCGAACGCGAGCGCCGTCAGTTGGCTGTACACGAACAGCCACGCGGTGCGAGGCATACGCTGCTTGAGCGTGGTGGTGAGCGGTTCACGGTTCTTGTAGAAGGCGTAGCCGAGGTCACCGCTCAGCACGTCGCCCGCCCACCCCGTGTATTGCACGACGACGTTCTTGTCGAGCCCACGATCGTCGACACACTGCTGAACCGTCTCGACATCGGCACCGGTGCCCAGCACCGAGACGCACGGCTGCGCGCTGGCGGGAAGACCGAGCGACGCCAGCGCCTCCTTTTGTTGATCGTCGACGCCGACCTGACGGAGCAGCAGCGAGGTGGCGAACGTGACGATCACGAGAATCAGCACGGCACCACCGAGCCGCTGCAACGCGAAACGCCAACCAGCCACCTTGACGATCCAGGCGGCCAGGACGCCGAGGACGGCGAAGATGATGGCGACGACGATCATGGCGAACGTTCAGGCCGGGGCAGCCATGACCAAGGCACGAGGCCAAGCGCCATGGCGCCCCGGCAACTGAATCAGCCTTCCTTCCAGGCCTCGTGGAGCCAGACTCGACCGGCGATCGACGTCTGGCCGACGTTGCCCGAGGGGAGCGACATCACACCGATGCCGTGCACGCCCGCCTGATAGGGGATCTCCCACTCGGTGGTGTTCAGCCAGATGTTGTTCACGTTCTCGGCGAAGACCCGGTTGATCTGCTGGCCGAGATCGTCGAGTTCGGCGGGGTCGGTGGTCGCCCACGTCTGCTCGAGGAGCGAGTCGATCTCGGGCTCGCGAATGCGCCCGAAGTTGAGGGCGAGGCCTTCGGCGTGGCGACTGTGCCACCAGATCTCCTCGAGGCCCGGGTTGCCCTGGCCGTGGTTGCGCCACAAGAACACCTGGAACGAACCGGTGATCGCCTTCGTGATCAGCTCGGATTGATCGAACTGGTCGATGTTGACCGTCAGACCGCAATTCGTACTCCACATGTCGGCGAACAGCTCCGCCGTGAGGAGGTTCGACGGCACGTTGGTGGTGCCGTAGACGATCTCATCGGGTCGTCCGATCTGGTCGAGCAGGGCATTTCCGGCATCGGGATCGAACTGCGGGAAGCCGGGATCCTCGAGATAGCCGAGCGATCCCTCTGCGAAGGGCCCATTCGCAAGCTGGTTGCCCGGCGCGCGGAAGGCCAGATACTCATCGCGGTCGGTGCACAGCGCAACTGCCCGACGGAAGTCGGGATTGTCGAAGGGCGGAGCCTCGTTGTTGATCAGGAGATATGTGGTCTCACGGGCGGGGTCGGGCGTCACGAGTCCGCCGCCGTTGGCGATCCACTCGGTATTCCAGAATTCCTGGTTTTCGCCGAAGCTGTCGTGATCGGCGTCGGCGTCACCGGCCTCCATCGTCGCCCGACGCGCCGCGACATCGGGATTCGGTCGGAACACGATGCTGTCGAGGTATGGCAGCTGCTCACCGTTGGCGTCGGTGCGCCAGTAGTTGGGGTTGGCCTCGAGCACCGTCTGCTCGCCGCGGGTCCACTCGGTCATCACGAAGGGGCCGGTTCCGACCGCCATCGCACCAGCGCGATCGGGGTTGTCCCAGAACGAAGGAGCGAGCAGGTAACCGGTGCGCTCGGCGATGTTGAGCGGGAAGGTCGCGAACGGGCGGCTGAACGTGACCTTGACCGTCATCGGGTCGATCAGCTCGACGCTGTCGGGGCCATTGACGAGATCGACGAGCACCTGGCCCTGCAGGATGCCCTTGGCCATCTCCTGCAGATTGCGCTGGACGGCAGCGCCGTCGACCGCCGTGCCGTCATGGAACGTGATGCCGTCGCGTACGACCATCGTGTACTCGGTGAAGTCGTCGTTCGACTCGATCGACGACAGCAGATACGGTTCGGCCACACCCTGATCGTTGACGATCGTGAGCGGCTCGGCGACCTGGCGCATCACCGTGATGCACGAGACCGCGCAGTTGGCGCCGGGGATGTCCCAGGTGTCCGACTCGGCCTCGAGCAGGTAGGTCAGCGTGCCGCCACGAACCGGAGCCATCGCTTCGACACCTTCGGTGGTCTCGGTGGTGCCGCCACCTTCGGTCGTTTCGGTGGTGCCGCCACCTTCGGTGGTTTCGGTGGTGCCGCCACCTTCGGTCGTGGCGGTGGTACCGCCGCCTTCGGTTGTGGCGCTGCTGTCGGTGGTATCGGTAGCGGTGTCGTCGTCACCGCCGCACGCACTCGCAACCAGTGCAAGTACCAGCAGTGACGCGAAACACCCGCGCGTCGAACGAATCCGGCTCATGAAATCCCCCTTGCGTGACCGTCAGGTCCCCAGTTGCTGATCGCGCGAAGTATGCCACATGTCACACCGATGGAACGTGTCGGGTACGACCCGTCGAGGAATCTGTTGTCGCCGGTCGGCCGAGTCGCGAGTGGAACCGGCCGGTCGAGCATGATGGTGAACCAGCAGGACCACAGCACTGGCACGACACAGCACTGCGACGGAAAGGAGTACGACGATGTACGGAGTTCGCTATGCGAACGCTCACCCTGATCGGCCGGCCTTCGTCATGGCATCGACCGGGCAGGCGGTCACATATCGCGAGCACGAGGAGCGGAGCAACCGGCTGGCGCACCTACTGCGTGCCCATGGGCTCCGACGGCTCGACCACTACTCGATCTTCATGGAGAACAACGACCGCTACCTCGAGGCGTGCGGTGCCGGAGAGCGGTCGGGGCTGTACTACACGTGTGTCAACTCGTACCTGACCGCCGAGGAACTCGCGTACATCATCGACAACAGCGAATCGCAGGTGCTGATCACCTCGAGGGCCAGGCGTGACGTCGCCTTGGCGGCGATCGCAGATTGCCCACGCATCTCGCTCGTCCTCGTGGTCGACGAACCGGGCGGCTCCGACGATCCGCGGGTCCGCGACTTCGCGGCCGCCGTGGCCGAGCATCCGACGACTCCGTTGCCTGACGAGCAGCTCGGCACCTCCATGCTGTACTCGTCGGGAACCACGGGACGACCCAAGGGCATCATCCGCCCGCTCCCCGACCAACCGCCCAGCGACAATCTCCCGCTGATGACGTTTCTCGCCAACCTGTGGCACTACCGCGAGGACATGGTGTACCTGTCACCGGCGCCGCTGTACCACTCGGCGCCGCAAGCAGCGGTGAACCTGGCGATCCGGTTCGGCGCCACCGTGATCATCATGGAGCGCTTCGACCCGGTCGAGTATCTGCGGCTGATCGAGCGGTACCAGGTGACCCACAGCCAACTCGTGCCCACGATGTTCAGCCGCATGCTCAAGCTGCCCGACGAGCAGCGTCTCGCGTTCGACCTGTCGTCGCTCGAGGTCGCGATCCACGCCGCGGCACCGTGCCCGGTGCAGGTGAAAGAGCAGATGATCGAGTGGTGGGGGCCGATCATCCACGAGTACTACGGCGCGACCGAGGGGCTCGGTTTCACGGCCTGCGACAGCGAGGAATGGCTGGCCCACAAGGGCACGGTCGGCAAGGTCATGCTGGGCGACCTGCACATCCTCGACGACGACATGAACCCGCTGCCGATGGGCGTGCCCGGCACGATCTGGTTCAAGACGGCCACCGAGTTCCAGTACCACAACGATCCCGACACGACCCGGGAGTCGAGTTCGCCGGACGGCACCATGACCACGGTCGGCGACGTCGGGTACGTCGACGAGGACAACTTCTTGTACCTCACCGACCGCAAGACGTTCATGATCATCTCCGGAGGCGTCAACATCTACCCGCAGGAGACCGAAGATCTGCTGATCACCCATCCCAAAGTGGTCGACGCCGCCGTGATCGGCGTGCCCAATCCCGACCTCGGCGAGGAGGTCAAGGCGATCGTGCAGCTGCCTCCCGGCGTCGTGCCCGACGAGGCGCTCACCGACGAGCTGCTGGCGTTCTGCCGCGAGCACCTGTCGCGCCAGAAGGTGCCGCGCTCGATCGACTACGAGGCCGAGCTGCCACGGCTGCCGACCGGCAAGCTGTACAAGCGGGTGCTCCGCGACCGCTACTGGGGCGAGGGCCAGAACAAGATCGTCTGAGTGCTCGCCGATTCGATGTGAGTCCGGAACGTCCGCATCGATCCGCGCGGACTGCAGCATCTCGAGGTTGCGTTGTGGACGTAATCATGTAATCTTCATTACATGACATCGACTCCCACTGACATCACCGCCTGGTTCGCCGGGCGGCTCCCCTCCGAGTGGACGCAGCACGGGGCGCCGACCGTCGTGGTCGACCGCGAAGAGATCACCGTCACGCTCGCCATCGAGGCGCCCGAGCTCGCCGACGACGCCACCGATTCCGCCAGAGCCGAGGCGGCGGCCGGGAGGATCGCCGGATTTCGCGAAGACACCCGTGACCAGCGCATGGCGATCGCGGGCGAGGCCGAGCATCGCTTCGAACGAAAAGTCGCGTGGGGCGTCCACACGGACGGCCACACCGCGCTGTTCACCCACATCGCGGTTCCGGCCATGACCAGGCTGCGCCAGCCGGAGCGCCAAGTGCTCGACACACTGATCGCAGCCGGCGTCGCCAAATCACGCGCCGACGCTCTCGCCTGGTGCGTCAAGTTGGTCGGCCAGCACACCGACGAGTGGCTCGCCGACCTGCGTCGCGCGATCGACGACGTCGATCGCATCCGGGCCGAAGGCCCCACGGTCTGACTCGAGCGCACGCTGACTCGATCGCACGCTGACTCGAAAGGGCCCTGATTCGAGGGCATCTGCGCGGCGAACCGATCAGGTTCCGGTCCAGTCGGGTGAACGCTTCTCGGCGAACGCCCTCGGGCCCTCCTTGGCATCGTTGGAAGCGAAGACCGCACGCTGCAGTGGCAGCTGGCGCTCATAGAACTCCTCGTCCGTCGTTCCCTGCGTCGTCCTGATCAGCTGTTTCGACGCTGCGACCGCGAGCGGAGCATTGCGGGCGATCCGTTCGGCGAGCGCCATGGCTGCATCGACGGCCCCGCCCCGGGGGGCGATGCGGGTGATCAAACCGACCTGCAGACCCTCCTCGGCGGTGATCGGGTCGGCGGTGATCGCCATCTCCATCGCCTTGCTGTACCCGACGCGGCTGGGGAGGCGCAGCAGGCCACCGCCGGCCGCGAACAGGCCGACGCCGACCTCGGGGATCCCGAGCTTGGCCCCTTCGGCAGCAACCAGCAGGTCACACGCCAGCGCGAGTTCGAGCCCACCGGCCAACGCGAACCCTTCGATCGCTCCGATCAGGGGTTTGCTGGCACCGTGCTTGATGAATTGCATCATCGGGCCGATGTCCTCGCCGCGGGCGAATGCCTTGAGGTCCATGCCGGCGCAGAATCCGCGCCCGGCTCCGGTGAGCACCCCGGCTGTCAAGCCGGGATCGGAGTCGAGTTGCTCGATCGCTGCCACGAGCCCCGATGAGAGCGCGCCGTTGATGGCGTTCATCGCATCCGGCCGGTTGAGCGTGATCAACAACACCCGCCCACGCCGTTCGGTCAGGACAGCATCTTCGTCGGACATGTCACTCCGCCCGACCATTACTTGGGTGGCATCCGGATGCCACCGTCGACGCGGATCGTCTCGGCGTTCATGTAGGGGTTCGTGATCAGATCGATCACCATGAAGGCCAGTTCTTCGGCACTGCCGAGTCGCTTCGGGAACAGCACCGATTGACCGAGGTGGTTCTTGAACGCGTCGGAGGCCTCACCCTCGCCGTAGATCGGCGTGTCGATCAGGCCCGGGGCCACGGTGTTGACGCGGATGCCGACGGCGGAGAGATCGCGGGCGATCGGCAGCGTCATGCCGACGACACCACCCTTCGAGGCCGAGTACGCAGCCTGGCCGATCTGGCCGTCGAACGCCGCCGCCGACGCCATGTTGACGATCGCGCCGCGCTGTCCGTCGGCGTCGAGCGGATCAGTCTTGGCCATCGCCGCCGCCGACAGACGCAGCATGTTGAACGTGCCGAGCAGGTTGATCTTGATCACGAAATCGAAGAGGTCCTGCGGCATCGGATCGTTGTTGCGGTCGACCGTGCGAGCGGCGCGGCCGAGTCCGGCAGAGTTCACCAGCGCCCGCAGTGGACCCATCTCCGACGCAGCGGCGACGACTGCAGCGCCGTCCTCCTCGCTGGACACGTCGCATTTCACGAAGAGACCGCCGATCTCGGAGGCCACTGCCTGTCCGCGCTCCTCTTGGAGGTCGGCGATGACGACGTGCGAGCCGAGCGCCGCGAGTTGACGGGCGCAGGCCTCACCGATGCCGGACGCTCCGCCCGTGACGATCGACGAGGAGCCTTCGAGGTTCATTCTGGGCATTGGTTGATCCTTTCGATGATGCTGATTCGTGTCGAGGTTGATGCGTGGGAGAACGGGCTCAGAGACGCTCGATGATGGTGGCGTTGGCCAGGCCGCCGCCCTCACACATGGTCTGCAGACCGTAGCGACCACCGCTCCGCTCGAGCTCATTGAGCAGTGTGGTCATCAGCTTGGCACCCGAGCAACCCAGCGGATGACCGAGCGCGATCGCACCGCCGTTGACGTTGGTCTTGGCGAGGTCGGTGCCGTGCTCCAGCTGCCAGGCCAACACGACCGATGCGAACGCCTCGTTGACCTCGAACAGATCGATGTCGTCGATCGAGAGGCCCGAGCGTGCGAGCACCTTCCCGGTGGCGGGGATGGGGCCCTTGAGCATCGTGATCGGGTCGGTGCCGACCACCGCGAAGCTGTGGAATCGGGCGCGCGGTGTCAGGCCCAGTTCGGCGGCCTTCTGCTCACTCATCACCAGCACTGCGGAGGCTCCGTCGCTGATCTGCGACGAGTTGCCGGCGGTGACCTTGCCATCTTCCTTGAAGGCCGGCTTGAGGTTGGCCAGCGTCTCGGGCGTCGTGCCCTCGCGGATGCCTTCGTCGGTGGTCATCATCTGGGTGACACCGTCGATCACGACCGGCACCGGGACGATCTCGCGTTCGAACCGGCCTTCGGCGGTGGCCTGGGCGGCGCGGCGCTGGCTCTCCGCTCCGAACGCGTCGAGGTCTTCGCGAGTCAGGCCGTACTCGTCGGCGATCATCTCGGCGCCGATGCCCTGTGGGGGCAGGCCCGTGTCCGAGTAGCGCTCCATCATCGATTTCGGGAAGGGGAAGCCCATGTCTTTCACGATCGAGGCACCCATCGGCGTGCGGGTCATGACCTCCACGCCGGCGGCGATCACGATGTCGTACGCCCCGGCCATCACGCCCTGTGCGGCGAAGTGCAGCGCCTGCTGGCTGGACCCACACTGACGGTCGACGGTGGTGGCGGGAACGGTCTCTGGCCAGCCGGCTGCGAGCACGGCGTTGCGGCCGATGTTGAGCGACTGTTCGCCGACCTGCATGACGCAGCCCATGATGACGTCGTCGACCGATGCAGGGTCGAGCCCGTTGCGTTCTTCGATCGCCTTGAGCACGTGCGCAGCCAGGTCGGCCGGGTGCCAGTCCTTGAGTTTTCCATTCCGGCGGCCGCCCGGCGTGCGGACGGCGTCGACGATCACGGCATCGATCATGGTGTGGCTCCTGGTTCGAGGTGTGAGGTGCTGGAGGGTGAGGTGCTGGCGGGTGACGCGGATCGGTGGAGATTTCGTTGCAGGCGGATCAGCAGACCGGCGAGTGCTTGGCGCTCGGACCGCGTGATCCCCGCCCTGAGCTCGGCGCGCAGCACCCGGTCGACCTCGGCGATCGAGCCGGCCAGCTCGGCGCCCGTTTCGGTGATCGCCAGCAGCCACACGCGACGGTCGTCGGGGTCGGGTCGGCGTTCGACGAAGCCGAGCGCCTGCAGGCGGTCGACCTGCGTGCCCGTGACGGCGCGCCCCTGCTCGAGATGCTCGGCTGCGCGGGTCTGATTGATCGGGCCGAAGTCGGCGATGTACGACAGCAGGCTGGCCAGGCTGAGCGTGAGGCCGAGGGGGGCGAGACGCTCGTCGTACGCGGCGCGGATCGCGTTGGCCGTGGCCATCAACGTGCTTTCGACCCGCAACCAGGGCGGCGCATCGAGCTCGTGTGCGGGTTGGCCGGCTGCCCGACCCGCTGAACTCGTTGCATTTGTCACGCGCATGATTGTATGCGATCATACAGTCAGTCACCGTACGGCAGCCAAATCGTTGTGGCCGAGCAAGCGTTGAGAACCTTCCACCAGGATCGACAGGAGAATCGATGACCGACACGAGCACCGCTGAGAAACTCTCCGCGGAAGACAGCGAGGCGTTCGCCGCTCGCTGCCGCGAGTTCCTCACCGAGCACGCCCAGCCCGGCCAACGCCGCAACATCCCCGCCGCCAAGAAGTTCCAGGGCGCGCTCGCCGAGGCCGGTCTGGCCGGCTTGACCTACGCCAAGGAGTACGGCGGCGCCGGTCTCACCAACGAGCACGAGCGGATCTGGCGGTCGATCGCGGCCGACTTCCCGGCGATGACCAGCGAGTTCGTGATCAGCCACGGCATGTGCCTGCCGATGCTCAACGAGTTCGGCACCGACGATCAGAAGCGGCGTTTCATGCCCGACAGCATCGCCGGTCGCACGATGTGGTGCCAGATGTTCTCCGAGCCCGGTGCCGGATCCGACGTCGCCAGCCTGCAGACCAAGGCCGAACGTGACGGCGACGAATGGATCCTCAACGGTCAGAAGGTGTGGACCACGCTCGCCCACGAGAGCGACTACGGCATCATCATCGCCCGCACCGACCCCGAACAGCCCAAGCACGCGGGCATCTCGATGTTCATCCTCGACATGCGGGCGCCTGGCGTCGAGATCCGCCCGATCCACCAGATCGACGGCGGCCGGCACTTCAACGAGGTGTTCTTCACCGACGTCCGGATTCCGGTCGACAACCTCGTCGGTGAGTACAACAACGGGTGGCGTCAGGCCACGGCGATGCTGATGTACGAGCGTGTGGCCATCGGATCGGCCGGGTCGGGCTCGATCAGCCAGCCGATGTACGACCTGCTGCTCGCTGCCGCCCGCTCGGCGGGCCGCATCGACGATCCGGTCGTGCGCGACCAGCTGATGGAGATCTATGCGATGGAGACCACGAAGTCGCTGGTTGCGATGCGCACCAGGGCGGAGCTGAAGGCCGGCAAGGCACCCGGGCCCGGCGGTTCGCTCGGCAAGCTCTACGGCTCGGTGATCGCCTGGCGTTTCCGCGAGATCGCCATGGAGATCGCCGGTTCCGGCAGCCAGGCATGGGATCCGGTCGACGGCCGCGCCGGCGAGTTGCAGACCACGGTGGTCGGCTCGTTCTCGAGCAGTATCGCGGGCGGCACCGACGAGATCCAGCGCAACATCATCGGCGATCGCGTGCTCGGCTTGCCGCGCGACATCTCGGTCGACTCGAAGGTCCCGTTCAAGGACCTCAAGGTCGGCACCAGCAGGTAACGCCCATGACGGGCCCCGCGGGGACTGCGGGGTGATGGACATCTCGGAGTCGGACACCTTCCCGTCGGAGGCACCGGTCAGGTCATCGGTTCTGGCGCGCTGCTGAACGTGGGGCTGAGATGGCTCGTGTCGTTGAAGCAGCGGATGATCCAGCGGTCGGCGGTGACGACGAGGTGCGAGATCGAGGCGTTGTCGGCCCCGTTGAAGGCGAACCCCGTTGCGCCGGCAGCGATGTTCATCACTTGGCCGATCACGCCGCCGTGCACCACGGCGACGACGAGCTGGTCGGGACGAGACGCCGCGATCCGCTCGATACCACGACGGACGCGATCCTCGAACTCGACAGCCGGCTCGGCGTTGGGGATCACGTCCCACCGTTCCTCGGCATACATCTCCACAGCGATCGGATCGCCGTCGGCCACCTTGTGGCGCAGGACGCCCCCCTCCCAATCCCCGAGGAAGACCTCGCGCAGCTCCGGTTCGACGATCGCCTCCTGACCGAGTCGAGCGAGCAGCGGTGCCGCCGTCTGATGGGTGCGCGTCAGCGTGGTGACGTACACCGCAGCGATCCGCTCCCCCGTCGACACGAGCCGCTCGGCGACCAGTTCGGCCTGTGCCAGACCTTCAACGTGCAGTGGTGGGTCGGCGTGACCGCCGACGAGAGGGAACGAGCCACCCTCGACGAGTGGCGCCGACTCGCCGTGTCGAACGAGCAGGATCTCACACGCACCGGTCGCTGGCGCGAAGCGGGGCTGACGGAACTCACGGGGCTCGGACATCGGTTCGACCGTAGTTGGCGGCGCCCACGTTCGATCAGGTGGGCCGGGCCGGTGGCGGACCGGCGAAGCGGGTGCCTGGCGGGTCCATCGCCCACTGCGCGGTCACGTTCCAACCGCCGTCGAACACCACGTCCTGCAACGGCAGCCGACGGACCGGACCGTGGTTGCCGAGCGGGCGCCCGAGCGGAATCGTCGCGCAGATCGCCACATCGTCGGGGATCCCGAGCAGCTCGCGCAGCTCGGCTTCGACGGGGGCGTGCCAGCCGGTCATCACCCCTCCGTATCCGAGAGCCCGGGCGGCGAGCAGCAGGTTCTGACACGCCGGGTACACCGACGACCCCTCGAACGGGTTCGGCGGACGGTAGCGAACGAGGCACGGCAGCACGACCACAGGGATCTCCTCGAAGTGCTCGACGAAGTAGTCCATCGCCGCCCGTTGACGCCCCTTGGGCGAGGTGGGGTCGAGCGCCGAGCCGGTGGCGTAGCCGGCATCGACCGCCTTGTCGGCCCACCCCTGGCGGAAGCCGCGCGCGAGCGCAGCCTTCGCCGCAACGGCTGCGTCGCCATTGCGCAGGACCACGAAGCGGGTCGGCTGTCGGTTCGTACCCGACGGTGCGCGCGTCGCGTGCCACAGCATCGTCGCCAGGTCGTCGTCCGGGATCGGGTCGGCCGCCAGACGCCGGATCGCCCGCGTCGTCGCGATGCCGGTCAGCAGATCTGGAACGTCGGTCGCCATGGCTGCAGCGTAGGGACGCCGACCGAGGGGATCGGCACGGGGCGTTCGCTCAGAGACAGGTAGCGGCCACACCGTCGAGCGCTGCGGTGGGCTCTGCCTGCAAGCGCCGGCAGGACCTGCGTCCGATCGCTACGGCTGCTCTCGCAGGGCGTCGGATCAGGGAGGGGTCAGTCGGGTCCAGGGCCGGGCCGCTTCGAGCTGGCTCGCCACTCGGATCAGCACGTCCTCGCGACCGTAGGCGGCCACCAACTGCACGCCGACCGGCAGGCCTGCGCCGTTCCAGTGCAACGGCACATTGATCGCCGGTTGACCGCTGACGTTGAAGGGTGGGGTGAACGACACCCACTCCACCGCACGCTTCATACCGGCCATCGGATCGTTCGGTCGGGGGCCGTGCTCGCCGATCCGAACCGGCGGTTCGCTGAGCGTCGGTGACAGCAACAGGTCCCACCCGTCGGCCCACCATTGGTGGATGGCTCGACGGAACTCGGCGGTCGCCGCAAGACCCTGTGCATAGTCGACGGACGACACCTGCTCGGCGAATCGGGCCTGGGCCCAGTTGACGACCTCGACCTCGTCCTCGGTCAGGTCACGTCCGAGCGCTTCACCGCAGTTACCGATCCCGATCGCCATGTTGGCACCCCAGATCGCCATGAACCGAGCGGTGAACGAGGGGTCGGACATCGCCACCGGATAGCCGGGCGCGACATCGTGGCCCAACGATTCGAGTAGCGCGGCGGCAGACCGAACCGCCTCGGCACAATCGGGATGCAACGCCCTGCCGCGTGGATCGGCATCGAGCAGCCCGATCCGGAGCCGGCCCGGGTCGGCACCCACCTCTTGCAGGTAGGGCCGATCCGGCGGGGCTGCGATCACGGTGTCACCGACGCCCGGGCCACGAACCGAATCGAGCAGCTGCGCCGTGTCGCGCACCGAACGGCTGACGCACAGTTGGACGCTGAGGCCCGATTCGGTGCCTTGCGGGCCGAGCGTGATGCGTCCTTGCGACGGCTTCAGGCCGACCAGCCCGCAGCACGAGGCCGGGATGCGGATCGAGCCGCCGCCGTCGCTGGCGTGGGCGATCGGCACCATGCCGGCCGCGACCGCCGCCGCTGCACCGCCGCTCGAGCCGCCGGGTACGTGATCGGTGTTCCACGGGTTGCGGGTCGGGCCGTATGCGACGGGTTCGGTCACGGGCAAGCTACCGAGCTCGGGGCTGTTGGTGCGCCCGAGCGTGACCAGCCCGGCGGCACGGAAACGCGAGACGAGCGCGCTGTCGGCGAGTGAGATCGGCATCGCGTCGCGGAGCGCGACGTTCCCGTTCGTCATCGGCTGCCCGGCATAGGGCGCCCACAGATCCTTCAGCAGGAACGGCACGCCCCGGAACGGGCCATCGGGCAACTCGGGGCTGGAGGCGACCTCACGCGCATGGTCGAACCAGCGCAGCACGACGGCGTTGATCGGTCCGTCGAGCTGTTCGATCCGTTCGATCGCTGCGTCGGTCAGCTCCAGCGGTGAGGCGTCGCCATTGGCGACCAGATCGGCCTGCGCCGTGGCATCGAGCCAGCGGGTGTCCTCGGAAAGCGATCCCATCGGCTGTTTCTACCAGGACTGCCGGAACGGGTTCGGAGCGAAGCCGTGCACCACCGGAGTGAGAGACTGGCGAGATGGCCGACACCGACATGACCATCGCAGAGCGAGACGCATTTCTCGCCGACTTGCACGTGGGGATCCTCTCCATCGCACGCGACGGCAAAGGGCCGCTCGCTCTGCCGATCTGGTATCGATATCGCAATGGTGAGGTGAGCATCAGCATGGACGACGGCTCCGCCAAGGCCGCCCTGTTGCGGCGCCACGGGCGGGCCACGCTGACGGTGCAGAACGAGGCGCCGCCCTACCAGTACGTGATGGTCGAGGGGCCGGTCACGTTGGTCAAGGACGACCCCGACGTGCTCGATCTGGCAACCCGCTACCTCGGTGCCGAGCTGGGCGCCCAGTACGCCGAGCAGAACCCCTTGTCCGACGCCTCGGTCACTGCCCACCTGCGCCCCGAGCGCTGGCTCACCTGCGACTACGGCAAGACGATGGGCTGACGCGGACCGACGGCGCCTGTTCAGAACGACCGGGTCGTACCGACCGCGGTGAACTCGTCGGACGACCGTTCGAGCGCAGCGCGCGACAGCTCGCCCGATCGGGCCTCGAGCGGGCCGCGGGCCGGTCAGTCGGGAGTCAGGTGCGGTGTGTCGTAATCGAGTCGTGGAGACGGCGACGACAACGACACGACTGGAGTGCCGCGGGCTCACGGTGCAGTACGGCGACCTGGTCGCCGCAGACCGCATCGACCTCGACGTCGGAGCGGGCGAGGTGTTCGGCCTGCTGGGGCCGAACGGGGCCGGGAAGACGTCCGTGATCCGAGCGCTCACCACCATCCTCGACCCGGCTGCCGGCACTGCCACGATCGCCGGCGCCGATCTGACCGACCCGCGAGCGATTCGGCAACGGATCGGTGTGCTGCCCGAGTCGGGGGGCTACCCGCGCGCCCAGACCGGGCACTCGTACCTGTGCTTCTTCGGCGAGTTGTACGGGCTGCCACGAGCGGACGCCGGCGCTCGCGCCGACGTGTTGCTCGATCAGCTCGGACTCGGCGGCACGACACAACGGATCTCGCAGTATTCGCGCGGTATGCGCCAACGGCTCGGCCTGTGCCGCGCCATGATCAACCGACCGCAGGTACTGTTCCTCGACGAGCCGACGTTGGGGCTCGACCCGGCCGGCAAGGAGGACGTGGTCCGTCACCTGGCCCGGATCGCCGCCGAGGAAGGCACGACCGTGGTGCTGTGCACCCACCTGCTCGACGAGGTCGAACGGGTCTGCGATCGGGTGGCCATCATGGCCGGCGGCCATCTGCTCACCACCGGTACCGTCGACGAAGTCGTCGCATCGGCGCAGGTCGGGCGAACATCCCGGTTGCGCGTCGACCCCGGCGACGTGACCGCGGCCCACGAGGTGCTGCTGGCATTGGGCGGAATCGAACATGTCGACTTCGACAACGCCAGACCCGGCGATCTCGACCTGCGGCTGACCGCCGACGACGCTCCCCCGTCGAGCCGGATACTCGCTGCGATCATCGGCGCAGGAATCGAGGTGCGCAGCTTCGACACCGATCGCGTCTCACTCAACGACGCGTTCTTGAGTTTGACGTCGCTCGCCAACGACCCATCGCCATCGCCCCGAGGAGGCGCGTCATGACCGCCGCAGCCACCCGTCCCAGCAGCCCGCCGTCCGATCGAGTCCGCCCCGGCTGGTCGGTGGTAGCCCATCAGGAGCTCAGTGAACTGTGGGGCGGCACCCGTGGGCCCGGCGTGCTGTTCGGGTTCAGCCTGCTGCTGGCAGCCCTGTCGTACCTGGTGTCGGCCGATGCCGGCATCAACTTGCTCGATGCTCGCGAATCGGTCGGGGTGATCGTGCAGACCGCGATCGCGTTGGGCACCCTGACGGCGCTGGTCATCGCCTCGGACTCGATCTCCGGCGAACGCGAACGAGGCACGCTCGAGTCGCTGCTGGTGAGCCCGCTCCACCGTCGAGATCTCGTGGTCGGCAAGCTGATCGCCGCCACGAGCATGTGGGTCGCCGCGATCGCCGTGTCGCTGCCGTTCGTCATCGTGCTCGCCAGGGGGCCGGGCGTCGCCGTCGACGCGGCGATCGTGATGGTGGTCGCCGGATCGTTGGTGGCCGCCGCACTGACCGGGCTCGGCCTGGCGATCAGCGCGCTGGCGATGTCGAATCGGGTCAGTCTCGCCGCCTCGATCTCGATCCTGCTGGTGCTCGCAGCGCCCAGCCGGCTGCCCGGCGTGACCGCCAACGGCGTGCTGGGATCGATCTTCATCAAACTGAATCCTGTGAGTGGCGGCCTGAAGCTGGCCAACGATGTGCTCGTCGGCCAACAGAGCTGGTCACAGCACTGGACACTGCTGATCTCGCCGGCCGTCACCGCCGTGCTGCTGACGATCCTCGCGATCCAGCTGTCACGCCGCATCGAACTGGGAGATTCGCGATGAAGACGCTGCCCGCCCTCCTGATCGCAGCGCTGGCGACCACGATGGGATCAGGCACCGCCACCGCACTGGCAGCAGCGCCGCCCACCGAGGCCGGCGACATCACAGTGGTGATGTCGCCCGAACGTTCGGATGTGGATCTCGGCGATTCGATCGACTTGCGAATCATGGTGTCCAACTCGTCGAGCAGCGACCGCGACGACCTCGTCGTCCACCTCGACGTGGTGAGCCCCGATCGAGAGGGCTCGGTCGACCCGGAGGACTGGACGGCGACGCTCACCCAGCCGATCGGCACGCTGGCGGCCAAAGCGAGCACGACGATCGATTGGACGATCCAGCCGATCTCGCCCGGCACGTTCCTGGTCTACGGCGTCGTGCTGGCAGCGGATGGGCCGGGCGTCGCGCCGTCGAACGTGATGACGGTCTCGGTGACCGATCGCCGCAGCCTCAATCCGCAGGGTGTGCTGCCCGTGGCGATCATCGTGCCACTGGCTGTCGGGCTGTTGCTGGCCGACCGGCTACGCCGGCAGCGGGCGTGACGCCGCCCGGCTCGGGCCTCAGAGGCGTTCGATGATGATCGCCGGCGCCATACCGCCACCGGCGCACATCGTGACCAGACCGAACTGACCGTCGATCCGCTCCAGCTCGTCGAGCACGGTGCCGATCAACATCGCTCCGGTCGCACCGATCGGGTGGCCGAGCGCCATCGCCCCTCCGTTGACGTTGACCTTGTCGCGGTCGAGGTCGAGGTCGCGCATGAACTTCTCGGCGACCACGGCGAACGCCTCGTTGATCTCGAACAGATCGATGTCGTCGAGCGTCAGACCGGCCTTGCGCAGCACTTTGCGGGCCGACGGTACCGGCGCGTTGAGCATCAGCGTCGGGCAGTCGCCCATGTTGGCGGTCGCCACGACGCGGGCACGAGCCGTCAGCCCGTGCGCCTTGGCGTAGTCGCCGCTGGCCCACAAGATCGCCGCCGAGCCGTCGACGACCCCCGACGAGTTGCCCGCGTGATGCACGTGCTGGATATCGACGTCGGGGTACTTCTGATTGATGAGCTCGCGGAAGGACGGAGCGTCATCGGTGTACCGGTAGTCGGCGATCGCCGTGAAGCTCGGTGACAGGTTTGCCAACGACTCGGCCGTGGTTCCCGGGCGCGGGAATTCCTCGCGATCGAGCGCCGTCGTGCCGTCGAGGTTGAGCACCGGGATCAGGCTCCTGTCGAAGCGGCCCTCCTTGATCGCGCGATCCGCCCGTGCTTGCGACTCGGCGCCCAGTGCATCGAGCGCCGCACGCGGGATGCCCTCGATCGTGGCGATCGCATCGGCGCAGACGCCCTGGTGCGACTGGGGATGGATCTCCTGCAGGTGTGCGTTGTTGGCGCCCATCGGCAAGAGCCCTTGCTTGGGGAGCGACATCATCTCGGTGCCGCCGGAGACCACCAGGTCTTCCATCCCGGCCATGATCGCCGTCGCGGCGATGTTGGCGCTCGTGATGCCCGACCCGCAGAAGCGGTCGAGGGTGACACCGCTGGCCCTGACGTCGTACCCGGCGTCGAGCGCCGACATGCGGCCCAGATCACCGCTCTGCTCACAGACCTGCGAGCTGGTGCCCCACACGACGTCGTCGACGTCGGCGGTGTCGAACCCGTTGCGCTCGACGAGCGCCCGCAGCACCGTCGACCCGAGGTGCTGGGGGTGGAGATGGGTGAGGGCGCCCTTGCCCTGCTTGCCGATGCCGCGCGGCGTACGGCAGGCATCGATGATCAGTGCGTCGGCCATGGGAAGCTCCTGTCGTTCACTCGTCGGAGCGCAGTCACGCCCCGGTGATTCGCTCTGGTCAGATGATGCTGGGTCGCCGTCGCGACCGGCGAATCAGGGCGCGGATGAACCTGCTGCGGCGGCAGCTTCGGATGCCGTCTTGATGGCATCGACGACGCGCTGCATGTTGGCGCGGTGCTCTTCGATCCGTCGGAACAGGATGCGCGGCTCTTTGTCGGGCATCGCCGCGATCGCTGCGCTGATGCCCGAGGGACCCGGCCCGATGATCACCGAGTACCGCAGCCTCGTCGCGCCCGCGATCGACGCCAGTTCGAAGCGCCACTGCGCTCCCGGGTTGTCGGGATCGGAGGTGACCCAGCCGAACTCGGCTCGCTCGACGTAGCGATGCACGAAGCAACTCACGTCCCACTCGCCGATCGCGGGATGCACGTTGCTCCCGATGAACCGGGCACCGAGGGCCGGACCGTCGACGCCATCGGCCCAACGTGCCCCGCGGAACTCCTCGCTGTGGTCAGCGCCGAAGTTGATGTCGGTCACCAGGGGCCAGACATCGTCGATCGACGCCTTGATATCGACCTCGACCACGGTGCCCGGGCCGTCGGCGAGGCATGCGGGGTCGCTGGGGCCGGACACCCAGGTGTGGGCGTAGTGATCGATGAACGCGATCTCGCGGGCTGGGAATCGAGGCGCCCGCTTGAACTCGGTGCCCTTGGTCCACGCCACCGGGATCATGGCGATCTGGGTGTTGCCGTCGGGAACGCCGAGCAGCTCGGCCAGCTCGTCGCCCTTGCCGAGGACTGCCGTCGTCCAGGACGTGCCGAGCCCGCGGGCCCGCAGGGCCACGCAGAAGCTCCACACCGATTGGATCACCGAGTCGAACAGACCGGGCCGCCCGCTGCCGTCGTGGACGCCGATGATCGTCGGGATCACGATCGCGGGTACCTCGGCCAGATGCTCGGCGAGATGGGCGGCCGACCTCATCACCCTTTCCTGTGGGTGGCCGCTGCCGTCGAGCTGGTCGCGGGCGGCGATCATGAACTCGCCGCCGGTCGCCATGTACAGCTCGGCGATGCGTGCCTTGATCGCCGGATCGCGCACGATGATCCAACGCCGGCTGCCCTGGTTGCCGCCGGACGGCGCTTGCTCGGCGATGTCGATGCAGTCGTAGATGATCTCGGTGTCGACCGGGCGCTCGAGGTCGAGCCGCAACCGAACCGCTCGCGTGGTGGCCAGTGCTTCGTCGACCGACTCGACGTCGATGTTCATCGAGCGATGCCCCGACGCCGATTCGCCACCTGCACCATCGTCGGCCTCCCGTCGCTACGACTCCCCACGGGCGCACAAGCTACTACTGGCCACGGACCGGTCGGGTCCGGATATCACAGCGCACGTGATCCGTACGTCATGATGGGCGTCGTGACCGAGCCGACCGAGCCGACCGACCCGGTCGATCTGAACAAGCTGTACCGGTTGGTCGGCATCGACCCGCCGACGCTGCGGCGTGCCGACATCGAGGGGCTCAGCGGCATCGACCGCGAGCGATCGTTGCGGTGGTGGCGTGCGATGGGGTTCGCCGAAGTGGCCGACGACGAACTCGCATTCGGCAGCGACGACATCGCCGTGGTGCAGCGACTGCGCTCGTTGCTCGACCTGGAAGTGATCGACGACGGCGACATCCTGCGTCTCGCCCGGCTGATGGGCGCCTCGTTCAGCCGCTTGGTCGGCGCACAGCTCGACGTGATTGCCGACGCGCTCATCGTCGATGACGGCGGGACACCCAAGTTGGCGCCGGCACCTCAGCCGCTCAGCGACGGTTCGGGGTCGAACATCGTCGAGTTCATCGAGAGCACCATGAATTACGTGTGGCGGCGCCATTTGCTGGCCGCCATCGCCCAGCGACTCCATGCTGGTCAGCACGACGGTCTGCTGGCGGTCGGATTTGCCGACCTGTCGGGTTTCTCCCGCATCAGCAAGGGCGCAACCCGGCAGGAGATCACCGAGATCGTCGAGACGTTCGAGGCGATGGCGTTCGACGTCGTGTCGACGCACGACGGCCGCGTCGTGAAGCTGATCGGCGACGAAGTGATGTTCGTGAGCGACTCGATCGACGATGCGGTGGCCATCGCCCTCGAATTGATCCAGCGACTCGGGCCCGAAGCGGCGGTCCCCCCGATTCACTGTGGCATCGCATTCGGCGAGACCGTCAGCGTCGGCGGCGACGTGTTCGGAGCAACGGTCAATCTCGCCAGCCGCCTCACCGGGGTCGCCCGTCCGAACACGGTGATGGTGCGACGCGCCGATGGGATGCACCTGCTCGAGCGCGAGGATCTCGACGTGCGCCTGCACCGCCGCGTCTACGATCTCAAGGGCGTCGGCCGCTTCCGGGCGATCTCGATACGCCCACTCGACGTGGCCGAAGTGGCCGACGAGGCCACGGACACGGCCGCCGATCCCGACTGAACTTGTGCTCGCCTGGTGATCGACGTGGGGCGGGCCGACGGCTATCGGTCGCGGAGACCCTTGCCGTCGAGGATCCTCCGGAGGTGCTTGTCGACCCGCGCCGCTCGGGTACTGGCCTGCTTGGCGTCCGAGAAGTACATGTTGTATTCCCGCTGCCGACCGGGGGTCAACGCTTCGAACGCGGCCCTGAACTCCGCGTCCCGGTCGAGGCGTTGCCGAAGCTCTGCGACCAAGACCGGCTCGGGTGCAGGGCCGACCTCCAGACCGGCCTCCTCGACATCGATGGCCTCGTCGATGTAGGCCCTGACGGTTTCGGCCAATCGGCCGACGTCGTCGACCGAGGTGAAGCGGATGCGGCGTGCCGATCGAGAGTTCGGTCCTTGCTCCTCGAGGACACCTTCGGGATCGGACAAGAGGGCACCCTTGAAGAACATGAGGGCGAGGAAGTCGTTCATCTCCTGGAGGATGGCGATGTTCTTGCCCCCATGCGTGTAACAGGGCTTGCCCCACTTGACCTCCTCGGTGAGCCCGCGACTCAAGAGGATCGGCCGGACGCCGGTCATCTCCGCCGGCCACTTCTGCGAGCGTTCGACGTAGGTATCTACCTCGGGGTTCACCACCACTCCGATCGGGTACTCACCGGTCCGTCGCTGTGTGCGACGGTGCGAACCCGCACGTTACCTTCGACCGACCCGACGCGAGATCGGAATCAGACGACGCACATCGAACGCAGCGACATCGCGTAGCAGTTCGGCCGTCGACGGCAACGCGCCCGACATCGGCTCGACCGGCGGCGGGTCGTGGGCACGCGCTCGGCGCGCCCTGGAACCCGATCACCCTCACCCGCATCGACGGGTCGACCGGTCGACGGTGGCCGGCCAAACGGCGGCTCGGCGAACCGGACCGGGATCTCCGTGCGGCTGACCAGCGTCGCCGAATCGACCGACGGACTCGTCTGCACCGCCCATCAGCCGCCGGTGTCGCCTCCCCGCCTCCGGATTTCTTCCGGCCGAGATCTGCCCGGGTGCAGCGTTGTAGAATCAAGGCGACTGCGAGGCACCATGCGCACTGCGCCGGGTTCGGGAGCGGAGACTGCACCACTCGTTCCGGACGCGGAGCGAGTCGATCGCGGCGCGGGAGTCGAAGCGCTCCGCGCCGCAGACGTCTACGCAGCGATGGGTTCGACGCCGGGCGGGCTGAGCGTGGCGGAGGCGGCCCGGCGACTCGGTGCCACGGGACGCAACGAGCTCCGCGAGGTCGGGCATCGATCGCTCGGCTCGCGACTGATCGGCCACTTCACTCACCTCATGGCGTTGCTGCTGTGGGTCGGCGCGATCGTCGCGCTCTTCGCCGGGCTGCCCCAGCTGAGCGTCGCGATCGCGTTGGTCAACATCATCAATGGGTTCTTCAGCTTCTGGCAGGAGTTCAAAGCAGAGAAGGCGATCGACGCCCTTCGAAAGCTGCTGCCGATTCGGGCGCGCGTCGTACGAGACGGCGCGGAGGTACTCGTCGATGCGACCGAACTCGTTCCTGGCGATCTCATGCTGCTCGACGAGGGCGACCGCGTCTCCGCCGACGCACGCGTGGTCGCCCACACCGAACTGCGCGTCGACCAGTCATCGCTGACCGGCGAGACGATGCCGGTCCGCAAGGACGGTGAGCCCGTCGCCGACACGAGCCGGGCCGAAACGACGAATCTCGTCTTCGCCGGCACGAGTGTGTCGTCCGGGCGCGGCAAGGCGGTCGTCGTCCGAACCGGTATGGCGACCGAGTTCGGACGGATCGCAGCGCTCACCCAGGAACTCCACGCCGAACCGAGCCCGCTGCAGATCGAGCTCGGTCAACTCACCAAGGTGATCACGGCGGTCGCCGTGGGCGTCGGCGTCCTGGTCGGTTCGATCGCGCTGCTGTCGGGCCTGATGGATGTCACCGAAGGGCTGGTCTTCAGTCTCGGGATGATCGTCGCGTTCGTGCCGGAGGGGCTGCTGCCGACGGTCACGTTGTCGCTGGCGATGGGGACGCAGCGAATGGCATCTCGCAACGCGCTCGTGAAGCGGCTGTCCGCCGTCGAGACCCTCGGTTGTACCAGCGTGATCTGCACGGACAAGACCGGCACGTTGACCCAGAACGAGATGACCGTCCGCGAGATCTTCTGCCCGTCGGCCAGTTTCGAGGTGGACGGCACCGGATACGAGCCGGTCGGCGCGGTGCGCCAGGTCGCGGGGGCCGAGAGCGACGCACCCGTGCTCCGCCCGTTGCTCGTGGCGGCGGGGCTGGCGTGCAATGCCCGCATGGTCGCGCGCGATGGGCGGTGGACCGTGCTCGGCGATCCGACGGAAGCAGCGGTTGTCGTGGCCTGCGACAAGGCGGGCATCGACCTCGGTCACGAGGCTGTCGTGACGCCACGCGTGCATGAGTTGCCGTTCGACTCGTACCGCAAACGCATGAGCACGCTGCACCGCTCCGGCAGCGGCCACGTGCTGTACACGAAAGGGGCACCGCGTGAGCTCCTGGCGTTGTGCAGCCACGTCCAGATGACAGGGAGCGTCGAGGAGCTCGACGCCGCGGTCCGGGCCCGGATCGATGCCACCAACGACGACATGAGCCGTCGAGGTCTGCGGGTGCTCGCGATCGCCCGCCGCGACCTGGACGAGCCGCTGCCCGAACTGAGCGTCGGCGCGCTCGAACACGACCTGACGCTGCTCGGGCTCGTGGCGATGATGGATCCGCCCCGTCCCGACGTGGAGGCGGCCGTGCGAACGTGCCAACTGGCCGGGATCCGAACGATCATGATCACGGGCGACTACGGACTGACGGCTGAATCGATCGCACGGCGGGTCGGGATGCTGCGCGACGACCGGGTGCGAATCGTGAACGGCAACGAGCTCGACGAACTCGACGACGCCGCGCTCGCTGACGCGCTGAGCGGAGAGGTTCTGTTCGCGCGTGCGTCACCGGAGCACAAGCTGCGTGTCGTCGTGGCGCTCCAGCAGTCGGGCCACGTGGTTGCCGTCACCGGCGATGGCGTCAACGACGCGCCTGCGCTGAAGCAGGCGGACATCGGGGTGGCGATGGGCCGTTCGGGTACGGAGGTCGCCCGCGAGGCCGCCGACATGATCCTGCTCGACGACAACTTCGCGTCGATCGTGAACGCCGTCGAGGAGGGCCGGGCGGTCTTCGCCAACATCCGCCGGTTCACCTCGTACATCTTCACGAGCAACACGCCCGAGGCGGTTCCGTTCATGCTGTACGCATTCAGCGGCGGACGCATCCCGCTCGCACTGGACGTGATGGCCATCCTGGCGATCGACCTCGGTACCGATCTGGTTCCGGCGTTGGCGCTCGGAGCAGAACCACCGGAACCCGGTGCAATGGATCGCCCGCCGCGTCGACGCTCCGCCCACATCGTCGACCGATACCTGTTGGCCAGGGCCTATCTCTGGCTCGGGATGCTGCAATCGGCGGCCGTCGTCGCCATGTTCTTCCTCTACTACTGGACGAACGGCTACCGCGGGCAATGGCTCGACCTACCGGGCGAAGGGTCGTTGTACCAGCAGGCGGTCGCGGCGGCGCTGGCCGCCGTCGTGTTCACCCAGATCGGTAACCTGTTCGCCCAACGCACCGAACGATCGTCGATCTGGGACGTCGGATTCTTCACCAATCGCCTGGTCTGGGTCGGCGTCGCTTCAGAACTGATCGTCCTGGTCCTGATCGTGTACGTGCCTTTCCTGCAACGCATCGTCGGCACCGGCCCGTTGCCCGGGGTCAGCTGGCTGTGGCTCGCGGCGCTGAGCCCGCTGCTGCTGCTGGCCGACGAGGGCCGCAAAGCCATCTCAAGACGAGTTCGAACTGCGCCCGACCAACCGGGTCCGTCCAAGGAGGTGTCCGCATGAGATTCATCGTGACCGGCTGCGGTCGGACCGGTTCGGGGCTCGCTCGCGCATTGGAGGCAGGGGGTCATCACGTCGCGGTCGTCGACATCGACGCCGCTGCGTTCGAACGACTCGGACCCACGTTTCGAGGAACCAGGGTGCACGGTGTCGGCTTCGACCGACCGGTGCTCGAGCAGGCCGGGATCGACCGGGTCGACGGCCTCGCCGCCGTCACCGGCAACGACGAGGTGAATGCCGTCGTGGCCCGACTCGCATCGCGGATGTTCCACGTCCCGAAGGTGGTCGCCCGGCTCCACGATCCGCTCAAGGCGGAGATCTATCGGCGCCTCGGCGTGCAGGTCGTGGCGCCGGTCGACTGGAGCATCCACCGAACGACCGATCTGTTGACGTTCGCCCAGGCAGGGGTCGTGGCCAGTCTCGGATCGGGCCAGGTCGATCTCGTCGAGGTCGATGCACCGCCGTTGCTCGATGGCCGCACGGTCGCCGAGGTGACGGTGCCGGGCGAGGTGACGCCGGTCGCCATCAGCCGAGCCGGACGGACGTTCATACCGATGGCCGGCACCAGCCTCCGGGCGGGTGACATCCTCCACCTCGCAGTCGTCGGACCGTCGCGGGGCCGGCTCGAAGCCCTACTCGGATTGTCATGAGGAGGTTCACGTGTCGAACGTTCTGATCGTCGGCGGAGGCCGGATCGGTGCCTACATCGGCTTGCTGCTACTCGAGGGCGACCACGAGATACGTCTCATCGAATCCGACCCGGCGCGCGTCCGGAAACTGGGTTCCACCCTGCCGGCCAAACTCGTCATCCAAGGCAGCGGCACCGATCCCGACGTGCTCGAGGCGGCGGGTGCACGGCTGGCCGACACCGTCGTGGCCGTCACCGAGCGGGATGAGACCAACCTCGTGGTGATGAGTCTGGCCAAGTTCGAGTTCGCGGTGCGTCGTACCATCGCACGGGTCAACAATCCGAGCAACGCATGGCTGTACACCGCTCACATGGGTGTCGATGTCGCCCTCAACCAGGCGGACATCATCGGCCACCTGGTGGCCGAGGAGATGTCACTCGGAGAGATGAGGACGTTGCTCAAGTTGCGGCGCGGTCGCTACGCACTGGTCGAAGAGCAGGTTCATCCGGCGTCCGAAGCGGCCGGTCACAGGATCGCCGAACTCGATCTTCCCGTCGAGTGCGTGCTCGTTGGCGTGCTGCGCGACAGCGGTGTCGTGACAGCCCACGGCGACACGGTGTTGCATCCCGGCGACGAGGTGCTGGCGGTCGTCCGCACCGATCAATCAGCCCGGCTGGCCCGGCTGCTCGGCCCTGTGGACTGACACCATCCGTTCCCGCCGCCGGCGCGGCCCAGTCGGTGCGAAGACGACGCGTCCACAGCGACGGGGCCCGTACGTCGGCACCGATCTTCCGGCAGGCCGGCGGGTTGCCCGTTCGACCGACGTGCGGCACCCCACTACGTTGGTTGTCGTTGGTTGTCGCACACCCTGGCCAGCCTGATCCGTGGAGGTCCCCCGTCATGAAAGAGCTCATCTACCATCGGGCGCTGTTGCCCGCGCTCGATCGATTCGCCGACAAGACTGCGTTCTTCGACGGTGTCTACACGAGCACGTACGCCCAGCACGGCGATCGGACATTCCGCTTGTGCCACGCATTGCGCCACGAGCTCGGCATCGGACCCGGCGACCGCTTCGCCGTGATGGCCACCAACAGCCACCAGTTCCTCGAGCTCTACCACGCCGCCTTCCTGGGCGTCGGCGTGATCAATCCGCTCAACCTGCGCCTCGCCGGCAAGGAGCTCGACTACATCGTTCGCGACTCGGGCTCCGAGGTCGTGTTCGTCGACGCGTTCTTCGCCCAGCACCTGGCGAACGCGATGGCGTCGTCCGACGAGCCGTCGCCGATCCGTCACGTCGTGTTGATCGGCGACGGTGACGTGCCACACGACATCAAGTA
This sequence comes from uncultured Acidimicrobiaceae bacterium, assembly GCA_963701575.1. GTDB lineage: Bacteria > Actinomycetota > Acidimicrobiia > Acidimicrobiales > Ilumatobacteraceae > Ilumatobacter. Next base: position 61,883 of record CAVPAQ010000002.1, read on the forward strand.
CGAGGACCTGATCGCCGCTGCCGAGCCGATGGTGCCCGACGAACCCGAAGAGGACGACCTGTGTGTGCTGATGTACACCGGCGGCACCACTGGGCTGCCCAAGGGTGTGGCACTGGAGAACCGGGCCGAGATGTTGAACCTGTACCACATCGCCAGCGTCGTACCGCTGGAGGAGGACAGCATCTACCTGCACCAGACGCCGATGTTCCACGCCGCCTCGATGGGCGGGATCATGGGGATGCCGGCCTCGGGCGGCTCCTCGGTGTTCATGCCGTTCTACGACCCGAGCGCGGCGCTCGACCTGATCGAGCAACATGCGGTGACGCAAACGATGATGGTGCCGACGATGATCGCCATGATGGTCGGCCACGAGTCGTTCCGGCCCGAGCGGTGGGCATCGATGAAGCGGATCACCTACGGCGCCTCGCCGATGCCGGCCGCATTGCTCGATCGCCTGATCTCCCTGTACCCCGATCTCGACATCACGCAGGGTTACGGGATGACCGAGTGCTCGTCGCTGTTGACGTGGCTCGACGAGCAGGACCATCGGGCCGGCGGAGCCCGACTGCAGTCGGCCGGTCGGCCGGTGGTCGGCGTGTCGTTGTCGATCCGGGACGACGACGGCAACCCGGTTGGCACCCGCGAGACGGGCGAGGTGTGGGCTCGAGCCGGCAACTTCATGCGCGAGTACTGGAACAAGCCGGAGGCCACCGAAGAGGTGTTCGCCGACGGCTGGTACCACACCGGCGATGCCGGCTACCTCGACGAGGGCGGCTATCTGTTCCTCGTCGACCGCGTCAAGGACATGATCGTGACGGGCGGCGAGAACGTCTACTCGGCCGAGGTCGAGACCGCGATCTCGAAGCACCCGGCTGTCGAACAGGTTGCAGTGATCGGGATCCCACACGAGACGTGGGGCGAGCAGGTGCACGCGATCGTCGTGCTGCGAGCCGACGCAAGCGCCACCGTCGAGGAACTACAGGAGGCCTGCCGCGAGCAGATCGCCGGCTACAAGGTGCCCAAGTCGATCGAGTTCCGCACCGAGGCGCTGCCGTTGTCGGGAGCGCTCAAAGTGCTCAAGCGTGAGCTTCGCGCCCCCTACTGGAAGGACCACGATCGCGGCGTCGGCTGAGCAGCCCTGGGATCTTCGTTCCGATGCCGCGTCGCGTCGCCGAGCATCGCACAATGTGAGGATGGCCACGAGCCCGACAAGCGGTGATCGGACCGTCGACCGACGGCCACTCTCGGGCGTGCTCGGCGCCGAGATCTTCGGCGTCGACCTCTCGCACGCGCTCGACCACGCCACCCTCGACGAGATTCGAGCAGCCTTTCTCGATCACCACGTGCTGGTCTTTCGCGATCAACACCTCGACCCGGAGCAGCAGGTCGCGTTCGGGCGGTGCTTCGGCGAGCTCGACACACACCCGTTCGTGGAGATGAACCCCGAGCACCCCGAGGTGCTGGATGTGATCACCCAGCCCGACGACCGCGCCAACTTCGGTGGCGGATGGCACACCGACGTCACGTTCCTCGACGAACCCGATCTGGGCTCGATCCTGTACGCCGTCGACCTCCCACCGGTGGGCGGCGACACGTTGTTCGCCAACCAGCACGCCGCCTACGAGGCGCTCAGCCCGACGATGCAGCGGATGCTCGACGGACTGGTCGCCGTGCACTCCGCCGGACCCCAGTACGCAGAGGGTGGTCAGTCGACGAAGTCGAAGGCGATGAAGACCAAGAACGCCGACATGGCCGGCAAGCGGGTCGAGCATCCGCTCGTGCGCACCCATCCCGAGACCGGGCGCAAGTCGCTCTACGTCAACCGCGCCTTCACGATCGGCATCGTCGGGATGCACCGCAACGAATCGAAGGCGCTGCTCGAGTTCTTGTTCGAACACGCCGTGCACGAACGTTTCACGTGCCGGGTCCGTTGGGAGCCGGGCACCTTGACGATGTGGGACAACCGAAGCGTGCAGCACTACGCGTTGCACGACTATGCAGGTCACCTGCGCCACATGCGCCGCATCACCGTCAAAGGCGACCGACCGTGCTGAACCGGAAACCCGGCACTGCCGCTAGTTGTCGAGCAGTTCCATCGCGTGCATGCGTCGGCCCGACGCCTCGGCCCGGAGGCTCGCGGCCGTGTCGCAGTCACCCATCAGCTCGGCGATGTCCGCCAGCGAGTCGAGACGCTCCGCAGCGGCGCACAGCTGATCGACTCCTCGGCGATCGTCGTTGTGCATGTCGCCGTTCTACTACGGCTTGTCCACCCACCGCAGGCGCAACGCCCGATGCCGCCGAGACGAACTCGCGGCTGGGGATGACGCGACCTACCCCTTCTCGGTCGTCGGATCGATGATCTTGCCGACCGCCGTGACGACCGTCGCAGGGAATCCACTGCGCTCGGCGTGCTCGTCGATCAGTGCCGCATCGTCGGCGACATAGATGCAGAACGTCTTGTCCCCCGTGACGTAGCTGTGCTCCCACTGGATGTGCTTGCCCTCCGCCTGCATCGCTCTGAGCACGCCGTTCGACTGGCCCGCAGCACCCTGCAGCGCCTCGCGATCGGCCGATCCGATTTCTGGAATGGCCCGCTCGATGACAAAACGCTGCATGTTGGCTCCTCTGGTCGTGGGGGGCAGACCGTACCGCATCCGCCGAGACGCCTCGGACGAAAGCCGGCATGACGACCGACACCATTCGACGTCGATGCTCGATACGGACCGGATGATCCTCCTCAGGCGCTCGCTGCGATCAGGTCGGCCATGTCCGAGGGCCCGAGGAACTGCGTTGCCGGTCCGAACGCAGACAGGAACCCGTGACCATGCCAGTGTTTCGGGCGGTACCACTCGTGGGAGGAGATGCGATCGATGCCGGCGGTGTACTCGACGAACGTGCCGCTCGGGTCGCATCAGTACCAGTTCGAGCCGATCGTGTGCCGCCCGATCCTCCACGTGTGACGATCGGGATCGGCGTCGACCATCGATTGGCCGCGGCGGAACTCGAACTCGCCTCGACGGATCTCCTCAACAGAATCCGCTCGAGTCGCCAGACGTCCACATGATCCCGGGCCGGATCCCTACCACCTCGAGTTCCTCCGCTCCCATCGTCGTCGTCCGGCAACCCACGCCCGATCCGCGAGACGTTCGATCGCGGCCGCAGCGTACGCGAGGTCAGCTGCCGTCGGGGCCGGTCATCTGCAAGGGGAGCCCGGTCTCGAGCAACGTCTTCAGTCCCGAGATGATGAACGGAAGGCCCGCCGCGAAGTCGGCGTGGACCGAACCTCCGTCGACGATGTCGTAGGTCTCGACCGTCAGCTTGGTGGCGCCACCGACATCCTCGACGAGCCACACCTCGCGCGCCGGGCCCTCGGCTGTCAACACCGGGTCCCACAGTGGAAGGAACGTGATCTCCAGCCGCCGGCCGGGGTCGATCGAGATCACGTGGCCCTCGGCGGCCTTCCTGCCGTCGGGATAGCCGTACGAGACGGCAGCTCCGACCTCCCACGTCGACTCGACGCGGGTGCCGTAGAAGTACTGCACCGTGGCGTCTCCGTCGGTGATTGCGTTCCAGACGGTCTCGGCGGACGCCGAGATGTACACCTGATACACGTGTACTGGCTTGTTCATGTCTTCCTCTCCGATCGGGCCTTGATGGCCGACAGACGACCGACCGTCGGCTCGGCGTATTTGGCGATCCACCGTTCATGGATCATCCGGATGGGTATTGGGTTCAGATAGTGGTGCTTGTTGCGACCGATCTTGCGGGTGGTGACGAGGTTGGCCTCCTCGAGCACCTTGAGGTGGCTCATCACACCGAAGCGGGTCATCTCGGGGAGGTGGGAGCACAACTCGATGAGCGTCTGTCCGTCGTGCTCGAACAGGCGATCCATCAGCAGGCGCCGACTCGGGTCGTTGATCGCCCTGAACACCTCCTCCACGGGCTGCATAATAGGTGAGTGTTTACTCACCTGTAAAGCCAACTCGGCCCTCCCACACACGACACCACCCAGGCTGCAGGCAGAATTGGCGAGGCCCCGATCCGGCGGATCGGGGCCTCGGTTTGCGGCGGCTCGGCCGGATGTGGGGGTGATCACCTCCCGGCGCAGTAGCCGTATCAGTGTTCGGGCACCTCGGGATAGGCGGTGGCGTCGCGGACACAGGCGGCGAACTCGGGGTCGTCGACCATCCGCTCGTCGAACGCCGATGCGGTCCGGCCGCAGGCGCAGCAACGTCCGCACCACACGCCTGCTTACGAGCATCGATCGAATCCGAGAGGCCCTGGCCCACCGAGCCGCATGCGTCGGCCAGGCCGGCCTCGACCGAAGCCGAGTTCACCCGCCCGGCAGGGCGCGCCCGCCGATGATCGCCGCCTTGCCGATCGGGTCGATGTCCCAGGTGCCTTCGAGCAGTGCGCTGGTCACGAGGTCGTACACGGCGACCTGGTCTTGATCGTCGACAGCCGTGATCAACCCATCAGGGTGGACGAATGCCTCGGCTGCGTTCCTGAGTTCGAACCCCTGACCGATCGGGCCGGTGTTCCGGTCGATCAGCTGAACCCCTCCCCTCGACACCGCCACGAGGAGCTCGTCGGTCGCCAATCACGGGTAGCCGTTGCCCGCGTAGTCCAGCTCGATCCCGAAATCGGGTCCCAACCACGCCGGGCTGCTGTCCCACGCGAGCGCTCCCATGACGTCACCTTGCAGCGCGACCAGCCAGCGGCCAACGAGTTGACGAATCAGCCATTCAAATGCTCACGAGTAGGCCTTTCAGACCCCGATCACGAACGTCGGGTGTACTCGGGTTCTTCGACCAGGGCCGACGGCGACCTCAGGTACGGCCGCTGATCGGGCCCCTACCGTCAGGCTGAACCGGGGAGTTCGAGCACGGTGACCGTGCCGGCATTGCCGTCGACGCTGACCATCGCACCGTCGGGAATCCGCCGCGTCGCGTCCGTGGCAGCGACCACGCACGGGCGCCCCAGCTCGCGCGACACGATCACGGCGTGGCTCATCTGACCGCCGACGTCGACGACGATCGCCTCGACCGGCACGAACAGCGGTGTCCAGGCCGGATCGGTCAGCGGGGCGATCAACACGTCGCCAGGGCCCAGGTCGCCGGGCTCGCCTGGATCGGTGACGACCCGCGCCCGACCGACTGCGACACCTGCGCAACCACCGATACCGGCGATCGAGTCACCGACGGCCAGCGCGGCGGCTCGCGATGGATCGCTGCGCAGCGGCCAGGTGAGCGGTGACGGCAGCTCGCCGTCGAAGACGAACGGGGGCTCGCGACGCACCAACTCCTGGCGGGCGGCGCGGCGGGCCGCGATCGCCTCCCTGAACGAGCTCGGGTCGGCAACATATGCGTCGAGTTCGCCCGCCGTGACGAACCACAGATCCTCGACCGTTCCCCCTTCGACCCGCGCCGCCGTGCGAGCACCCAGCTCCCGTAGCAGCATGCGCTCGACATGGATGAGATCGATGATCGTCGTCTTCTCGCGCTCGCGGGCCCGCGAGAACAGGGTGGCGGCCGCCAGCGTCTTGTGGAAGTTCCATCGCTGAAGTCGATTCAGCTGTGTACGCGCCTGCTCGACCGCGGCGAGTCGTTCAGAGGCGAGCGAATCGGCACGCAACGACGGCGCGTGTTGCGGATCCGATCGCCGCATCCGGTCGATCAAGGTCAGCGCGAGCTCTGGCGCGGTTCCCCACGTCTCGCACGCCGACTCCCATTCGTTCGGTCCGCGGCTACCGAATCTGTCGATGAAGCCGGAGAACTCGTCGTTGAATTGCTCGGCCCCCGGGGCGGCGGCGAGACGCTCGGCGAGACCATCGACGCCCGCGTCGAACTGGGCGGTCAGCGCCGGGTCGTCGGCCACCATCCGCCCGAGTGACCACAGCGCGAACGACGGTGCCGCGCTCTCGACCTCACCGAGCCCGCCGAGCAAGGTCAACACCATCGAACCGTCGCCCAAACGCTGCTCGCAGATCTTCGACAGCAGCTGCACCGAGCCACCTGCCTTGCTGCTGATCTCGAGGTGGTTGCCGAACATCTCCATCGTCGGGCCCATCATGGCCCTCGCCGCCGCAACGATCTCTTCGTCACCGGCAGCCAACAGCTCGGGTAACCGCGCCTTCCAGGAAGCGACGATCTCCTGGTCGGCGGCCAACTCCGGAACGGACGTGGCGTTGAGCATCTTCCAGCCCGTCCGAATCGATCGCAGTGTCGCCAGCAGGTTCTTGTCACGACGGTCCGGGCGATGCGGCGGGGCCTGCCCCTCCGAACCGAGGTAGGTCGCGTCCGCCTGCTCGATCGTGACCCCGGGCAGACGGGTCGCGATCACGCGATTGAGCGACACGTTGAGATACATGTAGCCACCGAACACCCCACCGAAACAGGTGTAGCCCTCCTCGACATCGGATGCCGTCAACACCCCGCCGCTGAGCAACGCCCGTACGACCGCGCCGTCGCCTGCCGATCGGCTGAGACCGACCGAGAGCGGGTAGGCGACCTCCGGGTAGACCTCGCCGGCGTTGCCACGCGTGTAGACCGGGAAACGCCTACTGGGCCGCTCACTGAGATAGGAGCCGACCCCCAGGTCGACCAACGGAACCGGCTCGCGCATTGCCGCACGTTAGTTCGCGCTGATCCGGCTCCATCCCGATCGTCAGGTCGCGAGCTCAGGCGAGCAGTCCGATCACCTGCCAGACGATCGCGCCGGCACCGAGCAGTCGGCGCCAGGGGTTGACACCGCGGATCAGCTCATCCGCGCCCCAATAGAGCCACAAGCCGGTCGCGACGACGGTCGCGATGTCGGTCACCACCGAGCCGTCGGACGAGACCCATCGAACCACCCATGTCGCGGCGATCGCGAAGAGCGGCCAGTTCGGGAACTGGGCGATGGTGATCCGGCCGGTCGTGCGGTCCTCGAAGCACCAGCGCAGCGCTGCGTTCAGGCTCGCCATCAGGTCAGCGGAGTTCGATCGTGCGCCGGGCGACGAACTCGGTCAGCTGCTCGTCGATCGCCGGATCGAGCGGCGGTTGCTCGTACTCCGACAGCAGCTGCTTCCAGATCCGGTGGGCACGCTGAGTGGTGTCCGCTGCACCGTCCTGTTCCCACGTCTCGAAATTGCGCCAGTCGGAAACGAGCGGCGAGTAGAACGCCGTCTCGTAGCGGGTCATCGTGTGCGGCGAACCGAAGAAGTGGCCGCCCGGCCCGACGGCATCGATCGCCTCGAGCCCCATGGCGTCCTCGTCGGCGACGATCGGTTGCAGGTACTCGGCCATCATCTGCAGCATCTCCGCGTCGATCACGAGCTTCTCGAACGAGGCGGTGAGCCCACCCTCCAACCATCCTGCGGCGTGGTTGACGAGGTTGGCGCCGCCGGCGACCGCACCCCACAGCGACATCTGGCTCTCGTAGGCGGCCTGGGCGTCGACCGCGTTCGACGTCGTGGTGTTCGACGAGCGATAGGGCAGGCCGTACCTGCGCGCCAGCTGCCCGCCGGCCTGCGCCGCCTTCGTGTACTCGGGCGTGCCGAACGCCGGCGAGCCGCTGCGCATGTCGACGTTGGACGTGAACGATCCGTACATCACGGGCGAGCCCGCTCGCACGAGCTGGGTCAGTGCCACCCCGGCCAGCACCTCGGCGTTCATCAGCGTCAACGCCCCCGCCAGCGTTGCCGGTGCCATCGCCCCGGCGAGCGTGAACGGAGTGACGCACACTGCTTGGTTCGCCTCGGCGAGCTCGGTGAGCCCCTCCGCCATCGGGATGTCGAGGCTGAGCGGCGAGTTGGTGTTGACGATCGCCAACACTGCGGGAGTCGCGGCGAGGCCGTCGCGATCGGTTCCGAGCGCGATCGCCGCGATGTCGATCGAATCAGCCGCACGCTCGCGACCCAGGGCGATGCCCTGCCAGTTCTTGTCGAGCAATCGCGTCAGCGCCGCGAGCAGATCGAGGTGGCGGGTATCCGGGGGGAGGTCCATCGCTTCGAACGGACCACCGCCCTCTTGGTGGATGATGCCGAGCGACTGGATGATGCGCAAGAAGTCGCACTGCTCGGCGAAGGTTCCCGGCCGCCGTCCCCGGTCGAGATCCGAGCAGAACGCTGGGCCGCCGACGGCGGCGAACACTACGTGGCGGCCACCGATCGTGAGGTCGTGGGCAGGGTTGCGGGCGCGGAGCTTGAACGACGACGGTGCGGTGGCGATCGTCTCGACCACCATGTCGGGGTCGAATCGCACCCGGTCGTCGATCACGGTGCAACCGGCCCTCCCGAACCGCTCGCGGGCGCCGGGCTCGAGCACGCGCATCCCGGTGTCGCGCAGGAGCCTCAACGACGCGTCGTGGATCGCCTCGACCTGCTCGGCCGACAACACCTCCGTCGGTGTCACCCCATTGACGACATCCCTCCAGGGAAGCTGGGCGATGTGGCCCCTGACACGACCCGATCGATCAGGGCGTGACCGGGCCACGCTCACCGCCTCGATGCGCCCCATCGACCCTCTGCACACCGGGTCGGGGCCTGCATTCCATCGGCGCACTGTAGCGCTCGGGCACGCGAGAGCCCCGGCCGGCACAGGGCCGACCGGGGCTCGATCGCGGGGGATCTGGACGGATCAGAGGTCGAACGGACGCAGCACGAAGCTGATCCCGTGGGCGATGCCATTGCTGGCCTGGATGTCGAGCTTGCTGCGCACGAGGAACGGGTTGATGTCGTCGCGGTCGCGGTCGGCCAGGATCGCCGTGCCCCAACGGGCCTTCGGGTAGACCTTGATGAACGTCTGCTTGCCATCCAACTCGAGCGCCGTCGCAAGCTTGGTGCCACGGGGCACGCTGAGCGCGGTCGCCGAGTCGATCTGACCGGGCACGGCGTGGTACAGGATCACCGTCTGGAGCGTCTCGGGACCGAGCGAGGCGACCTTGTCGAGAATGGTGGACTCCTTGGCGAACCAGTACTTCCAGCCGAAGAGGTCGGCGACGAGCGCCTGGAAGGCACGGTCGTTCGGGAGGAACACGGTCAGATTCGCGTCGGGATTGTCGAGTGCGTCGCTCAGGCCAGCGACCGACACACCGGCTGCGAGGATGTCGAAGTCGTACCAGTTGCGGTCGGTGCCGCCACCCTGCGCCTCGAGGATGTCGGCCAGGGTCGGGCCGGGGTCGTTCGCCGCGGCGGCGGGCGAGGCGATGGCGATGCTTCCTGCCAGTGTGAGCGCAACAGCAGCTGTCGCGAGCTTGCGAATCTTCATGGTGGTGTCCTCCTGGGTGAGATGGCGCTGGCGGACGCACAGGGGTTGGTGACCTGAACTACGGGCGCGAGCCAGAGTTCGGATGCACGGACGCGGAGAAATCGTCGCGAACGACGCGGTGACGCCGTCCCAGACGTCGGCGCGTGTCGACCGGCCCGCATCGGGAACCCGACGAAGCCCAGCACCGTGACGGTCGAAGCTCTGCGACCGCTCTCGAGCGGGCAGAATCCTCTCGTGGTGACGGTGTACCTCGTCGACGGGACGTTCGAGTTGTTCCGATGCTTCCACGGCGCGCCGCGCGCGACCGGCCCGGAGGGAGACGAGGTGGGAGCGGCACGCGCCCTGTTGGCCACGCTCGTGGCGCTGCTCTCGAAGCACGAGGTGACCCATGGCGCCATCGCGTTCGATTCGGTCATCGCGCCCGCTCGCACGAAGGGACCGGCGACCGTCGAGTCACTGATCGGCGGTCAGCAGCCACTCGCCGCCCAGATCGTGCGAGCGCTCGGTCTGGTGCTGTGGCCCGCTGGGCGATTCCAGGCGGACGATCTGCTGGCCAGCGGCGTGGCCCGGTTGGCAGGCGACGAACGAGTCGACCGGGTCGTGATCTGCACGACCGACAACGACCTCTCGCAATGCGTGCGAGGTGAACGGATCGTGCTGCTCGACCGGATCCGCGACATCGTGACCGACGAGAGCGGTGTGCGCGCCAAGTTCGGCGTCGCACCCGAACAGATTCCGGATCTGTTCGGGTTGATCGGAGACCGCTCGGACGGGATCGCCGGCATTCCCGGTTGGGGCCAGGTGTCGGCTTCATCGCTGCTCAACCGGTATCGGCGGATCGAGGACATCCCGGATGATCCCGGGGAGTGGGACGTGACAGTGCGCGGGCACGATCGCCTCGCGTCGTCGCTGCGCGAACGCCGCGACGAGGCGCTGCTCGCCCGGGATCTTTCGATACGCCGGCACGACCTCCCGGTACCGGCGACGTTGGCACGACTCGAATGGCTCGGTGCACGGCGAGACCTCGTCGAAGCCATGGCCACCAGGCTCGGCGACGACTCGGTCGTCGAGCGAATCCCGCGCTGGACGGACCTTCCGTGACGGCTCGCGCCGCTGCGAGCCGACCGGGTTCGCTTCGATAGTTTTCGGTGATGCAGCCGACGTACCCACCTGAGGCCGACGAGTTCCGGGCGAAGATCACCGAGTTCCTCGAGACCAACCTGCCCGACGGTTGGTCGGGCATCGGTGCGCTCTCCGACGACGAGCGCAGCGAGTTCCAGGACGGGTGGCGCAAGACGTTGCGGGCCAACAATCTGCTCGCACCCAACTGGCCGAGCGAGTACGGCGGCGGCGGGCTGACCCACATCGAGCAGGTGATCCTCAACGAGGAGTTCGCCAAGCGTGGGGTTCCGACGGCCGGCGGAAACGACGGGTTCTCGATCGGCATGGTCGGCAACACGATCCTCGTGTGGGGCACCGACGAGCAGAAGGCGTACTACATCCCGCGCATTCTCGACGGCGATGACGTGTGGTGTCAGGGCTACAGCGAACCCGACGCCGGTTCCGACCTCGCCAACGTCGGGTGTCGGGCCGAGCTCGACGGCGACGAGTGGGTGATCAACGGCCAGAAGATCTGGACATCGGCCGGGCACACCGCCAACATGATCTTCGTGCTGGCCCGCACAGCGCCCGATCTGCCCAAGCACGCGGGCATCTCGTTCCTGCTGGTCAGCATGGACCAACCGGGCGTCGAGCTGCGGCCGATCACCAACATGGTCGGCCAGGATCACTTCAACGAGGTGTTCTTCAGCGATGCCCGCTGCCCGAAGGGCAACGTGCTCGGCGAGCTCAACAACGGGTGGGCGGTCGGCAACACGCTGCTCGGGTTCGAGCGCGGTGTCGGCGCCACCACCACCTCACTCGCCTTCGGCGCCGAGTTCGACCAGTTCGTCGAGCTGGCGCGCCAGCGCGGCCTCACCGACGACCCGTTGGTACGCCAGGAGATCGCCGCCTTCTACACGAACATCCAGATCATGAGGTACCGCGGGATGCAAGCGCTCACCCGATACCTCCGCGGCGACAACCCGGGCCCGGAGTCGTCGATCGGCAAGCTGTTCTGGAGTCAGCACCACCAGGCGATCACCGAGGCTGCGATGCACATGCTCGGTGCCGACGGGACGATCGGTTTCGGCGAGGAGACCCGCGGTGGGCTCGGTGCACCGGTGATCGGCACCGAGAACACACCGGCGAACTGGATGGCGTCGTTCATGATCGCCCGCCCCGGCACGATCTACGCCGGCACCAGCGAGGTCCAGCGCAACATCGTCGGCGAGCGCGTGCTCGGTTTACCGAAAGAGCCGAGGGCTGACGCCGGCCCCTGGAAGGACGCACGCTGAAGGCCTGAAGCCGTCGACGCAGCCACGCCGCCGTCGGGGCCTCGTCTCGGCCGCTTCGAGAGCCGTCAGCCGGCCGTGGCCGACGGGCAGAGGTCGTTTCCGAAGGCCATCGGGATATCCGTGATGACGAGCTCGGTGACCTCGCCGGCCACGACGTCGACGGCGACCGAGCAGCCGCGCTCGAAGCCGGCGGCCGGGATGTGGCTGCCGTACGGCGCCAACTCGCCCGGATTGGCCGCGAACAGGATCTGATACTCGCCCGGTTCCAGCTTCGCCGTCTCGTTCCACAGGTAGGCGTCGTCGCCCCAGGCCTCGGTGTCGGACTCACCGTCGCCGTCGGATGGAGGATGAACGACGTCGCTGCCGGAGAACGGATCACTGTCGATGATCGTCCAGAAGGCGCCGCCGACCAGCCCGGTCTCACGGTGCGCGATCGCCAGGAGCCGATACCCCTCGGCGCCCGCCCAGTCCTGGACGGAGATCTCGACCGTGCCCGTCGTCGATCCCTCCTGACCGTCCGTGTCCTGCCCGAGCGTCGATGCAGCCCCGACGCTCTGCGGTGCGTGGTACACATCCTCGCGATGGATCAGACCTTGCGGGTCGGCGTCGATCCCGGTTGCAGCACGAGTGCCGAGCACGAGCGTGGTGACACCTTCTTGTCTCTCGGTCGCGCCGCCGTCACGGGCGGTCACCAGGTAGTGGATCGCGACACCGATCAGTCCGCCACGGTCCGGGGCGTTCTCGGTGGGCGGCAGTTGGCCATCGGTCCAGGCATACAGATCCAACGCCTCGATCGAGATCTCACCGATGTTCCCGAATCGGACAGTTGCGAGATCGCCGATATCACCGGCTCCTTCGGCCTCCAGGCCGAGCAGGCTGTCGACGAAGACCGCGTCATCGCTGTACAGCTCCGCAACAACATCCGGATCGCGTGAACCCCACGCGCTCACATACCGGTCGACCGCCTCCCTGAACCTCGAGCACCCACCATCGGCAAAGCATCCGATGCCGTACGCCTCGTTGTCGGCCGCTCGGTACCACAGATCGGAGTGAGCGATCTTGCCATCATCGAACGTGTACACCGTGAGGCCGCTCGCCACGGGCGGGTCCGGTGGCAGCGCCATGGGTGGCTGCAGTCCGGGCCACGTCTCCTCGAAGGCGGCTCCGGTTGCCGATAGGTAGGTCGCGGTGACATCGATCTCGTAGTCGGTGACCGACTCCCACCGGCGCCACATCGTGGCGATGGTGTCGCGCCCGCTGATCTGATCGCCCCAGGTGGGGTCGGCGAAGCTGGCGTCTTCGGCGAGATCGTCGATGTAGGTGTCGACATCGGGCCACGCCTCGATGTGGCGAGCGGCGAACTCGGTCGCGTCGTGCTCGAGAATTTCGACCTCGGCACCCGGCAACACCGGCGATGGCATACCCACCGGCTCGGCGGCGCCGCCACCACAGGCGACGAGCGCCAGCAACGGAATCATGAAGGTCGGTCTGCGCATGCCCAACTCCTTGACTGTTCGGGCTGTTGCATCGCCCGCTGAGGTCTCTCGACCCTCACTGTGCGCTCGCCCGATCTATGTCCGATCTATGCGACCGCCGGGCGACACCGGAATCGAGATCAGCGACGAAGCCGACGCGTGGGTGATGGCGTTCATGGTGCCCGCTTGCTGGAATCATCTCGCGTTGGATGGAGTCACACTCCAGTCATGTTCATTGACTACGGTCAAGACTGATGTCCGATCCGGAGCGATACCCCCGCCGAGCGCAACGCGCCCGCGCGACGCGCCGACGGATCACTGCCGCCGCCACGGAGTTGTTCGTCGAGAGCGGGTACCAGGCCACCACCGTCTCAGCGATCGCCGAGCGCGCCGACGTCGCCCCCCAGACCTTCTACGCCACATTCGGCACGAAACACGCGGTACTGGCCACCGCGATCGACGTCGCCATCGCAGGCGACGACGATCCGATCCCCGTCAACGACCGCCCCTGGATGCGGCCGGTGTGGGACGCACCCGACGCAGCGTCGACCCTGCGCGCCTACGCCGCTGCCGTTCGCCTGATCCAGGCGCGCGTCGGCGCCCTGCTCCAGGTGCTCGACCTCGCTGCCGGGGGCGAACAGGAGCTGGGTGAACTGCATCGAGAGTCGGGCCGTCGTCGCCGGGTGGGTGCCAGCGCCGTCGTGGAGGTCGCCGTCAGTCGGGGTCGCCTGGGTGATGGGCTCGAATTCGAACGTGCCGTCGACATTGCGTGGACGTTGAACGGCCACGATGTGTATCTCGACCTGACCAGGGAGTGCGGCTGGTCCGATGACCAGTACGAACGCTGGCTGGCGGACACCCTGATCCAGCTCCTGCTCCACAGCGAATGGCACGACGACTGATCGCACGACGCGCCGCGTGCCGTCGTCCGGCGGGGCCGGTGTTGCGAACCGAGCGGTTCGAAACTCGCACATCGCGACTGCTTGACTAACGGCATGGCCGATCTCACCGAATCCGTCCGTCTCGAGACCATCACGTCCAATGGCGTCGATGTCGCCGTCGTGGTCGTGAACAATCCCCCGGTCAACGCCCTCAGCTGGCACGTTCGGCAGGGCTTGTTCGACGGCGTGACGCAAGCTGTCGCCGACGGGGCCGAGGCCGTGGTCGTGATCTGCGACGGCCGGACTTTCATCGCCGGTGCCGACATCAGCGAGTTCGGCGGCGGGGCGCCGGAGGCGGCCGGCCTGCAGCAGGTCCAGGCAGCGATGGAGGACGCCCCGGTCCCCGTGATCGCGGCCATCCACGGCACGGCACTCGGCGGCGGCCTCGAGGTCGCCCTGTGTGCCCACTACCGAGTTGCGGTGGACACGGCGAAGTTCGGTCTGCCCGAGGTCAACCTGGGGCTACTGCCCGGCGCCGGCGGCACCCAGCGACTTCCTCGTCTGACCGGTGTACCGAAGGCGCTCGAGATGACGACGTCAGGCCGCCACATCGGTACCGACGAGGCGCTCGAGTGCGGGCTCGTCGACGAAGTCGTCGAGGGTGACCACGCCGCGCTGCAGGCCGCCGCGATCGCGTTCGCCGAGCGGGCCGTTGCGGAGAACATGCCGCTCGCCCGCGTGCGCGACCGCAACGAGAAGGTGGAGGCCGCCAAGGGCGACACCGAGTTGTTCGCCAACTTCCGCAAGTCGATCGCCCGCAAGACCCGCGGCTTTCTCGCCCCCGAATACAACGTGCGGTGCATCGAGGCCGCCGCGAACCTGCCGTTCGAGGAGGGTCTTGCGGTCGAACGCAAGCTGTTCGTGGAGTTGATGACCGGGCCCCAGTCGGCCGCCCAGCGCTACTACTTCTTCGCCGAGCGCGCCGCCAACAAGGTGCCCGGCATCGACAAGGACACCCCGCTGGTCGACATCCAGAAGTGCGGCGTGCTCGGCGCCGGCACGATGGGCGGTGGCATCGCCATGAACTTCGCCAACGTCGGCATCCCCGTCACGATCGTCGAGCGCGATCAGGCGGCGCTCGACACAGGCCTCGACGTGATCCGCAAGAACTACGAGCGTTCGCGCTCGACCACACCCGAACAGGTCGAACAGCGGATGGCTTTGATCACCGGCTCGACCGACAAGGCCGACTTCGCCGACTGCGACATCGTGATCGAGGCCGTGTTCGAGGACATGGAATTGAAGAAATCGATCTTCCGCGAGCTCGATCAGATCTGCAAGCCGGGCGCCATCATGGCGTCGAACACCTCGGCGCTCGACGTCAACGAGATCGCATCGGTCACGTCGCGGCCCGAGAGCGTGATCGGGATGCACTTCTTCTCGCCGGCCAACGTGATGAAGCTGCTCGAGAACGTTCGTGGCGACAAGTCGAGCGACACCACCGTTGCGACCGCAATGGCGATCGGCAAACGGATCGGCAAGATCTGCGTGATGGTCGGCGTGTGCCCCGGCTTCGTCGGCAACCGGATCCTCTTTCAGCGCCGTATCGAGGCAGACCGGATGATCCTCGAAGGCGCCACCCCGGCCCAGGTCGACCGCGTGCTCTACGACTTCGGCTTCCCGATGGGCCCGTTCGCGATGAGCGACCTGGCAGGGCTCGACATCGGCTGGAAGGCGGAGACCTCGAAGGGCGAGACGTTGCGCGAGTTGATGTGCGAGAGCGGCCGTCGCGGCCAGAAGAACGGCCGCGGGTACTACACCTACGACCCCGAGACGCGAGCTGCCACCCCCGACCCGGAGGTCGAGGAGATCATCAAGACCTTCGCGATCGGCAAGGGCATCGCGCAACGCGAGGTCAGCGACCAGGAAGTGCTCGAGCGCTGTCTGTACCCAATGGTCAACGAGGGCGCCAAGATCCTGGAAGAGGGCATCGCGATCCGTGGCAGCGACATCGACGTGACCTGGGTCAACGGCTACGGATGGCCCGTCTACCGCGGCGGCCCGATGCACTGGGCAGACTCTGTCGGCCTGGCCGAGATCGTCGAGAAGGTCAAGAGCTACAGCGAGTCGCTCGGCGGCCGCCACTGGGAGCTGTCACCGTTGCTCGAACGCCTCGCCGCCGAAGGCGGCAAACTCCAGACGTACACCAGCTGACCCGGATTGTCCCGTGCCCTCTGGGTTCGAACTTGCGGGTGGCCGACGACATCAGTCGAGTGCGTTCGTCGCCCCTCTCGATACGGCGAGGTTCGATCGACCGGTGGCCCACGGGCCGCCGCCGATCTAGGGTCGATGCTCGATGAAGACGCCAGGCAGCTCGTCGAGCGCTCCGCAACTGATCGCCTACTGCGACCGGCTGGCGGATGACATCCGTGGAGTCCATGCGCTACTCGACGGCGCCTTCTCGGGCGCCTTCGGTGGCGTACACCTGCTGCCGTTCTACGTGCCGATCGACGGCGCCGATGCCGGGTTCGATCCCGTCGACCACACGGCGGTCGATCCGCGGATCGGGACCTGGGACGACATCGAGCTGCTGAGCCGGAGCTACGACGTGATGGCCGATCTGATCGTGAACCACGTGTCCGCCCGATCGAGGCAATTCCGCGACTGGATCGATCACGGCGACGCCGCCCCCTCGGCTGCGTTGTTCCTCACCCCGGAACGCGTCTTCGGAGGCCCGCCGTCACCCGAGCAGGTCGCCGCCATCTACCGGCCACGACCCACGTCGCCGTTCACCGCCGTACGGTTCGCAGACGGTCGCGAACGTTCGGTCTGGACGACGTTCACCGACCAGCAGATCGACATCGATGTCGAAAGCGATCAGGGATGGGCGTACCTGTCGAGCATCCTCGATCGGTTCGCCGAGTCGGGAGTGTCACTCGTTCGCCTCGACGCCATCGGATACGCGATCAAACGCGCCGGCACGTCGTGCTTCATGTTGCCCGAGACCTTCGAGTTCATCGACCGGCTCACGGCGGCGTGTCACGGTCGGCACGCGGAGGTGCTGGTCGAGATCCATGGCCATCACCAGGACCAGATCGAGGTCGCCGATCGGGTCGACATGGTGTACGACTTCGCCCTGCCTCCTCTGGTCCTCGACGCCCTCTTCACCGCCGATGCCGGGCCGCTCAAGCGTTGGATCCGGATGCGGCCGACGAACGCCGTCAACGTGCTCGACACCCACGACGGGATCGGGGTCGTCGATGTCGGGGTCGACCCGCGCAATCCCGAACGCATCGGGCTGCTCACACCGGAACGGATCCACGGCCTGGTCGAGGGGATCCACGATCGTTCGGGAGGCACCAGCCGCGCAGCGACGGGTGCAGCGGCCTCGAACCTCGACCTGTACCAGGTGAACTGCACGTTCTACGACGCGATCGGCGGAGACGACGATCGTTACCTCGCGGCACGAATGATCCAGCTGTTGCTGCCGGGGATCCCGCAGATCTACTACGTCGGTCTGTTGGCCGGCTCCAACGACATGGACTTGCTTTCGACGACCGGCGTCGGCCGAGACGTGAACCGGCACCACTACACCGCCGGCGAAGTCGCCGACGCGATCCAACGTCCCGTCGTCAGCCGGTTGCTGGCAATGTTGCGTTGGCGTGCGCGGGCCCCAGAGTTCGAGGGCCGTTTCGAACTGCTCGACTCGAACGACCAAGAGATTGCGATTCGCTGGTCGACATCCGGGCCGGCCGAGACATCGACGCTGACCGTCCGTGTCGACGTCGCCACCGGCCAGATCCACTCGGACCAGCCGATTCCCCACTGATGGCGCCCCGCGATGGCGAACCGACCGGTGAGATGTGACCGGCGAGATACGACTGGTCCTCCGACAACCCGTGCGGATCGGTGGGGCCCGGAGCGCACGACCGATCGCGAACGGACTCGGCGGTCGCCGGGCGGTCGCGACGACCTGGCAGGATGGCGCCGTGAGACAACTTCCCGCTGGTACGTGGCCATCGCCGGTGACCGCCGCATCGTTGGTCGGTGGCGCCGTCGGCGTCGCAGCGGTCGTGCCCGACGGCGACGACGTGTGGTGGGCCGAACAGCGACCGGAGGAGGGCGGCCGCACGGCGCTGATGCGCTGGCGCGACGGCACAACGGTCGAAGTGACCCCGCCGGAGGCCAACGTGCGTACGAAGGTGCACGAGTACGGCGGCGGTGCGTGGTGGGTCGATCGTGGGGTCGCGTTCTACGTCGAGTTCGACGATCAGCGGTTGCGCCGGATCGAAGTCGGTGGCGAACCGGTGCTGCTCGCACCCGAGCCCGACGCGCCGAGCGCGCTGAGATATGCCGACGGGCGCGCCACTCCCGACGGGCGGTGGTACGTGTGTATCCGCGAGCGGCACACGGCGGACCGACGTGAGGCCGTCAACGAGATCGTGGCGGTCGCGACCGATGGTTCGTTCAGGGTCGAGGTGCTGGTGGAGGGTGCCGACTTCTACGCCGCGCCTCGCGTGTCGCCCGATGGCGGATCGCTCACATGGGTGCAGTGGATGCACCCCGACATGCCGTGGGACGCAACAGAGTTGTGGCTGGCAGAACTCGGCGACGGTCGCGCGAACGGAGCGCGTCGTCTGGTCGGCAACGGAGACGAGGCGCTGCAACAGCCCGAGTGGGCCGCCGACGGATCGTTGACCGTTGCGACCGATCGCACCGACTGGTGGAACCTGTATCGGGTCGAGCTGGGCTCGGGCGACCTGACCCTCTTGGCGGGCGGGGCGTTCGACATCGTGCAACCGCACTGGGTGTTCGGCCTTTCGCGCCACACCGAAGGCCTCCACGTGGTGGGCGGGCCGCTCAGCGACCGCTTGTCATCGGGTGTCGAGACGCCCTACACCTCGATCACGTCGTTGCGCCGGTCGGGCGACACCGTGGTGTTCGTCGGCGCCTCGTTCCAGAGGGAGAGCGAGGTGGTTCGTCTCGTCGACGGCGAACTCGAGGTGTTGCGCCCGGCGCGCTCACTGGCTCTCGACGCGGCGTTCCTGCCCGAACCGGAGTTCATCTCGTTTCCGACAGCGGGCGGCGCGACCGCGCATGGCTTGTACTACGCCCCTGCGCACGCTGACATCGAGCTCCCGTCCGGCGAGCTGCCTCCGTTGCTCGTGTACATCCATGGGGGGCCGACGGCGGCGGCCAGGCGGCAGTTCGCTGCCGGCAGCGGGCATCGGTACTGGACCAGTCGCGGTATCGCCGTGGTCGACGTCGACTACCGGGGCAGCAGCGGGTACGGCCGCGCCTATCGCAACCTGTTGCGCGGGCAATGGTGCGTCGCCGACGTCGAGGACGCGATCGCGGCGACGCAGTTCCTGACCGAACGCGGTGACGTCGACGGTGAACGGTTGCTGATCCGCGGTGGCAGCGCGGGAGGCACGACCACCCTGCTGGCGCTGACCCACGACCGAGTGTTCGCGGCGGGCGCCAACTACTTCGGTGTGGCCGACCTCGTAGCGCTGTTGAGCGACGACCACAAGTTCGAGTCGCAGTACTCGGTCTCGCTGATCGGGCCGTGGCCCGAGGCGGCCGACGTGTACGCCGCCCGTTCGCCGATCAACCACGTAGACGAGATCTCGTCACCACTGATCGTGTTGCAGGGCATCGAAGACACCGTCGTGCCCCCCGCCCACTCCGAACGGATCGTCGAGGCGATGCGGGCCAAGGGGCTACCCGTCGCGGCGCTGATGTTCGAGGGCGAAGGCCACGGCTTCCGGCGGGCCGACACCATCGTCAGGGCGACCGAGGCCGAGCTGTGGTTCTACGGACAGGTTCTGGGCTTCGAGCCGGCCGATCCGATCGAGCCGGTGCACATCGACAACGCCCCGCGCTGACCGGTCAGGCGCGAGACGCAAACCGGACGCCGCGATCGCATTCCACACCGGCAGCGGTGTTCAGCGCGAGGTCCGAGCCGGAGACTGCCGGGATGTCAGCGCTCGAGGCGCTCGCCGCGATGACGTCCGACCGGGCTGATGCACTCGGACTCCCCGCTACAGATCGTCTCGTCCCGGCGCGGACGCCGACATGATCGCCGTCGCCGGCGAGCCCAGCACCGACCCGGACACACTGGCCCACATCATCCGGCTCTGGCGAGCAGGCGTCTTCGTCTCGCGCCGAGTGACCCAGGACCAACGGGGCGACCGGGACGTCAGCCGGTTCGGCATCGTCGAACCGAGGAGTACGTGCGAGAGGCGAGCGGGCCGGACCCCACCAGCCTCCCAAGAGTGTGACACCCCTGTGTGCAGGATGGTCGTCTTCCGGCTTCCCCAATCATGTCCACCGAATGATTGGAGACAACTGATGAGTCCTCCCGACACCGGCACCGCCGATGCGGTGTTCGACGTGTTCGCGGTGTTACGGGCTGCGGATCCCGATGTGATGGACCGCGACGAACTGGCCGTGTTGACCGGCCAGCACGCCGCCCACCAAGCGTGGTGTGACGCACTCGAGGTGCGGATCACGCGCCGGCAACGCCACCTCGCATCCGAGGGTCGCGCCGAACCGGTCCCAGACCTGCTGATACGCCACGGACAACAGTCCGGCAAACACGCCCGAGCGGCAGCCGAACGCGAACAGGTCTGCAGCTCGCTGCCCGCGTTCGAAGACGCAATGAGTGCCGGGACCGTATCAGCAGGGCACGTCGACGCGATCGCCGATGCCACCCGCAACCTCGACGAACAGCTGCTCGTCGAGTTCCACGCCTGCCACGCCGACTTGTTGGCCGACGCCGCACGACAGGGTGTCGACACCTTCGAACGCGGCTGCCGCGACCTCGCTCGGCATCTCATCGCCCGGTCGCAAGCCGGCTCGGACGCCGACGAACTCGACGAACAACGCCGTCGATCGAGGGTGCGTCGTTGGACAGACCAGCAGACCGGGATGTGCCACACCCACCTCGAGCTCGATCCCGTCCGCGATCGTGCGCTGTGGGCCGCGATCGACTCGACCCGGGCAACCCTGCGCCAACGAGACGGCAACCGCCGCACCCCCTGGCCACAACTCGAAGTCGACGCCGTCATCGCCGCCATCGGCCGTAGCGATCACACCGACCGGGTGCCCGAGATCACCGTGCTGATCGACCACCGCTCGCTGCTCGACGGTGCCCACACCGCGGGCATCTGTGAGACCGACAACGGCATCGCACTGCCGATCTCCACCGTGCGACGGTTGTGTTGCGACGCCGAGGTTCTTCCGGTCGTGTTGAACGGTGCCGGTGAAGTACTCGACGTCGGACGCTCCGTCCGCACAGCCACCCGTGCCCAACGCCGAGCGTTACGAGCGATGCATCGCACCTGCGCCCACCCCGACTGCACCGTCACCTTCGACGCCTGCGGTATCCACCACATCACGCCGTGGCTCCGCCACGGCAACACCGACATCGCCAATCTGCTGCCAGTTTGTGAAACACATCACCACCTCGTCCACGAAGGCGGCTGGGGGCTGACGATGACCCCCGACCGAACCGCCACCTGGACCCGACCCGACGGCACCCACCACCACACCGGAACCATCACCGACCGAGCCCCGCTCGAGGCCGGAACGCGACGAGCCGAGCGAGTGCCACAGCCAACTTGATCGTCAACGCAACCAGCGTCGCGGCCGGACCAACCACGAGAACCATGAGTTGACGAGTGACGACCCCGGGCCGCGTTCCGAATGCGTTCGACCCTTGCCCCCGAACGCTCGGCCTGGGATCGTGATTCGGATGATCTCGCACAACGACGTCCGACGTATCGCCATGTCGTTCCCGGCCGTCATCGAGCAGCCCTCGTACGGCGGCCGGCCGTCATGGCGCACTCCGTCGCGCATGTTCGCCTGTATCCGCCAGCAGCCGGAAGCACTCGTGGTGTGGGTCGAGTCGGAGGAGGACAAGTTGGCGATGATCGCCGGCGAGCCCGACCAGTTCTTCACCACTGTTCACTACGACGGCCACCCGGTCGTGCTGGTTCGCCTCGAGATGGTCGAGGAAGTGGAAGCCACCGAGCTGCTCACCGAGTCATGGCGCCTGCGAGCACCGCTTCGAGCGGTCGCGGCGTGGAACGCCGCTCGACGGTGACCGACCGACGAGCCGGCGACAGAGCGGGCACCCCCGGCACCTCGATGGGCCGCCATCTCGGCCTGGATGCCAGACTCGCCGCATGATCGAGCGCTTCGTCGACATCCACACCGCCGACGGTGACATGAACACCTTCATCGTGCATCCCGAGGAGAACGGGCCACACCCGCTGGTGCTGTTCTTGATGGATGCGCCCGGCATGCGCGAGGAGATCCGCGACATGTCCCGCCGGCTGGCGACCGCCGGCTATTACGTGATGTCACCGCACCTCTACTACCGCGAGGTCACGGAGTTCAATGTGTACGAGACCGGCGATCGCGAGCGGATGGGAGAGCTGATGAGCAGCCTGTCCAACGAGAAGATCGTCGGTGACGCCCAGGCGCTGATCGGGTATGCCGACGCCGACGAAGCGGCCGGCACATCGGCCATCGGGGTGGTGGGGTACTGCATGAGTGGGCCTTTCGCCATCTATCTCGCCGGTCGGATCCCCGACCGGGTGAAAGCCGCCGCCTCATTCCATGGCGTTCGCCTCGTCACCGACGCCGACGACTCGCCGCACCTGCAACTTCCCGAGGCGAACGCCGAGGTGTACGTCGGAGCGGCCGAAGTCGACAGCTATGCCCCGCCCGAGATGATCGAGGCGTTCGAGGCCGCGATCGAGACGTCTGGGTGCCGTGGGCGGGTCGAGTGGTACCCGGGCACCGAGCACGGATTCACGTTCCGCGAACGAGGACCGCTGTACGACAAGCCAGCGTCCGAGCGCCACTGGGAACGACTGCACGACCTGTTCTCCCGCAACCTCGTGCGCTGACGATCACCATCGCGGAACACGACCGGGCAAGATGGCGAACATGACGGGTCGGACCTGCCCCAACGTGAGGACAACGCCGAGCGCGTGAGGACAAGGCCGGCCGGGGCTGCTACAAACCAGGGCTATGCCGATGACCTTCCATGAAGCCTGTGCGGCCGTGTGCGCACCCGGCACGATGTTCGAGATCACCGAGACCGACGTGTTCGGCGTGCCGACCAAGGTGTTCGCCGGCACACCACCGAACATCCGCGCCGTGTTCCAGCTCGCCGCGTCGCGCACCGACGACTTCATCGTGTACGAGGACGAACGGTGGTCGATGCCACGCCTGCTGGCACTGGCCGGCCAGATCGGTCACGCCCTCGTTCACGAGCTGGGCGTCGCCAAGGGCGACCGGGTCGCGATCGCGATGCGCAACTATCCCGAGTGGATCGCAGCATTCGCGGCGATCACGTCGATCGGAGCTGTCGCAGTGCCCCTCAATGCGTGGTGGGTGACCGACGAGATCGTGTACGCCCTCGACGATTCGGGGGCGAAGGTCGTCCTGGCCGACGAGGAGCGACTGGCCCGGATCGAGCACGCCGACCCCGGCTCCGTCGCCGCTCGGATCGTCGTCATGCGCACGCCCCGCAGCGGGACCGGCCGGGCTACCCGCCTCGAAGACCTCCTCGTGGCCGGCGCCACGATGCCGGAGGTCCAGATCGAGCCCGATGACGACATGACGATCCTGTACACATCCGGCACGACGGGACATCCCAAGGGCGCAGTCTCGACACACCGGGCCGTGTTGAGCGCCTTGATGAGCTTCGCCGCCAGGGCAGCGGTCGGCGCCCTTCGGGACGGGGCACCGACCGGACCCGACCAGCCTCAGACGGTCTTCATGCTGTGCGTGCCGCTGTTCCACGTCACCGGACTGGTGCCCGTCATGCTCGGTTCGTTCCTCAGCGGCGCCAAGTTGGTGATGACCCATCGGTGGGACCCCGACCGGGCGCTCGAACTCATCGAACGGGAGCGGGTCACGAACTTCGTCGGCGTTCCGACCATGAGTTGGGACCTGCTCGAGGCCGTGACCTTTCCACAGCGCGACACATCGAGTCTGCGCTCGGTCGGGGGCGGCGGCGCACCGATGCCGCCGGAATTGGTGAAGCGCATCGACGACAACTTCTTGAACGGACGACCGGGGCTCGGCTACGGCATGACCGAGACCAACGCCTACGGCCCCCAGAACGCCGGTGACGACTTCATCGCCCATCCCACCTCGACCGGTAGGCCGGTTCCGATCATGGACCTGCGCGTCACCGATCCCGACGGTAACGAACTGGCCCAGGGCGAGACCGGCGAGATCTGGTTCCGGGGCCCGATGCTGATCAGGGGCTACTGGAACCGCCCGGAGGCGACCGCCGACACCATCATCGACGGGTGGCTGCGCTCGGGCGACATCGGTCGGATCGACGACGAAGGATTCGTGTACGTCAGTGACCGCGCCAAGGACATGGTGTTGCGCGGCGGCGAGAACATCTACTGCGCCCAGGTCGAGGCGGCGATCTACGAACACCCGGCGGTGTACGAGGCCGCGGTGTACGGCATCCCCGACGAGCGGCTCGGCGAGGAACTGGCCTGCCACGTGATGGTGAAGCCTGGCCACACGCTCGACGCCGGCGCATTGCAGCGCTTTCTCGGCGAGCGGCTCGCGAAGTTCGAAGTACCCACCAGGGTGTCGATCGTCACCGAGCAACTTCCCCGCAACGCGTCCGGCAAGATCGTCAAACGCGACCTGCGCGACCGGCACCTGGCGGGCAACTGAGCAGTCGCGCCAACCGATCGCTCACACCCGTCGCGCGGCCCGACGGCGTTCCTTCATCACGTCGTGCGCCTCGGGACTGCCGTCGTGAAAGGTCCCCATCCAACGGTCGATCGGGATCAGCAACATCCCGTAGTTGCATTCGAAGTACCGGTGGTGCAGGTTGTGGAAATAGTCACCGCCGTGCAGCGTCCGCCCGCCGGGTAGCACAAATCGATCGAACCCCGAGTGCGACGGCGACGGCGAGAGCATCAGGTAGATCCCGCACAGCGCGATCACGAATGGGCTGGCCGGAATCACCAGGAACACCAACGGCAGCGAGAAGTACAGCACGTGCTCGAGCGGGTGCATCGAGATCCCTGACCACGGCCCGGTGTTGACGTTCTTGTGGTGCAACGAATGGGCCAGCTGGTACATCGGTTCCCAGTGCAGCAGCCGGTGATTGACGTAGAAGTGGAACCCCTCGATCACGAACACCAGCAGGGTGACGACGATCACCCAGACGGGCGACTCGTCGAAGCTCGTGTGCCGGGCATGATCGTTCGCATACATCCACAACACGAACGCCTCGTACATGGTGGCGATCAACCCGCCGCTGACGAGCGACCAGAACATGTTGTCGCGGGTCTGGTCGCCGAACAGGAACGACTTGCGGTTCGTGGCCAACCACCTGACGTCGTACTTGTACTCGGTTCCCTGGGCGCGTCGGACGTGGAGCCACAGGTGCAACCCACCGATCACCACCAGCATGAGTGCGACGTTTCGGGCGTAGATCTGGGCGATCCAACCGATCTCGAGCCGATCCATCCGGTCGAAATCGGGCGTGAGGAAGGTCCAGGCGAGCATCGAGATCGCGATCCACAACAAGGTCTGCGGCCACAGGTACTTCGTGATCAACCAGGTCACCATGCGAAGCGGTCTCGGCGGTGACTCGAACAACGGCGGCACCGAGATCGGCGGTGGGTCGAAGCCTTGGCGTCGGTTGCGATCGCGAGTGACCGTCACGGTCTGGATCATAAGCTCCCCCGACCTGCCTCACGAACCGCTGTCGGGATCGTGACCGTCCACGATCGCCACGTAGGTTTCGAACATGGAACTCACCGACAAGGTCGTCGTCGTCACCGGTGCCGGATCGGGAATCGGGGAGGCGATCGCCCGCGCCGCCCACGCCGCCGGAGCGAGCCATGTGATCGTCGCCGATCTCGACGGCGACGGAGCTCGACGCGTCGCGGCCGAGATCGAGGGCACCGGCGTCGCGATCGATGTCCGCGATGACGCGGCGATCCAGCGGCTCGTGGCACAGACCGAGGACGCGCACGGACCGATCGGTTTGTTCGTGTCGAACGCCGGCTATGTCACCACCGCCGGCGTCGAGGACCCCAACGACTCCATCCAACGGATGTGGGAAGTCCACTGCATGGCGCACATCTACGCGGCCCGTGCCGTATTGCCGTCGATGATCGCCCAGGGCGAGGGGTATCTGCTGAATACTGCATCGGCGGCGGGCCTGCTGAGCCAGATCGGCTCGATGTCGTACTCGATCACCAAGGCGGCAGCAGTGTCGCTGGCCGAATGGCTGTCGATCTCGCACTACCACCAGGGCATCCGGGTGTCGGTGCTGTGCCCGCAGGCGGTACGCACCAACATCGTGCGCAACAGCCCCGACAACGTGGAGGGCGTCGATCGCGAGCTGGAGGGCGGCGTCGCGAGCGGCGACGGCGTGCTCGAGCCGGCCGATGTCGCTGCGCTCTGTCTCGATGCGATCCGCAACGAGCGGTTCCTCGTGCTTCCCCATCCCGAGGTCGCCACCTACGTCGAGCGCAAGGCGACCGACCGCGATCGATGGCTGGCGGGTATGCGCCGATTCCAATCGGCGCTCTATCCCGAGGGCCCACTCCCCGGCGACGCGATCGCGCCGAAGCTGTAGCGCCGTTCGCCCGCCGGCCCGGCATCCAGGACGCTCACGATCGCCCATGCGGCGAGGCCGCCGACCAGCGTGCCCGCCAGCGCATCCGTCGGCCAATGCACGCCCTGCACCCCGCTCGCGATGCCGGTCATCAGGATCGGGATCGCCAGGCCGGCTGCGAGCAACCGACGGCGACGTTGCCACGCCAATCCGCAAGCGGCACCCCAGACCGTGGTGGTACTGAGCGAATGGCCCGACGGGAAGCTCTTGCTCGTGTGGGCGGCGCGCACCTCGACCTGATCCGCCGTCGGTCGCGGCCGGTCAACCAGTTCCTTGAAGACCGGCTGGATGACCAGCAGCGTGAACAGCACGATCGACAACGCTCGGACCCCAAGCCATCCATGTCGGTGGATCAGCCAGATCCCGATGGGCACGGCGATGACGAGATTCCCTTCGGTGCCGGTCGTCGCACGCACGAACTCGGCGAGGGTGCGCAGCGGCTCGTCCCGCCGCTGGAGCCAACGGATGTATGCGACCTCGCCCGGCAGTGGCCCTGGGTGGTACACGACGACCACCGTGAGCAACACCAGGACGACACCCAAGAGCGCCGGCCACGTCCGCGAGAGCTTCCTCGGCAGCCAGCGCGACGAGCCGGGAGCGTGTGTCATGTCCGCGTGTCGGCCCTCATCCGCAGCAGCGGTGCGGCGAGCGCGGACGTGACGATCGCCATCAACACGACGGCGGTGTACGACGCGTCGCTGAGCACACCGATCGTGAGTCCGACCGTCGCGATCACGATCTCGAGCGCGCCCCGGGCATTGAGCGCGGCGCCCACGCCGAACGCATCGGCGCGGGCCAGGCCGCCCCAACGAGCGCCGAGATACGAACCAGACAGCTTGCCGACCGTCGCGACGACGGTGATCAGCACGGCGCCCAGCAGTACCTCCGACCGTCCGAGCGCCCCGAGATCGACCCGCACCCCGGCGACGGCGAAGAACAGCGGTGCGAACACCGCGGCGGTGATCACCTCGATGTGGCCCATGATCGGTTCGGCCGCCAGTCGGCTGCGCCCGAGGGCGATCCCGGCGAGGAATGCGCCGATGACGACCTCGAGACCCAATGCCTGAGTCGCCGCACCGACGGTCACCGTGAACAGCACAGCGATGCTCGCCGAGGCTGCCGGGCCGCCCTCTCGCGCTTGCACGATGTCCATGGCTCGATCCAGCGCGCGCCCACCGACCCCCAACACGACCACGCTCACCAGCACCATGCCGCCGGCGGCCAGCAGCAGGTCGGCCACGGAGAACGTGCCGGTCTCGGCGATGCCGGCGAGCAACCCGAGCAGGATCCAGCCCACGACGTCGTTGGTCATCGCGACCGTCATCACCAGCTGCCCCATCGGCCGGCCGAGCATCCCGAGGTCGCCGAGGATCCGGGCCGCGACGGGAAGCGACGAGATCGCGAGCGCGATTCCGATGAACACGGCGAAGATCCAGCGGCGGCCGTCGGCGCCCAGGAACTGGTCGGGCAGCCACCACCCCAGCGCGACACCGGCGGCCAGTGGCACGACGAGGCTCCCGATCGCGGTCAGCGAAGCGGCGCGGCCCTGACGCCGGACGACAGCGAGGTCGGTCTCGGCCCCGGTGGTCATCAGCAACAGGACGATCCCGAACCAGGCCAGTCCGAGCAGCAACCCGGCTTGACGGTCGTCATCGGGGAACAACCACCGCCAACCTCTCGGCCACAACTCGCCCGCGAGCGATGGCCCCAGGGCGACGCCGGCGAGCAGCTCACCGATCACTCGCGGTTGTCCGAGGCGGCGAACCAGGTACCCGCCGGCACGAGCGGAGACGAGTAACACGACGAGCTGGCACCAGAAGACGAGCAGCTCATGATCACCCAGCGGCGGCAGCGGCACACCGGATCCGGCTGTGAGCATGCCGAACCATAACAACCCGAGCTGCGGTGGGAAGTTCGCATGTTCGACCGGTGGCGACGCCGGCCCGTGACCGCCATCACGTTCACCAGCCGAGGGTGCCAGGGTCTCCCTTGAACGGTCCGGCGAGGTCGCTCGTGACCCATCCGCCATAGAAGCCGCCCGGTTGCGGTGTGGCGAGTTCGTCGTCGACGTAGCAGGCAAACTTCGCCGGGTAGAACGCGACATGGTCGACGATGTCGGCGAAGCTCGGCATCGGGTCGCGATACGACCACGCCCCGGCTTCGACCCGAGCACTGCCGACTTCCACCGTCCAATACGTCGCCTGTCCCTTCCACTCACACCACGTGCCGCGAGCGGTGGCAGGCATGAGGAGGTCCCAGACCACGTCGTCGGGGTGGACGTAGTAGGTCGGAGGATGCGACGTCTCGAGCACCCGCTGCGCTCGCACGCTGTCGGCGATGACGGTGCCATCGAGCTCGACGCGGACACGGCGCGTCGATCGCTCGAGTCGGGGCGGTCGCGGGTAGTCCCACACCGACTCCTGACCGGGCCCGGCTGGTTCGGGCACGGGCGCCCTCCAGGAGGTCACGACGAGCTGCCCCGCGTGCGGTGCCGGGGGTTCTGGCAGCGGGGTCTGATCATCGAACTCATCACCTGTGGATACGTGCCGAGCCGCCGATCCGGATGCGATCTCATCACAAGGCACCGTCATCCAGAGCGGCGAGCACGAACCGTGCTCGTTCATGCACTGCGTCGAGATCACCCAGCCGACGCAGTCCCGCCAATTGGCGAGCCATCCGATGGTTGCCCGCCAGGGTGTCTTGATTCCGGGAGAGGAACTCCCAGTACAGCGTCGTGAACGGACAGGCATCCGGCCCGGTTCGCTGCTTGGGGTCGTAGCGGCAGCCGGCACAGTGGTCGCTCATGCGATTGATGTACGCGCCACCGGATGCGTACGGCTTCGTGGACATCTTGCCCCCGTCGGCGTACAGGGCCATGCCGATCAGGTTCGGCACCATCACCCACTCGGCGCCGTCGACGAAACCGGCCCACATCCAGTCGGTCATCGCCTGCGGGTCGACGCCTGCGGTCAGTGCCAGGTTGCCGAGCACCATCAACCGTTCGATGTGGTGGGCGTAGGCGTTGTCGTGGACATGGGAGATCACCGAGGCGACGCAGGCCATGTCGGTCGACGCCTGTGCGGTGAAGGCAGGCGGCACGGGCCGGTGCGCACGGAGATGATTCGACGATCGGTACTCGGGCATCCACAGCCAGTAGAGGCCCCACACGTACTCGCGCCAGCCGAGCACTTGACGCACGAACCCCTCCACGCTGTTGAGCGGTGCTCCGCCGCGCCGGTAGGCCTGCTCGACGGCGTCGATCACTTCGGCCGGATGAAGCAGACCGAGATTCAGCGAGGAGCTGAGTGCCGAATGGGCCAGTTTCCACTCGGCGGCGAGCATCGCGTCCTCGTGGGCACCGAATGGCTCGAGGCCCGTCGCCACGAACTCGCGGAGCCGCTGGAGCGCCTGCAGGCGGGTGACCGGCCACAGCCCCGTCGGCGGTTTCCCCCAGGTGTCGGGCAACCGAGCCAACACCGCGAGATCGATCTCGTCCAGATCGAAGATCGTGATCGATGGCCACGACCGGCCATCGCGGGGTGGTGGTTCGCGGTTTTCGCGATCGAGGTTCCACCTTCCCCCCACCGGTTGATCGGCGTCCATCAGCACATCGAGTCGCGTTCGCTGCCAGCGGTAGAAGTCCTCCATCTTGAGGCTCGTGCGTGGGCTCGCCCATTCGGCGAAGTCGTCGTAGTGGCACAGGAACTGGTCGTTGCGAACGAGTTCGACGCCCAGCTCGACCAGCATCGCCCGGCCATCCCAGCTCATCGGCTCCATCGCGACCACCTGGTCGACCTCGAACTCGGCGCGATGATCGTGGAGACCTTGACGCAGTGACGGTGCCCGCCGATAGTCGACGTCGAAACCTTCGGCGCGCAGCTCGTCTGCGAAGTGGGCCATCGCCGACACGACGAGATGGGCACGCTGGACGTGCCATCGTTTCGATTCGAGCTTGGCGGTGCTCTCGACGAAGAGCACCCTGCAGTCGCCGGGCGACCGGTCACCGAGCGGCCCGACCCGGCGGTTGAGTTGGTCGCCCAGCACCCACACGGTCTCCCGAACGCCTCGACCACGGGTCGATCGAACAGCCATCGTGACGTCGCGATCCACCGGCTACGACGGGCTCAGACCGCTTCGATCCGCGCTTTGAGCCGCTTGAGATTGCCCTTCCAGACCCAGCGCAGCACCGGGCGGGCGCAGAACGCCCCGACTGGGCCACCGAGGAACCACGGGAACTTCAGATCCTCCTCCCACCGGAACTCGGTCCGATCGGGCTCGACCGCAGTCAGCGTGAACTCGCCAGTGCCCTCGACCAGGCCGACGTGGCGCACTCCCATCCGGCGCTCGTCTTCCCACGCGGTGATCTCCATCACGTCGGTCAGCGAGAACGGCCCGACCTTCGTGTCGCACTCGAAGCGTGTCCCCTCACCTTCGCGCTGCTCGGTGAGGAAGCGGATCTCGGCGGCGTCCTGCATCCAGTCGACGTGGCTCGCGATCGCGCGCACGTCCGCCCACACCTCAACCGGTGTTCGATCGATGACGGTGCTGACCACCACGGCTCGGGCATTGGCGCTCATGACGTGGCCTTCGCTCTCGATCGGGGCTTGGCGGCAGCAGGCTGGATCGTCGGCCGGCAACCGGCCGAGTCGGCGACCCAGTCCCACAGCTGTCCACGACGCTCGGGGGTATCGGTCCGCTTCGTCGTCGGCAGTTTGTGAATCGATCGCGAGCGCCGGTCGAGCCAGAACCGACCGTTCGAGTCGAGCGGCGCGTCGTCGGCAGCCAACCAGACCAGCGTGTCAGCACCCTGGTCAGGCGTGCGCAGCAGCGGGCCCATCACCTTCGAGAAGGTGGGAAGCGACGCATCGACGCCGGGGGTGTCGGCCCAGCCGGGATGCATCGAATGGAACCGGATGCCCGAGTCCGCGAAGCGATCGGCCCACATCTCGTTGAGCGTGACCTGGGCCCGCTTGGCGCGGGCGTACTGCTCGGTGCCGTTGTACTTCTCTGGCGTCATCTCGAGCTGCGACACGGTCAGACCGGCGGCGTACATCCCGCCCGACGACATCGTGATCACCCGGGACGGCGCCGACGCTGCGAGGCGATCCAGCAACAGCGTGGTCAGCAGGAACGGGCCGACGACCTGACTGGCGACGGTTGCCTCTGTGCCATCCGCTGTCACGTGGCGTTCAGGCGTGAGCGCTCCGGCATTGTGGATCAGCACGTCGAGCCGATCGTGATCGGCGAGCACCCGCTCGGCGAGCTGGCGCACCTGGTCGAGATCGCCCATGTCGGCGGACACCTGGGTGATCGACGTGTTGCCGGTCGCCTCGATCAACTCCGCGACGATCCGCTCGTTGCGGTCGGCGCTGCGGCCGACGAGCACCAGGGTGGCGCGGCACCTTGCCAACTGCAATGCGGCGGCGTATCCGAGCCCGGAGGTGGCACCCGTGATCACGATGACCCGCCCGGACAGGTCGTAGTCGTCGAGCGACGACCATTGATCGAGTCGCTTACGGGCCTCGTAGCCGATCCTGGTGAAGCTCGTGACGATCGGCGCCTCGATGAGCGCGTCGGCGATGCTGCGACCGGTCATGAAACGGGCTCCGGAATACGCTCGCCTTCGAGGGCGGCGACGAGCCCGGCGCCGGCGCGATCGCCGATCTGTTTGAAGCTCAGACCCAGGAGCGGATCAGCCAGGCCGAGCAAGCCCTTGAGTTTCAGGACCGCGTCGTAGGTGACGATCGAACCCGTGCCCGACCCATCGGGCTCGACGGTGATCGTGTCGTGGGATGTCAACAGGCTGTTCTCGGCGAACGCCACGACGGTCGTTGGGGCCTCGTATGTGACGATGTCGTAGCGCAACGTGATCGATCGACCGACAGCCTTGACGGCGACATCGAATGCGGCATCGGGTCCGGGGCCGTCGCCCTGCACCTGCTCGGCGCGTTCGACACCGGGGTCCCACTCGGCAAAATTGGTGAGATCGGCCATGTAGGAGAACGCCTCGGCGGGCGGCATCGGGGTACGGACGTGCATCAGGTATCGAGCCATACTTCCTCTATCCCCGAATCGGGCCCACGTATTCCGGCATCGATGGGTCGTCGGTCACACCACGGCCGATGGTTCGGATCCCGTCGCCGATCTGCGTCACGTCGTCGCCAACACCAAGGCCAGCACCAGGCCGCGAGCCGTCCAGGCCGACGTGCGAACCCAGTTCGTCGAGATCAACCGCTGCGCGGCGGCAGCATCGTGACCTGATGCCAGGTGGCTGTGGAGGGGAACCTGGACGAACACGGTCGACAACAGCGCCACCCCCAGCAGTGATGCCGCGACCCAGGCGCTGACCACGCTCATCGTCGCCGGCCGATCGGCCAACAGCACGAGTGCCGTGATCCCCTCGACCGCCATCAACGGCCCGACGACCCAGCTGATCCGGCGTTGGTGATCGACGGCGGCGTGCACGGGCGACGCCGCCGAGAACTCCGCGAGCATCGGGTAGTGCACGACCTGCACCATCCAGATCAGGCCGACCATCGCCCACGTTGCCGCGGCACTCGCGACGAGCACCGCGGTCATCAGCCGAACGCTCCAGAGGGAAGGTCGACGACATCGCCGACGATCGCCTCGCAAATGGTGGCTGCGACCCGGTCCGGGTCGAGCCCGACAGGCATCTTGGGCGCCTGGCCGGCGACCGGGCGCGTCGCCAGACCCGTCTCGGTGTGAGGCGGGCGGGCGTCGATCACCCGGATCTTGCGCCGTCGTGCTTCACGGGAGAGGGCCTCGTCGAACGAGCGCACGGCTGCCTTGGAGGCGCCGTAGGCCGCCATGCCGGCAAGCCCCTGCTCGGCGATGACGCCGGAGATATTGACGATCACGCCGCCGTCGGCCATGGATGCGAGGGCCGCTCGCGACAGCATGATCGGAACGAACGTGTTGGTCATGAACAGCTCCTCCATGACATCGCTGGAGAGTTCGGTGACCATCCCGAACGCGACGACGCCCACAGCGTTGACGACGATGTCGAGCCGTCCGGCGTGATCGTGTGCGGCGGCGATCGCGGCCTCGCACGCCTGCGGATCCCTGAGGTCGAGCGCGACCTTGTGGCCGGGCACATCGAGCGCTGCCAGGCGGTCGGGGTCGCGCGCCACCAGCGTGAGCCGAGCGCCCATCGCGGCGAGATTGCCGGCGATCGCCGATCCGAGGCCGCCGGTCGCGCCCGCAACGAGTGCCGAGCGCCCGGCCAGACGGCCCGATGTGGCGGAGCCGGTGTTCGGGTCGGACATGGAAGTCATCGGATCTCCCCCGGTTGTTCGCCTGCGTGGATCTTCTCGAACCAGGCGACCTCGACGTCGACGCCTGGCGAGTACCGCGCATGCGGCGGTCCGGTCGGGGCGGGCAATCCGGCTGCCTGGATGACGTCCTGGTCGATACTCACGCCGTCGACCGAGTGCAATGGCCAGCGCGGGTGGTGCACCCGGCCGTACAACAGCCGAGAACGCCGTTCGGTGACGAGGCCCCAACGTGCGCACAGGAAGTGATCGAGATCGCTCACCTCGTCGTCAGGCAGTAGATCGGCGACACGGAAGCTCATGTCTGCGTGTGGCGACGAACCCCGTGGCCAACGCCGGGTCATGCGATAGCGATGCGCACTGCCGTCGACCGCGTGCTCGGCGCGGGCCCAGCAGTACGGGAGCGAGAAGACGGTCCGGGCGACGGCGACGATCGCCGAGCGTGGGACGTCGAGCGAGAAGAACCACACGGCGCGACGACCGAGCTCATCGATCACGTACGTCCGCACGTTGATCTCGATGAAGCTGCCCAGCCACGGAACGGGCGGCGTCGGACCCACCTGTACATCGCGCATCTCGAACGGAATCAGACCGACCCAGGCCGAACCGTCGAAGGTGTCGACCCGCACGCCCTCGGGGAGGAGCCGCTGCACGACGTCGGGTTCGTATCGCCAGTGGAAGTACGCAAGCTCCGACCACTGTTGACGCAACACCGAACGGTGTTGCCAGACCGGTGGATCAGCGGTGATCGATTCGATGAGTTCAGGAGAGTGCATGGGTTGCATGGGCAGGTTTCGATCGTGGGGTTCAGGTGAGGGAGGCGGCGACGGCCTCACCGCAGCGCCGCCCGGAGTAGAGCGCGCCCTGGATGGACGCTGTGTCGCGGTGGTCGCCGCACACGAAGAGGCCGTCGCCGAGGGCGATCCGCTGCTTCGGTGAGAACGGAGGGTGCTGGCGGGGTTGGCCGTGGGCGATGGCGTCGGTGCGTAGGTGGCGCCAGGTGCCGACGGTCGGGCCCCAGATCGATCGCAACTGGGCGCGCACCGCGGGCTCGATGTCGGGATCGTTCACGCCCGGGCAGGCCGCCGCGATCAGCGCCGAACCGGGCGGTGCGTACTCGGGGGCGACGTTGCTCATCACCGAGGTGTTGAGCGCAGGCCCGACACCGGTGCCGTCGAGCACGATGTATCGATGTGGGATCGGCGCCGCGGCGGCGGCGAACCACACGCACGTGGCGGGGTTCGACTCGACGGGCGGCAGCCCGAGCAGCGACGACGCGCGTGGGCCCTCCACCGCGACGATGACGCACGACGCGGTGATCGTGGCGCCACCGGCCAGCGACACCTCCCCCGCTGCAACGCCGACCACCTCCGTATCGAGGTGGATCACTCCCGCCGGCAGGTGGCCGGCGAGCTGGGCCGGGATCGCGCCCATGCCGAGCGCCGGCACGGCGACGTCCCCCTCGATCAGACTGCGCAAGATCACGTCGAACATCCGGCGGCTCGTCTGCAGCGACGGATCGAGCTGGATGCCACCCACCAGGGGGCGGAAAAACCCCTCGATCATGCGATCGCTGAAACCTTGTTCTCGGAGCGCGCTGAGCGTACCGATGTCGTCCTGGCGCAAGAGCTCGGGGGCGGTCGCTCGCTGCAGGCGAATCCGCTGACCGAGGATGCGGAGCTTGTCGGCCACGGTGCCGACCGGTGCGAGCCCGGTCTTGAGCAGAGTTCGCGGCCGCCGGATCGGGTCGCCCACGAGATGGGTCGAGGTGCCGTTCCACACCAGCGCACCCGGCTCGAAACGCCGCAGTTCGAGCGCCTCCAGGTCGAACTGCGTGTGCATTTCGGGGTACGCCGTCAGCAAGACCTGGAAGCCGCGGTCGAGCCGAAACCCGTCGACCACATCGGTTCTGACCCGCCCGCCGATGGCATCGGACGCCTCGATCACCACCACGTCACGCCCGGCACGGTGCAGCACACGCGCCGCTGCCAACCCGGCCAACCCGGCTCCGACGACCACGACTTCCGCGTGCTTGGGCAGCGCCCCCGAATCCTTCGATGATGAACTCGTCGACGATCCGGATGTCACGGCACTCCCCTTTCTCACGCGAACAGTGCATCGACGAGATCGGCCGCACGGACTTCCGAGCTCGCGGCACGTGGCAACGATGCGATTCCGACGTCGATCGCCACTGCCAAGTCTGCGGCGGTCACGTCGTTGGGTGACAGTACACACGCTGCGCCGATGCGTTCGAGATCAGCTCCGTTGGAGAACTGATCGGTGGAGAACGGGAGGACGATTTGGCGAACGCCGGCCGCGAGCGCCTCCTGCGCGCTGTTGTTGCCACCATGATGCACGATCAGGTCGGCGCTGCGCAGCATCGCCACCTGTGGGAGCTGGGGAGCGACCACCCAGTCCTCCGGAAGCCGACCGAGTCGCTCGACCGGCGTGGCACCGGTCGCTACGGCGGCGCGCACGCCGAGATGTCGGAGCGCATCGGTGATGCGTGCCAGCACGTCGCTGCGATACGACAGGAACGTCCCGAGCGCCACGTAGACCTGCGGTCGATCGTCGTCGCGACGCGCCCAGCGGCTCAGCTCGGCGGGCAGCTGTTCATGTCGGACGAGAGGCCCGACGTACTGGTGATCGTCGGGCAACCAGGTGCCACGGGACGACGCCTGCATCTCGGCGATGCTGTTGTAGAGCACGCGGTCGCCGTGCGCTCGGAATGCGTCCTCGACCGGTTCCCGGTCGGGCGCCACGGCGGCCAGCGCAGCGTTCCAACGAGCGGTGAACGAGGCGGTCACACGATCGACGAGGTGTTCGAGATCGGCGAGCTGATGGGGATCTGGGCGGATGTGGAGCGGCCAGATCGCCGGGACGCCGTAACGCTCCGATCCGACGGGGAGCTGGCTGGGATGACCAGGGACCATCGTCACGAACGGGCGGCCCGTGGCATGCATGGCCAATGTCGACCCGAACGACACATGGTCGACGAGCACACGGTCGGGCTCGAGCTCGTCACAGAGTCGGGCCACCTCGGCCGCGACCCGCTCGGGCTCGAACAGCAGGTCCTGTTCCCGGTCCAGTGCCTGGAGACGCATGGTCGCGAGCGGGCCCTCCATCGTGGCTGTGATGAACCGCTGCAGACTCGGATCGCACTCGGCGACCCCGCTGTTCGACCCCGCACCGAGCCGCAGCATTCGCCACTCGAAGCCGTCGTCCTCGACCCGATCGTGCAGGTTCGGGCCGGTCGCCACCACGACGCGGTGACCTGCACGCGACGCAGCCCCTGCGAGCACGGCGAGTGGACTGTAGTGCGAGGCGAAGTCCGGACTGAGGACGAGCAGGCTCATGACGCGACCATCACCGGTCGGTACAACTCGACGAGCTGACCCGCCATGGTCTCGATCGAGTAGCGCTCCTCGACCATCGTGCGAGCACGTTCGATCCGTCCGGCGCGCCCGACCAGTTGGAACGCTTCGCGGATCGCCACGCCGAGGTCGGCCCCGGGGTCCGCCAGAATGCCGGTGTCGCCGTGCTCGACGTAGGTGCTGGGGCCGCCGGTGCTCGGCGCCACCACGACGAGACCGCACGCCATCGCTTCGAGCACAGCGAGGCCGAACTCCTCCTTCAGCGCACCATCGACATAGATCCCTCCGCTTGCCCAGCCCCCCTGGCGCCCACGCACCGCGGCGACCAGCAGCCGCGCGATGTCGGCGTGCGGCCGGCCGCCGAGCAGCACCAGCCCGCTCCGGCGCGAATCGGTGGGCGGGATCAGCTGCTCGATCGATTCGAGCACAGCACGTTCGGTCGGCGAGGGGTCGTCGAGGTCACCACCGACGATGACGAGGTTGCACGTGTCGTGGAGCAGCGGGTCGGCGGCCCATGCCGAGACGATCCGGTCCATGCCCTTCACCGGGTTCAGCCGCCCGACGCTGATCACCAGCGGGAGGCCGCACCGCGTCGGCGGGAGCCTGTCGGCGAGCTCGTCGAGCACGTCGTGGCGCTGCGGGATCGAGGGCGTCGTGGAAACGCTCACGAGCGCCCGATCGAGCAGGTTGATGTCGATTCCCTCGGCGACGACGGCGACCCGCTGATGCGACCTTTCGGCGTCGGTGCCGTCGGCGGCGTCGGTGCCGTCGGCCCGGCGACCGACGATCTGGAGCGCGTCCATCGGCCTCGACCGGGGGAACAACGCGAGCTGCTCGGCCGAGCGGGCCAGGCGTTCGATCAACCGGGCCCGGAACCAGACATGCGTCTTGGTGGCGAGCCGCACGAACGACTCGTCGTCGAGCTCGCCCCGCGACTGGAGCGACTCGATGACGTTGTGTGGATCGGGTGCGAGGCTGAAGCAGATCGGGATGCCCAGCTCGGCCGCCACGTTGGCCCCGGCGAGCGTGCCGGCGTCGGCCATGCGGAGATGCATCAGGTCGACGGGCCCCGCGAGGCGGAGCACCCGACGGATGCCGCGCTCGATGGCGGGCAGATGTTCCCACGCCTCGTTGGCACCCTCGGCCGGCCGTGCGGCGTCACCGAACGCGACCGTGCCGTACGTCAGCGGGATACGGCTCGACGACAGCGGCCCCGTGAATGCGTCGGTGACCGTGCCGCGCCCGATAGTGAGTACATGATCGACATCTGCTCGGTGTGCCAGCGCCTCTCCGAGCGACACCAGCAGGCTGGCGACCCCACCGGTATCGCCGCGGCCACCGAGGCTGAGCTGGCCGTCGAGGCCACCGGCCAGCACCAGCTGGGCGACGCGAAGCCCCGAGCCGTCGATGCGATCGGCGTGTGGTGCCGCACCGTTTGTGCGCCCGCTCAACGCGAGCGCCGCATGGGTACCGACCGTGTCATCGCTCGCGAGACGATGCAGCGCCTTGTCGATGCGTTCATCACCGCGAGCACCCAGCGCAGCGATCGCAGCGGCACGAACCGCAGCGTCCTCGTCGGCGTCGCGTGCGAGATGCAGGAGAACCTCGTCGGTGTCGGTTCCGACGGTGCCCAACAGATCCACCAGGCGGGCGCGGGCGGCGGGATCACGTTCGGCGACGAACCTTGCGACCGCATCCCGAGCGATCACCACGGGGATCGATGTCGACCATCGCTGCAGAGCCAGATGGGCATGCATGGTGTCGATGCCGCCGATCAGCACCATCTCCATCAGCTGCGGAATGGCCGCCGGCGATGGCGGCCGGGCCCCCAGACGCCAGCTCGCGTGGCGACGGACGATCTGGTCGGGATGCGACAACAGACCGACGAGTACCTCGTCGACGAGCGGGTCCGCGATCTCGACCAGTGACTCGATACCCAGCAACGCCGCGATGGGGCCCTCGGCGGTGAGGGTCGCCAGTTCGCGCGCCAGGAGCTCCGGCTCGCGTGTTCGGGCCGCTCGCTCG
Organism: uncultured Acidimicrobiaceae bacterium; assembly: GCA_963701575.1. Lineage (GTDB taxonomy): Bacteria > Actinomycetota > Acidimicrobiia > Acidimicrobiales > Ilumatobacteraceae > Ilumatobacter. Next base: position 101,259 of record CAVPAQ010000002.1, read on the forward strand.
GCGAGCCGGGGCGAGCGGGCGAGGAGCAGTGAGTAATCGCCGGATCGCGACAGCCATCGGAGTTCCGACACGATCGATCCCACATCGATCGACCTCACAGCCGGCGCGCGACCGCTGTGACCAGGTACGTCGGGCGTGGTCGGGGTGCGCCGGCCGAGCCCGACACCGGCGCCGTTCACCGCGATCTGCGGGCGGCGACCGGGGTGAGTCGAAACGAGCGGGGTCTTCATGGACACGACTTTATCAGTGTTTAGTTCTATTTAGCGTTGATTAGCGCGCAAACCTCGAATCGGGTCTAGTGTCGGGGCGTGGACTCCTCGCCGGACGGCAAGCTCGACCTACAAACGGCGGCCGACGCGCTCGGCGTGCACTACCAGACCGCATACCGTTGGGTCAGGAGTGGCCGACTCGACGCCGAGATGGTCGGCGGCCGCTATGTGGTCAGCCAGGCCGACATCTCCGAAGTCGACCGCCTGCGTCACCAGCCGAAGAACCCGCCCGCGCCGCGCCCCGCTCGGCTCGAACACGCTGCCGATCGGATGTACGAGGCACTCGTCGACGGCGACGAGACGGAAGCCGTCAAGATCGCCCGGCGACTCGCCGACGAGGGCGCACCGATCGTCGATTTGATCCAGGACGTGCTGGTGCCGCCATTGCAGCGAATCGGGCAAGAGTGGCACGCGGGCCGGCTCACGATCTGGATCGAGCATCGCGCCTCCTCGATCGTCGAGCGTTTGCTCGGCGAGCTCGCTCCCAACCCGCGCGGTCGTCGTCGGGGTGTCGCCGTTGTGGTGGCGGTTGCGGGCGACCGCCACTCGCTCCCCACGACCATGGCGGCGGTCGCCCTGCGCGGCGACCACTGGCACGTGCACCACCTCGGCGCCGATCTCCCTCCCGATCAAATCGTCCAGTTCTGCCGAGAACACGACGTGGACCTGGCCGTCATCACGGTCACGAACCCCGAATCCCGGCCCCTGGCCGACACGACGGCGCTCGAATTGCGCGCCTCGGGAACGCCGACCGTCGTCGGCGGCGCAGGGAACACCCTGACCGAGCTGACAGAACTGGCGCGCAGCACCGCCAACCGTCCGGCCTAGTTCTCGATCGACTCCGGCGTCGCACTGACAACGATCCTGGTTGCTCCGCGAGCGGCGACGTCGAGATCGCAGCGAGTAATTTTATTCGGAATAAAACAAACTAAAATCGGTTGCAGGGTGGGTCCGATCAGAAAGGCCCGCCATGAAATCAATCGCCATCGCACTGCGGCTCCAACTTCCGTTCCTCGTCGCAGGGTTCCTCTCGTTCCTGTTCTCCGTCTGGCTGTACTTCGTCGCCGATCAGAAGGAAGCCGGCATCTTCGTAGGTCTGTGGGTACCTTCGATCCACTCACTCGGCACGCTGCTCCTGACCACGGTTCGCCGACCGGTGCTGGTGCCCGTCGAGCCCGCACGCCGTAGCGATTCGGATCGGGTCGGATCATGACCGAACTCTTGATGATCGTCGGTGTGTTCGTGTTCTTCATCTCCGTCTACGGAGCCGTGATGGTCGGTGGCCATCTGCTCGAGGAGCTCGAGCAGGCCGATCCGCAACCGGCCCCTCCGACGCCGAGCAGGCAAGACGACCCCCGAGTCACCGCCTCCGCTTCCGGCTTCGGATCCTGAGAACCGTCGAACGTCCGCGACCGCGAAGTGCGATCGACCATCGCCCAGCATCCTCATCCGCAACCTCTTGGAGTCGACATGAATCCGAACAACAATGCGCTCACCCTCGACATCGGCATCGACGAGGCGGATCGCCACGCGATCGCCAAGGGTGTCAGCTGCGTCCTCGCCGACACGTACACGCTCTATCTCAAGACGCACAACTACCACTGGAACGTGACCGGTCCGATGTTCAACACGCTGCACCTGATGTTCGAGCAGCAGTACAACGAGATGTGGGTAGCGGTCGACCTCCTGGCGGAACGGATTCGCTCGCTCGGCGTCTTCGCACCCGGGTCGTATGCCCAGTTCGCCGACCTGACCGTGATCGCCGAGGCTGACGGGGTTCCCGACGCACAGTCGATGATCGCCGACCTCGTGCGCGGCCACGAGGCCGTGACGCGGACGATTCGGTCGGTCTTCGCGATCGTCGACCAGGCGCATGACGAATCGACCGCCGATCTGCTGACGCAACGGCTCCAGGTGCACGAGAAGACCGCCTGGATGCTGCGGGCGATGCTCGGGCAATCGACCAGCGGCGCTCAGGCCTAGGCTCACTCGATGCGCTACATCAGGGTCGAACGTGAAGTCGACGCCTCGGCCGAAACGCTGTGGCGGTTGCTCACCGACACCGAGATGTGGCCGTTGTGGGGGCCGAGCGTTCGGTCCGCGACGCTGGACCCACCAGTACTACGGTCAGAACTGGGACCGGAACTTCGGCCGGAACTTCGGCTCGGGACGACCGGCACCGTCCAGACCCTCGTGGGCCTCGAGCTTGCGTTCGAGGTCACTTCGTTCGAGCCAGGCATCCGCTGGTCGTGGTCGGTCGCCGGTATCGCGGCTACCGACCACACCGTCGAACCGCTCGGCGCCGACCGCTGTCGCGTCGGCTTCGGTATCCCGTGGCCGATGGCCCCCTACTCGCTGATCTGCAGACGTGCTCTGCATCGACTCGCCGGCTTGGCGGTCACGGGTCGGGACGAGAGTCATCTCGCCGACCACGGGGTGCCGGCGTGAAGGTCGCCGTCATCGGCGCCACCGGATACGTGGGTGGGCGTCTGGTGCCCGAACTGCTGGCAGCAGGCCACGACGTCCGCTGTCTGGCCCGCACCCCGGCCCGGCTCGACCGAGTGCCGTGGCGCGCTGATGTCGACGTCGTTCGAGCCGACGTGCTCGACCGCGAGTCACTCGACATCGCCCTGAGCGGCATCGAAGCCGTGTACTACCTGGTCCATGCCATGGGCCACTCGGGTGACTTCGAGCAGACCGATCGCGACGGAGCCGAGCGCACTCGGATCGCCGCCGAACGGGCGGGCGTCTCGCGCATCGTGTATCTCGGAGGGTTGGGCGAGGAGGATCCGAACCGCCTGTCCGACCATCTCGCCAGCCGCCATGAGGTCGGGAAGATCCTCGCCGCCGGCAACGTACCCGTCACGGAGTTGCGGGCCGCCGTGATCATCGGATCGGGCAGCGCCTCGTTCGAGATGTTGCGACACCTCGCCGATGTGCTCCCCGCCATGATCTGCCCCCGCTGGGTCACCAAGACTCAAGTTCAGCCGATCGCCATCTCCGATGTCCTGCATTACCTGGTCGCCGTGATCGAACGCCCCGACACGGAAGGAAAAGTGCTCGAGATCGGTGGCCCCGACGTGCTCACCTATCGCGACATGATGGATCGCTACACCGCGTTGGCGGGCCTTCGGCGGCGACTGATCATTCCCGTGCCGCTGCTCACGCCGCGCCTGTCGTCACACTGGGTCAATCTCGTGACCGCGTTGCCATACGGCCTCGCCCGACCACTCGTCGACAGCCTGATCAACGACGTGGTCGTGCATCCCGATCGTGACATCCGGGCGTTCATCGATCACCAGCCGTACACACTCGACGAAGCGATCTCGCGGGCGCTCGCCGTCGTCGGCGACCGGAACATCACGACCAGCTGGATGGACAGCGCACCGGGTCGGGCGCCGGCCTCGCCGATGCCGCAGGATCCGCACTGGGCAGGCGGCACCGTCTACGAGAACGTCCAACAGGTCGAGAGCTCGGCCCCAGCCGATCGCGTCTTCGCCACCGTGTCCGGGATCGGAGGGGCTCGCGGGTGGTACGTCGCCAACTCGTTGTGGGCACTGCGGGGCCTGCTCGACAAGCTGCTGGGCGGCGTCGGCATGCGCCGCGGGAGACGGGACGCCGACGAACTCCGGGTCGGTGACGCGCTCGACTTCTTTCGGGTCGAGGCCATCGACCCGCCTCGCCTACTCCAACTGCGGGCCGAAATGAAGGTACCCGGTGACGCCTGGCTCGAGTGGACAGTCAGTACCGACGCCGACGGGTCGACGACGCTTCGCCAACTGGCGAAATTCCACCCACGCGGCGTCGCCGGTCGCGCCTACTGGTGGGTGCTGCTACCCATCCACAAAGTCATCTGGAAACGACTCGCCGAGCGGCTGGTCGCACTCACCGAATCCGAGGATCTGTCATGAACGACAACGCCATTGCCACTGCCGGCGGGCCTTCCGTCTCCGACGACGATCGACTGCGGTCACTTCGACGCTGGAACATCGGTGTCGGCCTGGCCCACCTGCTGCAGGGCATCGTCATCTTGTTGCTCAGCAATGGCTTTGCGATCCCCGTCCAGGCCAAGGTCCAGGACGGCCCGCCGGGCACCCCGCTCACGATCGACAAGGTGTTCTTCGACTTGCGTTTCTCGGTCGCGATCGCCGTGTTCCTGTTCCTCGCCGCCGCCGACCACCTGCTGATGGCGACACCTCGCATCGTCGACTGGTACGAGGCCAATCTGCGACGCGGCGTCAACTACGCCCGATGGATCGAGTACTCGGTGAGCGCCTCGCTGATGGTCGTGTTGATCGGCATGTTGCCCGGTATCACCAATCTCTATGCGATCATCGGATTGTTCGCCGTCAACGCGACGATGATCCTGTTCGGGCTGTTGATGGAACAGATCAACGAGCAGGGCAAGCCGGTCAATTGGTGGCCGTTCATCTTCGGTTCCTTGGCCGGCATCGTGCCCTGGATCGCCATCACGGTGGCGTTGATCACCTCACAGACCGAGGGCGACGGCGTGCCCGGATTCGTGTACGGCATCTTCGTGTCGCTGTTCGTGCTGTTCAACTGCTTCGGCCTGAACCAATGGTTGCAGTACCGAGGCCGCGGCAAGTTCGCCAACTACCTCTACGGCGAGCAGGTCTACATCGTGCTCAGCCTGGTTGCCAAGAGCGCCCTGGCGTGGCAGGTCTACGCCGGAACACTCGCCGACTGAACCGGACCCGCCGGTGTCACCTACCGGTCTTGTGGGGGCCGCGCGGCAGCAACTCTCGAACGGTCGCCTGGTGGCGTTCGCCGTCGGTGGCCACGGCGACGACGACGAGTCCCGGCCCTCCCAGTTCGAGCCCGACCTGCAGGCAGGCCCCGCACGGACAGGTGACCACCCCGTCCGTACGCGGCGACACGAGGGCCAACGCGATCGGACGCTCACCGGCGGCGACCGTCGAAAACAGGGCGACCCGTTCGGCACACATCGCCAGGCCCAGCGACACGTTCTCGACCAGTGAGCCCGTGAGGATGTTGCCCTGCGCCGTCAGCACCGCGGCGCCCATCCGGAACCCGGAGTACGGGGCGTACGCGCGCTGGCGGGCCGTGCCAGCGGCGTCGACGAGGCGATCGATGTCCATCACTCGAACCGTACGTCACCGATCGACGCCGCAATGCGGTCGAGGGTGGGCCGCAGGATCATCATGTCGCCGGATCGGCGATCGCGCCCCTGCGGCGGCCATGTTGGGCAGCGGATCGGGCGGGGTCGAACACCACGGCCATCAACACCGGCCGCAGGCCGTCGTCGCGGTCGATCTGTCCGGAGCGGGGGACGTCAGCCTCGGTCATGATCCGCGGTCATGGTCCTCGTGGTGTGCGGTGCTCGTCTTGATCCGTTCGACCACGAGCTTGAGCATCTCGCGAGCCACCATCGGGCCGGCGTTCTGGTTCTGGCCGGTGACCAGGTTGCCGTCGACCACCCAGTGGTTGGCGAGCGGGTCGCGGAACCGGGTGGCCGACTCGTACTCGGCACCCATGCGGCGCAGCTCGGTCTCGGGATGGTGTGGGGTCGACCCGATGCCGAGTTCGCGTACCTGCTTGTCGGACACGCCGGTGATGCGGCGCCCCTCCACGAGCGGGCGCCCATCTCTCGCCACGGCGTTGCGCAGCCCGAGCGGGCCGTGGCACACCCCGCCGATCACCTTGTCGGCGGCGTTGGCCTCGGTGACCTTCGCCGCCAGCGAATCGGAGAATCCGAAGTCGAACGCGGCGCCCCAGCCGCCGGCCAGGAACACGATGTCATAGTCGGCCATGTCGAGGTCGCCGATCGCCAGCGAGTCGGTCACCTTGGCACGGAACTCCTCGTCGACCAGGAAGCGGTCGTCCTCACCGGTGCGGATCACGGGCTTGAGCGACATCGGATCGACGGGGATCACTCCGCCTTTCGGACTGGCGACGTCGACGGCCAAGCCGGCGTCGTGGAACGCGTAGTACGGCACGGTCATCTCGCTGGCGAACACGCCGGTCGGCTTGCCGATGTCGAGCACGCCGTGGTTCGTCGCCACCACCAGCGCCCGGCGACCGCTGAGATCGACGTCGGGTTCGAACGTCTCGGTGTCTTCGGGATGCATGCCCATCTTCTGCAAGAGCTTGCGGGCCAGCCGCGCCGGCGGTGGCGGTTGCCTGCTCGAAGGGCCAGTCGGCGAGCGCCGCGACACGTACGGCCAGGGCTCATTGCGTTCGGGCACGGCGCGGGCGCGCTCTGCCTGCAGCACGTTGCGCATGTGGTCGAACACGGCCGACGTCTCCGAGTCGCGCCAGTGGTTGGTCGCTTCGGTCGGGTCGGCGTCGAGGTCGTACAACTCCCACTGATCGGGCACCGCGTGCGTGCGGTATTCCTCACCACCGGGTCCGCTGGCCGCCAGATGCCGTACCCCGGGCTCGGTCCATGTGGCTGGGTCGTCGAACGTGCGCACCAGCTTCCACAGGCGCCCCCCGCCGCCGGGCGCATCACCGTCGGCAACCCGGGCGACCAGCCCCTCGAAGTTCGAACCGACGTGGGCCGGAACCCGGATCCGAAGCGGTGCCGGCGGCTTGTCGGCACGGCCCATCCGGCGCGCCACACCGGACGCCAGCGTGTCGCCCTCCAGCATGTTGTCGCGGGTCATCAGGTAGATCGGACGATCCGTGTCGGGCGATGCGGCGCCGTCGACGACCGGCATCAGATTGCGACCCGGCAGGGGGTGGACTTCGCTGAACGAGGCGCGCAGCACCTCGGCGGCCATCGCCTCGTCGATGCCGGCCGCGGCGAGCATGGTCGGTACGAGATCGACGTGCGACGTCGGAGCGTCCGCGACGACCAGCCCTGACGTGGCGCCATGGCCGACACGGGCGATCGAGAACGGCACGCGCGTCGCCTCGTCGTAGAGCGTGAACCACTTCTGGTGCAGCCCACCGTGGGCGCCGAGCAGGTCGCCGTGGTCGCTGGTGCGCACGATCACCGCCTGCTCGCTCCCGCCCTCGGTCACGGCCCGGCGCACCTGGTCGAGCGGACCGTCGACCTCGGCGTGCAGCCGGTAGTAGAGGTCGCGATACTGCTGCGCGTTCTTGTCGTACGCCCGGGCGACCGCTGCAGCCGGTCCGTATCCCGAGGGATACGCCGCCCGGTAGGCGATCTGGGCAGCCGGCTTCGACGACAGGTCCTCGTCGGCGGTCGGGGCGGCGGCGATCGAAGGCGGATCGAGCGGCGACGGCGAATCGAACGGCATGCCGCGCCGGACCCACAGGGGGAACAGCACGATGTCGTGCGGGTTGACGAAGCTCGCCACCAGCAGAAACGGGCGCAGCGCGTCGGGGTCACCGGCTCGGCGGCGCTCGTACCGGTCGTGCAGCCAGGCCACAGTGCGAGCTGCGATCAGCGGATCGCGGCGAACGCCCGAGTCGGCGAACGCGCCACCGTGTGGCTCGGGGCCGACCCAGCCGGAGAACCCGTACGGGTCGAGTGGATCGGCGGCGAGGTACCGCTCGACGGCGGCGGGGTCGACCACCCCGGCGCCGTCGTTGGTCTGCAGCCGCTGGCCGTCGTCGTCATGCAGGTCCGCGTGCGAGATGTGCCACTTGCCGTCGTAGTGCGTGTCGTACCCGGCGGCGCGGAACCAGTTGCCCAGGGTGGGCACCTGACCGGGCGGCAGCCACCGCATGCGTGTGTCGTCGAACATCTTGCCGAGCCCGTCGGTCTGGGTGACGCCGTGCAGATCCGGATACTGGCCGGTGAACAGCGTCGGACGGCTGGGCACGCACGCCAGCGAACCGGTGTAGTGACGCCGGAAGTTCACGGCGTGGTCCTCGAACCAAGCAGCGCCCGCGAGCGTCTCGCGACGCCAACGCGCCACATCGTCGGTTTCGTACGGTGGGGCGGCACGCTCCTGGTCGGTCATCAGGATGACGACATCGGGCCTGGTGGCAATCTTGTCGGTGTGACTGCTCATGACGTGCGTTCCTTCTGTGCGATGTGTGCGACGAGTCCGTCGAGCATCTCGTCGGAAGCGGCGGCGAGCTTGCGACCGACGAGCTTGGCGATCATCAACTGGGGCGGGCGAGAGCCGGCATCGATCTCGGTGGTCAACGTGACACGTGTTCCGGCACCGTGTGGATCGAGCCGCCACGTGTTCACCACCGATCGGACCACCTTGGGCAGGCCGGCGATCGAGTACGACAGCGACGAACCGGGTTCCCACGACCGCACCGTCTCGCGCAGCACCGCTCGGCCGACCTGCACCCGCCGGACCACACCGACGCCCCACCCCTGATCGGTGAGCAGACACGAATGATCGACGTTGGGCGCCCACCCCGCGATGCGGTCGAATGCAGCGAGCACGTCCCACACCGCGTCGGGCCCGACGGTGATCTCGCGCTGCCGGCTGACCTGGCTCATCGTGACGCGTCCTTCCGCGGCCGGCCGGCCGGCATCCAGTTCGGCCCTGCCGTGGCGTCGACGCGGGCGAGCAACACGTCGCCGACCGGCTCGAGCAGCCCGAGCAATCCGAGGGTGCGCTCCGCGCCGAGCAACTGCCATGGTTCGACCGTCAGCTGGTCGAGTCGATCCTCGAGTGCCTGCCGGTAGGCGACACCATCGGCGTTGACCGCACCGTCGGTGGCCAGGCCGCGCTCGGTCAGCTCGTCGATCGCCGCGTCGATCGCAGCGTCGTCTGCGCCGCGACTGCGCGGCAACCAACCGGGCTCGTAGTTGCGCCAGGCGTTGTCGAGCACGCCGGCGGCCGTCATCGACAGGCCTTCGGCGATCTGGATCGCCCAGTGCGTGTCGCCGCGCCACTCGCGGATGCAGTTGACGGCCAACCACGCCGACAGCAGCGGGTCGTCGGGGCGTGGCCAGTCGCGGTGCGCCGCAAACAGCGCCCGGCCGGCCGGGGACAGCGCATCGGCAGCTGCCCACAGCGGCCCGGCCAGCTCGGCCAGCCCATCGACCACCTGGGGCACCGACGATCGCAACCCTTCGACCACCGCGGCATCCCTGGCGGCAGCCGCCGCCTCCCACGTCGTGTGCTGCCGACACAGGTCGAGCGACACGTGGATGAAGTCGGGGTGGATCGACCCGAACGTGGCGATGACCACTCCGTCACCGGCGGCAGCCAATGGAGCGGCGCGGGTGGCGATGTAGTAGCCGACGCCGTCCGGCACGCCGAGGGCGGCGTAGTTGGCGATGCCGGTCGGGTCCCAGAAGATCCAGCCGACCAGACGGTGCGACTCGAATGCGCACCGCCGAGTGAGATCGACCCAGTCGAGGTCGGTAGCCATGGGTCAGCCCGCCACGATCGCGTCGACGACGATCTGGGTCAACCGCGCACTGGCGGCCGGCCCCCCGCCGCGGTGGCGCACCCGCAACGTGCCGCCGGGCTGGTCGGCGTCCTGGTCGGACACGTCGACGTAGTCGGGTGCGAACGGATGGCCGGAGAGGTCGGCGAATCGTTCATCGGACGTGCGCAGTGACTGCATGGTCATGCTCCTTTGCGGTTGATCTCGACGCGATGGAGATCGTCGCCGATCTCGATTGCACCGTCGAAATGGGCAGCGGCGAGGGCGCGCCAGTCGGCGCCGTCGCTGCCGGTCGGGATCGGTGGCACGTAGTGGGTCAACACGAGCGTGGCGACACCATTGCGGGCCGCGGTCTGGGCGGCCTGTTCGGGAGACGAGTGGTAGTCGAGCGTGTCCTGCATGCGCTGCAGCGGGATGTTGGCGATGACATCCTTGCGGATCACGGTGTGCACCAGCGCGTCGGCACCCAGACACAACGCGTCGAGCCCCGCGCACGGCACCGTGTCGCCCGCGGCGACGACCGAGGCACCCTGGTGGTCGAAACGGAACCCGACGCTCGGCTCGACGGGTCTGTGATCGGTCGGGGCACACACGATCGACACACCGCCGGGCAGCTCGACCACGCCCTCGGTGACCTCGATCACGTCGACGGACGGCGGCTGGTCGAGATCCTCATGATGGGCGATGCGATAGGTGATGTCAGGCGCCAGCGACGCCAGGATGTGATCGACGACGGCCCGTGTGCCGAGGGGGCCGACCACCGTGAGTGGCGTCGGCCGGAACGTCATCACCCAGCGCGTGGCGATGACGTCGTTGAGGTCGGTGATGTGATCGCTGTGGAGATGCGTGATCAGCACAGCTGCCAGATTCGGCGCACCGAACCCGATCGCAGCGAGCCGCATCAACACCCCGCGACCGGCGTCGACGAGATAGTGCTCGGCTTCGGGTCCGGTGCCGGCCGAGATCAGCGTGGCCGGCCCGGCGCGGTCGGGGTTGGGCATCGGGCTGCCCGTGCCGAGCAACGTGACGGTGAGGCTCATTGGCGACCGATTTCCGACGCGGCTTCGGCTTCCTGCGCAGCGATGTCCTTGGGCGACAGGAGTTGGATCACGACCTCGTGGAGCTTCCCGGCGAACGGGAACGGCGCCTCGTAACGGTTCGACACGGGCGATCCGTGGTCGTAGGCGATGCTGGGTCCGACGGATGACATCATCCGCATGAACAGGGGCAGCATGGTCGATCCGGCAGCTCGGCCGTTCACTTCGAGCGCCAACGAACCCGAGCGCCCATCGCCGCGTCGCAGTTTGACGACCAGCGTCGACGTGCCGACCGGCACCTCGATGGTGGACTCGAGGACCGTGTGATCGTCGAAGGCGTTGTAATCGACGACGAGCCGGTCGCGCTGCACGAACACCGAGATGCCCGAGTTCTGGGTGCCGGTTGCGAACAGCACACCGTCCTGGCCGACCTCACGGGTGACCGTCGCGATGAGATCGAAGCTGCGCCCCCCGATCGCTGCCGTCGCCTGCATCGGCATCGGGGACATCGGCGGCCGATAGACGTATCGCCGATCGACCGGGTGCGGCGAGTTCGACCGGAAGCGAGCCCCGAACAGCTCGACCAGCCGGTCGTCGAGCGGCAACGCGCCCTGACGCTCTGCTTCGCGCCACCACAGATCGACCAGTTCGGCGAGCTTGGCAGGTTGCGCCTCTGCCAGGTCGTGACACTCCGACCAGTCGTCGGTGAGGTGGTACAGCTCCCAGGTTTCGGTGTCGTAGTCGGCACCTTGGGTGTGCTTGCAGACCGCCTTCCACAACGACTCACGGTCTCCTGCGACGAGCGCCCGGCTGCCACCCATCTCGAAGTACTGCAACGTGTTGGTGGCAGGCGCCGACGGGTCGGCGAGCACCGAGGCGAACGACTGCCCGGTGACCGGGAGCTGTTCGATCCCGCGATACGTGTCGGGTGCGGTGACGCCGACGATCTCGTAGATGGTCGGAACGATGTCGGCCACGTTGACGAACTGGCCACGCCCGGTGCCGGCTTGATCGGCAGCGATATGGCCCGACGCGTGCACGATCATCGGCACGTGCACACCACCCTCGTGGGTGTTCTGCTTGTACCACTTGAACGGCGAGTTGCCGCACTGCGCCCACCCCCACGGGTAGTTGGTGTGGCTGTGTGGCCCACCGATCTGATCGATCTTGCCGATCGCCTCGTCAGGTGTCTCCAAGATGCCGTTGAAGAACTTCATCTCGTGCATCACCCCGAAGGGGCCACCCTCCTGCGACGCCCCATTGTCGGCGAGCAACACGAACACCGTGTTGTCGAACTGGCCCATCGCGCGCAGCCCGTCGATCAACCGGCCGATCTGGTCGTCGGTGTGATCGAGGAATGCTGCGAACGCCTCTTGCAGGCGGCACGCCAGCCGCTTCTGGTTCTCGGGCAACGAGTCCCACGCGTCGACACCGGGATTGCGCGGTGCGAGCTGCGTACCCTCGGGGATCACGCCCAACTCGAGTTGGCGCCGGTACCAGCGCTCGCGCACGACGTCCCACCCGTCGTCGTACTTGCCGCGGTACTTCTCGAGATAGCCGGCCGGTGCCTGGTGGGGCGCATGCGTGGCGCCGAACGGCAGGTACGCGAAGAACGGACGATCGGGACGGACACCCTTCGAGTCCGACACCATCTTGAGCAGCTGATCGACCAGGTCCTCCGACAGGTGGTAGCCGTCCTCTGGCTTGGCGGGCGGCTCGATCGGGTGGTTGTCGCAGGTGAGCTCGGGGTGGAATTGGTCGGTCTCGCCCTCGAGGAAGCCATAGAAGCGGTCGAAGCCACGCGCCAGCGGCCATTGGTCGAACGGCCCCGCGGCCGAGCACTGTTCCATCGGGGCGAGATGCCACTTGCCGACACAGAACGTGGCGTAGCCGGACTCGCGCAACACCTCGGCGACCGTCGCGGCATGGTTGCTGATGTGGCCGAGCTGATTGGGGAAGCCGGTGCGGAAGTTCGACAACGAGCGCATGCCGACGGCATGTTGTGAACGCCCGGTCAGCAACGACGCGCGGGTGGGAGAGCACAGCGGCGTGACGTGGAAGTTCGTGAACTGCACCCCGTTGGCCGCCAGCGCATCGACGTTCGCTGTGTCGATATCGGAGCCGTAGCACCCGAGCTGGGCGAAGCCGGTGTCGTCCAGCAACACCAGAACGACGTTGGGAGCATCAGTGCCCGGGTGCGGCGGCTCGTCGAACCACGGCTCGGAATCCGCCACCGTGCGGCCGATCGTTCCTTCGAATCGCGATGCCCGTGTCATGACGCCCCCCGTGACGTGCCGCTTCGTGACGTGCTGCTCCTCGGGCTCAGGACCCGGCGAACGTCGTGACGTTAACTGATGCGAGTGCTACTATCAATAGTTGGAGTTCAACCACCGGAGCCAGCGATGAAGACCCCGACGGACGCCTCGATCGAGACCGACAACGACATCACGACCGACGGCCGGCGGGCCCGCCGCGAACGCGGTCGGCTCGCCGTGTCGGAGGCGATGATCGACCTCGTCCTGGAGGGACATCTGCCGCCGACCACCGAGGAGATCGCCGAACGGGCGAGCGTGTCGATCGCATCGCTGTTCCGGTACTTCGAGACGCTCGACGATCTACGTCGCGACACGACCGAGCTCTACTTCGATCGATACGCCCACCTGTTCGAGATCACCGACATCGGTGAGGGCCCGCTGCCCGAACGCGTCGATCGCTTCGTCGACGCCAGGGCGACGTTGTACGAGACGACCGAGCCGATGTGTCGTCTCGTACGGGCTCGGGCGCACGAGGTCGACGCCGTCAGCGACATGGTGAGCCGCGTCTTCGCCTCCCGTGCCGATCAGATCCGCCACCACTTCGACCGCGAACTGTCGGCGATGACGCTCGACGCTGCCGAGGACGCGGCGGCGGTCATCAGCACGGTCACGTCGTTCGAATCGTGGGATCAGATGTGCCATATCCTCGATCGCAGCCACGCCCAGGTGCGACGCGCTTGGGCGGGCGTTCTGCATCAGATCTTCCGACCCTCGCCGCACCCACCACGGGCCGCCACATGACCGGCGACACCGTCGATTCGATCCCGATCGCCCACACTCCCACAGATGGCTACGGCGACGCCGTTCCCGAACCGATCCTGGCCGGCTGCACCGATCCCTTGGTCGCGGAAGCCCCCGATCTGCGTGGTTGGTGGCAGACCGTCGAGGTGCTCGTCGACGGCGAACCGCAACCAGGGCACCCGGCGCTCGGACACGTCCAACGTGTCGAGCAGGCCGGCGACCGCGTGGTCGTGACGGGCGGCGGTGTCGTGCACGACATGCGCTGCGACGGCACCGCGGAACACGGCGTCCACGACGTCGCCGAGTTCGACAAGCAGACCGAGATCACCGTGGTCGCCACCTTCGAGGACGGTGTCCACGTGCTCCGCCCGGTCGGTATGCCGATCGAGGTCAAACGCTGGCGCCAGGGCGCGGACATGATGTGGCGGTACCTCGGCTTCACCGCTCGCCTCGAGCGCTTCGCGGACCCCTGAGTCGCTCGCCGAACGGCGCCCTCAGGCGGGCTGGTCGGCGTTGAAGTCGGGAATCCGCGGGGTGTCGTGCAGCAGCCGCCGGGTGTACTCCTGCTGCGGGCTGGACAACGTATCGGCAGCCGTGCCGAGCTCGACGATGACACCCTCGGACATCACCGCGACGCGCTGGGCGATCGAGCGCACGAGCGGCAGGTTGTGCGTGACGAACAGCATCGCCAACCCGAATTCGTTCTGGAGATCGACGAGCAACTCGATCGTCGCAGCCTGCACCAACACATCGAGCGCCGAGGTGACCTCGTCACAGATCAAGACCTGCGGACTGCTGACCAGCGCGCGTGCGATCGCCACCCGCTGACGTTCGCCGCCCGACAGCTGATCGGGGAACCGGCTGCCATACGTAGAGCTGAGCGACACGCGCTCGAGCATGCGATCCACATCTCGGCGGATCTCGCGTTTGTCGACGCCGGCGATCGCCAACGGACGGGCGATCGAATCGGCGACCGACCGCCGCGGATGCAGCGAGCTGTACGGATTCTGGAAGACGTACTGGATCGACAGGCGCTGCTGGATCGGCCGATCGCGCGACGAACGAGCGAGTTCCTCGCCCTCGAGCAGGATCTCGCCGTTCCATTCCCGATGGAGGCCTCCGATCGACCGCGACAGTGTGCTCTTGCCCGAGCCGGACTCTCCGACCAGCGCCACACACTCGCCGCGCGCGATGTCGAACGAGACGTCGTGCACCACGGCGAGGCCGGTGTAGGAGGCTGTCACACCGCGCAAGCTGAGCGCCGGGGCGCCACCCGAATCGGCGATACCGACGGCGGGGCGGGGCACGGTGCGCTCGGGCACCCCGAACGCGTGGAAGCATCGCACCTCGTGCGAGCCGCCGTCGCCGACCGTGGTGACGGCCGGGAACTCGTCGCGGCACTGATCGGTCGCCAGCTCGCACCGGATCGCGAAGGCACACCCCTTCGGACGCTGTCCGGGACTCGGAGCCCGACCGCCCAAGCCGACGAGCTGGCGATCGCTGCCCATCTCGGGTGCCGCGGCGACGAGATAGCGCGTATACGGGTGCGCCGGGTGGGCGAAGACCTGGGAGGTGGTGGCCAGCTCGACGACACGACCGGCGTACATCACCGCCACCTGATCGGCGAGCGTCGCCACGACGGCCAAGTCGTGGGTCACGTAGAGGGCGGCGACACCATGCTGCTGGGCCAGGTTGCGAATCGTCTCGAGCACGTGGGCCTGGGTGGTCACATCGAGGCCGGTCGTCGGCTCGTCGAGCACGATCACCGAGGGCCGCGCCGCGAACGCCATCGCCAGCCCGACCCGCTGCTGCTGGCCGCCCGACAACTGGTGCGGGTAGCGACGCAGGAACGCGGGCGTCGAGGGCAGCTTCACCTCTTCGAACACCTCGACCACCCTGGCTTGGCGCTCGGCGTCGTCGGCGCCGAATCCGTGCGTCTCGAGCACCTCCAGCACCTGACCGCCGATCCTCAGTGCCGGGTTCAGTGCCGTGCCGGGATCCTGGGGCACGTAGCTGACCAGCCGCCCACGCGCATTGCGCAATGCCTTGCCGTCGAGCTCGAGGATGTCGGCGCCCTCGATCGTGATCGAGCCCGCCGACACGGCGACACCCTTGCGGGCGTGACCGAGCACGGCGAGGCCGACGGTGGTCTTGCCGGAGCCCGACTCGCCAACCAACCCGAGCACCTGGCCGCGGGCGATCGTGACGGTGATCTCGTCGACGATGTCGTGCCCGCTCTGGGCGACGTCCAGTCGCAGATCCTTGATGGTGAGCGCGACAGCCTGCTCGTTCACGAGTCGGGCCGTCCGCGGTCGATACCGGCCACCGTGCGTGACAACCCGTCGCTGATCAGACCGGTGCCGACGGTCAGCAAGGCGATCGCGATCGCGGGCAGAACAGTGCCCCAGGGCTGCACGGACAGCGCGACCCGGTTCTCCTGCACCATCAGGCCCCAGTCGGCAGCATTGCGCTCGGTCGCGAACCCCAGGAACCCGAGGCCGGCGATGATGCCGATCGAGTACGTGAGACGCAGGTTGGCCTCGACCAGCAGCGGGCCGATCACGTTGGGCAGCAGTTCCCGGGTGATGATGCGGAACCGCGACTCGCCGAGCGCCTCGGCGGCAGCGACGAAGTCGCGTTCGACCACCGGCACCGCAGCACCGCGGGTGATACGGGCGATCCGCGGAATCGTGGTGATCCCGACGATCGAGATGATCAGCCACGGCCTGGGTCCGACGGTGGTGAGCGCGACCAGCGCGAGCAGCAGCTGCGGGAACGCCAACACGACGTCCATCACCCGCATCAACACGTCGTCGATGCGGCCCCGGTTGTAGGCGGCGATGAGACCGATCGCGCTGCCGAACAGGAAGCCGATGAACGTCGACACCGACGCCAAGTACAAGATCGATCTGCCGCCGTACAGGAACCGGGTCCAGACGTCCTGGCCGAAGTAGTCGGTGCCCAGCCAGGTGCCGGGAACCTCCCGGAGGTTCGCCGTGCCGACGAACTCGGACGGCCCATAGGGCGCGATCCATGGGCCGACGATCGCAATCCCGACGAGCAGCACCACGAGTGCGACACCGATGCGCGTGCGCCACAGCCCCCAGGCCGAACGCAAGAGGCCGGGTTGGGACGTCGCCACGGCGCTGTCGAGCGTCTCGTCGATCGTGTCATCGATCGGGACCGTCACTGGGTACGTCACTGCAACCTCGTGCGCAGGCGCGGGGTGACGATGATGGTCACGACGTCAGCGACCAGATTGCTGATCACGTAGATCGTGGCGATGAACATCGCGATGAACTGCACGACCGGGGCGTTCGCCTCGGGGATCGCATCGCGCAGGGCGATGCCGAGCCCGCGGTAGTTGAACAGCGACTCGACGATCACGACCCCGCCCGCCAGATACGCGATGTTGAGCGCAATGACCTGCAGCGTCGGACCCAGCGCGTTCGGGAAAGCGTGGCGCCACAGCACGGCGCGTTCGGGCAGGCCCTTGAGCCGTGCCATCTCGACGTAGTCGCTCTCGAGCACCTCGATCATCGCCGCCCGCATCGTTCGCGCGACGTGGGGGGTGACCGCCAACACCAACGTCAGCACCGGCAGCACCATGCCGTCCAGGTCCGACCAGGGCTGCTCACCCGGGCGGATGCGGCTGACAGCCGGCACGACGTTCCAGAAGTTGGTGGCGAACACGACCGTCAACAGGGCCCCGACGACGAACTCGGGCATCGCGGCGAGCACCAGCAGCTGGTTCGACAGGATCCGATCGAACCAGCCGTCGCGCCGCAACGCCGAGTAGGCGCCGAGGAACAGCGACAGCGGTATCGAGATCGCCGACGAGACGGCCATCAGGAACAGCGAGTTCTTGACGCGATCGCTGAGCAGCTCCCACACCGGCTGGCTGTTGGTGTAGGAGACGCCCGGATCACCGGTGAGGAGGCCCTTGAGCCAATCGAGATACCGGATGACGATCGGACGGTCGAGATCGAGTTCGGCCCGCCGGGCCCTGACCACGTCGGGGAGCGCTCCGCGACCCAGCATCCGCCTCACCGGATCGCCGAGCACGTTGGTCAGCGCGAACACCGCGATCGACACCACGATCAGCGTCGCGACGCCCCACAGCAGCCGTCGGATGATGAGTTTGAAGATGCCCATGGAACGCGGGGATGACGGGGCCGGGGCGCAGCCAGTGATCCGCCCCCCGACCCGTCAGGTCACAGGTCGAGCCAGATGTTCTTCCAGCCGCGGCCGAAGTGGTCGAAGTTGAGCAGGTTCGGTCGGGCGACGGCGCCCTTCACGTACGACGCGTGTCCGTCGATCAGGTTCTGGAAGTACGAGATGATGTTGCCTCCCTCCTCGTACTCCTGGCGCTGCATCTCGCGGATGATCTCGTTGCGCTTCTCGGTGTCGACCTCGGCGATCGCCTGGTCGTACAGCTCGATGAAGTTCGAGCCCTCCGGTGGCCACCGCGTCTCGGGATATGTCGCGGTGGGCAACGAGCCGGCGCCGACCTGGTTGAGGTAGGGGCGAGTGCTCCAGTAGCTGGTCGCGAACGGCCGCTCGAGGTAGCCGCCTTCACCCCAGTACGTGCCGCCGTCGAGCACGGTCGCCTTGACGTTGATGCCGCCCGACTGGGCCTGCTCGGCGAACGCCGTGATGTACTCGGGGAGACCGGCGGTGTCGTCGGGAGCGAACACCTCGAACTCGGCATCGGCCAGACCGGCCTCGGCGAGCAATGCCTTGGCCTGCTCGAGGTCCTGCTCGCGCTGGGGGAAGTCACTCGGATACGAGCTGTCGAGTACGCCGTACATGTCGTTGCCGACCCGGCCGTGCCCGGAGAGCACCCGCTGCACCATCTCCTCGCGGTTGACGATCAGGCGCATCGCCTGACGCACGCGCACGTCGTCGAACGGCGCCACGTCGACGCGCATCGTGATCGTCTGCCAGTTGCCGTTCGTCGCCTCGAGCAGCACGAGCTCGCTGTCGGACTCGACCGCGCCCGCCTGGGCGTAGGGGAGGTCGATCGCGACGTCGATGTCACCGGACGAGAGCGCGTTGACGAGCGCCGATTGGTCGGCGAAGTCGATGATCTGGACCTCGTCGAGGTACGAGTCGCCCCAGTAGTTCTCGAAGCGAACGTGCACGCTCTCGGAGCCCGGCGTGAAGCTCTGGAGCTTGAACGCCCCGGTGCCGATCTGGGTGCTCGGGTCACCGTCGAATCGCGCGTAGTCGACGGGCACGATGGTGGCGCCGTAATCGGCGAGGCCGTACAGGAACGCGACGCTCGGCTTGAGCAGATTGATCTCGACGGTCCGCTCGTCGAGCTTGGTGAAGCTGTTGGCGTCGATGAACTGCGTGAGGTTGGGTGCGATTCCGAGCTCGGGGTCGATCAGCCGGTTGAACGAGTAGATCAGGTCGTCGGCGCCGACGGTCTTGCCGTTGTGGAATTCGATGCCCTGCTTGAGGCGGATGACGTACTGGTCGGGAGCGAGCGCCTCGATCTCTTCCGCGAGGCTGTTGTTGTACGCGATGTTGAAGTTGTCGTCGTAGTTGGAGATCGGTTCCCAACCCGAGATCAGCCGAGCCTGATCGGCGCGAGACACGATGTATTGCGCGTCCATCAGATCGTTGGTGCTGCCGACGAGGCCGACGCGCAGGGTGCCACCCGTCTTGATGCCGCCGGTCGGCAGCGTGGTCGGTGTCACCGCAGGCGCCGTGGTCGCCGGGCTACCGGGCGCGGTGGTTCCGGCGGGCTCGGTTGCGCCGGTCGTTCCCGACGGTGCCGTCGTTCCGGACGGAGCGTTCGTGTTCGACGCCGAGTCGTCGTCGCCACCGCACGCAGCGAGCACGCCCGCGGCGCCGGCGCCGATGATGAACTGCCTTCTGCCGAGGCTGCTCGGCAACCACAGTCTGCGATCTTCACTCAAATTCAGGGCCCCCTTGGCTCGTGCGGCGCGACTCGATCGAATCGACGCCGCACCATAGCCCACACCAGATTGCCGGGTCGAACACGAGCGTGTTCGCGCCGATCGGCAGAATTCGTCCCGTTGACCGGTTCGGCGGGTCCTGTTCGAGAGGGCGGTTCGAGCGTGCCGGAGACCTACCCGTGGCGCTCTGGGCTGGGAAGCCGGATGGAACATGCCGCGCCCAGCAGCGACACCGTGGCCGACAGCACGAACACCCACGTGAACGAGCCGAGCGCGTCGGCGAGGCTGCCACCGATCTGGGGCGAGATCATCTGGGTCACACCGAACGCCAGGGTTGCTGCACTGAACGCCGGACCGTAGGTGGTGACATCGGTGTGATCGACGATGTGAGCGGTGATCAGCGTCGGCATGCCCGAGAACATCAATCCGATCCCGGCCGCGGCGATCGCGACCCAGGGCTGGCGCCCGGTCAGCACCAGCAACGCACAGAGGGCGAACAGCGTGAACGACATCGTGAGCGTGAAGCGCCTACCGATCCGGTCGGACAGCAACCCCAGCGTCATGCCACCGAACGCGGCAGACACGCCGACCAGCGAGAACATCGCCGTCGCCTGAGCCGACGAGAAACCCGAATCGTCCTCGAGCCGGGCGACCAGGAATCCGAGTACGAGGATGTAGGCGAACCCGAAGGATGCGTAGGCAGCGGTCGCGGGGATCCACCCTCGCACGGTTCGCAGGGCACCGAACCCGCCGAACCCCCCGGCCAACGACGGGCGGTCGCCGCGCGAACGCAGCAGCAGGAACGCTCCGACCAACACGACGACCGCAACCGAGAACTCGATGCGGTAGACGGTTTGCCATGCGTCGGTCGCGTCGCTGCGACGGTCGAGCCAGGCCGCGACCTGACCGGCGAACACGATGCCGATGCCGATCCCCGACCCGACCATCCCGATCGCCATCCCCGCTCGATGCGGGGGAAGGGTTCGCGCCGCGATGGCGGGGGCCGGAATCCAGATCACGGCGCCGCCGAGCCCCATCATGAACAGCGCCGCGCCGAGCACCGGTGCGCTGGGAGCGATCGAGGCCAGCCCGAGCGCCGTGGTCGAGATCGTGAGACCCAGCCGGACGAGTCCGATCAGGGTGACCTTCGAGGCCGCCCACGACACTGCCAGCGTGCCGAGCAGGTAGGCGGTGACGTTCAGCGTGCCGAAGAAACCGGCCAGTGTGTTCGAGCCGTCGAGCAGGTCGTCTCGCGCCCCGGGCAGTACCACTCCCCACGTGAACCGCCCGAACGCCTGGGCGACGCAGGCCGAGGCCATCACCAACGCGATCACCAGCCAGACACGTTCGGATGCCCCCGCCTTGCGGTCCCCCGGGTCGATCATCGTGCGATCACGGAGCGAGACTACGGGCATCGCCACCGGCCACGTCGCCTCGGAGCCGGATCGGTCGAACGACGAACACGGCGAACACGACGAACACGGCGAACACGGCGAACACGGCGAACACGGCGAAAGCCTTGGCAAGCTGGTTCAACTGCGCTACTGTCAAGCCAGTCACAAGGAATTCACAAGATTTGGCGGAAGGGTCGGATTCACATGTTCAGTACTCGCGGATACAGAACTCGCGGCGGCGTCGCGGCGGTAGCGCTGCTCACTGGGGCGCTGATGCTGCCTACCAGTCTCTCACCGGTCGTCGCAGGCAGCGTCGGTCATTCAGGGATCGTCAGCGAAAACCCTGCGAACTTCACGCCCGACATCACGAACGGTCGCGTCAACACGATGCTCGTCATGGGCGGAATGGTGTACGTCGGCGGCACGTTCTCCACGGTGCAGAATCCGGGTTCGTCCAACAACATCACCCGCCGGTACATCCTCGCCTACGACGAGCAGACCGGCCAGGTGAGCAACTCCTTCCAGCCGGCCCTCAACGGCCCTGTCGAGGCGCTCGCACCCAGTGAAGACGGCCAGTCGATCTACATCGGCGGCAACTTCCGTTCGACGAACGGCAACACCCGGTACAAGCGGCTGGTCCGTGTCGACGCCACAGACGGTTCGTTGATCACCTCATTCCGTTCCAATCCCAACCGGAAGGTGCTCGATCTCGTCCAGAGCAACGGCAAGTTGTACGCGTCCGGCGAATTCACCAGGGTCAGGGGCGAGCTGCGTTCGGGCCTCGCTCTGGTGAACCAGTCGACCGGCCGCCCCGATGGCGCGCTGGACATTCCGTTCACCGACCCGTGGATCTCTCCCCGGGCCACGCGGAGCCCGATGCCGCGTCTGGCGCATCGACGTGACTCCCGACGGCGAGCGGCTGATCGCCACCGGCAACTTCAGCAGGGCCGACGGCCAGCCGCGTGATCAGATCGCGATGATCGACACGACCACGATGACGGTCGAGCCGTGGAGCACCAGCTTCTTCCGATTCACGGATCCGACGAACCCCGATCCCGAGCGGAACTCGTGGTGCGCGTCCATCTTCCCGCACTACATCCGTGACATCGACGTCTCGCCCGACGGCACATATCTCGTGATCGGCACCACCGGCGCCAACAATCCGCTCCACCCCTCCTGCGACTCGTTGACGCGCTGGGACCTCACCTTCGGACCCGAGGCGGGCGCCGGCCAGGAGCCCAAGTGGATCCAGAACAGCGGCGGCGACTCGTACCACTCCATCTTGGCGACGGGTGCCGCGATCTACGCAGGTGGCCATCAGCAGTGGGCGAACAACCCCTACAACCCGAGGCGTTGCGGCTTCTGCACCGGTCCATTCCCCGGCGGGGTCTTCCGCACCGGTTTCTCGGCCCACGATCCGTCCAACGGTCTGCCCTTCACCTGGGACCCGGTCCGCAACCCGCGCGGCAAGGGTGTCCTGGCGATGGTCGCCACGCCGAACGGGTTCTTCTTCGGCAGCGACACCGACCGCATCAACAACGAGACCCACCGTCGCAACGGATTCATGCCGCTCGACGGCGGCGTCACGGTCCTCCCTGACGCCGTGTACGCACTGCCCGACGACGACCTCTACAGGGGCAACGCGAGCAGTCTGCTCCGCAGCAACACGGCCGACGGTACGACATTCGATCCCAGCGTCGTCGTTTCGGGCATCGATTGGTCGAACGTGCGGGCCGCAGCGGTGCTCAACGGAACGCTCTACACGACCATGACGAACGGCACCCTCGTGCGCCGCTCGTTCGACGGCGCGTCGGCGGGAGCGGCGATGGTGGTCGACCTCAACGGCCTCGAGGCGCCGATCGATCCGATCTACCTGATCCCCGGCACTGCCACACCGATCCCTGCGCTCTCCACCCACTTTGCGAACTCGACCGGCCTGTTCTTCGAGAACGGCTTCATGTACTACACGGTGGAGGGCGATACACGCCTGTACTCCCGCGGTTTCACGCAGGAATCGCAGATGGTCGGCGCGCCGCTGACGGTCGCCAGCATCGGCGATGGCGTCGACTGGGCGAACGTCCGGGGCATGACGCTGTCGTCGGGCAAGCTCTACTTCGCCTTGGCAGACGGCTCGCTGAACTCGATCGGCTGGAGCGGCGATGCGTTCGGTCAGGGCCATCCGACCGGTTCTGCCACCACGATCGCCGGGTCGGGCTGGGCATCCAACGGGATGTTCGTGTTCTAGAGCCGCCTCGTCGTCGAGAACTCGGTCGTCGCCGAGTCCGACCGTCCCTCGAGGCGGTCGGGCTCGGCGTCGGCAATTCACCGCTCGCATCCACCACGGCCAGTGACGATGCCGAGGCCGAGGGTCACCCGAGGCGGTCGGAATCGGCCCGTCGGCGATGCACCGCCGTCGAATCCACCACGGCGAGTGACGATGCCGAGGCCGGCCCATGCGATACTTCGGCATGACTCCGTACGAGGCCATCGTCACCAAGCGCGACCTGCGCGTCTACACCGACCGGCCGATTCCCGACGACGTGATGCAGCGCATCCTGCAGGCGGGGCGCATGGCGGGCAGCGCCAAGAACATGGAGGCGAATCGGCTGATCGTCGTGACCGATCAAGCGGTACAGGACGCACTCGCGAAGGCCGGCGACTTCGCATCGTGGATCGGCAACTCGTCGGCGGTCGTCGGATTCGCCGTACCCACCGAGCAGCTGCGCCTGTTCGACATCGGTCGCCAGGCCCAGAACATGATGATCGCGGCGCACGCCGAAGGCGTCGGCAGTTGCCCCGTCACGCTCGGTCACCCCGACGTGGCGCGGGCTGCGGTCGGGCTGCCCGACGACTGGGTGATGCCGATGGTGATCACGCTCGGGTACCCCGTCGCCGATCACCCCGACAGCCCGCTCAAGCGGCCGCGCGTTCCACTCGACGAACTCGTCCGCTACGACCGCTGGAGTTGACGGGGACGGCCGCTCCGGCCCGGTCACCGCTGAAGTAGCTTGGCGCGATGGAAGCCGATGCTGTCGCCGCACCACGAACCGAGGCCATCCAGGCGGCGATGAACGACATCCGTCGGATCGAGGCCGACCTCGGAGTCACCCGCGACGGGGTCGCGGCAATCCGCGATCGCCTGATCGAATTGAGCGCCCGACGCGAGCTCTTCCCACGCGATGACTTTCCGGCTCCGTCCACCGACGACGGGTTGACGAGCTACATGTACCGCCTGGCTCAGGACGACG
The DNA here is from genome assembly GCA_963701575.1 of uncultured Acidimicrobiaceae bacterium. GTDB lineage: Bacteria > Actinomycetota > Acidimicrobiia > Acidimicrobiales > Ilumatobacteraceae > Ilumatobacter. Next base: position 125,502 of record CAVPAQ010000002.1, read on the forward strand.
ACGACCGGTTCGCGCTGTACGCCCAGTCGAGCCGGGGACACGTCGAGACACCGGCCCACAACCACACCACGTGGGCCGTCGTCGTCGGCCATTCCGGGCAGGAACTGAACAAGTTCTACGAACGCGCCGACGACGGTGTGGTCGAGACGCACGATCACATGGTCGAGGCGGGCACGGGCGTGGCGATGCTCCCCGACGATCTGCACTCGATCCACATCGACGGCCCGGCGCTGAACTTCCACTGCTACGGCCTGGCGCTCGAGCGCCTCGACGAGCGTGAGTACTTCAACGCCACCGAGGGCCGGTGGAAGCTGTTCTCGAGCGTCAGCGGCATCCGCGAAGCTCGTTCCGGCCTGCTGTGCTGATGCCCGCCGGGCCGAGCGGGGCGAACGAGCCACCGTCGATCGACTCGGGCGCCCTGCGGGACTGGTTGCTCGACGGCCACGAACTCGCCCTCCTCGATGCGAGGGAACAGGGCGTGTTCTTCGAGTCGCATCTGTTCCATGCGGCGTGCATCCCGCTCTCCCACCTGGAACTGCTGTTGCCCGAACGGGTACCGCGACGCGACACACGAATCGTCTGGTGTGACGACGGGTCGTCGGACCTGGCGACCCGTGCCGCACGACGGGCGACCGAGTCGGGCTGGTCGAGCTGCACCGTGCTCGACGGCGGCACCGCGGGCTGGGCGGCGAACGGCGGCGAGCTGTACGCCGGCGTCAACGTGCCGTCGAAGGCATTCGGCGAGCACGTCGAGCACACGTACGGCACCCCCCGGCTGCCGGCTGCCGAGGTGAAGGCGTTGTTGGACGAGGGCGCCAACATCGTGGTCCTCGATTCGCGACCGATCGAGGAGTTCCGCAAGATGAGCATCCCGACCGGCATCGATTGCCCGGGCGCCGAGCTCGTGCACCGCGTCAAGGAGTTGGTCGACGACCCCGAGACGCTCGTGGTGGTCAACTGCGCCGGACGAACGCGCAGCATCATCGGCAGCCAATCGCTGATCAACGCAGGTCTCGACAACCGGGTGGTCGCACTCGAGAACGGCACCATGGGCTGGGAGCTGGCCGGCTTCCACGTCGAACGCGGCCGTGAGGTCCGCGCCCCCGATCCCTCCCCGGCGAGCAGGGCATGGGCGCAAGCGGCGGCGACCCGCGTCGCGACCAGGTTCGGGGTCGAGCGCGTCGATCACGAACTGGTGACGCGGTGGCGAGCCGACCCGACCCGCACCACGTATCTGCTCGACGTCCGTACGCCCGAGGAGTTCGCGGCGGGTCATCTGCCGGGCAGCCGCAACGCGCCGGGCGGGCAGTTGGTGCAGGCCACCGATGAGTACGTCGCCACCCGCAACGCCCGTCTCGTGTTGATCGACGACACCGCCGTGCGCGCCACGATGACCGCGTCGTGGCTGCGCCAGATGGGCTGGCACGACGCGGTGGTGCTCGACGCCGGGCTCGATGGCCAGGCGCTCGACACCGGCCGGCCGCCTCGGCGCTCGGTCGCTCCGGCCCCGACCATCGAGGTGTCCGAGCTCGCCGCTCGATTGGCCGACGGCAGCGATGCCCGGCCACTGGTCGTGCTCGATATCGGTACCAGCCTGGAGTACCGCAACAAGGGCCACATCCCCGGCGCGTGGTGGGGCGTCCGCAGCCGACTCGATGAGGCGCGCGCGACGATCGGCGAGGCCGAAACGGTCGTGCTCACCTCGACCGACGGACAGCTCGCGCAACTCGCTGTCACCGACGCACAGCGCCGGTGGCCCGACGCCGAGGTGCTGGCACTGGCCGGGGGCACCAAGGGGTGGCGCCATGCGGGACATGACCTGGAGCCCGGCTTCACGCGTCCCACCACTCGTGCGAACGACGTCTGGTACAAGCCGTACGACCACGACGGCGAGGTGGTCGCGCAACACATGCAGGACTACCTCACGTGGGAGATCGCGCTCGTCGACCAGCTCGACCGCGACCCCACGGTCACGTTCCCGACGTTCGCCTGACGAACGTCGTTTCGGCATCGGCATCGGCCCTTCGACACCGCTCGGGCCGATTCAGTACCGCTCGGGCAGATCACCGACCTCGGCATCTCCAAGAACCCGATCCGTTGACCGGGCGCGCTCTGGTGCAGGGATCGTGGTCTCGCCGACGGGTACCGGCGGCTCAACCGAGCCGTGGCGCCGAATCGGCGGCGAGATCGCGCCCGATCCGTCCCCACTGATGACCGGAGCGCTCTGGATACCTGCCGCCATTCCGAACGGTGTGGACCGCTCGTCTACCCGGCTGCGGTGTGGCAGTGTTTCGGCATCGGTGATCACGCCGCCACGAGCCCACACACCACGAACACACCAGGCACACACCACGAAACACAAGGGAGCATCACGAGATGAACGACATCGTCGTCGGGGTCGATCAGTCATCCACCGCCCGTCGGGCCGCCGAGAAGGCAGCCGAGCTGGCTGCCGCCTACGGCGCCAACCTCCACATCGTGTACTGCATCAACAAGAAGACCAGCCAGATCGTCGGCTCCGGCAGCGACGAGTGGTTCGTCAGCCCGACGGCGGAGGCCGAGACCTTCCTCAACACCCTCGCCCTCGAGCTCGATTACGACCAGATCACCACAGCCGTCAGTCACAGTGAGCCGGCCGACGCGATGTGCGAGGAGGCCGAGCGACTCGACGCCCGCACGATCGTGGTCGGCAATCGTCGGGTGCAGGGCATGGCCCGGGTGCTCGGATCGATCGCCGGTGACGTGCTCAAGCATGCGCCCTGTGACGTCCTGATCGCGAACACGATCGGCGCCTGAGGGGGACGGCATCTCGCCTCCCACTCGCGCGCCGCTGCCTCGGTAGTGTCGCCACATGGTGGAACCCGACTTCTTCCGATTCGACACGCTCAGCCTGCATGCCGGTCAGCGACCGGATCCGACGACCGGAGCGCGGGCGGTCCCGATCTATTTCACGACGTCGTATTCGTTTCCCGACACCGACGAGGCGGCGGCGCTGTTCAACCTGGAAGCACCCGGGCACATCTACAGCCGGATCTCCAACCCGACGGTGGCCGTCCTCGAGGAACGCATCGCCGCGCTCGAGGGCGGGGTCGGAGCCGTCTGCACGGCCAGTGGAACGGCGGCCCTTCACCTCGCCGTCGCGTCGTTGCTGAGCGCCGGCGACCACATCGTCGCGTCGAAGAACCTCTACGGGGGTTCGTACAACATGATGAGCCTTACGTTGCCGCGCTTCGGCATCCGCACGACGTTCGTCGACCCGCGCGACCCCAGCGCCTTCGAGGCGGCGATCGAACCGAACACCAAGCTGTTCTACGGCGAGACGCTCGGCAACCCCGGCATCGAGGTGATGGACGTCGAAGCGGTCGCCGCAGTGGCCCACGCGAACGGCCTGCCGTTGATGGTCGACTCGACGTTCTCGACGCCGTACCTCTTCCGCCCGATCGAACACGGCGCAGACATCGTGACGCATTCGATCACCAAATTCCTCGGTGGTCATGGCACAGCGCTCGGAGGGGTCATCGTCGACGGTGGCAGGTTCGACTGGATGGCGAGCGACAAGTTCCCCACCATGACCGAGCCGTATGCCGGCTATCACGGGGTGGTGTTCGCCGAGGAGTTCGGGCCATCGGCGCTCGGGATGCGTGCTCGTGCCGAGGGTCTGCGCGACTTCGGGGCATGCATGAGCCCGCACAATGCCTTTGCGCTGTTGCAGGGGATCGAAACGCTGCCGCTGCGGATGGCTCGTCATATCGCCAACACCGAGCGCGTCATCGAGATGTTGCAAGCGAACGATGCCGTCAGCTGGGTGAAACACCCGCACGTGGCATCGCATCCCGACCACGAACTGGCCAAGCGCCTGTACCCGAAGGGTGCCGGCGCGATCTTGAGCTTCGGTGTGAAGGGCGGCCGCCAAGCGGGCCGTCAGTTCATCGAGGCCGTCCAGCTCGCTTCACACCTCGCCAATGTCGGCGACGCCAAGACGCTCGTGATCCATCCCGGTTCGACCACGCACGGGCAGCTCACACCGGCCCAGCTCGAGGCCTCGGGGATCAGCGAGGACCTCGTACGCCTGTCGGTCGGCCTCGAAGATCCCGATGACATCATCGAAGACCTCGAACGCGCCCTGAAGGCGAGCCAGCGGTGATCGTCGACGTCGACGGAAGCCGGGCGCATGCGTCGACCGGCGGTGCCGAGTTGGCCGGCGATGATCCGGTCGTACTGCTGATCCACGGTGCCGGCAACGACTCGACCGTTTGGCAGTTGCAGACGCGCTACCTCGCCTATCGGGGTTTTCGTGCGCTCGCCGTCGACCTGCCGGCGCACGGTCACAGCGACGGCGACGCCCTCACCTCGATCGAGGCCATGGCCGATTGGGTGACCCGCTTCGTCGCCGCCGTCGGGTTCGGGTCGATGCACGTCGTCGGACATTCGATGGGCACGTTCATCGCGCTCGAACTGGCCAGCCGGTACCCCGGCATCACCGACTCGATCACGTTGTGTGGAACCGCGACGGCGATGCCCGTCCACCCCGAACTGCTGGCCGCCGCCGCGCACGATCTACCTGCGGCGGCGGCGCTGATGGCCGCATGGGGACACGCCAGGCCGGCTCATCTCGGTCTCAACCCGACGCCAGGGCTGTGGATGCTCGGCGGCGCCAGGGCACTCGTCGAGAACGGCCGACCGGGAGTGCTCGCCACCGACTTTCGTGCATGCATGGCGTACCAGGGCGCCGAGGCTGCCGCAGCCTCGGCGACGTGCCCGGCCACCGTGGTCATCGGCCTCGGCGACAAGATGACACCACCCCGGGGCGGGCGGGCGATCGCTGCCGCACTTCGCTCACCGACCGTCGTCGAGCTGCTCGATACCGGTCATCAGATGATGACCGAGAACCCGCGCGCCGTGAAGCGGGCGATTCTCGACACCGTGTCAGCCGCCGGCGACTCCGCGACACGATAGGCCGACGGTGGCCCTCGCTTGGCAACTCAGGTCGGAGCGAGGCGAGTCAGCGGGAACGAATAGACGGCACTGCCCTTCGAGCTGGTGATCGTCACGATGAACGTCTGACCGACCGGCGCATCGGGGAACTCGATCCGAGCCTCCCAATTGCCGTCGCCGTTCGACGTCACCTGCTTGCCACCGAAGTCGCTGCTGATCGTGATCTTGGCACCGGCCGTCGACATGCCCCAGTACTCGTTGAACGGAGGGGTCGAGTCGCACTCGGTGAACGCGGCCTGAGCGGTGAAGTCGATCGCCACCGGCTCGCTCGCCGACCGCACGAGACCGAACTCGTACACCGCCTCGCTGGCGTTGTTCGTCACCCGCACTCCGACGGTGGTCGATGGCGGTACCTCGTACATCGCGAGTTGGAGCTCCCAGTTCCCCTTCGGACCCACGACCGCCTCGGCGGCACCGAACTCGGTCGACGCGAGCACGACACTGCCGGGTGTGCCCGTGCCGTAGATGCCCTGCTTCATCGGTGATCCACCCAGGTTCGCCGAGCCGAGTTTGGCGGTGAACGCAACCGGCTGGGGCTGGGGCCTGTGCCGCACGAGGTCGTACTCGAACACGGATCCGCTGGTGTTGGCGGTGACCCGCACATGCACGACCGTTGCGTCCGGCACCTCGATCAGCTCGAGCAGGATCTCCCACTCACCGTTGGGTCCGGCGACGGCCTCCGCCGCTCCCCATTCCGAGCGGGCAGCGACCACGCTGCCGGGAGTCGCGGAGCCGTAGAACAGCTGTTTCAGGTAGAGGTCGTCGTTGTACGGCTCGCCGGGCGTGACCGCGAACGCGATCGGCACGGGCTCGGGTTGCGGCTCGGTTTGCGGCTCGGGTTGCGGCTCCGGCTGGGGTTGTGGCTCCGGCTTCGGCTCGTCGACGAGCTTGGGGGCCTCGGTGGTGCTGGGCGATGTGGACGGCGGTCGAACCAGGACGAACTCGTACACGATCGGGGACTCGGCGAACGACACCCGCACCGGCACCGCTCTGCCGGCTGGGACGTCGCTCAGCTCGAGCCGCACCTTCCACTTCGATTTCCGGTTGGTCACCACGCTGGACGATCCGTACTCGCTCGTCACGCTGACCTTCGCGCCGGGTGCCGCCGACCCGAACACGGTCTGGAACATCGGGTCACCGGCGAGGTCGCCACGACCGAGCTGGGCGGTGTACTTCACGCCCGTGGACGCGGGCACCGCAGGATCGACCGAACCACGTTGATCGTCGACCGGCAGCGGGGCGACGACCCTGTCCGACTTCGGCTCGCCGGCGGAGTCGGGCGGTCGTGCTGCCCGTTCGAGCTGCGTCACGTCCGGCGAGGTGGCCAGGCGATCAGCGCCGTCGTCGGCCAACTGGAACGCGGCAACGCCACCCCCCAGCAGCGCGACCGACACCGCAGCCACGGCGAGCGGGTGGCGAAACCGGGGCCCGCCGCGCATTCCGTTCGACACCACGGGCACCGGGGTGGCGGCGACCGCTTCGAAATCCGACCGCGGGTCGATCCCGGCCGCCACATCGTCGAGCAGGGCCGTGAGTTGGGTGCTGAAGTCGTTCATCGCTGATCTCCCAGGCTGCTCTTGAGCGATTCGGTTCCGCGTCTGATGTGGGTCCGTACGGAGCCGACCGACAGCTCCAGGGTGGTGGCGATCTCGGATTCGGTCATCCGCATCCAGTGCCGCATCACGACGCAGGCGCGCTGTCGCAGCGGCAGTCCCGACACGGCCGCCAGCACTCGCTCGCGGCCGATCTGGCCGACGGCATCGTCCTCGGCGGACGGCACGACCGTGAGTCGACCGGCTACCCGGCGCTCGGCGACGGCCCGCTTGCGCTGCCCACCACGAACCAGATTGACAACGGTCGCTTTCAGATAGGCGTCGATGCAATCGTGATCATCGATCCGGTTCCATGCGTCGAACAGCTTCGCGAACGCCTCTTGGGCGATGTCCTCGGCGGAGGAGACGTCACCGGTCAGGAATGTGGCGAACCTGACCATGTCGGCATGGCGTCGTTCGTACAGCTCGCGCAACCCGGCGTCGCGGTCGGCCGTCGTCGCGAGCGGTTTCGACCACACATCGGACAACCGCTTCAGCGCCGGGGACGCGTCCGACCGGCCATCTCCGAACGAAGGTGGCCCGTTGTCGGCCGTCCAAGCAAGATTCATCGTCACGCCCCATACGACGCGGTGTGCCGCGATTACTAGGACAGGATCGGCGTGACTTGCTCAAGTCTTGAACCGGCGGTTACAGGTGGTCTCGCGATCGCGTCGCCTGTCGGCGGCGGGCGAAGATCTCCTGACCGTTCTCCAGCGCTACGACGGAGTCGGTCGTGTGGAACTGGGTCGCGTCGCAACGCATCGTCGACGTCGTGCGAACCTCGGCACAGATCTGGCCCCAACGCACGGTCCAACTGCGCTCACACGTCACGCTGGCGCTGAGCGGGTCACCCCTCGTGATCTCCCACACGTCGGTCGCAGTCGCGGACATCTCCGTACCGCTGGCGTCGAATCTGATCGTGCCGGCATCGCCGTGATCGGTGAGCACGACCGTCCCGGTCGGCATGTCCTCGTGCAGCGTGCGGCGATGGGTAGGGGCGATCAATTCGGTGGCACCGTCAGCGGCCTGCTCGGGTTCGGCGAACGGAGGCACCAACGGGTCGGCACCAACCGCGGCTCGCACAGGAAGGTCGAGCCGACTTCGCTCCCCGAGCTGAACGGTGAGTTCGACGTCGACGGGCGACGGCCACGCGATCGGCCAGAGGCCGGTGCCGATATGGAGCTCGAGGCGATGCCCGACCCGCAGATCGTGGGCGATCGAATCGAGCCCGACGACGACGTCACACAGCTCGCCGGGCACCATCGCCGCGGGACTGGCGTGCCCGTTGCGGTGGCACAGGTTGAGCAGGCCACGGCTCAGCTGCAGCGAGGTACCGTCCGGAGCGACGTCACACAATCGAATCGCGACCAGCGCAACGGGCTGGTCGACCGCCAGCCGCAGGTGCACCTTCGGAAATCCGAGGATCGTCGTCGCGGCCTCGAGCGGATCGCCGATGAATCGAAACGCGGCGGGTTCTTCGAGCCGCTGGTCAGCAGGCAGTTGGCCGGGCTCGGCGTACCCCCACCAGGATCCTTGCCGGAGGCCGGACGTCACGCTGTTGCGCCCGCTGATCGAAATCGGCCCCGGAGCGCAGGCCGACAGACCGGTCGGCGCGAGGAACATCGGCTCGTACTCGACGTTGGGGGACGGCCAAGCGGGTTCGCTCACCCAACGTCCGGGCCGTTCGACATGACTCGTGGCGGGCGCCACCCACTCCTGGACCCAGACCCGCAGCGGATCGTCCCAGGCTGCGCGATCCGGTGCCGCGTGGTTCAGTCCGAGATGAAGTCCGAACCAATCGACCACCTCTTGCAGGAACCCGATGTTCGGGCCTGGCACACCGACCGCCGGATAGTTGTGCGACCACGGACCGACGATGCCACGAAACGGCACCTGGAGGCCCTCGGCAAGGTGGAACACCGTGTCGGTGTATCCGTCGGCGAACCCGCCGACGCTCATGACCGGGCAGTCGATGGCGGAGAAGTCCTCACAGACCGAGCCGTGTTGCCAGAACTCGTCCCGGCGTTGATGGGCGATCCAGTCGTGCACGAAGACAGGTGACTCGGCAAGCCGCTCGAGCCACCGCCGGCGCCATTGCTCGCCGACGATGTGAGGGTTCGGCGGGCGTCCGTTGTAGCACAGCATCGTGGACGACCACGGCAGCATGTCGGTGCCGAGCAGACAGCCGCCCTTGTAGTGCACGTCGGTGGCATACCGGTCGGCGGTGGCCGCCACGCTCACCACCGCTGCGAGCGCCGGCGGACGTTTGGCGGCGATCTGGAGACAGTTGAAGCCTCCCCAGGAGATACCCATCATGCCGATCTTCCCGGTGCACCACGGTTGGGCGGCGATCCAGGCGATCACATCGACGCCGTCGTCGAGTTCGGTCGCCAGGTACTCGCCGGCGAGTACACCGTCGCTGTCGCCCGACCCACGGATGTCGACCCGCACACATCCGAACCCATGGCCGGCCAGGTAGTCGTGCTGACGGTTGTCGCGCAGCAACGTGCCATCGTCCTTGCGATACGGCAGGTACTCGAGGATTGCCGGCACCCGATGATCGGCGATCGGCAGGCGCAGCGTGGCGCTCAGCCGAGCACCGTCGGGCAAGTCGATCCAAACGTGTTCGATGGTCCGAACCTCGAACGGGAACTCGGAACGGATCGTGGTGATCGTCATGCTGGGCTCCAGATCGGACTCGGGCCCGCAGTTGGAGCGTTGGTCTGCGTCCGACACGGGCGATGATTGCAGCACTGCGGTGCTGGCACGATGGTCGCTGGTCAGGCCGTCAGCGTCAGCCAGGCGCCGTCTCGGCCGAGATACTCGCGGCCGGCATCGGCGCGCTGGCGATAGAACGTCGGGCTACCCGAGTCGGCCAGAACCTGGAGCATCGCCGGGAGTTCGCCACCCTCGGACCGGATCTTCGCGATCACCCGATCGTTGCCGATCGCATCGAGCATCTCGAACGGACCGAGCGCCCAGTTGAAGCCCCATCGAATCGCATTGTCGATGTTGACGATGTCGTCGGCGATCTCGGGCACCAGTCCCGCGGCATACCGCAGCGTGCCGCCGAAGACCTGCCAGGCGAGCCGGCCCCGCGCCGACTCGTCGAACAGCACGGCACCGAGATCGCCGGGTAGGCCGTCGAGGTCGGGCTCGACGGCGTCGCGCCACTGCTCGCTGACGAGGTCGAACGTCTCGATCTTCTTCGAGCCGTCATCGAGCTTCTGCACACGACCGAACCCGCCGAGCTGGCGCGACTTGCGGCCGAGCTGGCCGCGCTCGAGCATCCGCTGTTCTGCCTCCGGGAACGCCGTGAACCGGCGGCCGTCGTCGCCTGCGGGCAGGTTGACGGCGAGGTTCTTGCCGACCAGGTCCATCACGTCGAGCCCGATCAGGTCGATCAGGCCGTACAGGCCGGTGGGCGGCAACCCGACCGGCTTGCCGAGCACGGCGTCGATCGTCTCCTGGGTCATGCCATCGGCCAGGAACGGCTTCGCGAGATGCAGCCCACTCAGCATGAAGTAGCAGCCGATCCGGTTGCCGATGAAGTTCACGGTGTCCTTGGCGTGGACGACACCCTTGCCGAGCTGGTTGGCGCCGAACGACGCGAACGCGTCGATCACCTCGGGGCTGGTGTGCTCACCGGGCACGAGCTCGAACAGCTTCATCACCTGGACCGGGTTGAAGAAGTGGGTGATCGCGACGTCGACCTGGAACCGAGCCGGCATACCGGCGGCGATGTCGCGGAGTGGGATACCCGACGTGTTCGAGCTGATCACCGAGCCGTCCTTGCGGAGCGGTTCGACCTTCGAGAACAGCTGCTGTTTGGTGGCGAGGTCCTCCACGATCGCCTCGCAGATCCAGTCGTAGTCGGCGATCTTGCCGAGGTCGGCATCGAACGTGCCGGTGTCGACCAGGCGCCGATCGCCTTCAGCGACAGCATGCAACCCGCGCTCGACCGCCTCGGCGGTCACGTCGAGCATCAACACCCGACAGCCTGCGGCGGCACTGGCTGCCGCGATACCCGAGCCCATGGTGCCGCAACCCAGCACCGCTACCGATTCGATCTGGCGACTCATGCTCACTGCTCCTCTTTCGACAACTCCGAGATCCGTACTGATGGGCGAGTCTGCCCGAGCCGCCGATCCGACCCGATCCGGGTTCTACTTCGTCGCCGGCACGACGCCCGATGCGCAGACCGCATAGATGTTCAGCGTTCCGGTGTACGGAGCGTCTTCGGCGATCACCGTTGCACTCCAACCCGACAGATCACCTTTCGGGATCGATGTCTTCAGGTCGAGGCCCTGATTGCTCACGATGCTGGAGCCGCCGCCGGTCGCGTGCTTGCCCGCCGGGCAGTCGACGGATTTGCCGCTCAGGTCACCTCTGCTGACCAAGTCGAGATCGGTCGAGTTCGCGACCGTGAATCTTTCCCTCATGTCCTGACCTCCTGATCGTTCGCTGCGCAACTTAGTCGACGTCCCGCCGACGATCGTCGCCGTGCAACGGCAGCAGGGATTCGCGCCATACCTGTTGCGGCGCGACGATCGAGCGGGCTCACCCGAACTCGCGGCCCGACGGGCAAATCCGAAGGGGGTATCGTCGTTCGATGAGGCGCAGCAGCGATCGGATCCTCACCACGCATGCCGGCAGCCTGCCGCGGCCGCCGGAACTGGTCAGGCTCCTGAAGAGCGTGAGCCGGCGAGCAGTCGTCGATGACGCCGAACTCGAAGGCGCGATCGACGCCGCGGTCATCGCCATCGTCGACCGGCAACGTTCGGTGGGCATCGACATCGGCAACGACGGCGAGCAGGGCCGCGAGAGCTTCTTCACCTACGTGCAGCACCGCATGACCGGCTTCGCCGAGGGGGCCGCCGGCGGCATCGTGGCCAACCGCACTTGGAAGGACATCGACGACTTCCCCGGGTTCGCCGAGATCCGCCGGGCGCAGCGATCGACCGCGGACCAGGTCACGCTCACTCACCCGCCGGTGGCCGTCGGCGAGGTTGCATACGGCGGCACCGGGGCGATCGACGCCGAGTGCGGGCGGCTGTCTCGCCGTCTTGGGGACGAGCCGTTCGTCGAAGCGTTCATGAGCAGCCCATCTCCGGGCATCGTCGCCGCGGCGATGACGAATCGGTTCTACCCATCGCTCGACGAGTACTTGGACGCCGTCGGCGCCGCGCTCTCGGTCGAGTACCGGCGCATCGTCGAGGCCGGTTTCGTGCTGCAGATCGATGCCCCGGATCTCGCCATGGAACACCACGGCCTGTTCGCGGATCGCCCGTTGAGCGAGTTCCTGGCGTTCGTCGAGCGTGTGGTCGCCACGATCAATCGAGCGACCGAGGGCCTGCCGGCCGAACGCATCCGGCTGCACGTCTGCTGGGGCAATTACGGCGGGCCGCACGTGCACGACGTACCGTTGCGCGAGTTGCTGCCGCTGCTCTACCAGGCCCACGTCGGTGGGCTCCTCGTCTCCGGCGGCAACCCACGTCACGAGCACGAGTACCGCGAGTTCGAGCGACAGCGCCTTCCCGACGACTGGATCCTCGCCGCCGGCGTGATCGACACCACCACGAACTACGTCGAACACCCCGAAGTCGTCGCCGATCGCCTCGAGCGTGTGGCCCGCGCTGTGGGCGACCCGACCAGGATCGTCGCGTGCACCGACTGCGGCTTCGACACCGCAGCGGGATTCGGCTTGGTCGATCCCGACGTCTCCTGGGAGAAGCTGCGGTCGCTGCGCGAAGGCGCCGATCGCGCGACCGAGCGACTCTTCTAGCCTGGCGGGCGTGGATCCCGAACACCTGATCCCGCAACCGCACATGTCTGCCCCGTTCCGCCGGCCACGTTCGCCACTCGCTGCGTGGCTGCTCCACATTGTCGGGGCACGACCAGTTCGTCGTCTCGGCGCCTTGCGTGCAGCAAACCTGACTCGCCGCGTACATCGCAAACGGTCACGGTCACGGCACTAGGTTGAGCCGATGCGGACTGTGGTTCGAAACGGCAACCTGCTCGACACCGGATCGATGACGGTGCTCGGTGAACGTGACGTCGTGATCGACAAGGGCGTGATCGTCGACGTGCTCGAACGGTACGCCGGCAGTGGCGAGATCGACATCGATGCCCGCGGGTCGTTCGTGATGCCCGGGCTGATCGACGGGCACATGCACTTCCGGCTCGCCACGATGGACTTCCGGGCAATGATCGGTTGGACCGAGGTCGAGTTCGGGATCCGCATGGCCGCTCTCGCGCACAACACGCTCGAGCGCGGCTTCACGACGGTGCGCGACCTGGGTGGCGATGTGACCGGATTGATGCGGGCGATCGCCGGTGGCGCAACATCCGGCCCACGGATCGTGCGGGCGGGGCGAATGCTGACCCAGACCGGCGGACACGGCGACGCCGAGGGAGGCGACCGCGACGTGCCGACGTGCGGTTGTGCGATGCGCTCGACGACGTTCAGCATCGTGGCCGATGGCGCGGAAGCGGTCCGCAAGGCGGCACGACACAACCTCCGAGAGGGCAGCGACTTCTTGAAGGTTCACGTGTCGGGTGGCGTGGCGTCGCCTTCCGACCCGCTCGACTCGGTGCAGTACACGCCGGGCGAACTCGAGGCGGCGGTCACCGAGGCCGAGCATCGCGGCACCTATGTCGCCGCCCACGCCTACAGCCCGGAGGCGATCCAGCAAGCCGTTGCCGCCGGCGTGCACAGCATCGAGCACGGCAACCTGATCGATCTGCCGACCGCCGAGCAGATGGCCGAGGCGGGCTCGGTGCTGGTGCCGACGCTTGTCACGTACGAGGCGATGAACCAACTCGGCGAACAACTCGGGCTGCCCAAGGCGAACCGGGACAAGAACACCGTCGTCTACGAGGCCGGACTGGCATCGCTCGAGATCGCCCACACCGCCGGCGTCACGATGGGCCTCGGCACCGACCTGATCGGAGAGACCCAGACGATGCAGAATCGCGAGATGGCGATCCGTTCCGAGGTGCAGCCCGCCGAAGCGATCCTGCGATCGATGTGGACCACCAACGCCCGGCTGTGCCGCCTCGTTGGCCAGATCGGGGTCGTGGCGCCCGGGGCATTCGGAGACATCTTGGTGTCACGCGTGAACCCGCTCGACGACATCACTGCCTTCTCCGACCCGGCCGGCTCGCTCAGCCATGTCGTGCAGGCCGGCCGGATCGTCGTCGAGCGTTGAACCGGCTGGGGCGCGGTGGCGGACGCCCTGTCGCCAGAGCGTCCGCCACCGGTTCGTCATTCGAGGTGATCGGTCGAACCCGCCGAGTTGTCAGTGGGCGAACTTCACGTTCGGCATGATGCGGTCGATCCAGCGGGGCAACCACCACGCCTTGTTACCGATGAGGAACAGCGCGGCGGGCACGAGCACCAGCCGGATCAGGAACGCGTCGAGCAGCACCGCCGTGCCCAAGATGAGCCCCATCTCCTTCATCGGCAACGTGCCCGCGATCGCGAACGTGTAGAACACGGCGATCATCACGCCGGCCGCTGCGACGATCGGCCGACCGACGTGGCCGAGCGATCCGCGGACCGCCTCGTTCGCGTCGCCCGAACGTTCGAAGTGCTCACGGGTCGAGGCGAGCAGGAACACGGTGTAGTCCATCGAGATCGCAAACACGAGGGCGAAGAAGAACAGCGGCGCCCACGAGGTCAGGTAGCCCTGGCTGTCGAAGCCGAGTAGGTCGGCGCCCATGCCGTGCTGGAAGACGAGCGCGCCCACTCCGAACGCAGCACCGACCGAGAGCAGGTTGAAGATCACGCCGACGAAGGCGACGATCACCGCCTGGAGGGCGAGGATCAGCAGCAGGAACCCGAGTACGAGCACGACACCGATGACGAGGGGCGCCTTCTGACTGAGCGTGCGGTCGAGGTCGTAGTTCTCGGCGACCGGGCCACCCACGAGCACACCGTCAGGGAGTTCGGTCCGCAGGGTCGGGATCAACGCCAGCGCCTCGACCGACGACGGGTCGTAGGCACCGACCGCCTGGATGATGCTGGCACCCTCTGCGCCCGGCTGGGGCGGGAAGGCCATCACGATGCCCTCCGTGGCGATCACCTGATCGGCGACCGCCTGCGCGTCCGCGCCGGCCGGAACGATCACCTGGATCGGCCCGGGGCCACCGGGGCCGAAGCCGTCGGCGATCATGTCGTAACCCTGTCGTGCCTGTTCGTCCTCCGGGAGCACCGTGATCCCCGGCATCCCGGTCTTGAGGCCGAGCAACGGCAGGGCGAGCGCCAGCAGCACCACGACCGAACCGGCGGCGACAAGCACCTTGCGGGCCTGGATCCGGTCGGCGAGGCGAGCGAAGAACTCGCTGTGGTGGTCGCCCTTGCTGTGCCACGGTAGTGCAAGTCTGTCGATCCCCGGGCCGAGCAGTGCGGGCAGGAGGGTCAGGGCGGCGAGCAGCACGAAGCTGACGGACAGCATCATGCCGGCCGCCATCGAGCGGAAGGCGGGGATCGGCACCAGCAGCACGGCCGAGAGGCTGATCAACACGGTGATGCCGGAGAACAGCACCGCCTTCCCGGCGGTGTCCATCGCGATGCCGGCGGCATGTTGGGGGTCTTCGGGGTGGGCGTGCAGCGCGGCGCGGTAGCGGGTGACGATGAAGAGCGCGTAGTCGATGCCCAGGGCGAGGGCGAACATCATCGCGAAGTTCAGCGTCCAGATCGACAGGTCGGTGGTCCGCGTGATGCCGTACAGCACGCCCATCGAGGCGAGTAGCCCTGCCGCTGTGAGCACGAGCGGCAGGCCGGCGGCGGCAAGCGTGCCGAAGGCGATCACGAGGATGATCGCCGTGACCGGCCAGGTCAGGATCTCGGCCTTCATCATCCCTTCGCGATTGACGGCGTTGAAGTCGTCCCAGAACGCGGGGGACCCGGTGAGTGCCACGGTGATCTCGTCGCCCGCCACCTCGGTCGAGAGGTCGGCGATGTCGTCGCCGAGACGTTCGGCGGCGCGGACGGCCTCGGTCGGGTCGACTTGGGCGCCGGCCTGGATCATCACGGTCTGGCCGTCCATCCCGGGTTGTGCCGGCATCGGTTGCCCGAAACCCGGCTCGGTGACGATCAGCGCGTTGACGTCGGCGATCACCTGCTGGAACGCAGGATCGTCGACCGGTGTCGACTGGCTCTGGATCACCACGACCGCGGATTGTGAGGAGAGCCCGCCGAACTGTTCGTCGATCACGTCCCGGGCAGCCAGCGATTCGCTGCCGTTGACCTCCCACATGGCGCCGGACAGCGCGTGCTCGAGCTTGGGAGCGAAGACGCCCAGCCCGAGCGCCAACACTGCCCAGGCGATGATCACGAACCTGCGATGGGTGTGCGCCGCGCGACCGAGGCGGGCGAGCGGCGGATGCTCGACATCGGTGTCGAGATCGTCGTGATGGGGCATTCGATCCAACGCTTGATGCGTATCTAGTGATGAATCGATGTCCGGCGGATTGATGTCGATGCTCATGGGGGGTCCTCTGGTCGGTGTGGTTGACGGGGCGACGAAGAGTCGGTGATCAGGTGGCGGCGAACGTACGGGCGTCGGACGCGGCCTGATCGCGCAGCCGGTCGCACACGATCGCGCAAACCGGCATCAGGCTGGGGTCGGTGACCGAGTAGAAGGCGGCGGTGCCCTCGGCCCGACGCGTGACGATGCGGGCATCGTGCAGGATCCGCAGGTGTTTGGACACATTGGCCTGGCTGGTGCCCAGCTCACCGACGAGTTGGCCGACGTTCATCTCGCCCTCGTCGAGCAGAGTGCGGATGATGCTCAGCCGTGTTGCATCGCCCAGCACGCGGAACCTCTCGGCGACGTGTTCGAGCAATTCGGGAGGGAGAGCCTGCGGCATCTGCAGCACTATATAACTATCGAGCGATGGAAGCAACATGGCTCGCATCACCTCGGACGGAGCGGGCCCGAACCGCTCGACCGCCCGGCGGTGCTACCGCGCCGGCAGAGCGCCCTCGGGTATGACGACCACAGGGATATCGGTGAACTCGAGCAAGTGCTCCGTCTGGCTTCCCACGTACGGACGATCAGGTATGTCGGCTCGGATCCGCTGAGCCGACTGATCGGCCTCGGATCGGATGCGGGCCGCCCGCTGGTGTGCGGCGGCGACCACCGCGTCGGCCTCGGTCTCGAACACGGCCAGAAGCGCCTTGATGTCGGCGATCTCGTCGAGCGCTGCCTGCTCACGCAGCGGCGTGGCATCGGCGGGCGCACCCGGCGTGCCGATCGGCCGGATGCGCTCCAGATGAGTTCGGCCGATGAGCACGGCGTTCGGCTCGGCTGGCAGGATGTTCGGATCAGGTTCGACCAGGAGGTCATCCGTCTTGAGTTCCGAGATTCTTCACGACGAACACGGTGCGCCGATCACCGCACCCGTGCTCGACTGGGCGACCGACTACGACATCTTCGACCCGCAGTACGTCAGGGATCCGTACGGGATCTGGGACGAGCTGCGCCAGAGCTGCCCGATGGCGCACACCGACCGCTGGGGCGGTTCGTGGCTGCCGACGCGCTATGCCGACGTGTACACGATCGCCCACGACATCGAGAAGTTCCCATCCGGCAACGGCATCAGCGTCGTCCCGCTGGTCGATCCGGCGGTCGACGACGACTCGGTGCCGGCCAACACGCCATCGCCGGTGCTGACCTCGGGCGTCCCCCCGATCAGCGCAGACCCGCCCCTGCACACCTGGACGCGGCGCTTGATCCTGCCCACGATGAGCCCAGCGCGGGTCGCCGAGTACGAGGTGTTCACGCGCGAGTTGTGCCGTCAACTCGTTGACGACGTGATCGACCGCGGCACCGGGGACGCCGCATCCGAGTACGCGCAACAGATCCCGGTGCGCGTCATCGGTCACATCCTCGGCGTGCCAGAGGACATGTCGGCCACGTTCACCGAGTGGGTGCGCGACGTCCTCGAGTTCGCCCACGACCTCGAACGCCGCCGAAACGGCATCAGCCACATCATCCACTACCTGCACGAGACGGTCTCGGACCGCCAGGCCAATCCCCGCGACGACTTCATCACCGAGTTGCTCAACAGCGAGCACGACGGTGAGCCGATCGGCATGCCGGTCGTGATGGGCATGTGTGCCCTGCTCCTGATCGCAGGGATCGACACCACGTGGTCGTCGATCGGCTCGACGATGTGGCATCTCGCCGCCCATCCCGACGATCGCCGTCGCCTGGTCGCCGAGCCCGACCTGATGCCAACGGCGATCGAGGAGTTCCTGCGGGCGTACGCACCGGTCACGATGGCGCGCCGCCTGATCGAGGACAAGGAGTACGAGGGCTGCTCGATGAAGGCGGGCGAGCGGATCCTGATGAACTTCCCCGCCGCCAATCGCGACCCGGAGGTGTTCCCCGACGCCGACCGGGTGATCCTCGATCGCCGGCAGAACCGGCACTTGGCCTTCGGCGCCGGCATCCACCGCTGCGCCGGGTCGAACCTGGCTCGCATGGAGCTGCGCGTCGCCGTGGAGGAATGGCTGACGCGAATCCCCGAGTTCGAGTTGATCGACCCCGATCTCGTCACCTGGGCCGGCGGGCAGGTCCGCGGCCCGCGGTCGATACCCGTGCGGGTTGGCTGATCCAGCTCACAAATCCTGATACGACCTGTATCATGATCCCATGCTCTTGGTCGACCTCGTCGCCATCCAGGTGGATGCCAGTACCGGCGCTTCCGTACTGGTGCTGCGCGAGCACGACCTTCCTCATCGGATGCTCCCGATCGTCGTCGGCGGCGATGCCGCCGCATCGATCGCGATCGCAGCCAGTGGCCAGCACCCCCCACGCCCGATGACGCACGACTTGATGGCCGCCCTGGTCCAGAGCTTCGAGGGGCATCTCGATGCGGTCGAGGTGACCGATCTGCGAGATGGCGCGTTCATCGCCAATCTGGCCATCAGCGGTCCGGTCGGCGAGCGCCGCATCGATACCCGCCCGTCCGATGCGATCGCGCTGGCCGTTCGCCTGCACGCACCGCTCTTCGTCAGCGAACACGTGCTCGACGAGGCCGGTGCACTCCCCACGGTCGAGGCGGACGTGTTGGACGACGTGGCGATCGATGCCGAGGTCGATCAATTCCGCAGCTTCCTGGCCGAACTCGATCCGGACGACTTCCTGCCGGACGCGCCGGAAGCCGCCCGCGAGGTCGATCCCGGCGCCGACGACCCCGGTGAGATCGATCCTGGTCAGGTCGATCGCTGTGAGGTCGATCCCGGCGCCGACGACCCCAGCGCCGGCGACCCTGCGGCGGGCTGACGCCGCTGCCGCACCGACAACGAGATCACCGACCGGTGAAGTTCGGGAGACGACGCGCTCCCATCGCGCGGGTTCCCTCGGCGAAGTCGTCGGTCGCCTGCAGACGCGCTTGCTCGGCGGCCTCGTGGGCCGTCGCCGCCGCGACCCGGTCGGCGAGATCGCCGCGCAGCGTGGCACGGATCGAGCGAACGGCGAGCGGTGCGGAACGGGCGATCTCGAGCGCCAGCGAGTGGGTGGCGTCATGTAGTTCGTCGATCGCCACGAGCCGATCGGCGAGACCGAGTGCGAGCGCCTCTTCGCCGCCGACGCGCCGACCGGTATAGAGCAGATCCGCCGCAGCCTGCTCGCCGACCAGCCGCGGCAGCGTGACGCTCAGCCCGAAGCCCTGATGGAAACCGAGCCGGGCGAAGTTGGCACTGAAGCGAGCCTCGGGTGACGCGACGCGGAAGTCGGTCACGAGGGCCAGACCGAGGCCGCCACCGATCGCTGCACCCTGCACGGCGGCAACGATCGGCTTCGTGCCGCGGAAGATGCGTACGGCGGTCGCGTACAGCTCTTCGGCGGTGTACGAGCGCTCGCCGCCGAAGTCGGCGCCGGCACAGAAGTGCTTGCCCTGCGCGCGCAACACGATCGCCCGACAGCGATCGTCGACATCGAGCTGCTCGACGGCATCGGCGATGCCACCGATGATCTCCATCGAGAAGAAGTTGTTCGGCGGCCGACACATCTCAACCGTCGCGACATGATCGTCAGCGACCGAGCTGGTGATTGCTGAGTGGGACATATGGCGACGCTACTTTCGGGCCATCGCGCCGGACGACCGCAGCCGGACGACCGCAGCCGGCTCGGCCTCGGCGGGCAGGGGCGTCGTCGCCGGTCGGTGCGAGCTTCGATCGCGCACGTGCTGCATACCGTCGGGCACCGACAACCCGCCGGTCACCGTGTCAACCGTGTCATCCGCGAAGGCCACATCGACCACCACACGAGTTCGCATCGGAGCCCCGCAACTTGCGAACGTCGGGTGCCGACGCGAGGGGTCGACACGGCTGCAGCGAAGCGGCCGCTACGGCTCGACGTCGCCGGCGTGCTCGTGGCCGGCCGACCGCAGATCGACGGCGACGCCGTAGTGGTCGGAGGCCACGACGCCCGCTACCGGTTCGGCACCGATCAGGAAGGCTCGAACCGGGTTGCCGAGCGGGCGAGGCCTCGGCCAGCCCACCAGCACGTAGTCGAGGCGCCGCTCCGGCCAGGCCGAGTCGACGACATGGGGGTTCGACGCGGAGTACGTGGCTCCGGGCCCGCGACCGATCTGCGCCCAGGCATCGGTGAACACCAGGCCGGGAACCGCAGGCTCGGTGAGACCGGTGACGCGCCGTACCTCGTCGCTGTCGGGGACGGCGTTGAGGTCGCCGAGCACGATGGGGGGATACGTGCCGGCCGGCTCGTCGCGCTCATCGGCGACCAGCTTCGCGATCTGATCGAGCTGTCGACGGCGCAGACCGCTCTGGTCGAATCCGTGCGACAGGTGGGTGCAGTAGACCCGTACGTCGCCGTGTGGTGCGGCGATCGTCGCCCGCACCACCGTGCGATGGGGTGGCATCGAACCGACGTCGAGGTATCGCCACTCGGTTTCGACGATGGGCCAGCGTGATGCGATCGCATTGGCGATCCCATATCGATCTTCGGCATCGTCGGGAGACGTGGCCACGGCGTAGCCCAGTTCGTCGCGGAGCCACGCGATCTGATCGGGTTCGCGGGTGCTCAACTCCTGGAGACCGACCACATCGGCGGCGGCACCGCGCAGGACGTCGATGATCGCCGGCTGTCGCGCCTGCCAATCGCCGTTGCGACACCACACGTTCCAGGTCGCCACGCGCAGCGTGTCCTCCGAACGGCGCAGGTCCCGGCGAGCGCTCATCGGCTCAAGTTAGTTGCGGGTCGGCCGGCGGATGACACGCACGCCCTGTGGACCACGTTCGCGCATTCGGCGATCGCCTCGAGGCCTCGCTGCAGGCCGGCCCAGCACCAGGGACTTCCAGCACTGGCCGTCGTCGATCGGTCCGTGTTCTGTGGGGCATGGAGAACGTCGTGAGGACCCGGAGGTTCGCCATGTCGAAGAGAGCGCGTCCGAGTGGGATCGATGACGGTCGCGCCGAGCGCGAGCGCGCGGCGAGCCACTCAGCCGACGGACCGATCGAGGCGATGACCGGAGGATCGCCTGACCTGGGCGGTGGCGATTGCGGGCCGACGGTCCGCGAGGCCGACTCGACCGACGCGGCGGCGATCGCTGATTTCATCAGGACGGCTTGGATCGAGGCAGGCGCGGATGCGCCTGGTTTCGCCGGAGCGACGGACGAGATCATCGACGAGGTGACCCGTGCCGAGTCGATCCGGGCCCGGTTGGGCACCACCGGTCGGCGGATGTTCATCGCGGTCAGCGATGCCGGCGTGGTCGGGTTTGCCGCAACACGGCGAATCGACGACGGGCTCACGGAACTGGCGGGCATCGTGGTGCGAGCGTCCGAGAGCGGGCGCGGGATCGGCAAGGCGCTCGTCCGCGCCGCCGCCGATGCCACTCGACGTGACGGGGCGGATCGAATCCTGGTTCGCACCGAGCGGTCGAACAGCCGGGCGATCGGCTTCTACGAGGCCCTCGGGTTCGAGTTCGACCACTACTCGACCGAGCACGTCGACGGAACCGCCGTCGACGTCGTGGAACTGTCGCGAACGTCCTGAATACCGATGCGAGGCTCGGGTCGTCGGCGATGTCGTCAGTAGCTGCCGCGGATCAACTCGACGTCAGCGGCGATCATCGGAACGCGGATGTTGACACCGTGCATCGTCAGCTCGACGCCGGCGCCCTCGATGCCGTGCACGTCCCAGTTCCGGGGCTCGGCTCCGATCAGCCGAAAACTCGTGAAACGACGCGGGTCCTCGCGCAGCGGCGCGAGTCGTAGGTGCAGATTGCCGTCGATCCATTCGGCCCGGCTGAGCGCCATGGTCGGGAAGTCGACGTCGACGATCTGCGGGCACGCCTCGAGCCGGGCCTCCGACAGCCGTGTCCACATGCCGGGTCCACCGGCCTCGGCGGCGGCCAGGAAGGCGTTGAACTGACCTCTCGGGTTCGGCTCGTCGAGCCCCATGCCCCACGTGAACTCGCCTCGTTCCGAATCCCAGGTCGGCTCGTAGGACGCCTCGATCGCGGCGGCGGTGCGCTCGTCGAGTTCGCGCAGCTCCCACTCACGAGCCAGGATCAGCGCCGCTGCGAACGCGCGACTGGCGGGGAGCGGAAGCCGGCGTGAACCGTCGAGCCCGATCGAGACGCACGCCGCGTCGAACAGGCGCCGGGCGTCGTCGGGCACCTGCGGCGCCGCGTAGAACGACGTGGTCAGCGCCGCCGCCACGGGCAGCCGATGGTGCACGTCGAGCTGCGGGTCGTAGTAGAAGGTCGTCATCTGCGGTGCCGCCTCGCCGTCCAGGTCGAGGTAGTGCCGGCGGGCGTATCCCCACCACGGCTGGAAAGCTCGACGGTGGAAGTCGGTGCCGTATCGGTTGTCGTGGAGCCTCAGACCGAGGCCGGCTCCGGCCAGTCAAAACGGCCAGACCTTGGTGTTCTCTCAATGGCAGCCGATCGGTGCTGCCAGCCACTGCCGGCACAGATGCTCGGCGATCTGCGAGTGCGTCCACGTGAACGTGTGGTCGCCGTCTCGGATCATCTCGAACGGCCGGTTCCACCGGTCCTCGGCGGCCGGCGCGTTGTCGATCATCGAGCGGATGCCGAGCAGCACCAGGAAGAACCCCTTGTAGAACAGCATGCCGTCGGCGGCGACGGGATCGAACTGCAGGCCCCACGGTTCGGTGCCGTTGGCGGTCCAACCCGGCACGTCGTAGTCGCCCCACAACTGGGGTGGAATGAAGAGACGATAGACCTCGGGATAGTCGGCCCGGTCGGGGTCGTGGCCGAACTGGGTCAGCCAGTCGGCAGCCGACCACCAGCCGGTGTGGCGTTCGATCAGCTGGTCGAGGATCGCGACGTACGGCTCGGTCCACGCCGGCGTTCGGTGTGCCAGCAGCCCCATCGCGTACGACGAGTCGACGAGGTCGAAGCGATGCCAGCTCGCCATGGGCGGATCCGAGCGATCATCCCAGTGCGGATGTGGTCGCCCGTTCCGGCTCCAATCGTCGGGCGTGTTCGCCTTGCGATGCAGGTAGCGCAGCCATCCCAGTGACCGTTCCGACAATGCCTGCATGCTCAGAACCGTCGACGCTCAGATCCGCGTGGCCAGGAATGCACGGGTTCGGGCCCGATCCTCGGGGTCGTTCGCGAATTCGGACGCGGCGAAATGCGTGACACCGGCGGCGCCGAGTTCGTCCATACGGCCCGCGCACGTTGCCTCGTCACCGATGATGGCCAGATCCTCCGGTCCGCCCAGGCCCTCGTGATCGAGCATCGCCCGGTACGACGGGAGCCGGCCATATATCCGGAACGTCTTGGCAGCATGGGCCCTGGCGCCGTCGACGTCATCGATCACCCAGATCGGGAACCCGGCGGCAACCTCCGGCGCCGGCCGGCCGGCATCCGCAGCGGCCTCGCTGATCGTGGGCACCGTGAGGCTGGCCAACGTGCCCGCTCTCCTCCGCCTTGCCATCGGCGCACACGAACTTCGCGAACATCGAAACCTTCGCCATGGTGTTGAACCCCTCCCGGTACGACACGACGCCCGAGCACATCGACAAGCGTCTGCCGCCATGTGTACCAGACGTCCGCCCGTCGCTTCGGCGAGTTCCGGTTCGGCCGTGTACCGATCAGGTGACCTCCCACAGCCCGCCGATACGATCCATGCGTGGGTTCGGACAGGTTGGCCGTCGAACCGCTGGACGCAACGTTCGGCGCTGTCGTGCGTGGGATCACCATTCGCGAGCTCGACGCAGCCGGTATCCGAACGATACGCGAGGCGTGGATCGAGTTCGGTCTGCTCGTCTTTCCCGACCAGCATCTCACGCTCGACGAGCAGGACGAGTTCGCTCGCTGCTTCGGTGCGTTGGAGTTCACGGCGACCGCGCTCACCAACATGCGGCGCGACGGAACCGTCCGCGACCCATCGGAGACGTTGATCAAGTCGCTGCGCGGCAACGAGGGCTGGCATCACGACAGCACGTACCTGCCGGTGCAAGCCACCGGGGCGGTGTTCAGCGCCGAGATCATCCCGACCGAGGGTGGTGCGACCGGGTTCGCCGACATGAGGGCGGCCTACGAGGCGCTCGACCCGCCAACCCGTGCGTCGATCGCCGACCTGAGTGCCCACCACTCCCGTCGATACAGCATGGAACGGTCGGGGAACCACGTACCCGAAGGCGAGGCGGGCGTCTACGAGCTGTACGGCTACCACGAGGATGAACCGCCGCTGCGGCCACTGGTGAAGGTGCACCCCGACACCGGGCGTCCGAACCTGTTGATCGGTCAGCACGCATTCGGGATCCCCGGACTGAGCGACGACGACTCGGTCACCCTGCTCGATTCCCTCAACGACGGGGCGTGTCGGGCACCGCACACGTATCACCACGAGTGGAGCGTGGGTGATGCCGTGCTGTGGGACAACCGCCGGCTGATGCATCGCGCGACACCGCACGACCCGGGCCAACCGCGCCGCATGTGGCATACCCGCATCGCCGGCGACCCTGCGACCGAAACGGCCACCAACTACTGACGATCGGCTACTACCGATCGGCTCTTGACGATCGGCGTGGCCGTCGGCTCGGCCGGCCGCTCACGGCCGTCGAGTGACTCTTTCGTGGGACTACAGCGCTAGGCCGAGAGATGGCCGGAAACAGCGGCAGCACCCAACACGACCGAACCGTCGACATCGGCCAGATACGCCGGCGCGGTGCCCGGGGTCGGTTCGCCGAGACGATTCATCAACGCAGACGGCGACCATGTCCGCGCCCATCGCACGAGATCGTGAATCGGCATGGGGCGGCTGATGGCGTAGCCCTGCGCCTCACGACAACCCAGGCGGCCGAGTATCCGCAGCACGCGATCGTCCTCGATTCCTTCTGCGACCGTCGTGAGCGAGAGGTCGTTGGCGAGGTTGATCGAAGCGCGCACGATGGCAGCTGCGCTGCCGTCGGATTCCATGCGGCTGATGAAGCTGCGGTCGATCTTGAGCTCGTCGATCGGGAGCTGGTGCAGATGCTGAAGCGACGAATAGCCGGTGCCGAAATCGTCGATCGCGACGCAGATACCGAGATTCCGAACCTGGTTCAGCACTGCGATGCTCATCTCGTAGTCGACCACCATCGCGTCCTCGGTGATCTCGATCTGAAGCATGTTCGGTTCGGCCCCGGTGAGCTCGAGAATGTGCTGGAGGTCGTCGACGAGCGAGGCATCGAGCAGGTCGCGCGGCGTGAGGTTGACGGCGATGCGCAGCCCACATCCTTCCGATCGCAGCATCATGGCGGCCTCCGCTGACCTCCGTAGGACGAGTCGCGTCAGCTTGCCGATCATGCCTGCCTGAACGATCAGCGGAACGAACTCGGTCGGCGCGATCGGGCCGTGGGTGGGGTGCGTCCACCGGACGAGCGCCTCGGCACCAGAGATCCGGCCATCGACGAGTGAGACCTTTGGTTGGAAGTGGACGTAGAACTCATTGTTGGCGAGAGCCGAGCTGACGGACAGGTACAGGTCGAGCCGGCGTGGCGCATCGGCATCGAGTTCCGGTTGGTACCAGATCACGCCGAGTTGGTTGCGTTTGGCCTCGTACATCGCTGTGTCGGCGCGTCGCAGCAAGGTGCTGCTGTCGTGGCCCTGCTCGGGCCACTGCACGGCTCCGAGGCTGGCGCTCACCTCGAACGTGATGCCTTCGAGTTCGACCTTGGCGGTCAACGACTCGTGGAGATCGGCGACGCGGCGTGTGAGCTCGGCCGGGTCGGCCGCATCGATCTGGCTCATCAAGACTGCGAATTCGTCGCCGCCGAACCGAGCGACCATGTCGGTCGATCGAGCAAAGCGCCGGAGACGATCGGCCACCTCGACGAGGAGTCGGTCACCGGTGTCGTGTCCGAGCGAATCGTTGATCTCCTTGAAGCGATCGAGGTCGAGCATCATGATCGCGCCACCGCGGTCTCCCCTCGCGACGCTGGAGGTAACGGCGATTTCGAAGCTCAAGCGATTGGGCAACCCCGTCAGGGCGTCCGTGCGCGCCTGGTTCTCGAGGAGGCCGACGAGATGATCGTTGGACAGCCGTGAGCTCAAGGTGTTGGCGAGTGAGCCGAACAGGCGCAGTTCGTCCGCAGAGAACTCGCTGCGCATCCCGAGGCGATCGGCCACGAACAGCACGCCGTCACCGTGCACCTCGTTGAGCACACGAACCGCGAGCACCCTGCCGGCTTTCAGATACCGCAGCAGTGACCTGGCTTCCTCACGATTGTCGGCAAGGTCGATCTGGGTGACCCCGCCGTCGTCGACTAGACCGATCAACAGCTCGGCGAGCGGGTTCGGATCGACTGCTTCGAACGTGTCGTCCACGATGATCCGAACGGTCGTATCGAGATCATCCGAGCGTGCGACCACCGCGAGGCCGGCCGACCTCGTGCGCATGATCTGCAACAACTCGACGAGCCCGGTGTCGAGCGTGCGAGCACCGCGTTCGTTCGCCAAGGCGCGGGTGAACGTGTGCAGCTGCTGCAGGTCGCGGAACCGCTGGGAGAGGTGTCCGCTGCTGCGCAACAGGAGACCGACGCCGAGCAACGGCACCAATGCGTAGATCGCCATGTACGGGCTGTCGAGCGACGCCGAGATGGCGGTGACGGCGAAGGTCCCGGCGAGCACCGCCAAAATCTGGGACTGGCCCACGTTGGCGAACAAGTGCGGCCGAAACTTGAGGTCGACGGCCATGATCACGAGCGGAACGGCGACGAGACTCAACAGCTCCGCAGCAACGACGGCGCCCAGGGGGATCAACCACTCGCCGGCGCTGTCGGGCAGACGAGTACCGAGCAGGGAACGCACGATCAGCGCTGCCAACCCGACCTGTGCCACGAACAGGCACGAATTCCAGACCACCTTGATGAGATCGGATTTCCGGATCCACAACAGCGTCGACGAGGCACCCAGCAGGTAGGCCATCAACACCAGCGTCGGGCTGGTGTAGAAGAGCCCGAACATCAACGGGATGCAGGCCAGCGAGAGTGAGTGGGATTCCCGTCGGATCTCGACATGGAGTGCCGTCGCCTCGCTCAGCCCGAAGGCGATGACGAGCGCGAAGAACGGCAGTGACCAGACTCGTTCTGGCGCCGCCGTCGCCGAGGGATTGGCGTGCAAGAGCACGGCGCCGACGGCAACGAGGACGGCAGCGAAGATGAGGATGCGCACCGATGACGAGACGCGTCGAACCGCGTCGGTCAGCGAACTGGCAGCAGCTCTCGTGCTCATGTCCTCACCTCCTTCGTGTACTCATCGGTCGCCCAGAGACTCAGCTTGATCAGGACCAGACAGTTCCTGACCAGGTTGCACCCGACCACGTCGCACCCGACCACGTCGCACCCGACCACGTCGCACCCGACCACGTCGCACCCGACCACGTCGCACCCGACCACGTCGCACCCGACCACAGACCGCCGGACCACGTCGCACCCGACCACGTCGCACCCGACCACGTCGCACCCGACCATTGGCCGCCCGACCAGGTTGCGCCATTCCAGGTGCCGCCCGACCACGTCGCCCCGAGCGTCGTGACCGGTTCATTCGAGTCATTCGTCCGGTTTGCCTTGAGGTGGCGCTGCTCGCCGGCCTTGGATACGTTCTTGGTGTCCTTGACGGCGTGCTTCGGCTGGATCCGACCATGCCCTTCGACCTTGACGCGATTCGAGATCCCCTTGGCACTCTCCTCGAACAGATACTTGACCTGGTCGGGGGTCAGCGACGGGTAGCCCGAGAGCATGGCAGCCGTGAAACCGCTGACGACAGCTGCGGCCTGCGAGGTTCCCGAGCCGACGAAGTACTTGCCGTCCACGACGGCGTTCGGATGCAGTTGGTCGAGCATCGATCCCGGAACCCGGAAGCTCATGATCGACCGACCTGGCGCGACGACGTCCGGTTGGCGGTACTCGTTGCCACCTGAGCTCCAGGTTGGGACGGTGTCCTTCTTGCCCGACGAGTCGTACGACTCGGTGGCACCGACGGCGATCACGTACGGCGACACGGCAGGGCTGTCGACGCCGCCGGCCTCATTGCCGCGGTTGCCGGCGGCCGCGACCACCACGATGCCTGCGGCCCAGGCCCGCTCGACAGCGATCGAGAGCGGATCGCCTTGGTTGGTGGATACTCCCGCCACCCCGAGCGAGAGGTTGAGCACCCGGATGTTGAGGCCGTTGTCATTCTTGTGCTCGATCACCCAGTCGATGCCGGCGATCACTTGGGCGACGTCGGTCTCGCCGGTGGCACCGGCGACCTTGACGCTGACGATCCGGCTGTCGGGGGCGATCCCGCCGACCTGGTCACGATCGTCACCGGCGATGATGCCGGCGAGGTGGGTGCCGTGTCCGAACGTGTCGAGGTTGGCCAGGTTGTCGAGGCCGCCCTCGTTCGAGAGATCGGGCCCGTAGAGAATCTTGCCGGACTGATCGAGCCCACGTACGGGGGTGACGCCCGAGTCGACCAGTGCGACATCGATGCCCTTCCCGGTGAAGCCCTTGCCGGCCAATTCCTTGAACGACTCCTCGGTGATCAGCGACAACGGAACCGGGCTGCCCGGTTCGAGCTTGGTACCGGCGAACGTGACCGGTCCGCTGTCCGCGGACGCACCGACCGGGGCCGCCGGATTCGTTTCGCGTGTCGCAACGTCGGCGGCTGACGCCACCAACAGGCCCGACAGGGCAAACAGGGCGATCCCACCAAGCCCGAAGCGGCCCCGGCGACGGCGGCCGGTGGTGATCGGTTGGTTGGTTCGTCGTGTGTTCGCCATGCGCTTGATCACTTCTGTGTCTCGGTCATCTGTTGGATTGGTGTTGTGCGGTATCGCCCGGCGGTGCTGTTGCTGCGCTCGCCTGCCCGTTCGGGCCCGGCGATCACGACCACGTCGAGCCCGACCACGTCGAACCCGACCACGTCGAACCCGACCACGTACTGCCCGACCACGTACTGCCCGACCACGTACTGCCCGACCACGTACTGCCCGACCACGTACTGCCCGACCACGTACTGCCCGACCACGTCGAACCCGACCACGTCGAACCCGACCACGTCGAACCCGACCACGTACTGCCCGACCACGTCGAACCCGACCACGTCGAACCCGACCACGTACTGCCCGACCACGTCGAACCCGACCAGTCGTCGGTTCCGCTCCAGGTCGAGCCGGATTCGCTGGCTCGGACCCACGCGGCAGGGTCCCATGCAGCGCCGGTGACGGTGTACTCGCCGACGAGCCTGGTCTCGCCGATCGTCACGTGGTCGGTGCCACGTGATGCTTCGAGTGACCCGAGACCGGTCGCCGGTGTTTGGGTCTGATCGGCGGGCGATGGGGTGGCGGTCATCGCCGCGTTCAGGTCTACCAGGCCGTGTCCCTTGAACAGCACCTTCTCGAATACGCTGGCGGCGTTGTCGGTGAGCAGCTGCTTGACCTGGTCGGGGGTGAGTTCCGGGCGTTGCTCGAGCAGCAGTGCCACGGCGCCGGAAGTGACGGCGGCGGCCTGCGAGGTGCCCGAGCCGAGGAACAGCCGGTCGTCGCCGGCGATCCGCCCGCCGGGATGCTCGATGTCGATCCGAGAGCCGGGAACCCGTAGGCTGGCGATCGAGACGCCTGGCGCGATCAGGTCGGGGTTGCGAACACCGTCACCCGACGGGGCCCACACCGGCACACCCCACCCGTACCCTGTGTACAGCTCGGCCGCGGAGACAGCGAGCACCTTGGGGTTGGTGGCCGGATTGGCGAGTCCGTAGGCGGCGCGGCCTTCGTTGCCAGCCGACACCACGACGACGATGCCGTGGTTCCAGGCGTTTTCGACCGCCTTGGAAAGCGGGTCGTCGACGTAATTCTGGGTGCCGTTGGTGTTGTATGACAGGTTGAGCACACGGATGTTGAGCCCGTTGGTGTTGCGGTTCTGCACGATCCAGTCGATGGCGGCGATGACCTGGGAGACGTCGACTGCGCCCGTGTTGTCGGCGACCTTCACGCTGACGATGCCGGCGTCGGGTGCGACACCGATGAAGTCGCCTCGACGGGGACGCAGCGGGTCGGCCCCGGGTGTGCGTCCGGCGATGATCCCAGCCATGTGGGTGCCGTGGCCGTACGTGTCGAGACCGGCAACGGCGTCGACACCACCCTCGAAGGACAGGTCGGGGCCGACGAACACGTCGGTGCTCGACAGTTCGTCGACTGGCGCAATGCCGGTATCGATCACGGCGACGTCGACACCGTCGCCGGTATACCCGGCGGCCCACATGTCGTCGGCGCCGATCTGGTCGACCACGGTCGCCAGGCTGTTCCCGCTGCTCGTATTCTTTTTGCCACCGGCCGCGGTCGTCGTGGCGGTTGTCGTGGTGGCCATCGTCGTCGTGTTCGTCGTGGCCGAGGCTTCGGTCGTCCGCCCGTTGCCACCCTTGGCGGCGTTGACGGTGAGCCCCGGGGTGACGGCGAGTAGTGCCGTGAAGACCGCAACAGCTGTGATCCGTCCGCGGGGGGTGCGGCGTGTGATGTTCATGATTCGGCCTTTCCGGAGACGTTGAGACTGGACCAGGTCGCACCCGACCAAGTCGCACCCGACCACGTCGCACCCGACCACGTCGCACCCGACCACGTCGCACCCGACCACGTCGCACCCGACCAAGTCGCACCCGACCACGTCGCACCCGACCACGTCGCACCCGACCAAGTCGCACCCGACCAGGTTCCACCCGACCAGGTCGCACCGTTCCAGGTTCCGCCCGACCAGGTGGCGCCGGAAGGTGCGGTGATCCCGTTGGAGCCGTCAGTCGCCAGGGCCGGCTTGAACTGCTGCATCGGGGCCTTGGCGCCCGAACCCGTGTTCCTGGCGACGTCCTTCGGGCTGATCTTGCCGTCTCCGTCGATGTAGCTCGCCACTTCCTTGAAGTCGATCGCCGTCTTCTCGAACAGGAACTTGAGCTGGTCGGGGGTCAACGAAGGCTCCCGAGACAGCACCGCCGCCACGAAACCACTGACCACCGCGGCCGACTGTGAACTACCCGAGCCGAGGAAGTACTTGCCGTCGACGACGGCGTTCGGGTACATCTGGTCGAGCATCGATCCGGGCACCCGGAAACTCATGATCGAACGACCCGGCGCTACGACATCCGGCTGGCGATATTCGTTGCCGCCCGAGCTCCACGGGGCGATCCAGTCCTGGGCACCCGAGGAGTCGTAGGACTCATGGGCTCCGACGGCGATCACGTATGGGTCGACGGCGGGGCTGTCGATCCCACCGAACTGGTTGCCGCGGTTGCCCGCAGCAGCGACGACGACGATCCCGGCGTGCCAGGCCCGCTCGACCGCCGCCGACAGTGGGTCACCCTGGCTGGTCTTGACGCCCGGCATCCCGAGCGACAAGTTGAGAACCCGGATGTTGAGCCCGTTGTCGTTCTTGTGTTCGACGACCCAATCGATCCCGGCGATCACCTGAGCGATATTGGTCTCACCGGTGGCACCGGCGACCTTGACGCTCACGATCCGACTGTCGGGAGCGATGCCCACGACGTCGCCCTCGTCACCGTTGATGATCCCGGCCAGATGGGTGCCATGCCCATACGTGTCGAGATTGGCGAGGTTCGCCTGGCCGCCCTCGTTGGAAAGGTCGGGGCCGTACACGATCTTGCCGGGCTGATCGAGACCTTGGACCGGCGTCACACCGGTGTCGATCAACGCAACATCGATCCCCTGACCCGTGTATCCCTTGCCGGCGAGTTCACCACTCGACTTCTCGGTCACGATCAACATCGGAACCGGCGACCCCGGCTTGACCGCCATCGCAAAACTGATCGGCCCCGGAGCGCCGAGCGGTGCGACCGCCGCGATATCCGAAGAGTCACTCCCGTGACCAACGCCGGCGGCACCGGCGAGCAGCAAGCCCGACACCGCCAGCACCCCGGCCACCCGACGGCCGGACAAGCCTCGGCCCGATCGTCCGCGCACCGACCAACACGCTCCTAATCGATCCCGTCGCTCCGTCGTGTTTCCCATAATCCGCCTCGATGTTTCCTGCAAAATCGTTGTTATCCGGTTGTTGTATCGCCCGTCGGGGGCCCGACCTGACTCAATGTTCACTCAAGCAGAGTGCCGACGAAGACGTTCAGGACCATGTGTTGCCCGACCACGTCGAACCCGACCAGGTGCTGCCCGACCAAGTGCTGCCCGACCATGTCGAACCGCACCACGTATTGCCCGACCACGACGAACCCGACCAGGTGCTGCCCGACCAAGTGCTGCCCGACCACGACGAACCCGACCAGGTCGAGCCGGACCAGGTGCCGCCCGACCACAACGAACCCGACCAGGTCGAGCCGGACCAGGTGTCGCCCGACCAGGTGCTGCCCGACCATGTCGAACCGAACCAGTCGTCAACGCCTCGCCAGGCCCGAGCGCTCGAGCTCAGCCTGACCCACTTCTTGGATCTCCACTTCGCTCCCGTCACGGTGCGCTCGCCCGTGAGCGCGGCGCCACCGATGGTGACATGGTCGGTGCCGCGAGCGGTTTCGAGCGAGCCACGACCGGTCGCCGACGGCCACATCTGTGGTGTCGGATCAGCCGCCTGGGCGCTCGCCGTGCTCAGATCGATCACACCGCTCCCCTGGTATTTGGCAGGCGCGTTCACATCGATCGCCGTCTGAGTCAGCAGGTTCTTGACCTGGTCGGGGCTGAGCTCGGGGCGCTGCTCGAGCAAGAGCGCTGCTGCACCCGAGACGATGGCGGTCGATTGTGAGGTCCCGGACCCGACGAACAGACGCTCGTCGCCGGCGACCCGACCCTCGGGGTGCTCGGTGTCGATACGCGAACCGGGTACTCGCAAGCTCTGGATCGACACGCCGGGGGCGATCAGGTCGGTATTGCGGAACCCGTCGCCGGATGTCGCCCAGTTGGCGACCTTCCACTTGCTGTTCGTGAACTCTGCTGCGGAGACGGCGATGACGTAAGGATTGGTGGCCGGGGAGGCCAGCACCTGCGCGCCGCGGCCTTCGTTGCCGGCCGACACGACGACGACGATGCCATGCTTCCAGGCGTTCTCGACCGCCTTCGACAGCGGATCGAGGATCGGCGACTGGGTCGAGTCGGTGTTGTAAGAGAGGTTGAGCACCCGGATATTCAGCCCGTTCGTCGAGCGATTCTGGACGACCCAGTCGATCGCCGCGATCACCTGCGACACGTCGACGGCGCCGGTGTTGTCGGCCACCTTCACGCTCACGATGCGAGCGTCGGGGGCGACGCCGACGAAGTCGCCCGGTTGCGGGTCGAGCGGGTCGGCGCCGGGGGTGCGCCCGGCGATGATGCCGGCAATGTGGGTGCCGTGGCCGTACGTGTCGAGACCGGCACCGGCGTCGATGCCGCCTTCGAATGACAGATCGGGTCCGACGAACACGTTCGTGGTCGACAATTCGGCGATCGGGGCGACACCCGTGTCGATCACGGCGACGTCGACTCCGGCGCCGGTGTATCCGGCCGCCCACAGGTCATCGGCGCCGATCTGTGCGACCACCTCGGCGAGGCTCGTCTGATCAGGCGTCGCATCGACAGTGTCGTTCGACGCAGGCAACGGGTTGGCCGCGTTGCTCACGGCACCAGCCGTGAGCCCAGGGCTCAGGGCGAGCAAGAGGGCCGTCGTCGCGAGAGCAGCGACACGGGTGGGGAACGTACGAGGCGTGGCGCTCATGACCAACCCTGTCCGGACCAGGTAGCGCCGGACCACGTCGCGCCGGACCAGGTCGCGCCGGACCACGTAGCTCCCGACCACGTCGCGCCGGACCACGTCGCACCCGACCAGGTCGCACCCGACCACGTCGCACCCGACCACGTCGCACCCGACCACGTCGCACCCGACCACGTCGCACCCGACCACGTCGCACCCGACCACGTCGCACCGCTCCACTTGCCACCCGACCAGGTGGCCCCGGTGGGGACGACGATGCCCTTGCCGGGGCCTGCGGCCCGTTCGTAGGTCGGCACCGATGGGCTGTACTGGGGGTTGTTCCACGACTTGCCACCCTGGACGACGCCCTCGCCGATGGCGTCGACCGGGACAGGGCTGAGTCGGCTGATCGCCCCGAACTCGAAGGTCGCCTTGAGGCCGGCCGGCGTCAAGGCCGGGTAGTCGCCGAGCAGGCGGGCGGCGATCGCGCTCACGACCGCCGCCGACTGAGAGGTGCCCGATCCGAGAAACAGATCGTCGCCGTAGCGGGCACCGGGGGCGAGTCGGTCGACCGTCGAGCCGGGGACCCGGTACGAGGCGATCGAAACGCCGGGCGCCGCAACATCGGGTTTGCGGTTGCCGTTCCCGCGGGCCGTCCAGCTGGTCGGCTGCTGGTATTTCGCGTCGGGTTGGATGCTCGAGTCGACCGCACCGACCGCCATCACATACGGGTCGATGGCCGGTGCATCGAGGTGGGGCTGGTTGCCACCTCTGTTGCCGGCCGCCACGACGACGAAGATGCCGGCATCCCACGCCCGTTCGACCGCAGCCGACAGCACGTTGCCCTGATGTGAGCTCACGCCGGCCTGGCCGAGGGACAGGTTGAGAACGCGAATGTTGAGACCGTCGGTGTTGCGATGTTCGACGACCCAGTCGATCCCAGCCACGACCTGTGCGACGGAGGTGACACCGTCGGCCCCGGCAACCTTGATGCTGACGACCCTTGCGCCCGGGGCGACGCCTTCGTTGCCGACCCGCTGACCGACCATGATGCCGGCCAGGTGGGTGCCGTGGCCGTAGGTGTCGAGATATGCGAACTGGGGGAAGGCACCCTCACCGGAGAGGTCGGGGCCATGGATGACGTTGGGACCGTCGAGACCGCCCACCGGGGCCACACCCGAATCGATCAATGCGATGTCGACGCCCGTGCCATCGGATCCGTTCGTGCGCTGGCGTATACCGGTCACATCTCGCACGAGCTCGGTGAGCGTCACCGGATCACGGGTGGCCTGCACCCCGAGCAGGTCGATCATCGAGAACGACAACTCGTCCGACGGCGCGGACCCGATCTGTCGCGCTGTCGCCGCCTCGTCAACGGTCCGGACCGTCCCGAAATTGGTTGCGGCCGGCAATATCAATGCAACCGATGCCGCCAGCACGGCGGCGGCACGTCCACGGCCGGTAGGGCGCCGTCCGGGTCGTTCGCGCACGATTGCGCATGCCCTCGATCGGTTCCGTCGCTCCGCCATGTTTTCCGCTCTCCGCCTCACCGAAACTTTGCTGTATCGCTGTAGTAACGATGTTCTCAGCAGTTGATAGCGCTAATAGTGGCGGTTATATCACTCAACGTCAACAACAATTTACTCAAGAACGAGGAAAGGTTTGACGGGTCGCAGGCGGTCAGGCGGTCATCCAATGTGCCCCCGTGCGTGATCAGGACGTTGCCGGTGGCAGCCGGTCGGCGTCGGCGATGAACGGAGGCCGCGGGTGTCATCATGGACGGATGCCGACCGATCCGCCGTCCAGCCCTTCCGCAGCCGGCTTTGCGATGCCCGCCGAGTGGGAACCCCACGCCGGCTGTCTGATGGCGTGGCCGTCACGCTCGGAGCTGTGGGCTGACCGGCTCGCCGACGCAAAGCACGACTACGCGGAGGTGGCGTCGGCGATCGCGGCCTTCGAACCAGTGGTGATGGTGTGCAACGACGGCCACTCGGATGAGGTGCGCCGGCTGTGCGGTTCGGGCGTCTCGCCGGTAGAGATCCCGATCAACGATTCGTGGGCTCGCGACAGCGGGCCGGCATTCGTGCGCGACGTCGACGGTGACGTGGCGGTGGTCGGGTTCGGATTCAACGCGTGGGGCAACCGGTGGCATCCTCACGACGACGACGCCCGATTGTCGCAGCGCTTGGCGCAGTGGCTCGAGTTGCCGTACTTCGGGGCGCCATTCGTGCTGGAGGGCGGTTCGTTCTTCGTCGACGGCGAGGGAACCCTGATCACCACCGAGGAATGCCTCCTCAATCCCAACCGCAACCCCGAGTTGTCGCGTGCCCAGATCGAGCAGGGCCTGCAGGATTACCTCGGAGCGAGCACGGTGATCTGGTTGCCGTACGGGCACAGCCTCGACACCGGCCCGGCCGGCACCGATGGGCATGTCGACGGTGTGCTGCAGTACGTGGCGCCGGGCAGCGTGATGTTGGAGGCGGTCTCCGACCCGTCCTCGCCGGAGTACCTGCGTGGGCGTGCGAACCTCGAGACCCTGCGCGGATCTCTCGATGCCGCGGGCCGCCGCTTCGACATCACGATCCTCGACCCCGGCACGACCACCGAGGTGTCGTACGCCAATCACTACCTCGCCAACCGCGGTGTGATCGTGCCGGTCGCCGGCGACGTCGCCGACGATCCGGCGCTCGCGACCTTGCGCGCCTTGTACCCCGATCGTGAGGTCGTCGCGGTGCCTGGGGCGACGATCGCGTACGGCGGCGGCGGGCCGCACTGCATCACGCAGCAGATCCCGTTCGGGGTCGACCTTCCCGGTTGAGCCCCGCTCCGCTCAGCCGCCGGCGTCTGCCGACACCACCGCGTCGTCGGCTGGTCGGCCGAGGGGTGTCGACGTCACCAATCGTCGGTAGCGATCGGGTCGGCGGGTGTACATCAGCCCGAACGACAGCGCGTCGTCGCGTTGGGCGAGATCGAGGTCGGCGATCAACACCGCAGGACGATCGCGCGGCGCCTCGACGAGCACTCGCCCGTAGGGATCGGAGATGAACGACGACCCGTAGAACGTCAATGGGCCCTCGGTGCCGATGCGGTTGATTGCGATCATGAACGTCGAGTTGGCCAGACCGTTGGCAGCGATCATCTGACGCCACATCGGCTGCGTGTCGGCGTCGGGCATGTGCGGCTCGTTGCCGATCGCGGTCGGATAGACGATGATCTGCGCACCATCCATCGACAACGAGCGGGCCAGCTCGGGAAACCACTGATCCCAACACGTCGGGAACGCGAACCTCGCGCCGGCAACCTCCACCACCGGGCAGTCCTGATCGGCCGGTTCGAAGTACTGATCTTCGTGGTAGTAGGGGAACTCGGGGATGTGGGTCTTGCGGGTGCGGGTGAGCAGCCGCCCGGATGGATCGACGCAGATCGCCGTGTTGAACCCTCGGTCGTCGGAGGTGCGCTCGTACAGCGAGGCGTGCACCCAGATTTCGAGCTCGGCGGCGAGCTCACGCGTCATGGCCAGCGTCGGGCCGGTCTCGATGTCCTCGCCGTACGTGACCAACGCGTCGGGCACGTCGGGCACGACACAGAAGTACGGCGACAACGTCAGCTCCTGCAACACCACGACCCGTGCTCCCTGCTCGGCGGCGAGCTGCACGCCACGACGCAGAACATCGCGATGCTCGATCGGGTCCGGGTTCCACGCGCACTGCACGGCACCGACTCGCAAGATCTGCCCATCCGGCCGGCCGTCGATCCGATACGGCGACGGCAGCACCGCGCTCGGCCCGATCACCTCGAACTCACTTGCGAACATCAGCCGGACTCCCTTCACGTCGAGACAGTCGTCATCATCGCATCGTCAGGGCCGTGCCCCGACGGTCGGCCGGCGTGGCTGGACGCGTCGACGTTCGCGCATCATCATGGGACCCCGATGGACGGCGCCAACTCGAGTCAGGTGGATGCAGCGCACATCGCGTCGATCGTGCACATCACCGATACCCATCTCTTCGTCGATGAGCACGGAGCGACACGCGGACGCGGCGATCGCAGCCGACTGGTTCGTGTGCTGGAGCGAGTGGGGGTCAAGGATCTCGAGTTCGCCGAGGCGGAGATGACGGAGCGGTTCGCTCACGTACTCCGACGGGCCGTCGATCTCGAGCGGGCCGTCCTGCCCGCAGGTGCGCCGCTGGTCGCCGTGCACACCGGCGACGCAGAGGCCTTCGGATCCGTCGAGCACGAGCACGCGTTCTCCGGCTTCGCACACGTCGACCGCATGCTGACCGGCGTCGGGCTCGGCGACAGCATCGTGTCGGTCTTCGGCAACCACGATGTCTGGCCGGGGAGCGTGGCGCTGTTCGGCCTCAACGGCCCTCGTCACGACCGCCAGAAGCACAACATCGCCAGAGCGGTCGACATGGTCGGCCACCTGCCACCGCCGGCCCCGATCCGTTTTCCGACGGCCGCCGGGTTCGACCTCGTGTTCGCTCCCCTCAACTCCGTGAACTCTCATGCGATTCGAGGCGCGCTGCTCGCCTACGGCCGGATCTCCCATCACCCGCCGGCCAGCGGACGTCCACTCGACCTGATCGCCGGCTACGAACTGCAACCGGACGACCTGAACATCGCGGTCATGCACCACCCACCCCACTTCTACCGGCCACTCACCATGCGCGACCGACTGGGCATCGGACATCTCGACGACTCCGAGGCCGTGGCGAGCGGACTCGCCGCGGCCGGCATCGATCTGGTGCTCGCCGGTCACCGCCATCGTCTCGACCCGTCGCTCGGCGAACAGATCGATGCGACCGAACCCACGCAATGGCCGCTCCCGGTCGGGATCGCTCAACTGGTGGCGATCTCGCCGACGATCCCGACCGATACGGTGGCCGCCCGCCACGACCCCGATGGCTCACCGCGCAGCGGGATCTGCGTGTATCGCGTCTTGGCCGGTGTCGACTCGATCTCCCTGCATCGGGTGATCCATCCGACCGATCCGGGGTTCTCACCCGATCCCATCGTCGAGCACGGAACCGTGACGGGGCTTGCTGCTCGCGGCGCCGCGAGCAGCAAGCGAAGCGGCCTCCGATCGAACCCAGCTTCGCCGACTCGGCGCAGCTAATCTCAGCGAGTGACCGCAACATCAGCGTTGACCATCGAACACCCTCAACGGTGGGCCAGGACCTTGACCGTACTCGGTCAGGTCATCGCCGTGACTGCGGTGCTGGCGGTGATCGTGTCGATCGTGCTCGTGGAGCGCTTCTCCACCACGTACGAAGACGGCTTGACCGTGACCGAGGAGTCTGCGGCGTTGGTGGCGGACGCTGTCGAGCCGCTCAATACGCTCGCCGGGGATCTGGCGGGCCTTGCCCTGACGCTGGTCGACGGAATCGAACTGACGCAGTCGGTGATCGACAGCACCACCGGCATCCTCGAAACGAGCGGTGATGCGCTCAGCACGAACCTGGCAACGAGCGCCGAGGCGGCTGCCGACGTGGCCGATCGCCTGGCCGGCGTGTTGGAGCTGATCGAACGGTTGATTCCCGGCGAGAGCCAAAGCGTTGCCGAGGAGCTCCGCTCGTTCTCCGACGGGCTCGCGCCGGTGGCCGATCAGTTGCGAGCGATCGGGGGCGAGCTGACCACGGCCGCGACCAACCTCGAGGCCAGCCGGGACACGCTGGCGGCGCTGGCCGAGCAGGTCGGAGCGCTCGCTGCCGACATCGCTGGGCTGGCACCGCAGTTCGATGCGCTCGAGGCCACCGCCTCTGATCTCCAGGTCCGGGCGGCGGCGGCATCGGACCGCATGGGTCTCGACCTCTGGCTGATTCGGATCCTGATCCTGTCGGTCGGTGCCGTGTTCGTCGCAATCGGTATCGCCATGTATCGCTTCGGCAAGGATTGGCTGATCGTCGGTGTCGAACCTCCACCGACACCCCTCCCGAACGAACACGACGGCTGAGCAGGCCGTGCACTGCGAGGGTGCTGCCTGCCGGGTTCGGTGCTCGACAATCTGCGCGACGGTGAGTGGTGTGCGATGCTCGGCGTGTGGACTCCGCCTACGAGTGGAAGCAGTACTACGCGGCCGAGCGCGAGCGGGTGGGCGCGACCGCGTTGTTGGCGCAGGTGGATGCGGCGCATCCGCTCGAGCTGCGCGTCCGCGGCGCGATCGTGATGCCTCACACCCGCATCGAGGTGACCGGCAACCAGATCGCAGCCGCGGTGTCCACGGTGCTCGCGTCGGACGCCGAGCGGGTCTTGGCACTCGGCGTGCTGCACGGGGCGCGACGCTGCGACCACGATCAGGTGACGGCGGCCCGCAACGGCGACCCCGAGGCCCGCTCCGCGTTGCGGCGTGTCCACGACGACACCGGCCTGGCGGCCGAGGAGTTCTCGCTCGACGGTTTCGTCGACATGCTCGCCCTTGCCTGCGATCGCGTCGGACGTCGGATCGACGTGGTGTGCCGCTACCCGTTCCTGGTCGGTGACGATCCGGCCACGCTGCCCGGCATGGAAGAACTCGAGCAACTCTTCGACGACGGTGCCCTGCTCGTCGCCACGACCGACCCGATCCACCACGGGCACGCCTACGGCACGCCACCGCGCGAGTGCCTCGATGCGTCCGAGCCGTCCACACGCGATGCCGCTCGCTCGGCGATCGACGACCAGCTGATCGCCCTCTCCGAACACCGCTTCGCCGACTTCGCCCAGCTCACGGAACGGCACCGCTCGGACTTCCGTGACACCGGCCCGGTGACGGCCAGACTCGTCGGCCAGGGATTCACACCGCGCGTGCACGATCTCACACTCGTCGACTACGCCGACGCGCTCGACGCACCGTCTCCCAGCTGGGTGGCGGGCGCGCTGATCACGCTCTGAACCGACGGCACAACCACCCGACTGGCTACCCCGAGCGTCGAGCCTCTCCTCGCTCACATGTTGATCAGGTCGATCATCAGCCTGCGGAAGTCGTCGAGGGCAGGCGTCGAAGCGTCCTGCACCTTGGCGAGATCGTCCCACCGGCGCAGATCGACAGCGATGGTGGCGAACGGTTCGCGCTCGAACTCGGCGACTTCGGCCTCTGACATCGGCCCGCCCTGGAGCATCAGGCTGGCGACCGAGGCCGGAGACAGATCGTCGTGGTACTCGGGTGACACCGCGCACAGATAACGCTTGGCCGCCACGTGCAGTCGGATCGGTTGGGTGGCCGCCGGAGTGAACCAGCTCGCGAGAAAGCGGGCACCGATCACCTCATGCCGGAGGTCGCGCTCTCGATCGTGGCCGTGTGCCAGTAGGTGACCGACATCGTGCAGGAACGCTGCGGTGATCGTGGGCGGATCGGCCCCGGCTGCCATCGCCAGCGAGCCGCATTGCAGGGCATGTTCGGTCTGGGAGATCACCTCGTCGTAACGATCACCACCGCGCCGCTCGTACAGGTCGATGATCGCCGCGGCGACGTCTTCGGGCGAACCGAGTTCCCGCCACGTTGTGTTGTCACTCACGATGCCTCCTCCCCGGGGGACGCTCGATCGATATCGATATCGGACCGACGGAATGCATCAGGGATCGATGAGGGACTGCATGACGCGTGCTCACAGCCAGTCGTTGCGCTTGAAGAACCGGTGCAACACCAAGATGATGGCGCCCATCCCGATCAGGGTCAGTGGGTAGCCGAGGCTCGAATCGAGCTCGGGCATGTGGTCGAAGTTCATGCCGTAGACACCGGCGATCAGGGTCGGCACGGCGGCCATTGCCACCCAGGCGCTGATCTTGCGCATGTCCTCGTTCTGCTGAATGCCGGTCTGGGCGAGGCTCGCCGTGAGTGCAGCGTCGAGGAGGTTGGACAGCGACCGCGTCCGGCCGACCGTGCGGTTCAGTTGGTCGGAGGCCGCGCTCAAGGTCTCCAGTGTCTCGGAGTCGGCATGGCGTCGAACGTGGCGGATCAACCGATCGAGCGGTTCGTCGAGTGCCTCGAGCGGAGTCTGGAAGCCGCGCACCTCGCGCTTGAGCCGGTACAGGCGCCGGACCGGCTGCGGCCCGCCTTCGGTGAAGACGTCCTGCTCGACCTCGATCAGGTCGTTCTCGAACCCGTCGAGGGCTGGGCTGTAGTCGGCGACCACCTGGGCGATGATCTCCGCCATCACGCCGAGCGGCCCGCTGTCGAGTCGCTCGGGGTCCGCCTCGAGCTCGGACCTGAGGTGAGCGAGCGGACTGGCATGGCCGTATCTCACCGCGATGATCGCGTTCTCCCAGACGAGCAGCGTCAGCTCGCCGAGTGAGATCGTCTCGTCGCGATCGACGTAGCGGGCGGTCCGCAGCACGAGCTCGACGGCGGGGCCGTCGAGGCTGAGTACCGGTCGAGTGTGCGGTGCCAGCACCTCGTCGACCTCGATCTGGCCCGAGCAGCCGAGCACGTCGACGGCGTGTCCGAGCTCGTCGGCGCTCGGCATGCTCAAGCCCAACCAGGCGAACGCTCCCTCGTGCGCCGGCAGCATCGCCAGCGTGTCGATCGTCGGTGGCAGATCGAGTCGGCGGCCATCCGAGTAGAGCGCGCAGTCGACGATCACCACCGCATTGTGCACGATGGCGCGACGCCGTGCGAGCCCCCACGTCGGCGTCTCCACTCGGTTCAGCACGTCGGGCGTCGTGCTGCAAGACTGCGGCCTCCGAATCCGATGACCAATCGAGGTCTTCGTCCCGAGGGGGCACCCGTGTCGAAATCGTCCGAGTTCGTTGCCGATCCTGATCAAGTGGCGTCCTTGACGTCGTCGCGACCGATTGGCCACGGCCCCGTCAGGGCGTACGACTGGATCGCCCATCATCGGGCTCACCGCCCCGACAGGGAGGCGGTTCGAGACCTCGCCAGCGGCCGCAGTCTCACCTACACCGAGCTCGACCGTCGCATCGACGCGATGGCTGCCTATCTGGCGTCGATCGGCATCGGGCGCGGTGATCGAGTCGGCGTGTTGGCTCACAACGGCGTCGAGTTCTTCGACGTGCAGTTCGCCTGCGCTCGGCGCGGCGCGATCTGTGTGCTGTTGAACTGGCGCCTGACGGTCACCGAGCTCGAATACATCTTGAACGACAGCTCACCGATGTTGTTGGTGCACGACATCTCGTTCGCCGAGTCGGCCGAAGAGCTGCAGCGACGCTGCTCGATCGACGAGCTGCTGGCGATCGACGGCGGGCTGGCGACCAGCCCGTACGAGCAGGCGATCGCTGGGTTCTACGGTCAAGACGGCGGGCGGGCCGAGCTCACCCACGACGACCTGATCACGATCATGTACACGTCGGGCACGACCGGGTTGCCGAAGGGGGCGATGATCACCCACGGTATGAACTTCTGGAACGCCGTCAACCTCGGCATTCCCGCCGGCATCGGGCTCGACACGGTGCACCTCAACGTGCTCCCTCTGTTTCACACCGGCGGGCTGAACTGCTACTGCAATCCGGTGCTGCACGCCGGTGGCACGGTGGTGATCCTGAAGGCGTTCGATCCGGGTGAGACGTTGCGGGTGCTGGGCGATCCGGCCCAGGGCATCACGCACTTCTTCGCGGTGCCGGCGCCATACCAGTTCATGATGCAGCACCCCGACTTCGCCGACACCGACCTGTCGCGCCTCAGGGTGGCCGGAGTCGGTGGGGCGCCGTGCGCACTGACGATCATGGAAAGCTGGTTCGAACGCGGCGTCTCACTGGCGCAGGGGTTCGGGATGACCGAGACCAGCCCCGCCTGCATCTTCCTCGATCCGGGCGATGCGTTGCGCAAGATCGGCTCGACCGGCAAGGTGCTGCTGCACACAGAGGCTCGGATCGTCAACGACGATGGTGGTGACTGCGGTCCCGATGAGGTCGGTGAGCTGTGGGTGGCCGGCCCGAACATCACGCCCGGCTATTGGAACCGCCCCGACGCCACCGCAGACGCGTTCGAGGGCCGTTGGCTCAAGACCGGCGATGCCGCCCGCGTGGACGACGAGGGTTTCATCTACATCGTCGACCGCTGGAAGGACATGTACATCTCGGGCGGCGAGAACGTGTATCCCGCCGAAATCGAGAACGTCCTGTACCAGCTTCCCGAGGTGGCCGAGGCGGCGATCATCGGGGTGCCCGACGAGAAGTGGGGCGAGGTCGGGCTGGCCGTGTTGGCGCTCAAGCCGGGCGCCACGATCGACCGCGCGACGGTGGTCGAGCACTGTGTCA
This sequence comes from uncultured Acidimicrobiaceae bacterium, assembly GCA_963701575.1. Lineage (GTDB taxonomy): Bacteria > Actinomycetota > Acidimicrobiia > Acidimicrobiales > Ilumatobacteraceae > Ilumatobacter. The sequence goes on from CAVPAQ010000002.1 coordinate 169,435, forward strand.
GCCGGCTGGCCAAGTTCAAGATCCCCCACGACATCACGATCGTCGAGGCACTCCCACGCAACGCCACTGGCAAGGTGCTCAAGCGCGAGCTCCGCACTCAGTTCGTCGACGCCGATGCCCCCATGATCTCCTGACGCGCTCCGCCACCGAGCGGCATGCCACCAAGGAATCGGCGGCGATCGTCGTGTCTGGCGCGCACGGGCGGCTTCGGGATGGTGTCAGCTGCGATCGCGCCGGCGATCGCGAGCCGGTTCAGCGTCCCAGCAACTGCCCCAGCCAACCGGGCTTCGACGTCTCCGACGCCGCGCAGTCACAGCGGTCGGCCAGGGCCACGTCCCCGAGGACGCTTTCGACGTGAGCGCCACAACCGCGCCACGACGGCTTCTGGCACGACCTGCAAGTGGTTCGCTGACACACGGTGTTCTCCTGAGTTGCTCCGGTCGGCGCAAACGCTGCGGGCCCGACGCTGCCTGGCTGTCGTCGTCCATGACGAACGACGACGGTCCTAATGTACGGACAATTATGGACCGATGCAACCATCTGCGAACCCACCGATGGCTCGAGGGCGTCGAGATCCTTCGGCAGCGGTCGCGCCGGCCCGGCCGCGCGGTCACGTCGATCGGGTGATCGGCGCACCACGGGCAGCGACGCTGATCACCGGTCGACCGGCGATGCGACGGTTCGATGTGTCGACGTCAGCCAGTCCGGCCGCACGCAGCAGATCACCCATCGCCTCGGCGTCGACCATCGTGAAGCCGTGGTGTTCTTCGTCGTGATCGCTCCCGAAACGCAGGTGCTCGGGGTGCGACGGATCGGTGAAGTCCTCGTCGACCAGCAGGACTCGGCCGCTCGGGCGCAGCACACGGGCGATCTCGGCGGCACCGCTCTCGAGCTCGACCCAGTGGTGCATGGTGTTCACCGCCCAGATCGCATCGATGCTCCGATCGTCGGCCGGTATCCGCTCGGCGGAGCCGTCGGCCACCTCGATGTTGGCGCGGCGCTTGCTCAGGGTACGACGCGCTCGTCAACACCCGACGCATGAACGGCGTGGGCTCCACTGCGATGACATGGGTGCCGCTCGCCGCGGCGCGGATCGCACCGGCACCCAACCCGGCACCGATGTCGACCCCGCGTTCACCCGGTCGGAGGTCGACGAGGTCGACGACGGCGTTGTTGATCTCCGAGCGCCACATCTGCGGAAACCAGCGGATGTAGCGCAGCGCGCCCCGGATCCCTTGATCGTTCTCGTGTCCGTGGTGCCCGTGACCTCGATGTTCGCGCTGGTGTTGTTCGGCACCGTCGTGCCCCGTTGCCTCGGACATTCGACCAGTGTCTCAGCTTCGGTTTCGTACAACGCCGTCGGACAGACGATCCAGGGCAAGCATCACCGACGCGTCAACGTGCCGGACCGGACCGGTCTCCCATGGCGGAGCGCTCGACGCCGAGGGCACTCGGAAAGATCGGTGGCCATTCCATCCCCGGTTCCGACTCCTCGAAGCAGGCCCGCGGGACCTCGAATTCGACCCCGACGAGGGAGGCCCCGGACTGGGTGACACCGATACCGCCCACCTCTCCGACGACCTCGACCGGTGCCGCGCACTGCGGAACATGGGCCACCTCGGCACGATTCTCGTCCGTCGGACGACACCGTTCGCCGAGCACACACGCCGCGTCCGAGCCGTCATCGGGCTGCCCGCGCGGCGTCCAACTTGTGCGCCGTCCGGCGCCAACCTAAGGTCGCCTAGCGATGCCCACAACCTTGCCGGCTCGTGCCCAGGTGATCATTGTCGGGGGCGGCATTGTCGGGTGCTCGATTGCCTACCACCTCACCCGCCGGGGCCTCACGGATGTCCTCCTGCTCGAACAGGGCCAGCTCACCGGCGGGACGACGTGGCATGCAGCCGGGCTGGTGAGTCAGCTCAAGTCGAGCCACAGCCTCACCCGGCTCGCCACCTACTCGGCCCGATTGTTCGAGGACCTCGAGGCGGAGACCGGTCAGGCCACCGGATACCGGACTCCTGGTTCCATCTCGGTGGCTTCCGACCACGAGCGGTGGGAGGAGCTCTTGCGCGGCGTCTCGATGGCCAGCACGGTCGGCGTCGAGATCCGCACGCTCGAACTCGACGAGGCACTCGAGCTGTGCCCGCTGCTCAACATCGACGACCTCGTCGGAGCGCTGCACATCCCGCACGACGGCGTGACGTCGCCGGTCGACACGACGATCGCGCTCGGCAAGGGCGCCAAGCAGCGCGGCGCGACGATCGTCGAAGGCGTCGCGGTCGAGCAACTCGCCGTCATCGACGGACGGATCGCGGGCGTGCACACCGAACAGGGTTTCGTCGAAGCGGAGACCGTCGTGCTCGCCGGCGGGATGTGGACCCGCCAGCTCGCGGCCTCCGCCGGCATCAGCGTGCCGCTCCAGGCCTGCGAACACTTCTACATCGTCACCGAGCCGATCGACGGCGTCGAGCGCGGCATGCCGACCGTGCGCGATCCGGGCAACTACACGTACTTCAAGGAAGAGACCGGCAAGATCATGGCCGGCTTCTTCGAACCCCGCGCAAAGATCTGGAACCTCGAAGGGATCCCCCGCGACTTCATGTTCGGCACCCTGCCCGAGGACTGGGACCATGTCGGGCCGATCTTCGAGCGGGCGATCCATCGGATGCCGGCGCTCGCCGAGGCCGGTATCCAGTTGTTCTTCAACGGCCCGGAGGCGTTCACACCCGACGGCGTGTACTACCTCGGCGAGTCACCCGAGGTCGATCGGTGCTTCGTCGCCGCCGGCTTCAACTCGGTCGGCATCCAGTCGGCCGGTGGCGTCGGGTGGGCGGTCGCCGACTGGATCATCGACGGTCATCCACCGATGGACCTCAGCGCGGTCGACATCCGGCGTGCCTTTCCGTTCCAATCCGAGCCGGCCTACCTCGACGCCCGCATCTCCGAGAGCCTCGGCCTGCTGTACGCCATGCACTGGCCGTTCCGGCAGTACGAGAGCGCCCGCAACGTACGACTCTCACCGTTCCACCAGCGCTTCGCCGACGCGGGCGCCGTCTTCGGCGAGGTCGCCGGGTGGGAACGGCCGAACTGGTTCGCGACCGCCGGAGAGGTACCCGAGTACCAGTACTCGTACGGCAAGCAGAACTGGTTCGACGCATCCGGGCGCGAGTGCCACGCCGTGCGCAACGCCGTCGGGTTGTTCGACCAGTCCTCCTTCGCCAAGTGGTACGTCGAAGGGCCCGACGCGTTGGAGGCGCTCGAGTGGGTCAGCGCCAACCGCATGGACGTGCCGATCGGCAAGGCGGTGTACACCCAGTGGCTCAATGACCGGGGCGGCATCGAGGCCGATCTCACCGTCACCCGTCTCGCGGATGACCGATTCATGGTCGTCACCGCGGCTGCCGCCGCCAGCCGCGATTGGTCCTGGCTGCAGCGCTCGTGCCGCGGACGCGCCGTCACGATCACCGATGTCACCGATGAGCTCCCGATGCTCGGCCTGATGGGCCCGCGCAGCCGCGACGTCCTCGCCGAGCTCACCGACGCCGACCTGTCCAGCGCGGCGTTCCCGTTCGGCACCGGGCAGCACGTCACGGTGGCCGGCATCGAGGTGTTGGCGACCCGGCTCACCTACGTGGGCGAGCTGGGCTGGGAGCTGTACGTCGCACGCGACCACGCCGTCGCCCTCCATGACGCGATCGTGGCCGCGGGCAGCGCCCACGGCCTGCTCCACGCCGGGTACCACGCGATGAACTCGCTCCGGCTCGAGTCGGGCTACCGACACTGGGGTCACGACATCACCGACGAGGACACTCCACTCGAGGCGGGGCTCGGCTTCGCCGTCGCATGGGACAAGCCAGGCGGCTTCCGCGGGCGCGATGCGCTCCTGGCCCAGCGCGACCAACCGCGTCGCAAGCGGCTGATCCAGTTCCGGCTCGACGACCCGGACCGGTTGCTGTACCACGACGAGCCGATCTTCCGGAACGGGCTGCTGGTGGGCCGCACCAGCAGCGGGATGTGGAGCTACGTCGAGGGCGCGGCCCTGGCGATGGGCTACCTGCAACGCGACGAGGGTGACGCACGTGACGAGGGCGTCACCCAGGCATGGCTCGACGAGGGGTCGTTCCAGATCGAGGTCGCGACCGTGCGGATCGACGCCAGGCCGTCGATCCGTTCCTTCTACGATCCCCGCAACGAGCGCGTCCGGGTCTGACGCGAGAGAGGCACTGACATGCGCGAAGAAGCACAGGTCGTCATCATCGGAGGCGGAGCGATGGGCGCGGGTCTGCTCTACCACCTCGCCCACGAGGGGTGGACCGACACGGTCCTGATCGAGAAGGGCGAGCTCGCGTCGGGCTCGACCTGGCATGCCGCCGGGCTGATCCCTCACTTCATCGGCAGCCTCAACATGGCCAAGTGCCATGCCGTGGCGCCCGATCTCTACCAGCGCCTGGAGGAAGAGACGGGTCTGTTCGCGGGATGGCACGGCACCGGTGCGATCCGCCTCGCCCTCGACGACGACCAGGTCGACTGGTTCCGGTACGTCCAAGGAATGCTCGACCTGATCGGTGTCGAGAGCCATCTGATCGAGCCCGAGCGAATCCTCGACTTCTGGCCGTCGATGGACGTCTCCGACGTGCGCCTCGGCTTCCACACCCCGAACGACGGGTGGAGCGACCCGTCGATGGCCACCCAGGCAATGGTGAAGGGCGCCCGGCAGCTCGGTGCCGAGGTCCACCGTCACACCCTGGTCACCGACATGTCACAGCTCGCCGACGGCCGCTGGGAGATGATCACCGACAAGGGCCGGATCGTCGCCGAGCACGTCGTGAACGCGGCCGGGCACTACGCGCCTCAGGTGGGGGCGATGATCGGGCTCGATGTACCGATCGTGTCGATGATCCACCAGTACCTGATCACCGAGCGGATCGGGATCATGACCGACCTGGGTGACTTCCAGCCGCCGATCGTCCGCGATCCGCGAGCGTCCTGCTACTACCGGCGCGAGATCGACAGCCTGCTCGTCGGGCCCTACGAGCGCCAGAACGCCCAGACCTACGGCGTCGACGGGATCGACTGGAACCTGCACAACTACCTGACGCCACCCGATGTCGAGGCGCTGATGCCGTGGCTCGAGTTCGCCGGGATGCGGGTGCCCGCGTTCGGGGAGGCGGGCATCAAGACCGTCGTGTCGGGCCCGATCACCCATACGCCCGACTCGGGCTACCTGATGGGCCCCGCGCCCGGCCTCCGCAACTACTGGTTGTGCGCCGGCGCATCGATCGGCATCACACAGGGGCCGGGCGCGGGCAAGTTCCTGGCGCAGTGGATGGTGCACGGGCAGACCGAGATCAACGTCGCCGAGATGGACCCGCGCCGCTTCGGCGACCACGCCGGGCCCAAGGGCCGATACGCGATCGAGAAGGCGATCGACGAGTTCCACGAGATGTACCAGACCCGCAAACCGGGCGAGCAGCGATTCGCGGGTCGGCCCCAGAAGACCGATCCGCTGTACGAACGTCTGGACGCCCGCGGCGCCCAGTGGGAAGAGAAGTTCGGGTGGGAACGGCCGCAGTACTACTCGCCCGACGGAACGCCTGAGAGCCATTCGTTCCGCCGCTCCAACGCGTTCGACATCGTCGCCGCGGAGTGCCGCGGCACCCGTGAGCACGCGGGCCTCGCCGACCTCACGGCGTTCTCGAAGTTCGAGGTCAGCGGCGTCGACGCCCACGGGTTCCTCGACCGCCTCACCGCCAACCGCATGCCCACCACCGACGGCGGCACCCGCCTCACGCACATGCTCACCGAGTTGGGCGGCATCGAGTGCGAGATGACGATCACGCGGCTCGGCCCCGAGCGCTTCTACGTCAACTCGGCGATCGTCGGCGAGTTCCACGATCGCGACTGGTTGGCGTTCCACATCGAGCCGAGCGAGGACGTCTCGGTGCGCGACGTCACCGAGCAGTTCGGAATCCTGGCGCTCAGCGGGCCGAAGTCGCGCGAGATCCTGGCCCCGCTCACCGATGCCGACCTGTCCAACGACTCGTTCCGCTGGCTCACCGGCCAGGAGATCACCGTCGCGGGAGTGCCGTGCATCGCACTGCGGGTGAGCTACGTCGGCGAGCTCGGCTGGGAGCTGCACCACCCGATCGATCGGATGGTCGAGCTGTACGACGCGCTGGTGGCGGCCGGTGAACCACTCGGCATGGTGCACTACGGCAGCTACGCGATGAACGTGATGCGGATCGAGAAGGGCTACAAGGCCTGGCAGTCGGAGCTCACGACCGAGATCACGCCGGTCGAGGCCGACCTCGACCGCTTCGTCGATTGGTCGGGCGATTTCGTCGGCAAGGCGGCGTGCGAGCAGCGTCGGGCACTCGGCGATGACATCTCGACGATCCTCGTGTACTGCCAGGTCGACGCCGACGACACCGACTGCCGCGGCAACGAACCGGTCTACGCCGGCGACGACCTGATCGGTCTCACCACCAGCGGCGCGTACGGCCACACCGTGGGCAAGAGCCTGGCGTTCGCCTACGTCGAACCGGCCCATCGCGCTCCCGGCACCCAGCTCGACATCCAGCTGATGGGCGAACGCCGGAGCGCCACCGTGCTCGCCCAACCGGCCTACGATCCCACCAACGAGAAACTGCGAGGCTGACATGGCCGACGGAAGTCGACGAGCCGGCGGCCGAGCCGCCAGGGTGGCCCTGCGCGAGGCACCACTCACCGAGCACGCGCGGCCGATTCGTGCCGGCATGTCAGGCGGACGGTACCGGCCACTGTCCGATCAGGCCGTCGACGACATCGTCGAGGCGGCCCTCACATTGCTCGAGGAGCTCGGGATGGGGCAAGCCACCCCCGAATTCGTCGAGATCGTCACCGCCGCGGGGGGCAGCTACGACGGCGACCGCCTCCGGTTCCCGCGACAGGTCGTTCGCGACGCGATCGAGGCGGCGTGCAAGGAGTTCACGCTGTACGGCTTCGACCCGACCAAGAACGTCGACATCGGCGGTGACCGCGTGCACTTCGCCACCAGTGGCGCGGCCGTGCTGATGCTCGATCACGGCACACGCCGCTACCGACACAGCCAGCTGCGCGACATCTACGACTGCGCACGCGTCGTCGACACCCTGGACAACATCCACGTCTTCATCCGCACGGTCGTGCCGCGCGACCTGGTGCTGGCCCGCGACATCGACATCAACACCGCCTACGCCGTGATGGTCGGCACGTCGAAACCGGTCGGAACGTCAATGTTCCACCCCGATCACGTGCACGAGGTGGTCGCCATGTACGACATGGCGCTCGGCGGCCCCGGTGAGTTCCGCAAGCGCCCGTTCGCGATCGCCAACAACACCTTCGTCGTGCCGCCCCTGCGGTTCGCCGAGGACTCGGCCCTCGCACTCGCCGAGCAGGCAAAGCTCGGCTTCCCGACCACCTTGCTGTCTGCAGGGCAGGCCGGCGCCACGTCGCCCGCCGCCCTGGCTGGGTCGCTCGCCCAGGCGCTCGCCGAGTGCCTGGCAGCACTCACGTGCGTCAACCTGATCTCACCCGGGCACCCGTGCACGATCGGCATGTGGCCGTTCGTGTCCGATCTGCGCACGGGGGCGATGAGCGGTGGGAGCGGCGAGGAGGCGATCATCAACGCCTGCGCGGCCCAGGTGATCAACTCGCTCGGGCTGCCCTCCGGAGTCGCTGCCGGGATGTGCGACTCGAAGCTGCCCGACAACCAAGCCGGTCACGAGAAGGCGAACGCGATCACCCTGGCAGCCAACGCCGGCTCGAACATCGTCTACGAGTCGGCCGGCATGCTCGCCAGCCTGCTCGGCTGTTCGCTCGAGGCGTTGGTGATCGACAACGACATGCTCGGGGCGATCATGCGCACGGTGCGAGGCGTCGAGGTCACACCCGAGTCGCTGTCGCTCGACGTCATCCGCGAGGTGGTAGCGGGGCAGGGCCACTTCCTGGGTCACGCCCAGACCCTTGGACTGATGCAGTCGGAGTACACCTATCCCAACGTCGGAGACCGGCTCAGCCCTGACAACTGGATCGATGCCGGAGCCAAGGCTGTGGACGAGGTCGCCCACGAATACGTGACACGGGTGCTCGCCGAGCACCATCCGAGCCACATCGATGCCGATGTCGACGCACGCATCCGCGAGACGTTCGACATCAAGCTCGAGCGGTTCTGAGGCGACCGTCGGCCAGCCGGCCGAGGCTGCAGATCCGTCTCGGCAGTAACGGGCTCTGCGCACCATCAGCGTCGGGAGACGCGCAGACGCCCCGCCGGAACGGGTCCGGCGGGGCGTCTGTCACGTCTGACCGTCAGGAATGACGATGATGGAAACGATCAGGCGAGATCGAAGCGATCGGCGTCCATCACCTTGGCGAACGCCGCCGCGAAGTCGTTGACGAACTTCGCCTCGGCGTCATCGGCTGCGTAGACATCGGAAATCGCACGCAGGATCGAGTTCGAGCCGAACACGAGATCGTTGCGAGTGCCGGTCCACTTCACGTCGCCGCTGGCACGGTCCTTGCCCTCGAACACGTCTTCGGCGCCGGCCGCTCCGGACCACACCGTGCCCTGATCCATCAGGTTCACGAAGAAGTCGTTGCTCAGCGTGCCGACACGATCGGTGAGCACGCCGTGGCCGTCATTGCTGACACCGAGGACCCGGAGGCCACCGACGAGCGCCGTCATCTCCGGCGCCCCGAGGTCGAGCAGCTGAGCCCGATCGACGAGGAGGTGCTCGGCGACGTGGCTGCTGCCCTTGCCGAGGAAGTTGCGGAAGCCGTCGTTCTTCGGCTCGAGCCAAGCGAATGACTCGACATCGGTCTGCTCCTGGGTGGCATCGCCACGCCCGGTGCTCACCGAGACGGTCACGTCATGACCACCGGCCTTGGCAGCCGCTTCAACCGCTGCGGCACCACCGAGCACGATGAGGTCGGCCATCGAGACCGACACCCCGACGCTCGACTGGACACCTTCGAGCACGCCGAGCACGCGGCGGAGCTGGTCGGGCTTGTTGACCGCCCACTCGTTCTGAGGGGCAAGACGGAGACGACCTCCGTTGGCGCCGCCGCGCTTGTCACTCTGACGGTATGTGGACGCCGAGGCCCACGCCGTCTCGACGAGCTCGGTGATCGTGAGATCGGTCGCCATGATGGCGGCCTTCACGGTCGCAACGTCGGCGTCGCTCAACGCCGTACCGGCGGGAACCGGATCCATCCACAACAGCTCCTCATCGGGAACCTCTGGGCCGAGGAAGCGGACCTTGGGGCCCATGTCGCGGTGGGTGAGTTTGTACCAAGCGCGAGCGAACGCGTCGTCGAGCAGCTCGGGGTTGTCACGGAACCGCTGCGAGATCGGCCCGTAGATCGGGTCCATCTTCATGGCCATGTCGGCCGTGCTCATCATCGGTGCGTGCTTGATGTTCGGGTCGTGGGCATCGGGCACGGTGCCGGCGAGGGCAGGGGCGGTCCACTGCTTGTGACCGGCCGGGCTCTCGGTGAGCACCCAGTCGTTGTCCATCAGCGTCTCGAGGTAGTTGTTGTCCCACTTGGTCGGCGTGGAGTTCCACGCGCCTTCGAAACCGCTCGTAGTGGTGTGCACGCCCACACCGGAGCCGAAGCCGTTCTTCCAGCCGAGGAGCTGCTGCTCCATGGGGGCACCCTCGGGCTCGGGGCCCAACTCGGACTCGGGGCCGGCACCGTGCATCTTGCCGAACGCGTGACCGCCGACGACGAGCGCCACGGTCTCTTCGTCGTTCATCGCCATGCGGCCGAACGTCTCGCGGATGTCGGCACCGGAAGCGACCGGGTCCGGGTTGCCGTTCGGGCCCTCGGGGTTCACGTAGATGAGACCCATCTGGACGGCGCCGAGCGGCTCTTGGAGCTGGCGGTTGCCGCTGTAGCGCTGGTCGTCGAGCCAGACGTTCTCGGGACCCCAGTAGATGTCCTCTTCGGGTGCCCACACATCTTCACGACCGCCGGCGAAGCCGAAGGTCTCGAAGCCCATCGACTCGAGCGCGACGTTGCCGGCGAGGATCATGAGGTCGGCCCAGGAGATCTTGCGGCCGTACTTCTTCTTGATCGGCTCGAGCAGTGCACGCGCCTTGTCGAGGTTGCCGTTGTCGGGCCAGCTGTTGAGCGGAGCGAAACGCTGGGTGCCGGAGGCGCCGCCACCACGGCCGTCGTGGGTGCGGTAGGTGCCGGCCGAGTGCCAGGCCATGCGAATGAAGAACGGGCCGTAATGGCCGTAGTCCGCAGGCCACCAATCCTTGGAGTCGGTCATGAGGGCCGTGAGGTCGGCTTTGACGGCGGCCAGATCGAGTGTGGCGAACTCGGCGGCGTAATCGAAGTCGTCGCCCATCGGATCGGATTTGGGCGAACCCTGGTGGAGGATGTTCAGGTTCAGCTGATTCGGCCACCAGTGCTGGTTGGCCTGGCTGCCGCGCGCCGAATGGTCGTGGGTCAGCACCGGGCACTTTGCTTCGTCGGTCATGTTGCTCGTTAACTCCTGCGGGTCGGTTTCATGTGGTTGGCATTTGGGTTGGAGAGTATTTCGGGAACGGGCACCGGAATCAGGCCCGACAATCAGGGCATCGGCCCCAGTAGACCACCTCGGCTTCATCGATCTCGAAGCCGTGGTCGTCGTCAGCGGTGAGACAGGGGGTCGACCCGACGGCACAGTCGATGTCGAAGATGCGGCCGCAGCCTCGACACACCAGATGGTGGTGGTTGTCACCAACCCGGTCCTCGTAACGAGCAACCGAGCCAGTGGGCTGTATCCGGCGGATGAGACCCCTGTCGGCGAAGACGCCGAGCGTGTCGTACACCGCTTGACGCGAGATCGAGCCGATCTTCCCCCGCACGACTTCGGTCAGCTCTTCCGTGGTGGCGTGCGAGCTGGTGGTGACGGCTTCCATGACGGCCAGGCGTTGCGCAGTGACCTGGAGTCCGCAACCGCGGAGTTGCTGCTCGATACTGAGTTGCACGATCGGATCCTGAGCGGTGGTCGCTTGATCCAGGGCGTCGTTCACGGAGGCCAAGTTAAGCACACATTCTGGACCAGGTCAAGAATCAGATCCCGTCGGAAATGAGACCGGTCCGACTCCAGACCAGCGATATGCGGAACGGCTGCCACCCGCCGACGCGAGTCTGTGATGCCTGCCGGACATTCCCCACCCTGACGACGATTCTCCGGACGCGCTCTGACCCTGGGAGCGGATCGAGGTGCTGTACCGCCTGGCCGCTGCCGCACGGGCATCGGAGCAAAGCCCGGTCGCACACGTTCGTGCGGCCCTACAGCTGTGTCGTGAGGTCGACGCACCGGTGTGGCAGGCGGCCGTCACGCAGCTCGCCGCGTCGATCGCGGCGGACGCCGATCCCGGTCGGAGTGGCGCACTCGCCCGACGAGCGACCGAGTTCGCTCACGCGCTGGGAGCCCGACCGCGAGCCTGGGAGTCGGATTGGCGATCGGATGACGGCAAGGGCGACGAACGCGCCGAACTCGGACCAGAGGCCGCCCCAGCGATGTGTGTCGAAGCGCTCGAAATGCTCGGTGTCGAGCCGTCGTGTTCGCCTCAGGGAGCGGCCTCGTCACCCCGGCCGCCGTGAAGTGGCGGCGATCGATCGTTGTGACGTCATTCGTGCCGAAACGTTCGGTGACCGCGATGACGGATGCGCCGCTCGTTCGGAGCGGCTACGGCGGCAAACAACCTGCCCTCGACATCGCCGGGGCGTAGTTCCAGAATGATCACCGCGGTTTCCGTCGAGCGGCGCTGCGTGTCGCTCAGTTCCAGCGGAAGAACCACAGTGCTGGGCCGCCCGCGGCCAGCGCGTAGGCACCGAGAACGGCGAGATCGGTCACGCTCCAGCCGAACCCGAACCAAGGATCCTGGACGGCGGTCACGAGATGGGCGAGCGGCAGCATGCCGCCGAAGTCGCGGAGACCCGAGGGCAAGACGGCGCGCGGCGGGGCGGTGCCAGAAATGAGCCACATCGCGAAGAACAGCATGAGTCCTATGCCTTGGGCCGAGCGGCTACTCCCGATCACCGCCGCCAGCAGCAGCCCGATCGCCCCGAAGGCCGCTGTTCCGAACAGGAGTGCGACCACCACACCCAGCACGTCCTTCGGCACCATCGCGTCGTAGGCGAACCGAGCCACGACACCCATCAGCACGGTGCCGGCGACGAACGTCACCAGCGCGAGAGTGAGTTGGGCGCTGACGAGGACCCAAGCCGACACCGACGACGCCCGGAAGCGTCGCAAGATTCCCCGTTCGCGGTAGCCGACGAGGTTGATCGGAAGCGTCATCAATCCGAGCGCAGCGATGATCACGGCCACCGAAGCAGCCGTGTAGTAGTTGGCCGGCGTCACACCGCGCCAGACGAGCATGCCGTTCTCCACGTCCTGGGCGTCGGCCTGATCATTCCCGAAGACGGCAGAGAGCAGCGCCATCATCATGAGCGGGAAGGCGAGCACGAAGACGATCGAGAAGGGCTCCCGCCGGAACAGCCGGAACTCGGCGCGGGTCATCGCGAGATAGCCACGCATCGCGGTCAATCCCGGATCTTCCGGCCGGTGATGGCCAAGAACGCGTCTTCGACCGTCGGGCGGTCGACTCGCAGGTCGAGCGGAACGATTCCGTGAGCAACGAGTTCGGACGCGACGAGCGCCAACACCGGGCCCTTACCGCTGATCTCGACCGTGTCCCCACGGCGAGTCAGCGATTCGACCACATCGAGCCGCTCGATCCAACCCAGGTCCGGCTCGGGCGTCGTGAAACGCACCACAGACGACAGCCCCAGCCCGTCGATCAAACCCTGTGGCGTGTCGAGCGCGATGACCCTGCCGTCGTCGACGACGGCAACGCGGTCACAGAGATGCTCTGCCTCATCCATGAAGTGCGTCACGAGCACGACCGTGGTGCCATCTTGCCGGATCTCCCGGATCAGATCCCAGGTCGCTCGTCGCGCCTGGGGATCCAGCCCTTGAGTGAGCTCGTCGAGGAAGACCAGCTCGGGAGAATTGACGAATGCGAGCGCAATGAAGAGCCGCTGGCGCTGACCCCCCGACAAGCTGTCGAAGGCCTGATCTCGCTGATCCTGCAACCGCCATCGGGTCAGGAGCTCCTCGGGGTCGACCGGGCTGCGAGCAAACGCAGCGAACAACTCCAAAGACTCGGCGACCCTCAGCCGGCCGGGCAGAGCGGAATCCTGCAGCTGGGAGCCGACACGCTGCCGGAGCTCCGCCGCCTGGGTCATCGGATCGAGCCCGAGCACGCGAATCGCCCCACCATCCGCGTCGCGAAGACCCTGGACGCACTCGACCGTCGTCGTCTTGCCGGCACCGTTCGGCCCCAGAATTCCGAAGATCTCGCCCTGCTCCACACTGAAGGAGAGGTCGTCGACAGCCACGGTGTGGCCGTATGTCTTGCGCAGGTGATCCACCGTGATCATGGTCGACATGGGCGTACCTCCAGAAAGTCGACGCCGACGACGGACACGGCGCTCTCACACACCGGCTCCACACCAAACGACGACGCAGCACCAGTACACCACCTTCTCCGCACGTCACCGCGGACCGGACAGTCCCGCCGGGCACGACCGCCGCGCCCGCAGACCGCTTCGCCGCCAGGACCGCAGCCGCCGTCCGGTACCCCCGTTACCTGGCTCTGGGCGATCGACCGGCCCACGCTGGGCCCGATGACCCCCGCTTCATCACCACCGGGATCTTTCCCGACGGCACCGCGTACACCTTCGAGGACTGGCACTGAACGACCACGCGATGCCGGCGAGCGGCTCGGACCAGCCTCCCGTCCTCGTTGGCTGCTCGGTCGACACATCTCGGTGGGTCGCTGTCACGCCGTGGCGCGATCGGCTCCTCGACATCGAACGCGACGACCCGACCCGAGAGGCGCAGGATGGCCCGCCATGCTCGCAACCTCGGACCGCGGCTCAACCGCCGGCTCTCAGTCCGCGGCTACCTCCTCGAGGATCTGCTCGACTTCGGCTATCGCCTGCTCGGCCTCTGCCTGCTTGCGACCAAGCTTCACGAGAAGCTGGTCGCGCTGTTCCCGGCCGGCCTCGGTGCCCATCAGGTACCCGACCGCAATGGCCACCATCAGCAGCGCGGACAGTGTCTTCAGTGGGATCTTGACGTTCATGAAGGCTCCTCGCTCCAGGTCTCGGACGAGTGCCATGGTAGACCGTCGGTCGAGGAGCGGCCTCGCCCGACTCGGGGGAGCCGACGACGGCCGATCTCGCCCGGAGGTATCCGCGCGCTGAGTCGCAGGCACGGTCGTCAAGCACACACATCGACCGCTACCCGCGCCGACCGCCATCCCCCGCTCGTGACGCGCTCGTCTCAACACCTGGACAACGGCCCGAGATCAGCACCTACCTCTACGAGCGACGGATGTACGAGACGATGGCGTGCTGGGAGACCGTGACCACCGAGGCCGATGAGCCGGCCGTCTCAGGGTGTGGGGGTGAAGATCGCCGAGATCGACCTGTCTTGGACGGTCGCCGTATCGCTGCTGGTCTTGCAGATGGAGTTGAACGTCGTGGTCGAGCCGGCGGCAATTGTACGCACTCGGGTGATCGACAGCACCGAATGGTCGAACGCCTTCGGTGACGTCCAAGACAATGCGTCGTTCCCGGTGAAGGCCGAGCCGGTGCCGATGGCGCATGTGACTTCGATGTCGCTGGCATTGGCCTGCAAGCCGCCGTTCGTGATGAGGGTGACGATGCCGCCGACAGGTGCGACCACCGACGGTCACCGCCCTCACATCGACGGCAGGGACTATCTCGGGCCACGAGTGGGCCGAAGTCGCACGCGGGCGGGTCCGGAGGATGACGAGATTCTGTGGGTGTGTTATCTGGCGAGGTGGCGGAGTCGTTCGGCGATCGCGTCGACGGTCGGTTGGCCGGCGGTGACGTCGATCACGAGGTCGTAGACATCATCGTTGCCGGCGCGCGAGATCTCGCCGCCGTTGATCTCGAGGAAGACAGCGGTCGCCAACCAACCGAAGCGCTTGTTGCCGTCAACGAGCTCGTCGTGAGGCCAGGCGGCGGTCCGTGCGGGCGCTCGCTGACCCGGTCAGATTTCGATCGGCAGGCGGTCGTCGTTGTCGACGAACTGGCACGGCGTCGACGCGTAGGTCGCGAGTTCGCTGGTGAAGGATTTGGTTCCACCGACGTAGAGCGACCAGAAGTCGACGTCGGTCGCAGCGAACCACGATCGATCGTTCGGCCAGAACAGGTCGGGGTTCCGCCAACCGTCGAAGTCCGGATATCGCAGTTCGGTCACCGCAGACAACGGACCGTGGACGAGGTAGTACGCCCGATCCGGCAGGTCGAAGCGCGGAACCGACGCCAGGGCGGGTCCGATCCGCGCGTTCCGTTCACGATCGGATTCGCGCTGACGCTCACGTTGTACTGCGCGCCGCTGACGCTCGGCCTCGTCGACGGGCGGATTCCTCCAGCCCATCTGACCGATCGACGGGACAAATCCGTGGCCTTCCCAGATCGCGAACCATGCCAGGGCCGGAGTCGACGTGTAGCGGACACCCACCGAAGCGACGAGGTCGAAGAGATCGCGGTACAGCTCCCACCAGCCATCCGGCGTCGGGTCGGGGGCATGAAGCAAAAACGTGGACTCGAACAGGTTCGGTACCAGCGCGCCGACGGTCCCAGGCTGGCCACGAAGCGATTCTGCGATCCATTCAGCCGGATCGGTCGATTCTGCGGCACGGAGCGAGTCGCCAAAGATCACCATAGGAGGATCGCACACCAAGGCAGCGATGGTGGGGCCGGTTCAGCGTCGGATCAAGCCACGGCGAACTCGAACGAAGCTTTCGCACCACTGAGAACTCGTGTCCACCACGGTCGATCGGTCGTCCACACCCGAGCGAAATTCCCTGCCGAAACGCTCGGCCACGCGCTGAACTTCCGGCGTCACGAGCGACCCAATCGCTCGGTATCGCTCGCAGCGACGGTGGGTGATCTTCAGGCCGGTCGAGTCGCTCCGGCGATGAGGGTCGGCACGATGTAGGTCGCATGTCGATCGAGGCTGCGGCGTGCCCGGTCGTAGCGCATCGTGGTCCGGGGGTCGGCGTGGCTGGCTGCTTCTTGGACGTCGCGCAGTGGGACGCCGGCATCGAGTGTGGCGGTGATGAACGAGTGAGGCAGGCTGTGTGGCGAGATGCGCTTGTCGATCCCGACGCGCTTCACCAGTCGCTTGACCATCCGGTCGGCGCCATAGCGATCCACCCGTCCGCCCTCGACGCCGAGGAAGATCGGTCCGATCGTGCGCTCGCCGATGTAGAGATCGAGTGCCCGACCGGTTCGGGATGCGATCGGGATGGTGACGTGCTCACCGCCTTTCCTGACGATTGCCAATGTGCGATGCCCGTGCTCGGTGGACGAATCGTCGATGTCGGCGTTCAACGCTTCGGGGATCCGCAGCCCGTTCAACGCGAGCAGCGTGATCAACGCGCCGTCGCGTAGGTCGCCGAGCTCTGCTTGGACGAGAAGGGCGCCGAGTTCGTTGCGGTCCAGTCCGAGGGTGCGGTGATTCGTCGTGGACCTTCGGGCGTCGAACGTTCAGTGCCGGGATCTCGCGTTATGTGTGGTTCTCGTCCGGCAGGCAGCAATCGCGATGCCGATTGTGGGCGGGTGGGAATGGGAGGTCGTCGGCGACGCCGAGATGCACGGCGACCTCGGCATGAAGTCCGCCGCGGTTCACGGGGAGGGTTGCCCGGCCCTGTTGCCGTCGACCGGACGAGACGTCACCTGTGGGACCGATCCGACGCGGCGTAGGCGATTTCGCCCAGGAAGTTGAACTCCGCAAGACCGTCCGGAAGGTCGTCGAAGTAGGGGACGCCATTCGGGACGTCACCGATGCCGTCCAACATCCCGGACCCTGTCGCGTTGGCGAAGCGCCCGGTTCCTCCCTTGACGACATCCCAGCCCCCTGTGACCGTGAAGGCGTCGGGGAAGGGAAGCTCACCGATGATCTGGCTTTGCATGCTCTGAGCAACGACCAGCTTGTCGCCATTGGCGGCGGTGAACGTGATCGTGCCGCCGCTGACCGGGCCGATAGATGGAACGACGTACGTGCACTGCGTCAGGAAGTAGTCGACACGGCCGAGATGGGACATCCGCCCCGACCCGGTGCTCGAGAACCGCCACCAGTCCACGGCTCCGGCGGAATCGACACAGTCCTCAGCCTTTTCGACCCTCCAGTGCTCCCCCGTCACGGTCCCCTTGGTGGGCACCGTGTGGCCGGGTTGGCCACGGGTCGCCATCGCCGGGCCGGCAGTCGTCATCAGCGCCAGCGTTGCGACGCCGATGATGCGTGCGAGTCGCTTCATGGGACTCTCCTTTCCGTGCTCCGCATCCGAACGTGCGGCGAGGGCGCTGGTTCGCACCCTCCACCTCCATTGAACGCCCGGGCCGCTTCCGGCTCAAGCGAAATCGGGTCCGGGCGGCCGCCGCTCAGGTCCTGCGCTCGGCGGGTGGTCCTCCTTCATGCAGACTCGACGTTCGAGCTCGTCGAGCATCTGGTCAATCCGGGACTATGTAGTGCTCGGCTTCGGCCGAGGTCGCACGCGGGCGGGCGCTCGGGTTCGCCAACGGCCAGGGCGGCGGCTCCGGAAACAACGGCCAGGTGATCTACTGCTCCGACCACCCGAGCGGCGACGGACGATGCGCTGATGTCGTGCTGGATCTCCGACGAACCGAAGGATGGCGGATCGTGGCCGTCAGCTACGACAGGTTCCACG
This sequence comes from uncultured Acidimicrobiaceae bacterium, assembly GCA_963701575.1. Lineage (GTDB taxonomy): Bacteria > Actinomycetota > Acidimicrobiia > Acidimicrobiales > Ilumatobacteraceae > Ilumatobacter. The sequence continues at coordinate 187,227 of CAVPAQ010000002.1, forward strand.
ACGACCACGTCAAGCGTCTCCGTCTATGCCAAGACGTCGGGCTCCCGGAACAGCTCGAGTCGCTACGCACGACCATTCCGCACGACTTGAACCAATCGAGCCAGTGATGGGGTTTGCGGGGAGTCGACGGGCGCGCTATTCGTCGCGGGTCCGCACACTCGTCCTCGACGCGATCGTGCTCGTCGGTGTTTCCGGCCCATGTAGCGGAAGAACGGCACCGCCGACACGGAGAAGTGATTTCGGCGACGCCGCAAATGGGTCGAAGCGTGTCGCGGCCGAATTCGGTGCCCGGCTTCGTGGAACCTCGAGCAATCGGATGCGTGTCCTTGACCGTGCATCTGCATTGATGACACGAGAACCCCAGGGGCGTACGGTGCATCATGACTGTTCCTCACGCTCCGCGTTCGTTGACGGCACTGACCGTTGTCATCTTCGTCGTTCTCGCAGCCTGCAGTTCCTCGTCCAACCCGCGATCGTCGGCGGAGTCTGCGACACCGAGCGAATCGTCAGGTCCGGCCACAGTCGTTCCACCGCGTGAGACCTCGACAAGCGATACGGCTGTAACGCTCGGCGAGGTCACCATCGAACGCGATGACGCAGCAGCCGCTGAGGTCATTGTCGGAATCGACGGCGGCAAAGTGTCGACCACATCCGCCGACGGCACGGTGTTCGAGCTCACCGTCCCAGCCGGTGCGTTGTCCGCCGACACGACGATCACCGCAACACCGGCACGTCTTGACGGTCTGCCGTTCCCGACCACGACGGTCATGTTCGAACCGACCGGACTCCAGTTCATCACCGACGCCACACTGACGGTCATTCCAGTCGCACCGGTTCCCATTGCGGAGCAGTTCATGTACGAACTGAATGACGACGCGACCGAGTTCAACGCCGCGTTGCCGATTCTCGAGTCCCAAGATGCCGCGTTCATCGTGTCGCACTTCAGTGGCTACGGGCTGGCGACCACGAACGACCCGGGACGGGCGGCCATGCTCGCGCGAGGCGCTGCAGATACGGCTGCCAGCCTTCTGTCCAAGATCGGCGAGGTCTTCCAAGTCGAGCGAGCGGCGATCGACCGGGGAGAGGACCCCACTGACAAGACGGCCCAGATCCAGTCGCTGTTGGATGAATACGAGCGAGACGTCGTGACACCGGGACTCCAGGCATCGGGAGGGAGCTGCGACGCCGCAGAGACGGCACTCGGGACCGTCCTCAACTACGAGCGACTCCGGGGACTAGTCGGATTCGACAAGAGTCCGCTGGCCACCACAGCCCTTGAAACGGTGCTTGCCAACTACAGCTCGTGTGAAGAGGAAGCGATCGCGCGATGCAAAGCTGCGGAAGATCCCGACATCCTGCTCCGGTACTGGCTGGGTCTGGATCGGCTCCAGCAGCTCCTCGGTCAGCCCGCCGGCTCGGCAAGACTTGGCGACCTGGTGACTCGAGCGAAGAAGATCTGCAAGCCGGTCACATACGCCGCCAGCGGTGGAGGCAGTGGCGGCGTCGTCAGTGGAACCGTCGCCGACGTCGCTGCGCCTTTCACACTCGATGTCTCATTCGCCGGGGGAAGTGCCGTGTTGTCCTTTGCTCCCATCGACGAGCATGGCGGCACGTACAGCTATGAAGGATCCTTGGTGAGCGGCGGCGGCAGCTACACGATCGCGGGCGACGAGGGTGGGCCATTGACGCTGAACTACTCGGGCAATGGATGCGCGGTCGGCGGGCAGTGCGCAGCGACCGCCGCCGTCGTGACGCTCACCCCCAACGACTAGGACCCGCCGGAACCGCCGCGCTACTCAACTCTGCAGCGAACGAGCCGCCCCGGCTTTGGCCGAGGAGGACGCCCCCAAGTTGGTCTGTGCCCACTCGGTAATCACCAAGAGCAACACGCACCACCGCGCCGCATCGCCGGCGCGATGCAGTGGCCAGGTCGAACTGACACCTAGCTCATCACGCGACCACCGACCATGTTCGGCTGGTGGGCCACCGAAAGCGATTATCGAGCTGTGAGTATGGGCCGTTCCCGAGTAGTCGTCCCTGGCCCGGCACCGGGATTCTGCGCTCGGATTGTCGGGCGGCATGGCGCGTGTGACGCGGGGCGGCTCGCTGGCGTCATTGGGAGCGGGGTCGAGACAGCGGTGCGGCAACGGATCATGAGTCGGCAAACCGCTCTGGGCGCCGACCGTCACTGTCTTGGGACCGAGCCGCGGGCTGCCCACGCGACCGCGGTGACCGCGAACGGCGCTGACGGGAGGAGTTCGTGGCAATGCTCCATCAACCGCCGCCGGGCAGGTGACGCGAGGGTCGAAAGATACGAACCCACCGGGCCGACGCCGAGCTCGAACGGATCCCACCAGTCCTCGAAGCTGTGGTGCTCGACCCTGACCGAGAGCACAGCCTCGCCGATGTCTGTCATGCCGGCTTCGCGCAGCAGCTCCGCCAGATGCCCACGGCGCGTTCCCGGAAGGGTTGCCTCACCGGGAGCATGTGCGTCGAGGTCGCGCGCGGCCTCCCAGAACAGGCTCAGCGGACTGCCACCCTCATCGAAGTCCCACACACACGCCGCCACGACCCCACCGGACTTGGTGACACGTCCCATCTCGCGCAAGCCACCGACCGGATCGTGCATGAAGTGGACCACCAGCTGGGCGAGCGCTGCATCGAAGGTGTCATCCGGCAGCGGCAGGTGCTCAGCTCCAGCGCAGTGCAGTTCGATACTGGGATACCGTCCCCTCACGGCATCGACGAAGGTCACCGACGGATCGACTGCGGCGACCTGCTGATGGCCCAATCGGCTGACCAGTTCCGAGGTCAACGCGCCAGGACCGCAGCCGACGTCGACTACCCGACTCCCGACAGCGACGCCGGCGAAATCGGCGAACACAGACGCGAGAGGAATGGAGTATCTGCCCATGAACCGGTCGTAGGCGTCTGCGGGCACGGCGAAGCTCACGACCGAGAACTTACGCCTTCTCCGAACGGCTCGGCGGCGGGATTGTCCGGTGCCACGAGTTGGGCCGGAGCGTGCGGGTCCTCCCGGAACCGAGGACGTGACGTGGGCGTAGGAGTCCCCAGCAACAGTGCGGGGCGGGCGTCGTTGGCGAGTGCTGAAGCCGGGCGTGGCGGATCTGGAAGTGTGCAAAGATCACGGCCGTGATTCGAGACGAGGTATCGAGACAGATCGCGGCCACACCGGAGACGGTCTGGTCGTTGGTTGCCGACGTGACCCGGATGGCTGAGTGGAGCCCGACGGTCCAGCGTGTCGAGTGGGTCGGCGACGCGTCCGGTCCGGAGATCGGCGCCAGGTTCAGGGGCCACAACCGCCAGTCCGGGGTCCGCTGGTCGCGCGAGTGCGTCATCACCACATGTGAGCCTGGCCGCGAGCTGACCTTCGAGACGGTCTTTCGTGACGCGCCGTCAACCCGATGGCGGTACCGGTTCGAACCGTCCGACGGTGGAACGAGGGCGACCGAGTCGTACGAGATGCTCTCGATGCCCCGGTGGGTACGGGTGATGCGACGAGTCCCAGGGATGGTGGAGCGTTCGCATCGGGACGCTCGGTCCGGAATGGAACTGACCCTCGAACGCATCGCGTCGATCGCCGAGGTGGATCAGTGAGTCGGGATGGTTGAGCCCACATTCCGCGCCGCCGCCTCGTGAGTTCGCCCGTGGTCCCGCCAGGGAGCGGGCGCGATCAAACGCAGGACCCTGCTCCATCCTCACCAGCCTCCGAGTCGGCGCTGGGTCGAGATCGACGACTGAGGTCCTCCGACACCGAGGTTCTCGATCGCATCAATGATCCAACCCAACGCGGCCATCTGCCGCCTGGCTTGACCGGTGCCGGCACCGATTCCGAGAACTCGCGGCGGAGCGTGAAGGTCGGCGTACGACTCAATCGCTGCGAAGACCTCAGACGGATATCCCGGTCGGACCGCACCGTATGGTCCCGCCACCCCGTCATAGGGGTTGTCGCTCCCGTCTCTCATCACCATCAGCCTCGCACGGCTCCCAGCGGCAACTTCTGTTCGGAGACCGGACCTTCGTTGTCCACACCGTCGGCGGGCCAGCTGCTTCTGAGGTGCAGGTACTCTCGCTTCGTGGACACGGGTGGCTGGTATCGGTACTTCGCCGAAGTCGAAGCGAAAGCGACTTCTCCGAGCTACCGCCGACTCGCCAACGGCGTCGCCGATGATTGCGGTCTCATCACCCTTCTCGAACTGCTGCCCGCTCCGAAGCGCCAACCGAACCTGCTGTTCGCCGCGGTTCGATATCTCGACGGTCCTTCGTCCGACTGGGAGTCGTTCCGTTCCTTCGTCGAGACGCACTGGGCCGCGGTCCGTAACCTGATGTCGGTTCGGTCGACCCAGACCAACGAGGTCGCACGCTGCGGAACCATCCTGCTCGCACTCGCCGAACTGCAGGGGCCGATCGCGCTCATCGAGGTCGGCGCTTCGGCAGGGCTCTGCCTGCTTCCCGACCGCTACGGCTACTCGTTCAACGAGCAGCGCATCGGCAACTCGCCACTGCGCATCGAAGTGGACTGCAGCGGACCGTTGCCGATCCCGGCCACGCTTCCGGAGATTTCGTGGCGATGCGGCATCGACCTCAATCCGCTCGACGTCACCAACCCGGACGATGTCGCTTGGCTCCGATCCTGCATCTGGCCCGAACACACCGAGCGCCGCGAACGTTTCGACCTGGCCGTTGCGATCGCCGCTGAGAACGCTCCGACGATCGTGCGAGGGGATCTGATCGATCGAATCGGCAGCGTCCTCGACGAGGCCCCGGCCGACTCGAAAAGAGTGGTGTTCCACTCCGCCGTGATGTCGTATCTCGACGCCGGCCGACGTCGAGCGTTCGCAGCCATGATGCATGCGCGAGACGACGTGGTCTGGATCTCCAACGAAAGCCCCGGTGTCGTGCCCGACCTCGTCGCACCCGACCCACCCCCAACCGCGAGCGCGTTCCTGCTCGCGCGCGACGGTCAAGCCCTCGCCTTCACCGACCCGCACGGATCCTGGATCGCCTGGCTTCCCCAACGTTGATCGCTGCCTCGCAGGCCTGCTCGGCATCGTCATTTCGTGGCGCCGCATCCGGGCCGGTAGGCGCGATCGGGCGAAGTCTTTGCTTCGGGCTATGGGCGTCGGCTCGGTGAGGTAACGGATCGCGGCGTCGGCGAAACCGTGCCCGTGGAACACGGCTTGAATGAACGCATCGAGGTCGTCGACTGTCGAGTAGAGCGCGCCGAACGCCCGCTCGATTGGAACATCGACCGTGTCGAAGTCCGCCGACCGGCGGCGCACGCCGTGTTCGCGCTGGCGGTATCCGGCGGTGTCCGGCTATGGGTCCTCGTTCGGGTGGCCGTCCCACCAGGAGAGAATGCGCCGGGCACGCAGTGTCGACCACCGGCTCGGGCCCCGCGTTTCCATCCGGAACCATTCGCGACCTGGATAGCTCGCGAAGGTCGGCCATGTGCCGTCGCTCCGTCTGGTCCGGCGGATCTCATCGATCGCGTCGCTGAGGCGGGCGTCCGCCGGTGCGTCTGCGGCCATGAAGTGTTCGAGACCGCGCACGATGTCGAAATGCCACTGAGGTGGGAACGGGAAGCGCGTGAACGCAGGGTTGACGATCTCGCCGGTGCGGTGGGAACGGTAGAGCCGGTGCTCCAAGAAGAAGTCGCGGCCGACGCTCATCGCGTCTCCCACGTCGACGTCGCCTCGATGGTGTTCGTAGGCATGGAGTGCTTCGAGCACCGTGATCGTGGTGTGGAACGAACCGTGCGTCGAGCCGCTCCGGATGCTCTCGCAGTTCCAGCCTCCGTCGTCGAGTTGCTGCCCCAACAACCATTCCACGACGGTGTCGACCCGAGGATCGTCGTGTCCGAACGAGGCGGCCAGCAGCACCAGCATTCCGGTGATGCATGTTTCGGGCTCCCGAATCGTCTTGGCAAGGTTGAGACCACCGTCGAACCAGCTCGCCGAGTCCCACAGCCGGCGACACCCGGCGAGCGCACGCGGATTGCCCTGCTCGAGCCCGAGACGTTGGAGCAACAGCAGCGTGTAGGTCGTCGACGTCCATTTCGGGCTGTACGGCGCAGCCGCCCATCGGCCGTCGGTGTCCTGCTCCGCCAGGAGTCGGGCGCCCCACCCCTCGGTGGCGACACGCGCCCGTTCCAGCGCAACCTGATCGGGAGTGCCCCCGAGCAGCTCGCGCATCACCTGCCATCGGACCGCAGGGTCACCCTGCAGCAGCCACGAGACCACGCCGTCGATCTCGCCATTGCGCCACTCGACATGGGATCGGGTCACGTATCGATCGTCACAAATCGAGCATCGTCGTACCAGGGTCGAAGGTTGCCGATCACACTCCAGACGCCAGTGGGCTCGCTTGAACGCAGTCGTCTTTGGTCTCGTCCTCGGCCTTGACATCGTTCCCATCTGGCGGAGGCCAGCAACCGGCTCCGGTCACCACGCCTACCGTGGCCCAGTGGGCCCCGCCGTGGGTGCCAGACGTGGCGGCGAACAGCGGAGGGTCGGTCGAAGCGCCAGTCAGTCCGGCTGCTCAGCCGATACGCGATCCGTCATCAGCGCATCCCCGGTCAGCGTTGAAAGAACTGGAGAACCTCGGGGACAGCGGTCGCGAAGGCACGGTTGTCACGGACCCTGCATCGCGCCGTCTCGACGTTGTCTTGGCTCGCCGATGCGGGTGATGGCCCACCCCAGCACGACCAACGCGTAGCCGGGTCGACCGCCGGCCGTCGGCGGCCGACGGGCTCCTCTCAACGCTCGGCGCAGTCGGGGAGATCGGGTGGCCATTGCATGCCCGGTTCCAGTTGTTCGAAGCACGCCCCGGGGACCTCGAATTCGACCCCGACGAGCGAGTCGCCCGACTGGGTGATGCCGGTCGCGCCCACCTCGCCGACGAGCTCGACGGGCGCCGAGCACTCTGGATGGGACGTCGGCCAGGGGTCGTTCCCATTGAGCAGAGCGGCACAGTCGGGCCCCGTGAGGAATTGCACCTCGACGTGGTGTTCGGAGCCCCTGATCGTGATCCCGAGAACCGAGAGGCCACTCGATTCTCGCAACACGGCAACGATCGCGCCGCCGGGCTCGGGAAGCGCGATCTGGGGGTCGTCGTTGACGACCTCGGTCCGGGTGGGTCGCAGCACGGCGACAGCCAGGACCATCACGAGCACCACCGAGACGACGACTCCGGCCACGATCTTCGAGGTCTGCGGTTGCATGATCCTCCTGAGTTCTCGATCGGATGACGTCACGTCGAGCACCCGATGGCGTCGGCGCCACATGTTGCCACTTCGATGCACGACGATCTCGTTCCCATGCCGCTGCGTTCGCCGACGTGCCCCGATCGCCGGATGGCCGACTTGATTCCCGGGCTCCTCCAGGTCGCTGCCGCCCACTCCACCGACGAGGTCGAATCGGGGCCGGAGAGCGCCAATTGCTCCGGTTCCTTCACGCCGCCGGGTTCTGATGGAACGCGTCGCGGTAGCGGCCCGGGGAGACGCCGAGGAAACGTTGGAAGTGTTGACGCATGTTGGTCGCGGTCCCGAATCCGGTGTCGGTGGCGACCCGTTCGATCGAGCGGTCGGTGCTCTCGAGCAGGCCCTGGGCGAGTCGGACGCGTTCGGACGTCAGCCACTGGTGCGGCGTCGTCCCGGTCGCGTCGTGGAACCGACGGGCGAAGGTGCGGGGGCTCATCGCGGCATGTCGGGCCAATTGTTCGACGGTGATGGGCTCGCTGAGTCGTTCGCGGGCCCATCGGAGGGAATCGTCGAGCAGGTCATCGTCTTCGTCGGCCGAGACCATCGGATATTGGATGTACTGGGCTTGGCCGCCTTCGCGGTGAGGGGGGACCACCATTCGTCGGGCGACGGCGTTGGCGACTTCCGCACCGTGGTCCTTGCGGACGAGGTGCAGACACAGGTCGATCCCCGAAGCGGTGCCCGCGGAGGTGGCGATGTCGCCGTCGTCGATGTAGAGCACGTTCGGATCGACCGAGACGGTCGGATAGGCCTCGGCGAGCTCATCGGCGTTCATCCAGTGAGTCGTGACCCGCCGCCCGTCGAGCAACCCGGCAGCGGCGAGCACGAACGCGCCGGTGCAGATGGACACGATGCGTGCCCCGCGGGCATGGCTGCGCCGAAGGGCGTCGAGCAGCCCGTCGGGGTAGCTGCGCCGGGACGTCGGGACGACGATCACGGTGTCTGCCCAGTCCAGGGCATCGAGCCCGAACGGCGTATCGATGCCGAATCCGAGGGCCGTGCGTACCGGGGTCGGCACCCCGGCGCAGAGCCGGAACTCGTACCAGGGATCGACGAGGTCGGACCGGTCGATACCGAACACCTCACACGGAACGGCCATCTCGAAGGGCGAGACGTCGTCGACGATTACTGCGGCGACCCGATGGATCATGGCAGTATTATTTCGTATAGTGGCATTTCTGTCAATGGCGGATGTGGGTGGTCTTCGTCACAGTGGAGGCATCGAGACGAAAGGAACACCCGATGCTGACCCACTCGAACCTCTCCCTCCAGCTCGCCCTCGCCTTGCATCAGGAGCGCATCGCCCGCGCCGAAAGCTGGCGGCGAGTCGCCAGGACGCGACCGGTCGGCGATGCATCCGCGATCCGGCCCACCCGGCAGGAGCCGACGACGAGCACCCTTCCGGGTCGTCGATTCCGGGACCACCGGACCGCCGATCTGGGCGCCTGGCTGACCCGCACCTGCGACATCGTCGTGCAGTTCCCGATCGCGGAGCTCGACGGTCACCGGCGCCACGCGTTCGGTGCGCTCGTCGACGCATTGCTGGATGCGGCTCGCGAGGGCGGCGCAGACGTACCGCTCCACGTCGAGGCCGACGACCCAGCCGTCGTGCTGCTCCGGAAACTGGGCCGACTCGCGACCTACGCGGGCGGCGGCGCTCTCCGCGTGTCTCGGCGCCGTTCGACGATGCTCCGAGCGGCCCTCGACGAACTCATCGACGGCTCCGTCGTGGATGAGGTCCGACCACGAGCCGACGCGGCGGCGTGACGCCGTCGTCGACACCCGAACGCCGCTCGGGGAGCTGGAACCGGTCACCCGCGGGCCGCTGGCGGTGCGACGGGAATATCGGGTGCTCGGCCTTGGGCCGATGTGCGGCGCCCCTCATCGGGTCGAGGGTGTGATTCTGCGTGGCGAAGTGTGCGAGTCAACGACCGTGCCTTGCAGGGTCGCGACCGCACAGCGGTCGTCAGTTCTCGTCGACCGCATGTCGGTGGTTGAACAGTCGCCACGAGGAGGGTTACTGACGCGGGTGCTGACGCGGCAGACGTACCATTCACCGGGGCGTTATCGATCGGGAAGGGGAACCGTGAGCATCAATGACTCGTCGTCGGGTGTCTCGCCCACCGCCGTGGTGGTGTTGGTGCTTGTGCTGGCAGGACTCGACATCGTGGGCGCTGTGTTCGCCAAGGAATGGACGTCGGGGCGCAGCACGTGGTTGTTCCTGGGCGGTGCGGCAACATTCGTGGTGTTGTTCGGCGTGTACGCCGTCGGACTGCGGCTGGCCGAGATGTCGACCGTGACGTTCGGGTGGATCGTCGGCCTTCAGGTCGGAATTCTCATTGTCGAGCGTGTGCGGTACGACGTGAATCTGCCGCCCGGGAAGTGGGTCGCGATCGTGGCGATCCTGTGCTTGCAGGCCTATCTGGTCCTCGCCCCGGCGGGCCGGGGCCAGGCGATCGATCAGCCGCGAGCCGTTGTCGGCTCGGCCGAGGTCGATCTCGTCGACGGTTGATCCGGCTCGGTCTACGGTTCAGGCGATGGCCAGTGTCACTCGTGCGTCGTTCAGGCTCCGCCCGCCTGATCTGCCTGACGGTCTCGTCTATCGCGAGCGGCTGCTCGATGAGCTCCGCCAGCGCTTCGAACGGCGGGTCACGATCCTGAGAGGCGGTGCTGGGTTCGGTAAGACCACTTTGCTCGCGCATGCGGTGACCGAGAACTTGCTCGACCCGATGGGGACGGACGTGTGGCTCCAGGTCGTGGAACACGACCGTCAACCTGAGCACCTGCTCGGCGGGTTGGTGTCGGCGTTGTCGTTGACAGGCGTTGTGCGAGACATCGACGAACCGACGGTCGACGACGTCGTCGATCTGGTGTGGGCACGAGCGCCCGTACAGGTGGCGCTGCTTTTCGATGATGCTCACTTGATCGATGGCTGGCCGTCGTGGGTGGTGATCACGGATCTCTGTGAGCGGCTGCCTGCCAATGCGCATCTGGTGCTGAGTAGTCGAACGCCACTGTCGATGCCGGTTCGTGTGTTGCAGGCCCGAGGCCAGGCGGCAGTGCTGGAAGAGCCCGACCTCGCCTTCAACGATTCGGAGCAGGCCGAGTTCGTGCGGGTGCGCCACGTCGCACTCGACGGTTCCGATCTCCCGTCGTGGCCTGCGCTGGCGGTGTTGATGTCGACGGTTGGCCACGCGGCCTCCATCGAGTTCCTCTGGGACGCTGTGTTGCAGTCGCTCCAGCACGATCGGCGACGGGCCTTGGCACTGCTCGTCCGGTTCGGTCGCGTCGATGACGAACTGGTCGAGGCCGTCCTCGGAAGTGCGTGGTCGGCGAGGACGCTGCTCGATGGACTCCCATTGGTCGAATCGCGTGACGGTGACTACCGGTTTCACGATCTCTGGCGGGCGGCGCTCGCGGACGAAACGAACGACTGGCGGTCCGCACTTGCCTGTGGTGCCGAAGTTCTGATCGCGCGAGGCGAGATGATCCGCGGGGTCCGGTGCCTGGAGGCCGCCGGCGCTACCGACCGCATCGTGGAGGTCGCCCGCTGCTTTGGGGCGGCGTCGATCAGCGCGGGACTCAGCGGGCCGGTCGCCGAGGTGCTCATCTCGAGCCTGCCCGCGGTGCAACGCAACGGGGCGCTTGGCCGCTACCTGCGCACCATCGCGACGAGCACCTTCCAGTCCGAGCGACTGCTGCGCGACCTCGACGAGGTGTACCGCATCGCCTTGGAAGACGACGATCCAGAACTGGCGACGCTGGCACTGTTTCGACGAACTCAGCTGTTCGGCGATCTCGGCCCGGCGCTGCTGTCGGCGCCCGAGGCGGCGGGACTGGTCGCGGCTGTCAAACGCTACGCCGGCGACGGTTGGCCTCAGGCTCGCTGTGCCCTGGCGTTGATCCGATCGCATGCTGCCGAGCAGCAGCGAGACGTTGACGCGGCGCTGGAAGCCGTCTCGCTGTTCGACGGGCCCGACCCTGCAGCTGTACGAACATCGGTGAACTCGCGATACGTCGCGCTCGGCCATCCCGAGCGGGTAGCGGTGACGCTCGAGGAGGTACTCCGCGACGAAGTCAGTGAGCCTGTCAGCGCCCAAGCAGTCTGGCTGCGGGGTGAGATCGACCCGTCGGTCGCCTGGCCGATCGTCAGAGGCCTGGCAGCGGCATACAGTCCGCGCCGGCTCCCGAACGTGCAAGTGCCGCTGCTCGGCGTGCTCACGTCGGTCGCACTCGCCGCCGGCGACATCGACGGGGCGAGAGCGACCAGCGACGACGCGCTCGAGCTCGCGCATCGCCTGCTTCCCCGACCTGCGCTGTTCGCCCAGGTCGCAGATGCGCTCGTCGCTCTAGCTGCCGATGGCGATGCCGTCGCCACGCGGAAACTCGCAGCCATGTTCGATGCGATCCCGCTCGATCCATGGCCGGCGTGGGCGTACCTCGGTGCGCTGAGCGCCTCACGCGCCCTCATTGACGGCACGGAGTGGCTCGACGAGCTCGGGGTCGGACCGTCGCTCGCCGTGGGCATCGCGGCGGGACGGGCGATTGTTTCGCTACGCCGTGATGCCGACGACGGACCGGCGCGTGCGCTGCCCTGGCGCTCCACGAACGTGCTCCGGGTGCAAGTGCCGCCTTCGCTGCTGTGCGAGCTCGCGCTCGCGGCGTGCAACGACGAGCCGGCCGCGCAACACTGTCTCGAGCTGATCCCGCACCGAGCGAGGTGGGTGCAGCGGGTCGTCGCACATGCGCACGACGGCGTCAGATCAGCAGCACGGACGATCGTCGCCCGCTCGGCCGACCGCCCGCCTTACGACCTCGAGATCGTCACGTTCGGCGATTTCGCAATTCGACGGACCGATGGTGTGTCGGTGACTGCACGTGTCCGTGGCGGGCGTGTACAGCAACTCCTTGCCCACCTGCTCGTCGACGAGGCGCCGCTCCGCAGGGCGCTGGCCGAGCGGCTCTGGCCCGAGCTGGGTGAACAGCGCGCGGCGACCAACCTGCGCGTGACTCTGGCGTCGCTGCTCGACGCGATCGAGCCCGACCGACGCACCGGCACATCGTGGTTCACCTCGTCCGAGAACGGCCGTCTGCGCCTCGCCGGAGACGGCTTGAGCATCGACGTGCGCCGCTTCCACGCCCACGCCGCCGCAGCGCGCGAAGCCGAACGAGCAGCTCGGCTCACGATCGCCCTTGACCACCACCGCCAGGCGTTCGAACTGTACGCAGGCGAGTTCATGCCCGGAGTCGACGATTCCGATGTCGAAACCGAACGGCTCCGACTGCAAACGCTGGCCTACAACTCCGGCTGCCGGCTCGGCGAGCTGCTGCTCGCCAAAGGAGAACCCGAAGAGGCCCTCGGTGTGGTACGCGGCACTGCCCGTATCGACCCGCTGGCCGAACGGGTTCATCGTGTCGAGATCCGCTGCCATCTCGCCCTCGGATCGTCCACAGCCGCGCGAAGCACGGCGCGCAATCTCCGCGAGATGCTCCGCGCCGAGGGTCTGGCTGCGGACCGTGAAACCGAGCTGCTGCTCGATCGTGTTGACCCCTGACGAGGACATCGCCGGCGGACCAGCACCGTCGTGCGCCGGCTCGTCACCTCGACACGACCTGCGATGGCCTCCCAGAACAGCGGCACCAAATCACGGTTATCTGCTGACCCGAAGGTCAGCTCGCTCTCGCATCGGATGCGGCAGGCGACTTGAGCAGTGCCGTCGCGAAACCCCAGCTACGCCAGCTCAGCCGTGCCACTCGCCGCTCGCCGTTCGACGTTCGACCATCTGAGCGGTGCCTTGACGACGCTGTAGAACGGCTGGTGTTGTACGGCGGGCCGAGAACGGCAAGAGGCCCTGCCCGACGAAGATGTCGGAAAGGGCCTCTGACCTGGTATGACATTGGTGGCGGGGGCAGGATTTGAGCCTGCGATCTTCGGGTTGTGAGCCGACAGCCTCACGTGCGGCCTGGTCGGCGCTCGGTTGCATTGGTGCTCGTAGACGGCCGATTCGGCCGCTTCGCTGAGGCCGTGCGTCTGCACTCGTAGGCACCCGTCGGTTCCCGTCGTGTTCGCATCTTGTTCGCGTGCGGTGCGGCCCCTCCGCAGAGCCTGCGGCAACACGACCGGGGACACGTAGACGTCGGCAGATGGCGGGCCCCCTCGATGATCGTTGTGCTTCTCTCACCGCCGTCACCGTCCGTCGCTCAACGCTCGGGCAACGACTCGAGTGAAGCACGCTCAGCGCGCGTCTTCACTCCTCGGAGCATGTCCCGCGACATGATGAAGTCGGCGGGAACGATCCCCACCCAGCCGCCGAGGGTCAGCCACCACGGGCTGGTCGTCCATCGCGAGCGGAAGTGGAATCGGGTGCGGCGACCGTCGTCGAGGGGTGTCAGCACGAAGGTCCACGACCAGTCGAGTGTTGCATGCGCCCGCCAGCTCATGGGCAGGTGGCTGGTGGAGTGCATGACCAGTGCCCGTTCGTGGTCGATCTCCTCGACGATGAGGCCGCACTCGGTGTGCGGCGGGCCGTCGGGGATGAAGGTGCCGATGTGGATGTCTTGGAGCTCGGGGATGATCCGGTCGGCACTCGGTTCGTTGGCCGGGAACAGCAGTCGGTCCACCCACCGCGCCGTGTACCAGCCGGCGCGTCCCCAACCCATTTGCACCAGCCACGGCCACACGTCCGACGGCGGGGCATCGATCGTGATCGCATGATCGGTCACCACCTTCGGATCGCTGACGATGCCATCGCCGGGCAACGCCTTGGCTCGCTCCTCCTCGGTGGACCCGTAGGTCCGTCCGAGACGGATCAGTGCGGCCTCACCGAGTGCGATCGCGCCCAACCCACCGGCAGCCAAGAGGCATTTCTTCGACATTCGCGTTCCCTTCCTGTCAGGGTTCAGTGCTGATGATGACATCGTCGAGCGGTCGTCGAATGCTGAATGGCATCTGCGGTCCTGTCCCGAACCGGATCATCAGCTGCGCCCGTTCGCCCTGGAGACCGAGCCAACGTTCGAAGTCCGGCCGCACTGATGGCACCTCGATGGGTTGGTTGATGAACGCGTTGCGGACATCCAGGGCCGTCGCTTGCAGCGCGAATCGCTCGAAGCAGCGTCCGACTTCGACCCAGGCCGCCGCGGTGTCATCCTCGGTGACGAAGACGGCAACTCCCGCCGATGACTGGATGTTCGCCGCATCGGTCTTGATCTGGGACTTCGGTCTGACCAGCAGGGGAAGGATCAACCTGGCGAGCCACGTCGGCGCCGAGGGCTGACCGGAGGTCCGCCCCGAGAGGCCGTCGCCGGTCCCGAGGGACTCTCGATCGTTCGATCGGATCCACGAGAACAGTTCCGTCCGCCAGGCGGGATCGGACAGTTGGACCTGGTTGCCCCGATTGACGAACTCCGTCACCGTCCTTTTCTGCTCGTCGTCGGTCAACAGGATGAGTCGGACACCGTCTCCGGTGCCTGCCTGCTCGAGTGTGGCGAGTACCCTCGCTGTCGAGTGCGCGCCCGTCGTAGCGCGCCTTGGTGCACTGGCGCAGCGGAATGGCGCGTGCCAAGGCAGTCTCGCCGCAGGTGGGGTCGGCAGTGAGCTGCACGACGACGACGCGGTCGTTGTCGTCGAACTCGACGTCGGCTCGGAGACCCTGCGCTGCTGCGGCGTGAACGACGTTCTCGGCGGCGCAGCCCAGACTCTTGAACAGGTGGGCATCGTGGGGGTCGACGACCGGGCAGCGCCTGGAGAAGTCCGGGAGAATGCGGATCGATCCACCGCCGGCAGTGAACTTCCAGGGCTGGGTGTTGTGGCTGGACGCCGCCAGTGAACCGAGTCGGATCAGTTCCCGATAATCGGTCTCGGCGCCGACGTTCGGTCTCGGTCGTCGAACATCGGCAACAGCTGACTGGTAGGTCATGGAGGGAAACACCTCGCGGCCTGACTCTGATCTGCCAGCTGTTCGCAAACGGAACTTGTTGGACATTCGCGATTCCCTCCTGTCAGCTCAGATTCTCGTCGAGGAATTCGACGACTCGCTGCTGCCAGTCGTCTGGATGTGTGTCGTAGCCGCCGGTGTGATCGGCACCGTCGACGTTCCACACCGTCACCCGGTCGCTCGCCCCGGCCTGGATGTAGGCGGCGGCGTGGCCTTCGTCGTCCACGTTCCCGGCGGTGATCAGCAGGAAGCGGGTGCCAGGTGACTGGGCCACCGCCGATCGCAGGGCGATGGGCGGTGACGCCTCGGTGAGGTAGTCGGTGATGCCGTCCTGGACCTTCTCGACCTGCTCCTGCAACCAGCCGCGCCAGCCGTAGACGTCGGAGAACCAGGCCTTGTCGGCCGCCTGGCGTGCGGTCGCCCCTTCGGCCACCACGGCTCGGATCCGCGAATCGGCTGCCGCAACGCCGATGGCCTCCTCGCCGCCCATCGAGAACCCGACGACGCCGATCCGGCCGGGATCGACCTCGGGACGGGATGTCAGAAACGCGGTGCCGGCGGCGATGTCGAGGTCGCCGTACCAGCCGAAGTCCATCGCTGTGCCGCGGCTGTCGCCGTGGCCACGGGCGTCGATGAGCACCACTGTGTACCCGCTGCGGGCCGGCACCGCGGCCTGGTCGAGCACGTCGGACCGGGTGGAGCCGGCGCCGTGCATGACCACCACGCCCGCGCCGTTGGTTCCCGGCATGTACCAGGCGGCGAGCTGCACGCCCTCGGTGGTGGTGAGCGTCACGGACTCGTACTCCAGCCCCAACGCGGATGGCGTCGAGGTGATCTGCGTCGACGGCACATTCGTGGCGGCCACGGCCGGCGCGATGATCGACACCGTCGCGGTGAGCACGAACAGCACGACTGCACCGCCAGCCAACGCGCCGACGCGACGTCGACCGCGCAACGCGTACACCGCACCGGAGCCGACCAGGGCGATTCCTGACAGCAGCAGTGCGACCGCCACCACAGACATCGTGGTGAGACCGTTCTTGATCGGATGCGGCAGCAGACCGACACCGACCGCGGCGAGGACCGAACCGACGGCGAGGAAGAGGACCCCGCGTCGGTGAGGGCTCAGGCTGACGCGATGCGAGGCGGCAACGAAGGCGGCGCCGACGGCCAGGTATGCCGGCTGGAACAACGAGAACGCCCGGATCACGGCGACTTGGACGACGATCCACCCGATGAGCGTCAGCCCGACGGCGAGCGCCAGGTCATCGGTCCTCGGCCCACCGACCCAGGCCGACCAGGCGAGCGCGGTGAGGGGGATGCCGACGATGATGCCGAGCGCGAGCCCGGCGAGGACCAGGCTGTCGAACGGCAGACGATCGTTGATCGACTCACCGAAGTCCATGCCACCTGTGACCAGCCCAACGGCACCAGCCCACGCGCCGAACGCGTTGAACGCGGCGAAGCCGGCCAACCATGGACGGCGCGCTGACGCGAGGAGAGTCGGCTCGGCCATCTCCTCATCCCTCGTGCTCACGGACGAGGGTCTCCGCTCGGGTCTTGATGCCGCGCATCATCCGCCGGTTCATCGCGAAGTCGCCGAACTCCATCAGCACCACGCCCAGCGCAGCGTCACCGGGATGTCGCCAGTCGTAGACGGCATGGATCCGGTTGACGAGACGTGTGCCGCCGTCGCTGGTGGGGGTCAACTGCCACGACCACGTCGAGTCGGGCTTGGCCCAGAGCAGGCACCGATCGACCTCGAACGAGTCGACACGGAACGCGGTCCGCTCGATCGGTGGCGACTTGGGCGACATCGGCACCCACTGCCCGACCTGGAGGTCCTGCAACGCCGGCTCGATCGTGGTCGCGCTCGGGCGGCCGAAGTTGTCGAGCAGGTCATGGCTGTACCACCCGGCGCGCAGGCAACCCATCTGCACCAGCCAGGGCCACACGAGCGCGGGTGGTGCCGCGATCGTGATGGCGCGAGTCGCGCGGAACTGCGCGTTCGGGAATCGATCGTCGCCCGCCATGGGTGCCCGAGCCTCGTCGGTCGTGGCACCCCAGTGCAGGTGCCACCGTCGGTAGATCGGCGAGGTCAGGAACACCGGCAGGTCGACGAGCACCTCGCCGATCTGGCGCAACCGCAACCGCCGAGTGTGCCTGCTCATCGCGACCCGGACGACTTCCCGGGCATCGAGCCTGTGGCGACCCGGGTCGCCGGGCTCGAGGTAGCTGATGCGGTCCACGTGGAACTCGAGGTAGTCGAAGCTGGGCTCGTCGGCGGGATGCCACCGGCCGTGACCGAGGGCGCCGAGGCGCCGGCCGTCGAAGCTGCGGTAGTCGGTGATCGGGGTGGACCAGGTTCTCGGTGTGAAGGTGCGGCCGTCGGCCGATGAGGCCAGCCGGTCGTGGGAGACGAAGTCGACGAGCTCGTGATCGTCGTTGAAGGTGAGCACGGCGCTCACCGTGTGGCCGGCGTTGGTGAAGGTGGCCCCTACCTGATGGTCGTCGATGGGTGTCCACTCGATCGGCGCGTCGACGAGCGCAGCAGGCGCCAGCACACACAGGTCGTTGAGCAGCGTCACCGTCTCGGCCTGGTCCATCTCCGGGCCACGGGCATCGATGATGGTCTTCAGCGACGCGACTCTGACCTGCATGGTCGCCGTCGGACCGACGTAGGCGTGGAGGACGTCGGTGGGGAGCCCCATCATGGTCGCGTCCATGAAGAACACTCGGCTCGGCGAAGGGCCGAACGTGTTGGTCTGCTCCCCGATCCACCGCATCCACGGCTTGTCCGCGCCTGAACGGATACGACCGCTGATGGCGGCGCGGAATCCGACCACATGAGGCCGCCCGACCGCCCCGGCGGCGCGCACGTAGCCGGCCACCGGCTGCGGCAGATGGGCCAGATCGGCGTCGGTCACCAGCGAGCCGGACGGACCGGCGGCCGACAGCACTGACCGGACCGATTCATCGGCCAGACGCCGTGACCTGGCCCGGAAACTGCTCGGACCGTTCGCACGGAACCCGTACACCGCAGCGAGCGCCAGCAAGACGTTGGCAACGGTGCCCGCCTTGGCATCGGTCCACGACGTGACGATCACCGCCTGGGAGGCGACCGCGGCGACAGCGGCGACCGCCCACCACCACCGGAGCCCGGCCAGCAACATCACACCAGCGGCGATCACCACGACCGCGGCGACCAGCCAGGCGACACCCATCGAGGTGCCGATCGGCTCGGTGAGCTGCGACACGTCGCCCCACCCGAACCCCTTCACCACACCCATCAGGTGGATGAGGCCGTGGACGACCACGATCAGGCCGACGGTCCAACGAATCAATGTTCTCATGAGGTCCCTCCTGGAGACGAGATGGGGTGTGAGTGGCCGAGCACGTACGGCAGCCCGATGGCGAGCATCAACATCGCAGTGAGCGGTGTCACCACGGTCCAGGCCGTCGCCACGGCGAACGGGATCGCTGCGACCACCATCACGACAGCAGCAGCCGCCCGGTGCGATCGGCCGTGCAGGGCCAGGGCGATGCATGCGGTCACTGCGCCGGCGATGCCGAGCAACCCGACCCGATCGCGGGCGACGATGCCGAACGCGAGGTAGATCAGCGACAGCACGACGACGAGTACGGCGGCCCATTGCGCCCCGATCACCGCCCGCCAGGCGCCGGCGGGTCGAGGCCGACGCACGACCAGGGCACACGCCACCGTCGCGCCAGCAGCTGCCGGGATCCATGCCAGGCCGGCGGTGGTGAGGCCGAGCAGGGCGCAGACGAGCAGCGTGGCCGCAGCCACGAGTCGAGCGCCCGGTCGGCGCGTGCGAGTCGCCGCCAGGCTGGCTGCGCCGATCACGATGCCGAGCCCGATGGTCACCCAGCCCAGCGTGGTCGGGTCGTTCTTGTTGCCGGCCCACGTCACGGTGCCGGCCACGATCTCCGCGACACCGGCGCCGACGCCGAGCACCGCAGCGATCGATCCGGCCGTCAACAGCGTGCGATCGCCGCTGTTCATCGCAGCACCTCCAGTGCAGGTCGACGAGGACTCTTCATGCCGGACACCGTGGGGGTGCCGACGCGGAACGCAACCAGTGCGCCGTCACCGACCAGATCGGCCAGTGGTGTCTCGAACGGGGCGTCGTGCCCGAGCTGGCGGTCGCGGTCGATGCGCTCGGTGATCTGGTTCATGTACTGGAAGCCGAGGCCGGTCGCTGCACTCGAGAGGTGGAGCCGCTGCGCGAGGCGGCCACCGGCGAGCCGTTCGGGTCGTGCGGTGGGGTCGTCGACGACGATGACGCCGAACGCTGCGGCCGACCGGGCCTGGATGACCGTGCGATCGACGAACGTGCGGTCGGCCGACTGTCGAGACGGCGCCGGCAGCAGCTTGCCGAGCGTACGAACCAGCGGGCGCAGCCCGACCCCGTCGATGGTCAGGCCGTCCTTGTTGCGCTGGATCGCATCCCAGTCGCTGCGCCACCACGCGAACGACTCCGTCGACTGCTCCTCGTCGGCGACGTGGGCGCGGGTGGCCTCCACCAGTAGGTCTCCGAAGCGCTGCCGATCGCCCGCCGCGGTGAGCCACACCAGCCGGGCAGGGGCGACGGACTCGTCGACGAGATTGCCCATCGACGCAAGGGTCGATGCGGGGACCGGGTCCGACCGGTACTCCGATCGGTTGCTGTGGCGGCTGCCGATCGCCCGGTACAGCGAACTGTGGACTACCGATCCGGCGCCCAGCTGCACCGACGCGACGAGATCGACCGGCCCGCCGGGCACCAATTCCAACTCCGGCTGACGTCCTCGTGCCAGGGCGGCGAGGTGCAGGTTCTCCAGTGCACACCCGAGCGACACGTCGAGCTCGCGGTTCAGCGCATCGTTGGCGCCGGTGGACCGTGTGAGGTCGGCGTAGAGGTCGATCCGATCCTCGGCGACCGTGAATCGCCACGGCTGTGTGTTGTGTGCGCTCGCCGCCAGCACCGCCGCGCCGACCATCGACATCGGATCGGTGCCGTTGCGCCAGGTGTCCCACGCGTCGAACGCCGGGCCTCGCTCCTCGGCGAGCACGCCCTGGTCGTATGCCCGGTATGCCGCTGCGGCATCAGCCAACACGAACGCGGTGGCAGCGCCGAGACCGGCTCGCCGAAGGAACGATCGACGCGACACCTGCGACGGGTCCACGTCGTCGGCGCCGTCGGTGTCGGGCAGGACGGCAGGATCTTGCGGTGTCGCTCGGTCCACTGAGCTCGGTGCGGAAGGGGTCATGGACGTTCCTCTCTGCTCGTGCGCTGGTCGTCGGCCGTCGACGACAGACCGGCGATACACGTGGTGACCATGTTGAGCAAGCTGCGTCGCTCGCCCAGGGTGAGCCCTCCGAACACGGACAGAATGAAGGCCGCCTGGTCCGCCTGGACAGCCGGGTCGTCGAAGACCGCGCGTTTGTCGGTCAGCACGAGCCGCAGCATCCGCCGATCGACCGGATCGGGTTCCACCCGGAGCCAGCCCCGCCGCTCGAGCTGCAGTGCAACCTGCTTCACGTTCTGACGTGACGTGCCGAACACAGCCGTCGCTTCCGAGATGCTCGGCGCAGACCCCGGGAATCGCTTGTCGAGCACGGCGAGCAGCAACCACTGCCGGGTCGTCAAACCGAATGGTTCGAGGTGCTCGTCCGCCCGCGACGCGAGCTGCTGGGCGAACATCAGGATCGAACCGAACAACTCGATGTCGGTCTCGCTCAACCCCTCAGCCATGTAGGTAATGATATTACCTATCTCGCACGAAGACGTAGGGCCGAAGGTCCTCTGAGCACTCGAACTGCTACCTCGACTTCTCTGAGACCTTCGGGTTCCATCCCGCAGAGCGCTCTGTTCGCGTTGTCAAGACCCGGTACCCGGCCGACGTTCCGGACCCGGTTGCTGGGCGACAGTCCGAACCTGTCAGGCGGCGTTGGTGCGGTGGGGGCGTCCGCCGGGGTTGGCGAGGGCGCCGTGTTCGCGAGTGCGGTCATGCTTGACGGGATGACTGCGGATGAGTTGTTTGCCGATCGAGATCTCGACCGTGTCGCCGACGACGGCAACCTGGACCTGGCGGCGTCGATAGGTGTTGCCGACGCGGTAGTTCGCCCCGGCGACTGGTTGGTCGGATCGGCCTGCGTCGGAGCTTGTTCGACCGTCACGGTCGGCCGGTTGCTGGCGACGCCCTGAGACGTGCGATCATCCAGCGGTCGCCCGCTGCGCAACCGATCAGACCGCGCCGAAGCTCCGATCCCCGGCTTCCGAGTCACGTCACCAAGAAATCCGGGGCGCGGCGTTGAACCAATCTCCGTCCAGGTGGCGTAGAGGAGGGTGTACGTCACCTGGGAGGAATCCGACATGCGCCCCAAGCACCTCGTCTCGGTCGTTGCCGCTCTGACGCTGCTCGCCGGCGCGTGTGGCAGCGACGACGACACCGCCGACACCACGACCGCAGCCACGGATGCGCCCGACACCACGACCGCAGCGACCGACGCGCCTGACGACGCGGCCGCCGAGCCGGTGACCGGCCCGGCGACGATCACGGCGAACGATCAGAGCGGTGACGGCACCACGGTGACGGTGGCGTCGGTGTCGTTGCCTACGGACGGGTTCGTGGTCGTGCACGCCGACGGAGGCGGGTCACCGGGCCCGATCCTGGGCTGGTCCGATCTGCTGCCGGCCGGCGACAACATTGATGTCGTGGTCGACCTCCAAGAGTCGCTCACCGAGCGTGCGATCGTGTACCCGATGGCCCACGTGGACGCCAACGGCAACGGCGAGTACGAGTTCATGCCACCCGACGTCACCATCGACGTGCCCGCCATGACCGCCGACGGAGCGCTCGCTGTGCTCGCGATCAACTACGACGTCACCACCGGCGGCGAAGCCGCGAGTGCCGGGCTCGAGCTGGCGACCACCGATCTCGGCGAGATCCTGGTCGACGCGAGCGGATACACGGTCTACCTGTTCACCCCCGACGCCCAGGGTGACAGCACCTGCTACGACGAGTGCGAAGCGAACTGGCCGGTCGTCGCCGAGGTCACCGCGGTCGGCGACGGGCTCGATGAATCGCTGCTCGGAACGACGACTCGAACCAACGGCGACGTACAGGCCACCTTCAACGGTTGGCCGCTGTACTACTTCGCTGGTGACGCCGCCGCCGGTGATGTCAACGGTCAAAGCCTCAACGGTGTCTGGTGGGTCATCGACGCCGCTGGTGAGCCCATCGAGTCATGAGGTGCTGAACCACCCCGACCCCTCCGCGACGGCGTCGGAGTCCGACGCGCTCGCCGCGCGCGCTCTACACCGCGCACGGCGCGGCGCTCACCGCGTGGGCCCGACGACGCTTCGGCGACCCGCACACGGCCGAGGAAGTCGTGCAAGAAGTCGTCCTGGCCGGTTGGCGCAACTACGACCAGTACGACCCCGAACGTGGCAGCGAACGGGCCTGGATGTTCGGCATCGCACGCAACGTCGCCGCCACCCGTCACCGACGTGACCGACGCCACCTGCGATCGATCCCCACCGGGGCAGACCTCGACGACAGCCGCGACGACACCAATCTCGCCCGCCTCGTCGATCGATCCCTCATCTCCGACGCCGTGCGATCCCTTTCCGCCGACCACCGCACGGTGCTGATCGCCGCCTACTGGGAACGCATGACCACCAAGGAGATCGCCGAGCGACTCGGGATCCCCGACGGCACCGTCAAGTCCCGACTGCACTACGCCATGCGCATGCTCCGAACCGCCCTCGACGAACGAGAAGTGCTGTGATGCCAGCTGACCACAACGACGACCTCCACGAATGGGCCGGCGCCTACGCGCTCGGCGCCCTCGACCCCGACGACCGCCGCCGCTTCGAACGACACCTCGCCGACTGCACCCGCTGTACAACCGAGATCCGCGCCCTCGCACCCATCCCCGGCCTGCTCGCCCAACTCGACACCGACGACCTCGACGCATCCATCCGACCCGAAACCGCAGACGCGATCAGCCGACAAGTCCAACACGACACACAACAGCTCCGCACCAGCCGCAACCGATGGCGACTCGCAGCCATCACCACCGCCGCCGCCATCGTCATCGCCGTCATCGCGGCGATCGCCATCGGCCCCAACGACTCCCCCAACGACATCGTCGCAGCAGTCGCCGCATCGGTGACCTCCAGCCTCGCCGAGTCGACCGACGTCACCACCACCACCCGCGGCTGGGGCACACAAATCGACCTCGACCTCACCGGACTCCCCACCCGCCCCCGCTACCAGCTGTGGGCGATCGACGACGACGGAACCTGGTCGATCGCAGCCACCTGGGGCCCAACCCAAACCGGACGCGCCACGATCACCGGTGCCACCGCCACACCCACCACCCAACTCGGCCGACTCGTCGTCACCTCCGACGACCCCGACGACATCATCATCGACGCCACCACCTGACCAACAGGCCCACCCGGCCACGCAAGAACATTCAAACCTCGGTCGCAACCGACGGCGCCACCGCGTCGAACTGAAAGGAACCCACAATGAAGACCAAGCGCACCATCGTCAGCGCCATCGCACTCGCTGCCGTCGCCCTCACCGGCGTCACCACGACCGCGATCGCCAAGGACAACGGCAAGGTCAAAGCCGACAAGATGATCGGCGTCCCAGCCACGATGACCGGCGCAGCCGGCAACATCCGCGGCGTCAACGGCGGCGGCCTGCCATGGTCGATCGGCGAGGCTGAAGTCGCGCTCAAAGCCTCCGGGAAGCTCGAAGTCGAGTTCGAGGACCTCGTGTTCACCGCAGGCCCGAATACCGGCAAGAACACGATCCCTTCGATGGCCGTCGTCGTCTCATGCCTCGACGCCACGAACCAGCCCGTCAACGTGACGACCGCACCCTTCCCCGTCACCGTCGCCACCGACACCGACCCGGGCGGAGATGGCCACGTCGAAACTCGAATCGACCTCCCGTCGCCGTGCTTCGCGCCGATCGTGCTCGTCACGAACGGCACCGGCGCCGCCTGGTTCGCCGTCGACGGCCTCTGAGGACCAGAACAGGCACGACCCAACGGGCCCCTGACCTTGGTTCCAGATGGTGCGTGTTGGAAATCGGACTCCGGCAGATCAGCAGCCGCCAGAGGACGGCTGGCAACTCAGCCGACGGCAACAGACGGTTCGCAAGTGGGTTCGCCGCGTCGAGATCGACGAGGGCCAGCGGCCAGGGTTGACGACCGACGAGCGGGAGCGGTTGAAGTCGCTCGAGCGGTTGACGGCGACAGCGTCGCCGCATCGAACCTGCCCGCCGCCAAGTTCGACCTGGTCGACCCCCAAGCCTGGCTCGAAGAAGGGTGGCGAGCCCTACTCGACCAGGAGGCACTGATCCGCGCTCAACACACAAGCCCAGGCGGCGCAGCGATCCGACGCGCCCGTATACCGTTCTTCCGTGACGTCACCCGCACCCTTCTGCTGCGCGAGGTACCGGGGCTCGACGATGAACGTGTCGACGACATCGTGGACACGACACTGCTCGTCGTGTCCTCCTCGGCGCTCTTCGAGTCTCTCGATGTCCTCGAAATCCCGATTGAGCGCGCCACTCGCCTCGCCGCCGAGACAGTCGAGCGTGCAGTCCGCGACACCCGATAACACGACCCGGTAATCCGCTCAGAATCGATCGACAACAGACCGACTCCGGCCCAAGCCGAGTGCTCGGGAATCCCGCCCAACAACCGGGCCCGGATCTCAGCTTGCGAGCGGATTGGCGATGTATAGCCCATGGCGTGCCGCGGCGGCGCAGAGCGCAGCATCGGCGCTGCTGAGCACGGTCGCCTCGACGGTAAGCGCGGCAGCGAGATGAACTGCGTCGTAGCCACGGAGTCCTTCGGTATCGGCGAGTTCAGCAGCGCTCGCCACGAGGTCGTCTGTCACCGGCACGATATGGAGATCGCTGACCAACGCCTCGAACTCAGCGATTGCAGCGCGGAGCTGGACCTCGGTGAGACGCGAACCCCGTCTTGCGGCAGCAAGCGCCGCGCGTGCCTCGACCGCGATCAGGCTCACCGACACGACTGCATCGGCGGAGGTCCAGATGGTCATCGCTCGCTCGGAGCCGTTCTCGTCGATGATCAACTTGAGCAACGTCGAGGTGTCGACGTATGTGATCATCGAGGTCAGCGTCGCTGCTCGGCGACGAGGTCGCTGACGGTGCCCTTCGACTTGATCCGGTGCTTCGGCACATGACGACGCTTGCTGCTCGTGGGAGCTCGCACAATCCCGGCGGCAATGAGTTCGGCGAGGTGGTCGTGGTCAGCGTCGAGCGCTGACAGCCGGGCAACAGGACGGCCGCGATCGGTGACGATGACTTCTTCACCATTTCGGACACGGTCGATGTATCCGCTGAGTCCGTTCTTCAGCTCGCGGATGCCGACCTCCGAGCTCGATGTAGCCATGTTCATGCATACATTGTAGCCACACTGAATGGGGCTTGTCGCCCGACACGCACCCCAAACACCGTCGCGACACGTACTGGCCGACGGCACTCGATAACGCCCGCACTGAATCCGGTTGAAGCGCAGGAATTCGCGCCACAGATCGATGCCTCTTGTTGTCAAGTGCTGGTTTTCGGGTGGGTGAGGGCGCGTTGGGGTTGCGCCTCTGGCGGGGCCGGAGGCGGCGTCGAAGGATCGGTTGTGGGTCCGGGAAGTGACTTATCCGAAGAGCCGGCCGTTCAGGATGTTGAGCCGGTCACGCTGGATTTCGTGTCGTGCCTGAGTGTCCTCCCGGGCCCACTTGTTCACGTGTCGTGCCGGCGGGCGTCAGCAGGGAGGGCGCGGTAGACGGCGTTGGAGATGTGTCGTTTCATTGCCCGGATGGCTTCTTTGGTGCTCTTGCCCTCGGCGCGTTTGCGGTCGTAGTGGTCGCGTCCAGCGCCGGGGTAGCGGAGTTGGGTGACAGCCGCGACGTGGATCGCGAAGTTCAGAAGGTTCAGCGGACGCGTCGCTGACGATCGGCCCAGTTCTGGTGTGCGGATAGCCAGTCAGCGCGTCGTGTCTGCCGAAGAAGCCCAGGGTGGGCCGTCGCCATGAACTCGAACTGGTGGTTGGCAATGGTTGCCGATCCCGAGCGGCCGTATCGGTCATCCGGGGCGAGTCGCTCCTGGGCGGGGCGACACTCGTCTGATGCGACTCGGAGACCGTCGAGGGCCTCCTGTCCGAGCGTGAGGATGGTGTCAGGGTTGATCGAGATGATCTCGTCGCGGAGCGACTCGCGGCGACCGCTCGGCGCAAGCAGCCCGGCGAGTTGTTTCGGTGTGGGGCGCGGGGGAAGCGACGAGGTTGGTGCGCCGTGCCGGGCGGCCCATGGGTCGAACCTCTCGGTGATGGCTGCGCCCTGGCTGCCCGCGCCTGACTTCACGAAGAACCACGGGATCAGATCGGTGTACGACGTGTTCGATGGGGTGAGCCCCAGCGGATCGAGGTACTCGGTTTCGAGAACCCGCCCGGAGGGACCGTTCAGGCCGGGCTCGACTCGTCCCCAGTCGTCAGTGAACCCCACCGAGTCCTTCCAGCTATTGAGGAGGTCGTGCGGCGAAGGGGATTTCCCCATCCCAGAACACCACCGGCTCCACGTCAACAGCCAGCGCACTGATGGTGGGGCGTCCCCCCACACTGTCGGGCCGCCACCATCGGACATGCATGGCCGAGGGGTAGACCCCGACGACGAGGACGCGTTGTGCAATGTCGCTGACCCGAGGGGGCCTAACGAGATTCGGCTGACCGAACGGAAAGCTGCCGTGCATCGATGGCCAACTTACGTCGCACTTGTAGGCGAGTGATCGTCGAGGATGTTCACGGCAGTGTCCGATAGCGGAT
>CAVPAQ010000003.1:0-145075 GCA_963701575.1 uncultured Acidimicrobiaceae bacterium
TTCGGCCTTGGCCAGGGCCTGGATCTCGTCGGGCGTCATCTCGCAGCAGTACGTGTGGCCGGCCTCGTACAGGGCAAGGGCCGCGGCGAGATGAGCATCGGCGTACTCGCTCTGGAACAACGGGCCCTCGAAGTGCGGGTCATCGGCCGAGATCCCGATCCACGCCAGCGAATCGATGATGCCCTGCGTCCACTCGGGCCTGTTGCGAGCCTCGTCGGTGTCCTCGATCCGCAGCACGAAGGTGCCGCCCGTCGAACGGGCCAGCGCCCAGTTGAACAGCGCCGTGCGTGCGCCACCGACATGAAAGAATCCGGTGGGAGACGGGGCGAATCGGTAACGAGGCGTGGTCGGCATGTCGATGCCGACGCTACCGGTCGCGGCCGACCTCGATGGCGTGCTTCAGGTGTTCGTGGACCGAGGTTTGCGAAGATTGCGCAGTTGCCGCAACGCGAACGGACAGGTTGGTGACGTCGAACGACTCGGCACTGACGAATCTCGGTCAACAGTGCCGAGGCCGTTCTGCGGCACGGTCGTTGGCCGCGATCCACGTGTCGACGGGATCCGTCGTCGGCCTCCATCACATTGCTCGTGAGCAGGGCGAGTGCCGTCAAGAGGTCGTCGCGCAGCGCACCTCGCGCCTGGGTCTGCCAGCGATCCGACCTCGGCAGGGCACCGACGGCATCCCACAGCCACATCAACTCGAGCCCATTCGAACAGGTCCCAGTAGGCGGCAGCGGCGACGAGCGGATCGGCCACGTCACGATCAGCGAGCTCGATCACGTCGAAGAGGGTGTGCAACAGTCGCCACCTCTGCCGAGCGTTCGGCCAGCTCTTGCGGAACACCCTGCTTGACCCGCTGCTTCACCATCGTCGTCATTGCCCGTCGCATCGGCCCCTTCAAGAACCCACCCAGCTGCGTCGAGGCGTCCGGAACGGCTCTCGGAACCGTGCCACTTCGTGCTCGATGTTGACAGGGGACGACGATGCCGGAGGAACCACAGCGAGCAACGCTCGGCAGTGCGGCGACAGTCGAGGAACAGCTCGAGGTGGTCTTCGAGCGTGATCCCTTCCAGTGCTGCGATCTCATCCCACCAGTCGGGGAAGCCGAGCACCTCGCGGGCGACCAACCAGGCCCGGCTGACATCGGCAACCGACGCCCCCGTGTCCTCGGTCATGCGGTGGTCGTAGGAGATACCGGACAGGTTGACCATCTGGTTGGTGAGCGTCGTCGCCGCGATCTCGCGCCGCAACCGATGCCCGCCGATGTACTCGCGGGACCTCTCGCGGAGAGGGGTCGGGAAGTAGTTGACGACATCGGCCTGCATCAGGCGCACATCGGGCAGGTCCGTCTTGAGGATCTCGGCGATGTTGGCGTTCTTCGTGTAGGCGATCATCACGGCGAACTCTGGCGTTCGCAGACCCGAGCCGTTCGACTGGCGCTCGGCGATCTGCTTGTCGGTCGGGAGGAACTCGAGTTCGCGATCGAGCCAACCCTCCCGCTCGAGCAGATCGATGTAGCGGGCGTGGACGTTCACCATCGGGAGACCCTGGGTGCGGGCGATCAGCAACGCCAAGGTCTGGCGCGGTTGTTGTCGAGCACCAACTCGCCGACCTCGTCGGTCATCTCCTCGAGCAGATGATTGCGCTGTTTGAGCGTCAGCTCTCCGTCGGCCATCGACGGCGTCGAGCAGGATCTTGATGTTCACCTCGTGGTCGCTGCAGTCGACGCCCGCCGAGTTGTCGATCGCGTCGGTGTAGATGAGCCCGCCGGCGAGCGTGTACTCGACGCGTCCGAGCTGCGTGACGCCGAGATTGCCGCCCTCGGCCACCATGCGGCATCTCAGGTCGCGGCTGCGTCGATGCGCACGGCGTCGTTCGCGCGATCGCCGACCTGGGCGTCCGTTTCGGTCGACGCCTTGATGTAGGTGCCGACGCCACCGTTCCACAGCATGTCGACCGGAGCTCGCAGCACAGCCCGAATCAACTCGGACGGTGTGAGTCGTTCGTCGGTGATACCGAGAACCGCCTGCACCTGGGGCGTGATGTCGATCGACTTCGCCGTTCGCGGAAACACCCCGCCACCTTCGGAGATCAACCCGGGATCGTATTCGGCCCACGACGACCGCGGCGTCTCGAACAACCGCAAACGCTCTTGGAACGAGCGGGCGGGATCGGGATCGGGGTCGAGGAAGATGTGGCGGTGGTCGAACGCCGCGCAATTTCGAGGTGTTCTGATCGCAGCATGCCGTTGCCGAACACGTCGCCCGACATGTCGCCGATCCCGACCGCCGTCAGCTCGTCGGTGTCGGCATCCTTGCCCAGCACCGAGGCGTGCCGGCGCACACTCTCCCACGCACCACGCGCCGTGATACCCATCGCCTTGTGGTCGTATCCGGCACTGCCGCCCGACGCGAACGCATCGCCGAGCCAGAACCCGTACTCGGCGGCGACCTCGTTGGCCGTGTCGCTGAACGTCGCAGTTCCCTTGTCGGCCGCGACGACCAGATACGGGTCGTCACCGTCGTACCGAACGGTGCGGTCGGGGTGCACGATCTCGCCATCGACCACGTTGTCGGTCAGATCGAGCAGACCGCGGACGAACATGCGGTAACACTCGACGACCTCGTCGCGGTTCTCGGCCGGGGTCGCCTTCGGGCGCTTCACCACGAATCCACCCTTGGCCCCCACCGGCACGATGACGGCGTTCTTCACCATCTGAGCCTTCACCAGCCCGAGCACCTCCGTGCGATAGTCCTCTGGACGATCACTCCAGCGCAGGCCGCCGCGGGCGATCGCCCCGCCGCGCAAATGGACGCCTTCGACGCGCGACGAACACACGAAGATCTCATGCGCCGGCCGTGGATCGGGCAGCTCGGGCACGATGCTCGGATCGAACTTGAACGCCACCGTCGGGCCGCCCTGGTACGCGCTCGTGCGCACCGTCGCCTCGACCAAGGCCAGGAAGGTGCGTCCGATTCGGTCGTCGTCGAGCGAGGGCACCTCATCCAAGGCGGCGCGCACGGCCGACTTGGTGGCGGCGACCAGCACGGCGCGCTGCATGTCGTCCGTTTCGGGGTCGAAACGCGCCTCGAACAGATCGACGATGAGGCGAGCCAGTTGTGGCAGGCGTGCCAGCGAGTCCTCGACGTAGCCCTGGCTGAACGTGAAGTCGGTTTGATGGGCGTACTTGGCATAGCAGCGCAAGATGTTGGCCTGCGAAGCGGTGAGGCCGGCGAGCAGGATCAGCCGGTTGAAGCCGTCCGGCTCGATCGTTCCTGCCAGCAGCCCCTCCAGCGCGCTGCGGATCTCGGTGTGACGGAGGTCGCCGATCTGCACGCCGAGTGGAACACGCACGCCGATGTCGTACAAGAAGCACTCCGTGCCGTCGACCACGAAGCGGTAGGGATGCTCGTCGAGCGCCCGCAGGCCGAGGTGCCCCAACAGCGGGAGCAGGTCGGCAAGCGCCACGGGTTCGCCCTTGCGGTACACGCGCATGCGCCACACGCCGTCGGCAGCGTCGATCGTGCGCGTCAGAGCGGTCAGGGTGTGCCGGTCTCCGGTGAGCAGCTCGTCGAGACGGGCGAAATCGCCAACCGCGGTCTGCGGGTCGACGCTGGTTCGATAGCCGTCCGGTGCCGCCGGCCCGATTCGATGAACGAGCGACGAGCCGCGCGATTCACCGAACTCATGGGTCGCTGCATCGACGACCCGATCGATCCACGCCGTCGTGAACTCATCGACGTCGTCGGACAACTCGTCGAGGTCGGGCAGCACCTCGCCGCGATCGACCGTGAACGTGATGCGGGCGAGGTTGCCCGACCCGATCAAGGACTCGAGGTCGCGTGTCGCAGAGTCGTATGCCTCGCCGACGATGCCGGCGACGCGCTCGGGCAACTGTGCGTTGAATCGGCTCTTCGGCAGGAATACCAGGATCGTCGACGAACGTCCGACCGGCTCGGGAACGTCGAACACGCGAACGATCTGTCGTTCCTGCAAGCTCACGACGTCGATCACCAGATGGGCGAGTCGATCGGCATCGAGCTCGAACACCAGGTCGCGCGGCAGCGTCTCGAGCACATTGCGCATCGAGCGACCCGTGTGCGTCTCGGCGCCGGCCGCGGCCAGCCCGAGGACCGATCGGGCTCGGGCGCCGACCGACGGGATCGCCAGCACGCTCTGCCGGTATGCGGTCGAAGCGAGCAAGCCGACGAAGCGATGCACGATCGATGGTGCGCTCCCGTCGGGTGGCAGCACCGTGATGACCGTGAGCCGGGTGTTGCGATGGATCGTCGACGTTCGACTCGAGCGGGCAACGGCGACCACGGGGCCTTCGAGATCGATGTCGGGGTCGATCTCGCAATCGCCGGTGAGCACGCCCAACTGCGAATCCGGTATGCAGACCGGACCATCGGGACCCAACTCATAGGTGGCCGCCCCGAGAAAAACGAAGTGCCCCTGGGCCAACCAGTCGAGCATCGGATCGAGCTGGGTGTAAGCGAGCATTCGTTCGCGGATCGCAGCGAAGTCGGCAACGACCAGGTGCACCGCGCCGATGGCGTCGACGAGATCGCTTCGCAGCCGCTCGGCACGTTCGGCATCACAGCGGTCGATCTCGATCTGGGTCCACGCCTCGACCTGCTCGCCGTACCGTTCGGACCCGACATCGATGGCCAGGAGGTCGCCGGCCGGATCGCGGCGCACGCTCAACATCGGGTGAACGAGGAGATGGGTGGCAATCCCATTGCGTTCGAGCACAATGCGAGCCGTATCGACCAGGAACGGCGCGTCATCGGTGATCATCAACACCACTGAACGGTCGGAATGCCAACCGTCGCGATCGCGATCGGGCGACAGAACCTCGATGATGGTTTCGCCTCGGGCCCGGGTGCGGCCCAATCCGAGGTGGGTCAGTGCAACCGCATACAGATCTTCCTCGCGGCGGTCGTCGACATCGAACTCGGGAAGCTCGTCGTAGTAGGCCGGCAGGAACGCCGCCAGTACGTCGTCGTTGGATCGCCGTAAGGTCGCGAGTTGAGCGACTCGACGAATGACCGTCCCCTGCTCGACACCTTGTGGCTCGTGCTCGCCCATGTGGCCTCCCCGGCCTCGTTTGGGTGCACCGTCATGATCACGCCGTTGTGATCAGGAGTGGCCGCGCACCCGGTGGTGTTCGTGCGGCGACGCCGGACGGACACCACCCTTGATACTAGAGACTGCGGCGAGCGTCACGTGGATCAACGAGCCTCAGGCGTTCGGAACGCGTCGAAATGCAGCCGACCGGTCTCCCCGAAGACGCTCAGGGCGACGAGAGCGTCCACCGATGCCAGGGCTGCATCGCGCCGGTAACGTCGTCGCTGTGACCGCTCGCATCCACGAACCTCACACCGGGCATCGTTCGGTCTCCGGTGGCCTCGCTCGCGCCTCGGTGTTCGGGGTGAGCGATGGGCTCGTGTCCAATGTCTCGCTCCTCCTCGGTTTCGCAGGTTCGGGCGCAGGCACGTCCGTCGTGCGCTTGGCCGGGCTGGCGGGTGCCGTAGCCGGCGCGATCTCGATGGCGGCCGGCGAATGGGTGTCGGTCACGTCTCAGAACGATCTGATCGAACGTGAACTCAACATCGAACGGCGCGAGCTGCAGTTCAACGTCGAGCACGAAACCGCAGAGCTCGCGGCCAGGTACGAGAGCCACGGTATGGGGGCCGAGCGGGCGGCGGCCGCTGCCGAAGAAGTGATGCGCCGACCCGACGCCGCGCTCGCGGTGCACGCTCGCGAAGAATTCGGCGTCGACCCCGACGATCTGCCTTCGGCGATGTGGGCGGCGGGGTTGTCGCTGATCTGCTTCCTGTTCGGGGCGTTCATGCCACTCGCGCCCTGGTACATCGGTGGCGGCCGGACAGCAGCGATCGCGTCGTTGACCATCGGCGTGCTGGCCGCCGCGGTGGTAGGCGGCGTCGTGGCGCGCCTCGCCGAGCGACCGATCGCGCTCGGCGTCGTCCGTCAGGTCGCGATCGTGCTCGTCGCGTGCGGCGTGACATATCTGATCGGCGAGCTGGTCGGCGTCAACGTCGCCTGAGCACCCGACGCATCTCCTCGGCCCGCACCTCCGCCGCCTCCGGCCAGTCGTCCCAACACGTGAGGTGCCCCATCTTGCGACCCGGTCGTGGCGTCGACTTGCCGTACAGATGCAGCGCAACGTTGGGATGATCGAACGCACGCGCCCAATCGGGTTCGCCGTCGTCCCACACATCACCGAGCAGGTTGACCATTGCGGCCGCCGGGCGGGTCATCGACGTGTCGCCGAGGCCGAGTCCGCAGATCGCCCGGATCTGCTGCTCGAACTGGCTCGTCTGAGCCACGTCGAGCGTCCAGTGTCCGCTGTTGTGCGGGCGTGGCGCCATCTCGTTGATCAACAGCTCGCCGTCGAC
Source organism: uncultured Acidimicrobiaceae bacterium (assembly GCA_963701575.1). GTDB lineage: Bacteria > Actinomycetota > Acidimicrobiia > Acidimicrobiales > Ilumatobacteraceae > Ilumatobacter. The sequence goes on from CAVPAQ010000003.1 coordinate 6,423, forward strand.
CACGAAGAACTCGATCGCCAGCACGCCGACGTACGACAACGCGTCCGCGATCGCCAACGCCAGCCCGACGGCACGGTCGGCGGTTCGTTTCGACACATGGGCCGGCACGATCGAGATATCGAGGATGCCGTCGACATGGCGATTCTCGGTGACCGGATACGCCGCGAACGATCCGTTGGCGCCACGGGCCACCATCACGCTCAGCTCGGCCTGGAGCAGCAACCCTTCTTCGAGCACGCACGGCACCGATCCGAGCAGTCGCCAGGCTGCTCGCATCTGCGAGGCATCGGTCACCGGGCGTTGCCCCTTGCCGTCGTATCCGAGACGGGCCGTCTTGAGGATCGCCGGGTACTGCACGTCGGGATCGGCATCGGCGTGATCGACCACCGCGTACGGTCCGATCGGCATCCCGTTGTCCGCCAGGAACCGCTTTTCCTCGATGCGGTCCTGGGCGACCGCGACGGCGCTCGCCGATGGGGCAACCAGGGTCCGCCGGGCGAGCAGTTCGAGGGCCGCCGCCGGCGGATTCTCGAACTCGGTCGTGACGACATCGCAGTCGTCGCCGAGGCGGCGCAATGCCTGCTCGTCGTCGTACGGCGCCACCAGATGAACGTCGGCGATCGCACCGGCGGGAGCGAGCGGGTCGGGTTCGAGCACCATCGTGCGGTACCCCATGGTGCGCGCCGCCATCAGCGCGTAGCGGCCCAGTTGGCCGCCGCCGAGCATTCCGATCATGGCGGGAGGGACGATCGGGGCGTTCATCTCGGTCACCGCGGCGGCAGGACCGACGAGGCGGCCTGATCGCGACGATCGTCGCGATATCGCTGCAAGCGAGTCGCGAGGTCGGCATCGTCGGCCGCGAGTATCGCCACGGCGAACAGCGCAGCGTTGGTGGCGCCCGCTTCGCCGATCGCGAACGTCGCCGTAGGGATCCCGGCGGGCATCTGCACGATCGAGAGCAGCGAGTCCTGGCCCGAGAGGTGACGCGATGCGACCGGAACCCCGAGCACGGGCACGAGCGTCTTCGCCGACAGCATCCCCGGCAGATGGGCTGCCCCACCGGCGCCGGCGATGATCGCACGCAGGCCGCGCCCGGCCGCCTGTTCGGCGTAGGCGAACATCTCGTCGGGCATGCGATGCGCCGAGACGACCCGGGCCTCGTAGCCGATCCGGAAGTGTTCGAGCACCTCCACCGCCTTGATCATCGTCGGCCAATCGCTCGCCGAGCCCATCACCACGCCGACCACCGGTGCGGCGCTCGCCGAATTGTCCGTCGGGCCGTTCACAGGTTGTTCGTCCGTTGGCGATCGGGAGCGACCTTGACGATCACTCGCTCGCTCTGGATCGGATTGCGGTAGTCGACACCGAAGTAACGGCGCGACAGCGCGTCGATGTGAGCCCGGGCCTCGTCGCCCCGAATCGTCTCGACGACGTGCCCGCGCACCTCGGCGTACGAGTACGCGTCATCGGCGTCCCACACCGTCAAGGTGACCTGCGGATTGGCCTCGATCGCCTTGAACTTGGCGCGGTGCACCTCGGTGTTGAAGATGATGTGATCGTCGTCGGCGTCGACCCACATCACGTGGCTCGCGATCTGCCCGTCCGGCAGACACACGCAGACGGTGCCGAAGTTCTTCCCGGTCGACGCGAGCTTCTTGATGGCGGGGTCGAGCATGCTGTCGAGACTACGTGGTAGGACATGGTGATGCAGCAGATCAACGTGCTCGGAACCGAGCTGATGCCGTGCTCGTACGATCCACGCACGGGCTACTACCGAACTGGTTGCTGCGAGAACCGGGGCGACGATCCGGGTCTCCACGTGGTGTGCTGCCGGGTCACCGACGACTTCTTGGAGTTCTCCAAGGAGCACGGCAATGACCTCTCGACCCCGATGCCACAGTACGGCTTCGCGGGGCTCGGAGCGGGCGACCAGTGGTGCGTGTGCGCCGATCGCTGGGCCGAGGCGCTGAGCGCGGGACGGGCGTGCCCGGTCGTGTTGGAGAGCACCCACGTCTCGGCGCTCGAGTACATCGACCTGGCCGACCTGAAGGCCCACGCCGTCATCGGGTGACGCGGCATCGAGCCCGCTATCGGGCGAGCGCTGCCAGCAGGTTGGTCGGTGTGTCCTTCGGGCTGATCTTGGGCCACGCCTGCTCGATCCTGCCGGCTTCGTTCACCAAGAACGCCGAGCGCTGCACGCCCATGTACACCTTGCCGTAGTTCTGCTTCTCGACCCACACGCCGTACTTCTCGGCGATCGCATGATCGACGTCGCCGGCGAGGATGAACCCGAGCCCGTACTTGTCGTCGAACTTCTTCAGCTTGGCCGGCGGGTCGGGGCTGATGCCGATGATCACCGTGTCGCCGATCTCGGCAGCGATGTCGCGCAACCCACACGCCTGTGTCGTGCATCCGGGCGTGTCGGCGCGTGGGTAGAAGTACACGAGCACCTTGCGGCCCTTGAGCGCCGAGAGACGAACCTGCTGCTCGTTCTGATCAAGCAGCGTGAAGGCCGGCGCCGGGCGCCCGACAGCTGGAGTCGACATGGCCACGACGATAGTGGTACCCGGCGCGCCCTCGACGGCGAAGTCGTCGGGGCCGACCTGATGGCGTTCGATAGGTGTGTTATGTTGCCGACGTCTCCCGGCGGTCGGGGGCGGGAAGGGACTTCATTGATCACGATCCGTGTTCGTTCATTCGTGCTGTTCGCCTCTGGTGCAGCGATCGCCATGATCCTCTCGGCGGCGTTCGTCGGCCTGAGAGCCGGCGCAGCGCCGGATCCGGGTGAGGCGGCATTCGTACCGATCACACCGTGCCGGTTGTTCGACACCCGGCCGGCGACCCAGGTCGGCAATCGGTCGACCCCTATCGGCGAGGGCGAATCTCATGTCCAGCAGGTGACCGGCGGCAATGGCGAGTGCGTACTCCCGTCTGATGCGGTCGGCGTGGCAATGAACGTGACCGCGGTCAACGGAACCGCACCGTCATTTCTGGCTATCTATCCCGCCGATGCTGCGGTGCCGAAGTCGTCGAATCTCAACTGGCTGCCCGGTCAGCCACCGACACCGAACAAAGTCGACGTGAAGCTCTCGTCCAACGGCAAGATCGCGCTCTTCAACAGGTTCGGATCCGTCGACGTGATCGGCGACGTGGTCGGGTATTACACCGCTGCCGGATTCGCCGACTTGCAAGCGCAGATCGACAACGCCAACGGTGCAATCGATGCGGTCGAGAATTCGCTGAGCTCGAAGGCCAGCCGCACCCGAACGGTCAACCTGCCCGCCCACGAACTCAACACGACCGGCAGCCAGCAGGGCATCTACTTCGGTAGTTGTCGATACAACCTCGATGTTCCGGGCGCGTTCTCGTACCTCACGTTCGACATCCCCGTCGGGTCGACGATCGACTCTGCCAAGGCGTGGGCGGTCGCGGAGTCAGGCCAGCAAGGCGTCTACATCGTCCAGCTGGCGAGGTTCACTGCTGGATCGTCCGGAACGTCACTGGCATCGGTCACCGCCGGCTATCCCCTGCCGACACAGATCCGCAGTCACGACCTGACGCCGGCGACGACCGAGGTCGTCGATGCCGAAGAGTCGTTCGCGATTCAGTTCCGGCACGCAAACGGCGGAGCCACCGAACGGGTTGCGATCTGTGGGGCACAGATCACCTACACCCTGCCCGAATAATCGCTGGCGAGACCCGGTGGCCGGCAAACCTGTGGCTACCGGATCTGCCCGACCGCCGGTTGATCCCGCGGTCAGCTGATCAGAGTGGCGCCGTGTTCGACGGCCGACAACACAGTGTCGGGGTCGTCGGCGGGCAGCCAGAAGATCAGACGATCGACGCCGGCCTCGCGATAGCGGTCCACGATGTCGGCCCGCATCGGACACCCGTAGATGCCGATCTCGATCGAGTCGGGATCCCGGCCGGCGTCCTCGCACATCTGGCGAAGCAGCGGGAGCCGCTCGAGCGGGTCGGTGCGACCGTGGATCGGCATCCAGCCATCGCAGTACTCGACGATGTGGCGAAACGTGACCGGGCCTCCCCCGCCGCCCATGATCACGGGCGGGTGCGGGCTCTGCACCGGTTTCGGGTTGGAGGCGCTCGCTGAGAACTGTACGTACTCACCGTCGAACGCCGCGGCCCCCTCGGTCCACAGCGCCTTGATGGCGAGAATCCGCTCGCGAGCGGTGCTGCGACGCTTCGACGGGTCGGTGCCGTGGTGTTCCATCTCGTCCTCGTTCCACCCCACGCCGACGCCGAACAGGAAGCGACCGCCCGACAACACGTCGATCGAGGCGACCTGTTTCGCGACGTTGATCGGATGGTGCTGATTGACCAGGCAGATCCCGGTCCCGATCTTGATCGTGTCGGTGCTCAATGCCGCCGCCGTAAGCGCCACGAACGGGTCCATCGTGCGCCAGTACATGTCGGGCAGCTCGCCACCGCCTGGGTACGGCGTGCGCCGGCTGAGCGGGATGTGGGTGTGTTCGGCCACCCAGAAGGAGTCGTACCCGCTCTGCTCGAGTTCGGGAGCGAGCACGTCAGGACGAATCGTCCGGTCGGTCGGGAAGATGAGGGCGCCGATCTGCATGACGTCGACCGTAGAGCGCGAGCGAGGTGCTCGGCGACACCGACGCCCGGTGACGTCGGTTCAGGCGCCGGTGAGCTCGCGCCACCGCGCGGGATACGCGGCAGCTGCCTGTCCGGGCGTCAGCCGGAGCGTCGCCTCCGGCACCAGGTCGGCGATCACGCGACCCTCGGCATAGTGGTGGTTGACGTTCCCGACGCCCTCGAACAACTCGCGACGGCGATCGAGTAGATCAGCCGGCGGGTCGGCGTCGAAGAAGCCCCAGATCGCGAACGCCAGGGTGACGTCGTGCACCATCGGTGCCCGGCTGAACAGCGAGGCGCGTCGCAGCGCGATGCCGACGCAACCCCTGATCGCGTCATCGAGCCGCTCGCGATCCTGGAGGTGCAGTTTCGGCGCAAGGCGCTTCGCGATCGTGAGCGCGAACCCCTGATCGGGCCCCTGAGCACCCAGACGCGGACCGACCGGTTGCAGGCCGTCGACGGCGCCCGGTCGATCCGGATCCCACGACGGCGGCACGACTGCGGGCGAGGAGTAGTAGTGCGACTCGCGCGCACCGGCAGGAGCAGACTTCGGGGCGGCCATAGCGACAGCAGCGTAACCCGTCAACGTTCAAGCGGGGGCATGAAGCAGTCCGTAGACGAGGCTCTCTTCCAGCGCGCGCCATGAGGCCTCGATGATGTTGGCGCTGACGCCGATCGTGGTCCAGTCGCGTTCACCGTCCGTCGCCGACAGCAGCACACGGGTCACGGCGCCCGTGGCGTCGCTACCGTCGAGGATGCGCACCTTGTAGTCGGTGAGATGGATGTTGCTGAGGTGCGGGTAGGCCTTCTGCACGGCACGCCGCAACGCGGTGTCGATCGCGTTGACCGGTCCATTGCCTTCGGCGGTGAAGACGAAGCGCTCCTCGCCCACCCAGACCTTGACGGTCGCTTCGGTGTTGAAGTCGCCGGCGGCGGTCTCGTCGGTGATGACCCGCATCGACTCGACCTTGAAGAACTCCTGCTGCCATCCGATCGACCTGCGCATCAACAGTTCGAGCGAAGCATCGGCCGCCTCGAAGTGATAGCCCTCGTGCTCGAGCCGCTTGAGCTCGTCGATCACGTGCATGATCGCCGGGCCGTCGAGGTCGAGGCCGAGATCATCGGCCTTCATCTGGATCGTCGCCTTGCCCGCCATCTCCGACACCACGAATCGCGTGCCGTTGCCGACCGACTCGGGATTCACATGCTCGTAGGCATCCTTGGCGCGAACGATGGCGCTGACGTGGAGACCCGCCTTGTGGGCGAACGCCGACGAACCGACATACGGCGCCTGCGGGTTGACGGCACGGTTGAGCGTCTCGGCGATCCGGTGGGACACCACCGTCAGGCGCTCCATCCGCCCCTCGGGCAGGCAGACGTAATTCTGCTTGAGCTGCAGGTTGGGGATGATCGAGGTGAGGTTGGCGTTGCCCGTGCGCTCACCGAGGCCGTTCAGGGTGCCCTGCACATGACGAGCACCGCCGCGCACGGCGGCCATCGAGTTGGCGACCGCGCAGCCGGTGTCGTCGTGGCAGTGGATGCCGATCGTGACGTCGTTACCCACGTGGGCGTACACGTCGGCGACGATCGCCTCGATCTCGTGCGGCAGCGAACCGCCGTTCGTGTCGCACAGCACCACATGCGTGGCGCCCTTCAGCACGGCCGCCTCGAGGGCCCGGAACGAGAACTCGGGGTTGTCCCGGTAGCCGTCGAAGAAGTGCTCCATGTCGACCAGCACCTGGCGGCCGTGGCCGTGCAGGAACTCGACCGAGTCGGCGATCATCGCAGCGCCCTCGTCGAGGGTCGTCTTGAGCGCCTCGGTGACGTGATAGTCGGAGCTCTTGGCGACGATGCACACCGCCGACGTGTTGGCGTCGAGCAGATGCTGCAAGGTCTGGTCGTCGTCGACCTTGCCGCGCGGGCGACGAGTCGAGCCGAAGGCCACGAACGTCGCCGTGGACAGCGTCAGCTCGGTCGACGCCCTGTGGAAGAACTCGATGTCCTTCGGGTTGGCCCCCGGCCAGCCGCCCTCGATGAACTGCACACCGAGGTAGTCGAGTTGTTCGGCGATTCGAAGCTTGTCGTCGACCGTCGCCGTCACACCCTCCACCTGGAGGCCGTCTCGAAGGGTCGTGTCGAAGATCTCGACCGCGATCGCCTGCGTCGTCGAGTCATCTGCCGTCATCTTGGGAGCCGTCATGTTGATGTCTTTCGGAATAGATGTCGCCGAAGCAACAAAAAAGCCGCCCGAGGGCGGCAGAACGAGCACGTGGGGGCACGTGCTCTACGGAATGGCAATGATCGCGAATTCGTTGCGCATCGCCGACCATTCAACCCCGCGATCGGACGATCGTCAATCTGGCCGGAGAAGTCATCGATCGTTCATCCCACACGGTTCGATCGATCGCGACGACGCGACGGCCGCGAAACTGGGGACAACCCTGTGCATGATGCTGTGCACGAGCGGTGGATGATCGTCGAATTCTGGGGATTCGGGAAAAGTTCAGGGGATAACCCTGGGGATTCGAAAATAGTTCTTGACCTGGTGTTTCCTGGGCGCGAATGTATTCCTCGTACCGGAGAGCGCATGCAAACCGGGGTCGAGAGACCGAGTCTGTCGAGTGAGTCCTTCGGGGCTCGCGACACGGAAAACGGACCCGATCCACGAGGCGAGAGCGGCTCTGGTCGGAGCGAGAAGCCACATGCTTCGAAGCACCGAGTCGCCGGGCAACCGGAGGCCACGGGCGGAGAGGTGACCGGGCAGCAAACGAGCGAGCACCCCAACTGCAGACTCCGATGATGTCCGGCGGCGTCCGGCGATGACACGGTTAACCGGGTCAGCGTGAAACGGCGTCGAGGGGCCAACGGGGCCGGGTGACCGGCAGACCGGGGTTCCGTCTCCGGGAGACGGGGTCGGGCAACCGATCGCGGCGAACGGGCGGCACCGTCGTCGGGAAACCGACGTGTGGCGCCGAGAGGCAACGGGGCTGGGCAACCAGCAGACCGGGCTTCGACTCCGGCGACGGAGGCTGGGCAACCGGCCGATGTGGTCGGGGCGACGCGGTCACTGGGCAACCGGTGACCACGGCGAACGGCAGCGGGTTCGGGCAACCGGACGACCGGCCGAAAACGGGCATCGCCCGCCGAACCCCTTGGGGTCACGACGGGCGATGTGAATGATCGAGACGCAGGCTAACGCCCGAAGATCGGTCAGTGGTGGACCGCTCCACCTTTCGGGTGGCCCCGGGTGGGTGCGCCGGCGCAAGCCGGCTGCACTGCCCGGGGTCGCTCAGTTTTTCGGGCCGGTTCCACGATCCCGGCCCGCTCGCTCGCTCGCTCGCACGGCGATTGCTACGGTACGACTCGATGGACCAACCACGCCGCGACCTCTCCCCCGGAATGCACGAGCAGCTCGAGCTCGGCTACGTGTTCGGCGGCCTGTCGACGTTCGGCCAACGGCCGTTCCTCACCGATCCCGAGCAGCTCGACGCCTGGCAGCCCGATGTCGCAATCGTGGGGGCCCCCTTCGACATCGCCACCACCAATCGACCGGGCGCCCGTTTCGGCCCGCGAGCGATCCGGGCCCTCGCCTACGAGGCCGGCACCTACCACATCGACCTCGACATCGAGATCTTCGACCACCTCGAGGTCGTCGACTACGGCGACGCCTACTGCCCGCACGGCCAGACCGAGGTCAGCCACGCCAACATCCGCGAGCGGGTGCATCAAATCGCGTCCCGCGGCATCGTTCCGATCATCCTCGGCGGTGACCACTCGATCACGTGGCCCGCCGCGACCGCAGTGGCGGATGTGCACGGCTACGGCAACGTCGGCGTCGTGCACTTCGACGCCCACGCCGACACCGCCGACATCATCGACGGCAACCTGGCGAGCCACGGAACCCCGATCCGTCGCCTGATCGAGTCGGGTGCCGTGCCGGGCGACCGATTCGTGCAGGTCGGGTTGCGCGGCTACTGGCCGCCGGCCGAGGTGTTCGAGTGGATGCGCGAACAGGGCATGGTCTGGCACACGATGCAGGAGATCTGGGACCGCGGTTTCAAGACCGTGATGGCCGACGCGGTGTCCGAAGCGCTCGCCAAGGCCGACAAGCTGTACATCTCGCTCGACGTCGACAGTCTCGATCCGGCATTCGCGCCCGGCACCGGCACACCCGAGCCAGGTGGCATGGCCACCGTCGATCTGTTGCGAATGGTTCGTCAGCTTGCGCTCGAGCACGACGTGGTCGGCATGGATGTCGTCGAGGTCGCCCCCGCCTACGACGTGAGCGACCTCACCGTCAACGCTGCGCATCGCATGGTGTTCGAGGCGCTCGGCGGCATGGCCGAACGCCGCCGCTCCGCGACATGACACAGGCCGGCGCCGCGAGCCGCCCGTTCTACATCGACACCGACACCGCGTCCGACGATGCCGTCGCGCTCGTGATGGCACTCCGGCACCCCGGCATCGACGTCGTCGGGATCGGCATCGTCGCCGGCAACGTACCGCTCGACATGGCCGTGCAGAACGCGCTCTACACCCGCGACCTGTGCGGCCGCCTCGACGTGCCGATCTACGTCGGCGAGGCAACCCCGCTGCGGGTCCCGTTGCAGACCGCCCAGCACGTCCACGGCGGTGACGGCATGGGCGACATCGGGCTCGCCCTGTCCGGCCGGTTCGCCGACGACGGGCACGCCGTCGACCAACTGCTGCACGCATCGCACGCATACGCCGGTGAGCTGACGCTCGTCACGCTGGGGCCGCTGACCAACATCGCCCGGGCCCTCGAACGCGACCCCTCCCTGCCTGATCGCATCCCTCGCACCGTGGTGATGGGCGCCGTGGCCGACCACATCGGCAATGTCACCCCGGTCGCCGAGTTCAACATGTGGGCCGACCCGCATGCAGTTCAGATGGTGCTCGAATCGGGTTTGACGCTCGAGTTCGTCGGTTGGGACATCTCCCGGTTCTACGCCGTCGTGGAAGCGGATCTCGCGGCACAGCTCAGGGCGATCGGCACGCCGGTGGCCGAGTTCTGCATGGACATCCAGCGGGTCGTGGCTGAGTTCTGCGCCACCGAGACCAAGCTCGCCGGGTTCGATCTGCCCGACCCGATCGCGATGGCGTGCGCGATCGACCCGTCGATCGCCACCGCCACCCGTCGGATCCATCTCCAGGTCGAGACCGCCAGCGAGGTCACCCGCGGCATGGTGGTGATGGACCTGCTCGAGCTCGGACACCACGAGCCCAATGCACTCGTCGTCATCGAAGCCGACCGTGCCAAGTTCCTCGACATGCTGCGCGCCTCGCTCGTCTGAGCACGCTGGACGGGCGACGGCGGGTCAGACGGCGAGCTCGCACCAGTCCTTGTACCGGTCTTCCTGACCGCGCACGACCCGGCCGTAGAGTTCGGCGATCGCCAGTGTCTTGGGGCCGGGGCACGGGATCGAGCGATCGTCGACCGAGTTGACCGAACTCACCTCGGCGGCCGTGCCGACCAGGAACATCTCGTCCGCAATGTACACATCGGAGCGGGCGAGGTTGTCGCTGACGCATTCGTACCCGAGGTCGCGCGCCAGGGTCATCACCGTGTTCTGGGTGATGCCCTCGAGCGCACCGGCCGAGAGTGGCGGTGTGATCAGCTTGTCGTGTCGGCTCACGAACACGTTCTCGCCCGAGCATTCGGCGATCAGTCCGTTGGGCGAGAGCATGAGGGCCTCGTCGTAGCCGGCCTTGAGCGCCTCGACCTTGGCGAGCGACGAGTTGACGTAGTTGCCGGTGGTCTTCGAGGCCGGCGGCATGATGTTGTGATCGTGCCGGGTCCACGAGGAGGTCTTCAGGCGGACGCCCTTCGTGACGGCATCGTCGCCCAGATAGGCGCCCCACGGCCAGCACGCGATCGACACATCCACCGAGCACGGCATCGTGTTGAGGCCCATCTCACCGTATCCGAGGTAGGCGATCGGGCGCACGTAACACGAGTCGAGCCCGGTCGAGGCGACCGTCGCCTTGGTGGCCTCGATCAGTTCCTCGACCGAGTAGGGGATCTCGATCCCGACGATCTTGGCCGAGTTGTGCAGGCGCTCGATGTGTTCGGTCAGTCGGAACACGGCCGGCCCCTGCGACGTCGCGTACGCACGAATACCCTCGAACACGCCGGTACCGTAGTGCAGCGTGTGGGTGAGCACGTGGATCTTGGCGTCCTCCCAGGCGACGAGGTCGCCGTTCATCCAGATTTTCGGGGTCGGGGTAATCGGCATGGGTTCATCCTCTCACTCTGGCTGCGATCGCGTCGCCCACCGAAGTGGTGCTACCGGTACCCGGTTCGTCGCACGCTGATCTGATCCGACCCGCGGCGGCTGTCTCGCCGAGGAAATCGAGCATCAACGCCGCCGAGAGGATCGCTGCGGTGGGGTTCGCCTTGTTCTGCCCGGCGATGTCGGGCGCGGAGCCGTGGACCGGTTCGAACATCGACGGGCCGGTGCGGGCGGGGTTGAGGTTCGCCGACGACGCCAATCCGATGCCGCCCGAGACGGCGCCGCCGAGGTCGGTGAGGATGTCGCCGAACAGATTGTCGGTCACGACGACGTCGTACCGGTGCGGATCCTGCACGAAGTAGATGCACGCCGCATCGACGTGGTTGTAGGCCGTGTCGGTGCCGGGATACTCGGCGGCGACCTCGTTGAAGGTGCGCTCCCAGAGATCACCGGCGAACGTGAGCACGTTCGTCTTGTGCACGAGCGTGACGTGCCGGCGGTCGCGTCGTTGGGCGAGTTCGAAGGCATACCGGACACATCGTTCGACACCCATCCGAGTGTTGACCGAGCCCTGCGTGGCGACCTCGTTGGCGGTGCCCCGCCGCAGCACTCCCCCCTCGCCGACGTACGGACCCTCGGTGTTCTCGCGGATCACGACGAAGTCGTGGGGCGTCGAATGCCCCGGCGCGGTGCCCTGGAAGGGGCGCTGGTTGACGTACAGGTCGAGCTCGAAGCGCATCTTGAGCAGCAGCCCACGCTCGATCACGCCGGGCGCCACATCGGGCGTCCCCACCGCCCCGAGCAGGATCGCATCAAATCCGCGGAGTTGGTGCAGGACCGAGTCGCTGAGGATCTCGCCGTCGCGCAAGTAGCGGGCGCCGCCGAGATCGAAGTCGGTGGTGTCGAGCGCGACCCCGGCCGCCTCCATCACCTTGAGGGCCTCGGAGGTGACCTCCGGGCCGATGCCGTCGCCACCGATGACTGCGATCTTGTGTGCCATAAGCACTCGAATCTAGAGCCTTGACGCGTTACCGTCCCAGGCGATGAATGTGAGTGCGATCGACCACATCGTTCTGAACGTCGGAGACATCGAGCGCTCGCTCGCCTGGTACACCGACATGCTGGGTCTTCGCGCCGAGCGAGTCGACGAGTGGCGATCCGCCCGGGTGCCGTTCCCGTCGGTCCGCGTCAACGAGCACACCATCATCGACCTGTTCGCGCTCGAACGTACGGGGCAGAACATCGATCACATCTGCCTCGTCGTCGACCGGGCCGACGTCGAAGCCGTCGTGGCCGACCCACGTTTCGACATCGTCGGGGGCCCGGTCGACCGATGGGGTGCCAGGGGTGTCGGCTGGTCGGTGTACGTCACCGACCCCGACGGCAACCAGGTCGAGCTGCGCAGTTACGGCTGACCGGGCGAACCCCGGTTGGTCGGTAGCATGACGCGCCTATGGCGACCCACCAGTTCTCACGCGCCGCCTACGATCGACTCAAGGCGGAATTCGACGACCTCACCACCCGCGGCCGCATCGACGTAGCCGAAAAGATCGAGCGAGCGCGCGAAGAAGGCGATCTCAAGGAAAACGCCGGCTACCACGCCGCCAAGGACGAGCAAGGCCACATGGAGGGCCGCATCCGCCAGCTCGAGCACCTGCTGGAGAACGCCGAGATCATCGAGGACCAGTGGGTCTACACCGTCTTGTACGAGGGTGACAGCCCCGACATGGCCGAGCGGTACGTGGTCGGCAATCTCGAGGAACAGATCGACGGCGCCGATGTGATCAGCGCGTCGAGCCCCCTGGGATCCGTGTTGCAAGGAGCGTCCGAGGGTGACGCGCTCAGCTACGAGGCTCCGAACGGATCGCTGAAGATCACCGTGCTCAAGGTCGAGTCGCTCTGAACACATCCCCGAGCGACCTGTCGTTCGGCGCTGCCGCCGGCGCGAGCCCCAAGCTGCCGCCCGGTCGCGAGCTCGAGTTGCCAGGGTTGGGCACCGTGTTCGTCCGCGAGCTGCCGGGCCCGGACGGCGCCCCCACGGTCGTGCTGCTCCACGGCTGGACGGCCTCGGCCGACCTGAACTGGTTCACCTGCTATCGCGCGCTCGGCGAGCGCTACCGCGTCATCGCCTTCGATCATCGCGGCCACGCCCGCGGGCTACGCACCAAGCGCGCGTTCCGGCTGGAGGATTGCGCGGACGACGTCGCGACCGTGACCGAGCTGCTCGGGGTCGACACGTTCATCCCGGTCGGCTATTCGATGGGTGGGCCGGTCGCACAGCTCACCTGGCGACGCCACCGTGATCGCGTCGATGGGCTCGTGTTGTGTGCGACCGCCCCCTACTTCGCCGGCCGTCGACCTGAACGGTTGTCGTTCGTCGGCCTGACCGGACTGGCGGCGCTCGCCCGCTACACCCCAGCGCAGGCCCGCGACTGGATCACCGATCAGCTGTACCTCCAGCGCCGTAGCGAAACGTGGGGCCCCTGGGCCGCCGAACAGATCGCGCAGCACGACTGGCGCATGATCCTCGAGGCCGGCAAGGCGATCGGCGACTTCTCGTCGTCGGACTGGGTGCACGAGATCGACGTGCCCACGTCGGTCGTCGCCACGATCAACGACCCGATCGTGCCGATCCGGCGCCAGGCGAAACTGTTCGAATGGATCCCCGGCGCCGAGGTGTTCCGGGTCGACGGCGAACACGACGCCGTCGCGGCCCGAGCCGACCGCTTCGTCCCACAGCTGCTGCGCGCGATCCGCTCGGCGGCAACACCCATCGTCTGAGCCGGCGGGCGAGTCGGCCCCACCGTCAGGCGCGGCTGAAGATGACGTCGTAATCGTTCAAAGTGCTCGACTCGGTCTGCTGCAACAGCGAGGATGACGGTACGCACGCAAGGGATCGGGGGATCCATGAACATCACACACATCCGCACACGCTGGGCGGCCGTTGGAGCGGCCGTGGCGATCAGCCTCGGCGCCGGTGGGATCGGCATCACCCACGCCACCACCTCGTCGGGCCCGAGGGCGATCTATACGCCGATCAACCCGTGCCGCCTCGCCGACCTTCGGCCGGCCCCCGACACCGTCGGTCCCCGCACTGCAGGCCTCGGCCCCGACGAGGTGTACACCCTCAGCGGATGGGGCACCATCGGCGACTGCAACTTGCCGGCGGGCACCTCGGGCCTCGCTCTCAACGTCACCGCAGTCGGTGCCACCGCGCCGACCTTCCTGCGGTTGTGGCCGGCGAACGAATCCCAGCCGGCCACATCGAACCTCAACCCGGTGCCCGGCCAACCGCCGACGCCGAACGCGGTCAACGTCGGCCTGTCCCCCGCCGGCGAGTTCAAGGTGTCCAACCGGTTCGGAACCGTCAGCGTGATCATCGATGTCGTCGGCGTCTACGACGACCACAACCACGACGACCGCTACTACACCAAGGCCGAGGTCGACGCCGCAACAGGTGCGGCGAGATCGACCGCGTCGTTTGGTGAGAACCTGAGCGCCGTCGCCATCGGAACCGCGGCCGCCGGAACGGTCATGGCGTCGGCCACGATCGACGTTGCTGCCGCCGGAACGATCGTGGCGACAGGTTCGACGAGTTTGACCGAATCGAATGGCGCCGAGAACGGGTGCGGGCTGCGTCCGGATACCACCTACGAGAACTCGACCTCGAGCTTTTGGGAACCGACGAGCGAGAGCCTCCTGAACAGCACGACGACGGTAGTCCGACATTTCTCGGTCGAAGCTGGCAGTCACACGATCAGCCTGATCTGCCGTAACTTCGGCACCGGATCGAGTGGGTCGCGGAACTACGTCTCGCTCGTGTTCGTACCCGACTGAGGGCCGGTCGCTGTGTCGACGGCGATCCGATCCCACCGAGGTCGAGAGAGGTTCGGTCGAGCTCGGTCGACGTGAGTCGATTCCTGACTTCGCCGTAGCCTCCAACGTGTGATGCGACGGTCGTGGGCGGGACGTTCGGCGAAGGTGGCGAAGCTCGGGGTCAAGGTGGCCGGCACACATGCGTCGACGGCCGCTCGGAAGGTGTTCGCATCGACCGAGCGGCGGGTCGAGCTCGACGATCGGCGGCGTCTCACCACGGCACATGCCGTCGCCGACGAGCTGGGCCAGATGAAGGGAGCCCTCATGAAGCTCGGCCAGATGGCGAGCTATCTCGACGAGGGGCTGCCCGAGCCGATGCGGATCGCGCTCGCCCAGCTGCGCACCGATGCCCCGCCGATGTCGCGCGAGCTGGCGGCCGGCGTGATCGAGGCCGAACTGGGGCGTCCACCCGAGCAGGTGTTCGTCGACTGGGATCCCGATCCGATCGCTGCTGCCTCGATCGGACAGGTCCATCGGGCGATCGCCGTGCATCCCGACACCGGCCAGCAAGTGCCCGTCGCCGTCAAGGTGCAGTACCCCGGTGTCGACGAGGCGATCACGGCCGATCTCAAGAACGCCGGCATGCTGGGCACGCTGCTCAAGCAGGGATTCGGCGGGCTGGAACCCGACGACATGGTCGAGGAGATCAAGGAGCGTCTGGTCGAGGAACTCGACTACCGGCTCGAGGCCCGCAACCAGCAGGTGTTCGCCGACTACTACCGCGACCACCCCTACATCCATGTACCGGACGTGATCGCCGGCCTCTCGACCGGGCGCGTACTCACGTCCCAACTCGTCAACGGGCACACCTGGGACGAGCTGCTGTCGTGGGAGCAAGCCGAACGCGACCTGGCCGGCGAGACGATCTTTCGGTTCGTGTTCCGCAGCCTGTATCGCATGCTCGCGTTCAACGGCGACCCGCATCCCGGCAACTACCTGTTCCACGGCAACGGGCGCGTGACGTTCCTCGACTTCGGGCTGGTGAAACACTTCACCGACGACGAGATGCAGACGTTCGCCGCCATGGTCAAGGCCGCTGCGGTCGATCACGACGCCGCCGAGTTCCGCTCGATCGTCGAACGCGCCGGCATGCTCAAACCCGGCGCCCCCGTCGCCACCGACGACGTGGGCGAGTACTTCCAGCAGTTCTACGAACCGGTCAGGGTCGATCGTGAGATGACATGGTCGGGCGCCTACGCGAGCGGCATCGTGCGCCACACGTTCGATCGCTCCAGCCCGATCTCACAGTACGCAACGGTGCCCAAGGCGTTCGTGTTCATCCAGCGCATCAACCTCGGCCTCTACGCACTGCTCGGCGAACTCGGGTCGACCGGCAACTACCGGCGGATCGCCGAGGAACTGTGGCCGTTCGTCGACGGGCCGCCGTCGACACCGATCGGCGAGGCGGAAGCCGCCTGGCTGAGCACCCGCTGAGAGCCCGAACGCACCCGACATCCGCCCGATCGGGCGCGACGGTAGCGTCACTGCCCATGCGCCGTTCCCTCCCGCTGGCCATCGCAGCCATCTCGCTCGCCCTCTCGGCGTGCGGATCCAGCGACGACACTGCGGCGGCCACCACCACCGACCCACCTGCGCCGGCCACCACGGGTGCACCGACCACGATCGTGAAGCCGATGGGTGCCGACACGTGTGAGGACGTGCCCGATCCGGCGATGTACCCCACTGGGCAGATCCCCCCGGCGATCCGGCCGTGCGAGATCCCGACCGACCTGATCGTGCAGACGGTTCGACCGGGCACCGGGCGACCGGCGGCCGACGGCGACACCTTGTTCGTCGACTACACGGGCCTGCGATCCGAGAACGGGTTCGTCTTCGACACCAGCTACACCAGGGGCGCTCCCCTCGACTTCCCGCTCGGACGGGGCGGCGTGATCACGGGCTGGGATCAGGGCCTGGTGGGGGCACAGGCGGGCTCGTTGCTCAAGCTCGACATCCCCGCCTCGCTGGCCTACGGAGACACGCCGCCCGGCGATGTCATCCAGCCGGGCGACGCCCTCAGCTTCGTGGTCGAGGTGCGCGCCGTCGTGCCGCCGGTCACCATCGACGATGCCCCGTTGGACCTCGTGCTCGATCCCTCGGTCGGCGCGCTCGAGGTGACGACCAAAGATCTCGTCGTCGGCGACGGTGCACCGATCGAGCTCGGCAAGACGGCCATCGTGCACGTCCTCCTGGTGCGCGGCGACAACCAGGTCGTGCTGTTCGACTCGTGGGAGCGCGACGACCCGCTCAAGATCGTGATGGAGGAGGGCGCGACACTGCCCGGCATCTTCCAGGGTCTGCAAGGGGCGACGGTCGGCACCATGCGCGAGATCATCGTTCCACCCGATCAGGGCTTCGGCCCGCAAGGCGACACGAGCCTGGGCCTGCCGGCCGGCGTCGACCTGATCGTGATCGCCGACATCGTCGGCGTCTACTGACCCCGGCCCCCCGTGGGCGTGACCCGCACGATCGCCCGCACGGCGAGCACCTCGCGCACGTCGCCGGCGACGTCATCGTAGAATTCGTTTCGGTACGTCGCATCGGTCACGCTGGCGACGGCGAATTGCAGCACCGAGAACGCGGCGACGAAGCCGGCAACGGCGAGGTGCTCCCACGTCAGCACCAGCTCGTTGCCGAGGAAGTCGAACTCGAGCAACGGATCGAGCTCCACGGCGGTGGTCCACTGCAGGATCGTGTCACGGCGCACGGCGAGCAGACCGAAACCGACGTAGAACACGCCGGCGATCAGCCCGACGAGCAGCGTCTGCACGGCCTGCGAAATCGTCAGCAGCATGCCGACGTTGACGAGTTCGACCCGGGAAAGTTGCGGCGCAGGCGGAGTCCCGTCGAGTTGCGGGAGATCACCGGCGATCGGGGCATCGGTCGCCCGAGCCAGTTCGCAGCACGCATCCCACGTATCGAACCGCGCCAACTCGTCGATCTCCTTCGGAACCCGCAAGGCCAGGAACGACAGCGCCAGCAGCACCATGAACCCGACGCAGATGGCGAAGAAGGCGGGCGGGAAGTCATGGGCCACTTGCCACATCTCGGCGTTGAGGAAGACGAAGGCGGTGATGAGCAACAACAGCGGCAGGCCGCGGGCGACCAACTGTGTGACCGTTCGCAGTTGACGGAACGCCTGCACGACGCCGACACGCAGCGCCGGCACCAGCCCGTACGACGTGACGATGAAGGTGAAGCCCAGCAGGAACAGGTTGACGCCGATCAGCAGCGCCGCGCCCACCCAACCCCGGTCGGTGAACCACAACGGAAGCGCCGCCGGAGCAAGCACGAATGCTGCCAGCTCGAAGAAACCGATGTCATCGGGCAGCCGGAATGCCGCGGCGCCCGCGCACCACATTGACGAGCACGAAGGCTCCGAGCAGTACGCCGGCACCGGCCACGAACACGCCGAACTGCGCCCAGCCTTCGAAGCGGTCGCCAAAGCTCGCGAACAGTTCGACGAACAGCACGAACAGCAGGAACGGCCAAGCCCGCGTCCACACGTCCTCACGAGCCGAGTAGTCCGGGATGGCGTGCGGCATGCCGCGTCGGACGAACCACCATTCGGTTGCGCCGAGCACGTCCTGCACGCCGCCAGTCTGATCGACACCGGTCGCGACATCGCGGACGGCGGGCCGAGAACCCTGCGCCTGATCACCCGGCCGTGTACGACAGACCCTCGTTGCCCTGGGCCATCACCGTCAGCCGGGAGCCATCGACCTCGACCGTGAAGCCGTCTCCGAGCACGCCGATGACGAAGCCGTCGAGCGCCTCCGACTCGGGGGCGCACACGCCCGCTGCGGGATCGTCGATCGCCGAGAAGCGAGTGAACACGATCTGTGCCCCGGCGGTGATCCACTCGCCCTCGAGCAGCCGGCAGCCGGTCGACCCCGACAACGTGCCGTCATCGTTGAGGATCAGTGTGGCGGAACTCATGATCGGCGAGTTCGAGGCGGCATCACCCTCGATAAGGGTGTCGAGCACCCAGGTCGTACCGACGATCTCGGCGTCGGCGACCGGCGCCACCGGGTCGAACACCAGCGAGGTTCCGACATCGGTCACGCCGAGGTGCAGCGAAGCGTCCAGCTCGTATGAGTCGACCGCCTGCAAGGCGGCGAGATACTGCTGCTCGAGCTGCATCACGTCGGGTTCACATCCCATCTCGGTCCAGCTCAGATCGGTGACCCGGAACGGCCCACCGCCGCCCAGCCGATCGTCGGTCGCCAGGGTGCCGCCATAGCCGTTGCAGGCGGCGGTACCGAACACCTGGTCGCCGTCGATCGTCAGCGACACGGGCCGCCCGTCGACGAGCTCGAACGGCTCACCGGCGAGATGACCGGAGGTGAGGATCCAGGAGCCATCGATCGTGTTCGGATCGCCGCCGTCCGGAAGGGGCAGCGTGACGTCCGGTGTGGATGTGTCGTCGGAAATCGAGCCATCCGAGGTCGATGTGTCGTCACCGCAGGCCGCGACGAGCATCGCCCCGATCGCGATCGCCGACAGTGCGAAGCGTGAGAACGTCATACCTGTTGGACGGTGCGAGTCAGACGTCGGTTCCCATCGCGACAGCTATGTCGGCCGCAGCTCTGGCGACTCGGGGACCGTAGACCGCGCCCGGAGCGCGTGTCAGCCGCTCGATCGGCCCCGACACGCTGACCGCTGCCACGATGCCGTGACCGACACCGAAGACCGGCGCGCTGACCGATGCCACCCCGGGTTCACGCTCTTCGACGCTCTCCACCCACTCGGAATCGTTCGCTCCGACCAACACCCTGCCCGCCGAACCGACCTCGAGCGGGAACAGCACCCCCTCCGGCACGATCCAGCGCAACGCGTGCGGCGACTGGAGCGAGAGTACGCAGCGACGGTGACCACCTTCGCGCACGAACAACTGGGCGCTCTCGCCGGTGTCGTCACGGAGCGCCTCGAGCGCCGGGAGCGCCAGCCCGGCGAGCGGGAACCGCTCGGCAGCGATTCGCCCCAGAGCCGCCAGTTCCGGTCCGAGGTCGAAACGCCCCTCGTCGTCGCGCCGGAGCAGTCCGTGCGCCTCCAGCGCCACGGCCAGGCGGTGAGCGGTGGCCCGAGGAAGATCGGTCGCCGCCTGCAGCCCCTGCAACGACAGCGGTCGCTCTGCTACCGCCCGCAGTACATGGGTCGCCTTGTCGAGCACGCCGACTCCGGTTACGATGTCCATACCTCAAGAAGCGTATCTCAGAAAGTGAGACGACAGCAATGTCGCACGACGAGCCAACCGCCCCGCCCGGGCACCCGATGACCTTGCCCGAGAAGCTGTGGCGGCGCCACCTGGTGGCGGCGGTGCCCGGTGAACCCGACCTGTTGTACATCGATCTCCACCTCGTGCACGAGGTCACCAGCCCGCAGGCGTTCGACGGGCTGCGCCTGTCCGGTCGTCCGGTCCGGCGCCCCGACCTGACGCTCGCCACCGAGGACCACAACGTTCCGACCGAGAACATCGACCAGCCGATCGCCGACGAGATCTCGGCCAAGCAGGTCGACACGCTGCGCGCCAACACCGCCGAGTTCGGCGTGACCAACTACCCGATGGGCGACCCGAACCAGGGCATCGTGCACGTGATCGGCCCCGAGCAGGGCCGCACCATGCCGGGCATGACGATCGTGTGCGGCGACAGCCACACTGCCACCCACGGCGCCTTCGGGGCGCTGGCGTTCGGGATCGGCACCAGTGAGGTCGAGCACGTGCTCGCCACCCAGACACTCCCCCAGAGCCGCCCCAAGTGGATGTCGGTCACCGTCGACGGCACGGCGCCGGCAGGCGTGACGGCCAAGGACATCGTGCTCGCCATCATCGGCGAGATCGGCACCGGAGGCGGCATCGGTCACGTCATCGAGTACCGCGGTCAGGCGATCCGCGATCTCTCGATGGAAGGTCGCATGACGGTCTGCAACATGTCGATCGAGGCCGGCGCCAAGGCCGGCATGATCGCCCCCGACGAGACCACGTTCGAGTACCTGCGCGGACGCGACCACGCCCCGAAGGGCGCCGACTGGGATGCCGCCGTCGCCGACTGGCGCACCTTGCAGTCCGACGACGGCGCCACATGGGACAAGCAGGTCGTGATCGATGCCGCGACACTGACGCCGCAGGTCACCTGGGGCACCAATCCCGGCCAGGTCGGATCGATCGACGGAACGGTTCCCTCCCCCGACGACTTCGAAGACGCCACCACCCGCGAAACCGTCGCCCGTGCCCTCGAGTACATGGGCCTCACGCCCGGCACCCCGATCAAGAGCATCGCCGTCGACACCGTGTTCATCGGTTCGTGCACCAACAGCCGGATCGAAGATCTGCGGGCGGCAGCCGCCGTCATGGAGGGCCGACAGGTCACCGTGCCGCGAGTGATGGTCGTGCCCGGTTCGCACCGGGTCAAGGTGCAGGCCGAATCCGAAGGTCTGCACGAGATCTTCCGGGCGGCCGGCGCCGACTGGCGCGAGCCCGGATGTTCGATGTGCCTCGCGATGAACCCCGACAAACTCGCCCAGGGCGAGCGTTCGGCCAGCACCAGCAACCGCAACTTCGAGGGCCGCCAAGGCCGCGGCGGACGGACCCACCTGGTCTCCCCCGCCGTCGCCGCCGCCACGGCCGTCAAGGGCACGTTCGCCACACCAGCCGATCTCGACGCCGACACCAACTTGGAGGACCCGTCATGAAGGCCGTTCGCATCGTCTCGGGCACCGGCGTACCGCTCAAGCGCAGCGACGTCGACACCGACCAGATCATCCCCGCCGACTGGCTCAAGCGGGTCGAGCGGACCGGATTCGAGAAGGGCCTCTTCTCGACCTGGCGCGACGACCGCGACTTCGTGCTCAATCAGGAGCAGTACCAGGGCGCTTCGGTGCTGGTCGCCGGGCCGGCGTTCGGCGTCGGCTCCAGCCGCGAGCATGCCGTGTGGGCGATCCAGCAAGGCGGGTTCGACGCCGTGATCGCACCCAGCTTCTCCGACATCTTCCGCAACAACTGCACCAAGAACGGGCTGATCCCGGTGGTGTTGCCAGAGCCGACGGTGGAGGCGATCTGGGCGGCGATCGAGGCCGAGCCGACCACGGAGATCGTCGTCGACATGGAGCGGCTGATGGTCGAGGTGCCGACGGCCGGAATCGCCGAGCCGTTCCCGATGGACCCCCCGACCCAGCACCGATTCCTCGAGGGGCTCGACGACATCGCCCTGACGCTCACGCACGCCGACGCGATCGACACCTACGAGTCGAACCGCCCGGCGTGGATGGGCTGACCAGCCGACCCTTCCGGCCCGGTCGAACTCCACGGTCCAGCTCCAGGCGTTCGCTCAGACGCGGAATGATCGAACCGTCGTACTCAGGTGCAGCGAAACGCGCCGTCGACGAACAGTCCGCCCCCACTTGCGCTGAACGTGCCCACGGTTGCCGGGGATCCGACCGTGATGTCGACATCCTCGAACTCGTAGCTCTGCCCGCCGATCCGTAGCCTCATCGACGGGTTGTCACCAGAGGTGAGCTCGAACGTCGTGATCGATCCGACCGATTGATCACCGTCGAGGTGGACGAGCAGCGGGTCGGTCCCACCCGTTGCGGCCGAACACTCGAGGACCACCGAGGGCGAACGCTCAACGTCGACCGCAAAGCCGACCACCCGTTCGGCGCTGCCGCGCCGCATCAGGGCCACGACTTCGGCCGTCTCGAGCACGTCGGCGTCGCCGTCGACGACGGCGAGCGGCAGCGGCGAGTTCTCCCCACCAGAGCATTCGAAGGTGCCGGAGACGCTGCCACCCTCGCTGGTGAACGCCATTGAACGACCCCGACCGGAAGTCAGAGCTGATCGTCGCAGTTCCCGTGGCCGACTCGATCTGCCCGGAGCTCAGCTCGACACGAACGTCGGCGTCGTAGATGCCGCCCGCCGTCACCGATGTCTCGGTCAGCACCGAGACGGCCGAAACGGGTCCGTCCGTGGATGACACCAACACCGAATACGGGCCGAACGACCGTCGCGCTCCGGAGCACGACGCGAAATCGCCGAACACGTCGGCATCGGTCAGATCGGCCGGATCCACGCTGCCCGAAACATCCGCCTCAAGTGGCGCCGATTCGCCGGCCGCCTGCACCGCGAGCACGACGTCGACCGCGAGCGTCGTGTCGACACCGGCATCACCGTCGGCCGGGACGGAGGACTCCTCGTTCGGGAGCGCCGTCGAGGTCGGTGGGGCGATCGTCGCGACCGCGGTCGCTCTCGGCGGCGATGGCCGGATCCGAGTTCGAACACCCGGCCAGAGTCGTCAGAGCAGACGATCGCAGAGATCGTCCAGCGGCCTCGATGCATGGCGGTGACGGTAGACCAACGAACTCACTCGATCCGGTCAGCAGCGAGAGTCGGGTGGCCGTCGAGCGATCGTGTCAGGCTGCCGTGTCAGGTGGTGACATCGGCACCGAACGACGGCAGGTCGCGCAGGTTCGGGTTGTTCGAGAACACCTCGATCGCCGGATCGTTCGACAACCGCATGCCGCGCTGCAAGATGCGCACCTGGGTGTGCTGGTTGTACTCGACCAGCGTGACCGCCCAACCGTCGCGCCCGGCGCGAGCGGTGCGTCCGGAACGGTGCAGGTAGTCCTTCACGTCCTTGGCCGGCTCGTAGTGGATCACCGCGCCGATGTCGTCGATGTCGATGCCACGCGCAGCGACGTCGGTCGCGACGAGCACGGCGAGCTTGCCCTCGGCGAACCGCTGCAGCGCGCGCTCGCGTGCCTTCTGCGGCAGGTCGCCGTGAATCGCAGCCGCGACCACGCCCAGCTCCTGCAGGTTGTTGGCGACTCGATCACAGCTGCGCTTGGTCTGGCAGAACACGAGCAACTTCGGAATTCCCTGCCCGATCGCGCCGATCACCTTGTCCTTGTCCATGTGGTGGGCGGCGAGGAACAGGTGGTGCATCGTGCCGACCGTGTCGGTGGCTTCGTCGATGGCGACCTCGATCGGGTCGGTGAGATAGTGCCGGATCAAGTGCCCGACGTCACCGTCGAGCGTCGCCGAGAACAGCATCGTCTGATTGCGTCCGGTGCAGTGCCGCAGGACCCACTCGACCTGCGGGGTGAAGCCGTCGTCCGCCATGCGGTCGGCCTCGTCGAGACAGACGATCTGGACGGCGTCGAGCGTCAGTTCGTTCGACTTGATCAGGTCGATCAGGCGCAGGGGCGTCGCGACCACCAGCTCGACGCCCTTCGCGAGCTCATCGATCTGGGTGTGCCGGCTGGCGCCGCCGTAGACGGCGAGCACACGCTGTCCGGCGTGGGCCGCGATCGGCTCGAGCACCTCGGCGACCTGCACCGCCAGCTCACGCGTCGGCACGAGTACGAGGCCGAGCGGCTTGCGGCTCTCGGCCGTATCGGTGATGCGGGCGAGCATCGGGACCCCGAAGGCCAGGGTCTTGCCCGAGCCGGTCTTGGCACGGCCACAGACGTCCCGGCCGAGCATGGCCACGGGCACGGCCTCGGTCTGGATCGCGAACGGCTGTGCAAAACCGCACGCAGCGAGGCCGTCGTCGATGCGGGCGGGCACGCCGAGTTCGGCGAAACCAGTTGGCGGCTCGACCGCCGGCAACGTATTGGTGCTGGTGAGCTTGCCGACCCGATCGGGCCCGTCGTCGTACGGGCGGTCCTTGCGGTGGGAACCCTCGGATTGAGACGTTTCACGGCGGCGCCCCCCGGGCCGGCTTCCACGTCGGCGGCCAGTCGGCCGTGCGTTGGCATCATTCATGGTTCGACCAGGGTACCTGCACCATTGCCATCGCCGGGCGATCCGTACTAAGCTGCGTTCCGTGACCGGACCACGCGCGCGCACTCTGCTTCTGCTTAGGTAGGGCGAACGCGCACATATCCACGTTCGCCCGCCCCCCGCCGCCCGGCCGGGGGCACTTTCATTTTTCCGGCCCTGCCGTTCGCGACACCCCGATACCGTCGCACCCAGACCTCCACGCCCATCACCCACTCGCACCAGCACCACACTCACGACATCGACTCAGGAGACGCCAACCATGCCGCCCGCCAACATCACACCGAAGAAGATGCCCTTCGAGAAGTACCAGGCCTTCGTGCCGATCGTGCTCACCGACCGCACCTGGCCGAACGTCGTGATCGACAAGGCGCCGCTGTGGTGCTCGGTCGACCTGCGCGATGGCAACCAGGCATTGATCGACCCGATGGATCCAGCCCGGAAGATGCGGATGTTCCAAGCGCTCGTGCAGATGGGCTTCAAGGAGATCGAGGTCGGATTCCCGTCCGCCAGCCAACCCGACTTCGATTTCGTTCGTCAGCTGATCGAAGAGGATCTGATTCCCGACGACGTGCACATCCAGGTGCTCGTGCAATGTCGCCAAGAGCTGATCGAGCGGACGTACGAGTGCCTGCAAGGGGCCCCCAGGGCGATCGTGCACTTCTACAACTCGACCAACCCGCTCCAGCGTGAGGTCGTGTTCGGGCTCGACAAGGAAGGCATCAAGTCGATCGCCGTCAACGGAGCCAAGCTGTGCAAGAAGCTCGAGGAGACGATCCCTGGTACCGCCATCCGCTACGAGTACTCGCCCGAGAGCTTCACGCTGACCGAGCCCGAGTACGCGATCGAGGTGTGCGAAGCGGTGATGGAGGTCGTCGAGCCGACGCCCGACGCCCCGATCATCCTCAATCTGCCTGCCACCGTCGAGTGCTACTCCCCCAACGTGTACGGCGACGTGATCGAGTGGTTCTGCCGCACGATCAAGCACCGCGAATCGGTCCTCGTCAGCCTGCACCCGCACAACGATCGCGGCTGCGCGGTCGCCGCTGCCGAGTTCGGCGTGATGGCCGGCGCCGATCGCGTCGAGGGCACCCTGTTCGGCAATGGCGAGCGCACCGGCAACGTCGATGTCGTCAATCTCGCCATGAACCTGTTCGCGAACGGGGTCGACCCCGAGCTGGACATCACCGACATCGACGCGTTGCGCCGCACCGCCGAGTACTGCAACCGCCTCCCGGTACCCGAGCGGCTCCCGTACGTGGGCGACCTGGTGTACACGGCATTCTCCGGATCGCACCAGGACGCGATCAAGAAGGGCCTCGAGCAGCTGCCCAAGGACTACGAGCGATGGGGCGTGCCGTACCTGCCGATCGATCCCCATCACGTCGGGCGCAGCTACGAGGCCGTGATCCGGGTCAACTCGCAGTCCGGCAAGGGCGGCGTCGCCTATGTGATGAAAGAAGAGCACGGTTTCGATCTGCCGCGCCGCCTCCAGATCGAGTTCTCCAAAGCGATCCAGCACGTCACCGAGGACTCGGGCACCGAGATCAGCCCGCTCGTCATGTGGGACACGTTCCAGTCCGAGTACCTCCCCGAGCAGCCGCGTTTTCGGCTGCGCACACACGAGCTGCACACCAAGGAAGGCCGCACGAAGGTCAGCGCTCAACTCGAGGTCGACGGCGCCGCCGTCACCTTGCTGGGCGAGGGCGACGGACCGGTGGAGGCATTCGTACAGGCCATCACTGCCCACTTCGGCCAGGAATTCGACGTGGTCGACTACGCAGAGCATGCGATCGGCCGCGGTAGCAATGCCCAGGCGGTCGCGTACGTGGAGACCATCAACGGCACCAACGACATCCGTTGGGGGCTCGGCCAGGACCCGAACATCACGACCGCGTCGCTACGGGCCGTGTTGTCCGCGTACGAGCGCCAACACGGCTGAGGGCAACGCCGAGTTCCCGTCGACAGACCGTGCGTCGCGTCTAGGGTTTGCCCATGATCACAACGCTGCGACGCTTGTTCTGGTTGGCACTGCTGAGCGGTGCTGCGTATGCAGGATGGACCACCTGGCAGCGTCAGCACGCGCCCGCGGCCGCCGCCCCCGAGTGGCCACCGCTCGATCCTCGGCCTGCTGCCTCGACCGAGGCCGATGCGGCAGCGGTCGGCTTCGCCGCTCTCGATGCCGATGCTGCCGGCGAGCGAAGCAATGGTGGGGCACCTGGGGAACCGAACGGCCTCGGATACCTCCAACGGGGCCCGCTGGGTCGCGCCGGTCGACGGTGAGTGTCCCGAAGGCTTCCCGATCAAAGCCAACGACAACTCCGGCATCTATCACGTGCCGGGCGGACGGTTCTACGCCCGCACCGTCCCCGAGCGTTGCTACGCACGTTCGCAGGACGCGGTGGCCGACGGCTATCGTGCGGCCAAGTCCTGACCGAACGTTCGACCGACAACGTGCCAGAGGGCTCTGATTGAAACTGATGACACCGATGACAAGGGGGCCCTCATGAAGGTCAGCGTCGATTTCGACATGTGCGCATCGACGGGCGGTTGCATGCAGATCTGCCCCGAAGTCTTCGAGGTGCGCAGCGACGGATATCTCTACATCCTCCAGGACGAGCCCGACGCCGCCTTGCACGACAAGGTCCGCGAGGCCGCCGATCTGTGCCCGACCGCGGCGATCCAGCTCGAGGGCTGAACACCGACCGACCAGTTCACCGATTTCGTCACCGAATCGACACGTCGGCGTCGCTACCTGCACAGCGGCATGCTCTACCGTCTGTGACGTGGGCTTTCACGAGCAACTGAGCCGATCCTGGACAGCGTCGAACTCGTTGCTGTGCGTCGGACTCGATCCCGATCCGGCACGCTTCCCCAGGGCACTCGAGACCGGTCACGACAACGTCTTTCGGTTCTGCAAGGCGATCGTCGACGCCACCGCTGACCTCGTGTGCGCCTTCAAGCCACAGATCGCATACTTCGCGTCGCAGCGCGAGGAAGGCGCTCTCGAGCGGTTGTGCGCCTACATCCGCGACACCTATCCCGATGTGACGCTGATCCTCGACGCGAAACGTGGCGACATCGGCTCGACGGCCGAGCACTACGCCCGCGAGGCGTTCGGACGATACGGCGCCCACGCCGTCACCGTCAATCCGTATCTCGGCGGCGACTCCGTCGTGCCGTTCTTCGCCCACGGCGGCGGCGTGATCGCCCTGTGCCGCACCAGCAACCCAGGCGGCAACGACCTGCAATCGCTCGACTGCGGCGGGCGCCCCCTGTACATCCGGGTCGCCGAGATGGTCGCCGACGAGTGGTCGCAACACGGTGAGTGTGGCCTGGTGGTCGGCGCCACCTACCCCGACGAGCTACGTGCCGTTCGAGGCGTGGTCGGTGACCTGCCGATTCTGGTTCCGGGTATCGGAGCGCAAGGCGGCGACCCACAGTCGGCGGTCAGCGCAGGCACCAACGCAGACGGGCGCGGTCTGATGATCAGCTCGTCGCGCGCGATCATCTACGCCAGCGCAGGCGACGACTTCGCCGAGGCCGCCCGAAACGCCGCCCTCGAGGCACGCCTCGCCACACTCCCGCCGGGCTGGTGACCGCGACGGCTGATTCCCGCTGGCGCGTGCGGCCGGCGTCGGACAGGATGAGGCGATGACGCCTCAGGAACGCCGAACACGATTCTTCGAGCTGCACACACGCCACGCCGTGTTCGTGATGCCGAACCCGTGGGACATCGGATCAGCGAAGCTCCTCGCCGGCGCCGGCTTCGATGTGCCAGGTCTCAACACGATCGAACAGATCCGAACCGTCGTGGAAGCGCTCGGCATGCCGGTCAACGTGCTGGCCCTGCCCGGAGGCCCGTCCGTGAGGGAGATCGGCGAGGCAGGCGCCAGGCGGGTCTCGACCGGTGGTGACGCAATGGTGTCAGGCACCACACCGCGACGTCAGCTGTGGAGGACTTTGACGCTGAGGATGCCGGGCGCGCCTCGCAAAGTCTCGATCACGTGATCAGGGACCTCGGCGGTGACCGCCAGCAACATCACGGCCGTGTTCTCGGAGGCGACGCGCCCTACATCCATGTCTGCGATGTTGACGTCGGCGTTGCCCAGCAACACACCCACGGTGCCGATCACGCCTGGCCGATCGTCGTTGGAGATGACCAGCATGTGTTCGGCTGGTGGCACGTCGAACGCATGGCTGTCGACCTCGACGATGCGCTGCTCGCTGCGTCGCCCGGCGAGCGTGCCGGAGATGCTGTGATCGTCGCAGCGCAGCGATATCAAGTTGACGTACTCGTCGGTGTCGATGCAGTTGGTTTCGCGCATCGTGATCCCCGCCGCCTTCGCCAATGAACGGCGCGTTCACGTAGCTGACCGGATCCTCGCTGATACGGCTGAAGAAACCCTTGAGAACGGCCAGCCCGAGGATCCGGGTGTCGTATTGGGCGATATCTCCCTGGCAGCACATCTCGAACGAATCGGGGGCGCTGCCGTGCAGCGATCCGTACAGCCGTCCGAGCGTCTCGGCGAGCGGCAGGAACGGGCGAATCGTCTCGTTCGCCTCAGCGGCATCGACGTTGACGGCCCAGGGCACGAAATCGCCGTTCAGGGCCAGCTGGACCATGTCGGCGATCGCCTCGCCGGCCTTGTCCTGTGCCTCACGGGTGGACGCCCCGAGATGCGGCGTCACCACGACCGACGGCAGGTCGAACAGCGGCGACTCGGTGGTCGGCTCGACATCGAACACATCGAGCGCCGCTCCGGCGATCACGCCGTCGCGAATGCACTCGGCCAGGTCGGCTTCGGAGACGATGCCGCCGCGGGCGACATTGATCACTCTCAGATTCGACTTGGCCTTGACGAGCAGATCGCGATTGATCAGCCCAGCGGTTTCCTTCGTCTTGGGCAGGTGGATCGTGAGGAAATCGGATTCGGTGACGACCTGGTCGAGCGGCAACAGCTCGACGCCCATTTGCTTCGCCCGCTCGGTCGAGACGAACGGGTCGTAGGCGACGAGGCGCATCTGGAACGCCTTGGCGCGATCGGCCACGAGCTTGCCGATGCGACCCAGTCCGACGATGCCGAGCGTCTTGTCGGCCAGTTCGACACCCTCCCACTTGCTGCGCTCCCAGCGACCCTCCTTGAGGGCGGCGTGCGCCTGGGGCACGTTGCGTGCCTGGGCAAGCAGCAGCGCCATCGTGTGCTCTGCCGCCGAGATGATGTTGGACTGCGGCGCGTTCACCACCATCACGCCCCGGGCGGTGGCGGCAGCGACGTCGACGTTGTCGAGCCCGATACCGGCGCGGCCGACCACGACGAGGTCGGTGGCAGCACCCAACAGCTCGGCGGTGACCTGTGTCGCCGAACGGATGATCAGTGCCTCGACACCCGGGATCGCTGCCATGAGAGCGTCGGCCGAGATATCGAGTTGGACATCGACCGTGTGACCTGCTGCGCGCAGGCGATCGAGACCGCCATCGGCGATGGCTTCGGTGACGAGGATGCGCGCCATGGGTGACATGCCTATCGGTCGGAGATGGGGCAACCCAACCGCTTGAACGAGTCGTCAAGGGGTCGATCGTCACGGCGTTTGCCGTGGGCGCTTCGGCCACCGCGTCGCGAGCGGCGCCACCGGGTACCGTCGGGCACATGAGCGATGGGGATCTGGAGATTCGAACGCTGACGACGGCCGACGAGATGACCACGATCGTCACCGTCTTCCAGCAGGTGTGGGGATCGGTCACGCCGATCGTCGGCGTCGAGCTGCTGCGTGCGATCTCGCACACCGGCGGCTATGTCGCCGGAGCCTTCGAGTCGGGCAACATCGTCGGTGCGTCGTTCGGTTTCCTGGCTCGACACGAGGGCGACGAAGCCCTGCACAGCCATGTGACCGGCATTCTGCCGGGGGTGCAGCACGGGGGTGTCGGCAGGGCGATGAAGAACCACCAGCGGGCCTGGGCGGCCGAGCGTGGCATTCCGTGGATCACGTGGACGTTCGATCCGCTCGTTCGTCGCAACGCCTGGTTCAACATCGAGGTGCTCCAGGCCGAGATCGCCGGCTACCTCGTCAACTTCTACGGCCCGATGTCCGACTCGATCAACGCGAACGACGAATCCGATCGACTGGTCGTGGCGTGGTCGACCGACGAGCGCACGGAGCGGCCCGGGCCGGTGGCGACGTCGACACGCCACGAGATCGCCACACCCGACGACATCGTCGTGCTGCGCCGTACCGAGCCAGCCGTGGCTGCCGATTGGAGGGGCACGGTACGTCGTCAGTTCACCGAGCTGTTCGAGACCGGCGGCGTGGTCACGGGCTTCACCCGCGAGGGTTCATACGTCGTGCACACGCCCTCCTGAACAGCGTCGAACGCGTCCTGCCGGCATCGCCCCACCGATATCCACACACCGACCCGATCGGAGTCAACATGCAGCTCCAACAACTCGAACTGCGACGGATCGAACTCGACCTCGTCACTCCGTTCCGCACCAGCTTCGGCGTCGAGTCGCGACGCGACATCCTGCTGATCCACGTCTCCACCGACGAGGGCGCCGGCTGGGGTGAATGCGTTGCGATGACCGAGCCGGCGTACTCGGCCGAGTTCGTGAACGCTGCCCAACTCGTGATCGCCGAACACTTCTGGCCGACCCTGGTCGCCGACGGGCCGATCGGCGCGGCAGACGTCGCCCCTCGACTGGCACGCTTCGCAGGCCATCCGATGTCGAAGGCGGCGCTCGAGATGGCCGTGCTCGACGCCCAACTGCGGGCGCGCTCGACCAACTTGCACGCCTACCTCGGCGGCACTCGCGACCGGGTGCCCAGCGGGGTCAGCGTCGGCATCTTCGACTCGCTCGACGAGCTCCTCGCGCAGGTACAGGGATATGTCGACGACGGCTATGCCCGGATCAAGCTCAAGATCGAGCCCGGTTGGGATCTCGAACCGGTTCGACTCGTCCGCGAGCTGATCGGCCCCGAGATGGGCCTGCAGGTCGACGCCAACACGGCGTACGGCCGCTCCGACATCGAATATCTCTGCCGGCTCGACGAATTCGATCTGCTGCTGATCGAGCAGCCGCTTCCCGAAGATGACATCCTGGGCCACGCCCAACTGGCTGCCGCTGCTCGGACACCGATCTGCCTCGACGAATCGATCGTGTCGCTGCGCACGGCCGCTGACGCCATCGAGTTGGGCGCCGCCGAGATCATCAACATCAAACCCGGCCGGGTCGGCGGCTACCTCGAAGCCCGCCGGATCCACGACCTCTGCGTCGACCGCGGCATCCCGGTGTGGTGTGGCGGGATGGTCGAGACCGGCATCGGCCGGGCAGCGAACGCCGCGCTGGCGGCCTTGCCCGGATTCACCCTCCCCGGCGACATCAGCGCCTCGACACGGTTCTACCGACGAGACATCGTCACCGATCCGATCACGGTCGACGACGGGCATGTCGTCGTGCCCACCGCGCCCGGGCTCGGGTTCGACATCGACGCCGAGTACCTCGAATCGGTCACGACCGCCACCACGCATCTGCCTGCCTGAGATCGCGCTTGACACCCCAGCCCGACATCCGCCAGCGGGCCGCCACGCCGGCCGATACAGTCCTGCCCATGTACGTGTTCCTGTCGGACGAGTGGATAGCGGCTGCGCACGAGATCCGTGAGCGCTATCAGGGTGACCTTCCCGAGATCACGATCTCCGTGCGGATCAACCAGGTGATCACCGACGTTCCGTTCGGCGACGGAACCGTGTACGCCTACGTCGACACCAGCAACGGCGGATTCGAGCTCGCGCTCGGTGAACTCGACGAACCCGATGCCGTGCTGATGACCGACTACGCCACGGCCAAGGCGATGATGGTCGATCAGGATCCCACGGTGGCCATGCAATCGTTCATGGCCGGCAAGATCAAGGTGCAGGGCGACATGATGAAGTTGATGGCCATGCAGACCGCCATGCCATCGAACGAGTTCTCCCTGCAGCTGGCGGCGGAGATCCAAGCCATCACCGAGTAGCAGACCCACGAGTCGTCGCCGGCCAGGCGCCCGCCCGGCACCAGGACACGCCGCCTCAGCGGCGATGCACGAAGGCGCTCATCGCCTCGTCGAGCTGGTCGAGGTCCCACCTGGTCGGGTGTTCGATCGAATTCCCGACCAGCGTCCACGGTTCGAGCCGCCGCACGGTGCCGCCCTGCACGTAGAACGTTTCCCCGTTCAGTGGGCAGGAGGCTCCGCAGAGATAGGCGACCAGCGGCGACGTGTTGGCCGGGTCCCACTGGTCGAAACCGTCGGCGGGAGGTTCCATGATCTCGGGCAGCCCCGGTGAGGAGAGCGTGAGGCGCGTGCGCGCCCCGGGAACCACACAGTTCGAGACGACGCCGTACTTCGCCAGTTCCTTGGCGGCGATCTGACTGAACGTGACGATGCCCGACTTGGCAGGGCCGTAATTGGCCTGACCCGGATTGGCGTAGATCCCTGACGTCGAGCTGGTGTGCACGAGGTTGCGCTGCCTCGTCACGCCCGACTTGTGTTGCTGACGCCAATGAACCGCCGCCCACTTCGTCGGCGCCACGTGACCTTTCAGGTGCACGCGAACGACCTCGTCGAAATCGGTCTCGTCCATGTTGACGATCGCGCGGTCACGCAGGATTCCGGCGTTGTTCACCAACACGTCGAGGTCGCCGAACGCCTCGATCGTGCACGCGACCATGGCCTTGCTGCCCTCCCAGCTGGCGACATCGTCGGTGTTCGCGATCGCAACACCACCTGCTGAGCGGATCTCCTCGACGACTCCGTTCGCCGGCGTCGAATCACCGCCCGAACCGTCGTTGTCGACACCCAGATCGTTCACGACCACGCGAGCGCCTTGCGATGCGAGCAACAGCGCATGCTCGCGGCCGAGGCCCCGGCCGGCACCCGTCACGATCGCAACGCGACCATCGAGTTCGACCATTCGGCTTGCAGCTCCTCTGATTCGGTGAAGCAGCGATGATGCACCGCCGCGGGAAGAAACCGTAGCAAGCCGACCCCGACCGGAACGTGGTCGTCCGACCGAGGGCTCGGCGCGGAGGTGTGCCTACAGCGCGGAGATCTCGACGATCGACCCGCGGCGGAAGGTCTGACCGACCTCGGGTTCCACGCCGTCGATCTCGTAACTGCGGATCTCGCCTTGCGCGTCTCCGAAGACCAGTCTCGGTTCGAAACCGGCCTCGCGGAGCAACTCGGCTGCCGCCACGAACGTGCTGACATCGCTGAGATCCGGGAACGACACCAGGTCCGGACCGAGCGATACCACGACGGCCATCTCGGCGCCCCGTGCAACCTCGGTACCCGCTTCGATGCTCTGACCGATGACGACACCGATCGGAACGTCGTCGCTGAACTCCTGACTGCCCTCGACCAGAACCAGCCCGAGCGCCTCGAGTTGCGTCCGTGCTTCGTTGAGGGGCACTCCGACGACGTCGGGGATCGTACGCGGCGCGGGCCCGAGCGACACGACGAGACGAACCGTCGTTGCCGGCTCGACCAGCGAACCAGCACCCAGCGTCGGGTCGCCAGGCACCGACCAGGAGATCACCGTGGCTGCGGGCACGACCTCGTCGAACTCCTCGACGACCTCGACGTCGAGCCCGCGTTCGATCAGGCGGGTCTGGGCCTCGCTCAAGAGCACGCCGGTCGACTCGGGCAGCTCGCGCAGCATCGGCCCATCGCTGACGACGATCAGGAATGGCTCGCCTTCGGCGAGATCGATCCCCGCCTGAGGGGCGGTTCGCACGACCTGTCCGACGATCGGCACGAGATCGCTGCGTTCACGCTGTTCCATGATCTCCCAGCCGTTGGTCGCCACGAGATTGCGCGCCTCGGCCTTGGGAAGCCCCACGAGATCCGGAACCCGATACACCGGCGTCCGGAACAGCTGGGTCGCCAGCACGCCCAGCACGGCGAGCGCCGCCAACACCATGAGCGACAGCAGGACCTTCCACGGGAAGCGACGCGGTCGGCGAGTGATCAGAACCGACTCGTCGATGGTCGGCATCGTGCGCGTGACCGCCGCCGAACCGAGCCCCACATCGGGCGCGTCGACCGCCAACGAGGGGCCGGTGCCGATACCCGAGTCGAGCGGGAGGATCACGAGGTCACCGGCAGCGTCGGGCTGGGGCGGCGGCACCGGCTCGTGGCCACCGATCGGTGAATCGACCGTGTCGACCGTGTCGGCCGTGTCGGCCGTGCCGACGGGTGCATCGGCGGCGGCGAGCAGATCGTCAGCGTCCGGCTCGTCGAGTGGAACCAGAACGAGGGGCACGGCGGCGCCATCGCCGGGCCGGAACACCCCACCAGTGGGATCATCCGGGGAACGCAACTGTTCCTCCGGCGTGTCGAACAGACCCGTCGACAGCAGCGGGAGCGGCTCGGGGCGAGGCAGCTTGGACGCCGCACGCACGAGTTCCTTGCCGAACTCGGCAGCAGTGGCGCGGTCGTCGGGATCGGGGCGACCGGCCCGCTCGAGCACGGCGGCCAACGGACCGAGGTCGGCCGAGACCGGCATCAGCTTGCCGACCCGAGCGGAGAGGGCAGCCACCGTCGAATCATTTCGGAACGGCAACACGCCCGTGACTGCTTCGTGCAGTGCGAGGCCAAGCGCGTACACGTCGGTGGTGCCGTCGATCGGGAGCGACAAACCTTGCTCCGGCGACGCATACCAGGCGACATGAGTGGGCACGGAGTCGGGTTGGGCCCACATCTGTTCGCCCAGCAACCGGGCGAGACCGAAGTCGATGATACGAAGCCGCCGGTCATCGCCGAACACCAGCTTCGAAGGTGTCAACTCACCGTGCACGAACCCGCGTCGATGGGCGTGATCGAGGCCCCGACAGGCATCGAGACCGACTGCAAGGGCTTGTGATGGTGACAGGCGACGTCCGCGGTCGAACAGATCCCGCAGGCTGCCGCCCGTGAGCTGCTCGATCACGACATAGGCCACCGACGTGTCGCCCACCGGTGCCAGACCCCAGTCGTAGACCGCCGCGATGTTCGGATGGCTGAGCGCCGCGACCGACCGCATCGTCTCGTCGAAATGGGCGCGGAACGACGGGGAGGCGGCGAGGGACGGGCGGATCACCTTCAGCGTGACCGCCCGTGCATGTTGTATGTCCTCGGCGGCGTAGATCGCCGTGTTGGCGCCTTCCGAGACGAGCCCTCGCACGCTGAAGCGGTCGGCGAACAGCGACCCGACCAGCTGAGCGGGCTCGACG
Source organism: uncultured Acidimicrobiaceae bacterium (assembly GCA_963701575.1). Lineage (GTDB taxonomy): Bacteria > Actinomycetota > Acidimicrobiia > Acidimicrobiales > Ilumatobacteraceae > Ilumatobacter. Next base: position 42,194 of record CAVPAQ010000003.1, read on the forward strand.
GGGTCACCTGGGGGTGTCACGCTGGGGCTCACGATGCCCGAACGCTACCGCTTGCCCCGGCCCAGTGGGGTGACGCCCTGGCAGTGAGATTTCTCGCCGGCAGCGCTGCCAGTTCCGTCGACGCGCACGGCATGATGGACTCCGTGACCGACCAGGACAGCGACACGTCGGCTGCTCAGCAGCGGTCGACACCGCCCGATCAGCCGCTCGTCGACGACTCGACTCCCCTGCCGCGCACGTCGCGCCGCCACATCGACAAGACGTTGTTGATCGTGATCGCGGTGCTCGGGGTCGGGATCGCGCTGGTGGCACGCGGCGTGCTGGTCAGCATCACCGGTGATGCGCGGTCCAAGTTGCCGGCGTTGATCGAGCGGGTCGAACCGGTGCCGGAAGCCGTACAAGTCGTCAGCCAGAGCAACGTGTTCGTCGACCTGGCTTCCGGGTACACCGGCGTTCTCGTCATCGACGGGGTCGAGATCGAGACCGTCAATGTCGAGGACGTCGGTAACATCGGGGTGCAACCGGGTCAGCAGATCGACTTGCCGTCCGTCACCATCTACGAGCCCGGCAACGCAACGCTCACATTCGCGCCCAGCGACGACGCCGTCATCACGCAGTTCAGCGAAGGCCAACACCGCGCCCAGGTGATCTACTGGAAAGTCGACGAGAGTCGACAGCGGGCCCGCAGCTACACCTGGACCTTCCAGGTCGTCTAGCAGGGCTCCGAAGACCGCTGGTATCGGCGATTTCGGCCGGGCGAAGCACCCGTGGGATCGATTGCAGATCGCCCGAAGAAGTCGCTGTTGCGCACTGTTCGAGCGGCTCGCCACCGCTGGTCGGCGCCTGCTCAGTGCTCTCGTAGAGCAGCTGCGACCGCTGCCTCGGCGTGCAGTCGGGTCGTCGCGAAGAATGGCACGCTCACGTCGTCGGGGCCGACGAGCAACTCGATCTCCGTACACCCGGCGATCACCCCCGATGCGCCGCGCGCGACCTGTCTGTCGATGATGTCGAGATATCGCGTCTTCGAGTCCTGGTTGACGATACCGCGCACCAATTCGCCGTAGATCACGTCGTGGATCGTCGTTCGATCGTGTTCGTCCGGCACGATCACCTCGATGCCCTGACGTTCGACGCGATCACGGTAGAAGTCGTGTTCCATCGTGTAGCGGGTTCCGAGCAGAGCGACCCGGCGCACCCCGGCTGCCAGCACGGCCCGCGCAGTCGTATCTGCCAGATGCAGGAACTCGACATCGAGCACCGCCTCGATCCGGTCGGCCACCACGTGCATCGTGTTCGTGCACAGCACGATGAGCTCGGCGCCCGCATCCTGCAACATACGGGCATCGGAGGCGAGCAGATCGCCCGCCGCGTCCCAATCCCCCGCCGACTGCAACGCCTCGATCCGGGCGAAGTCGTAGCTGCGGATGATCAGATCGGCCGAGTGGTGACCACCGAGGCGGGCGCGGATCCCCTCGTTGATGAGCCGCTCGTATTCGATCGAGCTCTCCCAGCTCATACCTCCGAGCAACCCGACGGTCTTCACGACGGGATCTGTCCGGTTGCCAGCAGCTCGGCGAAGTGCTCGGCGGCGACGATCGGGACTCCGTTGGTCTCGGCCTTGGTGAGCTTCGAGGCGCCGGCCCCCTCGCCGACGACGAGCGCGAACGTCTGCTTCGACACGCTGCCCGGGCTCTTGCCGCCACGTGCGACGATCGCTTGTTCGGCGGCCTCTCGGTTGTAGCCGGGAACCGCTCCCGTGACCACGACGGTCTTGCCGTCGAGCGTTTGTTCGACCGACGCCTTCATCGCCTCGCGCGCCGACGCCTCCTGTTCGCTCCCGAAGTTCACACCCGCTGCCTCGAGCCGGTCGATGAAGTCACGATTACTCGCAAGGTCGTACCAACGACTGATCGCCGCCGAGATCACCGCGCCCACTCCGTCGACCGCCGCCCGCTCGTCGTCGGTCGCCTCCATGACGCGACGCAGCGTGCCGAACTCGGCCGCCAGCGCGAGCGATGCCGATGGGCCGAGATGTTTGATGCCCAAGGCGGTCAGCACCTTCGGCAGCGGCCGGGAACGTGACGCCTGAATCGACGCGACCAACTTCTCGGCACTCGGCCGGGCGAAGCCCTCCAACGACTCGACCTGCTCGGGCACGAGCGAGTAGATGTCAGCAGCATCGTCGACCAGCTGGGCGGCCGTCAGCTGCAACACCGTCCGCTCGCCCAACCCCTCGATGTCCATCGCCCCGCGGGATGCCCAGTAGATGATCTTCTGGTCGCGTTGGAACGGACACGCCGGCTCGACACATCGGGTGTCGGCCTCCCCCTCGAGGCGCACCAGGTGGCTGCGCAGATCGCACGGACAGATCGTCGGGAACTGCCACGGCTCAGAGCCGGGCGGGCGCATCGACAGCACTGGACCGACCACCTCGGGGATGACGTCACCGGCCTTGCGAACGATCACGGTGTCGCCGGGCCGGACATCCTTGAACGCCACCTGGTCCTGATTGTGCAGCGTCGCCATCGACACGGTCGAACCCCCGACGAAAACGGGTTCGAGCACCGCGAACGGGGTGGTCCGGCCAGTCCGCCCGACCGACACCTGGATGTCGCGGAACAGCGTCGTGCGCTCCTCGGGAGGGAACTTGTAGGCGATCGCCCAACGAGGCGCCCTCGACGTGAAGCCGAGCGCTTCGCGCTGTGCGAGATCGTCGACCTTGATCACCACCCCGTCGATCTCGTAGCCCAGATCGTGGCGATGTTGCTGACGAAAGAGGCAGTACTCGGCGACGGCATCGATGGTGTCGAGCATCCGTACCTCGGCGTTGATCGGGAAGCCGATCCGGCCGATGTAGTCGAGCGTCTGCTGGTGCGTGACGAACTCGGGCCCACCCTCGATGTGACCGAGCTGATACGCCCAGAACGAAAGCCGGCGCTTGGCGGTCATCGAAGGATCCTTCTGGCGCAAACTGCCGGCCGCAGCGTTGCGGGGATTGACCAGTGGGCGTAGACCGGCAGCCTCGTACTCGGAGTTCAGGGCCTCGAAGACGGCCGTCGGCATGTACACCTCGCCGCGCACCTCGACGACCGCGGGCGCATCATCGACCGTCAACCGCCCTGGCACGTCGCCGATCGTCCTCACGTTGGCCGTGACATCCTCGCCGACACGTCCGTCACCGCGCGTGGCTGCCTGCACCAGACGACCGTGTTCGTATCGCAGGCTCATGGCCAAGCCGTCGATCTTCAGTTCGGCGACGAACCTTGGCACCGTCCCGTCGAGCCCTTTCACCACGCGGTCAGCCCACGCCCGCAACTCGTCGCCGTCCATCGCGTTGTCGAGACTGGTCATCGGTTCGACGTGCACCACCGGAGCGAACGTGGCACTCGCCGCCCCTCCCACGGCCTGCGCCGGCGAATCGTCGGCCGCCAGATCGGGATACTGCGCCTCGAGCATCCGCAGCTCGCGCACCAAGATGTCGTATTCGCCGTCGGGGAGCTCGGGCGCGTCGAGCTCGTGGTACAGGCGATTGTGATGCGCAACCTGCGCGCGCAACTCGGCGATGCGGGCGGCGGGCGAGTCGCTTCGTTCGTCCTCATTGCGCATGGATCCCCCTCACACCTGGTCTCGTCGACGAATGGTCGCGGTTCCTCCGGCGGTTGCCTCAGGCACCGGAAGCGAGTGTAGAGACCCATGCCCCGGCACGGCGGGAGTCGGCATCGGGCAGATCGAGCTGCTCGATCGCTCTGGGCTCAGGCGCCGAGCACGAACTTCGCGGCCGCCGACTCGCTGCGCAGCGAACGCGAGACGTCTCGAAGCGAGTGGCACAGACGTTCGGCGACCGCCACGCTGTGTGTGCCGAGCCCGCACTCGGGGCTGACCAGGGACTGGTCGCGCAGGAGGTTGGGGTCGCAGCCGCGCTGGACCAACTCGCACCACACTTTCGACATGTGGTGCCACGACCTGGCCGACGTCACACCGATCGGCCCTTCGGTGGCGACAGCCCCCCAGGCGATCCACCCACCGTTGCGCAAGAAGCGATCGAGATACCCGGCGAGCGGCACCAACGACATGCTGACCGGCAGCGAGAGCACGCTCGGCCCCGATTCGAGCAGCGTCGCGACGTCGGCATCGCCGCAGCAGTGCACGCCGACCGTGACCCTCGGCTCGAGTACCGCCATCGCCGACGAGAGCAGATCCACCGCCTCGTCGGGTGCGATCGGAAAATCGCGGGACATCAACCCGTCGATGAACGGTTCGTCGAGGACGACGAGTTGGGGCGCATCGGGCAAGGCTGCCGACACGGTCGCCGACAACGCGCCGAGATGGCTACCCACCGTCTTGGCCGCCACCGCGAACGCCACATCGGGCGCAGCGCCCGCTCGCCGCAGCGCGACGCCCAGGCTGATCGGACCGACGAACTGCCACTTCACCGGGCCGGCGTAGTGGCGTGCGCGGGCGACATCGAGGAACGTGCGGAACCCGACGAAATTGTCACGCCGCAGGTCGGTATCGACCGGCGCCTCGGCGTCGAGCCCTTCGACATCGACGGCAACCGTGCCGTATTGCCCGAGCGTGACACCCGCCGCACCCACCAGGGCCTGAGCGATCGATGACTCGGCGGGCGAACGCCTCGGAAGGCTCGGAATCGCGGGCACGTCGTAGGCCGCGAACGCGAACTCGACCGCCTGGGAGGCGTTGCGATGGGGAAGACTGCCGATTCCCGTCGTCGACCCGGAGACGATCACATCGAGCGCACGGGGCGTGACCGTCGAGGCGTCGGTCGTCGTCGACCCGTTCCCCGCACCTCCGGTTGACACGCCCATATCTGGGTTCCATCGTGTCATCTTCGCGTTCCCGACGACGATTCCTCGCAGCTCGGCTCGTCGGTGCGGGGCAGTCGTTACCGTCATCAGCCGCCAGACTGGCTGGCGTGTCACGCGTCCGGCCCGTCGATCGAGTGCTTCCCTGGGTCCTCCGGGTCGCATGGGTGGGCGTGCTCGTGTTCGGTGGCGAAGCGATCGACGGTGCGACCGTCGATCGCAGCGCTTTGGTGGGGTCGATCGCGACGTGGGTTGCCGCAGCAGTCTGGCTGGTCGGTGTCGCGTCGATGGCGATTCCGGCCGTCGTCAGTCTGACCGCGACGCGACTGGTCGTGCCGCTCTCCGTGCCGGTCGCTGCCCTCGCCTGGGCGATGGGGGCCGATGCGGTCGACGGCGCCGTCTTCCTCGGCGTTGCGTCGGTCGCGGCCGTCGTGGCGTTCTCCGGCGATCTCGGCCACGTCTTCGTACAAGCCTCGGCCTACGGCGAGGAGGACCGCAACGTCTTGCGACCACCCGCCGCATACCTCGTGGCCGTCGTCATCACGTGGGGCATCTGGGCAGCGAGCATGATCGCCGGTCCCTTGCTCCTCGGCGCTCGGGTCTGGATCTTCGGCGGAGCGTTGTCGGCATTCGCAGTGGTCGGCGCGATCTGGGCGTGGCCACGGTGGCACAAGCTCTCACGCCGTTGGCTCGTCGTCGTACCGGTCGGGCTGGTCATCCACGATCACCTCGTGCTGGCCGAAACGGTGATGATCCGACGCCAGGAGATCGCGTCGGTAGTTCTGGCAACTGCGGACACCGGAGCTGCCGACCTCACGGGCCCGGCCGCCGGGCATGCAGTGGAGATCACGACCGTCGAGCCGATCACGGTGATCTTCGCGGCGACTCCCAAAGCGCCCCGGGGCAAGGCGATCCACCTCACGGCCTGCCTCGTCAGCCCGACCCGACCCGGACGGGCCCTCGCAGCGGCGAATCGCCGGCGCCTGCCGGTCGGCTGACGGAGACCGGCCGACATTGCCGGCCCGAGCGGTCCTGGGTCGTCAGCGGGCCGCGCAGCCCCCGCCGAGCACGCAACGGTCGGCCAGGTCGTAGAACACCACGCTCTGGCCCGGCGCAACGCGACGTTGCGGCGCGCTCCAGGTCACCTCGACGCCCGCGGCACCGTCGACGATGATCGTGGCGGGCTGGGCGGCCCCGTGGGCGCTGCATTGTGCGAGCACTCGGCCCTCGGTCGGCACGTCGGTCCAGGTGACGCGGTCGACCCTCATCGAGCGGCCGAGCAGGTCGGCATCGTCGCCGACGACCACCGTGGCAGTCGGCACGTCCACGTCGACCACGTATCGCTTCGGACCGCCACCGGGCAGGCCGATCCCGCGGCGCTGCCCGATGGTGATCATCTCGACCGCGTCGACGTCGCCGATCAAGTGGCCCTCGCCGTCGACGACCCGCCCGGGGCGAAACGCGATGCGATCACCCAGGAACGTCTCGCGGCCGCCCGTCGACGTGATGAAACACACATCCTGGCTGTCGGGCTTGGTGGCTGTGCGGAGCCCCATCTCCGCCGCCAATCGCCGCACCTCGGTCTTGTCGATGTCGCCCACCGGGAAGAGCGTGCGGGCCAACGCCGACTGATCGAGCATGTGCACGACATAGCTCTGGTCCTTCGCGGCATCGGCACCACGCTCGAGCGTGAGCGGACCACCGGGCGGGCGGCCGATTCGGGCATGATGACCAGTCGCGACGGCGTCGAAGCCGAGCTGCTCGGACCGTTCGAGCAGTCGGTCGAACTTGACGTGACGGTTGCACTCGATGCACGGATTGGGCGTGATCCCGAGTGCGTGATCACGCACATAGGGGTCGACGACGTGGGTGTTGAAGTCGGCACCGAAGTTGAACACGAGGTGGTCGATATCGAGCTGCTGTGCGACTCGGCGAGCATCATCGACGTCGCTGACGCTGCAGCACCCGGAATCGCTGTCGCCGCCCCACAGCTTCATCGTGACACCGACGACCTCATGCCCGTCGCGCAGCAAGAGCGCGCCCGCCACCGACGAGTCGACGCCACCGCTCATGGCCAGCATCACCTTCACGATCGGACCTGCACGATCGGACCTGCACGATCGGTCATGAGCGACTCGCACCGCATGATCGGATCTGCACGACCCGTCATGAGCGACTCGCAACACCCGGCGTGCGCACGCGGGCCTCCCGCAGACGAGTGACGGCGGCGGCGACCACCTCGATCGCCCGGTCGACGTCGTCGACCGTCGAGGTGTGCCCCAAGGTCAGCCGGAGCGATCCGAGCGCCAACGAGCGGTCGACGCCCATCGCGGCGAGCACGTGCGACGGTTCCATCGCGCCGCTGGCGCACGCCGATGCGGCGCTGGCACAGACGTCCGCCTCGTCGAGTAGGTACAACAACGATTCGCTCTCGACGCCCTCCAGGCAGACGTGGGCCGAGCCTGCGACCTTGCGCTCGCGGGGCACCGTCTCGACGACACCCTCGACCCGACTGGCGAGCCCATCGATCAGTCGATCGCGCAGCTGGGACAACCGCGTGTTCTCGGTGGCCCACGCGCTGTCGGTTTCGTCCAGCGCGGCGGCCAACGCAACGATGCCGGCGACGTTGTGGGTTCCGCTGCGCCGTTCGCGCTCCTGGCCGCCGCCGCTGATCAACGGCCGCAGCGACGCGCCGTCACGAATCGTCAGGACACCGACCCCTTTCGGGCCCCCGAACTTGTGCGCGCTCAACGACATCAGATCGACGAGCGGAGCGATCGCCCGGAGGTCGAGCCAGCACACAGCCTGCACGGCATCCGTGTGGAGCAAGGCCTGCGGGGCCCGCCGTCGCACGATCCGCGAGACCGCAGCGAGATCGGAGATCGTACCGACCTCGTTGTTGACGGCCATCACGCTGACCACCCCGACCGCGGCACCCGCCTCGGATGCCAAGGTCGCATCGAGCTCGTCGAGATCGATGTGTCCAGCGGCGTCGACACCGACGACGATGCCGCCGTGCTCGAGCGTCGGATGCAGCACGGCATGGTGCTCTGCTGCCGAACACACGGCGATCCCATCGACGCCCAGTACGGCGGTGTTGTCGGCCTCGGTACCGCACCCGGTGAACACCACTTCACCCGGTCCGACACCGAGCACCTCGGCGACCTGATCGCGCGCCTCGTCGACCGCCCGTCTTGCGTCGCGGGCGAATCGGTGCGAACCGCTGGGATTCGCGAACCGTTCGGCGAGGAACGGCATCATCGTCTCGACGGCCCTCGAGCGCATCGGCGTCGTCGCAGCGTGATCGAGATAGGTGATGCCCACGCGTCCACGCTATCGACCAGCCGCCGGTGCCCGGAGCCAGGTACCGTGCTGATTCGGATGAAGGGCTTCGACGACACCAGCTACGGGTCGGCATTCGCCGACATCTATGACGATTGGTACCAGGGGATATCGGACGTCTCGGCGACGATCGATCGCTTGTACGAGCTGGCCGGGAGCGGCCCGGTGCTCGAGCTCGGCGTCGGAACGGGACGGTTGGCGATTCCTCTCGCCTACGACGCTCGCGCCGGTCGGCGCCGCGTCGTCGGGATCGATTCGAGCGAGTCGATGTTGTCGAAGCTGCCGCGAACGCGATACCGAGGGACGCATCGAAGCCGTCGTGGGCGACATGGCGACCCAGCTTCCCGACGGTCCGTTCGCACTGGTGTTCGTCGCCTACAACACGATCTTCAATCTGCGGACCGCCGAGTCCCAAGCGGCGTGTTTCGATGCCGTCGCGGACCGATTGGAGGCGGACGGCCGGTTCGTCATCGAGGCGTTCGTGCCCGAAGACCCCCCTCGCGACGGCGACGACATCGCGGTCCGGACCCTCGAGGCCGATCGCGTCGTCCTGTCGATCTCGCGCCACGATCCCGACCTTCAACTCGCCGAGGGACAGTTCATCGAGCTCACCGAACGGGGCGGCGTGCAACTTCGACCGTGGGCGATCAGATACGCCGCTCCGGGCGAGCTCGACGAGATGGCCGCCGCAGCCGGGATGAATCTGGAACACCGCTGGGAGGACTTCGGACGCACCGCATTCCGGCCGGACTCGGCGCGCCACGTCTCGGTCTACCGTCGCACCTGACCGCCACCTACTCGGCGATGACCGTGACGTCGCATTCGGACGACGCACTCGCTGCAGCGCCGATTGGTCAACTTCCGGCGGGCTTTGGCCGTATCCTGAAGATTCTCATGAGTCAAATGCGGTTGAATCAGCTGACCGGGCGTTGGGTCACGATCGTTGCCGAGCGGGCCCAGCGCCCGACCGACTTCGCCCCGCGCACCGATCTGGAAGCGTTCGAGTCGGATCGTCCCTGCCCGTTCTGCCCCGGCAACGAGGAGTCGACCCCACCCGCCCTCGAAACCATCAGCGATCAGGGCGACTGGGAGGTGCGGGTCGTGCCGAATCTCTACCCCGCCTTCGACGGTGCGGAGGGGTTCGCCGTCCATCACGACGGCCCCGTACACGTGATGGCCGAGGGCACGGGTATCCACGAGGTGTTCGTGTACTCCCGTCAGCACGATCTGGCGATCGATCGGCTCGACGATCGCACCGCAGCCCAGTTCATGCTCACGCTCAAGCGCCGTTTCGCCGAGCACGCCCGGATCGCGCACATCCGGTACACCCAGGCAATCGTCAATCACGGCCGCGAGGCCGGTGCCTCGATCGCCCACCCCCACGGTCAGCTGCTCGGGCTGCCGTTCGTGCCCGGCGAGGTGCTCGACGAAGAACGTGCCTTCGCCCGATTCGCCGGCGGCTGCCTGCTGTGCACCACCGTCGAGGCCGAGCTCGCCACGGGCGACCGGATCGTGTTCGCGAACGACGATGTCGCCGTGATCTGCCCGTACTGGAGCGGATCGCCCTACGAGCTGTTGATCGTTCCACGCCGCCACGACCTGCACCTGCAGGATGCCGACGACGACTCGCTCGCTGCGGTCGGACGCGCGTTGCGGGACACGACGGCGTTCTTGAACCGGGCGATCGGCGATGTCGCCTACAACATCGGGTTCCACACCGCCCCGCACGCCCACACCGGCGCAGTACCACTGGCACATCCACATCTGGCCCAATCTCGTCACCCAGGCGGGCTTCGAACGCGGAACGGGCGTGTTGATCAACATCGTGCCGCCCGAACAGGCCGCCGAAACGCTCCGAACCGCGGCCTCGTTGGCACGAAGCTGACCGGTGGTCAGCCGACGGCTCGCACCAAGGAAGTGACTGCGGCGCCGATCACGATCACCGCCACGAGCGGAGCGCGTCGCCAGGCGGCGAACGTCGCGGCCCCCACGCCGACCGCCCGTGCATCGAGCACCAGTTCTTGGCCGACCGAGAACGTGTCCTTCACCACCAGGGCGGTGATCAGCGCAGCCGGGATCAGGATCAGGCAGCGATCGACCACGCCGGGCAGGGTGCGTGCTCCGACCACGACGAGCCCCAGCACCTTGCAGGCGTAGGCGCCGACGCTCAACGCCACCACGAGTTGCCAGCTGATCTCGCTCACGTGCGACGTACCCCCACGAGCACGGCGACGCCGGCGAGCAGAATCGACATACCGATCGGCACGAATGGAATCGTGACCAGCGGATCAAGCCGCCGATGACGCCGGCCGCGCGACCGTTCCGCGTGGTGTAGTGGGGCGCTACCATGGCCACGAAACCGGCGGGGAACGCCGCGTCGAGACCGTACGTCTGCGGATCGATACTGGATCCGGCGACCGCCCCGATCAGCGTGCCCAGGTTCCAGAAGACGTACACCGACACGCCCGTGATCCAGAACGCGGTCGCCCGCGAACGACGATCGGCCTGTGACGTCGCCATCGCGGTCGACTCGTCGATGGTGAGCTGGGCCGCCAACAACCGGCGCGCCAACGAGCCATCGAGATGCCGGGCCATGGTGAGCCCGTACACGCCGTTGCGGGCCGCCAGCACCATGGCACTGCTCAACGCTGACCCCGTGGTACCTCCGCTGTCGATCACGCTCACGGCGGTGAACTGCGACGCTCCTGTGAACACCAACAACGACATCGCACAGGCCTGCAGGACCGAGCCGCCGGCCGACACCGCACCGACCCCGAACACGATGCCGAACACGCCGACCACCGCACCGAGCGTCAGACTCGCCGAGACGACCGGACGCAGCTCCGGGGGGACTGCGGCGATCCGGCGGGGCACGGCGTGAGCCTAGGCAGGCGCCGTCATGTCGGCGAATCGGACCTGCCGCGGGCGCGCGTCATCTATCGTGCGGCCCGTGCGCGTGCTGATGCTGTCGTGGGAGTTCCCGCCGAGCGCCGTCGGTGGCATGGCGGCGTACGTCGACGGACTCGCCCATGCGCTCCAGCGCGCCGAGCACGAGGTCGTGCTGATCACGCGCCGGGTGGCCGGCACCCCCGCCGATACCCTCAGCGCCGGCGTCCGCGTCCTGCGCATCGATATCGACCTACCGTGGTTGCCCGACGACGAGATCGCCGCCACCGCATCGGCGAATCATGCGTTCGTTGCGGTCTCCGTCGCGCTCGGCGACTGGCGACCCGATCTCGTCCATGCACACGACTGGCAGGTGGCGTGGGCGGCCGACGTGATCGCGACGCTGTACGCCATTCCGATCGTCACCACGTTCCACGGCACCGAACGCGGGCGTCACGGGGGCCATCTGGCGCCGGGCGCCCCGACCGACATCAACAGCGTCGAATGGTGGCAGGCCTCCCGTTCGCGACGCGTGATCACGTCGACCAAGCTGCTGGTCCGCGACATCCTCGATGGGTTCGAAATGGATCCGGACCACGTACACCGCATCCCGAGCGGTATCGATCCTGCCTGGTGGAAGTCGGCGGGGCCCGACGAGAGCGGTAATGAGGCCCGGGGCGGGCTCGTGCTGACGTGGGGCCGCGTGCAGTACGAGAAGGGCTTCCAGATTCTCGCCCGTGCGATCGGCGCCCTGCGGTACCGGGTCGCCGGGCTCGAATGCATGATCGCCGGACGCGGCAGCTACCTCCCCGAGCTGCAGTCACAGATCGACATCGCCGGTGTCGGCGACCTGATCGAACTACCCGGCTTCTTGTCGGACAACGCGCTTCGCTCGGCGATCCATCGAGCTGGATGCGTGGTCATCCCGTCGCTGTACGAGCCGTTCGGGGTCGTGGCACTCGAGGCGCTCGCCGGCCGTGCGCCGCTGATCGTCGCCGACACCGGCGGGTTGGCCGAACTGGTCGGCGGCACCGGTTCGGCGTTGCTGTTCGAACCGGGGAATTCCGACGAGCTGGCCGACTGCATCGAGCTCTTGCTCACCGACGCCGGTGTCGCCGACGAACTGGTACGGCGCGGGCAGGCGCTGCTCGAAGCGAGCTACTCGTGGGATGCGATCGCCGCTCGCACCAGCGCCGTCTACCTCGAAGCGCTCGATGCCCCGTGACCGTCGCCCATCGTTGCAGGTCGGCTGGTCAGGTTCCGGTGAACTCGGCCTTGCCAGGGCCCTGAGCGAGGAAGCTCCGCACGCCGATCTGGCTGTCGTTGGTCGTGAACGATTCGACGAACAGCTGCTGCTCGATCTGGAGGCCCTCGGCGAGCGACGTCGACAGACCTCGATCGATCGCCTGCTTCGCGAACGCTTGCGACAGCACGGCGCCGCGAGCGCATTCGGCGGCGAGCGACAATGCCCGGTCGTGCAGTTCCTCGGCGGGCACCACCTCGTCGGCGAGCCCGATCCGGAATGCTTCGTCGGCCTTGACCTGGCGTCCGGTGATCGCGATCTCCTTGGCGCGGCTCGGACCGACCTGGCGCGCCAGGCGTTGGGTGCCGCCACCGCCGGGAATCGTGCCCAGGAGGATCTCGGGCTGCCCGAACACGGCCCGCTCACTGGCGATCCGATAGTCGCATGCGAGCGACAGCTCGCAGCCACCACCGAGCGCATATCCCGACACGGCAGCGATCACGAAACGCGGGATCGCCGCGAGCGCATCGAGCGCTGCGTGGATACGGGCCGTGATACCCACGGCCTGCTCGGCGCCACCGAACTCGGAGATGTCAGCGCCGGCCGCGAAGATCCGTTCGCCACCGGTCACGACGACGGCACCCGGCGGGTCGGCCGTGAGTTCGTCGGCGATCTCGTGCAAGGCGGCAACGACTGCGCTCGACAACGCGTTGACCTTTCCATTGTTCAGCGTGACGACGGCGACCCCGTCGTCACGGCGCTCCAGCAACACCACCGCTTCGGTCATGCAACCATCATGCCCGAGCCGGGCAGCGATGGGCGGATCAGGCGATGCCCGTGAGCATCTCGTCGGCCGCCGCCCATGGATCGACGGCGTGGGTGACGACGGCATCGGTGAGCTCATCCCAGCGTTCGCCCGTGCAGAGCTCGCGGGCCCGTTCGCCGAGCCGGTTGGCGACGATCTCGCGCAGCTCCTCGCGGGTGCGGAAGGCACGTCGAGTCGCGAGTTGGCCGCTGGACTCGGCGTGCTCGCGGTGAGCGAGAACGGCGTCCCAGAGCGCCTCGACCCCGTCGCCGGAGGTACCCACCGTCGGCACGATCGGTGGACGCCAGGCGTCGTGTGGGAGATCGGACAGGTCGAGCATCTGTTCGAGGTCGCGGCGGGTTTCGTCGACACCCTTGCGATCGGCCTTGTTGATCACGAACACGTCGGCGATCTCCATCAGCCCCGCTTTGTTCGCCTGCACGCTGTCGCCCCACCCGGGATTGACCACCACCACCGTCGTGTCGGCCTTGCCCGCGATCTCGACCTCGACCTGACCGACCCCGACCGTTTCGACGAGGATCCAGTGGCGGCCGATCGCGTCGAGCAACCGCACTGCCTCGGGCGTGGCGAGTGAGAGCCCACCGAGGTGCCCGCGGGTTGCCATCGATCGGATGAACACACCCGGGTCGGTGGCATGGTCCTGCATGCGAACCCGGTCGCCGAGGATCGCCCCACCGGTGAACGGTGACGACGGGTCGATCGCGAGCACCGCGACCTCGAGGTGCATCGAACGCAGGAGTGTGATCGTGGCGCTGGTCAAGGTGCTCTTGCCGGCGCCCGGCGCACCCGTCATCCCGACCGTGTAGGCCTGGCCACTCTTGGGATACGCCAGCCGCCCGACCTGCCGCCCCGGTTCGCCACCGCGTTCGATCATCGACAGGAGCCTCGCGGTGGCACCGCGGTCACCCTCGACCGCCTGTGTGAACAGTTCGTTGGGATCCGACGTACGGGCCATGGCCTGACAGGTTGTCAGACCGGGCTGTCGATCGCCGCCTCGGCCTCGGCGATGTTGATGACCTCGGTCACGCCATCGACAGCGATCGCGCATGATCCGCTCGATACCACCCTTGAGTGTCTGGGTCGACACCGGGCAGGTGCCACAGGCGCCGACCAGACGGACCGACACGATGCCCGTCTGCTCGTCGACATCGACCAGCTCGATGTCGCCGTTGTCGGCCTGAAGGGCCGGGCGGATGACTTCGATGCAGGCTTCGACTTGGGCACGCATGACACCGCCATTCAATCAGCGAATCCTCGGCGATTCCCCTACCATGCGACGCATGCTGTCGATGGTTGGTGCCGTACCCCTGGTGGCCCACCAGGGCGGTTGGGACGAGGTCGCCCTGGTCGGGGCCCCGATCCTGTTGATCATCGCACTGCTGGCACTCGCCAAACGACGGGTCGACCGCGGGCTCGAGCCGACCGATTCAGGTCGCGACGACGACGTGTGACCGGCACGTCGTGACCGGCGTCATGCGTCGAAGCGTTCGATCTCGGCGCCGACCGCGCTGAGCCGGCCAACCAGATCGTCATAGCCACGGTCGATGTGGTGCACGCCGCTGATCGTGGTGGTGCCTTCGGCTGCCAGGCCGGCGACCACCATCGCCGCCCCGCCTCTGATGTCGTGCGATGCGACGTGCGTACCCACCAACCGCGGGACGCCCCTCACGATCGCATGGTGACCATCGATACGAATGTCGGCCCCGAGTCGCACGAGTTCGTCGACGTACCGGAAGCGTCCCGGATAGAGGTTCTCGGTGACGATCGCGACGCCTTGTGCGACCGACAACATGGCGATGATCACCGGTTTGTAGTCGGTGGCGATACCCGGGTACGGCAACGTGGCGATGTCGGTGGCACGCAGACGCTCGGGAGCAGCCACCCGCAATCCGTAGGGCAACTGTTCGAACTCGAGGCCCATGTCGGCGAACCGGCTGAGCGCCATCTGCATATGAGCCGGTTTGGCGTTGAGCAGATCGAGCTGACCACCGGCGACCGCGCATGCGGCGACATACGTGGCGGCCTGGATGCGATCGGGCACGGTTTCGTGTTCACAGCCGTGCATCTCGTCCCGTTCGATGCCCCGGATCTGCAGCGTCGACGTGCCGGCTCCGTCGATCTGAGCGCCCATCGCCACCAGGAATTCACACAGATCGATGATCTCCGGCTCTCGGGCAGCATTGTGGATCGTCGTGACACCCTTGGCGAACACGGCAGCGGTGACCAGATTCTCGGTCGCTCCGACGCTCGGGAAGTCGAACGTGATCTCGGCGCCGTGCAACCGGTCGGCGAACGCTTCGAGGTAGCCCTCACCGAATCGGAACGTCGCGCCCATGGCCTCGAGACCGGCGATGTGCATGTCGATCGGGCGGGTGCCGAAATCGTCGCCGCCCGGCATCGATAGGCGCACATGGCCACATCTGGTGAGCAGAGGGCCGAGCACGTTGATCGACGCCCGGATCCGCTCCACGAGTTCGTACGGCGCAACCGGCGTCAGCCCACCGGTGTTGACGATCGTCACGATGCCGGGCTCGTCCAGCCAGACCCGGACACCGATCGCCTTCAACAGTTCGCCCATGATCGACACGTCGACGATGTTCGGCACGTTGGTGATCTCGTAGGTGCCATCGGCCAGCAGGCTGGCGGCCATCAGCTTCAGCACCGAGTTCTTGGCGCCCGGAACCACCACCTCACCCCGAAGCGGTCCAGCGTTGCGCACCGTGATGTGGCACTCGTTGGGCGTCTCCGGCGTCACTCCCCCAGTATGCCCGGCCCGGCGTTCGCACGCTTCCCGGCGGTTTCGATCATCACGTGCCCGGGCCGCGCCGTTGTGACGGCGCGATGTTCAACTCGTAAGCTTGCCGAGTGCTCGGAACTGGTCGAACGGTCACACGCATGTGGCCCGACCAGCCGGCCGTCCGTGAGTTCGTCGAGCGTCCGCGCGATGACCTCGTCGGCGAACTCCGGGCCGACGACGGCTCGTTCCATCAACTCGCCGGACCGTTCGAACGCTACGAGCGGACCCTCACCACCGATGGCGAGCAGCTGACGGAACGAACGACGTACGTGCTGCGCATCCCTTGGTTCGGATGGTTGTTCGCACTGCCCGTTCGTCTCTTGATCGGACGCCGGGGTTTCGATCCGGTTCGCCGGCACCCTCATCGCACGCCGTGGTGGGCGCCACCCGACCAGATCTCAGCCCGTCAGGCATTGGTACTCGGACTCATGGCCGCGGCGTCGATGTCGTCCGCGTTCACGAACACCCTGTTCACCCAGACCGCTCAGTTCGCGGCCGAGAACTTCGGCATCGGCGACGTGGGGTACGGAGTTGCCCAGTCGATCGTCCGGGCCGGCATCGTGATCGCGTTGCCGTTCGCGATCGTCGCCGATCGGATCGGCCGCCAACGGGTCATCCGGGTCGTCGCTTGGGCCGCCCCGCTGATCACGGCGCTCGGTGCACTGGCGCCGAACTTCCCGGCGCTCGTGGCGACACAGGCCGTCGGGCGCCCGCTCGGCCTCGCCCTCGACTTCCTGATCGCGGTCGTCGTCGCCGAGGAGATGCCGCGCAACAGCAGGGCCTACGCGGTCAGCATCATGGCGATGGCGAGCGGGCTCGGTGCAGGCATCGCCGTGATGGCGTTGCCACTCGCGGACCTCGGTCAGAACGGCTGGCGACTGGTCTACGTGGTCACGCTGGTCTGGCTCGTGGTGGCCGTCGACATCTCGCGCCGACTCCCCGAGACCGAACGCTACGAGCGCCCGCACGTGGTCGCTCCTCGGCTCGATCGTGCCCGTCTCGCGACATTGGCGGCCGTGGCCGTCTTCGCCAATTTGTTCGTTGCTCCGGCCAGCGCCTACCAGAATCGCTATCTTCGCGAGATCCGCGGCTTCGACGCCGGCATGATCGCGCTCTTCACCCTGACCACCGCGACGCCGGCAGCACTCGGACTGATTCTGGGCGGCAGGCTTGCGGATTTCCGGGGTCGACGCCGGCTGATCGCGATCGCGATTCCCGTCGCGACCGTGCTCGTACTCGGATCGTTCATCGTCAGCGGCGCACCCATGTGGCTCTCGGCGTTCGGTGGTGGGTTCATCGGCGGCGTGGCCTACCCGGCACTCGCCGTGTACCGCGCCGAGCTCTTCCCCACGGGCAACCGCAGCCGGGCTGCGGGCCTGCTGACTGCCGCTGCGCTGCTCGGCGGGATCGGGGGGCTCCTGGTGGTGGGCCAGCTCCTCGATCGCGGCCAGTCCTATGGACAAGTGATCGGACTCATGGCGATCGGCCAGGTCGTGGTGGTCTTGCTGGTGCTCACACGGTTCCCGGAAACCGCGCACCGAGAGCTCGAAGAGCTCAACCCGGAGGACGAACCGGTCATGGCCGGCGACCTCCATCCCGACTGAGGGCGATCCGAATCGGAGGCGATCAGCAGATCAGCGAGTCGACGAAATCCTTGACCGCACCGCCGATCGTGTGATCGGCACCCCTCAGGTCGTGGCCGGCGCGTTCGATGAACAGGTGCAGGACCTTCGCACGTTTCGGCATCGTCGCCGTCCAGGTCCTGAGCTCGTCGGGCGTTGCGAAGCTGTCCCGCGTGCCCGAGATGAAGAGGGTCGGCACGTTGATCAGCGGTAGGTGCTCGACTCTCAGCCGATCGGGTTTGCCCGACGGGTGGAGCGGATAGCTGATCAGGACGAGGCCCTTGAGGTTGGAGGGGGCCGGCACCTCGTCGACGCCCGCCGCGATCATCGAACACATCCGCCCGCCCATCGACCTGCCACCCATCACGATCGGTTCGTCATCGGGCAGGCTCGCCAGCTCGTGCCTGATCTCGGCCAGCAGTTTGGGCGCCCGGTCGGGGGCCCGGCGCCCCTGTTTGCGGTATTCGAAGTCGGCGCGAATGCAGCGGTGCGGAGCGATCGAGCGCTCGATCGCATCGAACGACGAGTGTGACGAGTCGGAGCCGGCCCCGGGGTACAGCAACAACGTCATCGACCGGCCGGCCCGGTGAGGATCCGCCGGGCCTCGTTGAGGTCGAGGATTGCCTTGCTGGCGTCCAGCGCTTCACCACCGTGATCCGGATGCACGTCGCGCATCCGCAACCGGTACTGCTTGGTGATCGCCCGCTGGGAGGGCTCGTCGGCATCGGGCGTGAATCCGAGGATGGCGAGCGCCCAGCCTCTCGGGTCGGCGAGCGCCGACAGAGCGGTCGACTGAGCGCCGGCGAGATAGGCGACCAGCGCCGGCCCGATCGGGCCGCGCCATCGAAGTGCCTTGCGCAGCACCGGACCGACGACCAGCCGGCTCGACTGCTCGAGCCGCTCGGTCGCGTAGACCGCACCGAGCACCTGGGCGAGATCGCTGCCGGTCGTTGCGAAGTCGAACTCGATGTCGTCGCCATTGCCGATCATGCGATGCCGACTGTGCGAGAGCCCGTGGCGGTCGACCTGGAAACGATGTCGCAGACGCGGCTGCACCACACGCGAACCCGCTTCGACCTCCGAAATGAGACGCAAGACCTCGGCTTGCAGCTCGGCGTCGACCGTCGAGATGTGGTTGGCCACCACGGCGCCGAGCAACAACCCGCCGAAACCGGGCGCCGGGGTGACCGGGAGCACGAGGTGACCCAGGGCAATCCGCCGCGTCGGCACAGCGGGACGCGTGTGGAAGACCTCCAGCTCGGCGAGCAGCATCACGGCGACAGTAGCGCCGCTCGCCGAACCATGCGCAGCACAGCTCCGGCGAGACCGGCACGGCCCGCGAGATCAGACGTACGGGCGGCAGGCCACGCGTAACTGGTCGGCAGCCTCGGTGAGGAACTCGGGATCGGATCCGGATTCGAATCGGGCGACCAAGTCGTTGGCGAGTCCGACGATCGTGTCCCAGACGCCCATTTCGAGACCGAACGGCGGAACCGACGGCGACAACTGCGGGACGAGCGCGAGTACCTCGGTGCGAGCCGCCGCGTGCGTGCCGTCGCGGGCCAATCGGTCGGCGGCGACGTACAGATCGTGCAGTGCACCGTCGGGCGCGTGGACGTCCTCGTCGAGCGAGGCGACCTGGCCGGCCTCGATCGCATCGAGGAGATCGTCGACGACCTGCTCGGCGTCGGGGGTCACGAGCAGCCGTCGACCCTCCCAGGCGTGGGGGATCTCGGCCTCGATCAACGACTGCTTCAGGATCTCGAGATCGGCCGACGGCCATTCGTCGAGACCGAACTCGGTGGATGCATCACCATCGAGCAATGGCACCGGAAACGGTCCGATCTCGACCTCGAGCCGATCGAACAATGCGTCGACCGCTTCCTCGATCTGTTCGGGAACCACCAGCTCCTCGCCATCCCACGTATGCGGGACACCCAACTCGGCGAGGGTCTCTGCGAGCTCGGCACGCTGGTCGAGGCTCCAACCGGTGAGGTTGTAGTGCACCTTGACCTGATCGGGGTCGTTGGGGTCGAAGTCGACGTCGAACGCCGGTGGCGCCCCGGCCGCGACCTCGTTCGAGACCTCGTCATCGTCGCTACCGAACTTGTTCACGAAGGGCATGGGCTCGACGCTATCCGTCCGACGGCTGCGTGCCGCCACGAAACCTCCTTGGTGCAGCCGAGACGACCGGCCAAGCTGGTATCTCCGAGCACTGGGAAGGAGGAACCATGTCGACCACGAACACCGACGCGATGAACGGCGTTGCGAGCAACTCGCTCACTCACTGTGGACAGGCGATGTGTGGTTCCGACCGCCCCGAGCTCGGGGCAGCGGCCTGCATCGCCTGACACCGGCGGGCGACCGAGCCACCTCGACACGGGAACGACCCGAGCCGCCTGCCATCTCACTCGCGGACGTGCCGCCAGCAGGTCGGAACGACCCCGGCGAACTCCGAAGTCCGCCACCGCCCGCATCACAGCGGCCATCACAGCGCCATCAGGCGGGGCGTCCCCCACCTGTCGGCCCCCGGGCCCCGACGAGATCCATCAACAGATCCATCACCGGAAAGGCACATCCATGTACTTGTTCACCGACCCCATGTTCGAGCGTCTGGTGGCGACCGAGCGTCAAGAGGCGCTGCGCCGCCTGGCCGGCCAGAGCCGGATGCGCCGGGACACCCGGCGACGGCAGCGAAAGCGCCGACGCCAGGAGTAGTCGGCGAAGTCCTCAGGACCGGCAACATGCGGATGTACCGGGCTGGGCACGCGACCACTACGGTGGTGGTATGCCCAGTCCGGCCGCCCAGCGTCCCGACCGTAACCTCGCCATGGAACTCGTGCGGGTTACCGAATCTGCAGCGCTCGCGTCCGCTCGTTGGGTCGGGCGCGGCGACAAGATCGGTGCCGATGGCGCCGCCGTCGACGCCATGCGGCTCAGCCTCTCCAGTGTGCAGATGAACGGCATCGTCGTCATCGGCGAGGGCGAGAAGGACGAAGCCCCGATGCTGTTCAACGGCGAGCAGGTCGGCGACGGCAGCGATCCGCTCGTCGACGTCGCCGTCGACCCGATCGACGGCACCACCCTCACCGTCAACGGCCTCAACAACGCCCTGGCCGTGATCGCCGTCGGCGAACGCGGATCGATGTTCGATCCGGGGCCATCGTTCTACATGGAGAAGATCGCGGTCGGCCCCGATTCGGTCGGAGCGATCGACATCACGGCATCGCCGACCCAGAACCTTCGCTGGATCGCCCGATCGAAACAGGAGAGCGTTCGCGATCTCACCGCCATCATCCTCGATCGTCCGCGCCACGCCGATCTGATCGACGAGGTCCGTGCCAGTGGTGCCCGTATCAGGTTGATCCGCGACGGCGACATCTACGGAGCGATCGCCTGCGCCTGGCCCGATGCCGGGGTCGACGTGCTGTTCGGGATCGGCGGCACACCCGAGGCCGTGATTGCAGCCGCTGCGCTCAAGGCGATGGGTGGCGAGATGCAGACCCGCCTGTTGCCGCAGTCCGACGCCGAGCGCGAGGCGGTCGTCGACGCCGGCCTCGACCTCGACCGCGTGCTCACCCAGGACGACCTGATCCAGGGCGACAATTGCTTCTTCGCCGCCACCGGGCTGACCGATGGTCAGCTCCTGCGAGGTGTCCGGTTCGATGCGATGGGCGCCCGTACCCAGAGCCTGGTGATGCGGTCGCGCAGTGGCACCGTGCGGTTCATCGATGCTCGCCACCGCGTCCGCAAACTCCAGGAATACAGCGCCATCGACTACACCTGATCGGCGAGCGCCGCCTCGAGCGCGACCGTCGCTTCGGCCCCGAACGTGCAGAATACGATCGCTTCGACGCTGCGGGGTTCGATGTCGGCGTCGACCGACAGCCACTCGATCACGGTCGAAACCGCGACGGCGGCTGCACGGCGCAGCAGGCCGGCCAGCAGCACGACGCGATCATCCAGTACGAGATCGACCGGGCGCTGGCCGTGCGCAACGGCAGCTGAACCCGATCCGGGGCAACGGGCCCATGCCGAATCCACAGTGTCGGGCCGCTGGTCCGTTGGCGTCAGGCCTCATTCTCGCGCTTGACACCGTCCCTGACGCCAGTCATTGTCGAGACATGTCGCCGCTTCGGCGCGGCCCGGACAGGAGGAATCGCCATGCCCGTCTTCACGTCGCACGCCGTCGGAAGTCCGTGCTGGGTCGACCTCATGAGTCCCGACGTGGACGCGTCGACCGCGTTCTATCGAGCGGTCTTCGGATGGGAGGCCACCGATCAGCACGACGATGACGGTAACCGGATCTATGTGATGTTCACGCTCGACGGCAAGAACGTGGCCGGGCTCGGCGGGCAGCCACCCGGCATGGACGGCATGCCGCCAGTCTGGAACACGTACGTCGCTGTCGACGATGTCGCAGCGACGGTCGCGAAGGCCACCGCGGCCGGAGGTTCGATCGTGGCGCCGCCGATGCAGGTGATGGACGCCGGCGAGATGGCGGTGTTCGCCGACCCGACCGGGGCGGTGATCTCGGTGTGGAAGCCCGGCCGGCACATCGGTGCAGAGATCTGCAACGAGCCGAACACGTTCAGCTGGAACGAACTGATGACCAGGGACATCGACACCGCGAAGACCTTCTACGAGCAGGTGTTCGACTGGTCGTTCGATGGCCAGGACATGGGCCCGATGGGCATCTACTACGTCGTGCAGGGCGGCGATCGCGGCGGGTGGGCGGGGATGATGGCGATGCCTGCGGAAGTGCCCGACATGGTGCCCAGACTATTGGGCGGTCTACTTCTCGGTCGCCGACGTCGATGCCACGCTGGCCGAGATCACGGCCGACGGCGGGTCGATCACTCAGCCGGCGACCGACATCCCGGGCGTCGGTCGCATCGCCGGAGCGCACGACTCGACGGGCGGCGATTTCTCGCTGATGCAGCCGGCGGGCTGATCACCCTCAACCGCGCTGCACCAGCCCCGACATCCGTCGCCGCACCCAGCGCGGGGTGAAGTTGGTCACCGCAGCCATCGCCTTGTACTGGAGCGCCGGGCACCGACAGCGCGCGATTGGCGATCACGTCGGCAAGGCCGGTCTGCACGACCTGTTGGGGGCTCGTCCAGACGAAACCAGGGAACGCATCCGCATACTGCTCGGTGTTGCTGACGCTCTGGAACTCGGTCTTCGTGAGGCCGGGGCACAGCGCCGTCACGTGCACGCCGGAGCCTCGAACCTCCTCGTGCAGACTCTCGGTGAGGCTCGTGACGTACGCCTTGGTGGCGGCGTACACCGCGAGCTGAGGCGCGGGCTGGAAGCTGGCGACGCTCGACACGTTCAGCAGCCAGCCCCGGCCCCGCGGCACCATCGCTGCCAACGCGGCATGACTCAGCCGGGTCAGCGCCGCGACGTTGAGCTCGACCTCATCTGCCAACCGATCGGCATCGAGCTCGGCGAAGATGCCGTTGCTGCCGAAACCTGCGTTGTTCACGACGAGGTCGACCGGACGAGCGGCGTCGCCGATGCGTGCCGCGACCTTGCGTTGCCCCGTGTCGGTGAGCAGGTCGGCGGCCAGCACCTCGACGTGCGAGAACTCGTCGGCGATCGCCTGCAGGCGATCGACGCGCCGTGCGACCACGACGGTGGGAACTCCGGCCTCGGCCAGCGTGCGGGCGAACACCTCACCGATCCCCGACGACGCACCGGTCACCAACGCGGACGAGAACGGATAGTCAGCCATGCCGCACGTTACCGCCGACGCCGGCCACAGGCGTGGCGTACTCGATGGCGAACAGGACGTCGAACTGCCCGATCTCGTTCGTCTGAGTGGCCACCTGCATGGCCACAGCCGTCGATGAGGTCAGAAGCCGACGCCGGCGGCGTTGAGCCGGGCGTGGGCACGGCTCAATGCACTGACGGCCTCGGCATCATGCTCGTGACGGAGCAGTTCCTCGGCGCGCTCCTTGGCGGCCCGGGCACGCTCGACGTCGACCAACGACCCGAGCTCGGCTGCATCGCTGAGGATCGACACCTTGTTGTTGCTGACCTCGACGAACCCACCATGTACCGCGATGTCCTCGATCGAGCCGTCGACGAGATAGACGCGAGTGTGGCACTCCTGGAGTGCCCCCAGGAACGCAGCATGACCGGGCTGGAACGCGATCTCACCGCCGCCGATCGTCCGCGTGATGACCATCGTGGCCTCGCCGGAATAGAGCACCGCTTCGGGTGAAACGACCTCGACCTTCATCGGATCAGCCATCACTTGCTCCTCGAACGACCATCGTCGGCTGGCATGATCAGCTCTCTTGGAGGCTCTTGGCCTTGGCGAGCACCTGCTCGACGCCGCCGACGTTCAAGAACGCCTGCTCGGGGACGTCGTCGAGCTCACCCTTGAGAATCGCGTCGAAGCTCTCGACGGTCTCCTCGACGGGCACGAACTCGCCGTCGAGGCCCGTGAAGACCTTGGCGACGAAGAACGGCTGCGACAGGAAGCGCTGGATCTTGCGGGCACGGTTGACGGTGAGGCGGTCCTCGTCGCTGAGCTCGTCGAGACCGAGGATGGCGATGATGTCCTGGAGCTCCTTGTAGCGCTGCAGATTCTCCTGCACACGGCGGGCGACGTTGTAGTGATGCTCGCCGACGACTTCGGGCGACAGGATCGTCGAGGTCGACGCCAGCGGGTCGACCGCCGGGTAGATACCGAGCGCTGCGACCTGGCGCGACAACTCGGTGGTGGCGTCGAGGTGGGTGAAGGTCGTGAACGGCGCCGGGTCGGTGTAGTCGTCGGCAGGCACGTACACGGCCTGGAGCGACGTGATCGAGCGACCGCGGGTCGAGGTGATCCGCTCTTGGAGCTGACCCATCTCATCGGCAAGCGTCGGCTGATAGCCCACGGCGGAGGGCATGCGTCCGAGCAGGGTCGACACTTCCGAACCGGCCTGCACGAAGCGGAAGATGTTGTCGACGAACAGCAACACGTCCTGATTCTGGACGTCGCGGAAGTACTCGGCCATCGTGAGCGCCGACAGGGCGACACGCAGGCGCACGCCCGGCGGCTCGTCCATCTGGCCGAACACCAAGGCGGCCTTCTCGAACACGCCGGACTCGATCATCTCGAGGCGCAGGTCAGTGCCCTCACGGGTGCGCTCGCCCACGCCCGCGAACACCGACACACCGCCGTGCTGCGACGCGACGCGGTTGATCATCTCGGTGATGAGCACGGTCTTGCCGACGCCCGCGCCACCGAACAAGCCGATCTTGCCGCCGGCGACGTACGGGGTGAGCAGGTCGATCACCTTGATACCGGTCGGGAACAGGCGAGCCGACGGCTCGAGCGCATCGAAGTCGGGAGCGGGCCGGTGAATATCCCAGCGCTCCATTTCGTCGAAGCCCTCCGGGTTCTCGTCGAGCGCCTCACCCCATGCGTTCCACACGTGGCCGAGCACCTTTTCGCCGACGGGCACCTGAATGCCGTGGCCGAGGTTTCGCACGGGCGTGCCGCGCTTGAGGCCATCGGTCGGCTTGAGGCACACCGCACGGATCCGGCCGTGACCGAGTTGCTGGGCGACCTCGGCCATCACGACGATCGTCTCGCCCTCGATCTGGACGTCGAACTCCACCGCCGAGTTCAGCTCCGGGAGCGAATTCGGTGGGAACTCGACGTCGATCACCGGACCGGCGATACCGACGACTCGGCCATCTTTCAGATCATTCTCAGTCATGGTCATGGCTGCGTGTCTCCTGAACCGTTTCTTGTCTCGATAGTGGTGGGGCGGTAGCCCTCAGAGTTGCTCGCCGTACTTGGCGAGGTGGGCAGCCTTGGCCTGCCCGATCCAGTCTTCTCGTTCGATCCGACCCTTGAAATTGAGCTGCTCTCCGACGCGCTCGATGTCCTCCGGGGTCCATTCGCGCGATCTGCTTGAACGTCGTGATTCCCAGCTCATGCAGCTTGCGCTCGATGATCGGACCGACGCCTGCGATCCCCTCGTCGAGCGCATCCGCCTCGATCGTCGTCGTATGGCCCTGCGGTACCTGTGCCTCGGACGTCGCCGACGCGCCGTCTCCAGCGCCGAACAGGGCGAAGCCCGTGCCGAGGTCGAGGTCGACCAAGCGAACGACCTTGTCATCGGACCCGAGCGCCTCGGCACCGCCGACGATCTCCATGATCTCCGTCGTGATCGAAGCCTGGCGAGCCCGGTTCATGGTGATGCTCAGATTCTTGATCAGCTCTTCCGCGTTGTCGGTCGCCGACTTCATCGCGCGTTGCCGGAAGGCGTGCTCGGACGCCGCGGCGTTCAACAGCGCCGCGTACACGCGGGCTTCGACGTAACGCGGGAGCAACGTGTCCAGGATCGTCGTCGGGTCCGGTTCGAACTCGTAGTCGGAGCCGGTGCCGTCGTCGGAGCCGGCCTTGCCGTCGCCGCCCATCACGGTCTCGGTCGACAGCGGGACCAGCGGGCGCAGCACGACTTCCTGGCTGCCGGCCGTGATGAACCGGGTATACACCAGCTCGACCTTGTCGACGTGGCCACTGGCGAACAGCGCGATCACGTGCTGGCCGATCGCTTTGGCGTCGTCATAGGTGGGCTTGTCGCTGAAACCGGCGAACGTCTGACCGAGGCGGTAGTCGCGGAACTTGAAGTAGCTCTCGACCTTGCGGCCGACGGAGATGATCTCGTAGCCCTTGCCGGCGAGCACATCAGCTTTGATCTCGCCCTCGGCGGCGCGCTGGACACCGGCGTTGTAGCCACCGCACAGACCGCGATCAGCGGCGACGATGACGTAGCAGGTGTTCTTGACCTCTGTACGTCCGGTCAGCAACGGCGAGTCCGACACACCACCCGCAGCGGCGAGATCCTTGACCACGTCGGTGATCTGCTCGGAGTACGGCACGGCCGCCTGCACACGCTGTTGTGCCTTGACGATCCGCGAACCGGCGATCAGCTCCATCGCACGCGTGATCTTCTTGGTGGCCTGCATCGAACGGATGCGGCCCTTGAGGATGCGCTCTTGTCCGCCGGCCATTACTGGTGTCCTCCTCGTCGGCCGTTCGGTTCTCCTCGATCGGACTGCGCCTTGTCGCCGGCGCTTCCCTCGGCGCGCGCCACAGACGTGCTGTCGCTTGCGTTGAGTTGAACTGATACGGGCATGACGTGTGAACTCACTCCGTTGCGAGGGTCTTGTTCGAGTGGGCGTCGCCCAGCTCCTCGGCATTCACGCTGGCCGGATCGACGTGGTGTCCACCACCGTCAGCCGAGCGGAATTGCGCCTTGAACGACTGCACTGCATCGCCCAGCTCGTCGGGGATGCCGCCCGTGCGCAGGTCGGTCAACATCGGGCTGTGACGACTGCGCATGAACTCGAGCAGCTCACGTTCGAACCGGATCACATCGCCGACAGCGACGTCGTCGAGGTAGCCCTTGGTGCCGGCGAAGATCGAGACGACCTGCTCCTCGACGGGCATCGGGCTGTTGAGCGGCTGCTTGAGCAGTTCGACCAGGCGATAGCCACGCTCGAGCTGCGCCTTCGAGACGGCGTCGAGCTCGGAACCGAACGCTGCGAAGGCCTCGAGCTCACGGAACTGGGCGAGGTCGAGCTTGAGCGTGCCGGCGACCGCCTTCATCGACTTGGTCTGGGCAGCGCTGCCCACTCGGGAAACCGAGATGCCCACATCGACAGCCGGACGGACACCCGACTTGAACAGGTTGTCCTGGAGGAAGACCTGACCGTCGGTGATCGAGATCACGTTGGTCGGGATGAACGCCGAGACGTCACCGGCCTTCGTTTCGATGATCGGTAGCGCCGTGAGCGAACCGGCACCGTTCTCGTCGCTGAGCTTGGCGGCCCGCTCGAGCAGACGGCTGTGCAAATAGAACACGTCGCCGGGATACGCCTCGCGACCGGGCGGGCGGCGCAGCAACAGCGACAACTGCCGGTAGGCGTCGGCCTGCTTGGAGAGGTCGTCGTACACCACGAGCGCGTGCTCGCCGTTGTCCATCCAGTGCTGCCCGATCGCGCAACCGGCGTAGGGGGCGAGGTACTTGAACGGTGCCGAGTCGGCGGCCGGCGCGGTGACGACGACCGTGTAGGCCATGGCGCCGTTCTGGCGCAGCGTGTCGACCGTCTGGGCGACGGTCGACCCCTTCTGACCGATCGCGACGTAGATGCACTTCACGCCGAGACCCTTCTGGTTGAGGATCGTGTCGATCGCCACCGTGGTCTTGCCGGTCTTGCGGTCACCGATGATCAACTCGCGCTGACCGCGACCGATCGGGGTCATCGCGTCGATCGATTTGATACCTGTCTGCAACGGCTCGTGCACCGGCTTGCGACCGAGGATGCCGGGCGCCTGGATCTCCATGCGGCGCTGGACGGCCCCGACGATGTCGCCGAGCCCGTCGACGGGCTGACCGAGCGCGTTGACGACGCGGCCGAGCATGGCGTCACCGACCGGCATCGACAGGATGCGCCCGGTGGCCTTGACCGTCTGCCCCTCGGCGATCTTGTCGACGTCGCCGAGCACGACCGCGCCGATCGACTCCTCGTCGAGGTTGAGGGCGAGCCCGAACGATCCATCCTCGAACTCGAGCAGTTCGTTCACGGAGGCGTCGGGCAGGCCGGACACGCGAGCGATGCCGTCACCGACCTCGGCGACGCGACCGACGGTGCGGGCTTCGAACGACGGCTCGAAGCCCTCGAGGTTGTGCTTCAGCGCCGATGCGATGTCGGCGGCGGAGATGGTCAGTTCTGCCATGTGGTAGCTCGTTTCAGAAAACTTGTCGGCGGCCGCTCAGAGCCGGCTCTTCAACTGGTCGACGCGGGTTCGGACACTTCCGTCGATGACGGAGTCGCCCACGGTGGCAACGATGCCGCCCAACACGGACGGATCGATGATCACCTTGAGATTGACGGCCTTGCCGGTGGCATTGGCCAGCGCCGCTTTCAGGCGGGCTTGCTGATCGTCGGTGAGCGCAACGGCCGTGCGCACCTCGGCGACCTCGAGGTTCTTCGAGCTGGATGCTCGCTCGACCAGCTTGTCGATGATGGCGGGCAGGTCGCGGCCGCGACCCGATCCGACGACCATCGACACCAGCTGGATGGTGGTGGCGGTCGCCTTGCCGCCCAGCAGGTCTTCGACGATCGCCTGGCGCTTGCCGGCCGGGATCATCTCATCGGTGAGCGCGTTGCGAAGCGCGTCGCTCGACTCGTACGACCGGGCGAAGCGGAACAGTTCGTCCTCGACCTCGTCGATCGTGCCTTCGGCGCGTGCGATCTCGAACAGCGCACGTGCGTAACCGTCGATGCGTTGGTCGCTCATCGGGACGCCTCCTGCTCGTGGGTGGTCTCGGTCGCACTCATGAGGCACCTACCTTCGAGATGAAGGCCTCGATGAGGTCCTGCTGGGTGGCCTCGTCGATGATGCCGCCGGCGAGGAGGCGTTCGGTCGCAACGCTCGACAACCGGGACACCTCCGTGCGCAGTTCGTCGTTGGCGCGTCCGCCGGCCGACGCGATGTCGATGTCGGCACGCGCCTCGAGGTCGGCGATCTCGAGCTCGAGGCGGGCGCGACCGTCCGCCAACAGCGCTTCGGCCTGGGCGTCGGCCTCGGCGAAGAGCCGTTGACGTTCGCCGTCGATGTCTCCGGCCGCCCGACGGATGTCGGTGGCCTCAGCCTCGGCGTCGGTCTTCGCCGATGCCGAGTCGTCGAGCTCTTTCTGGATCCGTGCGGTGCGATCGGACATCGCCTTCGCGATCGCCGGGCCGGCGAACTTCCAGAGCAATCCGAATATCAACAGCGACGAGATCGTGCCGTAGATCAGTTCTGCCTGCTCGGGCCACAACCAGTGGATGGAGCGGGCGGGATCGTGCTCTTCGGCGGCGATGATGATGCTGGCGAAGATGCTCATGATGACATGCCCACGCTCATCGCCTCGTCGACGGCACTACGCACCGCTGCGACATCGGGAGCCTTGCCGACGGAGAGTTCGACGGTGCGACTGGTGACGTCGGCCACCGCAGCAGCGATGTCGCCGCTGACCGCCTCGCGAGCTGCTTGTGTCGCCGCCGTCGCCGCTTCGCGTTTGGCCGCGATGGAAGCATTCACCTCGGCGAGTCGAGCAGCGCGCTCGGTCTCGAGGGTCTGACGGGCTGCCTCGACACGTTCATTCGCCTCGGCCCTGACCGTCGCCAACGCAGACTCGTACTCGGCCACTTCGGCTTTGGCTGACGCCCGCGAGGCGTCGGCCTGCTCGTGGCCACCCCGGATCAACGCATAGCGAGCGTCCATCCCCTTCTTGAGGCGCGGGTACAGGAAGAACCGCATGAGCAACGCGAGCACGATGAATGCGCCGGAGCCCCAGGCGATCTCTTTGAGTTCGGGCGCGATCGGGCTCGGGCCGGTCTCGCACGGCTCTTCGCTCTCGACTCCTGCTTCGAGGGGAAACTCGCAATCGACGCCGTTTTCGCCCTCTGCGGCGACGAACAGTACCTCGATCTGAGTTCCCCTTGTTACGACGGCTGTCAGCACGTCAGCTCCTTGTGGGAGTAGTGGATCAGTGGGTTCAGGAAATGCTCGGACATCTCACTTCGTTCCTAGTCATTCCGATCAGTTCCTTCGTGTCGATGGTCGGGCTCGCCAGCCGGCTCACCCTTCGTGTCGATATTTCGATGTCGGTCAGAGACCGATCAGGATGAAGACCACGAAACCGATCAGGGCGAGCGCCTCGGTGAAGGCGATGCCCAAGAACATCGTGGTGCGCACCATGCCGGCGGCCTCGGGCTGGCGAGCCATCGCCTCGACGGACTTGCCGACGAGGTAACCGATGCCGATGCCAGGACCGATCGCGGCGAGGCCGTATGCGAAGCCCGCCGAACCGGCCGCGGCCGCAGCTTTGGCTTCGTCCCCGGTCAAGCCGGTGGCGGCGAGGATGCTGAATGCTTCCATGTTGGATGATCTCCTGTTGCTGTCTGGGTTGGAGAGGTGGTGGAACTCGGTGAAGAGAACTCGTTGGTATTCGCCGGATCAGTGTTCCGGGTGTGCCGCGCCGCCGATGTACACGGAGGCGAGAATCGTGAAGATGTATGCCTGCAAGAACCCGACCAGGACCTCGAAAGCGGTGATGAACATCAACATGAAGAACGGGAGTACGCCGACCGGCTTGAGGAGCCACGAGTCACCCTGCACGAGCTCTTCGGTGAGCAGGGCGAACGTGACGAGCAGGATGTGCCCGGCGAGCATGTTGGCGAAGAGTCGGACCGTGAGCGAGAACGGGCGCACCAGGAACGTCGAGATGAACTCGATCGGCGCGACCAGGATGTAGAGCGGGCCGGGCACGCCGGGCGGGAACAACGAGTTCTTGAGGTAGCGGATGCCCTGGTGCTTGAAGCCGACGCCGATGAACACCACCCAGACGAGCAAGGACAAGACGAGCGGAATCGCGATGCGGGCCGTGGCCGGCATGTAGATGATCGGAATGATGCCCGGCACGTTGCACAGATAGATGAACACGAACAGGCTCAACAGGAACGGGGTCCACCCCAGCCCGTCACGACCCATCGTCGGCATGATGATCTGTTCCTCGATGAACTCGACGATCGTCTCGGCGAGGTTGCGCACACCCTTGGGCGCCTTGAGACCGTCCTGATTGGAGGCCAGCAGGAAGATCACGATCGCGATCAGCGCGGCGGCGACACCGATCAAGGCCACCTTGTTGAACGTCGGGAAGAGGTCCCTCCAGCGAAGGATCTCGTTGATCGGTGGGAATTCGAGTGCGAGCACGTTGTAGGTCCGTTCAGTCGTTCCGAAAGGTGTTACGGGCGGGCAGGTTTGAGGCCGGGATGAGCCAGGGAGATGGCGACGTACTTCAGCTCCCAGAGCAGAAGCCCGAGGTGCGTCACGATGATGGTCGCTCCGAGTGCCGGAAGAGAAATCCAACCGGCATCTTTGACGAGCAGCACCGCCACCATGATGAGCCCGAGGCGGATGAGGTAGCCGAACAACGTGGCCCCCATCATCAGTCCGAGCGAGATCTTGGCCGTGTAGGAGATGAGCGCTGCGGACAGCAGGAAGTTGACGAGCACGAGTCCGATTGCGAACGCCGCACTCCACGCGCCATCGGCGCCCCAGATCACCGCAGAGATCGCGATCAACAGCGGGGCCACGACGAGGCCCCGTTTCACCATGTCGGCGCTGACCTCGAGCTCGACGGGTTCGCCGTCGAGTTGGGTCACCATCGCCGGGTTCGCATTCCTGCTCACTCGGCACCACCGATCGAATCGGACGTGACGGTCGGTGCTGCGAGTCGGGGGTTGCCCGTACGGTGCGCCGCGCGGTCTGCCTCGAGGCGCTCCATCGCGGCGTCGTAGACGTACTTCATGCGCACGAAGCTTCCGATCGCCGAGAACAGCACGAGCGAGATCGTGAACAGGGGAAACAGGCCGAGCCACGAGTCGAGCAACCAGCCGACACCCAAGAACACGAGGACCGTGAGGGCGAGGTCCATGCCGCGACCCAACGAGTCGTCGCTGCCCTGGGCGCCTTGGTCCAGCGCGCGGTCGCGCCGGGCGTCGACGGCTCGAGCTCGGCCGGGGCGGATGTTGGTGAAAAGCAGCTTCATGAACGGAGGGCGGAAACCGCAGGATCGCACAGATGCGAGCCCGATGATTGTGAACGCAGGCACAAGCTAGTCGGCCGAGCCGCCGTCGGGCAACTCGACCGCATCGGGTTCCGAAGGAATCCTTCCGTGGGCATGCAGCCACGCCTCGCGCAAGTCGACCTCGCGACGCTCGGGACGGTCGGGGTCGAGTTGTTCGGAAGCCGGCCTCAGGAGCGCGGCCTCGACGGCCTCCGCCCGCTTGCGGCGCACACTGGGGTGCAGCACCGTGAACAGCACGATCGCCAACGCCCCGACCCCGAACGGCAGGTACGTCGGGTTCTTGTCGGTGAGCACCGGGTAGAGCACGAAGCCCGACAACAACGCCGTCCAGGTCCAGAGGATCAGCACGCTCCGCCGATGCCCGTGGCCGAGGTTCATCAACCGGTGATGCAGGTGGCCTTTGTCGGCGACGTCGAGCGACTGGCGCTTCGAGGCGCGACGTACGATCGCGAACAAGGTGTCGAGGATCGGCACGCCGAGCACCAGTACGGGAATCGCCAGCGGAGCGAAGAAGAAGAACGTCTGACCCACGAAGTCCTGGGTGTTCGGGTCGGCGCGACCGCCGACCAGGCTGGTCGAAACAGCCAACAGCATGCCCAACAGAAAGGCGCCGCTGTCACCCATGAAGATCCTCGCCGGATTGAAGTTGTGCGGCAGGAATCCGACGCACATCCCCGCCGTGATCACGGCGATCAGCGGCCCGACGTTGCGATCGCCGTCGGACAGCAGACCGAGCGAGTTGAGCTTGTTGGCATACAGGAAGAACGCGAACGCCGCGATGCCCACGATGCCCGCTGCCAACCCGTCGAGTCCATCGATCAGGTTGATTGCCGTTGTCATGCCGAGCAGCCACAACACCGTGACCAGTGGCGTCCAATCGCTCGACAGGATCAGCACGTCGTAGAACGGCACCCGGAAGTAGAACATCGTGACCCCGAACCACCACAGCACGATGCCGGCGAGTACGACACCGGTCACCTTGCCGGGCGGGGCCATGTCCCGGATGTCGTCGAGTAAGCCGGTCGCGAACACCACCAGTGCAGCGAGGACGATGCCGATCGGCTCGGAGTTGTCCTCGAAGATCGCGTCGAACCTGCCGAGCAGAGCCGCCACGAGCAGCGCTGCGAGCAAGCCGACCAGCATCGCGAGCCCGCCGACGTCGGGGATCGGCTTCGTGTGCACCGAGCGCTCGTTCGGTGCATACACCCAATCTCTGGCGAGTGCGATCAAATGCACGACCGGTGTGGTGGCGAACGTGACCGCGGCCGCGACCGCACCGATCAGGAGATAATCGCCAAGACCCGGTGACACGACAGCTCAGACTACGACGCCTGATGCCCGGCCGGTTCAGATGCCATTCGGGTAGGCCGGGAAGCGGGCGCAGAGGTCCGCGACGTCACGCCGAACGGACCGCAGTACATCGGCGTCGTCTCGGTGGCGGAGCGCCCGAGCGATCAACGACGCGATCAACGGCATCTCTGCTTCGGTCATGCCCTGGGTCGTCACCGAGGGCGTGCCGATCCGAACGCCGCTGGTGACAAACGGGCTGCGCGGGTCGTCCGGCACGGTGTTCTTGTTGAGCGTGATGCCGGCCTCGTCAAGCGAGTTCTGGGCGATCTTGCCGGTGAGTTCCTCGTCGAACGGACGCAGGTCGACCACCATCAGGTGGTTGTCGGTGCCGCCGGAGACGAGCCGGAACCCCTCCCCCGCCAACGCTCCCGCCAGAGCGGATGCATTGGCGACGACCTGATGGGCGTAGTCGCGGAAGCTGGGCTGCGACGCCTCGTAGAACGCGATCGCCTTGCCGGCGATTGCGTTCTCGAGCGGGCCGCCCTGCCAGCCGGGAAAGACCGCCTTGTCGATCGCTTTGGCGTGCGCCTCGGTCGACAGGATGCAGCCGCCGCGCGGACCGCGCAGCGTCTTGTGGGTGGTGAACGTGACGATGTCGGCGAAGGGAACCGGGTTGGGATGGGCGCCGCCCGCCACCAGGCCGGCGAGATGGGCGATGTCGAACAGCAACAGGGCACCGACCTCGTCGGCGATCGCCTTGAACGGCTCGGGGTCGAGCCGCCGCGGGTAGCTGGTGGTGCCTGCCACGATCATCTTGGGCCGATGCTCGTGAGCGAGCGATCGCACCGCGTCCATGTCGATCCGCTCCTCGGCGCCGACGCCGTACGACACGAAGCGGTACAGCATGCCGCTCGCGTTCACGGGCGAACCATGGGTGAGGTGCCCACCATGGTCGAGACTGAGACCGAGCACGGTATCACCGGGCTGCAGGAGCGCTTGGTACGCGCACATGTTGGCGTTGGCACCTGAGTGCGGTTGCACATTGGCGTGATCGGCGCCGAACAACGCCTTCACGCGCTCGATCGCGATCGCCTCGATGTCGTCGACCACTGCGTTGCCGCCGTAGTAGCGCTTGCCGGGATAACCCTCGGCGTACTTGTTGGTCAACACCGAGCCGGTCGCCCGCATCACCGCCGGCGAGGTGAAGTTCTCACTGGCGATCAACTGCAATCCGGTGGTCTGGCGCTCGTACTCACGAGCCAATAGGTCCTCGACGACCAGGTCGGGATGGGAGTCGGAATGGAACACCATGATCAGAACTGCTCCTCGAGTGCGGTGATCTGGGCGACTCGGCGAGCGTGCCGGCCACCTTCGAATGGGGTGGACAGGAACACGTCGACGATCTCGTCGGCCAGGCCGACACCGACGACACGGGCTCCGATCGACAGGACGTTGGCGTCGTTGTGCTCGCGAGCCATGCGCGCCGTGTACAGGCAGTTGCACAGCGCAGCGCGTACGCCGCGCACCTTGTTGGCCGCCAACTGCTCGCCCTGGCCGCTACCGCCCAACACGATGCCGACGTCCGCTTGCCCGTCACGAACCGAGCGGCCCGCGGCCGCACAGAAGGCGGGATAGTCGACGCTGTCGGTCGAGAACGTGCCGTGGTCGATGATCTCGTGCCCCGCGGCGGTGAGCCGTTCGATCAAGTGCGACTTGAGCTCGTAGCCGGCATGGTCGGATCCGAAAGCAATGCATGCCACGGCGAGAGTGTAGGAGCAGCGCCCGAGCCGGACCGCAAGCCTTGACGAAACATCCAGGTCGGACGCCCGGCCGGAGGCCGGCTGCCGGCGACGTCGCGGACGATCGACACGCTCAGCCGCCGTCGATCTCCCGACCGGTCAGCGTGCCCTGACCGGGGCAGATCGAGTCGAGGTATGCATCCGTGAGCGGCGTGGACACGCCGATCGACATGCTGGGGTCGAGGTGGAACTCGACCCGCCGCGTCCGGAAGTCGGCGGCTGCCTCGTCGACGACCGCCTCGAGACCCTCCGGCACCACGAACGCGAGATCGGGGTCGAAGGGGTCGCGCCGTGCGAGCGCGTCGAGCCAGGCGTCGCCCAACAGTTGCACGGTGTCTTCGGTCGCCCCTGCATCCGCAAGCGATCGAGCGGCATCCGC
Source organism: uncultured Acidimicrobiaceae bacterium (assembly GCA_963701575.1). GTDB lineage: Bacteria > Actinomycetota > Acidimicrobiia > Acidimicrobiales > Ilumatobacteraceae > Ilumatobacter. The sequence goes on from CAVPAQ010000003.1 coordinate 77,856, forward strand.
TGAACGGCGGCGAAGAGCGCCGAAGAATCCGTCGGCCACCACCTCGGCCTCCGAGGCCAGTTCGGCGGGGAACGTGTCGAGCAACTCGTCATATGCCGGAGCGATCACCGCAGATGCTGCGATCTCCCAGGTGGCAACGCGGTCGGGATCCCCGAGAAATGCCGATCCGACCACGAGCACCTGCCAGGAGCCGCCGAACCTGCTCCAGGCTGAACAGAACGCATCCTCGCTGTCCAGCCCCGGCACGCCGGTCGCCTGGGCCTCGGCGAGGCTCGACACCACCGCGCCGACGGGGTCGGAAGTAGGTGGGGCATCGACATCGCCGGAGGTGACGCCCGGCGGCGTCTCCGGCGACCGGCCCACGGTGGTTCCGTCACCGCCGGACGGGTCGGTGCCGGTCACGTCCGTGCCGGTCACGTCCGTGCCGGTCGCGTCGGTGCCGGCCGAGCTGGATACGTCCGAGGTCGGCTGCGTTCCACCGGCTCCGGAACAGCCGAACACCAATCCGGATGCCGCGACTGCGACGGCGATTCGTTTCACCACTTCATCGTCGCACGCCGCGCGCGATGCTGAACGGCATGTCCGCCGAAACCGCTGATCGCCCACGCATCGTGCTGGATTGCGACCCCGGTCACGATGACGTGATCGCGATCGTGGTCGCCGCGCATCTCACCGAGCTGCTCGGCATCACCACGGTGGCCGGCAACGCACCGCTCGAACGCACCGCCTACAACGCCTGCGTGATCCGCGATGCGCTGCAACTTTCAACGACGGTGCACGCCGGTGCCGAGCGCCCGCTCGTCGCCGAGCCGAAGTTCGCGGGATTCGTGCATGGCGAGAGCGGCCTCGACGGCGCCGACCTGCCCGTGCCCACTCACGGTGTCGACTCCGACGACGCCGTGGGGTTCATCATCGACACCATCCGTGTGAACGAAGGCGTTTGGCTGGTACCGACCGGACCGCTGACGAACATCGCGCTCGCGCTCCGAGCGGCGCCGGACCTGGCCGGCCAGATCGCCGGCATCTCGTTGATGGGCGGCGGCACGTTCGGCAATCGCACGCCGTTGGCCGAGTTCAACATCTGGGCCGACCCCGAGGCGGCGGCGATCGTGTTCGGTTGCGGAGCGCCGATCAGGATGGCGGGCCTCGACGTCACCCATCAGTTCTTGGTGACGACCTCACGGATCGAGCAAGTGGCGGCCCTCGACACCACCTTCACCACCCTGATCGCCGACCTGTTCACGTTTTTCACCCGCAACTACATCTCGCGCCACGATCACATCGCCGGCGCCGCGCTGCACGACCCACTGGCGGTACTGGCGCTCACCCACCCCGAGCTGTTCACGGTGGTCGACCGGCACGTATCGATCGAAACCCGTGGCCAACACACGTCCGGCATGACCGTGATCGACCGGCGTGACATCTCGGATCGCGAGGCACCCAACGTCAAGGTCCTCGAGCGCGTCGACGACGAGGCGGCGTGGTCGATCGTCGTCGACGCCTTGGCGGCCGCCGGGTCCAGATCGGCACCGGCCTAGCCTGGCCGACGTGACCGACACCTTTCCCCGCCAGTACGCCCGCACCCAGCGGCTGACGCTCGGCGAGCCACGCGATCTCACGGTGACACAGGACGGCAACAGCGTCGTCTTCGCCCGCAGCCGAGGGGGTGCCGACCCCGTCAACTGCCTCTGGATCGCCGATGTACCCACCGGCCACCAGGTTCTGGTCGCCGATCCCGTCGCATTGCTTGCGTCGATCGCCGACGACGACGCCGATCTTCCGGCCGCGGAGCGCGCCCGCCGCGAGCGGATGCGCGAGGGCGCCGGCGGCATCACGTCCTATGCGTTGTCGGGCGATGCGTCGCTGGCATCATTCGCACTCGACGGACAGCTGTTCATCGCCGACCTGCAGGCCGGAACCGCCCGCTCCGTTGCCGTCGACGGACCGGTGTTCGACCCGCGCCCGGCGCCCGGCGCGTCGGCGGGCAGCGGTCTGATCGCCTACGTGAGCGGTCGCTCGCTGTACATCACCGATCTCGAGGGCCGGGCCAGGCAACTCGCCGCCGAGCCCGGCGACCCCGACACGGTCACGTGGGGAAGCGCCGACTTCATCGCCGCCGAGGAGATGGGTCGCCACCGGGGCTATTGGTGGAGCCCCGACGGTTCGATGCTCGCGGTGTGCCGGGCGGACAGTTCGCAAGTGCAGGTCTGGCACATCGTCAACCCGGGCGATCCGGCCGCTCCCCCGTCCACCGTGCGCTATCCAGCAGCCGGCACCCCGAATGCGGACGTGTCACTCCACCTCGTGTCGATCGAGGGCGGCCTCCCGATCGAGGTCCGGTGGGACCGAACCACGATGCCGTACCTGGCGAAGGTGCATTGGAACGATCACGGTCTGACGATCACGGTGCAATCCCGGGACCAGCGCGACCTCCAAGTGCTCCGGGTCGACGGCGGCACCGGGGAGACCTCTGTGGTGTGGAGTGACCATGACGACGCGTGGGTCGAGTTGGTCCCTGGCACCGGGGCTTTGATCGACGGCCAACGGCTCGCGATCTGCGCGGATCGCGACGGGGCGCGACGGCTGATCGTCGGCGACGAGATCGCATCACCGCCCGATGTACAGGTGCGCTCGATCGTGGACGCCGACGCCGATCGGGTGGTGGTCTTGGGCAATCCGCTCGACGACGCGACCGTCCAACACGTGTACCGCTGGACCCCCGACGGATTCGCTGCCTTGACCGATGGGGCGAGCATCAACACGGTGGTGGTCGGCGGTGACACGGTGGTGATTCGCACGGCCACGATCGACGAACCGGGTGGCCGATGGCGGCTGCCGACCGGGCACACGCTCGACGGTCACGCAGAACGCCCCCTCGTGCGTCCGCTGGTATCGATCGCACCACACACCGAACGCATCGCGACGACGGCGGTGCTGCTGCCCGACGGCCACGATGGATCGCCGTTGCCGGTGCTGCTGGACCCGTACGGCGGCCCGCACGCCCAGCGGGTCGTGCACTCGTACAACGCCTTCTGCACATCGCAATGGTTCGCCGATCAGGGATTCGCCGTGGTCGTGATCGACGGGCGCGGTACCCCCGGGCGAGGCAGCGAGTTCGAACGGTCGGTGCACAACGACCTGGCGACCGGTGTGCTGGATGACCAAGTCGCAGGGTTGCACGCCGCCGCTGCGCGACACCCGGAGCTCGATCTCGGCCGGGTCGCGATTCGGGGATGGAGCTTCGGCGGCTACCTGGCAGCGCTGGCGGTGCTGCAGCGGCCCGACGTCTTCCATGCCGCGATCGCCGGCGCGCCCGTCACCGAGTGGCGCCTCTACGACACCCACTACACCGAGCGCTACCTCGGCGACCCGAACGAGCAACCCGAGGTGTACGACGCCTCGTCACTGCTGCCGCTGGCGCCGCAACTCACGAGGCCGCTGCTGATGGTGCATGGCCTCGCGGACGACAACGTCGTGGCAGCCCACACGCTGCAGCTGTCGTCGGCCCTGTTGGCCGCGGGCAAGCCACACGAGGTGCTGCCACTGGTCGGCGTCACCCACATGACCCCACAAGAGGTCGTCACCGAGAACCTGCTGTTACACCAACTCGACTTCCTGCGGCGGTCGCTCGCTCGCTGAGCCACCCCACTGGGACCTTCAGCGAATCGGGATCGACGTCTGGGACAGCCACACGCTCGTCGAGCGTCGCGGCGCCCGGTCTCGCACCACGCCGAACGCGTCGTTCGCCGTTGCAATGGCAGCGGCCGAGCGAGCAGTGCGGGACGTCGCTACCGAACCGACCCGGCCATCACGTCGGCGACGGGCTGCAACGCCATCCAGCCCTGCTCGCGCGGTCGATGTACATCGGCTTGGACGAGCGTCGGGAACTCAGCCAGCGGCGTGAAGCAGATCTTGCCGTGCTGCAGCCCCACCATCGCATCCGTCGGGACATCGGCGATCGCCTGCTCGACGAGATGCTTGACACTCTCCCATGCCAGCCGCGTGGCCTGGATGCGATCGAACGGCGACGGATCGCCGCCCTGCTGGACGTGGCCGAGGATCGCCCCGCGGACGTCGAACAACCCCTCGCCCTCGCGTTCGAACAACGCCTTGATGAACTCGGTCGTGTACACGTCGTCGGCATGTTCACTGCGGATGACGAGGCCGAGCCGCTTACCGTGCTCGAACCCCTGCTTCAAGGCCTCGAGATCGACCTCGAGGTCGTGCAGCGAGATCCCCTCCTCAGGAAGGTAGACCCGTTCGGCACCCGTGGCGAGTCCGCTCACCAGGGCCAGATACCCACAATCGTGGCCCATCACCTCGACCACGAAGCTCCTCCGCGAGGCGACCGCCGACTGCTTGATCTTGTCGACGTCGCTCACGATGCTGTTGAGCGCGGTGTCGGCGCCGATGCTCAACTCCGAACCGGGGAGATCGTTGTTGATCGAGGCCGGCAGACAGACCACGGGGATCCCCAGCGCCGGATGGGCCTGGGCCAGCGTCTGGAGTCGGTACGCGGACTGATAACCGGCCCACCCGCCGACCATCAGGATTCCGTCGATGCGGTGGGCCTCGATCTGTTCAGCGACGGCCGCGAGCATCTCGGGGGTTGCGACCGACCTGCTCGTACCGAGTTCGGCGCCGCCCCTGCCGACCCATCCGGACACGGTCATCCAATCCATCTCTTCGACGTCGCCGCGGGCCAACCCGCGAAAACCACGTTTGACGGCGAGCACCGTGTGCCCGAGGTCCATCCCGACACGAAGCGCGACCCTGACAGCGGTGTTCATCCCGGGTGCCGGGCCGCCACCGTGCAGCACGGCGAGCCTGAGCCGCCGCTGACCGGGCGCCGGCGCATGGGGTTGGGCTCGCACCATCGTGCGCATCATCCGGAACGATTCGCGGAAGCTGCCGCCACGCATCTCCATGGCCGCTTCGTAGTCATGATCGGCGATCACGCCGGCGACGGACCTCGTCTTCGCCACGCTCTCCATCAGCGGTGAGTTGATGATCTGATGCCCCCTGATACCCACCAGCTGCGGCTCGGAGTCGGGGTAGGCCAAGACGTGTTGCACGGCGGCGTAACCGAGCACGGTGCTGAGGTACCGGTCGAACGCGCTCGGCGAGCCGCCTCGCTGGACGTGGCCGAGGCTCGTGACGCGGGTGTCCTCGCCGCTCAGATCCTCGAGTACCTGTTTGACCTGCTGGGCGGTGATCGGGTTGCCGTGCATGTCCTGCGCGCCCTCGGCGACGATCACGATGTTGGAGCGACGGCCGATCGCACGGCCGGCCTCGAGGGCGCGACACATCGACTCCGCCCACTCGTCGGTATCGGGCGGGCTCTCCGGAATCAGCACGAAGTTGGCCCCGGTCGCGAGCGCGCTCATCAGGGCGAGGTACCCACAATGGCGCCCCATCACCTCGATCACGAAGGAGCGTTGGTGGCTGGACGCCGTGCTCTGGATGGCGTCGATCGCCTCGGTGATGCGGTGCAGCGCGGTGTCGGCGCCGATCGTCATGTCGGTGCCGAACATGTCGTTGTCGATCGAGCCGACCATGCCGATCAGGGTCAGGCGGCGGTGGGCATCGGCCTGGGCCCGGTCGATCTCGCCCCGCTCGACCAGCTCACCGAGTAGTTCCGGCCACTCCTCGCGGAAGATGTCGGCGCCGGTGAGACTGCCGTCACCACCGATCACCACGAGCGCGTCGATGCCCCGCTCGACCAGGTTGTGCGCCGCACTGCGACGCCCGTCGCGGGTTCGGAACGCCTCGCAGCGAGCCGTACCGAGCACGGTCCCCCCGCGATAGAGGATGCCGCCGACATCGGCCGACGTTGCGGGGCGGATCAGGTTGCCACCTTCGACGAGACCCTGCAGCCCCTCGAAGACGGCGAACACCTCGACCCCGGCCGCCAATCCGGTTCGCACCACGGCGCGGACCGCGGGGTTCATCCCGGCCGCGTCCCCGCCGCTGGTGAGCACGGCCAATCGCGTCGGTCGTCGTGGGGTGATCAGCATCGTCGCCTCGTCGTCATCTTCCCACCGTGACGACGATCGTCGCCGGGCGCCGGCAGCGGCACTCCACCTCCGTCGACGCGATCACGTCGGGTCCGGGTTCATCTCCCAGTGCTCGGGCGAGCGCCAGAGCGCTGACAGGGTGAGGTCGCGAACCGCGATCAGCTCCTTGGGGATGCGGTCGTTGAGCCGTATGAACAGTTCGTCGTGGGCGAGGATCTCCTTGTTCCAGTCGTCGCGGTTGACCGACATCGCTTGCCGGAAGTCGGCCTCGGTGAACTCCTCGAGGCCCTTCCAGTTGAGATCGTCGAAGCGCGGCATCCAACCCAGCGGGCTCTCGAGCGCGTACGCCCGACCGTGGGAGCGTTCGACGATCCACTGCAGCACCCGCATGTTCTCACCGAACCCCGGCCACACGAAGCGTCCGTTCTCGTCGCGGCGGAACCAGTTGACGCCGAAGATGCGCGGCGGGTTGTGGATCGTGCGGCCGAACGCCAGCCAGTGGTTGAAGTAGTCCCCCATGTGATAGCCGGCGAACGGAAGCATGGCGAACGGGTCGCGCCTGACGACGCCCTGTTCACCGAACGCAGCCGCCGTCGTCTCGGAACCCATCGTGGCGGCGAGGTACACGCCGTGCGCCCAGTTGAACGACTGGTACACGAGCGGCATCGTGCCCGAGCGTCGACCACCGAACACGAAGGCGTTGATCGGCACGCCCTTCGGGTCGTCCCAGTCGTCGTCGATCACCGGGTTCTGGTGGGCCGGGGCGGTGAACCGTGCGTTGGGGTGGGCGGCCTTCGCATCCGACGCTGGCGTCCAGTCCTGGCCCTTCCAGTCGATCGCATGCGCCGGGGGATCGCCGTCCATGCCCTCCCACCAGACGTCGCCCTCGTCGGTGAGCGCAACGTTGGTGAAGATCGTGTTGGAACGGATGGTCGCCATCGCGCTCGGGTTGGTGGCGTTCGAGGTTCCGGGGGCGACGCCGAAGTATCCGGCTTCCGGGTTGATCGCGTACAGCTTGCCGTCGGCGCCGGGCTTGATCCAGGCGATGTCGTCGCCGACCGTGGTGACCTTCCAGCCCTCCGAGCTGAACGCCGGCGGTGGTTCGATCATGGCGAAGTTGGTCTTGCCGCAGGCGCTCGGGAACGCGGCGCCGATGTAGGTCTTGGTGCCGTCCGGCTCGGTGACACCCATGATCAGCATGTGTTCGGCCAGCCAACCTTCGTCGCGCCCCATCGTCGAGGCGATCCGCAACGCCAGGCACTTCTTGCCGAGCAGGGCGTTGCCGCCGTAGCCGCTGCCGTACGACCAGATCGCACGTTCCTCGGGGAAGTGCACGATGTACTTGACGGTCGGGTTGCACGGCCAGGGCACATCGGTCTGGCCGGGCTCGAGCGGTGCCCCGACGGTGTGCATGCACGGCACGAACCGGCCGTCGGCGCCGAGCACGTCGAGCACGGCCGACCCCATCCGGGTCATGATCTTCATGTTCACCGCGACATAGGCGGAGTCGGTGATCTCGACGCCGATCTGGGCGATCGGCGAGCCGAGCGGGCCCATGCTGAACGGGATCACGTACATCGTGCGGCCCCGCATCGAGCCCTTGAACAGGCCGCCGAGGATCGTCTTCATCTCGTCCGGGTCCATCCAGTTGTTGGTCGGCCCGGCACCCTGGCGGGTACGGCTGCAGATGAACGTGCGATCCTCGACACGGGCGACATCGCTCGGGTCGGAACGGGCGAGGAAGCTGTCGGGGCGGAGGGTGTCGTTCAACTTGATGAACGTGCCGGCGTCGACCAGCCGTTGTGTCAGGTCGTCGTACTCTTCGTCGGTGCCGTCGCACCAGTGGACGTCATCTGGTTCACACAGCTCGACCATGTCGCCGACCCACGACCGGAGTGCTTCGTTTTGGAGGTTCGTCGGAAAGTCCATCGACAACGACCATACGTCGACCGGCCGGGTGACCGCCACGGTCCTTGGTCACCAATGCAGCGGCGACTCGACGGAAGCGCCCGCAGACCGAGCGAGATTCCGGTCGACGAGTTGGCGAACCGGACCATCCGTCAGCCCGTGGCCCGCCGGCCCGAACGCTGCCGGCGGCCGTGAACCGACGACCACTCGAACGTCGAACCGGCGAAGCAGACCGGTCGACCGAGACTGAGTAGTGTTCGACGAGGTGAACGATCGCCTACTCGAGCTGTACCGGGGTGTCGCCGTGCACGCGACCGCGAATCTCGAGCACACCGCGGCGCTCGAGCTGCTGGCGCTCGTGATGGCCGCGGACCGCAAGCTCGACCAGACCGAGATCGACGCGATCCGCAACATCTCCGACGACTGGCGCGATGGCGACTTCACCTTCGAGAAGTATCTCGGCCCGGCGATCGTCCGTGCTCAAGAGGCGATCACGAACGACGAGGTGATCGAGCTGATCGACGACATCGACGGCCGCATCAACAGCCGCGTGCTCCGCCGGGCGTTGTTTTCGGCTGCACGCGAAGTGGCCGGTGTCGACGACGATGTGTCGCCCGAAGAGGGGTCGATCCTCGCCGAAGTCGCCGTTCGGTTCGGCTGATGCGAGCTGCCACGTACGCTGACTCGTCAGGCCTCGCGCATCAGTCGCTGTCCGGTTCGGCTGATGCGAGCTGCCTCGTGCGCCGACTGGTCAGGCCTCGCGATCAGTCGCTGTCCGGTTCGGCTGATCGCAGCTGCCTCGTGCGCTGACTCGTCAGGTCTCGCGCATCAGTCGCTGTCCGGTTCGGCTGATCGCAGCTGCCTCGTGCGCTGACTCGTCAGGTCTCGCGCATCAGTCGCCGTTCGGTTCGGCTGATGCGAGCTGCCACGTACGCTGACTCGTCAGGCCTCGCGATCAGTCGTTGTCCGAACTCCCGTAGTCGCTGCACCGACTCCTCCGGCACGTCGGCCCGGTGATGCTCGATGGCGTACTTGATGCGACGGTAGACATCGGCCTCGAGCCCGCATCGCTTGCACGCTTCGAGGTGCTCGGCGAGCGAATCGGCCACGACGTCGTCGGGAATCTCGCCATCGAGGAATCGTTGCAGCGATCGGCCGACCTCCGGGCACGACAGCTGTTCGCCTGCCCGAACCTTCGGGAAGCGACCTCCGGTGAGCTTGCGCAACGCCGAGCGAATCATGTGGACCTCCCACTGTGCAGATCGTCGTAGGTTGGCGCAACTCCCGATCGGCGGAGATGCTCACGGATCTTCTTGCGACCACGGTGCAGTCGGCTCATCACGGTGCCGACCGGGACACCGAGGACCTCTGCCGCCTCGGCGTACGAGAGCCCATTGAGGTCGACGAGCTCGACGACCTCACCGAACGTGGTGCTGAGCGACTGCAGCGCCGACTCGACGGCGGCGTCGAACTCCAGGTCGACGAAGTGATCGGGTCGCGACGGGTCGTCCATGGCCGGCGAGCGAACGGCCCGCTCGATCTCGACGTCGGGGTCACGCATCAGCTCCGGGCGACGACGACGGTTGCGGTTGATGTGGGTGTTGCGCAGGATCGTCAACAGCCAGGCGCGCGGGTGCCGGCCGTCGAAACGATCGATCGCCTTGTAGGCGCGGATCAACGTGTCCTGGACGAGGTCTTCGGCGTCGGCCTGATGACGGGTCAGCGACCGAGCGACCCGCAACAACACCTCGATCTCCGGAACGACGTACAGCTCGAACGACGCCTCGCTGCTGCGATCGCCGGGTTGGCTCATCGCCGACGACGTCTCGCACGACGAGATGCGCACCGTTCATCCGTGCGCATCGGTATCGGCTGCATGTCGCCAGCTTGGCATGGCCACGAAACCCAGCGGTTCAGTCCTGTATTCCATCGCTGCCTCGATCCCGAGTGTCGCGGACGGTACGTCTCAGGCGTCGCCGGCATGGAGCGGAGCGAAGAACTCCCGATTCGGTGCCAGCAGCTCGAACACCGTCGCGTCGGTGGGCGGGAGTGCGGCGTCGGATGACCCGATCGGCGTGACCCGCTCACCCCAGCGGTAAGACTGCGCTCGCCCACGTGACTCCCCCACCGAACGCGGTGAGAACCACCAGGTCGCCGGGTGCGATCCGACCGGCATCGACGGCGTCGCACAACGCCATCGGCACCGATGCAGCGGCCGTGTTGCCATGGTCGGCGATGTTGATCACCACCCGATCGAGTCCGATGCCGAGCCGCTTGACAGCGGCGTTGATGATCCGTGCGTTGGCCTGATGCGGAACCACGAGATTCACCTCGTCGGCGCCGACACCTGCGTGATCGAGCGCTTGCTGCACCGACGCGGCGATGCCCTGTACGGCAATCTTGAACACGGCCTGCCCCTCGAAGTGCAAGCGCGAGGTCGACGGGTCGCGGCCGTCGACCAGCGGATATCGAGTTCCGAGCGACTCGAACACCATCGTCGAACCGGCGGGCCCATCCGCCCCGAACTCGGCACCGAGCATGCCGTCGCCGTCCGTCGACACCTCGAAGACCGCGGCGCCCGCGCCGTCGCCGAACAGGATGCACGTGTTGCGGTCCCGGTAGTCCATCACCCAGTGCAGTTGCTCGGCGCCGACCACGAGCACCCGCTGCTTCACACCGGCCGCGATCATCGACGAGGCCGTGATCGCCGCGTAGACGAAACCGGAGCACGCCGCGTTCAGGTCGAACGCGGCGGCGTTGATCGCTCCGAGCCGGGTTTGGAGGTAGCAGGCGTTGCTCGGGCAACTGATCTCCGGTGTCACCGTGGCCATGATCAGCAGATCGATGTCGGTCGCCACGAGCCCGGCGGCAGCGAGAGCGTGCAGGGCGGCGACCTCTGCCATGTCCGTCGTTTGCAGGTGATTGATACAGCGCGACTCGATGCCCGTTCGTGCGACGATCCAGTCGTGATCGGTGTCGACGAGCTGTTCGAGGTCGGCGTTGGTGAGCTTGACCGGAGGGACGCACTTGCCCCATCCGGTGATCGTGGCCCGACGTGTCATGGTCGGCGAGACTAGACGCTCGACCCGGGCGCGGCGCCCGATCGACCGCGGCGCGTCGCGATTGCATGACGCCTGTGACCATTCGATGACGAGATGCGCGTTATTTCCGCGCAGTCGTCGATCTCGCCGACGCGCGACGACCAGCCGCGACTACAACAGGCCTATGGAGATTCGGCGGGCAACATTCGGGGCGGCGATCAAGCTGGCGGTGGTATTGAGCGTGGTCGCGACGGCCGTCGCGCTCGCGCTCGACGCCATCGGCGAGGTGTCACGAACGGCAGTGGTACTCACGGTCATCGTGGTCGGTTTCGTGGCGAGCTGGATCCAGACGGGCCGCGTTTCGCGTACGGCGGCCCGACGTCCCGCACACCGTTTCACGGTCGTGCACCTGAATCACCCGGTGGGTTGAGCACACGCGCCGTATGACACGATCCGTGTGATGAAGATCCGGATCGGGTACGGGCTCGGTACGCGTACGACGTTGCACGACGAGCGGTTCGGACACGTCGTCGACGAACTCGAGCGCCACTCGTTCGACAGTCTGTGGGTGTCCGAGCGGATCGGCGGCGACGCTCCGGACCCGATGGTCGCCATGGCGTACGGAGCCGGCCGCACCACCAACCTCAAGTTCGGAATGAGCGTCATGGTGCTGCCCGGGCGTAACCCGATCGTGCTGGCCAAGGCGCTGGCCAGCCTGTCGACGCTCTCTGGTGGACGGTTGCTGCCGGCATTCGGATTGGGGCTGGTCCATCCACTCGAACAGCAGGCGTTCGGCGTCGATCGCTCCGAGCGGGCGAAGTGGTTCGACGAGTCGATGGAGGTGATGAGGGCGTGCTGGACCGGTGAACCCGTCGTCCATCACGGTGATCGGTATCAGTACGACGGCGTCAAGGTCCGTCCGGTGCCCCGGCGGATGGATGTCTGGCTCGGTGGACTGGCGCCGTCCGAGCTGAGGCGGGTCGGCCGTCTCGGAGACGGCTGGCTGCCTTCGTTCGTCACCCCGGCCGACGCCGCTGCCGGGCGCGCGGTGATCGAGCAGGTCTGTGCGGAACACGACCGCCAGATCGAGGACGATCACTACGGCGTGTTGATCCCGTACTCGTTGACCGGCGTTCCCGACGCCGTGCTCGCCCAGCTCTCGCAGCGGCGTCCCGATCTCGACCCGACCGCGTTGGTGCCGACCTCGTGGACCGAGCTGATCGCACTGATCCGACAGTTCATCGACGTCGGCACCTCCAAGTTCGTCGTGTTGCCGATGAACGAACCGACCGCGATCTCCGAGTGGTCAGCGCATCTGAGCGAAGCCGCCGACGCGCTGCTCCCGCTCGAGAACTGACCGAGCCGGGCCTCTCAGGACGAGACCGAAACGGGCGTGACGCGAGCTGCGGCCTGCTTGGCGTGATAGCTCGAGCGAGTCAGCGGGCCCGCCTCCACGTGACCGATGCCGAGACGCTCGCCGATCGCCTTCCATCGCTCGAACTCGGCGGGCTCGACCCAGCGGGCGACCGGCACGTGATGCGATGTCGGACGCAGATATTGGCCGATCGTGACGATGTCACAGCCGATGCCGGCCAAATCGGCGAGGGCGCCGAGCATCTCGTCGTCGGTCTCGCCGAGGCCGACCATGATGCTCGACTTGGTCACCAGACCGGCCTGCCGAGCGTGAGCGAGCACCGAGAGACTGCGGGCATACCCCGCCGATGGGCGTACCGCTCGCTGCAGCCGGGCGACGGTTTCGAGATTGTGGTTGAGCACGTCGGGACCCACCTCGAACAGATGCTGCAGCGCCTCGAGCGAACCCTTGGCATCGGAGATCAGCGTCTCGACCAGCGCATCGGGCGATCGTTCTCGGATCGCCGTGACACACGCCGCGACATGTGCCATCCCGCCGTCGTCGAGGTCGTCGCGGGCGACCATCGTGAGTACGGCGTGCTCGAGGCCCAGGCGTGCGACGGCCTCGGCCACCCGTGCCGGTTCGTCGGCGGCGGGAGCGATGGGCTTGCGGGTGTCGACCAGGCAGAAGCCGCACGCCCGCGTGCATCGGTCACCGAGCACCATGAACGTCGCCGTGCCGTCGGCCCAGCAATCCGACAGGTTGGGGCAACCGGCGTCCTCGCAGACCGTCACCAGATCGAGCTCGCGCACGGTCTTCTTGAGTCGCATCACGTCGGGACCCAACACCACTTTGGGTCGCAGCCACTCGGGCTTGCGCGACTCGATCGACAGGCCGGCCGTGACGCCTGCCCGTTCGAGTCGATCGTGCGAGCGAGGTGGGCGGAAGGTGACCACTTCGCCGGGCCCGGCGCCGCGAGAGAAGGGCGTCAGATCGTCGGGGCGGTGCTGCCAGGCGACGTCTTGGCGTTCGACCCCCGCTCGGCCCCAGCGCTCCCCCGCCAACCGCGCCACGACGTCGACGACCTCGCGCATCGAGACGTCGAGACCCTCCTCGGCCAGCGAGGTCACCGGACGGTCGGCGATGCCGCATGCCACGATGTGCTCACGCATGTAGACCATGTCGGTGGAGATGTTGAGGGCGAATCCGTGCATCGTTCGGCCGCGAGCGAGACGTACACCGATCGCCGCGATCTTGCGCGGATCGGGCCCGTCGGCGTCGATCCAGACACCCGGATAGTCGGACAAGCGGCCGGCGCTGCCAAGGCCGAGCTCGGTGAGCGTGTCGATCAACAGGTCCTCGACCGAGCGCACGTGTTCGAGCGAACCCTTCGCGTTCGGCAGCGACAAGATCGGGTAACCGACGAGCTGTCCGGGCCCGTGGTAGGTGATGTCACCGCCTCGCTTGACCGAGACGAAGTCGGCGCCGACCGCCTGCGGGTCGCAGTGCAGATTCGCGGTGAGGTCGGCGTGTGGACCGTAGGTGAACACGTGATCGTGCTCGAGCAACAACAGGTGCTGTTCTCGACCGTGTTCGAACAGCGCCTGCTGAACGGCGAGCGCCTCGCGATACGCCACCCGTCCCAGCCATCGGACCCGGAGGACGGAGGCGTCGTGCATCAGAGCTCGGCGGCCCAGTCCCGTGTCTCGAGAATCTCCTTGACCCGCTTGAGGAACCCGGCGGCGTACGCGCCGTCGAATGCTCGATGATCCCAGGCCATCGCCAGATTGCCCACCGGGTGAATGGCGATCGCCTCCGCTCCGCCACCGGCATCGACGACGACCGGTTTGCGAACGATCGCATCCGTCGAAATGATGCCCACCTGGGGTTGGTTGATGATCGGCATCGTGAGCACCGAACCGGCCGACCCGTTGTTCGAGATGGTGAACGTGCCACCCGAGATCTCGTCGGGGCTGAGCCTGCGCGATCGGGCCCGATTCGCGAGGTCGCTGATCTCGTGGGCGACGGCGCGCAGTCGCTTGGTCTCCGCGCTGCGGACCACCGGGGCCAGCAGCCCCTCGTAGTTGAGATCGACGGCGATGCCGAGATCGATGTAGTGGTGCACGATCAGTTCGTTGTCGCCCATGCTCGCGTTGAGGTGCGGGAAGTCGTGCAACCCGTCGATGATCGCCCGGGCGATGAACGGGAGGTAGGTGAGGCCGAAGCCTTCGGTCGCCTTGAACTCGCTCTTGACCTGGCTGCGAGCAACGTCGACGTTGGCGAAATCGACCTCGACGACGCTGAATGCGTGCGGCGACACCGCTTTGCTCATCACCATGTGATCGCCGGTGAGCTGGCGGATCTTCGACAGTCGCACGGTGGTGTCGCGCTCGCCCGCCACCGGGATCGGGGCCGCGTCGGCAGCGACCGGTGCCGGAGCAGCGGCGACCACGGGTGCCGCCGCCGGTGCTGCCGGGGCCGGGGCCGGAACCGGAGCGGGAACAGTGGGCGCCGGTGCAACTGCGGGCGAATCCGGTGCGGCCGGGACCGGACGCGACGCGGTGGCATCGATGTGGTCGAGCACGTCCTCGCGGGTGATGCGTCCACCGGGGCCGGTGCCCACGATCTGGTCGGCATCGAGGGCGTGCTCGTTGACGAGACGACGCACGACGGGCGACAACAGCCGGCTGTCACTGGGCGCAGCGGACGGCTCGGCGACAGCCGGAGCAGGCTCGGCGACAGCCGGAGCAGGCTCGGCAGCGGCCGGAGCAGGGGCGGGCGCGGGCGCCGGAGCAGGCTCGGCGACAGCCGGAGCAGAGGCGGGCACCGGGGCCGGGGCGGGGGCCGCCATCGCCGGCGGCGCCGGAGCGGGTTCGGGCACTGCTGCGGGCTGTGGAGCCGGCTCGGGCGTGGCGGCCGGAGCCGGGACAGGGGCGGCGGCACCGTCGCTGACGACCGCCACCACGATCCCGACCTCGACCGTGTCGCCCTCGGGGACACGGATCTCGCTCAGCACACCGGAGACGGGTGACGGAACCTCGGTGTCGACCTTGTCGGTCGACACCTCGAACAGCGGTTCATCGGCGGCGACGGCGTCGCCGACCTTCTTGAACCACTGGGTGATGGTGCCCTCGGTGACGGTTTCGCCGAGCTGGGGAAGGGTGACGTCAGCCATGGTCGTTGATTCTGCTCCTGTTGCGTCTGATCTGTGAGGAATTCGTGAGATTCGGCATGTCGATCCGTCGAGCGTGCGGTGGTCAGCCGTTGAAGCTCCGGCCGGTGAGCGACATCATGGTCTCACCGAACAGCTCCGACATACTCGGGTGAGGCTGAATGAACTCGGCGACCTCGTCGACGGTTGCTTCCCAGTTGACCGCCAGGTACCCACCCGACAGCTGCTCGGTGACCCACGGTCCGACCATGTGCACACCGAGGATCTGGCCGGCGGCGCCGTCCGCGTTCTTCTTGGCGATGATCTTCACCATGCCGTCGGTCTCGCCGAGAATCTGGGCCCGGCTGTTGAACTTGAACGGATGCTTGCCGACGACGACGTCGATCCCCGCAGCCCGGCACGCATCCTCGCCCGGCCCGGCCCACGCGACTTCGGGATGGCAGTAGATCGCCCAGGGCACGCGGTCGTACATGACGGGCATCGGGGCCTCACCCAACAGGTGCTTGACGACCAGGACCGCCTCGGCATAGCCGACATGAGCGAGCTGCGGGGTGTCGACGAGGTCACCGATCGCATACACGCCCGGCTCGCCGGTACGGCAGTACTCGTCGACCTCGACGAAGCCACGGTCGCTCACGACGACACCCGTACCGCCGAGGCCGAGCTGATCGGCGAACGGACGTCGGCCGACCGACACGATGCAGGCGTCGACGTCGACCGACTCGCCGTCTCCGAACGTCACCGTGGTGCCACCGGATCCGTTCGGCACGTGCCCGGTGACGTTGATCCCGGTCTTGATGTCGATCTTCTTCTTCTTGAAGCTGCGCACGACCACGTTGGCGACGTCGGCATCGAGCCCGGGGAGGATCTTGGGGAGACCTTCGAGAATCGTGACCTGCGCCCCGAGATCGGCGAACATCGAGGCGAACTCACAACCGATCGCGCCGCCTCCGATCACTGCGAGGCGCGCCGGCACATGGTCGAGGTCGAGGACCTCGTCGCTGGTCATGATCGGGCCACCGCGCTCGAATCCGGGAATGGTGCGAGGCACCGACCCCGAAGCCAGGACCACATGGCTCCCGGTGATCGAGGCGGCGCTGCCGTCGGTCATCGCCACCGACACCGTCTTGCCGGCGCCGAGCGATCCGACGCCGTTGAACACCTCGACCTTGCGACCCTTGCACATCGCCGCGATACCACCGACGAGGCCCGCCACGATCTTCTGCTTGCGCTGCTGGGTGACCGCGAAGTTCACCGACGGAGCGCTCGACTCGATGCCGAACTCGGCGCCGTGATCGACATGGCGTTTGACCGCAGCCGTCTCCAGGAAGGCCTTGGCCGGGATGCAGCCACGGTTGAGGCACGTGCCGCCGAGCGCATCCTTCTCGACGAGGGCGACGCTGAGCCCGGCGGAAGCGGCGTACAGGGCGGCCGCGTAGCCACCCGGGCCGCCACCGATGACGACGAGGTCGAACGAATCAGTCACTCACGCCACGGTATCGCCCCTAGCGGCCGGTAGCACGAAGACAGCACGGCACTGCCGAGGAACTCAGCCCAGCACCCAGCGGGCCTGCTGATCGCCTCGCTCGTAGAACAGCACTCGTGACGATCCGTCGGCACTGGACACGTCGAAGCGCACATGACAGGTCTGCTGGACCGAACTGGTCGCCGCGCAGATCCCGGCGGACTCGACGTATGGCTCGGCCCTCAGCGGTCGCCCGGACGCGATCAACCGGAATCCGGTGGCACCATCGCTGTCGACGACTCCGCCGATCACGATCGTGATGTCGAGCAGGCCGTCCTGCTCGACGGCCGAGTCGACCATCACCGACATGTCTCCGACGGTGGTGAGCTCACCCAATGGAATCGGATCGGCCAAGGCCTCCTGCGTCGACAACCGGAACAGGAACACGGCGCCTGCGAGCATGATCGCCAGGCCACAGCCGAGGGCCAGCAGGAGCAGCGTCCGGGTCTTCATGCGTCGATCAGGCTAACGGTGCCCCGATCGGTCGCTCGCGACATGTCAGCGCACGGTCGGTGCGGCAGCTCCGAAAATCTGAACGATCCCGAAACCGACCGCCGCCTGCACGGTGACCGCCGGTCGTGTCCGGTACCTTCTCGTGGGTGAAGCGCGTCCTCGTACCCCTCATCACTGCCACATTGCTGGCGGCCTGCGGCGGCAACGGCTCCGACGTCGCGTCACCGGCGGACGCCAGTGCTCCGGCTCCCACTGCGGCTCCGGCTCCCGCGCCGACGGGTGTTGCACAGACGACCGGCACGCCGGCGAACGTGCCCGAGGCGTTGAAGTTCTCGGCTCCGCTCGTCGGCGGCGGCGAGATCGAGCTCACCACGCTCGCCGGGCGGCCGGTGCTGTTGTGGTTCTGGGCCCCTTGGTGAAGCACCTGCAATCGGGAAGCCTCCTCGGTCGAGGAGGCAGCACAACGGTGGGCCGGTCAGGCCGAGTTCGTCGGCGTCGCCTGGAGCGGCACCGAGGAGTCCTTCGAAGGGTTCATCGACAAGTACTCGTTGACGTTCCCCCAGATCAGCGACGACGCCGCCGAGGTCTTCACCCGCTTCGGTGTGTCGACGCAGCCGGCGTTGGCGCTGATCCTGCCCGACGGTGAAGTGCAGACGTTGTACGGGGCTGCCGACGATCAACTCCTCGACTCGCTGATCAGCGCAGCGATCGGCTGATCGAGTCCTATCCGTTGATCATCGCGCTGCGGCAGGCCTCGAACCGGGCGTCGTACTCGGGATCGTCGAAGACCCGGTACCAGTTGCGCCCCTCGAAGCACTCCAGGTGGGCGATCTCCTCGGGCAACTCCCAGCGTTCGATCGCTCCTGCGTCGGCGAGGTCGAGGAAGCAGCCGCGTGCGGCCTCGGCAGCCGCAACGAACTCGGCATCGGGAAGCTGGTACAACCGACCACCCCACCACACGTCCGCGTAGCCGCACTCCGGGTAGCGCAACACCACCGGGATGTCTCCTGGTTCGATGTCGCCCCGGTCCACGTACGACTGGAAACACGCGGTCGCGTCGGCCACGTCGAGGTCGTAGCAGTCCAACCATGAGGTCGTGCTGCCAGCGGCCCCGCCCGTCGCGGCCGACGTGTTCGAGGTGGCCGCGTCGTCAGCGGCTCCCGGGTCCGTCGCGGCTCCCGGATCGGTCGCGGTTCCCGGATCGGTCGCGGTTCCAGGGTCATTCACGGTTCCCGGGTCGGTCGCGGTTCCCGGGTCCGTCGCGGTTCCCGGATCGTCCGCGGTTCCCGGATCGTCCACTGCATCGTTCGCGGTGACGTCGTCACCGATCACGATGGTCGGGTCGTCGCCGATCACCGAATCGAGCAGCGATGGATCCTCGATGTCGATGGCCACCAGCGGGTCCGAGACGCCCCCACCCGCCAACTCGTCGATCGACTCGAAGATGCCGTCCTGGATCGACTCGAACGCGGGCGGCACAGCCGCGATGATGAGGTCGAGCTCCTCGCGATCGAGCGCTCGCAGCGCCTTCAAGACGGCTTCGGTCATCGACGCGATCGGGCTCACGAACCATTGGCCGTCGCGCTGGCGCAACTCGAGACCGACGGGCTCGACGTCGGCGAACGCCGCTTGCACGACCTCGACCAGATACGCGACCTCCGGCTGATCCCCGAAGACACCGGCGACGTCGCCGACACCTCCGACGGCGCCACATTGCTCGACTCGTTCGCCATCCATCTCGGCGACCACGCAGTCGCCGTCGAACGAGAAGCTGAAGGCCGACCCGTCCACGGTCCCCTCGATCGCCAAGCCATCGACGAACACCGTTCGGCGCTCGCCCGAGCCGACGATCCGCACGGTTCGCTGCACGATCTGCCACTCGAGCGTCACCTCGTCGAGGGTGCTCTGGGCCTGCTCGAGAAACAGCGGCGCATAGCGTTGCAGCGCTGCGGCTTCGCCGGGATCCAGCGATCGAATGATGCCGGTCAGGTCGATCGCCTCGATCCGGTCGAGGAATTGGTCGACGGCAGCTTCGGGCGTGTCCGCCCCGTCGGAACCGACACCCTCGACAGGAATACCGATGTCACCGCCGAGCTCGCTTCGCGCCAGTTCCGCGATCGAGTGCAGCAGGCTGAAGTACCACCGGCCGTCCTCGAGCACCGCCGTCAGACTGATGTCGAACTGGTCGGTCTGCGTCACCCGCGTGCCCCGCATCTCGGTGACCATGTCGTCGGGCATGTTGTCGGTGATCAGATCGCCGATCGGCAACTCGGCGCCGTCGATGCTCACGGCGACATCGGCGGACATCGCAATGTTCACGATGTCGTCGACGTTGGTCGAGCGAGGGAGCACGGTTTCGTTCGAGAGCTCGATGTCGAGCCCGGCGATCTGGGACAGATCGGTTTCTGCCAGCACATCCAGACGTTGCAGTTCCGAGATCAGTTCGACGAAGGGCTCTCCCAACGCCTCACGCTCGCCGGGAAGCAGCACGTCGATCACACCGAGGACGTCCTCGCTCTCGATCGCGGCCAAGAGGTCGGCGCCGAGCTCCGTGGGGTTTTCAGCGCCGCCGTTCGACGATCCGGTGAAGTTCGCAACGGCGAACATGCCGGCCCCGCCGATGGCGAGCACGGCCGCCAGCGCCGAACCGACCACGACCTTGGAACGGCGACCACGAGCCGAGGTCGGCGCCGGGTCCGCGACGGCCACGTCCGACGGTGGCGTCGTTGGCTGCCAGACCGTGGGCGTCTCATCTTCGACCGCAGCGGACGTCGGCTGATCGAGCCGAGGTGGCGCAGTGATGATCACGGGATCGGCACCGGGCGCCCACGGGGACGGTTGCGCCGGCGGCAACTGTGGCCCGGCAGGGGCATTCGGCGGCGGGGCGGCCGCCGGCAGCGTCGGCAGCGCAGGTTGCCCCGGCTGCACCGACCCGGTCGGCTGACTCGGCTCGATCGGCTGACTGGCTGGCATCGGTGGCGGCTGCGCGATCGGTGGCTGCACGATCAGCGGCTGCGGTTGCGGTTGCGGTAGCGGTTGCGGCTGCAATACGGGCGGCGGCGACGGCACGGGAGGCAGGTTGGGCGGTAGCGACGGCAGCGACGGTTCCGGGAGTTGTGTGGCCGGCTCGGGAGCTACCGCGGCCGGTGGCAGCAGGGGCAGACCGGGCGTCGTCGGTCGAGCAGGTGAGCGTTCGTCGGAGGACGGAGGCTGCCAGCGAGCGTTCTCATCCATGGCGATCGACGCTACTGGGTCGCGTGGGCACCGTTCGGGAACCACTTGTGCTGTGCGTCATACCTCACTCATCGGACGATCGAGACGATTGCTTGACCAATGCGTCGTATCGTGGTCGAGATGCGCATCGGCATCACTGGATCATCCGGCCTCATCGGAACCGCCCTCACCTCTCACCTCACCCGATCGGGACACGCAGTCCATCCGATCGTCCGGCGCACACCCGATCCCGGGTCGTCGGAACTGCAGTGGGATCCGCAGCGTGGCACGATCGACCGCGACCGCGTGTCTGGCCTCGACGCAGTCGTGCACCTCGCCGGCGCCGGTATCGGCGATCATCGCTGGACCGTCAGCTACAAGCGGGTGCTCATGGACAGCAGGACGCAGGGCACGAAGCTGATCGCGGAGACACTCGCCGAACTGGGCGCCGACGGGCCACGGGTGCTCGTCAGCGGCTCGGCGATCGGCTACTACGGCGAACGTGGCGATGAAGAGCTCGACGAGTCCTCCGACGGCGGTGACGGGTTCCTCGCCGACATCTGCCGCGCCTGGGAGGCGAGCACCGCGCCCGCCGAGGACGCCGGCGTGCGGGTCGCCCATATCCGCACGGGAATCGTGCTGAGCGGAGACGGCGGCGCACTCGACTGGAAGCTGATGGCGCTGTTCAAACTGGGGGCCGGGGGCCGGTTCGGAAGCGGCCGGCAATGGTGGAGCTGGATCTCGCTCCACGACGAGGTGCGAGCGATCGAGCATCTGCTCACCAGTTCGCTGAGCGGGCCGGTGAATCTGACCGCACCGTCCCCGGTGCGCAACGCCGAGTTCGTCAAGGCGCTCGGTCGCGTGCTCAAGCGGCCCGCGGTGGTCCCGGTGCCCTCATTCGGCCCCAAGCTGTTGCTCGGCTCCGAGCTGGCGCGAGCGTTGCTGCTCGAGGGGCAGCGCGTGATGCCGAACGCGTTGAGGCGTGACGGGTTCGCGTTCGATCACACCGACGTCGAATCGGCCCTGCGAGCCGAACTGGGACGCTGACGCCGGGGCCCGATCGACACGGGCCTGTTTTTCTGTGCCTGCAACATTTGCGAATGGATATGATGCCGACGTGACCGCGCACATGAACTCTGGTCCGACCGGCAGTACGTCGACCACGACGGACGCGCCTCGTTGGCTCGACCACCAGGAGATGGCCGCCTGGCTCAGCTACATCGAGACCCAGGGCGATCTGATGGCTGCGCTCGAGGCCGACCTGGCACCCACCGGTTTGTCACTGGGCGACTACCAGGTCTTCGTCTATCTGTCGGGCGCCGAGGACCACTCGATGCGGATGTGCGACCTGGCCGGCTTGCTGCAACTGTCGCCGAGCGGTGTCACACGTCGCCTCGATGGCCTCGTCAAGGCGGGGTGGGTCGACCGTCGCAGCTCGCCGACCGATCGGCGCGTCATGCTCGCCGTGCTCACCGACGCCGGCAGAGAGCAGCTCGAACGTGCGGCGCCCGCCCATGTCGAAAGCGTGCGCCGTCGTATCATCGACCTGCTCGACGAAGCCGACCTGGATGCGATGACCCGCATCTTCGGCAAGGTCCGGGCCGCACTGGACGCCACCCGTTAGCGCCCGGCCGATCGAACCCGGCCGATCGAACCCGGCCGATAGCCCCGACGGATCGAATCGAGCTGATAGAAACGCAGCCATGACCAGCCTGCCGTCCGGCTTTCATTGCCACGTGGCCAACATCGGCATCAAGGATGACTCCGACGACCTCGTGGTGATCACCGCGCACGGCGCGGTGCCCGCCGCCGGCCTGTTCACCCGCAGCAGGTTCGCCGGCCCGAGTGTGGAGATCAGCCGCCGACACGTCGCCGATCACCGCGCCCAGGCTGTGGTCATCGTTTCGAAGAACGCCAACGTCGCCAATGGGCCCGCCGGAGCGGCCGACGCCGCGGCACTGGTCGACGGCGTCGCCACACGATTGGGTTGCAGCGCCTCCGACGTTCTCGTCGCGTCGACAGGCGTCATCGGTCGCCGCTATCCGATGGACCGCGTCCGATCGGGCTTGGCGGGCATCCCGGCGGCACCGATGGGCACCTCGGCGGAGGATGCAGCGAGGGGCATCATGACGACCGACACGGTGGCGAAAGTCGCAGAGTCACCGATCGACGGCAGCTCCGCGCGTGTCGTCGGCATCGCCAAAGGGGTCGGCATGATCGAGCCCGACATGGCCACGATGATCGCCGTCCTGCTCACCGACGTCGACATCGGCGGTGCCGAACTCGACACGATCCTCCGCCGCGTCGTGGACCGCACCTTCAACTGCGTCAGCATCGACACCGACACCTCGACCAGCGACACGGCGATCGCGCTGGCGAGCGGCGCCGCGGGGCCGGCCCCACTCGATGCGATCGAGGCCGCGCTCGGATCGGTCTGTCTGGCGCTCACGAAGATGATCGCCCGCGACGGGGAAGGCGCCGAGACGCTGATCGAGGTCACCGTCGACGCAGCCCGCGACACGGCGCAAGCCAAGCGGGTCGCCAAGGCGATCGTGAACTCGCCGCTCGTCAAGACAGCGGTCCACGGCGCCGATCCCAACTGGGGCCGCGTCGCCATGGCGATCGGCAAGTGCAGCGACGACACCGACATCGATGCCGATCGTGTGGTCATCAGGTTCGGCGCGACAGTCGTGTACCCCGAACGGGTCGACGAGGCGGGACTGCTCGCGCTGGCGAAGTACATGAGCGGTGACGAGGTCACGATCCACGTCAGCTTGGGCACCGGCGCTGCGGCGGCCACGGTCTGGGGCTGCGATCTGACCGACGGCTACGTGCGGATCAACGCCGACTACACCACCTGATCCGCCTGCCGGAAGTCGAGCGGCCGAGAGCCGAACGTCCACGGGCGGTCAGCGGGCAGGGATCGGACCGACGCCGGTACGGGTGTCGACGATGCGGTCGCCCGGCACGCCCCGCAGGCCGGCATCGAACCACGCCGACACATCCACCACGACATCCGACGCCGCCTTCGTCGAAATACACACCTCACCCGTGTCGTCCACCGGCACCACCACCGCATTCGGCTCGACCGCACCAGCCACCGAATAGTTCACCGCCGACGTCACCGGCTCATCAGACCCACACGGCCACACCCGCATCCACCCCGGCCCCACCGGACCGACCGCCGTCACATTCAACGCCACCCCCACCACACCAGACGCCGGCACACCACCACGATCCAACACCGGCACCCGCAACACCGAACCAGCCGCCAACCGCTCACCCTTCACCCGCGTATCGAGCAACCGACCCGACGCACTCCGCAACCCGGCATCGAACCACGCCGACACATCCACCACGACATCCGACGCCGCCTTCGTCGAAATACACACCTCACCCGTGTCGTCCACCGGCACCACCACCGCATTCGGCTCGACCGCACCAGCCACCGAATAGTTCACCGCCGACGTCACCGGCTCATCAGACCCACACGGCCACACCCGCATCCACCCCGGCCCCACCGGACCGACCGCCGTCACATTCAACGCCACCCCCACTACACCAGACGCCGGCACACCACCACGATCCAACACCGGCACCCGCAACACCGAACCAGCCGCCAACCGCTCACCCTTCACCCGCGTATCGAGCAACCGACCCGACGCACTCCGCAACCCGGCATCGAACCACGCCGACACATCCACCACGACATCCGACGCCGCCTTCGTCGAAATACACACCTCACCCGTGTCGTCCACCGGCACCACCACCGCATTCGGCTCGACCGCACCAGCCACCGAATAGTTCACCGCCGACGTCACCGGCTCATCAGACCCACACGGCCACACCCGCATCCACCCCGGCCCCACCGGACCGACCGCCGTCACATTCAACGCCACCCCCACCACACCAGACGCCGGCACACCACCGACCCCGAGCACCGGCACCCGCAGCGCTACACCGGGCACGACGGGACGCGGCGCGGTGTAGCCGGCGGCGGCGAGATCGACGATGTGGTCGCGCAACCAGAGCGCGAACTCGGCATTGCCGGTGCTGGTGAGATGGATGCCATCGAAGAACCAGCGGTTCGCCCCGTCGCCGCCGCTGGTCGATTCCCAGTCGAGCACGACCATCTCCGGCCAGCGCTGAACGGCGTCCGCGATGGCGACGTTGGTCGCCGCATAGTCGGTGGCCGTGTGGCGTTCCGACACGTTGACCCAGGCCACGGCACCGACGTCGCGGGCGCGCAGGGTGGCCATCAGCGCGTCGATGCGCGAGGCCATCGCACTCGGCGAATCGTTGTAGCCCAGCTCGACGACCACGAGATCCGTCCCGATGGGCACCTTCTGTGCGGCATGGACGCCGTCGGTCGTGCCGCCCTGGGTCGGCCGAGCGCCGAGGGCGTCGAACCTCGCGGAGGAGAACACGCCGTCGGTCAGCACCTTCAGGTTCGATCCGCAACAGTCGACGATTCCGACGCCGACCGAGTCGCCGATGAACGCAAAGCTGCCCGCCCCGGTGAGCTCGCGTCGAACCGGGATCAGTTCGAAGCCTGGCGACGGCAGGCCGAACGCGTTGCGGAAGTCCCACGCGCTGACCGGTGATTTGCCGTGTCCGAGCTGCACCTCGTTGCCCCAGATCCCGTCGTACGGCGGGTCGAGAGGTGTCGCGTCCGGCCGGGTCGCAACGCTGTCGGCACTCGACAGTCCGTACCGGCTGGTGATCGAGTCGGCAGCGATGATCCGGGTCCAGCGGTGGTTGGGGTTCTCCGGGACATCGTCCCATGGGTCATCGACCGCTGGGAACGAGTGGCCCGCCGTGCGAGGCCCGTTCGACGCCGAGAACTCGGTCGACACGACATCGTCGGTGCCGTTCCAGAACCGCACCACCTCGGCCGTGTCGACGATCGCCCGATCGGTGTTGGGGTGCTCGACCCTGACCGAGTTCACAGCGGTCGGCGCGACCCGGATCGCTGCACCCGCGTACACCTGGCACGAGGTGGTATCGCAGGTCTTGGCATACGTGTAGCGCGACTGCGTCAGGCCGTACGAACGAGCTGCGACCGCCTGGGCGCGCAGCGCATTCATCCCGGCGCCCCCAGCGGCATCACCCCACCCCGCCGACACCTCCTTGGGAACGACCCCCCGCAGGTAGTTCTCGGTGTCGAGATCGTTCACGACCCGGTTGCCGTCAGCAGTGTGGTGCAACTCGATCGAGCCGCGGAAGTGCCCGAGCGTGCCCGAGCGTGTGCAGATGCCGAGCACGTCACCCGGCGACGCCGACGACTGAGCGACAGGTGTCGAGAACACGATCGGCCCGGCCACACCGGTGCCGAGTTGCTTCCAGTCGACGTTGCCGGGTGCCGCATCGACCATCGCCTGCGCGGCCCGAGCTTCCTCGATGCGCCACAGACCGTCGACCGTGAGCGACCGGTCGGCCTGGAATCTCCGCACCGCCTGTTCGGTCATCGGCCCGAACTCGCCGTCGACACCTCCCGGGTCGTAGCCGAAGTAGGTCAGGAACTGTTGGAGCCGAACGACAAGCTGACCGAGCGAACCGACCTGGAGGTCGACGAAGGGCACGTTCAGCGCCAGATCGCCAGGGCAACCGAACCCGCTCGTGACGCCGTAGACCGAGAACACGTTCTGGGCCGTCTCGATCGCGTACAGCGACGTGTAGTTCTTCTTGGACGAATTCCACCGTGCCTTGCCGACGCGGGACACCACACCGACCGTGCCCGCGCCATCCCAACCGGTCAGCCGGACCCGCATGTGGGGCTCGGTGCGTCGGCCCGGCTCGGTCCCGCCGTAGTAGGCAGCCAGGATCTCCTGCCACGACTCACCTGCGAGCGCACGACCGAAGGCACCCCATTGACTCATGCCGCGGCCGTGCCCGTTACCGACGCCGCGCACGACGAACGCGACGACGTCATCTTCGCCGGGAGGCGCTGCCCGCACGTGCGCGCCCGGAACTCCCAACGAGATGACCAGACTGCTCACGAGTGCGGCGATGGCGACCCTCACGGGGGCGAACCGTAGCGATCTGTCACGGATTTGTAACGTCACGACTGGATTCATCGGCATCTCTGACCCCGCGCACGAGTACCGAGACAGCGAGTCACGTCGCCGGGATCGCGGCGACGGCGAGTGCGTCGACCCGATCGTTCATCGGGTCACCCGAGTGCCCTTTCACCCACTCGAACGTCACGTCACCGGAGTTCACCAGCTCGACGAGTGGCTCCCAGATGTCGGCGTTGGCGACGGGCTGCTTCTTCGAGTTCCGCCAACCGTTGCGCTGCCAGTTGGCCCACCACCGGTCACGAAAGCAGTTGACGACATACGTCGAATCCGACACGACCCTCACCGGGCCGGCCTCGGACCCGACACCCAGCGATCGCAGCGCCTCCAACACTGCCAGCAGTTCCATCCGCTGATTGGTGGTGTGGGCCTCACCGCCGGATCCGCAGGGTTCGCCGGCGGGTGCCACCGCCCAACCCCAACCACCGGGACCTGGGTTGCCCGAGCAGGCGCCGTCGGTGTAGACGACGGTCGGTCCGGGCCGACCGTGCGACGTCTGCTGCGCGGTCGTCATCGAACCGGCACTCCCAGGGCGATCCGCACCAGCCGATCACCCAGGAACGCCTTCGCGATCCGGGCGGCCGGCCCCGGAGCAACGTGGATGCCGTCGGGCCGAACCTGCTGATCGCGGTCGATGTCCGCCTGTACGAAGTAGTCGTCGAGCCGGACGACACTGACGTGGTCGGGATCGGCCGCGGCCAGCTCGTCGTACACCCCGTAGATGACGGCGTGGCGAGCAGAGTCCTCCTCGATCCCCGCGACCGGCAACCACCACGGGTCCGGTCGCGGGTGCCGCACCAGCGCGACGTGGCCGGCTCCGGCCGCCAACAGATCGCTGACGAGAGCGGCGTAGTCGGTGCGCAACCGCTGTGCGTACACGTCGTCGAGGGGCGTCAACAGCTCGTCGGTGTCCCAGCGTCGATCGCGCAGGTCCCACGACGTCACCATTGCCATGACCACGTCCGGGCGGACCCGCTCCACCGTCGGCAACAAGAACCCCTCGACCCAGTTCTCGCACCCCGCCGGCTCGACGATCTCGTCGCCGAGTTCCCACTCGCCCCCGGTCAGGAATCCACAACCTGGCGCCGTGACGAGTTCGGCCTGGGCAAGATCGGGGTTCGCTGCGGCCCACGCCAGGATCCCCGCTCCGGTGGCATCGGCGGTCGAGTCGCCGGCGACGACGATCCGCACCGGGCGGCTGAGCGGCGGTAGCGCCGGCAGGGCGAGCTCGTCGGCCTGGCCGGCGACGGTCTCCGGTGGTGCGCCGGACGACGCGGTCACGGGCCCCGTCGGTTCGCCGGGTGGCGGTTCGCCGGGTGACGGATCGTCGCCGCCGGCGGTGACCGTCGTTCGCGGCACCGCGTCCGGCTCGGTGTCCGCGACGAGCGGCACCAACTCGCGATCATCGACCTCGATCGCGGCTGCAGCGACCGTCGCGCGGTCGGTTCGCCAGTAGTCGCCCAGGCCGGTGGGCACCAGGACCATGCCGACGACGAACACCGTCACGGTCGCCAGGGCCGATCCGACGAACGCCATGCGCGGGCGGATCCCCGGCGCGTGTCGGACGGGTAGCTCGATCAGCCGGTAACTCACCACCGACACCACCATCGTGATCGCGAGGCGGACGGCCAGCAGCAGCGAGCCGTCCAGCCCGGTGCGCTCGGCGTCGAACAGCACGTAGATCGGCCAATGGAACAGGTACACCCCGTAGGAGATCCGACCCAGCCACACCAGCGGCGCGATGGCCATCGCGCGCCGCACCGGCCCGTCCGGCTGCAATCCGACCAGCAGCGCACCCGACACCACGGCGACGAGCGGCAGCGCGCCCTCGTAGGCCGGACCGCTCGATGACGGGAACAACACGGTCGCCGCACCGAGGGCAACGAGCGCCAGGGGCGCCAGCACCTGCCATCTGACACCCACCGAACGGCCGTACAGAGCGACCGCGACGAACGCGCCGACCAGGATCTCGCCGATTCGAGCAGGCGTCGACCAGTAGGCCGCATCCGGCCCCCACACCTGGGCGATCACTGGCGCAGCCGCCATCGACACGGCGGTGATCAGTCCGATCCAGACGACTCGGGATCGTCGCTGGGCCACGCGGGCCAACACGAACGCCATCAGCGGCGGCCAGATCCAGTAGAACTGCTCTTCGATCGCGAGCGACCAGAAGTGTTCGAGCGGGGATGCGGTGCCATTGGTCTGCGCCAGCAGGTCCTGATACGAGCCACCACCGGCCAGCAACACCCAGTTGGCGACCTGGAACAACGATCCGATCACGTGCGCTCGCAGCGAAGCAACGGCTTCGAACACATCGGTGAAGGCGGCCAGCACGACCACCCCGAGCAAGCAGGTCGCGCTCGCCGGCAGAAGCCGGCGAAGACGTCTCGAGTAGAAGGTTGGCAGGTCGATCCGTCCACTGACCTGGTGTTCGTGCATCAGCAGGCTCGTGATCAGGTAGCCGGACAGCGTGAAGAACACCGACACACCGAGGTAGCCACCACCGAAGCCGCGAACGCCACCATGGAACAGCAGCACCGCGCTGACGGCGAGCGCCCGTACGCCATCGAGCGCGGGCTGGTATGCGATCGTCGGTCGGCTCGACATGTGAGTCCGAAGTGTAGGGCTGTCCTTGGGTATCGTCTGAGACCATGCAGCCCGCCTCGACCCACCGTTCGTCGGAACGGTCCCGGCGTTACGGACGGGTCATCGGAGCGATCTCGATCGCGCTCGTAGCAACGGCGCTGACGACGTTGACGCCGCAGCAAGGATCTGCAGCGCTGCTGGCGAAGGAGACATTCGACCAGACCCCGCGACCGCTCGGGCAGATCAGCCTGATCGGTGACTCGGTGTTGCTCGGAGCGCTCCTGTACTCCCCCACCCTGTCGGATCAGCTCGCGGCGCGGGGCTGGGGGCCGATCCGCATCAGGGCCGGGGTCGGCTACACGACGGGTCACTTCACGCAGAGCGGCGAAGCCCGGGTGTCGTACTGGATCGATCGATGGCGTCGGGAGGGTTGGGACCCGGTCGACGTGGTCGTAGGGGTCGGTGGCAACGATGCCGGGTACTGCGGGACCGATCTGTCGTGCGCCCGCGAGGCGATCATGTACGTGGTCGACACGATCGGTCCCGGGCATCGGATCTGGTGGCCGAAGATCACCCACCACTGGGCGCGCGAACACTGGCAGAGGAACTGGAACACCGCACTCGACCAGATCGCAGCCGAACGGGACGACTTCTTCACCTGGGATTGGCCGGGCGTCATGGCCGCCGCCGGATTCGTCACCAACGACAACATCCATCTGTCCGCCCCCGACTATCGCACTCGGTCGGCCATGATGGCCACCGAGATCACCGCCGATCTCGCCCGCGCCACGCGCACCGGCAGCGACGCCGGCCTGCCCGAACCCGCCGGCCCACCGAGCGAACTCGTGCCGATCGAGCCGACGCGCATCATCGACACCCGCATCGATGCACCAGGGCACGTCCCGGCCCGGACGAAGCTCGTGATCGACGTGTCCGATCACGTGCCGCGGGGCACCACGGCCGTCGCCGCCTACGTGTCGGCGACCAACACCGGCGGCCCGGGATATCTGACGGCCTACGAATGCTCGGCGGGTCGACCGCTCGCGTCATCGACCAATCATCTCGGCGGTGAGACGCGCGGTGCCGTTGCGATCGTGCCGATCTCGGCAAAAGGACGGTTCTGCCTGTACACGTATGCCGACGCCGACCTGCTCGTCGACCTGCAGGCGGCGTTCGTGCCACCCGATGCTGGTGGCGTTCGGTTCACGCCGCTCGACACGCCCGTTCGGTTGGTCGACACGAGACAGACGGGCAGACAGGAGATCGTCGAGGTCGCCGTACCCGACGGTGCGGACGCGGTCGCGATCAGCCTCACCGCGATCGCCGACGACGCCCCCGGATATCTGGTGGCCTACCCCTGTACCGACCCGATCCCTGTCGTTGCGACGGTGAACCACCTGCGCGGTGAGATCATCTCGGGGGCGGCCTTCGTCCCCGTCAGCGACGCCGGCACGATCTGCGTGCGGTCGAAGGCAGCCGCCGACATCACGATCGACCTGACCGGCACCTTCTCGGCCGACGGCGACCTCGCGTTCGTGCCGGTGCCACCGACACGAATGATCGACACCCGCAACGGCACCGGGGGCTGGAGCCCGATCCAGGGCCAGTTCCAGGTCATCGACGCCCGCGTCGCTCCCCCGAGCGCGAAAGCGGTCTCGGGCACGATCACTCTCGTCGACCCGATGCGAATGGGGTATCTGCGGGCGTGGGGATGCGGCGAACAACCGGACACGGCCAATGTCACCTCGCTCGCCGCAGGCGTGCTGGCCAATTCGGTGACGACCGGGGTCAGCGACAATGGGCGATTGTGCGTCTTCGCCCGCTCGACCACGTCGACCTTGTTCGACACGACCGGCTGGTGGGTGGCCGCATCATGAATCGCCGATCGACCTTCCTGCTCGCACTCGGTCTCGCGATCGTGGCGCTCGCCCCGACCGACACCACGGGCGCGCTACCGATCGGCTCGGTGCCCGAGGTCGCGCCACAGTCGCAGCGGGTGGTCATGTTCACCGACTCGGTCGGTCTCGGTGCCGAGTACACGCTCCCCCGTGCCTTCCCCGCCGACTGGGACGTCCATGTCGACGGCCGCCCGGCACAGATGGTGGCCCAGCTCGAACAGAACTTCGTGCGCCCGCGCCTGGCGACCAATCCCGACTGGTTCGGCGACCACGTCATCATCGCCGCCGCCTACAACGCCCCATACTGGGACTGGCCGCGTCTCGATCGCGAGATCGACTCACTGATCAATCTGCTCACCGCCTCCGGCGTGAAGCACGTGTACTGGGTCACGCTGCGCGAGGTGGATCAACGCTATGTGTCAGCCAGTGGTTGGCGCCAGATCCAGCCGTACGCATGGTATTTCCCGACCGTCAACGAACATCTCGAGGCGGCCCTGGAACGGCACCCCAACCTCACGCTCGTCGACTGGAGAGCGGCGGCCAACCAGCCCGGCCTCACCTACGACGCGATCCACCTCAACCCGACGGGCGCAGCTCTCTACAGTTCGCTGATCAGCCAGGCGGTCAACGCTGCCAGCACCCGGGTCGACGACCATTCGACGACGAAGGTCCACGTGCCCGGCGGCGAGGGCGCTGCCGCGGCTGCAGTGAACCTGACCACCACCGATCCACGAACGGCCGGCTTCCTTGCCGTCCATCCGTGCCAGGGCGCCGTCCCCACGGTGTCGATGCACAACTACGGGCGGGCCGAGATCGCCGCCCACTCGGGGATCGTCCCGCTCGACGCGAACGGTGACTTCTGCGTGACGACACGGGCGGCCACCAACCTGATCGTCGACGTCACCGGGGTGTTTCCGGAGGACGCCGGCTTCGGCGCGGTCGCACCGACCCGATGGCTCGACACCCGGTCGCTCCCTGGCGGGCAGCTCGTTCCCGCTCGAACCACCCTCGAGCTGGACCTGAGAAGCGTGCGCCGCCACGCGGGGTTCGTCGGCGACCCGGCCGCCGTCGCCGTGGTGGCAACGGCGGTCGGAGCGACGGCGCCCGGCTTCCTGCGGGTCACGACCTGCGGATCCGATTCCGAGACGTCGAACGTCAACTACCTCGACGCCGCCCCTTCGCCCAACCTCGTGATCGTCGAACCGGACGCCGACGGCCGGATCTGCGTGTACACGCTCGCCTCCGCCCACGTCATCGTCGACCTGTTCGGAGTGTTCGATGCCGATTCCGAGGTCGTCGCGGGCACGGCCCAGCGCCTGTTCGATTCGCGCGACGACGGTGCGCCGGTGGCGGCGGGGTCCGTGACGGTCATCGACGTCGCAGCAGCCGGAATCGATCCGGCGCCCAGCGGCATCGTCGTCAACCTCACGGCGATCGATGCCCTGGCAGCCGGGTTCGTCACCGCCTACCCCTGTGCAGACGGACGCCCGACCGCATCGAACGTGAACGTCACGTCGGGTCGTGTGGTCGCCAACGCCGCGATCATCGCCCCGGACGATGCCGGGACGATCTGCGTCTTCTCGTTGTCGTCGACGCACTTGATCGTCGACCTGGTGGGCAGCATCGGCGCACCGTTCGAGGGGCGCGCACCGGTGCGGGTCCTCGACACTCGGGGCTGACATCGCGAACTGGCGCGAATCGCGGCACCGTGTCGTACCCACCGGTAACCGTGCGAGACTGCACCTCATGATTTTCGACGGTCACGTTCACCAACTGCCTGATATCGACCCACCGAAACGCAGGAATGGCTGGACTCGCTCGACGCTGTCGTCGACACCCATGGCAAGACCCGCGCCCGTTTCCTCCTGTCACGATTGCTCGATCGGGCGAACGCCAGTCAGGTGAGCTTTCCCGCCACGGTCAGCACGCCGTACGTCAACACGATCCCTCGCGAGCACGAGCCGTGGTTCCCTGGCGACGAGGACCTCGAGCGGCGGATCCGCGCCTTCATCCGCTGGAACGCAGCGATCATGGTGGTCAAGGCCAACAAGCACGCCGACGGCATCGGCGGCCACCTCTCCACCTTCGCCAGTTCGGCCTCCTTGTACGAGATCGGCTTCAACCACTTCTTCCACGGCAAGGACGACCAGCCCGGCGATCACGTCTACTTCCAGGGCCACGCCGCGCCCGGCGTGTACGCCAGGGCGTATCTCGAGGGCCGCCTCACCGAGGACGACCTCGACCATTTCCGCCAGGAGATCGGCCGCAACGGCCGGGGCCTGTCGAGCTATCCGCACCCCGGTTGATGCCAGACTTCTGGGAGTTTCCCACCGTGTCGATGGGCCTCGGGCCGATCACCGCGCTCTATCACGCACGGTTCAACCGGTATCTGCACAATCGCCAGATCGACGACACCGGCGAAAGTCGGGTGTGGGCGTTTCTCGGTGACGGAGAATGCGACGAGCCCGAGACCCTCGGCGCGATCTCGCTGGCATCGCGCGAACAGCTCGACAACCTCGTGTTCGTCGTCAACTGCAACCTGCAGCGACTCGACGGCCCCGTCCACGGCAACGGCAAGATCATCCAGGAGCTCGAGGCGACGTTCCACGGCGCCGGCTGGAACGTGATCAAGGTCGTGTGGGGGTCGAAATGGGACGAGTTGCTGGCCCAGGACAAAGACGGCGTGTTGCTCAACAAGATGAACAACACCGTCGACGGCGAGTTCCAGCGCTATGCCGTCGAAGACGGCGGCTACGCCCGCGAGAACTTCTTCGGTCCGGACCCACGGCTTCGCCAGATGGTGCAGCACCTGTCAGATGACGAGATCCGCAGTCTCCCGCGTGGCGGGCACAGCTACAAGAAGTTGTATGCCGCCTACAAGGCAGCCACGGAGAACCTCGGCAGCGGTCGCCCGACGGTGATCCTCGCCAAGACGGTCAAGGGCTGGACGCTCGGACCCGGTTTCGAAGGTCGCAACTCGACGCATCAGATCAAGAAGATGACCAGGCAACAGCTGCTCGATCTGCGCGATCGGCTCGATATGCACGACGAGATCCCCGAGGAGTCGATCCAGGCCGACAACCCGCCGTACTTCCGGCCCGCCGCGGACTCCATCGAGCATCAGTACATGATGGAGCGTCGCAAGGCCCTGGGCGGTTCGATCCCCAAGCGCATCACGAAGGCACGCAAACCGTTGTCGCTGCCCGACGAGGCGAGCTTCGAGGAAATGCGGGCGGGCTCGGGCGAGCAAGAGGTCTCGACCACGATGGGGTTCACCCGGTTGCTGCGCAGCCTGTGCCGCGACGCCAACATCGGCAAGCGCGTCGTGCCGATCATCCCCGACGAGGCTCGCACGTTCGGGATGGACGCCCTGTTCCGCGAGTTCGAGATCTATGCCAGTCAAGGCCAGAAGTACCAACCGGTCGACCACGACCTGCTGTTGTCGTACACGGAGGATTCCGACGGGCAGATCCTCGAGGAAGGCATCACCGAGGCGGGTTCGATGGCGAGCTTCATCGCGGCCGGCACCTCCTACGCCACCCGCGGCGTCCCGATGATCCCGTTCTACACGTTTTATTCGATGTTCGGGTTCCAGCGCGTCGGCGACCTGATCTGGCAGGCCGCCGACATCCGGGCACGAGGGTTCATGATGGCGGCCACCGCAGGCCGCACGACGCTGCTCGGCGAGGGCCTCCAACACCAGGACGGCCACAGCCTCGTGCTGGCCTCGACCGTTCCGGCCGTGCAGGCCTACGACCCGGCCTTCGCCTACGAGGTGGGCGCCATCGTCAAGGCGGGTTTCGACCGCATGTACGGCCCCGACTCGACCGAGAACGGCGGCCAACTCGACCCCGACGTCATGTACTACATCACGCTCTACAACGAGAACTACGTGATGCCCAAGCTCGAGCCACACCAACAGGCCGAGTTCGAGGCGGGCGCCGTTCGCGGCCTGTACCGCTGGGCCGACGCGCCCGTCGGGCCCAGCAAGCGGGCGACGATCTTGTTCTCGGGCATCTCCCATGCCGCGGCGCGGCAGCGCGGCGACCGAGCTGGCCGAGAACTACGACGTCGGCGCCGAGCTGTGGTCGGCGACCAGCTACAAGAAGCTCCGCGAGGAGGCGCTGGCATGTCGAGCGCCACAACCGTCTGCACCCGTCGCAGCCGGGTCGGGTGCCACTCGTCACGCAGCTGCTGGGCGAATCTCAGGGCCCGATCACGGCGGTCAGCGATTTCATGAAGGCCGTGCCCGAGCAGATCGCCCGGTTCGTTCCCGGCGGTCGCCCGATCACCATCCTCGGCACCGACGGCATGGGTCGCAGCGACACCCGCGAGGCCTTGCGGCGCCACTTCGAGATCGACGCCGGCCACGTCGTGGTCGCCACCCTCACCGGCTTGTTGCACGCCGGCCAGATCGATGCAACGGTCGTCGAGGACGCGATCCGTCGCTACGGGATCGACCCCGACGCCGTCGACCCGTACCTGGTCTGACGCCCGGCGAGGTGAGCACATGTGGCCCATGACCGGCGTGCTGTGCGTTCCGGCACCCGCCGCCACGAACCATCCGCCGGCGCGACGGCAGTGAGCGAGGCGATACGCGCTCGATGGACGGTCGGGCCCGACACCCACGCCGGCTTCGTCGTCCTCTCCGGCGATGCCAACCCGCTGCACACCGACGCACTCGCCGCCCGCCGGTTGCCGTTCGGCCGCGTCACGGTGCACGGCGTGCACCTTGCGCTCGACACGCTCGAACGACTCGTCGCCATCACCGACGATGTCCCGTCACGGGTGTCGGCCACCTTCCGCCAGCCGGTGGGGGTCGGTGATGTGGTCACCACCGAGTTCGACACGGATGACCTCGTCGCCACGGCGCGGCTCACCGTCGACGGACGTGTGGTCGCCGATCTCCGGATCGATCTGCGACGCGACCAGCGCATCGCCGGCGCGACCCCGCTCGGAGACACCCGGCTGGCACCGTTGACGACCGGGCGGGCCGCAGCCGAACGTCGGCTCGACGATCTGGCCGGCCGCTCCGGCTCGGTCCCCCTCCAGGGCGACCCCGCTGCCATCGCCGAGTGCTTCCCGCGGCTGGTCGACCGGCTGACCGGCGTGACCGTGGCGGAGTTCCTGGCGGCGACGCGCCTGATCGGGATGGAGGTGCCGGGGCTGCACTCACTGCTCTCGTCGTTCGACGTCACGATCGGCACACCACAGGCGCCCCTTCGAACGTCGCTCGGCTTTCGCGTCGACAACGTCGACGAACGGTTTTCGCGGGTCGAGATCGGCATCGACGGCCCGACCATTCGCGGCACGGCGATCGCCTTCGTCAGGCCGGCCCCGGTCGACCAGATCATCGACACGTCGACCGTCACACCCGGCGAGTTCGTCGGGGTACGTGCGCTCGTGGTCGGAGGCTCCCGCGGACTGGGAGCTGCTGCGGTGCAGCTGCTCGCAGCGGGCGGCGCAGACGTGCGGTTCACCTACCGATGCGGCGCCGACGATGCCGCCCTCGTGACGGCGGCATCGGCGCCGACCGCGTCGCGCTCGACGCCGCCGGCGAGGCCGCAGCGGTGGCGGAGGGCCTGGGTGCGATCACTCACGACGGTTGGATGCCCGGGCACCTCGCCTGGTTCGCGTCCCCACCGATCTTCGTCGGAGGGCGCGGACGCCTATTCCGACACCCTGTTCGAGCGCTTCCGGCGCGTGTACGTCGACACGTTCGTGTCGGTCACCGGGCAGCTCGACCGAACGCCTACAGGGCGTTCTCTGGCCATCCTCCGAGGCGGTGGCGGTCGAGATCGCCGGGCTCGCGGAATACGCCGATGCGAAACGACTCGGTGAGCTCGCCTGCCGAGATTGGCGGCCGCGCATCCCCACCTCGTCGTGGATGTCACCCGGTTCCCGCGGCTGCGCACCGACCAGACGGCGTCGGTCGTGCCGGTCGAGGCCGCCGACCCGGCGCCACACGTGCTCGCAGCGCTCCGGCACTTCACCGCCGGCCACGTGTAGTCGGTACCGGCCGCTGCCGAATCGACCCACCCTTATACTCGTGCTGTGCCGAACGACCCCCTGCTGTCAGTCTTCGCCGACGGTCTCGGGCTCGACGTCGGCACGCTGTCCGAGGACACCTCGCCGGAGAACACATCCGAGTGGGACAGCCTGGCGGCGATGACGCTGGTGGCGCTGATCGAAGGCCAGTTCGACGTGCGCCTGTCGACGCGCGACATCATGAAGATGCAAACCATCGGGCTGGCCCGTTCGGTGCTGCGCGACAAGGGCGTCGCCGGGTTGTGATGGCCGCGACACCCGGCGATATCCGCTCGACGATCGTCGGATGGCAAACGCTGAGGCGGGAGCACACCGAGCACTCCCCCAGGATTCTCGTCGCTTCCTCGTTCACGGCCCAGCCGATCGCGCCCGGACTCGGAACCGCCTGGCACCGCTCCAGCGGGCGGGTCGCCACGATCGAGTTCCTCGACTACAACCAGTTGTTCCAGCTCTGTCTCGACCCCGGCCGCTACGCCGCCGAGACGTTCGACGAGATCGTCATCATGTGGCGGCTCGAGGACGTGTTCGAGCGCGACGTCCACGATGGGGCACCGGCGACCCCGACGCCCTGCAACGGATCCTCGACGGCGCCGCCTCGCTCGGTGCCGCCGTGTCGAAGCTTGCCGGGCTCGTACCCGCCTCGCTGGTGGTGTCCGACACGACGACACCGATCGGATTCGGACTCGACCACGACGATCCACATCTGCTGACGCAGCTCTGCGACCTGCAGTCGGCAGCAAACCGTGCCTTCGACGAGGCACTGGGCGAGCTCAGAGTAGACCGCCTTCGGCTGGCTGCGCTGCAACACGCAGCAGGCACCGTCTCGTCGTTCGATCGGCGCAGCTGGTTGATGTACCGCCAACCGTTCACCGAGGCGTTCGCGCTCCGGACGGGCGCGGCGATCGCCGACGTGATGTCGGCTCGCACGCGCACAGCTCCGAAGGTCGTGGTGCTCGACTGCGACGACACGCTCTGGTCGGGCACCATCGCCGATGACGGCATCGGCGGGCTGCAGTGTGGGGACGCGTCCCCGGGGTTTGCGTATCGGTCGTTCCAGTTCGCACTCCAGCGCCTGCGCCATCAGGGCGTCTTGCTGGCGCTCGCCAGCAAGAACGACCCCGATGCCGTCGTCCGGGCGTTCGACGAGGTCGACGGGATGGTGCTGACCGATGGTGACATCGCCGCCAGGAGGGTGTCGTGGGAGCCGAAGCCTGCAGGGCTGGTCGAGCTGTCACGCGAACTCAACCTCGGACTCGATTCGTTCGTGTTCGTCGACGACAGTGACTACGAGATCGGAGCGATGCGGACCCAGCTCCCGGCTGTCCGTTCGATCCAGGTGCCGGCCGAGATCGAGGCGCTTCCCGACCTGTTGGCCGAGACCGGTTGGTTCCGGATGATCCGCGTGACCGGCGACGACCGTCTCCGAACCGAGCGGATGCAGGTCGAGTCCGAACGTGCCAGCGCAGCCACCACGATGTCGCACGCCGAGTTCTTGATGTCGCTCGACCTCCGCGTCCGGTTGATCCGGGTCGGACAGAGTGAAGCTCGGACGCACGGCGCAGCTCACGAACAAGACCAACCAGTTCAACGTCACCACGGTCAGACGGTCGGAGGCCGAGATCGCCGGCCTGCTCGACGACCCCGACTGGCACGTCCACGCCGTCGCCGCCCACGACCGTTTCGGCGACTACGGCATCGTCGGCGTCGTGATCAGCCACTGGGTTGACGATTGCTGGCAGCTCGACACCGTGCTGATGAGCTGTCGAGTGCTGGGGCGCGGCGTCGAGACAGCGATGCTCGCCGGCGTGGTCGCGGATCTGCGTGCGGATCGACCCGGTGCCGTCCACGGGACCTACGTCGACAGCGGCCGCAATCATCTCGTCGCCAGATTGTTCCCCGATCACGGGTTCGCCCCGATTAACGACGACGACACTCGGTGGGCACTCGACGCTGACTCGTCGATCGACCTCCCAACTCACATCACGCTCACCGGCCCGTGATCCCCAGCTACGACTCGTTCGACTGGTTCTCCAGTCTGATTCCGGCGCTCGTGGTGCTGATTCCGCTGCTCGCCCTGCTGCGTCTCGGATCGGCACGGCGAGCCGTCTTCGTGATCGTCGGTCTCTACCTGTTGGCGCTCGTCGCACCGCGACTGGCGTTGTTCCACCTCGTCTTCTGGGTCGCCGTGGCGGTCATGCAGCCGATCGTGGCAATGACGGGCGAACGTCGACGCGGGCTGTGGGTGCTGTGGGGCGCGCTGGCGGTGACGCTGGCGCCGATGATCGCCTGGAAGCTCTGGCCGATCGACTTCGTGATCGACCTGAACGTCTGGGGCAACCGCGTCTTCCGCAACACATCCGATCTGATCGAGGCGATCGATTTCACGGCGCCGATCGTGGCACCGATCGGGCTGTCGTTCAGCGCCTTCCGGGCTGCCGACCTGTTGATCAAGACCAATCTCGGTCTCGTCGACAGGCTGACTCCCGGGCGCGTGCTCGGCTACGGCTTGTTCGCACCGTTGCTGGTCGTCGGCCCGATCGCGTCCTACGACGAGACCACAGACCACGCTCGAACATCCCGTCCCGCTGACACGAGAACGAGCTCTGCTGGGAGGCACGCAGATCCTCAGCGGGCTGTTCAAGGTGTTCGTGATCGCATATCTGCTGAGCTGGTCCAGCGACATCTTCGGCGTGTTCCACGACAACTCGATGTGGCGTATCTGGGCAAGCCTGATCGCGTTCACCTGGTTCTTCTACGCCAACTTCGACGGGTACTCCGATCTCGCGATCGGCACCGGCAGGTTGCTCGGCGCCGATCTGAGACCCAACTTCGACTCGCCGTACACGAAGACCACGCCTGCCGACTTCTGGAACAGCTGGCACATCAGTCTCACCAGGTTCCTGCGCACCAACGTGTTCACCGCCATCGTCGGCCGGCACGCGCAACGCCAGTACGCGGCGACCGCCATCACCATGCTGCTGATCGGATTGTGGCACAGCGTGACCTGGGCCTCGGCGTTGTTCGGCGTCTATCACGCCGTCTTCCTGATCGGCCACCGTGCGATCGCACGGCGGCGCCCTCCCGGCGACGCACAGCGATGGCATCTCCTGAAGCCGGCGCTGGTGTTCGCCTGGTTCGGCCTGAGCCTGCCACTGCTCCAGCTCGACCTCGCCACCGCGATCGACTTCTACGGCGCGATGATGGGGATCCGCACATGAACCGCATCCCGACCTTGCTGACCGATCGTCTCGGACTGTTCGGCACCTGGGGCAGCTTCGCTCGAGTCGCCGGATGGGTCGTGGTGTGGTGCGTGGTGGTCAGCTTCGTCGTGTCACCGGCGCCGCCGAGCGTCGCCGACCGCGAGCATGTCGCCGACGTGCCGGCATCCGAGGTGCGCTATCTCGGGCCGATCTCGCGCCAGGACTTCGGCGGCTTCATCGCCCCTGACGTGGCAAACGGCAACGACGATCGATTCACGGTTGCCTGGATCGGGGGGTCGGAGGTCAAGCTGAACGCTGTCTCGGTGGCCGGCGAGGTGTCGAACCGGGTCACCGCGTTCGGCGGGCGGACCGTGCAGATCGATGGCTACACCCTCGTCGCCCCGCGCCCGATCGACGTGCTGCGAGCGATCGACTCGGCACGCGCCAACGATGCCGACGCGATCGTGATCTCGATCAACGCGATCTGGTTGACCGATGAGTGGTCGATGCGCAGCTGGCCGAACCTCGACGTCGCCAACATCGGCACGCTCTGGCGTTGGCCACGTGCCTGGCCATGGGCCGTGTCGCTCACGTCACCCGCCGACGCAGCATGGCGAGTGAGCCGGGCGGCGTTCCCGCTCGTCGAATCGCAGAACCGCCTCAACGAGCGGGCGCTCGACATCGTCGACGCGATCGACATCGTCGATCACCCCGTCGATGCCGCCGCACCCGAGGACGCCGACCCTCGCCTGCCGTCCAATTCGACCGAATTCTGGCTCGTCCAGGAGTTCGGGCCGGCGATCATGGACGACACGACCGCGCGCGTCGCCGTCATGGTCGAGGGGCTCGACCGCGACTCGCCGGTAGCCGACTCGTTCAACCTGAGACTCCTCGAACAGGCCCAGGCCGCCGGCGTGCCGGTGTTCATGTACGTCGCTCCGTTCTCCCCCGAAGCCATGGCCGACCCCGGCTTCGCCGCAGCGGCCCGGAAGGTCGAGGCCTACTGGGCACAGCTGGCGAATGCGAACACGTCACCGATCGTCGAGATCGAGTCGACACCGATGACCGCCGAGTTCGCTGGGTCGGCGGCCTACAACGACGTCGTCCACATGAGCGACGCCGGACCGTTCGCCGAGGTCATCGCCCCACGACTGTGCGCCAACTGGCGTACCGCCCACCCCACCTGGGAGTGTTCATGAAGCCCTATGTCTCCGAGGCGGTGATCGGCCTGCTGATCGCGCTCTTGCTGCTGTGGGTCGCGATCGCAGCCGTGTCCGACGTGCCGTTCGTCTACCAGGGCCTCTGAGCGCCCGCCGCCAACGTGCTCGGCATCGAGGCGCACGAGCGGCGTGTGACGCAACCGACGAGCGCGGACACGCTCGACGACTCGCACGGGTGCCCCGAGCAGGCCGAACGCCAGCGCCCTCGCGTGCACGCCGTATGGCCGGTGGCGAAGCCGCCGTACCGACAGCCACAACGCCCCGCCGATCGTCGCCGCATCGGCGAAACGGAACGCCGCCCAGAGCCGGTTACGTTCCTGGAGGAACCGTGTCCGATCGCCGAGCGCACCGGTGGAGACCCCACCCACATGTTGCACGACCGATGCCGTGACGATTCGATACGTCCAACCCAGCTCGCTCCCGCGCCTCGCCAGGTCGACATCTTCGTAGTACAGGAAGTACCGCTCGTCGAACCCGCCGGCCGCGGCCAGGAACTCGGCCGAGAACAGCACTGCACCACCCGTGAACAACTCGAGCTCGGCGACGAACGGCCGCTGCGGCGGATCGCCGCCGATTCCGATGTCGACGCCCGCACCGTCGTCGCCGATCCGAACTCCGAGACTGTTGACCTGCTCGGTGTCGGCCGCCAGCAGCATCGGCTGGGCCGCGCCGATCCGTTCCGAGGTGGTGCCGTCGGTCAGCGCTGCGACCAGCGGCGGCAGCCAGTCGGACCTGACCACGACGTCGTCGTTGAGCAGCGCGATCATGTCGGCGCCGGCCGCCCGCGCGGTCCGGATCCCCGTGTTCGCCGCCGCTCCGTAACCGCGATTCGACACGCTGATCAGCCTCACGTCCGGATCACCCGGATCTGCCCGGCCGCCGGTGTCGACGACGATCACGAGATCGACCTCGCCGCACGACCGCACCGATGCCAGACATGCCTCGAGCATCTCTGCGGGGGCCGAGAAGGTCACGACGACGGCGGCGATCACGCAGCGAACGGTACAGTGCAACGCCGTGACAGCATCGATACTCGTGACCGGCGGCGCCGGGTACATCGGCTCGCACACCGTCAGGGCCCTCGCCCGGGCCGAGCGAGCGGTCGTCGTGCTCGACAGCCTCGAACTCGGATCGGCGGCGGCGGTGTTCGACGTTCCGTTGGTGGTCGGCGACATCGCCGATGAGGAACTGGTCGAGCGAACCTGCCGCCGGCACGATGTCGACACGATCGTGCATTTCGCCGCCTACAAGAACGTCGGCGAGTCGATGCAGCAGCCCTCCAAGTACTTCCACAACAATGTCGAGGGCACGGTGCGGCTCGTCGATGCGGCACTGCGCGCCGGGGTCGACAAGGTCGTGTTCTCGTCGTCGTGTTCGGTGTACGGCACCCCGGCGGTGGTGCCGGTCGACGAATCGCAGCCGATCCACCCCGAGTCCGTGTACGCCGAGACGAAAGCGATCGTCGAGCGCGTCTTGCACTGGTACGGCGTCACCCACGGGTTGCGCAGCGTGAGCTTGCGCTATTTCAACGCCGCCGGTGCCAGCTTCGACGGCGCGATCGGCGAGAACTGGGACGCCTCGCTCAACCTGATCCCGGTCGCGATCCGCGCCTTGCTCACCGGTGATCAGGAGTTGCAGGTCTTCGGCGACGACTATCCGACTCCTGACGGCACCTGCATTCGCGACTACATCCATGTCGATGATCTGGCCGCCGCCCACATCGCCGCCATCGACCTGCTCGACGCCGGTGGCGACAGCGTCGCTGTCAACGTCGGAACGGGCGTCGGGTCGTCTGTCATGGAGGTGCTGCACGGCATCGAACGTGCAGCAGGCCGTCGGGTCCCGCACCGCATCGTCGAACGGCGGGCCGGGGATCCCGTCTCGACGTACTCCGACACCGCCAGATCCGGTGAGTTGTTGGGTTGGCAACCGCGGTACGGCCTGGACGAAATCATCG
This sequence comes from uncultured Acidimicrobiaceae bacterium, assembly GCA_963701575.1. Taxonomy (GTDB): domain Bacteria; phylum Actinomycetota; class Acidimicrobiia; order Acidimicrobiales; family Ilumatobacteraceae; genus Ilumatobacter. The sequence goes on from CAVPAQ010000003.1 coordinate 121,525, forward strand.
ATACTGCCTACCGATGGCACCTCGCCCAGATGAGCTCGCCGTGACGGGTTCCCGAGCGGTCGTGGTGCCGCGTTTGGGCGTACTCAAACCCGAGCGATCGCTCGACGTCGTGGCCGCCGCCGAAGCGAGGGTGATCAGAAACGAACTCGAGCGACGGCTCGGACCCATCACGCTCGACCTCCGCATCGTGGGCGACCCACTCGCCGAATGGCAATCGTTCGGGCAGGCCTCGTGGCCGACCGATGTCGACGCGGTCATCGACGCGGGTCTGCTGTGGCGACCGGACCTGCCGCCGCTGACGGCGCTGTTCGGACGCACTCTCGACTCGGGCGCAGCAGCCGTTCGCCGGCGAATGCTGCGGCACCTCGGCCTGGTCCCCGACGCCCCGTTCGACCTCGACGGCGATCGCCTCGATCGTCTGACCGAGTTCCCGCTGCGGCCGACCGACCTCTGGCTGATCGCCGACGCGGCGAGGTCGGTCACCCATCCCGACCCCGCCATCGGCTCGTTCGCTGCGCAACCGGGCAGTGACGAACACGTCCAGCTCGATGCAGCCTTCGAACTGGTCGTCGAGGTACTGGGCGACATCGGTCGACGCGACGACACCATCGTCCGGTTGTCGGCCCAGATCGACGGCCTCACCGGAGAGCTCTCGGAACTGCGATCCGAGCTGGCACGCTCCGAACGGGAGGCGCTCGTCCGACTCGACCAGCTCGCTGCCGTGAACACTGCCCTGCGTGAACGCCTCGAGCGCGCTGAACTTGCACGATCGATCGACATCGCAAGCTCGTGAACGTCCGCCGATTCGTCACCGCCTCACCCGCGCCGCTGGTGTCGTTCGCGCCGATCGGCGAACCGCAGATCAGCTTCGTCATCGTCACCTACGGCACCGGCCCCGTGGTGACGGACACGCTGGCGTCGCTGGCGGGTTCGGACATCCCGAGCGCCTTCGAAGTGATCGTGGTCGACAACCCGCATCCGGTGCACGCACACCGATCGACCACCGAACTCACGTTGTCGACGAGTGGTGTCCGAGTGCTCCGACCGTTTCGCAATCTCGGGTTCGGTGGCGGTTGCGAGCTCGGGGCGCTGCACGCGAGAGGCCGGCACCTCGCGTTCATCAACCCCGACATCACGGTGGCCCCCGGCTGGATCGAGCCGCTGCTCGACGCAGTGGCCGACCACGACACCTCGATCGCCGCCCCGATCCTGCTCGATGCCGACGGATCGATCCAGGAGGTCGGACAACGGCTGTTCGCCACGGGGGCGACCGCACCCACGCTCGAGGAGCCGGGCGATGTGGGAACGGTCACCGTCGACTACGCGTCCGCCGCATGCTGGCTGATGCGTCGAGACGAACACGAGCGGATCGGCGGCTTCGACCCCGCCTACCATCCGGCGTATTTCGAGGATGTCGATCTGGCGCTGCGCGCCAGGTCGATGGGCGGGTCGGTCGTGGTGAGCACCGCCAGCAGGATCGTTCATCATCGGGGCACCGGAACCCCCGACGAAGCGGCTCCGGCATCGGCACAGCGCGACACCTTGCTCGACACCTGGCCGGCAGTGCGCTGGACCCAACCGGTCCAGCAGGCCCGCTGAAGCCCGGAGGACGGGCCTACTCGAAGATCGCCTCGACGATGCGACGGGCCTGGGCGAGCGGAGTCTCGCGCCCGGCCAGATCGAGCGCTGCCGCCCGCATCGCGGCACGCCTGCCGGCGTCGCCGAGCAGCTGATCGACCGCGTCCGCAAGTTCCTTCGGCGTGACGTCGACCGGGATCTTCACGGCGACCTCGTCGGGCAACTCGGCCATCGCCCCGACGTCGCTCACGATCAACGGGATACCGCGCGCGAGAGCGTGAGCGACAACCCCCGACGACTCCCCGTTCGACGTTCGACGCAGCTGCACCATCACCGCTGCCCGCTGCAGCCAGGCGCAGAACGCTGCATCGTCGACGGCGCCGGTGGCCACGATGCCGTCCCCCTCGGTCACGAATCGCTCTCCTCCGAGCCCGACCAGGGCCGCACGAACGTCGCGACGCCGGCCGAGTTCGTCCATCGCCGCGACGAACACATCACTCTGCTTGGCGACGTCGGCGATGCCAGCCGATACCACCCACGGTCGAGACGCATCGTCGACAGGCCCCGCCGGATCGACGGTCGGGCAATGATGCGGTCCCACATCGACCGCTGTGACTCCCGAGTCGGCGAACACCAGGTCCGCAGCATGTGCCGATTGCACCAGCACCGAGATCGCGCTGCGCGCCACCGGCGCCGCGAAGAGCGTGCCGTCGTCGACCTGGTCGTCGTAGTAGCGCTGTGCGAACTGGTTGATTCGCAACGGATCGAAGGCACCGCGAAGCCGCACGTCGTGCAGCAGCGCGTGCCCCGGAACGACCCGCATCATCGACCGAAAGCTGGAGTGGAAGTGGTTGTTGCCGAGGCAGTACAGCACGGCGTCGAATTCGCCGGCAACCCACCGCGCCGGCAGGCTCGACAGGTCGTGGATCGGGTACGGGACGTCGAGCGCCGACCATGTGGCCGTCCGCTCCACGAACACGCTCACGTCGACCCCTTCGATGTCATCGTGGATCGCCCTGACGATCCGCTCGCTGTGGTCGGCGATTCCGCTGGGTGTCGGCGGCATCAACGTGACCACACCGAGGCGTCGGTTGCGGGACCGATCGACCACGGGGCGCTGGGGTCGAGCCAACGATCGATAGACCGCTGTCAGCCGCTCGGCGGCTCGTGACCAGGTGAACCCCGAGTCGGGAACTCGGTCGAGTTCAGCCGCAAACTCCGGATCGATCAACGCCGACTCCAGCCGCTCGGCGATCTCATCGATCGCCCATGGATTGAACAACGCCCGTTCGTCGCCGAGTACCTCGGGGAGTGAAGAGGCACCGCTGCAGATGACTCGGGCGCCACACCGGCGAGCCTCCAGCACGGGCAGGCCGAATCCCTCGTAGAACGACGGGAACAGCACGAGTTCGGTGGATTGGTAGAGCTGCACCAGCAGCTCGTCCGACACGTAACCGGTGACCAGTACCTGCCCGGCCACGCCCTTCACGCTCGCACAGCTCGGTGAGCACCCGACGTTGATGATCGTCGACCTTGCACGCCAGCACGAGCTGATGGCGCACACGCAGGTCGGCAGGAAGTTTGGCGAACGCCTCGACGGCACCTACGTAGTTCTTGCGCCAATCCATGCCGGTCGGAACCAGCACGAATCTCGGGAGCAGACCGGGAATCGCTCTGCGCAGCGACGCCATCCGATCCTCGAGCGAGTCGGTGGGGGGTCTGAACTGGGCGCTGACTCCGGCCCCGATCACCGTGAGCCGCCGCCGATCGACGCCGAGCAGGCCGGCGACGTCGTCGGCGGCCGACTGCGAGTCGGTGACGATCGCGTCCGCCGTCGCCAGCAGGCCGAGCCGCGTTCGATAGCGGCCGTCGGTCGTGAGGTCGGACAGGTACCGATCCGGGAATCGATAGGGAATCAGGTCGTAGCAGGTGACGATCAGCCGTCGGGCTCGCACGGGTGCGGCGAACTCGCCGTACTCGAGCAGTTCGAAGGGCGAGTTGACGTGCAGTACGTCGACGTCTCGGCCCCGGACTTCTGAGAAGGATCGCAGTCGGTCGCCCAGCTCCAGCGAGTCGAGACGAGGTGCGTACGGCAGGTTGTCGTTCCAGAGAAACAGGTCGACGACATCGGGGTGCTCGCTCATCAACGCCCGCGCGAGATCGGTGACGTAGCGGGCAATCCCACGTTCGCCGTGGGCGGCGCTCTGGAGTGCTTGCAGATCGAAGGCGATCATTCGATCACGAATCGAGCGTGGTCGAGGCACCGACTACGGCCGCCAGCTGGCGAATCACCCGTTCCAGGTCCTCGAGCCGGGCGGTCATGTCATCCACGTTCTCGCTGAGTCTGCTCAGCACGCGCCCCTGATACAGCGACAGTTCGGCGAGCGTGTTCTCCAACTCGGCGACCCGCAACCAGGCGGCGGTCTCGTCGATCTGTACCGCGGGCGCATGATGACGAACCTCCTGCTTGACCATCTCGAAGTGATCGTTGAGGTACCCGCGTACCGGAGCGGTCGCTGCTCGTGCCGCGCGACGAATGGGCGAACCTGACATTGTCGTCACGTTATCGAGCGGGTCGGGACACGGCCGGGATCGGCGGGCGCCGACGCGGGCGAGATGACCGTTCGCCCTGCGAGCAGACGCTTCAGTTTGCGGCCGGCCCGCTGCCGTGACTGCTGCGCCTCCATTCGCGCCGACGCATGCGTGGTCAGCGACGTCACCCACTCCCGGTCCGAGACGATCCGGGCCAGCAGCGCAGCAGCGTGGTCCAGATCGGGGTCGGCCCACTGCAATCCGTCGGGGTATGCGCCGTCGCCGTTGCTCACCGCGATCAGCGACACGTCAACCAACGCTGCAGAGTCGTCGTCCATCAGGTCGAGACTGCCGGAGTAGCGGGTCGCCACGACGGGGGTTCCCAGCCACATCGCGTCCGCGGCGTGGAGGCCGAGGCCCTCACTCCGGTGCAAGGTGATCAGACCGTCGACCGCCTGGATCAGTGCCATGTGCCGCTCGCGCGGGAGGCGCTCGTCCCAGACTCTGACTCGTGGGTCGATCGATGCCACCGAGGTCAAGCGTGCCGCCGCCTCTGGTCGCCTGTCACCATTGATCGTCTTGACCAGCAACCGCACCGGCTCGTCGCCGGTCGGAAAGGCCCGCACGAACGCCTCGATCGCCCCGATCGGGTTCTTGCGCTCCATCACACTGAGGTGGTCGAAGCTGACGAGAAACGTGAACACGTCGGCCTCGAGGCCGAACTCGGTCGCCTGTCCTGCATCCACGACCGGCTTCGGAATCGGCAGCGGGGCCAGTCGAACGGGCTTGTGGGTGGCGGTCCGATACGCCTCGCGCACGAACCGGGTCGGCGTCCAGATCTCATCCACGAGATCTATCGCATACCGTTGCTCGGGCGGCACCTCGGCCAGCTCCCAGAACCAGTAGCCGATCAGCTTTCGGGTGCCGGTGATCACTCGCGGGTGCGACACCACCAGACCGGGAAGCTGCGTCGCCGTGACGACGGCGATCGTCGTGTCGAACAGGACCGGTTCGACGTCCGAACGCCCATCTCGATCGCTGCTCGCACTGTCCGCGACGTCCCACTCGCTCACCCGGATGCCCGCTGCAGTCAGATCGGCGACCAGCTCGCCGGCCCGTTCGCCCAACCCGCTCGTCGCCGAGAAGTAGCCGACGACGTTCACGCCCCGCGGCAGGCGAGGCGACAGCGTCATGGCCCAGACCAGGGCAACCAGGGCGACCGGCATCGCGATCGCCGCCGCCAGCAGGATCGTGGGATGCACGCTCGTCGTGGTGATCTGCCAGCCATCCCAGAACTTCCAGTCACCGTCCGGCCCGGCGGCGGCCACGCGAACCTGTTGGACGAGCGCCGCAGCCCACAGCCAGCCTCCCACGACGACGATGACCCTGCCGATTCGTCGCTCGGGCATGCGATCGAGCCGGATCGCCGCACCGACGAGCGCGATCGGAGTCGACACGAGCCAGGCGCCGCCGGCCGCCGTCACCGGCCCGCGCCACCGTTCGATGGCCCAGCAGATGAGGACGAACATGACGATCGCCGCCGGAATCGAGCAGGCGAGCCGGCCTCGGCCGGCCACGACCGCTACACCGATCAACAGCGCGACCCCGCACCACCACGCCAGCTCGGCCGCTCCCGAGACCGGCGTGCTCTGTTCACCGACCGTGACGATGGCAGCCCTCAACAGATCGCCCGTACGCGAGCTGATGGCACCCCACGACGGGGCGGACCCGTCACGCAGACTGCCAGAGGTCACCCAGATCGACACCGCTCCGGCCGATGCTCCGGCGACGCCGACCCAAACGGCCGGACGGGCACGTGTGCCGGTTCGCCCACTCCACGTCACCAGCCCGACCGCGGCACAGGCGCCGAGCACGGCGATCGCCCCTGATCGCTCGGCGTTGCCCGACGACGACAACACCGTCGGCGTGATCGCCAGCATCAACGCACCGGCCTCGATCCACCGCCGCCGGCGGATCGCATGTGACAGCGTCACCGCCAGCGCAGCCATGGGTACGACCGTGTAGATCACCACGCTCGGCACGCCGGCGACACGAGGCGACACGATCGCCTGCACCCACGCCGCGACGGCCAGCAGCGCAGCGATCACCCACGGCAACCGCCCTCGAACAGCGGCGAGGGCGCCGAGCGTCACGGGCGTGCCGACCTCCGCGACCGATCCAATAGTCGGCGCACGACGTTGGGCCGAGTCTGGACCGCCGGTGCCCCCGATCGAAGTGGCCGCTCGAGCCAGTCGTTGCGATCGGGAGTGAGGTTCGGGTTGTAATACGGATCGTTGTTGATCTCGTAGTGCCAGCGCTGGTTGATGAACGCGTACTCCTCCGGGCGCAGCACGCTGTGCCGCGTACGACTCTCGAAGTGGTACCAGACGGCCCACGGCGACCAGACGATGCGATGTCCGACTGCCCGCAGTTTCAGGCTGAAGTCGACGTCGTTGTAGTTGAGCGGCAACTCGGGCGAGAACCCGCCGACCTCCTCGAACGCGCTCCGACGCACCAGTGCGGCAGCGGCGGTGACGCCGCTGGACTCGCGGTCGACCACGAGCGGTCGCAGCGGCCAGGGGCCGGCCGACTCGCCGCTCCAGCCCAGACATGCATGCCCGATCTCGTGGTTGTACACATGCCCTGCGTGCTGCAACGTTCCGTCGGAGAACAGCAGTTTGGCGCCGGCCATGGCGACGTCGGGCAGCTGGAGGTGGCCGACCAGTACGTCGATGCTGTCGGGCTCGATCAGCTCGGTGTCGTCGTTGAGCAGCAGCAGCAGATCACCCTGAGCCCGGGTGACCCCGAGGTTGATCTTGGCCGAGAAGTTGAACGGCCCGTCGAATCGCACCAGCGTGAGCGCCTCCCCGGCGATGGAACGCAGGTGGTGCAGCACTGCCTCTGGGGTCTCGGCGTCGTGCACGACCACGAATTCGAGCGGGCGATACTCGGACCGCTCGATCAGGCCGGCCACCGCATCGACCACGTAACAGCGCGTCATGCCCCACACCCGACCGCTGGTCCCGCGCGTGGGGACGATGACGCTGACGAGTGGACGTTCGTCGAGACGGCGACGGACCCGGTAGCAGCCCTCGTGCTCGGTGAACTCGACGGTGGCGGCGATGCCCACCCGTTCGCAGTGCTCACCGACGGCTCGGACCCCGGCCTCGAACGCCCACGGTTTGTTGTCCGAGCTGGTGGTCACGCTGCGCGGCGACTGCCTCCAGTGGTACAGCACGCGCGGCACATGAACGACACGACGAGCACGTTCGGTGAGCCGGAGCACCAGATCGTGGTCCTGAGCACCGTCGAACCCGGCCCGGAACCCACCTACCTCGATCGCCAACGCGCGTCGCGTGACCAGCAGATGGGTGATGTAGTTCTGGCTGCGGAGACGCTCGGGCGAGAAGTCCGGTTTGTACGACGGCGTCGCGCATCGACCGTCGGGGCGGAGCAGATCGTGGTCGCTGTATGCGACGTCGACGTCGTCGGTGCACACCTGCGACATGGCGGCCAGGGCGTCCGGATCGAGCACGTCGTCGTGATCGAGCAGGGCGATCAGCTCGCCTTGCGCCGCAGCCAACGCATCGTTGCCTGCCGCCACGATGCCACCGTTGTCGCTGCGCCGGATCACCCGCACCCGAGGATCGGAGGATGCCGCCGCGGCCAACAGCTCGGCCACGTACGGCTGCGTCGACGCGTCGTCGACCACGACGTGCTCGTAGTCGTCGAAGCGTTGTGCTCGAACCGAGGTCAGGCACGCCTCGAGATGCTCGGGTTCAGGGTCGTAGACCGCGGTGAGCACGGAGATCCGGGGCGACATCGCGGATGGCCTCAGAAGAACCGCGACCGAACCGAACGGCTCATGCGACCGGCACTCGACTGGAATCGGTGCAACACCAGACGTTGGAAGTGATCCTGGTCCTGCCGGGCTCGCGCCAGCGCGACCTGCAGCTCTGCATTCTGGCCACGCAACACGCCGGCGGCGGCCTCGGCCCCCTGTGCGGCATCGCGTGCCGCCAACAGATCCTGACGGAGCTCGTCGTACGAGAGCTCTGACGGACCGACCAGCTGGCGAAGCCGATCGACCTCGGCCTGCAGGGCAGCGAGATCCTCGTCGGACCGTTGTTCGGACATCGTGTCGAGTCTACTCGTCACCCGGTCGCCCCGGCCGCCCGAATGGGCTTCGCGGACCGACCAGGGCCTGAGCAGGCGCATTGCTATGGTCTCCGATGTGCCTGATCCAGCCGAGTCGGAATTCCTGGTGATCGGCGCCGACGCAGCCGCGGGCGAGCAAGCCGACGCAACCGCGGACGAGTTCGGGCAGGGCGAGCAACACGAGGCACATTCGGTCGACGACGGGCCCGTCGCGAACGAGCCGACGGACCCCGCAACAATCTGGACCCGCACCGATTGGTACGCGTGCCTCGCGCTCACCGTGATCTCGCTCCTGCTCGTCGGGCTCCACATCCGCGCGTACGAAACCTTGTCACCGATCGACGAGCTGCAGCACGTCGATTACGTCATCCGGGCCGGGGAGTTCGACATCCCTCGCCGCAACGAACAGGTCGGCGCCGAGGCGATGGCCGAGGCAGCGTGTCGAAGTGTCGATGCACCGGGCTACGAAGGGCCACCGTGCGGACTCGACGAATACGATCCGAACGACTTCCAGGAGAACGGGTTCAACACCGCGGCGTCCCAGTTCCCTCCGTACTACGTCATCACGGGTGTTTCGGCTCGGGTGTTGACCGCCGTAGGGGTCTTCGACAGCAAGGTGACAGCGGCCCGGACGCTCGGTGCCCTGTGGGCTGCGTCGGCGTGGTCGGTGGTCTGGTACCTGATGGCGGTGCTCGGTATCCGCAGATCGGCGAGGGCCGTGGCGGTGGCGCTGTTGATCACCACGCCCTTGATCGTCTTCCACGCCGGGGCGACGGTGAACGCAGACGTCAGTCTGATGCTGTGCGGCGCGTTGGCGATGCTGGCGACGGTCAAGTTCGAGATGGGCAGATTCCGAGCGGAATGGCTGATCTTGACCTTCGTGGGTCTGTACTTCGTCGAAGCGACGAACATCCTCGCGATCGCGACGTGCGCTGTGTATCTGGTGGTGCGCCGAGGTCTCGACACTTCGTTCTCCTGGAGGGTTCGACTGGCTCCCCTCCTGGTACTACCCGCGCTGGTGTTCTTCCGTCTCAGCATCGCCGACAGGGTGCACAACGCCCTGTTCCCACCCGCCCCTCGTGAACGGGCCTCCGAGCGGCTCTCGGCCGCCCCGATGTTCGTCAACCATCGCACGGACGAGGTGTCGATCGAGAAGGTCCTGGCACAACTCGAATCCACGTTCACTCCGGTCCGCAACCCGTATTTCTCGCCACCGCTGCGGTCGCAGCTGACGATCGCCGGGGTCCAACTGACCAACTGGGTGTTGATCGCGCTGATGTTCGCGACGGCGTTCATCGTCGTGGTGAGTGCCCGACTGACTTGGTGGGCACGGGTGACGGTGGCGGCCCTCCTCGCCGCGGGGCCGTTCTACACGTTCTACTTCGCCTACTTCAGCAACCAGGATTTCCCGGCTCCAGCACGGTTTGCGTTGCCGCTCGTGCCCATGATCGCGGTGGTCGTCGCGGCTGCGCTGCAGAGTCGAGCAGCCTGGTGGGCCGCTTCGATCGTCGCTGCAGTCACCGCGCTCAACACCGTGATGCAATTGGTGACCGCTCAATAGCCGAGGTCGGCCCGATCTCAGGATCGGCGTCCACTTCGGATCGACGCTGTCGATTGGTCCGATCCGACCGTCGATCGCGCATGCGACATCGGGCCGGCGATGTGAGCGGTAGCGACCGGAGGCCGTCGGCGGTCCCCCTGCCGTGTGAGCGGGCCGATAGCCTGCTCGTGATGTCCGCTGCACCCGCTGGACGCGACACCATCGTCAGCGTCTCGCACCTCTCGAAGCGCTTCCGGCTGTTCCACGAGCGGCACCAGTCGCTGAAGCAGTCTCTGCTCAACAGGCGGCGGAGCAACTACGAGGACTTCTGGGCGTTGCGCGACATCAGTTTCGAGGTCCGACGGGGCGAGACCTTCGGCATCATCGGACACAACGGCAGCGGCAAGTCGACCCTGCTCAAGTGCCTCACGAAGATCCTGCAACCCGACGAGGGCACGCTCGCGGTGCACGGTTCGATCTCCGCGCTGCTCGAACTCGGGGCCGGGTTCCATCCCGAACTGAGCGGCCGCGAGAACGTGTACCTCAACGCCGCCATCCTCGGGGTACCCCGCCGCCAGATCGAGGAGCGGTTCGAAGAGATCGTCGATTTCTCGGGGCTCGCACAGTTCATCGACACACCGGTCAAGAACTACTCGTCGGGCATGTTCGTGCGACTCGGATTCGCAGTTGCGATCAACGTCGACCCCGACGTGTTGATCATCGACGAGGTGCTGGCGGTCGGCGATGCCGACTTCCAGGCCAAATGCGGCGACAAGATCGCCGACTTCCGTGATCGCGGCAAGACGATCGTGCTCGTGACGCACGCGATGGACGACGTCGAGCGGCTCTGCAAACGGGCGGCATGGATCGACCACGGCGAGCTCCGCATGCTGGGCAGCCCGTACGATCTGACCGACGCCTACATGCAGACCACGCACCAAGGTCGCTCGGTCCAGTACCAGGACAACCTGCGCTGGGGCACCGGGGAGGTGCGCATCGAATCGGTCGAGATCCTCGACGGAGCGCTCGAACCCGTCAAGTTCGCTCAGTCGGGCCAGCCGCACTCGATCCGGGTGTCTCTGTCCGCCGAGCGCCCCGTGATCGCACCCGAGGTCGTGCTGTCGATCTACGACCAGAACGCCACGCTGGTCACCGAGGTGAGCACACGATCGAGGGATGCCTTCATCGACCAGATCGAGGGCACCCGCATAGTCAGTCTCGATATCGACGCGCTGCCCCTGGTCGAAGGCACCTACGAGCTGAGTTGCAGTGTGGTCGACGAGACCGGCCAACGCGAATACGACGTGCGCAGCCGGTTCGTGCGCTTCGACGTGCTCAAGGGTGCCGATGGCGACACCGGGCTCGTCACGCTGGGCGGCAGCTGGAATCTCGGCTGATCACCGTCGCCTGATCACGGTCGGCCGGTCACAGTTCCTCGGCGAATCGGCCTTCGAGCCTGTCGAAGATCCACCAGCCGACGATCACGGCCACCACTGCATAGACGGTCAGGACTGCAAAGTCGATGAGGCGCGGCATCCGCAGGTCGTACATCAGGTTCCGGTAGATCCGAACGGCGACCGTCATCGGCATGTGTTGATAGATCCGCTCGAGCCAGAACGGCAATCGGTCGACCACCAGGTGGGGCGGGTACACGATCGGCGTCGCGAAGAACCAGGCCTGCACCACGATGGTCCAGAGGTACGACAGGTCGCGGAAGTACACATTGCCGGCCGCCAACGCCAGGCCGAGACCGGCGCAGAAGACGGCGACGAGCAGCGAGGTGAGCACGATCAAGGGCACCCAGACCAAGACGACGTTCCCGGCGAACAACAGCGCCACCGAGAGGACGCTCAGTTCGATCCCGAGCGTGAACAACCCGGCGCTCACGGTCGAGATGATGAGATGCTCACGCGGGAACGCCACCTTGCGGACCAACGAAGCGTTGGCGACGATGCTGTCCATCGCCGTCGTCACCGACACGGTGAAGAACGTCCACGGCAACAGACCGCACAACAGGAAGAACGCGTACGAGCTGAGTCCGCTCGGGTCACCGGGGTCGGGAGTCGCCCGCAGGATCAGCGAGAACGCGAACGTGTACACGAGCATGAATGCGATCGGGTTGAGCAGCGACCAGCCCCAACCGAGCACACTGCGCTTGTACCGACCACGCAGCTCGCGAAGCGTGAGGTTCCACAACAGCTCGCGGCGGGCGATCAGTTCACTCGCCGATGACATGGACGCGCAGCGTACTGCCGTGTGTGAACGATCGGACCGATCCCACTTCGGCGGTTGGTCAGAGTTCGGCGGGCCAGGGCAGGCCGGAATACGCCTCGCGCAGATGGCGCAGCATGTGGTCGGCAACCAGATTCGAGGTGCTCAGCATCGAGACCTCCTGGGTCCGGTACCTGCCGAGCAACTCGGGCACGTGAACGCCGTGTTCGCCGGCGGCTGCGAGCCGTAGCCAGAGATCCCAGTCCTCCCATCCGAAGACCAGATCCGACGCCTGATAGCCCCCGTGACGCTGCCACGCATCGCGCCGAATCATCGCCTGGGCATCGATGTAGTTGGCCTCGCACAACCAGGGAACGTGCCACCCCATCGCGCTGCGTACTCCCGTGCGAACACCGAACTCCTCGAGCATCGAGTACGCGAACGCCGCCTCGGGATCGGCCTCGAGTGCGTCGGCAAGCCGGCGCAGCGCCGTCGGGTAGACCAGGTTGTCGGCGTCCATCACCATCACCTTGGGGGCCCTGGCGTGCTCGAAGCCGAGGTTCCGACTGGCCGGAAGACCGCGATTGACATCGCTGCCCAGCAGCAACGTCGGAGTTCCGGGGTGGTGACCCATCCATCGCTCGACCGCGGCCCGCCCGTCGTCGGCCGAGTGATCGTCGACGATGACGATCTCGAGATCGACATCGGTCGACGAGACGATCGAGTCGAGTGTCTCGATGACCACGTGGGCGTAGTTGTACACCGTGACGACGACGCTGATCTCAGGACGCGCAGCGGCGTACGACGTCGACTCGATGCGCTGCACGTGATCGTCGACGCCATGTCGAGCGAGGCATCGTGTCTGATCGATCCGTCGCAGCAGCCGCATCTCGGCCGTCAGCGCCTCGAACAGCCGTTCACGGAACACCGCCGTCGGCCTGAACGCCGGGAGCAATGGGATCTGCTGGGCCCGCAGCATCCGGCTCGAGTAGTTCGGCACGATCAGCCGCCTGCGGGGTCGTCGATCGTGGCATGCGTCGATGCGTTCGAGTGCGGGCCCCAGCGCCGAGGTGAGCGGGAACTCACCGAGCACAGTATCGGCAGCGCGGCGCCCGATCGCCGCCGTGCCGGCCGGATCGGCGAGCAAACCTGCGATGACATCGGCCGGTCGTTCGGCCTCCACGAACACAACGCCGGCCTGAAGCGGCTCGAACCCGGTCGATGGCTCGGTCAGCACACAGCAGCCGTTCGCCATCGCCTCGATCATGCGGGCCCATTCGAAGTAGCCGGGCGACGTGTCGTCACGGTGCAGGTTCAGCAACACCAGACTGTCGGCCAGCAGGTCGTACTTCGCCTCAGCGAACACCAGCCCGCCGGCACCTTCGCGCACCGGTCGGTTGAACGAGAACATCCGCAGGTCCACTCGATGGTTCCACAACAGCGGCGCCAGCTCAGCAAGTCGTTCGCCCCGGCGTTCGGTCCGGCCGCCCAGGAACAACACTTCCCGGCTGCGCGGCGCGTCCGGGCGACGCCGGTCCATGCTCGGCACGCCTCCGAGCCGAAGGTGATGTGCGTCGAGACCCGACGCCGCGCAGCGCGTCCACCCCGTGCTGATTGATGTCCAACACCATCCGACTCGGTTCGCAGAACAAACGGCTCAGGTCGAACCACGTCGTCCCCGGCTGCTCGGTGCAGATCGGAACGCTCATCCGAGCCGCGTCGTCGATCTCGCGATTGGTGTAACCGCCCAGCCCGTAGAACTCGTGAGGGGCGACGACGAGGTTGACGGCATCGGGATCGACCGGGTGCCCTCCGCTGTCGTGCAGCGTGGCAGATCGGCCCAGCAGCCCCGCCGCCTCGGCGACCCACGACGCGATGTCGCGCATGAACGCGTTGCCGGTCGGAGCGACGAAGACGTTGATCGGGCGCACTGGTCAGATCCGACGGCGACGAACGAGGTCGACCGGCGCCCGGAGCCCCTTGAGCACCACGCGTTTGGCCACCGTCGGCTTGTCGGGGGCGTCGACGACGCTTCGGAACATCGACGTCACGAGGACGCGGCGACTCGTCGCCTCCGGCAACTGGGCCGCGATCGCCGAGCAATTCGGCGCGACGGGCTTGGGACTCACGCTGCAGTTCGTCGAGCCGCGCCTCGATGTCGATGTCGGCCGCCCTCGGTTCGGTCATGAGCCCGAGGCTACGGCGTGGGACCACCGGGACGGGGTACGCTTCGACCGATTCCATGCGCGAGATGACCAGCCCGCCGGGCACCGAGCCGGAAACGGCCGGTCAGCCGTTCGCCGCCGTGCTCGAGCGTGCGATCGGCCGCGTCAGCGGCCCGCTGAGCTGGATGTGGCATCGCGGGTTCCGCTTCCTGTTCGTGCTCGATGCGATCGCGTTGTTCACGTCGATGGTCGTGATCAACTTCGCCCGATTCGGCTGGACCTGGCCGACCTACCCGCGCTCGTACTACTGGATCGGGTTCTCGCTGGCGACCATGATCCACCTCGGTATCAACTACTTCGCCGGCCTGTACGAGCGCGAACCGCGACTCGGTTACCGGCCGTGGTTGCCGCGGATCGTCGTCGCCACCAGCATCGGGATCGCGTTCGACGGCCTGGCAGCCGTCTTGACGAACCGCTACCTGATGCCGCGCCTCAACCTCGGCGTGTTGTTGATCGTGGCCTCGCTGGCGCTCAATGCGAACCGCTCGATCAGTCGCTACTTCGCGAACCGGCGCCGAGGCCCGTCGCGTGTGCTGCTGGTCGGGCACGGCGAAGCAGTGGCGCTGGCCGAACGGCACTTCGCGGTCGAGCCCGATGCCGACGTGGTCGGCACCCTCGAGCGCACGACCGAGCTGTTCGATCTGGTCAACGCCCACAAGGCCTCTGACGTACTCCTGCTCGACATCTCGGCCTTTTCAGCCGCGTTTCCCGAGCCGCTGACGGCGCTCGATCGCGAGGGCATCGGCGTGCACCAGCGGGTGAGCGCCCGCGAGACCTTGCTCGGGCTGCAGTCCGTGCGAGAGATCGCGGGCATGCCGTTCACGCGAATGCGCACGCATGCCATGGCATCGCACCAGCTACGGCTCAAGCGTCTGTTCGATCTCGTCTGCATCGTGGTGATGGCACCCGTCGCCATTCCGCTACTGCTCGGCCTCGCGGCCTACGTTCGGATCGTCGGCGGATCGCCGGTGCTCTACCGTCAGATACGCGTCGGTCATCTCGGAAAGCGGTTCTCGGTGGTCAAGTTCCGCACGATGGTCATCGACGCCGAGGCAAACGGACCACAGCTCGCCGATCAACAGGACGACCGGGTCATTCGTGGCCTGGGGTGGATGCGTTCGACCCGCTTCGACGAACTGCCACAGCTGTGGAACGTGCTCAGGGGCGAGATGTCGCTCGTCGGGCCGAGACCCGAACGACCCGAACTGATCGAGCTCTTCGAGCAAGACGTGGCCGGCTATGCCCGACGTCACGAGCTGCCGCCCGGAATCACCGGATTCGCACAGATCAACGGTCGCTACGAGACCGACCCGGCCTACAAGCTCGGATACGACCTGCAGTACCTCGTGAACTGGTCGATCGTGCTCGACCTCCAGATCCTGTTGCGCACCGTGTGGGTCGTGTTGCGCCGACGTGTCTGAGTTACCGCGATGACCGATCTCAGGGCCGCGGTGTACGGATCCACGGCGTGGCCCACGGTGTCGGTCGTGATGCCGATCCGCAACGAGGCGGCGCACCTCGAGCGCGCGGTCGCCTCGATTCTCGCCCAGGAGTATCCGGTTCCGTTCGACGTCTGTCTCGCGGTTGCGCCCTCCGAGGACGGAACCGAGGCGGTCGCGCGCTCCATCGCCGACCGGGAATCGCGGGTGTCGGTGGTGCCCAATCCGGCCGCCGTCACGCCCGCTGGGCTGAACGCAGCGATCGCTGCCACGAGTGGCGAGATCGTCGTTCGGGTCGACGGACACGCTGAACTCTCGCCCGGTTACATCAACCGGGCCGTCGCCACGATGCGGCGAACCGGCGCCGTCAACGTGGGTGGTGTCCAGAATGCGACGAGCGTCACTGCGTTCGAGGAAACGGTCGCCGCCGCGATGACGTCGTGGGTCGGTACCGGTGGCTCGCGTTTCCACGTGGGCGGCGACGAGGGGCCCGTCGACACGGTGTACCTCGGCGTCTTCGATCGTGCGGCCGGCGATCTGGTGGGGTGGTTCGACGAGACGCTGTTGCGCAATCAGGACTACGAACTGAACATCCGGCTTCGGTCCGCCGGCGGCGTCGTGTGGTTCGACCCGCAGCTGGCGGTTTCGTATCGGCCGCGAGGTTCGCTGCGGGCGCTGCGCCGGCAATACTACGAGTACGGACTCTGGAAGGCGACGGTCGCGCGAATGCACCCCGGGGCCCTCAAGTTCCGGCAGATCGCGCCACCAATGGCCCTGGCCGGAGCCCCGTTCGTGGCGCTGGGCGCCGTTCGTTCGCCGACCGTCCGATGGGTCGGCGCCGCGATCGCCTCGGTCGTGTCGATCCTGCTCGTGGGCGAGGCCCGGTCAGCGCGGGTCGGCGCATGTCGGTTCGCCATCGTCGTGACGACGATGCATGCGGCGTGGTCGTTCGGCTTCTGGCGCGGACTGGTGGGAGAGATCTGGCGCTCGGCGCACCAACGATCGCGACCCCTCGACACCGCGTGATCGGCGGGCGTCAGATGATCGGCGGGCGGCCCAAGCGGCTCAGTCGCGACACGGTCGACCAACGAATCGGCGCACGGTCGACGGGACGCGTTCTGAGGCCCGACACGGTTCCCGACACGAGCGTGCGCAGGGCGCTCGGCGCGAGCCGTTGGCGGATGGCGGTGATGACGAACCAGTCGAACACGTACGCCGCTCCCACGAGCCATGGCAGGCGTCGCCGAGCGAGCAGTACCCGATTGCGCGCCGTTCGCCAGAGATACTCCCGATGCCGCGCCGGGTCGGATCGCGGATGGAACACTCGCAGCTCGGGTTCGTACCGGATCTTCCAGCCGGCATCGATCATGCCGAGCGCGAGGTCGGTCTCCTCCAAGGCGTAGAAGTACTCACCCGGGTAGCCGCCGGCAGCATCGAAGGCCTGCCGGCGAACGGCCACCGCACCGCCGAGGAAGGCGGTCACCTCGCCGGCGACGTCGGCACCCGTTCCGCGCAACCTCGGAACGTGGCGCCGCGCGGTCTGTCCCTGCTCGTCGATCAACCGGAACGCAACCGCGCCGAGCGCGATGTCACGCTCGAACGCCTCCAGAGCGCGACGCACGAGCTCGGATCCGACCAGAGTCGCGTCATCATCCAAGAAGATGACGACGTCACCCGTCGTGGCCCGTGCTCCGATGTTGCGGCCCTCGGGGATGCCGACGTTCTGATCGAGCGAGAGCGTCAGAACGTCCGCTTCGACGGGCACCGGCTCGACCCCGTTGCAGACCAGCAGCAACTCGCGCCACCGGCAGCCCTGCTGAGACATCGCCGAAGCCAGCGCGCGCGCGAGTTCGGTGGGACGCGATCCGGTCGTGAGCACGACCAACGAGGCCGTGATCGAGCCGTGGCCGAGCCGACCCTGGTCGTGCGAGTCGGCGTCGGAAGAATTGGGCGGTGATGGGTGACGCAAGGCGGTTCACGACGATCGGGCGGTCTGCGGAAACCCGATGTTAGCCGGGGCCCGTCGGCCGACCCGCCCCGGGCTCACCTCGTGGGCGGCGTCCACGTGACGCCATGGTCGGCTGGCAGGTGTCAAATGCCTCGGTATAGTCCAGGGCGTTTGAATCGCATGCGGAGGCACCCTTGGGAGCAATCTATTGGCTCGGCGCGCACAAGACCGGCACGACATTCCTCCAGAAGTGTCTCGATCTGTCGGTACCGGCGCTCAACGACCACGGCATCTACTACACCGAGCTCGAGGAGTTCCGCACCAGATACGCCAGACCACTCCTGAACCAGACCTCGGACGAAGTGGCCGCAGAGGACGACTACGACGATCGGCTGTACCCGACGCGGCTGGTGTTCGACGAGAACATCCCGGGTTACGTGCAACATGCGTTGTCGGTCGCCGGCTTCTACCCCGAGGCCGTGCAACGATCGGCCCGGATCGCCCGCCACCTCGACCTCGAGGTTCACGACGTCGTGTTCGGCGTTCGACGCTACGACACGTTTCTTCCCTCGCTCTATTGCGAGACGCTCAAGTCGACACCGTTCCGAACGTTCGATCAGTACCTGAGACGCTCGTTCCGGGCCCGACCCAAGCACCCCGATGACGACGGCAGGCCCCAGGCGAACGAGCCGTTGCACTTCGACAGGATGAACTGGCGCCAGCTGGTGAGTCGGCTGGCAAGTGCCTATCCCGATGCACGGGTTCGCGTGTACTTCCACGAGCAGTTGCGTGGCAACGAGGCGCGGCTCCTGGCCGAGGTGCTCGGCCTGACCGAATCGGACATCACGATCTTGGACACGCTCGAACGCACCGGCTTCTCAGGTCGCGCCGTGGAAGAACTCCACAATCTCAGCGTCGAACAAACCGTGACGCGTGCCGACGTCAGACGGGCGGTTCGCAAATTCCCAGCCGGCAAGAAGTTCCCCACCTATTACCCCTGGGACGAATCGGACCGCGAGCTGTTACAGCGCAACTACGAGGAGGACTCGAAACGATTGCGCTCCGACCCGCGGATCGAGATCATCAAGCTCGATTGAATCACGACGCACGCCGACCAGGTACGCAACAACGACGTGAGCAGCAACGACCAACCGCGCCAACCGGTAGACTCGGAGGCCTACCGCGTCTCGATGTGAGCTCCCCCACACCGTCTCAAGGATCCCATGACGATAGAACCCGACCTCACCGTCATCATCCCGGTGCACAACGCGAGCTCGACCATCGCCGGCATCGTCGACGAATTTCAGTCGATGTCCGATCTGCGCACAGAGATCATCCTGGTCGACGATTGTTCGACAGATGAGAGCAAGCAGATCATCACCGACCTCGACGACCGGTACGACGATGTCACAGCGATGTTCCATCGACGCAACCATGGCGCCGGCGTGGCGAGAAACACAGGCTTTGCGGCGTCGACGGGTCGGTACACCTTGTTCTTCGACGCCGACGACATCCCACACGCCGAGGCCATCGCTGCCGCTGTGCCGAGTCTCGACGACACGGGCGCCGATCTGGCCGTCATGCCCTATCGGTATCGGCGCGGTGCGCTGACCAAGCACGAGTCGATGAACTCGCACGACATCGAGATCTGGGACAGCTACGTCGGCGGCGCCGGCCACCGGTTGCTGCAACTCGATGAAGCTCCCAGGCTGCTCCGGTTCTCGAACTATCCGTGGAACAAGATTCATCGCACGGAGACCTACCGGGAGGCAGGTATCCGTTTCGGTTCGACGCCTGTCAACAACGACATTCTCGGCCACTGGTATGCCTTCTTGTTCGCGTCGACGATCCTCCTGATCGACCAGGAGATCTGCACCCACATCGTGCTCGGAGAGGGCGCCAACCTCTCGAACCGGCACAGCCGAGTTCGTCTCTCGCTGTTCGACGCGTTCGACGAAACCTACGACCTGCTCGAGAGTGTTCCGCACCTCCGCAATCGATACTCACACCACTACTGGGCATCGGTGATCCGCACGGCAGCGTGGGCCCAAGACCGGATCGCACCCGAGTTGACCCAAGAGTTCAACCTGCGTCTCCAGCAGCACTTGATGCGAATCAATCTCGCGGATTACGCGCGAATCAGGCTCAAGCGCGATCCGGCGCTCGCGAACGCGATCGTACGCAAAGCCCTGGCCTGAAAGGCTCGCACGTCTCATGGCACAACTCTCCATCGTCGTCACCAGCTACAACATCGAGGGCTACATCGAGCAATGCCTCGACAGCATCGTCGAGCAGACCCTGCACGACATCGAGATCATCGTCGTCGACGACGGCTCGTCGGACGGTACGCCGGCGATCATCGAGCGTTTCGCCGAACGCGATGATCGCATCGTTCCGGTGCTGCTCGGCACGAACAGCCCCGGAGGCGTGGCGACCGCCGCGAATGCAGGACTCGCCCGGGCCACCGCTCCCTACATCGGATTCGCCGACGGCGACGACTTCTACGAACCGACGATGTTCGAGAAGCTGTTGGACGCTGCCCGGCGCAACGACAGCGACCTGGCGATGTGCAAATACCAGCTCTTCCACGACGAGAGCGAGCTGATGTCGGAGCCGGCCGAGGTGTCGAGATGGACCGATCTCGACGAGTCGGTGCTCGAACTCGATGTCGACAATCAAAAACGTATCCTGCGCTTCATCGCGGTCCCCTGGCGCAAGATCTACCGCCGGTCGATGCTCGAAGAAAACAAGATCCGATTCCCGGTCGGTGACTACTTCTACGAGGACAACCCCTTTCACTGGTTCAGCGTCCTCTCGGCGAAGTCGATCGCGATCGTGCCGGAGGTCCTGTGCTACCACCGCGTCGCGCGAGCCGGCCAGACGATGGACACGGCCGACGAGCGACTGTTCCGGATCTTCCAGCACCACGCCACGATCAGGGCCTGGATCTCGGCCCGGGGGCTTGCGGACGAGTTCAACGCGACCTTGCTGGCGTGGGCGATCTCACAGATGGAATGGATCGCTCCTCGGACCCCCAAGGAACTCCGCCGCCAACTCTTCGACGTGCTCCGCGGCGTCTTCGGGCCCTACAACGTGAGCGATGTCGAACAAGCCCTCGTCGAAGGCAACAAGGGCCAGACGGCGCGATTGCTGTCGACTGCCGTCCGAACGGGCAACTTCGCCAACTTCAATCGTGCACTCGATACGAGGGCAAAGGCCTCGAACCCCGTCGTCGCTGCGGCGTACCACCTTCGCTACTCCGGGTTCAAGCACACCGCACGGCTGACCAGACGATTCGCTGCCAACAAGCTGACGGAGAGCAATGGATTGCTGATGGGGCGCTTGCGACCCCGCTCCGATCTGTCCAACAGCGACCTGATGTTCGCGCTCATCGTGCTGGAGCAGCGCCTCGACGCGATCGAGGCACGCCTGTCCGATTCGGAGTGAGCGCAGTCCGATGCCACTTCCCAACCTGATCATCGCAGGAAGTCAGAAGTGCGGAACGACGTGGTTGCACCAGAGCTTGTCCAAGTCATCGGCCATCTTCGGCTCGACACCCAAGGAACTCGGCTACTTCAACAGGCCTGACCACTCCAGTCCGGAAGCGCTCGCTGCGTACGTCGCCCACTTCCCGGAGACCGCCGGCGCGAAGTACTACATGGAGAGCACCCCGCACTACTTCCGCACTCCGAAACGGCGCGTCGACATCGCCAGCAACATCAGCGCGATGCTGGAGAACCCACGCATCATCGTGATCTTTCGCGATCCGGTCGACCGGTATGCGTCGGCGTTCATCCACCACATCATGCGAGGCAGATTCGAGTACTCGCCGACGATCACCGAGGTCTCCGACGCTCACGGCATGCTGACGCTGGGTCGATACGCATCGAATCTGCGCCATTGGCTCCCGTACTTCCCCGACATCAAGGTGCTCTTCCACGATGACCTGCTGTCGGACCCAGCCGCCCTGATCGCCGACGTGATGGCGTTCCTCGGTCTCGAGAACGACATCGATGACGAGGCCTTGATGTTTCGCACCAACGACAAGTCGGTCAAGGTTCGACGAAAAGGTCTCAACTGGGAGGCCATGCCCGAGCTGTCGCCCGACGCAGCGGCACAACTTCGCGACTTCTACCGCAGCGACATTCTCGACCTGCAGTCGCTCACCGGGCGCGATCTGTCGCATTGGTTGTGACGACCGCTGTGCCGCACGCGCCAACGGCTGAACCGACGAAGGTCGTCGGCGACGGGGTCAGGCCGGATCGATGAAGAACGCAGGAATTCGGTCGCCCGAGGCGATCGACTCCAAAATTCCGTCGGCCGTTCGAAGCGCTTCGCCGATCGTGACATCCATGTCGAGGTACCGGTAGGTGCCCAGGCGACCGACGAAGGTCACACCGGTCGAGCCCTGCGCCGCGTCGACGTACTGCGACAGCAGGCTCTTGTCGTTCGCGAGCCGAATCGGGTAATAGGGGATGTCGTCGGCGTCGGCCGAGCGGCTGAACTCGCGAAAGCAGACCGACTGCTCGTGCTGCTCCCACGGTGCGAAGTGCTGATGCTCGGTGACCCTCGTGTACGGCACATCGATGTCGCCGTAGTTCATCACCGAGCAGCCCTGGTAGTCGCCGTCGGCCCGGAACTCTTCGAAGTCGAGCGTGCGATACCCGAGCCGGCCGAACCGGTAGTCGAACCATGCGTCGAGCGGGCCGGTCCAGATCGAGTGGTCGAACTGCGTGCGAAGCTCGTTCGTGTAGGGAGAATCGAGGTGCACCTCGATACCCGGATGGTCGAGGATCGCCTCGACGATCTCGGTGTATCCGTTCCGGGGCATCGCCTGGTGGGGATGATTGAAGTACGAGTCCTCGTAGTTGAAGCGCACCGGGAGCCGTTTCAGGATCGAGGCCGGCAACTCGGTCGGTTCGACGCCCCATTGCTTCTTGGTGTATCCGTAGAAGAACGCCTCGTAGATACGCCGCCCGACGAACTTGAGGGCCTGCTCTTCGAAGTTGGCCGGCTCACCGATCGACGTGTCGGCCAGCGTTGCGATGAACGCCTTCGCCTGCTCGGGGTTGAGCGCCGTCTCGAACAGTTGGTTGATCGTGAGCAGGTTGATCGGGAGCAGGTACACCTTGCCGCCGACGGTCGTGCGCACACGGTGGTTGAACGGCACCATGTCGCCGAACCGATTGATGTACTCCCAGACGCGCTCGTCGTCGGTGTGGAAGATGTGGGGACCGTATTTGTGCACCAGCACGTCCGAGTCGGCGTCGCGCTGCGTGAAGCAGTTACCGGCGACGTGATCGCGCACCTCGTGGATGACGACCTCGTGACCGACCTCGGCCAGCCGGCGTGCAATCACCGCGCCCGAGAATCCGGCACCGGCGATACCAACCTTCATGAACGCTCCTTGGGCGTGGGACGACACACGGTCGATGACGGGGACCACCGAGCGTTCACCAACCGGCGGTCGGCACTCGGCGCGGGTTTCGAACGTTACCAGAAGACCGGCCGACCCAGCGCTAGCCTCCACGGGCGTGACCACTCCCCCGTCGATCGAGCCGATCGTCGAGCACGATGCATCGGAGGCGAGACCGATGTGGTCGGTGATGATCCCGGTTCACGACTGCGCCCACCTGCTCGAACGGCTGTTGCCGGGCGTCGTTGCACAGCTCGGCGAGCGGTCCGACGTGCAAGTCGAGGTGGTCGACGACGCATCGACCGACGACCCGTCGGCCGTGGTCGATCGGCTCGGGGGCGGGATCGTGACGTACCGGAGAAATTCGGTGGCACTCGGGGCCGCGCCGAACTTCAACCACTGCCTGCGCCTCAGCCGGGGCCACCTGGTGCATCTGCTCCATGGCGACGACATGGTGCTGCCTGGGTTCTACGACCGCATGCAGGAGGCTTGGGACGATCCCTC
>CAVPAQ010000004.1:0-71833 GCA_963701575.1 uncultured Acidimicrobiaceae bacterium
GTCAGCGGTCACGAAATCGTCCTGCAGCTGGCGGCGGACGGCCGTCGAGATGGCGATCTCTCCGACCGGTGCATGGCGCGCCAGCTCGGACGCTTCCGTGACCGCTGGGCCCCAGACGTCGTACACGAGCCCGCTGCGATCGGTCAATCCGACGGAAACCGGACCGCTGCCGACGCCGCAGCTCAATCCGATGCCCTGACCGGACTCTGTGTCGAGTTCGGCGATGACCTCGCGCGCTGCGAGGACGAACCCGACCGAGCGTGCAGCGTGATCGAGATACGGCCGGCTCACACCGCACAGGGCGCAGTAGCTGTCACCGGTGATCTTGACGCGTTCGAGGCCGAATTCGGTCGCCAGTGCATCCAACTCGTCGATGACACCGCCGAGCCGGTCCCGCAGATCCTGTTCACCGAGCCGGGCGACGAGCTCACCGATCCCCTGGAACACGAGGACGGCCACGGTTGCGTTGTCGGCATGATCGAGGACATCTCCGGCACCTTCCTCGGTACGTTGGACGACGGTTGCCGGTAGGAACTCTCGGAGCAGCGCGACCCGTTCCTCCGAGCGTGCTGTCATCTCGGCCCGACGTTCACCGAGTCGATGCAGCATGTCATCGATGTTGCCGGACAGCGCTGTGTACTCGTCCGGGCTGCGCGCCGGGAGTTCCAGGTGCGTATCGACCGACTCCGAGCCGGCGCGCACCGCACGGATACGCGACGCGATGGCCCGGACGGGCGCCATGATCCGGTTGGCCCAACCGACCGCGATGAACGTGACCGCGACGACGAACACGGCGATCGCGAAGAGCATGTCGCGGGCGTACCCCTCCAATGATCGAGCGCTCTCGGCGGCACCGAGGTTGGTGAACACGACCCAGTCGACGCCCTCGATATCGACCGTGCGATAGGCGGTGAGCACTTCCTCGCCACGGTAGTTGACCGTATCGACCACGCCGGGACCGGTCGCCGCTGCCGTCAGCACCTGTCGGTTCACGGGTTGGACGAGTGCCGTCGTGCCGGTCTCCTCGATCCGACGTCGTTGGTCGTCGGTCAGTGTCGTCGTGCCAGACGACTCGGGATCGGGCACGGCGAGGAAGGCTGTCGGGTTCTCGACGAACGGGCGCGCGTTGGTGCGCATCGTGCCGTCCTGCCCTGCCAGATAGGTCTCTCCGCTCTCGCCGAGATTGTCCCAGGCGTGGCTCCCGGTGAGGAGCGAGTTCAACGTGGCGGTGGACAAAGCGGCGACCACATAGCCGACGACGTCGCCGCCGGCTCCGACGACCGGACTGGCCACGAACGCGATCGGTTGATCGCCGTGGGGCGGGTAGGCACTGAAGTCTGCGATACGGCTCGAGCCGGGCCGAGCATTCCGGGCGATTCCATCGATCAGATTGGCGAGCGCGCTCCCGCTCAGCGGACCGACCGACAGGCTGGTCGCGAAGTCGGATCGCTTGCGCACCGAGTAGACGATCGTGTCATTGCGGGCATCGATCAGGAACAGATCATCGAGCCCGGCCTTCACGGCGATCCCGCCGTAGATCGGATGGAGGTCGGCGTGGAGGCCGGAGTAGGCCGATCCGTCGCCGGGGTCGATCACCAGTTCGGGATTCGTGGGCCGGCCGCCGGATTCCGGGGACTTCGGCACCGTATAGGCCATTTGGAGTCGCACGGCTGCCGGTTGTGTCGGCAACAGTGTGGTCACACCGACCGGCACACCGCGCACGGCCTCGAGCTCGGGCACGAGGGTCGTCGCGTAGTAGTCCGTGAGCTCCGAAGCGGAACTCGCCAACGGCTGGGCATTCAACTCGGCGTACGCCGCACCGAGTTCTCCGATGGCATCTGCGGTGGCTGGGCTGGCGGCCAGCGCGACGACCTTTCGGCGGGCGTTGCCGACGTAGCCCTCGATCTCGCCCGTTCGCGATGCGCTGACCGTGACCAGCCGCGCTTCAGCCAGACCGTCGGCGAGTTCGTTGCCGCGCTGCAAACCGACGACCGCAGTGACACCGAGCGATATCAACGTGACGAGTAACGCGACGAGCGACAGCCGTGTCGCCACCGATATGTTGGCGATCAGTCTGGGGCGCTTCATCGGATCACCGGCTTGCTCGTGGGCGCCGCCCGTGGCGGAACCGGGAGGTCAACCACGAGTGTCGGAGCGGTCACTCCACGGACCCGTTTCGGCGTCCCGCCGCCCGGCGGCCCACCGTCGTGGTCTCGGGACGCGATCCGTACAGTCCGAAACTCGGAAACGGTACGCAGCCGGCTCCGGGCTCGCGGTCTGTCGACATCGGGGCTCTCCTGTGCGGTGGTCGAAGGTCTGGGTGGGACTGTCACAACTCTGCGGGGGACTATAGACGTGATCCCGAAGCCGACGACATCTCGCTGACCCGTTCGCGCCGGCGTTCAGCCTGCGCCGGCTGCCTCGTCGAGCTGGGCTCGGATGGATGCCGGGACCTCGGCTCGGATCAGCCCGTTGTGGTCGATCTGCAGGCGGTCCGCCACCACTGCGGGGTCGGTCAAGGCAGCGACGGTCAACGCCAGCACGGCCGTGCCGGCGACCATGTCCCTGCCCACGGTGCTCATGAGTTCGTCGAACTGATCATTGTCGCTGGACCGCTTCGCGGCCGCTCCCGCGCCGACGACGCCACCGATGATCGGTAGCCCGATGAGCCCACCGGCGATCACGCCCAGCACCCCGCCCAGCGTGGCCTTCTTGCCCAGTGCCGTAGGGCCGAGCGGTTTGACCGAGACCCACCCATCGTCGCTGCGGCTGACGATCGCCGCGTCGTCGAGCGCGAGGAAGCCCTCGGCTTCGAGCGTGCGGATCGCACCCATCGCCCGCTCGGCTGCAGCGATCGATTCGAAATGCAGGAAGACGGCTTCATGGTCCATCATCAGCTCCTCAACGGGTTTGCGGGACGACCAACACTGCCACGTTCTCCGATGTCGGCAAAGTCGCAGCTGCCCGGTTCGGCGCGCGCTCCTCGTCGTCGCGCCGGTATCTGTCAATATCGGGCGCTGGACCGACGTGGTTCGTGTGCAAGGAGGCGATCGTGAGCATTCTCGGAACTCGGGTGACGCGCGTGGAGGATCCCGATCTGCTCACGGTCGGGGGGATGTACGTCGACGACCTGGCCCCGGCCGACGCAGTCCATGCCGTGTTCGTGCGCTCGGAGATGGCCCACGCCGAGATCCTGGGGATCGACGTGACGGAAGCGATCGCCGCCGACGGTGTCGTGGCGGTGTTCGCCGCTGCCGACCTGGAGTTGGCTGCGAAGCCGCCGTCGATGGGGATGCTCAACCAGCAGATGCTGCGCACGTGGCTCGCCTCCGACCGGGTGCGTCATGTCGGCGAGCCGATCGCCGTCGTGGTCGCGACATCGCTGACCGCCGGGATCGACGCGGCCGGCATGGTGCTGGTCGACTACGAGCCGCTTCCGGCCGTGATCTCGACAGCCGACGCGCTGTCCGGTGGCACGCTGCTGTTCCCCGGTGCCGGCACCAACGTGGCGTTTCAGGTGCCGATCTCGACGGGTGACGACTTCTTCGACGGTTGCGAGGTCACCGTTGAACTGGCCTTTCGCAATCAACGGATGGCGCCGTGCCCGTTGGAGGCGCGCGCCACGGTGGCCCGCTGGGACGACGGTGGCGACGGCGTACTTCGGTTGACACAGTGGGCGACCACCCAGGGCGCCCATGGCACCCGCGACACTCTGGCGGCTGCGACCGGCGTCGAGCCGGGGCGCGTGCGCGTCGTCTGCCCCGACGTCGGGGGTGGGTTCGGCGCCAAGCACGGCGGCTATCCAGAGGACATCGTCGTCGCGTTGGTGGCTCGTGCGCTGGGCCGCCCCGTGCGCTGGGCCGAGACACGGACTGAGAGCATGCTCGGGCTGGTGCACGGCCGGGGCTGCGACTTCACCGCCACGATCGGCGGCAGCCGGGATGGCAGGGTGGCTGCCTACCGGGTCGAGAGCATCCAGGACGGCGGCGCGTATCCGGAGGTCGGTTCCGTGCTGCCGTTCATCAGCCGGATCATGGCCTCGGGTGTGTACGACATCGCGAAGGTCGACTACTACGCGACGTCGGCGGTGACCAACACTGTGCCGGTCGGCGCATATCGAGGGGCCGGTCGACCCGAGGCCGCCGCCGCGATCGAACGCATGATGGACGCGTTCGCCGCGGAGATCGGGATGGATCCGGTCGAGGTGCGTCGTCGCAACTTCATCCGACCGGAGGCTTTTCCGTTCAACTCGCCGACGGGTGCCCAGATGGACACGGGTGAGTACGACCAGGCGATCACCGCCGTGGTCGAGGCAGCCGACTATGCCGCCCTGCGGGCCGAGCAGGAACGACGGCGCGCCACCAGCGACGAGCCGTGGCTGGGGCTCGGCTGGTCGACCTACGTCGAGATCGCCAACCCGATGGCCAACGCCGAGTTCGGCAGCATCGAGGTGCGCCCCGATGGTTCCGCCGTGGTGCTGACGGGATCGTCGTCGCACGGCCAGGGACACCACACCGCGTTCGCCCAGGTCGCGAGCGACATCACCGGCATCCCGTTCGAACGGATCGAGGTGCGCCACGGCGACACCGACGAGGTCGCCAGGGGCGGCGGGACGGGCGGCTCGAAATCGCTCCAGGCCGGCGGCAGCGCCGTGTGGCAGGCCGGCGAAGCCGTCGTCGAGCGGGCCAAGCAGATCGCGGCCCAGATCCTGGAGGCGAACCCGGCCGACATCGTCCTCGACACCGAGACCGGCCGGTTCTCGGTCGCCGGTACACCCGTGGTGTCGACCGACTGGCCGGCGATCGCCTCACGTCTCCACGGTGACAGCGGCGAACCGCTGCGCGCCGAGGCCGACTTCCAGCCCCCGGGCGCGACGTTCCCGTTCGGAGCCCACCTGTCGGTCGTCGAGGTCGACCGCGACACGGGCCGGGTCACGATCCTGCGCCACATCGCCTGCGACGATGCGGGCACGATGGTCAACCCGCTGCTCGTCGAGGGCCAGGTGCACGGTGGTGTCGCGTCGGGCATCGCCCAGGCGCTGATGGAGGAGTTCGTCTACGACGCCGACGGCAACCCACTGACGGCGACGTTCATGGACTACGGCATCATCTCAGCGGCCGAGCTGCCCAGCTTCGAACGCATTGCTCAGGAGACGCCGACGCCTCGCAACCCGCTCGGGGCCAAGGGGATCGGCGAATCGGGAACGATCGGCGCCACCCCGGCGGTACAGAACGCGGTGATCGACGCGCTCGGTCACCTGGGTGTGCGTCATGTCGACATGCCGACCACCCCCGAGCGCGTGTGGCGTGCGATCAGCGAATCAGGCCGCTGACCAGGGTGACCGCAGTCAGTCGGGCATCAACCAGGCGGTGGCGTCCGTCGGCAGCCCATCGCTCACGTCGGTCGTTGCGACGAGCACCTCGCCGGGAGGCAACTTGATCGCGATGGGTCCGAAGTTGACGACGCAGACGGCGCCCGAACCGCGCCGGAACGCCAACACCTCGTCGCCCAGGTCGAGCCATTCGAGTTTCTCATCGCTGCGCATGTGGATCGATCGTGCGGCCAGGGCCGCTCGGTACAGCTCGAGCGTCGATCCCGGCACGTCACGCTGGGCCTCGACCGACAGGCCGCCGAACGAGTCGGGTTGCGGCAGCCACGGCTCGGCGTCGCCGAAGCCGAACGACGGCCCGTCGACGGTCCACGGCAGTGGCACTCGACAGCCGTCGCGGCCCTTCTGCTCATGACCCGAGTTCTCCCACACGGGATCGTCGAGCACCTCTGGCGGCAGGTCCCACACCTCGGGCAGGCCGAGCTCCTCGCCCTGGTAGACGTATGCCGACCCGGGGAGTGCCAGCATCAGCAACGTCGCAGCCCGCGCCCGCCGGAGGCCGGCTTCGGCATCGAGCAGGTCGGCGGGCCCGGTGAGTGGCCACGTGCGCCAGTTGGTGCCGATCGGCAGGCCGTACCGGGTGGCGTGACGCATCACGTCGTGGTTCGAGAGCGTCCACGTCGGGGTCGACGCGACGGCGCCCGCGTCGCGCAGAGCCTGGTCGATGGCGGCCCGCGTCGACTCGTACTGCCAGGGGGTGATCAAGAAATCGAAGTTGAACGATTGGTGGTACTCGTCGGGCCGCAGGTAGAGCGGCAGCCGCTCGGGGCTGACCCACGCCTCGGCCACCATCATCACGTCGCGCCCACAGTCGTCGAGGATGCGCCGCCAACGTCGGACGATCTCGTGCAGGTCGTCTCGATCCCAGTGCGGGTGATCGGTGACGAGCTTGGTCGACAACAGATCGTCGGTGACCTCGAGATCGGGGAAGCTCGGGTCCTTGGTGAGCGAGTGGGCGACGTCGATCCGGAACCCGTCGACGCCCCGGTCGAGCCAGTAGCGGAAGATGTCGTCGAATTCGGCGCGCACCTCCTCGTTGGTCCAGTCGAGATCGGGTTGGGTCGAGTCGAACAGGTGGAGGTACCACTGCCCGTCGGGTACCCGACGCCAGCCCGGCCCACCGAACACGGCGCGCCAGTTGTTCGGTGGCTCTTCGCCGTTCGCTCCCTTCCCGTCACGGAAGATGTATCGAGCCCGCTCGCGTGACCCTGGCTCAGCGGCGAGTGCCGCCCGGAACCACGGATGTTCGCTCGACGTGTGGTTGGGGACGATGTCGATGACCACACGGATGTCGAGGTCGTGAGCGTCGGCGATCAAGGCCTCGGCCTGGACGAGGGTGCCGAACCGGGGATCGATGTCGCGATAGTCGACGACGTCGTACCCGCCGTCGTTGAGGGGCGACGGGTACCACGGACAGATCCAGATCGCGTCGACACCGAGTTCGCGCAGGTAGGGGAGGCGAGACCGGATGCCCTCCAGGTCGCCGGTTCCGTCACCGTTGGCGTCGGCGAACGACCGGGGGTACACCTGGTAGACCACGCCGTGCCGCCACCAGGTCGGCTCGTCACTCGGATCGGCTTCGGGGGCGTTGGTCGGCAACATGTCGTCGGTCACCGGGACAGTATGCAAGCGGTGAGCAGCGGATCACCAGCCCGTCACCCCGCTCCGTGGCGCTCAGCCGATCGCGTTCCCCGTGTCGGCCCAGAACGGTTCGCGCAGCTCGCGCTTGAGCACCTTGCCGGGCCCCGACTTCGGCAGCGGCTCGGTCGAGAACGCGATCGAACGTGGCACCTTGTAGCCGGCGATCCTCGACTTGCAGTGATCGATCAGACCGGCCTCGTCGATCTCGTTGCCGGGCCGCAGCACGACGACAGCGTGCACCGCTTCCCCCCATTGAGGGCTGGGGATGCCGAACACCGTCGCCTCCAGTACCGCCGGGTGGGTGTAGAGCGCGTCTTCGACCTCGGTGCAGTAGATGTTCTCGCCGCCGGAGATGATCATGTCCTTGGATCTGTCGAGCAGGAACAAGAAGCCCTCCTCGTCGAGACGGCCGACGTCTCCCGACCAGTACCAGCCGTCACGCAGCGCGGCGGCGGTCTGCTCGGGCTTGTTCCAATACCCGGCCATCACGTTGGCGCCGCGAACCGTGACTTCACCCACCGCTCCCGCCGGCAACGGGTGGCCGTCGGAGTCGCGGATGACGATCTCACATCCGAGCACCGGCTGCCCCGCCGACTTCTCGCGGTCGGTACCCAGCCGTTCGACCTCGTCCACGAGACCGCTGATGATGGGGGACGTCTCGGTGGCCCCGTAGAGATGCAGGAATTGGGTCCCGGGGAACGCCTCGACACCGCGGCGCACGACCTCCATCGCGATCGGTGATCCCCCGTGCGCGTAGACCCGGAACCTGGACACGTCGCGGGGCCGGGCGAGTTGCTCGTCGACGGTGGCGGCCACCATCGTGGGCACACCCAGGGTCTGCGTGATTCCTTCCGATTCGATGAGATCCAGCATCGTTCCGGCGTCGAACGCCGGCAAGATGACCTGGGTCGCCCCGACGAAGATCGACTGGAGCACGCTCACCGAGCCGGCCGCGTGGAACATCGGTGCGACGATCAGGTAACGATCGTCCCCGCTCATCGGTTGCGTGACCTGGATGTTCCAGGCGTTGGCGATCAGGTTGCGGTGCGTCAGCATCACGCCTTTGCTGACGCCGGTGGTGCCGCCGGTGTAGAACAGGCCGGCGAGATCGTCCTCGTCGACCGCGGAGTCGTCGAAATCGATCTCTTCGGCGGCATCGAGTGCGGCGTCGAACTCTCCCAGGTCGATGCGCACGACGTGTTCGACGAGGTCGGCGAGGGCTCCTGGATCGCGATCGCAGAACAACACCCGTGCGCCCGAGTCGCGAAGCGCATAGGCCAATTCGGGTTCGGCCCACCGGAAGTTGAGCGGCACCTGCACCCGACCGCTCATCGAGATCCCGCAGTACAGGACGGTGAACGGAATCGAGTTGAGCGACAGCACGGCGACGCGATCGCCGGGCTCGAGCCCCATGTTCTGCAGGACGCCGTTGAGCCGGCGCAGCCGAGCGCCGAATTCGCGGTACGTCAAACGGTCCCGGTCGCAGACGAGTGCCTCGTGGTCGACGGCGACGGTCGTGGCACGTTTGATCGCATGTACGAAGGTTTGCACGCTCCCATGATCGCATGCCGTGGCATGACACGACAGATCCCGGCGGGCTACTGTCTCGCGTCGATGGGTAAGCAATCGACGCCCAAGCACGGCATCACGCCACCGAAGGGTCGGCCGACGAGATCGCGATCAGGGCGTTCGTACGACCCGCGCCTGTTCGGGCCGGTGTGGCAGTGGATCGCCGTCACGCTGTTCCTGACGCTGTTGTTCGTCGTGCTGGTGATGGTCACCAACGGCGGCGATTTCAACCCGTTCAATCAGAACAACGGGCAGAGCGGAGCGCCGGCCGCATCGTCGTACGTTCAACCGGCCGCATCGTCGCACGTCTAGCCACCTGCAGCGTCGTACGTTCAGCCGGCGGGCAGCGGCGGACTGTCGCACTGGATGTAATCCGCCACGTTCTGGGCATGGCGCGCGTACACCGAGGCCTCGTCGCCGAAGAGTGGGTCGTCGGCCCTGGCCGCCCACAGATCACGCTGTGCGATCAACCCTTCGCATCCCGATTCGAGCGTGATGTCGACGGTCTGTTGCACCACCTCAGGAACGTCGCCGACGAACTTGATCGTCGCGCTCGGTCGGATCTCGACACGCCGACCGTCGAGGGTGTCGCCGACGAACACCAGGTCGGGCAGCGTGGCGACCGGCACCGTGGTCGCCGGAACGATCACCGTTGCGCAGGTCGGTGAGGTGCGGACCAGTTCGTCCTCGACCCGGCCACATCGGACCGAGACGAAGGTCGGCACGTCGAAGCCGACGATGCCGGGATATCGGCCCATCTCGCCGACGAACGAGTCGTACGAGCGGCAGGCGACCAATGCGACATCGAGCAATCGAACCTGCTCGTCCACTTCTGCCGCCCGTGATGCAGACCCGACGGCAGCAGCGCAGCTGGTCGGCGCGGAACCGCTGTCGGGCTCGGGAGCGGCGCACCCAGCGATCGACACGACAGCCAGCGACGCAAGGGCCGAGACGAACCAAACATTGGTCGTGCGCCGTGGGCGTCGGGTCGGGCCGGAGGGGGGGCGATCGGGGGGGAGCACTCGAACCTCATGTTGACGCAGTTGGACCGCAGATGCCAGTACCCCCGCCAGATCCGACGGAACCGGGTGGGCCACAGGTGCTCGGCGCTATCCTCGGGTGCGCCGGCGACGTGGCCGAGTGGCTAAGGCAACGGCCTGCAAAGCCGTCAACGCGGGTTCGATTCCCGCCGTCGCCTCCAGCTGGGAAGGGCTCCTGATCACGGATCGGGGGCCCTTGCCGCGTGCGGCGTCAGGGCTGGCCGAGGAGGCGGCCTCCGACGCTGCCGATCGGCCGCGCGCTCGAATGGCCGATCGATGGGCCGCTGTAGCGGGGCACCGGCTCGACGTGGGCCGGTTCGGGCGACGACGGCGCGCCGACCATCGCCGGAACGGCATCGACCGGGCCGAACAGTGAGAGCGATTGCAGCTCGTCCAAGGCGCTCATCGTGGAACGCATCGCATCGGCCGGCACCGGATGGCTGATCAGGTAACCCTGCGCCTTGTCACATCCCAGATCGCGAAGGCTCCGCAGCTGGTGCACCGTCTCGACCCCTTCTGCGACCAGATCGAGACCCATCGACTGTGCCATGGCGATGATCGTGCGTACCAGCGTGCGGTCGTTGCTGTGCTCGGCGATTCCCCGCACGAAGGCACGGTCGATCTTGATCCGCTGGATCGGGAACTTCTGCAGGAGCGACAACGACGAAAAGCCGGTGCCGAAGTCGTCGAGCGCCAATCGAACGCCCATTTGGCGGATGTCGCGCAGTGTGGTCTCGGCGAGTTCGGGCTCTTCGAGCATCATCGATTCGGTCATTTCGAGCCAGAGCAGGTGCGGTGAAACGCCGGAGCGATCGAGTGCGTCCTGGACCACCCCGGAGAAGTTCGGATCGGCGATCTGACGCGGCGACACGTTGACGGACATCGTGGTGGTCGGAGCGACCACGCCCGAGTCGATCCAGCCGCGCAGCTCGTTGAGCGCGTCGTGCAACGCCCAGGCGCCGAGCTCACAGATGATGCCCGTCTCCTCGGCGATCGAGATGAAGTTGAGCGGTGACACGAGCGTGCCATCCGAGCGCTGCCAACGCATGAGCGCCTCGAATCCGCTGACCCGCCCGGTCACGATGTCGACGATGGGTTGGTGGTAGAGCCGCATCTCCTGACGCCCGATCGCGCCGTGCAGCGCATGTTCGAGGTCCATCCGATTGGCGATCTGCGCTTGCATCGAGTCGTCGAACACGGCGATCCTGTTGCGGCCGTCCGTCTTGGCGCGATGCGTCGCGATGTCCGCCCGCCGCATCAGTTCTTCGGCCGTCAGTGTGCGACTGCGCGGCGAGACGGCCACCCCCATGCTCGCGGTGACGAAGACGGTCGACTCGTTGATCGTGATCGGCTCGGCGAGTGCCTCACGGATCGCATCGACGTGTGCCATCGCGTCTTCGACCGAGGTGCTCGAGCCGTCGACGATGACGAAGTCGTCGCCACCCGCTCTCGCGACCGTGCCCCCGAAGGTGGCAACCGCGTCGCTGAGACGTCCGGCCACGGTGACCAGCACCTGGTTGGCGTCGTAGTGGCCCAAGCTGTCGTTGATGTTCTTGAATCGGTCGAGGTTCAGTTGGATGATCGACGGGTGTCGTTCGGAACGCCATGTCGTCTCCAGCACATCGGCGACGCACTCGACGAACCGGGTTCGGGTCGGGAGCCCGGTCAGGTCGTCCCGGTTGACGCGTGCGAGCAGGGTGTCCCGTGCGAGTTCATGGTCCCGCACGGCGATCCTCAACCGGATCACGACGCTCACGGCCAGGGCGATCGTCGCGATCGTCCGGACGATGGTGTCGATCGTGGACGTCGGCCCGATCAGGGCGATCCCGGCAACCGGACCGAGCAATCCCGCCGACATCACGACCAGGCGCGACCTCGAGTCCTTCTGCACCGTGAGCCCCTGGGACCGGGACGCGAGGCAGGCGGGGCCATCGCGGTGGGTCAGCCCGGCGCACAGCAGCAGGAAGGCGGCTGCGAAGATACCGGCAGAGACATGGTGGGCGTTCGCCGACAGGGAGTCGGTCAGGTGCAGCGAGATGACCAGTGTTCCGGTCAGGTTGGCGGCCGCGGCTGCGACCACGAACTGCATCGCTCGGTTGCGCGTCAACCCGGTGAACATCAGGTTGATCGTGAACGCCATGATCAGGGCGCTGATCGGCAGGTAGGCGCTCGACGCGATCGCGTCGCCGATGCCGAGGTCGGTGTCACTCACCAGGGGGTTCGTCACGATCAACCAGGTGATCAGCGACGCACCGATGACGATCGTCAGCACATCGACGATGTCTCTGCGGTTCAACGCGCCCTGTCGGCGAGTGACCGCAAGTGCCAAGATCGCGCACAGCGTGAGACCGACGCCGATATCGAGGAAGGCTGTCACCGACGTCATGTGGACGTCCTGCGTGCCGCGGCCGGGGAGCGCAGTGGTCGCCAGCCGCGTCGAGGTGATCGTCAACGCAGCGGCGAACGCGAGCGGCATCTGGAAGACTCGCCATCCGAACAACGCGGCTGCCGCACCGGAGGTTGCGATCACGACCCGCCAGGCCGGATCCGGCAGTCGTCCGGTCGTGGCGAGCAGCGCGACGAACGCGACAGCGAGCGCGGCGAACAGCCAGGGCGTCGCTCGTGTCAATCGATTCATCGCGCTCCCATCGATGGGCGGTACCTCTCGCCGCCCTGTTCTTCGGGGGCCGGTTGCGGCCCCCTTCCGCACTCCCTATCGGTCGGATCGTCAAGATTCCGTAGGAGAAATCTGGGTCAGCGAGGCGGGCGGAACGGGCACGACGAGAGACGGAAACAGGCATCCACCC
Organism: uncultured Acidimicrobiaceae bacterium; assembly: GCA_963701575.1. Lineage (GTDB taxonomy): Bacteria > Actinomycetota > Acidimicrobiia > Acidimicrobiales > Ilumatobacteraceae > Ilumatobacter. The sequence goes on from CAVPAQ010000004.1 coordinate 12,447, forward strand.
GCCGTGGTATGCGGTCGGTGGCCGTCCCGCCCGTTCGACAGGGTGCGCGAACAACTACCGAGACGGTTCGCGAGGCGCTACCGTTGTGCCGATGGCCTCAGGTGTCCGCATCCACGCATGACCACCACAGAGACGTTCACCACCGTCGTCGTGCCCGGGCCGCATCTGATGTCCGCGCTGCTCGGCCCACGCGACCAGTTCTTGCGCCAGATCGAGCAGCAGTTCCCGGAAACCGATGTCGCCGTGCGCGGCAACGAGATATCGGTGCGTGGGGGAGACACCGCTCAGGTCGGACGGCTGTTCGAGGAACTGGTCGGTCTACTCGAGCACGGCCACGAGCTGGACGAGCGCACGATCGAGCGCTCGATCGGCATGGTCCGTTCGGATGAGAAGCCCACCGAAGTGCTCACACACCAGGTTCTCCGGGGTGCCAAGGGTCGCAATGTGAGCCCGAAGACGGCCGGCCAGAAGCGTTACGTCGACGCGATCCGCAACAACATCATCACGTTCGGCATCGGACCCGCCGGAACGGGGAAGTCGTGGCTGGCAGTGGCGATGGCAGTGCAGGCGCTGCAGGCCAAGCAAGTGCAACGAATCATCCTCACCCGCCCGGCGGTCGAGGCAGGCGAACGGCTCGGCTTCCTGCCGGGCGACATGATGGCCAAGATCGACCCGTACCTGCGTCCGCTGTACGACGCTCTGTACGACATGGTCGATCCCGAGGGCGCGGCCAAGCTGATCGAGCGTGGCACCGTCGAGGTGGCTCCGCTCGCCTTCATGCGAGGGCGGACGCTGAACAACAGCTTCATCATCCTCGACGAAGCCCAGAACACCACGCCCGAGCAGATGAAGATGTTCCTGACCCGCATCGGCTTCGGATCCCGGGTCGTGGTGACCGGCGACGCCACACAGGTCGACGTCGCCGACGGCCGTTCGGGTGTCAAGGGCCTCGAACACGTGCTCGGTGGTGTCGATCAGCTCGAATTCGTGCATCTGACCTCCGCCGACGTGGTGCGCCACAAGATCGTCGCCGACATCGTCGAGGCCTACGAGCGCGACGCCGAACACAAAGCGGAGGCTGACGATCAGCGAAACGAACGGAAACGGAGGGCGTCGGCCGATGGCTGACCCTGACAGTCCCGGTGGCCTCCGTGCACCCAGCGCGGTCACCGTCGTCGCGAGCGACGAGCAAGACGAACTCGCGGTCGATACGGACCGGTGGGCGCGACTCGCCGTCGATGTTCTGCGCTCGGAAGGATGCGAAGGCGAACTGACCCTGACGTTCGTCGACCGTGCGGAGATCACTCTGCTCAATCACGAGCACATGGGCGAAGAGGGCCCGACCGATGTGTTGTCGTTCCCGCTCGATGCGTTCGAGGACGGATCCGATTCGAACGTCGGTCCCGTATTGCTCGGAGACGTCGTGATCTGTCCGGAAATCGCCGCCGAAGCGGCGCCCGATCACGCCGGGTCCCTCGACGACGAGCTCGCATTGTTGACCGTCCACGGCGTGCTGCACGTCCTGGGTCATGATCATGTCGAGAACGAAGAGACACAACGCATGCGCCGCCGCGAACTCGAACTGCTGACCGAACACCACTGGCGCGGGCCCCCACCGGCCCGCTTCGTGCAGGAGCAGGGGTTGTGATGAGTCCGCTGATCGCAGCCTCGCTGGGTGGCACCGACGTCTTGATGCTCGTCGTGATCTTCGCGTTGCTGTTGGTCCTTATCTTCCTGGCCGTCGCCGAGATGGGCCTGTCGAAGATGACCAAGCCCAAGGCGTCGGCGCTGGCCGATGAAGGCCGCCGCTCGGGGCCGGCATTGGTGAAGCTGGTCGACCATCCGGAGCGCTGGGTCAACCCGCTGCTGCTCACCGTCAACATCTGTCAGACCGTCCAGGCAACGTTGACCGGCATCGTGGCCGGCCGGCTGTTCGGTGCCTGGGGTGTCGCCATCGGCGTCACCCTCAACGTGATCGTGTTCTTCGTGCTGGCCGAGGCCGTGCCGAAGACGTACGCCATCATCCACTCCGAGCGCGCCGCGCAACTCACGGCGCGCCCGATCAATGCGCTCGTGTCGTTCCCCATCCTGCGGCTCGTGTCGAGAGGGCTGATCGGGCTGACCAACATCATCGTGCGCGGGAAGGGCCTCAAGCAGGGCCCGTTCGTCAGTGAGCAGGAGTTTCTCGGCATCGTCGAGGCCGCAGCCCACGACGAGGTGATCGAGCACGAAGAACGCGAGTTGATCGAGAGCATCATCGAGTTCGGCGACACGATCGCTCGCGAGATCATGGTGCCGCGGCCTGACATGGTGATCGTCCCGAACGAGGCGACCGTGACGAGTTCGCTGGATCTCGCGATCGCCAACGGCTACAGCCGCCTTCCGGTGTTCGGTCCTGACGACAACGACGTGTTGGGCCTCGCATACACGAAGGATCTGATTCGCGCCGAGCGCGAGGGTCGCGGCGATCTTTCGGTGCTCGATCTCGTGCGGCCGGTGCGGTTCATCCCCGAGAACAAACCCGTGAGCCGGTTGATGCGAGAGATGCAGGCCGGCAAGTTCCATCTGGCCATCGTGGCCGACGAATACGGCGACGTGGCCGGCCTGATCACCCTCGAGGACTGCCTCGAAGAACTCGTCGGAGAGATCGTCGACGAATACGACACCGAGGATCACAGCGTCGAACAACTGGCCAACGGCGACTATCTCGTCGACGGCGGCATGTCGATCGACGAACTCAACGAACTCCTCGATGGCAACCTGCCCAACGACGACTGGGACACGCTCGGTGGTCTCGTCTTCAGCACGCTCGAGCACGTTCCGACACCCGGTGAACAGCTCGAGCTCGACGGCTGGCACTTCACTGCCGAGGAGGTCGAAGGACGCCGTGTGCGTCGCGTCCGCGTTCGCCAGCTGACAGCTGCCGACGCCGGCGACGACGCCGAAACGATCGGCGACTGAGTGGCCGCGGCCATCGGATCGCCGATCGGAGGGTCGACGATCAGGCGTCGTCGCGCAAGCCTGCCAGCACCGGCCGGGCGAACAATCCTGCGGCGCTCAGCGCGATCGCACCGCCGATCAGGAATGGTGCCTGCAGATTCGTCGAATACGCGACGAAACCTCCGGCCGCCACGCCGATCGCGCTGGCGGCTGCGCCGAGGAATCGGTAGACGCCGTTGACCCGACCGAACAGCTCGTGCGGGATGAGGCGCTGACGAACCGTGACGGTGACCACATTCCACACCGAGATCGCCGCTCCCAACACGAAGCCGGCCGCTCCGACGTAGGTCGCAGCCGGGGCCAGGCCGATCACGAGCTGGGCAGCGCCGAAGATGATGTACGGCCCGACGACCGCCATGCGGAGCCCGACGGTCTCGATGACGAAGTTGGCGATCAGGCCGCCGGTGGCCGCCCCGATCGCCGTGATCGCGAGCAGCAGTCCGAACTCCGCGCTGCTCAGCCCCAACAGATCGATCGCGTACTTGACGAAGATGCCCTGACCGAACATCAGGCCGAGGTTGGTGAAGGCGAACATCGCGGCCAAGGTGCGCAACAGGCGATGGCTGCGCAGCCAACGCAGGCCGGCCCCCAGCCCGCTGTCGACGGGGGCCACCGGGGCCCCGACGGGTGCTCGGGTCGGCCGAATACTCAGGATCAGTGCCGCAGCCAACGCGAACGACAGGGCGTTCGCCGAGAAGGGCAAACCTGGCGACACGTCGAACAACAGTGCGCCGATCGACAGCCCGGCGATGCTGCCGGCGATGATCTCGGCGGCGAACAGTAGGCCGTTGGCTCGTGCGAGGTCACGGGTGTCGACGAGCATCGGCAGGAACGCCTGCGCCGAACTGTCGAACAGCACTTCGCACGCGCCCACGATCAGCAACACCGCGAACAGGGTCCAGATCGAGAGATGATCGGTGATCGCTCCGATCGAGATGGTGGCGAACAGCACGACTCGGATCAGGTTGGCGAGCATCATCAGACGCTGACGATCGAGCCGGTCGACGACGATGCCGACCGGGAGAGCGAGCAACATCCACGGGACGAAGGTGGCGAACGCGGTGAGCGAGATCAGACGCTCGTCCCCGGTGAGCGACAGCGCGAGAAGAGGCATCGCCACGAAGTTGATGCCGTCTCCGAGGTTGCTGATCACGCTCGCGATCCACTGCCGCCAGTACGCGGTGGGCAGCGAGCGGGAAGGTGCGAGCATGGTGTCAGTCGGTTGGTGGGAGCGGTGGTTGGCAGGCGGTGGATCGCCCACCCGGAACGGTTCGCATGGCAACCTTGGCCGCCACTCGGGGCAGGCTAGCTCGCGTCGATCGCGAGCTCTCCACGCTTGAGCTTGCCGAGCGTCGTGCGTGGCAGTTCGGAGTGGATCACCACGCGGCGTGGCGCACAGAAGGCGGGCATCGTGGATCGGACCGTCTCGCGCAAGCTGTCGAGCGACGGTGGTGATGCGGCATCGACGGGCACCACGAGCGCGGTGACGACCTCACCCCACTCCGGGTCAGGGACCCCGACGACCGCCACGTCGCTGACGCCGGGATGCTCGCGGAGCGCAGCCTCGACGGATTCGGGCCAGACGTTCTCGCCGCCGGTGATGATCAGGTCGTCGCGGCGACCGTCCACCCGCACCAGGCCATCGGGACCGATCTCACCCATGTCGCCGGTGGGATACCAGCCGTCGGGCGTGCGTGGATCGGCGCCGTCGCGGTAGCACCGCAGCAGCATCGGGCAACGCAGCTGCACTTCGCCGTCGATGGTGCGGATCTCGACGCCGTCGAGCGGTCTGCGGTCGTAGACCACGCCGCTCCCGGTCTCGGTCATGCCGTACGTCGTCACCGTGTTGGCAGGTCGATCGGCCGGCGGCCGAGAACCTCCCAGCACGATGAGGCGGAACCGTGCGCTGTCGATGCGCCGCATGGCCGTTGGCACGAGTGACACGAGTGTGGCGCCGCTGGCGTCGACCGCGTCGGCGTCGAAGCCCGGGTGCACGGTGAGCTGCGTGCCGACGTGGAGTGCCCGCGTAACGACCGCGAGCCCCCCGACGTGCGAGAGGGGCAGGCAGGCGAGCCAGTGGTCGTCGGGGGTGACGCCGAGCCGCTTCGACGTGGCGGCAGCGGACGCCTCGATCGCATCGTGTGTGAGCACGACGCCCTTGGGCTCGCCGGTCGATCCGCTCGTGGCGACCACGATTGCGTCGCCCGGTTCGACGTCGCGGCCGAACTCGAGGGCGGTACGTCCGCCCGGCCGATCCACGACGATCCCGGCGCCGAGCCGCCTGCACAGTTCGGCCTTGGCCGCGGCCGGCAGCCGCTGGTCGATCGGGAGCACCGCATGACCGTCGGCCCAGGCGCGCTGCAGCTCGTCGACGAACGCCGGCCCGCCGGGTAGGTCGAGCGCGACCAGATGGCCCACGCTCAGGCCATGACGGGATCGATCGGGGTGTGCACACCTTCTGCTGCCTGGATCTGCTCGGCGATCGCCAAGCAGCGCAGATCGGTGTACTTGTCACCCATCACCTGCACCCCGACCGGTAGCCCTGCTGCCATGCCGCACGGCACGACCACACCGGGAATGCCGAGCAGGTTGCCGGGGAGCACCGGACGTAGCGTGTCGCGCAGGATCGTCACGACCTCCGCTCCGCGGAGGTCGGCGCCGTGCTCGAAGGCGGGCAGTGCCCACGTCGGCGACAGGAGCACCGGATGCTGCTCGAAGAACGCCGACCAGGCGCGCATCGCCCCGTAGCGGGCACCTTGCAGCTCGAGCGACGACTGAAGGGTCGGTGCGCCGTATTGGTCGATCATCGAATCGAGCACGGAGCCGGCGTCGACCGACAGCAGCATGTCCAGCAGCGGTCGCATCAGCGTGAGATCGGCGATCAGGAGCATCGCCCACATCTCGAGAACCTCCTCGTACGAGGGTGGTGTCGCCTCGACGACATCGTGCCCGCGATCGCTCAGCAGGTCGGCGGCACGTTCGACAGCGGCGGTGATCTCCGGATGGGTGCTGCCGCCCGGTGGATCGGCCATGACCGCGACCCTGACGAGTTCACCGTCGCCCAGGTCGGTCAGCCGGGCCGGCACCGAACGTGGATCGCGGCTGCTCCAGCCGGCGAGCACCTCGAACCCGGCGCGGACATCGGCGACGTGTCGCGCCATCGGACCTTCGGCCAACATCTGCTGTGCGGCGAGGAGCTGATCTTCCGGCGGCACGACCGTCGCCATCGGAATGACACCGGATGTCGGCTTGATCGACGCGATCCCGCAGCAGTGGGCCGGGTTGCGCAGCGAGCCGCCGATGTCGTTGCCGAGTCCGATCGGGCTCATGCCCGACGCGATCGCCGAGGCCTCACCGCCACTCGATCCGCCCGCCGTGACGTGCGGGTTCCACGGGTTCCGGGTGAGCCCGTGAAGTGCCGAGTCGGTGTGGACGCGCAGCCCGAGGTCGGGCAGATTGGTGCGGGCGAACGGGATCGCACCTGCGGCGCGCATGCGCTCGACGGTGGGTGCGTCGATCGACGCGACCGCGTCGGCGAGGGCCGGAACGCCTTGCGTGGTCGGCGTTCCGGCGAGATCGATGTTCTCCTTGACGGTGCAGGGAACACCGTGCAGGGGGCCCAGCACCGATCCCTGTGCAACGGCGCGATCGGCCGAGTCGGCGGCCTCCCGCGCCTCGTCGTCGAGCCGCCGGACGATCGCATTGAGGTGAGGGTTGACGGCATCGACTCGGGCGAGGTGGGCCTCGAGCACCTCTCTGCTGCTGGACTCGCCCGTTCGGATCTTCTCGGCCAGTTCGAGGGCACCGAGTTGCCAGAGTTCGCTCATCGGCCCATCATGGCGCACTGATGCCGAACGAGCCGAACCCCGCACCATCGACGTCGCTGACCAGCTGGGTGGCCGGTGCGCGCCCTCGGACGCTGCCCGCCGCGGTGGTGCCGGTGGCTGTCGGTGCCGCCTGCGCCGCCGGGGCGGGCGCCTCGTTCGGGGAGGATGTCGTCTGGTGGCGAGTCGGTGGTGCGTTGGCGGTGTCGTTGCTGCTGCAGATCGGCGTGAACTACGCCAACGACTACAGCGATGGTGTCAGGGGCACCGACGACGTGCGGGTCGGTCCGATGCGGCTCGTCGCCACCGGCACGGCGTCCCCGAAGGCGGTCAAGCGTGCCGCGATGGCCACGCTGCTGGTGGCTGCACTCGTGGGGCTCGTACTCGCCGCGGCGACCTCGTGGTGGCTGATCGCGGTGGGGGCGGTCGCCGTCCTGGCGGCTTGGGGCTACACGGGCGGGCCCAGACCGTACGGATATCTCGGTCTCGGCGAGGCGTTCGTGTTCGTCTTCTTCGGACTCGTTGCGACAGCCGGCACGACCTATCTCGCGATCGAGGAGGTGCCCGGTATCACCTGGGTCGCTGCAACCGGCGTGGGCTTTCTCGCCTGCGCCTTGCTGGTGATCAACAACCTCCGCGACATACCGACCGATCGGGCCGTCGGCAAGCGAACGCTCGCCGTGCGGCTCGGTGATCAACGCACGCGCGTGCTCTACGCTGCGCTGATCGTCGGCGCTTTCCTCTGCGTCGCCGTGTGCGCCGGTCAACGCGACTGGTCGCTGCTCGCGCTGGCTGCCCTGCCGGTGGCTCGCGAACCGGCGCGGTTGGTACTCGCCGGTGCGTCCGGCAGGGACTTGATTCCGATCCTCGGCGCGACCGGCAAGACCCAGCTGCTGTACGGCCTGCTGTTCAGCATCGGTTTGGCGCTCGGCTGATCGGTGCCACGATCAGGTCAGTTGGCGCGCTGTGTCGATCAACCAGTCGGCGATCACGTCGGCGGTCGCGTCGGGCTGTTCGATGTGAACGGCGTGGCCTGCGGCGGCGATCGGGGCGAACACGGCGTTCGGCAGCGTCGCCGCGATCTCGCGGCCGATCTCGGTGAACTTGAGATCGTGGTCGCCGGCGATCACGAGCACGGGTATCGAGATCTGTCCGAGCTGCTCCCAGAGCGGCGTTTGGTTCCCTGTGCCGCACCGGCGCAGGCTGCTCGCGAGCCCGGCGACACTGTTGCGGCGACGGTGGTCGAGGTCCCGCTCGTCGGCCGGCAACGTGTCGAACAGCGGGGCCGCGAGCCACTCGTCGAGAAACGCATCGACGCCGACCCGTTCGAGCCGCTCGGCTCGTTCGTGGTCGAGCAGTCGCCGTTGCGACCGCTCGACAGGTTCTCGGAGACCGGGCGTCGCGCCGATCAGTACCAGCCGCTCGACGATGCCCCTGCCGGCCGATGCCGCCGTCAGTGCGAATCTGCCGCCCATCGAGTAGCCGATGTAGGTCCCGGCGCCTGCGAGCGCGACGAGCGGTGGCCCGGACATGTCGATCCCGAGACGATCGTCGCCACTGAGCCCGTGGCCCGGAAGGTCGACGAAGGCAAGGGTCGGCGATGTGGGCAGTCGATCGGCGATCAGGTGAGCACCCCGATGCCAATGGTGGTGGGTCTGCGTGAAACCGTGCAGGAAGACGAGTCGGTCGGTGGTGGAAGTCTCAGACGTCGCAGACATCGTCCGTGCACACTTGGGCGTCGGCCGCCGCGTCGGCCACGACCTTCTCGTTCAGCCGTCGCAACACGTTGACGAACGTCTCGGTGTCCTGGGCGCCCGGGATCGCCCACTGGCCGTTGATCACGAACGTGGGCACCGCACTGATGCCGTTGTCGGCGGCCTGTTCGAGGAATGCGGCGACCTCGCCGCGACCTCGATCGCTCTCGAGAAACTCGATCACCGCCTGTCGCTCGAAGCCGATCTGGGCAGCGCAGTCGGCGAGGATCTCCGCGTCGCCGATGTCGAGTCCATCGACGAAATACGCTCGCAGCAAGCGTTCCTTCAGATCCGCCTGCGGAACGGGCGAATCCGATTGCTCGGCCAGCCACAGCAGCCGGTGGGCGAGCAGAGTGTTCGCCCGTAACGCACGGTCCATCCGAAATTCGAGGCCATCGTCGGCCGCCGTCGTCGTCACGCGATCGATGATGGCGGTTGCCTGTTCCGGTCCGCCGAACTTACGGGCGTATGCCTCGAACACCGGCTGTGACTTCCCCGGCGAGGCGGTCGGATCGAGCTGGTACGGCCGGTAGACGATGTCGACGTCGATTTCGCCGTCGAGTTCGGTGACCGCACGTTCGAACCGTCGTTTGCCGATGTAACACCACGGGCACACGACGTCAGACCAGATCTCGACCTGAATCACGGGGACGCTCATGCTTCCAGACCCTACGCGCCGTATCGTCGGAGGACATGACCGCAGGCGACGCTTCCCCGGCAGGCACGCGTGGCGCCAACCCGATCGGTGACGCGAATGCCACCGCGTGTGCGACGCTGGTCGACGAGTGGATTCGGTGCGGCGTTCGCCATGCCGTCATCGCTCCCGGCTCGCGCAGCACCCCGATGGCGATCGCGCTGGCCGAGCGCCCCGAGCTCGCGGTTCACGTCGTGCACGACGAGCGCGTCGCGGCATTCGTCGCGCTGGGTATCGGGCTCGACGGCATTCCTGCGGTGCTGCTGTGCACCAGCGGCACGGCTGCCGCGAACTTCCACCCGGCCGTCGTCGAGGCGGGGCTCAGCAACGTGCCGCTCATCGTGGCGACGGCTGATCGGCCGCCCGAGTTGCGCGGCATCGGCGCGCCCCAGACCATCGATCAGATCGGTCTGTACGGCGGCTCGGTGAAGTGGTTCCACGATGCGATCGTTCCCGACGACGCCGACCCGGCGTCGTGGCGGCCGCTCGCCCAGCGGGTCTTCTCGACCGCCGAGGCAGGCCCGGTGCACCTCAACATGCCGTTCCGCGAGCCGCTCGTCGGTGTCGCCGGGCGACTCCCCGATCCGATCGGTCCACCGTTGCCCGTGCCGCGCGGCATCGCGAGCACCGGGGTGCTCGACGAGCGGTTCGATCTCCAGCGTGGCGTGATCGTTGCCGGTGGTCGTCACGGTGTCGCCGTGGCCGATATCGAGGCGCTCGCACTACGGCTCGGCTGGCCCGTTCTGGCAGATCCGACCTCGGGGTGCCGTTCACTCGACCAGGCGGTCACGGCGTTCGATGCGCTGTTGCGGCACGACGACTTCGCCCGGGCCCACGCGCCCCAGGTGGTCGTACGGTTCGGCCGGCCACCGGCGTCGAAGGTGCTGTCTCAGTGGATCGTCGCGAGCGGTGCGCCGTTGTTGCAGGTCGGTGGTCCCGGCGTGATCGACCCCGATCGCAACGTCGCCGCGTTCTGTTCGGTCGAAGAACTGGCGCCATTGTCGGGCGCCGCCGGCACGCCGTGGCTCGCCCGCTGGCGCCACGCCAACTCGCAAGCCGAGCATGCCATCGATACCGGCATCGCCGAGTTGCCGCTCAGCGAACCGGGCGTCGCACGCACGGTTGCGACGTCCGTCGCCGGCGACGTCGAGGTCGTGGTCGCCTCCTCGATGCCCGTGCGCGACCTCGAATGGTTCGGTGGTCCGGTGGCGCGTGCCCACGCCAACCGCGGCGCCAACGGCATCGACGGTGTGATGTCGACCGCCCTCGGCCGCGCCCTGTCGGGTCGTCCGACACTGGTGCTGCTCGGCGACATCGCGTTTGCCCACGACAGCAATGCGCTCGTCGGCCTCCCGGCGCGAGGTGCCGACCTGCGCGTGGTCGTGATCGACAACGGTGGCGGTGGGATCTTCAGCTTCCTGCCCCAGGCGAGCTCGTTCACCCCGCACCGTTTCGAGCAGCTGTTCGGCACGCCGCATCACACCGACATCGAGGCGTTGGCCGCCGCGCATGGGGTCGCGGCACGAACCGTATCGACGCTCGACGAGCTGGCTGCTGCAGTACGAACCCCGGGCCCGAGCGTGATCCGGGTCGCCACCGATCGTGCAGAGAACGTGCGCCATCACGATCTGCTCAACGCTGCGGTGGCCGCTGTACAACGATGAGCGATGACCTCGATTGGCTGACCGCCCGTCAGCGCGACGGGGGGATCGATCGGATTCCCCTGGCCGACGGTGTTGCCGGCTCGTTGTGGCTGTGCGGCAAGCACGCCATCGCCCCCTGGTTGGGAGGCGCGCCGGGATCGGTTCCGGGCCGCACGTTCGACTGGACGACTGTCGTCTGTCTCACCGAGCGGCACGAACTCGAGGAGCGCTACCCCGACTACGTGCGGTGGCTCGATCAGGGCGGCGAACGGTCGCTGTGGTGGCCGACCCCGGACATGCACGCGTCACCGGTCGGCTCCATGATCTCGTTCGTCGACGATCTCGTCACACGGCTCCGAAGGGGCGACGACCTGCTCGTTCATTGTGGTGCCGGCATCGGGCGCGCCGGAACCACCGCAGTGTGCGTCTTGATCCGGCTCGGTGTCAGCGCGGACGAAGCGGTACGCATCGTCGGCGAACATCGTCCGATGGCCGGGCCGGAGGCCGGTGCCCAGCGCGATCTCGTCCACGCGATCAGCGTGATCTCATAGCGGTCACGGCCGGACAATCGCGCTGAGCATCGCTTGGAACTTGGCCTGTGTCTCGGCCAACTCGGACAGCGGGTCGCTGTCGGCGACGATTCCGCCCCCTGCGACGAGACGGGCCGAACGGCGATCCTCGGTGAGTTCGGCGCACCGTAGCGACACGGCCCAACGGCCGTCGCCGGAAGCGTCGACCCAGCCGACTGCACCGCCGTACAGACCGCGTTCGAAACCCTCGACCTCGAGGATCAGTTCGATCGCCGTGTCGCGCGGGTAGCCGCCGACAGCCGGCGTCGGCTGGAGCGCCCGCACCAGTTCGATCACGGTCGGGGTCGGTTTCGACAGCCTGCCCTCGGCGTGCGAGCCGAGGTGCTGCACGTTGGCGACCTTCACGATCGACGGCTCGGGTGCCCAGTCGAGATAGCTGCAATAGGGGAGCAGCGTGTCGCGCACCATCTCGATCGCCGCGCGGTGTTCGATCTGATTCTTCGGGCTGGCCTGCAATTGGGCCGCCAAGCGGGCGTCGGTGTCGGGATCGCCCGTGGTGGGCGTGGTCCCGGCGAGCGGATGGGCGCTGACCGTGTCGCCCTCGACGGCCACCAGCAGCTCGGGTGACGCCCCGATGAACCCGTCGATCGAGAACCGATAGCTGGTCGCGAAGGTGGCTCTCAGCCGCCGCAGGACGGCATGGACGTCGATCGGTCGATCGACATCGACCCGGATCGGCCGGGCGATGACGGCCTTGTGCATCCGACCCTGACGAACGGCATGCCGCGCCGCTGCCACGGCTGCGAGATAGTGAGCCACTTCGACACCCGGCGTGATCGAGTATGTCGCCGCGTCGGGTATCGGGTCGGCGATGTCGTCGGTGTCCAGCACGGCACCGTCGATCGAGGTGACCCAGCTGCGCCCGTCGGCGGACTTGCCGACCAGGACGCGTGGCACGACCAGAGCGGCGGACGACCCGGGCAGGAAGGGCAGCGCGCCGAGCGCGATCGGCCCGTTGGTACCGCCCACATGGTCGACGTGGTCGATCGCTGCGAGGAACTCGACGGCATCGTCGATCGGCACCCTCGCAGCGACACCGCGCCCGGCGAAGCCGACACCCTCGCGGACGAACAGAAAACCGTCACCTCTGGCGACGTCGTTGAGGTCGAGTTCGACGTGGAGCGGAAGCGTGATGGCCTGCAAGCCGGTGTCAGTCCCTCGTGCCCAGCAGCTGTTGGGTGAGTCCGCCCGACAACAGGCGGTGACTCGCGTCCGCGAACCCGGCCGCGCGGAGCATCTCGATCATCTCCGCCGGGGCGGGCAGGTACGCGACGCTCTTTGGCAGGTATCGATAGGCGGCACCGTCGCTCAGCAAGGCACCGATGCGCGGTACGACCTTGCCGAAGTAGATGTTGTTGCCGAACCGGATGGCCTTGTTCTTCGGGATACCGACGTCGAGCAGTGCGATCCGCCCGCCGGGGCGAACGACGCGAGCGAGCTCGTCGAAGAAGGCGGGAAGCTCGAGCAGGTTGCGGAGCGCGAAACCACACGTCACACCGTCGACCGAGCGGTCGCGGACCGGCAGGCGAAGGATGTCGGCCTGGGAGCGCGGTGCACCGGAACGGTCGGCTGCCAACATGCCGAACGACAGGTCCATCGAGATCGGCGTGAGACCCGATTCGCGCAGATCGATACACAGGTCTCCGGTGCCGGAAGCCAGGTCGAGCACGGTCGAGCCGATCGGCAACGCCAGGTCGCGCACGGTCTGACGACGCCATCGAACGTCGAGCCGGAACGTCATGATGCGGTTGACCATGTCGTAGCGCGGGGCGATCGCGTCGAACATCTCGCGAACCGCCTGTTTCTTCTCGTCGCCCTCCGGCAGGGTGTCTCGGTCCCAGGAGGCTTCGGCGTTCGTGCTCGACATCGACGTGGAGGCTACCGAGCCGGCCGGGGGGTCGGCGTCGGGCTCGCTGCCCGGGGGCCCCGTTGACCAGACTCGCCGCATGATCGATTTCACCTTTGCGCCGGAGGTTGAAGAGGTTCGCCTCAAGGTTCGCGAGTTCATCGACACCCGCGTTCGCCCCGAATGGGACGCGATCGATCAGGACGACCGTGGCGAGGTCGTGCAGGTGGTGGTGAAGCTGCGCAAGGAGGCCCACGACGAGTGGGGGCTCTGGCTGCCGCACATGCCGCCCGAGTGGGGCGGCATGGGACTCGGCCCGACGGCGATGGCCGCCGTGTCGGCCGAGGCGTCGAAGGTGTCGATCGGGCCGTTCGTGATCAACGCCCAGGCTCCCGACGAGGGCAACCAGCACACACTGCTGCACTGGGGCACCGACGACCAGAAACAGAAGTATCTCAAGCCCTTGTGCAACGGCACCGCTCGGTCGTGCTTCGCCATGACCGAGCCGGAGGTCGCCGGCAGCGACCCCACCCTGATCCAGACGTTCGCCTACCAGGACGGCGACGAGTGGGTGATCAACGGCCACAAGTGGTTCATCTCGGGCGCCCGCGGCGCCAAGTTCGCGATGCTCGTGGCGCGCACCGAGGAAGACCCGGAGATTCCCCAGGCCGCCAACTCCTGCTTCATCGTCGACCTCCCGTCGGACGGCTGGAACATCGTGCGCGACGTGGAGACGATGTCGGGTGGGCACAACCATTGTGAGATCCTCATCGAGGATCTGAGGGTGCCGGCCGAGAACATGCTCGGTGGACGCGGCCAGGGCCATCTGCTCGGCCAGTACCGCCTCGGCCCGGCTCGCTTGGCACATTGCATGCGCTGGATCGGACAGGCCGAGATCGCGCTCGACATGATGGTCGCCCGCTCGCTCGAGCGCTACTCCCACGGCTCACTGCTGGCCGAGAAGCAGGGCATCCAATGGCTGATCAGCGACTCGGCGATCGAGCTGTATCAGTGCAAGCTGATGGTGTTGCACGCTGCGTATCAGATCGAGCACGGCATGGATTTCGCCGCTGTCGTGTCGATGGCCAAGCACTTCGTCGCCAACAGCCTGTGGCGCATCATCGATCGGGCGGTCCAGGTGCACGGGGCGCTCGGCTATTCCAACGACACCCCGCTGGCGCACATGCTCCAACAAGCGCGTTGGGCGCGCTTTGCGGACGGGGCCGACGAGATCCACCAGATGCGGATCGCCCAGCGCACGATCGCGGCCTACAACGACCACGGCACCACCAAGACGGCGACCGGCAACCTGCCGCTCTGACGCGGCCGGTTCGGCGTCAGAGGCCGACTCTCTGTCGGCATGCGGCGCCCAGGTCGCCTTCTGACACGCCCCACCCTCGTGTTCGCTCGGGCGACCCGTTTGCGGCCCTCGACCCGCGGCGGATCGGCGATACTGGCGACATGGCCGGCCGACGCGTGATCCTGCACGTCGACATGGATGCGTTCTTCGTGTCGGTGGAACTGCGGCGACGGCCGGACCTGACAGGCCAACCCGTCGTCGTCGGCGGTACGGGACCGCGCGGTGTGGTTGCCGCTGCCTCCTACGAGGCTCGCCGGTTCAGCGTGCACTCGGCGCTGCCGTCCGCGGTCGCTCGTCGTCGTTGCCCGCATGCCGTGTTCCTGCCGGGCAGCCACGATCTCTACAGCGAGGTCAGCGAGCAGGTCCACGAGATCTTCCGGCGCTATACGCCGGCGATCGAGCCGCTCTCGCTCGATGAGGCGTTCCTCGACGTGAGCGGCGCCACCCGCCTGTTCGGCGAGGGCACCCAGATCGCCGCGCTGATCCGCACCGACGTGCTCGGCGAACTCGGGCTCGGCTGCTCGGTCGGCGTCGCCCCCAACAAGTTCCTCGCCAAGCTGGCCTCGGTCGAGGCCAAGCCGCGAGCGACACCGGAGCGGGTACTGCCGGGGCCTGGTGTGGTCGAGGTGTTGCCGGACCGGATCCTCGAGTTCCTGCACCCACTGCCCGTCTCGAAGCTGTGGGGTGTCGGCCCCAAGACACTGGAGAAGCTCGAGCGGATCGGGGTCGGCACGGTCGGTGACCTGGCGGCCCTCGACGAGCGCACCGTCGTCACCAGCCTCGGCCGGGCGAGCGGCCTGCACCTGTTGGCGTTGTCGAACGGGCTCGACGATCGCCCGGTCGAGGTCAGCCGCAGTGCCAAATCGATCGGTCACGAGGAGACCTACCCGCAGGATGTTCACGAGCTCGCAGATCTCGAACGCGAACTGGTACGTCTGTCGGATGCCGTGTCGGCGCGGCTGCGGCGGCAACACACCGCCGCACGCACGCTGACGCTGAAGGTCAGGTTCGCCGGGTTTCACACGGTCACGCGATCGATCACGTTGGCATCGGCGGTCGACACCGGGCCGGAAATGGTGAGCGAACTCAAACCGCTGCTCCGGGCCCTCGACGTCTCGGTCGGTGTTCGCCTGCTCGGGGTGTCGACGAGCAATTTCGGTGACCGGGCACAGCAACTGAGCCTGCTCGATGCCGCCGAGCGCTCGGACGAACCCATCAAGTCGGCAGCGGCGATCGACGAGATCAGGGAACGGTTCGGGGCTGCGGCGATCGGACCGGCAAGTTCGATGAGCTCGAAGGGCCTCCGAGTGGTTCGAAAGGGCGCCCAGCAATGGGGCCCGGACCAGGGCTGATGCCGTGTCAGCCGGTTCCGGCACGGCGACCCCGTCCGCGGGCAATCCGGCGAATCCTCCCCACCGCGTTGAGGAACGTCTCGGAACGTGCGATGATGCTGGTGCATGCCTCTGTCTGAAGACGAACAGCGGATCCTCCGCCAGATCGAGCAAGAGCTCGCGCAGGACCCTTCGTTTTCCGAACGCGGAGTTCGGGTCTCCCGGCGGCGACTCGTGATGTTGGCGATCGGGCTGGCCGTCGGCCTCGTCTTGACGGTTGCCGGCCTCGCTGTCAGCTTCTGGTTGGCCTTCCTCTGCTTCATCGCCGTGCTGGCGATGGCGGTGCTGTTCGAGGCGGAGATCCGCGTGATCGGCCGCGAGAAGCTCGGCAACCTGCCGATCAACGCATGGTTGGCCGGAGCCGGCCGGCCTCCTCGACCTGAGTGATTCTCTCGACCTGAGTGATTCTCTCGACCTGAGTGATTCTCTCGACCTGAGTGATTCTCTCGACCTGAGTGATTCTCTCGACCTGAGTGATTCTCTCGACCTGAGTGATCGTCCGACCCGAGTGATCGTCCGACCCGAGTGATCGTCCGACCCGACTGGGCCTCTCGGCCTGACCGGTCCTCGCTCGCCGATGCCGACCCGCCAACGACGGCGAAACGGGGGAGTGCCCCGTTCGGGCCGATCGAGTGCGCCGGTGCGCCGACCGGTCAGCGCCAGACGGTGAAATACCGGCGAATGCGCTGGGCGGGCGACAGCGTGTCGGTGGCGATCCGGTCGATCTGATCCGCCCACAACTCCGAGTCCTGACCCACAGTCGCCCCGAACGTGCCCACCCGCTCGAGGTCGACCGACCCTGGCGGGGCGTAGGTGACACGGTCGACCAGGTCAGCGAGCGAACGCATCGGACGCGCGGCGACCGGTAGCTGGTCCGCCGTCGCGCGCGCCCACTCGATTGCGGTCATCGACGATGTGCCTGCAACGCCCGCCAGTTGGGCGGACGAGCGGGCATTCACCCAGGACCGTTGCACGCGTTCGGCCTCGTCGAGCCCCCGCAATCTGCGCGCCCTGACCCGACCGAACACCCAGGGTACGGCCGCCAACGCGCACGCGACCAGCCCGATGATCAGCATCAGCCATGGCGCCTTCGAGCTCTTGGACGGAGCCCCGGTGGAGGGGTCGGTCGTCTCGCCGAACCCGCTCGCGGGGTCCTCGAAGCGCGAGGGGCCGTCCGGAGTGCGGTTCGGCAACGTGGTCGGCGTGGGCACCACGGTCGAAGGCGTCGTCGGGTCCGGAGGAATCGCGGGGTCCCCGGCTCCTCCTGCGGGTGTCGCGTCGGTCTCGTCCTGTTGCGGGTCGACCCCGGTGTAGTCGGCGCCCGGTTCCCCGCGCCCGGGGGTCGGCTCGAACGCCACCCAACCGATGTCATCGAACCAGAGTTCCGGCCAGGCGTGGGCGTTCTTGCCGAGCACCCTGAACCAGCCGTCCTCATTGAGCACGCCGGGCGTGAACCCCACCGCAACTCGCGACGGGATGTCAAGCGTGCGTGCCATGGCCGCAAACGTCGCGGAGAACTGCTCGCAGTATCCGATCCGCTGGGTGAGGAAGCTCTCGATCGCGCTCGAGCTGTGGCCGCGCTGGACCTCGAGGCTGTACTCGAATTCGTCACGGAACCACGTCTGCAACGCGATCGCCGCGTCGTACGGGTTCGGAGCGCCCTGCGTGACTTGTTCGGCGAGCCGGCCGACGATCTCAGGCAGGTCGTCGGGCAGCTCGACGAAGATCGGATCCGGCGCCGCCGCCGACGTCGCAGCTCGCAGCACCTCCGCAGACAGCTGCGGAGCCGCCGACACGATCGTGAAGACATCTCCGCTGGTGATGTCCTCGGGGGTGACGAGCGCGCTCGTGTCGCGATTGAGTCGCAGGTCGATCCGTTGTCCGCCCGAGAACCCGTCGGCTTGGAACGGATCGGCAGCGGCGGGCACGAATTTGCCGCCGAGCGACAACACCTGGATCTGCTGTCGGATCCGGGAGTTGTCCGAGTCGGATTCGGGTGCTGGGTCGAATGCGCCCTCGACCCGTTCGAGCGGACGTGTCGGCACCCCGAACGTCTCGCCGTCGAACTCCGGCAAGGTCGTGACGCGCCAATAGGCGGGCGCATCCGAGTTCACACGGAACAGTTCGACGTTGCCCCGGTTGGTGAGTCGCGAACGGATGTCGACGAACGGGTTGATGACCGACGTGACGCCGCCGCCTCGGCCTCGCGTCTGGTACAGCGGTTCGGCCTGAGCCCCTGGCAGTCGTGGGCCGATGAATCCCGCGAGTAGCGCAACGGCCAACGCCGTGGCCAGCGCGGTGGGGACGGCCATCGAGGCCGGCCCGCGACGTGACGTCAGCTCGACTCGGCGTGATCGATCATGCAGACGGCGCAACGCGATCACCACGATCACTCCGCCGGCCAGGAGCAGCATGGCCGACAGGACGCGCAGGCGCGGGCTGCTCAGCGCAGCGATGAACACGAACAGGACGCCACCTGGCACCAGCGTCTCGCCCTGTGCCTCGGCTCGGAACGCGAACGAGTCCGCCATCACGACGGCGATGATCAGGGCAAGCCCGGCCAGCGTCGCCCAGCCGGCCCCGTAGATCACGGGGGCCACCGCAGTCTGGAATTGATCGCGAACGAGTCCGACCTCCAGGTCCAACTGGTCCCACGTGGCGCCCCGCGGCATCATCCACGACATCGTGTCGGCGTATTGCTGGGCGACGAGCACCCAGAGCAGGAGCGCCGTCGTCAGTGGAATCGCCAGCCACCCGCTGACGCGGGCCCGTCGGAAGAGGAACGAGGCTCCGTGGCCGACCACGACGAGCACGCCGAGATCCCACATGAACTCCCAGCCGCTGAACACGCGGGCGAACCCGAGCGCGACGACGAACGAGTAGAGCGTCAGGGCCGCGGTGGCGATCAGATCGCGTTCGAACGATGTCCGGTCGGCACGATCGCTCGTCACGACGGATCACCGACCGCCAACAGTTCCCTCACCATGCCACGCGTACCGGCGAGACGATGCCAGCCCTGCCGGAACGAGGCGATCGACGAGGCGTCGATCGACAGACGTGCAGTGGTGGAGCTCATCGTGAACACCCCGACCCTCGTGAGCGTCGGATCGACGAGGCGCTCGGCCTGCCGCCACGCATCGGACGAGGGCGAGGTCGTGACGACGATCACCAGACCGAGCCCCTCACCGGGGTCGCGGTCGATCTCGCCGAGGGCGGGCCCGAGGTCGAGCGGAGCCAGGAGTCGCAGTGTGTGGGCGGCGACCTCTGGGCCCCGCAGGTCGATGCCGCCGCCACTGACGAATCTGGTGGTGAGCCCGGCCCGGTCCGCGCTGATGATCAGGCTGCCGGCCGCCGTGATCGCCCGTTCGAACACATCCGCGTCGTCCAGCGTGGCCGGATCGGGATACGTGTCGCGATCGCGGTCCAGGATGACGATGCAACGGCGAACACCCTGGGCCTCGTGTTGGCGAACCTTCAGTTCCTCCGAGCGGGCCGATGCCCGCCAGTGGATCGATCGGAGCTCATCGCCCGCCACGTAGTCGCGCAGACTGTGGAACTCGCCCGGGCCGACCCGCTGAGACAGCGCCAGCAGATGCCGGCCGAGCACCCCTTGTCCCAGTGACGGCATCGGCATCTCGAAGGTCGATGGGGCGACGGTCAGTTCGGTTGCGCCGGTCGTCACCCGTGTGTCGAACGCCAGGCCGAGCAGATCGCGTCGTTCCAATGTGGTCGGCCCGACGAGTAGCACGCCCCGGCGTAGAGCCGGAACCCGATATCCCGCCGTGACCTGGTCGCCGGGGCGCAACGACGCCACCGTCATGTGGGCGGTGTTGCTGGCACCGACCGGCTCGGTCAGGTCGACTCGCGGCGAGCGGATTCCACCACGATTTTCGATCAGCAGATCGACCCGACCGGTGTCGCCGACGGTCAACACCGATGGGTGGGCCCACCTGGTGATCGCGAGGCGTGGTTGGTGCAAGCGGACGATCGCGACAGCGACCAGCACGGCGGCACCCAAGCCTGCGCCGATCACGAAGAGCTCGAGGATGCCGAAGAAGCGACCGATCACGATCGACGTCAGGGCGCCGACCGCCACGATCCATCCTTGTCGTGTCGGCATCAGTGGGCCCGGATCATGACGTCATCGTGCAATGGGCACCGGCACTTCGGCCAGCAGCTCGCGGATCGTCTCCTCGGACGTGGTGCGGGCGTTGCTGCCGGCGCGCAGTAGCAGCCGGTGGGCGAGGGCGGCGGGGGCGACGATCTTGACGTCGTCGGGCGTCGCGTAGTCGCGACCCTTGGCGGCCGCGTACCCGCGAACCGCCGCCGACAACTGCAGCGTGGCTCGTGGTGAGAGCCCGAGCTCGATCGCCGAGTGGCGACGGCTGGCCTCGGCGATATCGATCATGTAGGACTTGAGTGCGCTGGCGAGATACACGTCCTTCACCGTCTCGACCATCGAGAGCAGCTCGTCGACGCTCACGACCGGTCGCAGATTGCGCAGCGCGTCGGACGAACCCTGCCCGTCGAGGATGGCCATCTCCGCGGTGCGGCCGGGATAGCCCAACGAGATCCGCAACAAGAACCGGTCGAGCTGGCTCTCGGGCAGCCGATACGTGCCTTCCTGCTCGACCGGGTTCTGGGTGGCGATGACCATGAAGGGGGGCGGGAGGTGATGGGTGATGCCGTCCGCGCTCACCTGGCGCTCTTCCATCGCCTCGAGCAGTGCCGACTGGGTTTTCGGTGAGGCGCGGTTGATCTCGTCGGCCAGCACGATGTTCGCGAACAGTGGCCCGGGGGTGAATCGGAACTGCTCGGTCGAGCGCTCGTACACGCTGACACCGACGAGGTCGGTGGGCAGCAGATCGGGGGTGAACTGGACCCGCTTCCACGTGCAGTCGATCGAGCCCGCCAGCGCTTTGGCCAGGCTGGTCTTGCCCACCCCCGGCACGTCCTCGATCAGCAGGTGACCTTCGGCCAGCATGGTCAGCACGGCGAACTCGATCGCGTCGCGTTTGCCGTGCACCACGGTCGTGATGTTGTCGACGATGCCCTCGAAGAGTGTCGAGAACGTCGTGGTCGCCTCAGCAGTGTCCGTCACGAGGGAACAGAGTAGACGGTCCCGGCCCGCAGTGGCAGGCGGATGGGCCGATGGCGCGGTACCGTGCCTGGCCGTGACCACCGGATATGTCGCCATCGACCTGGGGCCCAGCCGACTCGCGGCGGGGATCGTCGATGGATCCGGAGAGATCGTCGTGCGCGATCGGCTCACGACGCCGGCTCGCAACGTGTGGCCCTCGCTCACACAACTCGTGCGGCGCGTGCTCGCCGCCAACCCGGGCGATGTCGTGCCGATCGGGGTCGGGGTCACGTGCCCGGGTCCGATCGATCGGGGCACCGGCGCGATGAAGCCGGTCGGCATGCCCATGTGGCACGACTTTCCGCTGCGCCGCGAACTCGCAGAGATCACCGGTCTCCCGGTCGGTATCGACACGGCGGGGCGCGGTCTCGCCCTCGCCGAGCTGTGGTGCGGGCAGGCGGCGCAGTGGCCCGCTGACGAACAACACCTCGCGACGCTGGTGCTCGGCGACGATGTCGATGGCGGACTCGTCGTGGCCGGTCGCCTGGCGGAAGGCCTCACCGGCAATCTCGGTCAGTTCGGCCATCTGATCGTCGAACCCGACGGCGCCGAGTGTGCCTGCGGTGCATTGGGGTGTCTGACTGCATACGCGGGCGCGAGGGGGATCGAGGCCGCCACCGGACGCGATCTGAGACGTACCCCGGCCGCGATCGTCGAACGCACGGGCATCATGACCGGACGCGCCTGCGCCTCGATCGCTGCCATGCTCGACGTCGCCGACATCGTGATCGGTGGGGTCGTCCCGTCCGTTTTCGGAGCGCCGTTCTTCGACGCGCTCGCCAAGGAGCTCGATCAGCGATCCGGTCTGGCCCACGTGGCCACGCTGCGTGTCCGCGACACGGGCGTCGGGCATGTCGGGCCGCTGGTAGCCGCCGCCGCCGTTGCCCGACACGAGACGGTCTCGGCAGAGGGATTGGTCCACACCCCGCTGGACGGCTCGTCACGCGGCGCGGCCAGCGGGCCGACGTCGGTCGACGGATCTGCACCTGCCACGTCGACGGAGCAGTCGACGGAGCAGTCGACGGATCAGGGCACCGGCTCGCTCAGCTCGGATCTACCCGACGGTAACCCCGGGCGGTAAGGTCGCTGGCATGCAGCCGACCTACTCAGCCGACGCAGCGGCATACCGTCAGAAAGTGCAGGCCTTCCTCGCCGAGAAGCTTCCCGCGAACTGGGGTGGTACCGGCCGGCTGGAAGGCGACGCGCTCAGCAACTTCGTGGCCGAATGGCGCGCCACGCTGTACGAGGCCGGGTATCTCGCGCCGGGCTGGCCGGTCGAATACGGCGGCGCCGGTCTGTCACCGCTCGAGCAGGTGATCCTGTCGGAGGAGTTCACGAAGGCGGGTGTGCCCAGCGGCGGCCCGAACGACGTGTTCGGCATCCAGATGCTCGGCAACACGCTGCTGCTCCAGGGCACCGACGAGCAGAAGGCCCACTATCTCCCGCGCATCTTGTCGGGCGCCGACACCTGGTGCCAGGGATACAGCGAGCCGAACGCAGGTTCCGACCTGTCGAACGTCGGGCTCAAGGCCGAACTCGACGGCGACCAATGGGTGCTCAACGGCCAGAAGATCTGGACGTCGGCCGGGCACCTCGCCGATCACATCTTCACGCTGGCACGAACCGATCCGGACGCTCCGAAGCACAAGGGCATCTCGTTCCTGCTGGTCGACATGCGTCAACCGGGCATCGAGGTCCGGCCGATCAAGATGATCTCCGGCGACAGCGAGTTCAACGAGGTGTTCTACACCGACGCCACCTGCCCGAAGGAGAACGTCGTCGGCGGCGTCAACGATGGATGGCGGGTCGCCATGACCCTGCTGGGCTTCGAGCGCGGCGAGGCAGCCGCCACGGTGCCGATCCGGTTCCAGGCCGAACTCGATCGACTGTTCCTGCTCGCCAAGGAGCGCGGGGTCGCCGACGATCCGGTGATTCGTCAGAAGCTGGCGTGGGCCTACTCCAAAGTGCAGATCATGCGCTACAACGGCATGCGCGTGCTGACCCGATTCCTGCAGGGCCACCACCCCGGACCCGACGGGGCGATCTCCAAGCTGTACTGGAGCGAGTACCACCAGATCTTGACCGAGTTGGCTGTCGACATTCTCGGCGCCGAGGCGATGACGCCATCAGGTCGCGGGCCCTCCTCGGCCTTTCAGACCGACGACGCCGGGGCGCCGAATTCGTCGGCCTCATGGGTCAACACGTTCCTCAATGCCCGGGCCGGCACGATCTATGCAGGGTCGTCGCAGATCCAGCGCAACATCATCGGCGAGATGGTGCTCGGGTTGCCCAAGGAGCCGCGCCCGAAGTGACCCGTGCCGCCATGACCGCCTCGCCATCACCGTGAACGCGCCATGTTCGAGCGTGCCGCGCCCGAAGTGACCGTGCCGCCATGACCGCCTCGCCATCACCGTGAACGCGCCATGTTCGAGCGTGCCGTGTTGAAGAGTGACCCGTGCCGCCATGACCGCCTCGCCATCACCGTGAACGCGCCATGTTCGAGCGTGCCGTGTTGAAGATCGTCTGGGCGCTGGCGAGGCGTCCGATCCTCTGGCCGACCGCCGTGCGTCAAGCGCGCCGTACCGCAGCGCCGGGCTGGTGGCGCCGCCGACCGTTCCTGCCGGTGCCGTCGGGTGACTATCTGCGCTTCCGCATGCTCACGCAGTACGGCGAAACAGATCGTCAACCCGACGTCCAAGATGTGGTGAAATATCTGCTGTGGTGCCGCGAATGGGACCATTCCAGGGTGGGGGCAGGCTGAACACGAGCCTGCCTCGCAACTCGGCGACGATCGCCGACCCGGCGCGGTCTTGTGGGGTGCGGTGACGAGATGCGTCGAGCGCTCGTCCTCAATGCAACCTTCGAGCCACTCAGCATCGTGTCGTCGCGGCGGGCGGTGTGCCTGTTGATCCAGGAGAAGGCCGAACTGATCGAGGCCGATGACGGCGTCGTGCGTTCGGCGTCGATCACCATGGCGGTTCCGGCCGTGATCCGCCTGCGTTACATGGTTCGCGCCCCGCGCCGACGCATGGCGGCGGTGTCGCGTCGCGCCGTGTTCGCTCGTGACGACTATCGCTGCCAATACTGCGGCAGCCAGGCCGACTCGATCGATCATGTGGTCCCGCGTTCGCGGGGTGGACGCGATGTCTGGGACAATCTGGCGGCCGCCTGCCGGCCGTGCAACAGCGCCAAACGGGATCGAACGCCCGACGAGGCCGGCATGCGTCTGATCCGCCCGTGCCGTGCCCCTCGCGCAACGGCCTGGATCGTGGTGGGGTCGACCATCGTGCCCGACACCTGGAAGCCGTACCTGCCGATCGCCAGTTGACCGCGGCGTGCGATCGGTGCGATCGCGATCCAGGCCGTCGGGCCTCTCGGTAGCGTTGCATCGTGGTCGATGTGGTGCGCCAGCGGGGGAGTGTCGGGTACCTCCACGGGCTCGATCCGTTCGACGTCGTTCCCGGTGCTGCCAACCGTTCCGGTTCGGACCTGCAGGTCTGGTGGTGCGATGCGACGGATGCAGCATTCGTGCTGGGCTCGCGCCAGTCGATCGATCTCGTCGATCAGGCCGCGCTGACCGCCGCAGGTCTCGACATCGTCCGCCGGCGTTCGGGTGGCGGAGCGGTGATCGTCCGGCCCGATGTCGCGACGTGGGTCGACGTCGTGATGCCCCACGGCATCGCCCCGGACGACATCCGGGGCTCGATGGTGTGGATCGGTGAACGGTGGATGGCTGCGGTCGCTCCGCTGCTGGCCGACAGCTCGAGTGCCGGCGAGTTGGACGTGCATCGCGGTGGGATGGTCGCGACGGCGTGGTCCGATCTGGTGTGTTTCGCCGGCCTCGGCCCGGGCGAGGTGCTGCTCGGTGGTCGAAAGCTCGTCGGGCTCAGTCAGCGCCGTTCCCGTCATGGCGTGCGTATCCAGGGAATGGTGTACCGCTCACCGCTGACCGCCGACCTCGCACGGTTCTTCGTCGGCGAGGTGCCCGCCGGTGAGCCACCCGAACCGGCGTGGTCGCGCGGGCTCGCTCCCGAGGCCGTCGCGGAGGCGCTGGCGGCACAACTGTCGACGTGATCTGCGCGCGGATCGCGCGAATATCTCCCCGCCTCACCACTGCGAGTTGTCGTTCTCTCGATTGCATACTGGAGATAATTGGGGCAAATAGGGGGGAAATGGTTGATATTGGTGAACCCGATGCACCATACTTGCCCATCACGAGGGCACCCCCGCCGGTCTTCGTGCCATCGCAATCGATGGTGAGGCAGACGAGCGGGCTCGATTCGGAAGGTCTGGCACGTACGTGTTCGTCGGTGAATACGACCGCAGCATCGACAGCAACGGTCGTTTGGCGTTGCCCGCCGACTTCCGTGACGTGCTGGGCACCAAGTGCTACTTGCGTTGTCACCCCGACGGCTTCGTGTCGATCACGTCGATCGCTGAGGCCGAGGCGGAGGCTGCCGAACTGCAAGCGCGCGTGCGCAATCACGAACTGCCCGAGTCGGCGCTGCGCACGTTCGGTGTCAGCTCATCGGTGGCCGCCGTCGACAAACAGGGTCGCATCACGCTCGACGAGCAGTGCCGTCAGCACGCCGGGCTGACGGCTGGGGGTCAGGCCGTCGTCGCCGGCGCGATTCGCATGCTCGAGGTGTGGCGGCCATCGCGATATCACACGATTCGCAACGAGGACGGCATCGTGCAGCCGAGCCGCGTGTGGCTCGACGAGGGGGACGAGACATGAGTGACGCAGCATTCCGCCACGAGCCCGTCATGAGAGACGAGATCGTCGAAACCTTCCGGTCTGTGCCGGCCGGGGTCATCGTCGATGCCACGCTCGGCGGTGGCGGCCACAGCGAAGCCATCCTCGACTCCCGCGAGGACCTCAGCATCCTGGGACTCGACCGCGATGCCGACGCGCTGGCGGCGGCGAGCACCCGGCTTGACCGGTTCGGCGACCGGGTGATGACGCACCGTTGCCGGTTCGACGATCTCGACCAAGCGATGGCAGCTCACTCGATCGACCAGTTGAGCGGCGCGTTGTTCGACCTCGGTGTGTCGTCGCCGCAGCTCGACCGTGCCGAGCGAGGCTTCTCGTACCGCAACGACGGGCCACTGGACATGCGGATGGACGCCGACGCTCCATGGTCGGCCGACGACGTCGTGAACGGGTACTCGCAGCAGCAACTGGCGCATGTGATCCGCCGCTACGGCGACGAGCGCTTCGCCACGCGGATCGCGAGGGCGATCGTGGCTGCCCGACCGATCGAATCGACGACGCGTCTCGCAGAGGTCGTGACCACCGCGATTCCGGCAGCGGCCCGACGGACCGGTGGACATCCCGCCAAACGGACGTTCCAGGCGATCCGCATCGAGGTCAACGGTGAGCTCGATGCGCTGCCCGAGGCGATCGACAAGGCGATCGCCGCCATGACGCCGGGAGGACGGCTCGCCGTCCTGTCGTACCACTCCGGCGAGGATCGCATCGTGAAGAGTCGAATCCGGCACGCCGAGACCGGCGGATGTGAATGTCCGCCGGAACTGCCGTGCGTGTGCGGTGCAGTTCAGACCGTACGGATCGTGCGAGGTGTGCCCAAGCGCGCTGCGGCCGATGAGAGCGAACGCAACCGACGCGCGGCGTCGGCCCGATTCCGGGTCGCCGAGAAGACCGAACCGATCGAAAGGGCCAGTTGATGGCGATCCCTCTGCGGCATTCGGCAACGGCGCCGCCATCGGTACGCACGATTCGGCCGACCCGGCCTGCATCCCAGCTGGTCGAAGTACCGGCTCGGCGCCGCGTCGCCCGCTTCGCGATCGCGCTGACGGTGCTGCTCGGTGGCGTCATGATGGGCGCGATCTACCTGCACACGCGCATTTCGGAGCGTCAGCTCGAGATCGACAACCTGGAGAGCGCGGTTCGTGAGGCGCAAACCGACTTCGACATCCTGCGAGCGGAACGCGCCGAACTCCGATCGCTCACGCGGCTGTCCAGGATCGCAATCGAACTCGGGATGCAACCGGCCGAGGAGAGCGAGTTCGTCAACGTCGACCCGATGGTGTTGGCGGTCACGATCGCCCGCACCGGCGAAGTACCGACCGACAGCGAGATCATCCCCGGATCGATGGCGCAGCTGGGTCCGCTCGATCAGTTCCGACTGGTCAAAGCCGTCGTGGCGGAGGCGCCGTGAGCCGGCGCACTCCTCCCTCGCGTCCTGTGCGCCGCAACGCGCCCAAGGTGCGGCGAGCTGCGCCGACGCGCTCGGGTTCGCGCTCGGGCACCGCTCGGACGTCGTCGCGAGCGACGGGCACGCGTACCACGGCACGGACGAAGTCGGGCGCGGTCGCCAGCGCGCCCACGTCCAGGAACTCGGGATCCGCCACCCGGGCCAACTCGAGCTCTGCGAGCCGTTCGAAGCCGTCGCCGCAACGCCGGCGCCGCGAGATCTCGTTCCACGAGCCGGTGAACTCGCCCTCGCGGCGCCATCGGGCGGCGTCGCGCAAGGCGCCGCGGCGTCGCATCGTCGGTGTCCGCCACACCGTGCCGCCACGTCGCGACTTCCTCGGCCTCGGCAAATCGCCGGTTCGGCTCAGGTTGTTGCTGGTGATGCTGCTGGTGGTGCTCGGCGCCGTGCTGTTCAAGGTCGGGCGTCTCCAGTCGGCAGGTGGCGAGGCGCTGCGCAGTGCAGGGGCCGCGCAGTGGAGCCGCACGAGGCCGCTACCGGCCGACCGTGGCACGATCTTCGACCGCAACGGCGAAGAACTGGCACTCTCCGTTCCCGCGTATTCGATCAGCGTGAATCCGAAACTGGTCACCGACGAGGCCGGAACCGCTCGTGTGATGCAATCGTTCCTGGGGCTCGACGACGCCGAGGCTCGGGACCTGTACGACCAACTCGTCGCCAAGGACCGCGGATTCGTGTACGTGCGCCGCCAGGTCGATCTCGACGTCGGCAGACAGATCGCGAACCTGCGGCTCACCGGCGTCAACGTCGACGCCGAGGACCGGCGAGTTCTGCCAGGTGGCACCGTGGGTCTGAGCGTGATCGGAAGGACCGACATCGACGGCGTCGGCAGCGCCGGCCTCGAGAAGCAGTACGACGCACTGCTCACCGGTACCCCTGGCGAGCTCACCAAGGAAGTCGCACCGAAGGGACGGTCGATCCCGGGCACCGAGCAGATCACCGCCGTGCCCGTGCCTGGCAACGACGCGATCCTCACGCTCGATCGCTCGATCCAGTTCACCGCCGAGAACCTGCTGGTCGACCGCGTTTCCGAGCTGTCCGCAAAGTCGGGCACGATCATCGTGATGGACACGCGGACCGGGGACGTGTACGCCATGGCATCGGTGATTCGCAACGACGAGGACATCGTCGAGGTGACCTCGGGTAACTTCGCAGCCGTCAACGCGTACGAGCCCGGATCGGTCGCCAAGGCGATCACCATCGCCGCTGCGCTGAACCAGGGGTCCGTCACCGCCGACTCGACCTTCGTCGTGCCATGGCGCAAGCAGTACGCCGACGACATCCTCAAGGACTCCCACGAGCACCCCGACACCGAAATGACGGTCGAGCAGATCTTCGTCGAGTCGTCGAACATCGGAACGATCAGTGTCCAGCAGTCGCTCGACAGCGATTGGAGCAATGCTCGTCAGACGCACTGGGAATACATGCACAACTTCGGTCTCGGCGAGAAGACGGCCCTCGACTTCCCGGGTGAGTCCGCCGGCATCTTGAAGCACTGGAGTGATCTCTGGGGATCGGAGCGGGTGACGGTCGCGTACGGACAGGGCCTCGCCAGCACATCGATCCAGCTCGCGGCTGCGATCAACACGATCGCAAACGACGGCACCTACGTGGCGCCGAGGCTGGTGCTCGGGCACGTCGGTCCCGACGGTGAGGTCGTGCCCGCAGAGCCGTCGGCGACTCGCGAGGTGATTCGACCGCAGGTCGCTGAGGAGATGCAACGTCTGATGCGAGCGGTGGTGTGTGACCCGAGCGGAACAGGCGAACGGGCACAGCGCGGTGTCGAGAACTTCAGCGTCGCCGGCAAGACCGGCACGGGCCTGAAGGCCCAGCCCAATGGCACGTACGAGAACGAGGACGGTGAGAAGGTCTACTACGCCAGCTTCGTCGGCTTCTTCCCGGCGGAGGATCCGCAGATCACCGTGCTCGTCTCGATCGACGAACCGCCCGCCGGTGACATCAACCGGTTCGGTGGAACCGCGGCCGCGCCGGTCTTCGCCCAGATCGCACCCACGATCGTGCACGAGCGAGGCATCCAGCCCCCTGCCCAAGCGTCCGCATGTCCGGCTGCGTGACCGAGATGGCCGCGACCTTGGCGGCCGTCGCAGCGGCCCTGCCTGCCCAACTGCTGATCGAGGTGGTCGGTCCCCAGGGAACCGCGGTGGACGACCTGACGCACGACTCGCGCCAGGTCGGGCCGGGATGGATGTTCGCGTGTGTGCGCGGCGAGCACTTCGATGGGCACGAGTTCGCGGCTGCGGCCGTCGACCAGGGTGCCGGTGCGCTGCTGGTCCAGCGGCGTCTGCCGCTCGATGTACCTCAGGTCGTGGTCGCCGACGTACGGCTCGCGATGGGCCATGCGGCAGCGGCTGTGCACCACCATCCGGCATCCGAGATGCGAATGATCGGCATCACCGGGACCAACGGCAAGACCACCACGACGCACATGTTGGCGTCGATCCTGCGTGCTGCCGGGTCGAACGAACGTCAACTCGGCACCTTGTCGGGCACCCGCACCACGCCGGAGGCGCCCGATCTCCAACGACAGCTCGCCGGCTTCGTGGACGAAGGTGTCGATGCAGTCGTGATGGAGGTCTCCTCGCACGCCCTGGCGTTACATCGCGTCGCCGGCGCCCGCTTCGATGTGGCTGTGTTCACGAATCTCGGGCGCGACCATCTCGACCTGCACGAATCGATGGAGGCCTACTACCGGGCGAAGGCCTCGCTGTTCACGCCCGAGCTGAGCGACCGCGGGGTCACGAATCTCGACGACCCATATGGTCGCTTGATCCTGGATGTGTCCGCGATCGACATGATCGGATTCAGCCACCATGACGCGTCGGATCCCGAGGTGGGCATCGATCACATGACGTTCACGTGGCGGGGACGTCGGGTCGGCGTCCCCATCGGCGGTCGGTTCAACGTGATGAACGCATTGGCCGCGCTCACAGCATCCGAGGCCCTCGGGATCGACACCGACGTAGCGATCAGCGGTCTCGCCGAATGCCCCCAGGTACCCGGCCGGTTCGAAGTCGTCACCGGACCCGAGCACAGCTTCGCAGTCGTCGTCGACTATGCCCACACGCCGGACGGGTTGGAAGAACTGCTCAGGTCTGCCCGTGCGTTGGCGAATCGCGCACGGGTGATCGTCGTGTTCGGGTGCGGGGGCGACCGGGATGTCGACAAACGACCGATGATGGGTGCGGTTGCGGCCGAACATGCCGACCTCGTCGTGATCACCAGCGACAACCCACGTCACGAAGATCCGCAGGCGATCGTGAATGACGCCGCATCGGGTGTCGATGCTCGTTACCGTGATTCCGTGGTGACCGAGGTGGATCGTCGCGCCGGCATCGCACTCGCGATCGCCGCCGCCAGAGCCGGCGATGTCGTCGTCATCGCCGGAAAGGGCCACGAGACGACCCAGACGTTCGGTGACGTCGCCCATCGCTTCGACGATCGCGCCGTGGCGCGCGAGCTGCTCGCGGGCTCCGCGGGCTCGTCGGCGACGGGAGCCGGCGCATGATCGCAGTCATCATCGCCGGGGCCGTGTCGACGCTGATCTCGCTGTTCGGCACCAGATTCCTGATCGTCTTCTTCCGCGACCGTGGGCAGGGCCAGCCGATCCTCGGCAAAGAGGACCACGGACCGGAGCACCACATGGTCAAGCAGGGCACGCCCACGATGGGCGGGTTGGCGATCGTGGTGGCGGCGTTCATCGGGTGGGTCGTGGCGCACGTTCGCGACATCGCCTTCTCCGACCAGGCGATGATCGTGTGGGTCGGCATTCTGGCGATGTCGCTGATGGGCTTGCTCGACGACTTGATCAAGGTGCGCAAGCGCCACAATCGCGGCATCTTCTGGAAGCAGAAGAACTACATCACCATGCTGATGAGCTTCGGCATCGCCTGGTGGCTGGTGGCGACCACCGGCATCGAAGAATCGATCTCTCTCGTTCGCGCCGGCGATCTCGGCTTCGACGTGCCGGCCGCCGTCTGGGTCATCTGGGCGGGAACGATCATCTGGGCCACGACGAACGCGGTCAACGTCACCGACGGTTTGGACGGCTTGGCCGGCGGCTCGGCGTTGATGGGCTTCGGTGCGTTCATGATCATCGCCTACTGGTCGTTCCGCAATCCCGACGTCTACGGCGCGGTCGTGAACCCGCTCGACATGGGCGTCATGGCCGCGGGGTTCGCCGGCGCATGCCTCGGCTTTCTGTGGTGGAACGCCGCTCCGGCACGGATCTTCATGGGCGACGTCGGCGCGCTCGCCATCGGGTCGGCGCTGGCGTTCCTGGCGCTCACTCTCAACACCCATCTGCTGCTGATCCTGATCTGTGGCATCAACGTGATGGAGGCCGGTTCGGTTGCGGTCCAGATGGGCGTGTTCAAGGCCTCCGGCCGCACGAAGCGGCTGTTTCGGATGTCGCCGATTCATCACCACTTCGAACTGACCGGGTGGCCGGAGACGACCGTGATCATCCGATTCTGGCTGATCTCGGCGATCTGCGTCGCGACCGCGTTGGCGATCTTCATCGCCGACTACACGAGGGTGGTCGGCTGAATGCGTGCCCTCGTTCACGGACTGGCGATCACCGGGGCGTCGACCGTGCGCGCCCTGCAGCGCCGCGGTTGTTCCGTCACGGTCACCGATGACGCGATCGACGACGCCAAGCGCGAGTTGGCTGCCGAGCTCGGCGTCGATCTCAACGGTCTGCCGGAGGAACTCGAAGCTTTCGTCTCCGGGTTCGAGCTGGTATCGCCGGCCCCTGGCGTGCCCGAACTGCACCCGTTGATCGTGTCAGCGGGCGCGGCCGGAGTGCCGGTGATGAGCGAGATCGAACTGGCGTACCGCTGGGAGAGCGAACGTTCAGGCGGTCCGCGGCCGATCCTTGCGATCACCGGGACCGACGGCAAGACGAGCACGACCGAACTCACCGTTGCGATCCTGCGGGCGGCCGGTGTGCGAACCGAGGCCCTCGGCAACACCGACGTGCCGCTCGTCGACGCACTGGACAGCGATCTCGATGCCTTCGTCGTCGAATGCACCAGCTTCCGGCTCGCCTTCACCCATCGGTTCCGCGCCGATGCGGCGGTCTGGCTGAACCTCGCACCCGATCATCTCAACTGGCACTCGTCGATGGACACCTACGAGGCCGCAAAGGCGCGCATCTTCGAGCAGCAGTCGCCGGCGGATGTCGCGATCGGATTCGTCGAGGATGTGACGGTGATGCGCCACCTCGAGCGGGCTCCCGGCCGACATCGCACGTTCGGAGCCGTCGGCGCCGACTACCACCTGTCGGGCACGATGCTGACCGGGCCGGGCGGCCCCATCGTCGACGTCGGTCTCATGCGGCGTCGGCTGCCACACGACATCACCAACGCGTTGGCGGCGTCGGCGCTCGTGCTCGAAACCGGCCTGGCCGATACCTCCTCGATCGCCGAGGCGTTGGCCACGTTCGAGGCCCCTCCCCATCGACTCGAGCCGCTGGGGGCGGCCGATGGTGTGGAGTGGTTCAACGACTCCAAGGCCACCACCCCGCACGCCGCATCCGCTGCGATCCGTGCGTTCGAGTCCCTCGTGCTGATCGCGGGCGGCAGTCGCAAGGGTGTCGACCTTTCGCCGATGGGCGCCGATTCGCATCGGGTGCGAGCAGTGGTCGCGATCGGACAGGCCGCCCCCGACATCCACGCCGTCTTCGACGACCTCACCACGGTGGTCGACGCGGACTCGATGGATCGTGCGGTCGCCGTGGCCGCCACGCTGGCCCGGAGCGGCGATGCCGTCGTGTTGTCGCCCGGGTGTGCCAGCTTCGACTGGTACTCCGGCTATCCGGAGCGCGGCGAGCACTTCCGCCGGCTCGTGCACGAACACCTTGCCTCTGTCCATCCGCGATCAGACATCACATCACGATGAGGACCATCACATGACGATCACGATGAATACCGGAAGGCGACCCGCTGGCTCGTCCGACGTGCGAGCTCGCCGCGAGGCTGCGCTGGCCCGTTTGAACGGTGGGAACTCCAGCGGCACCGGCAGGCACAGCGTGCGGCGCGCCAAGCCGTCGCGGCGAGCCGTCCAGCAACCCCAGGTGAGGGCGATCGAGCAACTCGGACCGCCGCCGGGTGTGTACTACGTGATCGCGGTCATCGTCGCCGTGTTCGTGATGCTCGGCCTGGTGATGGTGTTGTCGGCGACATCTGCTCGCAACGTCGGAGGCGATGCA
This sequence comes from uncultured Acidimicrobiaceae bacterium, assembly GCA_963701575.1. Lineage (GTDB taxonomy): Bacteria > Actinomycetota > Acidimicrobiia > Acidimicrobiales > Ilumatobacteraceae > Ilumatobacter. The sequence continues at coordinate 46,154 of CAVPAQ010000004.1, forward strand.
TCGCCGTATTCGATCTTCAACCGCCAGCTCGTTTGGGCAGGTCTCGGACTCGTCGGCCTGTTGGTGGCAGTCAAGGTGCCATACCAGCGTTGGCGGGTGCTCGTGATCCCCGGCGCCGTGCTGGCGGCGGGGGCGATGATGCTGCCGTTCGTTCCTGGTCTGGGTGCAACGATCAACGATGCGAACTCGTGGGTGCGCATCGGCACCTTCGGGTTCCAGCCGTCCGAGCTGCTCAAGTTGGCCGCGATCGCGTTTCTCGCCGACCTGTTCGCACGCCACCAGGACGAACTCCACGTGCCGAGACGGGGCCTCGTCCCGCTGGCTGTGGTGGCACTGGCCTGCTCGGGCGTCAGCTTCCTGCAGGGTGATCTCGGTGCGGCGATCGTGCTGGCGGCGATCGTGCTGGCCGTCGGGCTCGTGGCGGGAGTGCCGCTGGTTCACGTCGGGTGGATCGCGGCGATCGGTGCGAGCGGGGCGATCGTCGCCATCCTGTCGGATCCGCGCCGCTTCGATCGTCTCGCTGCGTTCCGTGACATCGAGGGCAACAAGGAACACCTCGCCTGGCAGAGCTGGCAGGGCTTGCTGAGCATCGCGAACGGCGGCATGACCGGGTCGGGGATCGGGGGCAGCAACTCGAAGCTCGGTTATCTGCCGCTGGCGCACAGCGACTTCATCTTCGCCGTGATCGCGGATGAACTCGGTTTCGTCGGCTCGGTGGCGGTCGTCGGCGGCTTCGCCCTGCTCGTCTGGTTCGGCATCCAGACCGCCTTGGCAGCACCCGATCAGTTCGGGCTGATCCTCGCCGGTGGGATCTCGGCCTGGTTCGGTGTGCAGGCGATCGTGAACATGGGAGGGGTCGTCGGGCTGATGCCGGTGACCGGCCTCACACTCCCGTTCTTCTCGGCTGGAGGTAGTTCCCTGTTCGTGTCGATGGTGGCAGCCGGTTTGCTACTGAACGTCGCCCGCCGGGTCGTGACCTCTCCTTCCGGTGGTTCGACGGCGGCCAAGCCGAAGGCGAAGCGTCCGTCGACGGCGCGGTGAACAGCCCGGCGAACGCTCCGATGAGTGGTGCGGTGAATGGCCGGGGCACGCACGTCGGCGAGGTCTTTGCGGTGGTGACCGGCGGTGGCACCGCTGGGCATGTCCTGCCGGCGCTGGCTGTCGCCGAGAGTCTGGTCGCCCGCGGGCATGCGCCCGAGACGATCCACTACGTGGGCGCCCGGCGAGGCATCGAGACTCGACTCCTGCCCGAGACGCCGTTCCCACACACGTTCTTCGACGTCGACGGTTTCCAGCGCAGCTTCTCGCGACGGAACCTCGCCTTCGTGCCCAAGATGTTGCGATCGCGGAGTTCGGCGATCGCTCTGTTCCGTCGGCTCCGACCTCGCGTGGTCGTGAGCGTCGGGGGATACGCGAGCATGCCGGCGGTCTTCGCCGCCAGAAAGCTCGGGGTTCCGGTGGTGGTCGTCAGCTTCGATCTGCTGCCTGGTCGCGCGAGCCGATTGGCGGCGAAGCGGGCGGCTGCGTGTGCGGTCGCGTTCCCCGATTCGCCACTGCCGCGCGCCACGCTCACCGGAGCGCCGGTCCGGCGTGCGATTCTCGACGTCGACCGCGAGCGCGATCGGGCATCGGCGCGCCAGGAGCTCGATCTTCCGGAGGACCGTTTCGTGATCGCGGTCATGGGGGGATCGCAGGGCTCGAAGGTGCTCAACGAGGCGATCTGGCAGTTCGTCGAGGGGCGGGCGAGCGATACCGGGCTCGCCATCCGACACGCGGTCGGCGAGCGCTTCTTGGCGAATGCCCCTGCGCCGCTCGACGGCGTGCAGGGCGTGGTGTATCACCCGATCGGCTACGAATCGAGCATGCCGACGGTCTACGCCGCCTGCGACGTCCTCGTCGGGCGGGGAGGTGCCAGCACCGCCCACGAGGTCGCCGCCACGGGGACGCCGGCCGTTCTCGTTCCTTGGGCAGGATCGGCCGACGATCATCAGACCCTGAATGTCACGTGGCTCTCCGACCAGGGTGCGGCGATCCATCTTCCCGAGTCCGAGATCGGCCGGCTCGCGTCGGTACTCGATCGGCTTCGTGCCGACAGCGACGAACGAGCAGCCCTGGCAGCACAAGCCAGGGAGATGGGCGCCATACATCGCAGTGGAGCGCTTGCGCAGCTCGTCGAGTCGGTGGCCGCAGCAACATGAGTGCTGTTCAGAGTCGCCGCGACCGCCCGTACCGGGGCCACTAGCCTGAATCGTGTCGTGAGCACCATCGTCGCACCTTCCATCGTCCCGATCCCGCCTCTCGACCTGTCGGCGCCAAGGAGGCTGCACGTCATCGGGGCGGCCGGTCCCGGCATGAGCGCGATCGCCTTGGCACTCGCCCAGATGGGCCATCACGTTTCGGCTGTCGATCTGCGCGAACGTCCGGTGCTCGACCGGCTGCGAGCAGCCGGGGTCACGGTGCACATCGGCCACGCACGCTCACATGTCGTCGGCTGCGACGCGGTCACGGCCTCGACCGCGATCCCATCTGACCTGAACGAACTCGATGAGGCACGCAAGCTCGGGGTCGCGGTGCTGTCGCGCGCGGGCATGCTGGCGTCGATCTGTGCACGGGCGAAGTCGCTGGGTGTCGCCGGCACCCACGGCAAGACCACCACCACGTCGATGCTGATGTTGATCCTCGCCGAGGCCGGGTTGCGGCCGAGTTTCGTGATCGGCGGCGACGTGAACGACATGGGGACGGGTGCTCAGTGGACCGATGGCGAATGGTTCGTCGTCGAAGCGGACGAGAGCGATGGCACGCATCTCGAGCTGCCGCTGTTCGGCACGATCCTCACCAACATCGATATCGACCACCTCGATTACTACGGATCGATCGAGGGCATCGAGCAGGCGTTCGACCAGTATCTCTCGCAGATTCCGGGGCCGAAAGTGGTGTGCGCCGACCATGTCCGCTCAGCGGCTGTGGCCTCGCGTCACAACGCGGTCACGTACGGCATGAGCGCCTCGTGCGAGGTGCGCGCCGTCAACGTGGAGGCGGACGGCGGATCGTTCCGATTCGATGTAGAGCGCAACGGCGCAATTCTGACGTCGGTTCACTTGCCCCTGCGCGGCGAACACAACGTCGTCAACGCCACCGGTGCCCTCGCGATGGCGGTCGAACTCGGCGTCGACCCCACGATCGCCGCTACCGCGCTCGGCAAGTTCGGCGGTGTGGCCCGTCGCTTCGACGTGCGCGGCAGCGACGGCGGCGCCACGTTCGTCGACGACTACGCCCATCTGCCGATGGAGATCGACGCCGTGCTGCGAGCGGCGCGCGACAGCGGGGACGGCTGGCGGCGAACGATCGCGGTGTTCCAGCCGAACCGCTACAACCGCATGGCCGAGATGTGGCAGGACTACGCCGACGCGTTCGCGGCCGCCGATGTGGTGGTGCTGACGGAGATCTACCCGTCCGGCACGGAACCGATCCCCGGGATCACGGGCAAGCTGGTGGTGAACGCTGTGCTCGACGCCCATCCCGCGACGCGGGTCGTCTGGCTGCCGCGCCGTGACGATCTCGTCGACTACCTGGCGCAACACGTTCGCGACGGCGACGTCTGCGTCTCGATGGGCTGCGGGGACATCGCATCGCTGCCCGACGAGGTGCTGGCGGTGCGGCGGGGAGCGATCGGGTGACCGGTTCGTCAACCGCCGAGGTCGAATCCACCCTCGCAGCCGCAGCGGCGATGCTCGCCCGGCACTTCGGCGAGCGGCTCGGCCGCGACGTCCCGCTCGCGCCGATGACGACCTATCGAGTGGGAGGATCGGCGTCGCTGTTCGTCGACGTGCGCACGCTGGACGACCTGATCGCGCTCGCTCGGGTGCGAGCTGCGACCCACGTGCCGACGCTCGTGGTGGGCCGCGGTTCGAACATGCTCGTCTCCGACGACGGCTTCTCGGGGATCGCGATCACGATCGCGAACATGGCCGACCAGATCGAGATACCGTGCCCCGACGGTGCAACCGTGGTGGGCGACCTCGGTCACGAGGTGCGCGTGGTGGCAGGTGGCGGCGTCGCGCTTCCAGTGCTCGCTCGACGTACGGCTGCGGCCGGCATCACGGGATTCGAATGGGCGGTCGGAGTTCCGGGGTCGGTCGGCGGAGCGGTGCGGATGAATGCCGGCGGTCACGGTTCGGACATGGCGGCATGCCTGATCGATGTGACTGCTTTCGACCTCGATCGCTCCTCGGCCCCGAAGGTCGTCCCGGCGGATGCGCTCGGACTGCGGTTCCGGGCCTCGGCGCTGGGACCATCGCTGATCGTGATGCAGGCGACGTTGCGGCTTGCCGTCGGTGACCGGGACCGATCCGAGGCGGAGATCTCCGAGATCGTGCGGTGGCGGCGCCAGCACCAGCCAGGCGGTCAGAACTGCGGATCCGTGTTCGTCAACCCGGTCCCCGGCGAAGTCACGGCCGGCGGCCTGATCGACGAGCTCGGGCTGCGAGGATTCCGCATCGGTTCGGCGTGGGTGTCGGACAAGCACGCCAACTTCGTCCAAGCGGCCGAGGGCGGATCGGCCCGAGATGTTCGCGCCGTCATGGAGGCCGTTCGGTCGCGAGTCGCCGAAGACACCGGCTACCAGCTGCGCAGCGAGGTGCGGCTGGTCGGCTTCGACGACGCCGACCCGCTGTCGTTCGACGAGATCGGCGGGCACGTGCCATGAGCCCGCCGACCGGCCCGTCCGGACACGAACGCGAGCCCGACCGTGCCGCACTCGACGAACTCGAGCGTGCGTTCGCCGAGCGCAGCGAAGGTGGCCCTGCGTCCGGACCTTCCGCTCATCCCACTCTTCGTCCCGATCGTCATCCCACTCCCCAGGCATCGAACCCTGCGCCGGGCGACGCGTCTGCGACGATGCCGAGTGGTCCTGATGTCGATGCGTCGTCGGTGCCCGACGACCTACCGTCGGTCGACGAAATCCACACGATGGGCGATGCACCTCCGTCGGTCATCGAGCCGTCGGTGCCCGGACCAGCTCCAGCACCAGGACCACCGGCTCCGAGGATCATCCGGATCGACGACTACAGCGGTTCGGTGGCAATCGAGAACGAGCCGATCGAGCGCGGGGCGATCCCGGACGAGCGGGTCGACGATGCGGCGGAGCCCTCGTCGTCGCCCGGCCGCGATCCAGCCGACGGTTCAGCCGATGATCCAGCCGATGCCGTAGGCGACGACGGAGGCGACGATTCAGGGGTGGGCGTCGTGTCGATCGTCGCCATCGACGACGAGGGTCTGCCGGATGCGGTCTATATCGAGGGCAGCCTGGACCACTTGGGATCGCGGTCGATCGTGTTCATCGAGGACGACGACGCCGACGATGCGTTCGTTCCCGAGTCCGGTCGGGACGTGCGGCGCGGCATCGAGCCGAGAATGCGGGAGCGCCGCGTCGCCGTGAAGCGCGCCCAAGGCCGCAAACGGTTGAAATGGTTTGCGCTCGTCGCAACGATCGTGGTGGTCGTCGTCGGTACGCTCGCCGTGCTCGGCTCGCCGCTGTTCGCGATCAAGGCCGATCAAGTGGTCCTGACCGGCAACGTCTACGCCGACCCCGAGCGTGTGCAGGCGGTCGTCGACGATCTGGTTGGCACGCCGGTCCTGCTCGTCGACACGCAAGGCGTCGAGCGCGAGCTCGAGGCGATCCCCTGGGTCGACGATGCCCGGGTCCGCACCGATTTCCCGCACGGCGTGACGATCGAGATCCGCGAGCGCGAAGCGATGGCCACCTATCAGGGCCCCGACCTGCGCTTTCGGGTGCTCGACCGCGAGGGCCGGGTGCTCGACGTGATCGAGAACTACCCGCTCGCCTACGTGTTGCTCGAGGGTCCCGATCCTGTCGACCTCGAACCCGGTGAGTTCGCGCCACGTGGCTACGCGGCCGCTTCCGAGTTGGCCAAGAATCTCACGGGATCGGTGCGCGGCAGCGTCCGTTCGATCGAGGTGACGGCGGACGGATCGAGCCTGGTCATGCACCTCGATGGCGACGTCGATGTTCGCTTCGGCGAAGCCCGCGAGCTGCTGGTCAAACTCGTCCGGCTCGAGACCGTCTTGTCAGCGGGTGATGGGCAGGGCCCCGGCGTGATCGATGTCTCGACCAGCGAGGTGACGCTCTGAACGGCGGTGCCGGTGTTCCGACGACCTGTGTGGGTCTCTGAATGGCGGCGGAGACGACGGGTATGGGGCGCGGCGGCCCGGGCCGTCTCGCCACGGTCGCACAGTGCGTCCCACCGCGCTGGCGCTCCGCTGAGCTACCATCACCGCACGCAGCGAGCGTGACGTGCCAGGATGGCGCGCGGAGAACCAAGAATTCTCCGACTGATCTCTCTCTGACGCGATTCTCATGAACCAGCAGCACGTCTCCCACGCTCCAACCGATCGCCACCCTCGACGGAGGTTTCACTGATGTCCGGCGCGCCCCAGAACTATCTTGCCGTGATCAAGGTCATCGGCATCGGCGGCGGCGGCGTCAACGCCGTCAACCGCATGATCGATGCCGGTCTGAAAGGGGTCGAGTTCATTGCGGTGAACACCGATGCGCAGGCGTTGCTCATGAGCGATGCCGACGTCAAGCTCGACATCGGCCGCGACCTCACGCGTGGTCTCGGGGCGGGTAGCGATCCCGAAGTGGGCCGGGCGGCCGCCGAAGCCCACGATGACGAGATCGAAGAGATGGTCAAGGGCGCCGACATGGTGTTCCTCACCGCCGGCGAAGGCGGTGGCACCGGAACGGGCTCGGCGCCGGTGATCGCAGAGATCGCTCGCAACGCCGGTGCGCTGACCATCGGCGTGGTCACGCGGCCGTTCGGTTTCGAGGGCCGTCGCCGCGCCGTCCAAGCCGACAACGGGGTGCAACGCCTGAAGGAGAAGGTCGACACGTTGATCGTCATTCCGAACGATCGCCTGCTCACCGTCGCCAACGACAAGACGAGCGTGTTGAACGCCTTCAAGATGGCCGACGAGGTCCTGTTGCAGGGCGTCTCCGGCATCACCAACCTCATCACGACGCCCGGTCTCATCAATACCGACTTCGCCGACGTCAAGATGGTGCTGTCGAACGCCGGCTCCGCGCTGATGGGCATCGGTCAGGCCAGCGGTGACGAGCGGGCCGTGTCGGCGGCCAAGCAGGCGATCTCGAGTCCATTGCTCGAGTCTGCGATCGACGGTGCCCGCGGCGTGTTGCTCAACATCACCGGGCCCTCGAGCATGGGCCTGTTCGAGATGAACGCTGCCGCGGAGATCATCCACGCGGTCGCCCACCAGGACGCGAACATCATCTTCGGTACGGTGATCGACGACGAGATGGGCGACGAGATCAAGGTCACCGTGATCGCCGCCGGATTCGACCGGCTCGATGGTCCGTCCGCCGGTGGGGGTCTGCGGCTCGGTAACGGAGGTGCTCAGCCATCGACCCGTATCACCGAGTTGTTCGCCGAGCCCGAGCCGACCGAGACCGTCGAAGATGACGACGACGATTTCGACGTCCCTTCCTTCCTCAAGTAACACCGTCGCAGAGGTCGCGATCGCCCAAGCCGGCGGCAGGCACCTGCAGATCCGGTGTTCGACGCGCGAAGACGGCGACTTCCACCGATTCGACGTTCCGTTCGCCGAACTCGAGGCGCGTCGCCGAGGTTTCGTCGACCTGCCCTGGATCCAGCTCGACGAGCGCCATGGCATCGACGTGGTGCTCGTCGACTCGCCCGACACGGGGGATGGATCGTCCGGCGACGTCGCCGTCACCGATCTCGACGGCGTCGTTCTGGGATGTTGGGTCGGCGACTGCGCCCCGCTCGTGCTGGTCGGTGCCGAGCGCCAGTTCGCCGTCGTGCATGCCGGTTGGCGCGGCCTGGCCGGTGGAGTGGTCGGCGCAGCGCTCGAGGCGTTCGACGAGCCGATCATCGCCGCAGTGCTCGGGCCGACGATCGGGCCGTGCTGCTACGAGTTCGGTTCCGCCGATCTGTGCGCCGTGGCCATCGGCCTGGGTGTCGACCCGTCCCAGATCCTCGGCGTCACGCACGACGGGGCCCCGGCCCTGGACGTGCCTGCGGCGGTGCAGCTCGCGTGCGGTGATGTCGGTCTGCGCACGATCGGCGCCTGCACGGGATGTCGATTTCCCGGATTCTCACATCGGGTTCGCCGTGATCCACAACGCCATGTGGTCGCGGCATGGAGGCAGGCACCATGACCAGTATCGACGGCTCGCAAGTTCGAGCGGCGCTCGACGTCGTTCGCGATCGGATCCGTGCCGCCGGCGGAGGCGATGACGTATCGGTGCTGGCGGTGACCAAAGGGTTCGGGCCCGAAGCCGTGGAGGCGGCGATCGCAGCGGGATGCACGGCGATCGGTGAGAACTACGCACAGGAGCTGCTCTCCAAGCGCGAAGTGATCGCCGGCGGGGGCGGATCACCCGAGGTCCACTTCATCGGCCAACTGCAGACCAACAAGGTTCGTCAGCTGGTCGATCTCGTCGACGTCTACGAGACCGTCGATCGTGCTCGGCTCGCGACCGAGATCGCGAAGCGGGCACCCGGAGCTCGGATCCTCATCCAGGTGGACACCACCGGTGAGCCGGGCAAGGGTGGCTGTCCGATCGATGAGGTCGATGCCCTCTTGGAGCACGCCAGGGACGTGGGCCTCGACGTCCGCGGTCTGATGACGGTCGGGCCCACCGGCGGCGGACCGGAGAACGCCCGGGCCGGGTTCCGGCAGGTTCGCCGAGCCGTCGATCGGATGGGGTTGGCGGTGTGTTCGATGGGCATGTCAGGTGACCTCGAAGTCGCGGTGCAAGAGGGCAGCACGCAGATCCGGGTCGGGACGGCGTTGTTCGGTTCCCGCCCCGTCCCCGTCGCGCATGACCAGGAGCGATAGGCTCCGCGGCAAGGAGGAAGTCGGTATGTCTTTCTGGAAGCGCACGATGGACTATCTCGGTCTCGGTCCTGACGACGCGTACGACGATTACGAGCTTGACGAGGAGTACGAGCCCGCGCCCCGTGGTCGTCGACATCCCGAACCAGACGTCCGTTCCGCCCGCGGAAGCCGAGACGACACCGGCCCAGAAGGAGTGGTGCGCACCTTGCCCAGTCGACCTACATTCCCGTCCCGCGATTTCGATCCGTCCCAGGCCAGGCGGAATGCGGATCGTGACGATTCCGGTGTGCAACCGCGGCCGCAGCGCAGCGGCGGCTCGGCCGAGCCTGCAACCGTGCGCCCGCGCCGTTTCGACCAGGCCCAAGAGGTCGCCGACAAGTTCAAGGAGGGCCAGCCCGTGATCATGAACCTCGAGGGCTCCGACCGAGAGGTCGCACGCCGCTTGATCGATTTCGCCAGCGGTCTCTGCTACGGCCTCGACGGCTCGATGGAGAAGGTTGCCAACGGCGTGTACCTGCTCAAACCCACCCCGCCGCGCGGTAATCGCCACGACGAGTACGACGACTGATCGTGACTACCGAGCTGACACCATCGCAGATCTCTGCGGCCACCTTTCGCATTGTCCGCAAGGGTTACGACCCCGACGAAGTGCACTCATTCCTGGCGCTCGCCGCGGATGCGCTCGAGATCGCTCAACAGCAAGCCGCGTCGATGGAGGCCCGCGCCCGCGCTGCGGTAGCACGCCTGCAAGAGCTCACCGCAGCGGCGCAGAAGGCCGACGAGCACGTCGACGATTCAGCCGACGCCACGCCACACGACGAGCAGCGCGAGATGCCGGTCGAGCAGACCGAGCACGCCGACGAGGCCGAGCACGCCGACGAGGCCGAGCACGCCGACGAGGCCGAGCCGGTCACCGATGTCGATCTCACCCCCAGGGGCGGAGTCAAGGTCAGCCCCGAGCAGTCCTACACGATCTCGCGGACGCTGTTGCTCGCACAGCGCACGGCCGATACCACTGTCGCCGAGGCGAAGGCCGAGGCGGAGCGCATCAAGCACGAGGCCCAGTCCGAGGCCGAGGCCACGATCGACTCGACCCGCGAGATGTCGGCTCGGCTCCTCGAGGAAGCACGGACCGAAGCACGCAAGGCGGGCGAGGCAGAGCGGGTGGCCGCCGAGAACGAGGTGCAATCGCTGAAGGCCCGCCGCGAGTTCCTGGTCGGAGACGTCAATCAGCTGGAGATGTTCCTCGAGGAGCAGCGCGAGCGTCTGCGCAGCGCTGCCCGTCAGATCGAGGCGCTCTGTGACCGGGTGCCCGATGGGCTCGGCGCCTCACACCCCCCGATCTTGTCGGCCTCCGACGACGAGCCCGGCGACGAGACCTCCGAGCTCTTCCTCCCGCCGGAGGCATCGGGTCCGTTCGCGAGCGTCGACGAGTTGGCCGAAGCGATCGAACAGGGTGTGGCCGAGCCGCTGCCCACACTCGATCTGCAACCATACGAGGACGACGACACCGAGGAGCTCGAGTCGGGTGACGACCTGCCGGTGCGCGGTGATTTCCCACTGTCCGAGTGACGTTCGGGGTCGATAACCTCACCTGATCGGCGTCGACGAGGCCATCACCTCCGAGCCTCTGGAAGAACGGCAGCTCGCTGCTCACTAGAACCGGACGGGTCCAGCCCGTTATCGCTGGCGAAGACGAGCGGTCGTCCCCCGCGGGGGCCGGCAAGCAGGGTGGTACCGCGGGCTTCGGCTCGTCCCTGGTCAACGAACCGAGGAGCTACCACCGTGACCGACCGCAATCGATACCCGACCGTTCCATCGCATCCGGACCTGCCTGCGATCGAGCGCGCGATGCTCGAGCGGTGGCAGCGCGATGACACCTTCCAACGTTCGATCGACATGCGCGACGCCGGTGTCGACGGCGCCAACGAATTCGTGTTCTACGACGGGCCGCCGTTCGCCAACGGCCTGCCACACTACGGACACCTGCTGACCGGCTACGTCAAGGATGCCGTGCCGCGCTACCAGACCATGCGGGGCAAGCGGGTCGAGCGACGCTTCGGATGGGATTGCCACGGACTCCCGGCCGAGGTCCAGGCCGAAAAGGAGCTCGGGATCTCCGGTCACCCCGAGATCAACGCCTTCGGCATCGATCGGTTCAACGACGCGTGTCGGACCAGCGTGTTGCGCTACACGCAGGAGTGGGAGGACTACGTCACCCGTCAGGCCCGTTGGGTCGACTTCGACCACGACTACAAGACGCTCGACCTCGACTACATGGAGAGCGTCATGTGGGCGTTCAAGTCGTTGTGGGACAAGGACCTCGTCACCGAGGGGTACCGGGTACTCGCGTACTGCTGGCGCTGCGAGACCCCGCTCAGCAACACCGAGACCCGGATGGACGACGTCTACCGCGACCGGCAGGATCCAGCGTTGACCGTGTGGTTCCGACTCGAGACCGGCGAGCGGATCCTGGCGTGGACGACCACTCCGTGGACGCTGCCCTCGAACCTGGCGCTCGCCGTCGGCCCGGACATCGACTACGCCGTGATGGAAGAGAACGGCGAACGGTACATCTTGGCCGAGTCGCGGCTCGGCGCGTACGAGCGCGAGCTGGCCGACGCGGTGCAGGTCGCGACGCTCAAGGGGGCCGACCTCGTCGGTCGCCGCTACGAGCCGCTGTTCAACTACTTCGACGACACGCCGAACGCCTTCCAAGTGTTGAGTGGCGATTTCGTGTCGACCGAGGACGGCACCGGGATCGTCCACATGGCGCCGGGCTTCGGCGAGGACGACCAGTTGGCGTGTAACGCGGTCGGCATCCCGACGGTGTGCCCGATGGACGAGCATGGGCAGTTCACGGCAGAGGTGGGCGACTGGGTCGGCCAGCACGTGTTCGATGCCAACCCGCACATCATCCGGTACCTCAAGGACGAAGGCGTCGTGGTTCGCCACGACAGCTACGACCACTCGTACCCACATTGCTGGCGCTGTGGCCAGCCGCTGGTATACCGAGCGATCTCGTCGTGGTTCGTGACGGTCACCATGTTCCGTGACCGGATGGTCGAGCTCAACCAGCAGATCAGTTGGGTGCCCGAACACATCAAGGACGGCAGCTTCGGCAAATGGCTCGAGAACGCCCGCGACTGGGCGATCAGCCGCAACCGGTTCTGGGGGTCACCGATCCCGGTCTGGAAGAGTGACAACCCCGAGTATCCACGGATCGACGTCTACGGCTCGCTCGCCGAGCTGGAACACGACTTCGGGGTCGCGGTGACCGACCTCCACCGACCGGCGGTCGACGAGCTGGTACGCCCCAATCCCGACGACCCGACGGGCCGGTCGATGATGCGTCGCGTGCCGGAGGTGCTCGACTGCTGGTTCGAGTCGGGTTCGATGCCGTTCGCCCAGGTGCACTACCCCTTCGAGAACGCCGAGTGGTTCGAACACCACTACCCGGGCGACTTCATCGTCGAGTACATCGGCCAGACGCGTGGTTGGTTCTACACGATGCACGTGCTCGCGACGGCGCTGTTCGATCGACCGGCTTTCTCGAGTTGTGTCAGTCATGGCATCGTGCTCGGTGACGACGGCCGCAAGATGTCGAAGTCGCTCAGCAACTATCCCGACCCATACGAGATGTTCGACGCGTATGGGGCCGACGCCATGCGCTGGTACCTGCTGTCGTCGCCGATCCTGCGCGGCGCCGACTTCTCGGTTACCGAGGTCGGTATGCGCGACACGGTCCGGCACGTGATCTTGCCGTTCTGGAACGCCTATTACTTCCTCACGCTGTACGCCAACGCGGCGGGCCGGTCCGGGGTGGTGCGCACCGACCAGACCGATGTCCTCGACCGCTATCTGCTGGGCGAGCTCCGGACGCTCGTCGAGGGCGTCACGGACCGAATGGACGTGTACGACCTCTACGGTGCCTGCGAGTCCGTCGCTTCGTTCCTCGACACACTCACCAATTGGTACATCCGGCGCAGCCGGGATCGTTTCTGGGCCGGAGACCAGGACGCGATCGACACGCTGCACACAGCGCTCGTGACGCTCTGCCAGGTCGCCGCGCCGCTGCTCCCGCTCGTCACCGACCACATCTACGGCGCGCTGGTCGACAACTCGTCGGGGGACCGCGGCAGCGTGCACCTCACGGACTGGCCGACCGTCGACACGTTCCCGTTCGACCCGGACCTCCACGCCGGCATGGAACAGGTGCGCGATGCCTGCTCGACGCTGCTCTCGCTGCGCAAAGCCGAGGGGCTGCGCGTGCGATTGCCGCTCGCGAAGGCAGTCGTTGCGACACCCGATGCCCGGTTGCTCGGCGCCCACGTCGACATCATCCGGGACGAGCTCAATGTCAAGGAGGTCGAGCTCACCACCGACGTGGAACGCTTCGGCTCGAAAGAATTGGTTCTGAGCCCCAAGACCCTCGGTCCGCGGCTCGGTGGGCAGACGCAACGGGTCATCAAGGCCCACAAATCGGGCGATTGGTCGGTCGATGGCGACCGCGTCGTCGTGGGCGGGGTGCTGCTCGAGCCGGGCGAGTTCGACTTCCGGCTCGTGTCGGCCGGGGAAGGTGCAGTCGCGACGCTGAAGTCCTCCGATGGACTCGTGGTGCTCGACACCGCTGTGACCCCCGACCTCGAGCGTGAGGGCATCGCTCGCGACCTGGTTCGCCAGGTGCAGCAGGCCCGTCGCGATGCCGGATTGGACGTGAGTGATCGGATCTCGCTCGTCGTGACGGCTCCGCAGGACATCATCGAGGCGTTCACCACCCATCGCGACCTCGTGATGGGCGAGACGCTCGCGCTCGCTGCCGAGGCGCATGTCGGTGGGGAAGAGGTGACGGTCGTCGTCGAGCGGGTCGCTCCCTGATGGCCCGGTTGGACCTGCGAGTCCAACCGGGCGCCCGCCGCAACGGTTTCGCGGGTTGGTACGGCGATACCGCGAAGCTGGCGGTCGCCGCTCCAGCCGTCGGTGGGGCGGCGAACGAAGCCGTGATCGAACTACTCGCCGAGTTGTTGGGGCTGCGCCGCAGCCAGGTCCACCTGGTCGGGGGAGCGCTGTCGCGGAGCAAGCGCTTCGAGATCGATGGCATCGCGTCGGAGCAGTTGTCGAAACGGCTGTCGGAGCTGAACCCGCGGTGATGCGATGCGCAGATCATCCCGGTTCCTCACAAACGCTGTCCGATCCGGTAGAGTCCGGCGTTCACATTCGCCGGGAGGTGCACCAGATGGCTGCTGCGAAGAGCAAGAGGACTGCGACGACGACCGCCAAGAAAGCCGCCGCCAAGCGGCCTGCATCCAAGCCGGCAGCGAAGCGGGCGTCGACGTCGGCGTCGGCCGCTTCGAAGGCGAGCGCGCAGGAGCCCGCGGCGAAGCAGACCGACGCCAAGAAGGCCGCCGCCAAGAAGACCACGGCGAAGAAGACCACGGCCAAGCGGACCACCGCCAAGAAGCCGACCGCCAAGCAGACCGCCGCGAAGCGAACCGGAGCGAAGAAGACCGCGGCGAAGTCACCGGCAGCCGAGCCGACCGCCGCCAAGCGGACCGCCGCCAAGAAGCCGACCGCCAAGAAGCCGACCGCCAAGCAGGCCGCCGCCAAGCAGACCGCGGCGAAGTCACCGGCAGCCAACAAGGCGCGGGCCGCAGCACCTTCGAAGCGTCCGTCCGCCAAGCGGGCCGTTGGGCGGACATCGCACACGGCAGCGGGCAAGCCGGCGGCCGGCACGCAATCGAGCGCCGCCCCTGCGAAGGCAACGGCCAAGCGGGCGGCGACGGTGACCCCGAGAACATCGACCAAGAAGGCACTGACCCCCACCACTATGGCGACCATTTCGACACACCCCGATGGGTCGGCTCTCGGCGACCTGCCCAAGCCAAGATTCAACAAGGAGGGCCTGGGCTATACGAAGGACTTCGACCTCGCCTTCGTCAAGGAGATGTTCGACGCGCTCCAGACCGAGCGGATCAGGCTGACCGGCCAGGCAAAGCGCCTCGAGGACGAGGCGCACCAGTTGGTCGAGGAAGCCGAAATGGGGGATGTGCAGTTCGACGACGAGGGCGGCGAGGGTGACACCATGATCGTCGAACGCGAACGTGATCTGGCGCTCAGCGCGCAGGCTCGCGAAGCTGTCGTCGAGATCGACGAGGCGCTCGACCGCATCAAGCGCGGCACCTACGGTTACTCGGTGATGTCGGGTCGGCCGTTGCCCCGCGAACGACTCGAAGCGATTCCATGGGCGACCGTGTTGGTCGAGGAGAAGGTCGGAGGGATCGGCCGACGATGACTGCGTCGACCCGCGCTGCGCGCGGGTGGCTACCGGTTGCAGCCGGGATCGTCGTGGCTGATCAGCTCACCAAACAGTGGGCGGTCGACGCCCTCGCGGATCGCGACATCGACCTGTTCTGGACCCTGCGCTTCCATCTCTCGTTCAACACCGGCATGGCGTTCAGCCGTGGCCAGAGCTGGGGCCCGGTGATCGGCGTGGTCGCCCTACTCGTGATCGTCGTGCTCCTGCTCAGTCTGCGGCGCCAGCCCGGTCGGCTGACCGATATCTCGATCGGCTTGATCATCGGTGGCGCGATCGGCAATGTGCTCGACCGGCTCTTTCGCTCACCCGGTTGGCTGCGGGGCGGGGTCGTCGACTTCATCGACTTCCAGTGGTTCCCGATCTTCAACGTCGCGGACATGGGCATCACGGTCGGAGGCGGCCTGCTGGTGCTCGCCTCTTGGTCAGCCAGCCGTCACATGGATCCCGCCGAGCCCGATGGCTCGGTTTCCGGAACGATGTCGTCATGATCGTCGAGACCGTGCCGGCGGCGCTTGCGGGCGAGCGGCTCGATCGCATCGTCGCCTTCATGCTCGATGTCAGCCGGTCGGCCGCAGCTGCAGTGATCGCCACCGGCGGCGTACTCGTCGACGGCGAGCGTGCATCGACGGGCAAGGTACGCCTCGCCGAGGGCCAGCAGGTCGCGGCGGACCCGACGGCTGTTCCGGTCGAGCAGCCTCCGCAGGCTGACGACAGCGTCGAGTTCGGGGTCATTCACGAGGATGATCACATCATCGTCGTCGACAAGCCGGCCGGATTGGTCGTTCATCCCGGCGCGGGCAACACCACGGGCACGCTCGTCAACGCGCTGCTCGCGAAGTACCCCGAGATCGTCGACGTCGGCGAGCGGATCCGGCCCGGAATCGTGCACCGCCTCGACGCCGGGAGTTCCGGACTGCTCGTCGTCGCTCGCACCCAAGAGGCTGCCGACCTGCTGATGGCACAGTTCGCATCGCATCACGCCAAACGGTCGTATCTGGCGCTGGTGTGGGGACACCCCGACGCACCGCACGGCGTCATCGACGCCCCGATCGGCCGCTCGCGACGCGATCCGCTGCGGATGGCGGTCGTCGCCGACGGAAGGCGATCGCGCACGGAGTACCAGGTGCTCGACCGTTTCGATCGGCCCGCCGAGCTGGCTTTGTTGCGCTGCGATCTCGAGACCGGTCGGACCCATCAGATCCGAGTCCATCTCAGCTCGATCAACCATCCGCTCGTCGGCGATCCGGTCTATGGCCAGCGGCGACCCAAACTGCAGCTCGGCCGACCGTTCTTACATGCTGCGGAACTCGCCTTCGACCACCCGGCGACTGGCCAACCGGTGGCCTTCCGCAGTGAGCTGGCTCCTGATCTGGCAGCGAGACTGGCGACATTGCACCGCGTCGAGCCCGAAGGGTGATCCATTCCGGTGCGAGGGCCGCAGGATCGCCGCCGCGCTCAATCGGGCGTGCTGGGCGGCCACGGGGCTTCGCCTCGGGCGACATTGGCGATCGAGGCGAGCGTGAACCCCTCGAGATGGGTGCGCATGACCTCCCCCGCCTGCTTCCAGATCGCCAACAGGACGCATTGGCCCTCGTGATCGCACGAGCCATCGGCGTGAGGTTCCCCGAAATCACCCAGTGTGATCGGACCGTCGACCGCAGAGATGATCTCGGAGAGCCGGATCTCGTCGGCCGGCCGGGCCAGCACGTAGCCACCACCGACGCCGCGTTTGGAGCGAACCAGCCCGGCGCCCTTCAGTGCGAGCAGGATCTGTTCGAGGTACGGCTGGGGCAGCCCAGTGCGTTCTGCGATGTCGCGAACGGACGTCGGTCCGGTCTCGTCGGTGCGCAGCGCCAGCGAGAGCAGTGCCCGGCTCGCATAATCGCCTCTGGTCGACACTCGCACGGGACCAGCGTAGGGCGTGGCGCCTTTGTGCGGCGTATCTCCGTATCGCCCGGTTCGTGCCGGGGTGTGGGCTCGCTTGGCCGAAACCGCCCGAAGGTGATGGACTAGAGCCCGCGTGAGCCAATCGATCGAGCGACCCATCCTTCCCGACTACGCGGGAGCCAACGTGCGCGGAATCGTTCCCGCATTGCTCGGTCCCGGGTCGTGGAACACCTCGTTGCCCGCTTGGATGCCAGAGGTCGTCGCTTCAGCGAGCCAAGCCGTACTGCTCGTGCTCGACGGGTTGGGCTGGGATCAGCTCCAGGAGCGGCCTCACATCGCCCCGACGATCGCCGCGCTGGCCGGCGGTCCGATCACGACCGTCGCTCCCACGACCACGGCGACCGCGCTGAGTTCGATCGCGACGGGCCTCAGCCCCAGCGAGCACGGCTTGATCGGGTACCGGATCGTGTTGGGTGGTGAGGTGGTCAATCTGTTGCAGTGGTCGGCGGCAGGGCAGGATCGCCGCCGTTCGCAGCCGCCCGGCGATGTGCAGCGCTATCCGGCGTTCCTCGGCGAACCCGTACCGGTCGTGATCCCCAACGAATTGTGCTACACCGCGTTCAGCGAGGGGCACCTGCGAGGTTCGCGGCCGGTGGGCTACCGCTCGCTTTCGTCCCTGCCGATCGAGGTACGCAACATAATCCTGGCGGGGGAGCGGTTCGTCTACGCCTACTACGGCGGCATCGACAAGATCGCCCACGAGCGTGGCTTCGGTGACTTCTACGACGCCGAGCTCGCGCGCCGCGGACCGGCTGGTGGCGGATCTGCTCGAGTTGCTGCCGCCGGGTGTGGTGCTGCTCGTCACGGCTGATCACGGCCAGGTGCAGGTCGGCGGCAACATCATCACGCCGTCGGCAGAGCTGCTGTCGTTGGTCGGGCTCCAGTCCGGCGAGGGCCGATTCCGATGGCTGCACGCCCGTCGTGGCGCCGCGGATGAGTTGTATGACGCGGCCGTTGCCGAGTTCGGTGGCACAGCGTGGGTGATGCGACGTGACGAGATCATCACAGAGGGCTGGTTCGGTCCGTCCGTGCCGCCACCGATCGCCAATCGATTGGGCGATGTAGCCCTCGTGGCTCGCGAGGCGGTCAGCTATCACGACCCGCTCGACGGGGGTCCGTTCGAACTGATCTGTCGACATGGTTCGATGACCTCCGCCGAAATCCTCGTCCCGCTCGTCGCGGGAATGCGCCAGTGATCGCTAGGTTGCAGCATCCGGAGGATTATCCACATGACTGAAACGCACGACTCAACGACCGAGCAATCCGACGTCGACACGCCCGAGCTTCCCCAAGGATCGTCGAATCCACCCGATGACGTTCCGGTCGAGCACGGTGAGCTGATCGAGCCGCCGGGTGAAGAGCATGTCGAGCGTGGATCGGTCACCGAGCCGGCAAAGGTGATGCGCATCGGCTCGATGGTGAAGCAGCTGCTCGACGAGGTCCGTCAGGCACCTCTCGACGAGCGCAGTCGCGAGCGGCTGGCCGAGATCTACGAACGATCGGTCACCGAGCTCGCCGAGGCGCTGTCACCCGATCTGCAAGAGGAACTGCGGTCGTTGGCCTTGCCGTTCGAGGACGACTTGGTCCCGAGCGATGGCGAGCTGCGCGTCGCCCAGGCCCAATTGGTCGGTTGGCTCGAGGGGCTGTTCCATGGCATCCAGGCGACGTTGTTCGCTCAGCAGCTGGCTGCCCGACAACAGCTGGAACAGATGCGCCAGCTCCCGCAGGGCGCACCCGGGCAGCAGCCGATGGGCGAGCGCCCCGGCACCTACCTCTGACAGGTGCTCCGGTCTCGCTGGTCGGCCGACACGGCGAACCGGCATAGTCGTGAGCCGGTCAGCTGTCACGACCCCCTGGTCCTGCGGGCCCTTCGCGGTCGCCGAACGACTCTGGTAGGTTCGCGAACCACGCTCATGTGATTCGCCCACCGACCGCATCTCGAACCCCACCGCCACTGTGACCGCCGACTCGTTCTCCCACCTCCACGTCCACACGGAATTTTCGATGCTCGACGAGCGGCGCGCCTCGACGAAATGGTTGCCAAGGCAGTTGCCGACGGTCAGCCCGCGATCGGCATGACGGATCACGGCAACATGTACGGGACGCTCAAGTTCTACAAGGAGTGCCGCAAACAGGGCATCAAGCCGATCATCGGCACCGAGGCCTACATGGCTCACGACCACCGTTCGGAGCGACCGACCCGCAGAGGCCGCGTCGACGATTCCGGCGGTGACACCGAGGGCGGCAAGAAGCTCTACTACCACCTCACGCTGCTCGCCGAGAACGAGACCGGGTACCGCAACCTGATCCAGCTCTCGAGCCTGGCGTTCCTGGAGGGCTACTACTACAAGCCGCGAATCGACTGGGAGCTGCTCGAGAAGTACTCCGACGGTCTGATCGCGACCACGGGTTGCCTGGGTGGCCACGTGCTCCAGTCGCTGCTGAACGGAGACGAGAAGGGCGCGATCGACAAAGCCGGTCGGCTGCAGGAGATCTTCGGCAAGGACAACCTGTTCGTCGAGCTGCAAGACCACGGCATCGCCGCCCAGCACGAGACCAACCCGAAGCTCGTCGAAATCGCCAAGAAGATCGGCGCACCGTTGCTCGCCACCAACGATTCGCACTACACGCATCGCGAGGACCACGAGGCGCACGACGCACTCCTGTGCGTGCAGACCGGGGCCCTGATCTCCGACCCGAAGCGCTTCAGATTCGAGGGGCACGAGCACTATCTCAAGTCGGCTCAGGAGATGCGCTACCTGTTCCGCGAGCTACCCGAGGCGTGTGACAACAGCTTGTGGATCGCCGAACGGGCCGACCTCGAGATCACCTTCGGCGACGCGCTACTCCCGAACTTCCCGCTGCCCGCCGGATTCAACACCGACAAGGAGTACCTCGATCACCTCACCTGGGAGGGTGCCGAAGAAGCGGTGGGGCGATGACCTGCCGCCATCGGTGGTCGAGCGCGTCGCCTACGAGCTCAAGGTCATCAACGACATGGGGTTTGCGTCGTACTTCCTGATCACCTGGGACCTCATCCGCTACGCCCGCGACCACGGGCATCAGGGTCGGCCCCGGCCGCGGTTCCGCCGCCGGGTGTGCTGTCGCCTACTGCTTGCGGATCACCGACCTCGATCCGATCAAGTACGACCTGCTGTTCGAACGGTTCCTCAACCCCAGCCGGATCTCGATGCCCGACATCGACATGGACTTCGACTCACGCTACCGCGACCAGATGATCCGCTATGCCGCGGACGCCTACGGCCGCGACCACGTCGCCCAGATCATCACGTTCGGCACGATCAAGGCTCGCAACGCAGTCGCGCGACGCCGCCCGCGTGCTCGGCTATCCGTACAGCGTCGGCGACAAGGTCGCCAAAGCGATGCCACCGCTCGTGATGGGCCGTGACACACCGCTCAAGTACTGCTTCGAACAGAGCGACAAGTACGCCGACGGATACAAGGCCGCCGGCGACCTGCACGCGATGTACGACACCGACACCGACGTCAAGAAGGTCGTCGACGTCGCCAAGGGGCTGGAAGGCCTCAAGCGCTCGGATGGCATCCACGCCGCGGCGGTGGTGATCACCAAAGAGCCCGTCACGCATTACCTCCCGATCCAGCGCAAGCCCGAGTCGGGGCAGGATCCGGCCGACGCACCGGTCGTCACCCAGTACGAAATGCACGGGGTCGAAGAATTGGGCCTGCTCAAGATGGACTTCCTCGGGTTGCGCAACCTCGACGTCATCACCGACACGCAGGCAATGGTGCGAGCAGACCGCGACCCCGACTTCGACATCGACAAGATCTCGCTGGCCGACCCGAAGACGTTCGAACTCCTCAGCCGCGGTGACACGCTCGGCGTGTTCCAGCTCGAATCGCCGCCGATGCGCCAACTGCTCAAGGCGATGGCGCCGAACAGCTTCGACGACGTCGCCGCTCTGATCGCGCTCTACCGGCCCGGTCCGATGGGCGCCAACATGCACTACGACTTCGCCGACCGCAAGAACGGTCGCAAGCCGGTCGAGTACTTCCACGACGACGCTCGCGAGGTGCTCGGCGACACGTACGGCCTGATGATCTATCAGGAGAGCGTGATGCGTGTCGCCCAGAAGTTCGCCGGCTACTCGTTGGCCGAAGCCGACAACCTCCGCAAGGCGATGGGCAAGAAGGTCAGGGAGGTGATGGCCAAGGAGCGCCGACACGTTCGAAGCCGGGGTGGAGGTCTCCGGATACGGACCCGCACTCGGCAAAGAGCTGTTCGACATCATCGAGAAATTCGCCGACTACGCCTTCGCCAAGAGCCACAGCTACGGGTACGGCCTGATCACCTACCAGACGGCCTACCTCAAGGCGCACTATCCGGTCGAGTATTTCGCCTGCTTGTTGAGCAGCGTCAAGAGCAATCTCGACAAGGCGGCCGTCTATCTGAGCGACTGTCGAACTGCCGGGATCAAGGTGCTGACGCCCGACATCAACCGATCGGTGATGAACTTCGATGCGCTGCCAGGGGATCGAGTGCCCGACGACATCTCGCTCGTCGTCGGGAGCCCGGGCGCGATCACGTTCGGTCTGTCGGCGGTGCGCAACGTGGGCGAGGGCCTGGTCGAGTTGCTGCTCGGGGAGCGGTCCGAGAACGGCGAGTACGAGACGTTCTACGAGTTCGCGGAGCGCGTGCCCGAACCGGTGCTCAACAAGCGGACGGTCGAGTCGTTGATCAAAGCGGGTGCGTTCGACCGGCTGGGGCATCCACGTCGCGGACTGCTGGCGTCGTTCGAGCAGATCCTCGACACCACGATCGAGCGACGCCGTGAGCGCGATCGGGGGGTGATGAGCCTCTTCGGCGACTGGGGTGAGGCCGACGACCAGGTCGATGCCGGCGGCGTGCCCGGCTTCGACGAGCGGATCCCGATCCCGGACATCGAGTTCGACAAGAGCGACAAGTTGAAGGCAAAAGGAGATGCTCGGTCTCTACGTGTCCGACCATCCGTTGTTCGGCGTCGAGTCGGCGCTCAAGCGTCAGGTCGAGCATGCCCTGATCGACCTCACCGAGATGGAAGACGGCGCGCCGGTCAAGGTCGGCGGCGTGATCACCAATCTCGCCCGCAAGTTCACCAAGAAGGGCGACCAGATGGCGGTGTTCGTGCTCGAGGATCTCGAGGCGTCGATCGAGGTCACGGTGTTCCCGCGCACACTCGTCGAACAGGGCCACAAGCTCCAGGACGACATCATCGTGGCCGTCAAGGGCCGGTTGGACAAGCGCGACGAATCACGCTTCGGCCTCATCGCCCAAGACGTCCAAGTGCTGTCGGGGCTCAACGACGGCCCGGCACCTCCGATGCGGTTGATGCTGCCGAGCCACACCCTCGACGAGCTGAAGATCCAGCGGCTCAAGCGGATCCTCCGCGACCATCCGGGTGACTCGGTGGTCCAAGTCGACATCGGTCAGGGCAAGGTGCTGCGTCTGGCCGACGAGTTCAGGGTCGACATCGATCGTGCCGTCGGCGAACTGCGCATGGCATTCGGTCATGACGCGGTGGCACTGTAACGACACGCGGTCGACCAGATCGTCGTCGGGAACATCCGTCGTCACATTTGTGAAACCTGACGAGATCGGTGGCACAATGGTAGTCCGAAATCGTTGGGAGAAGGGGACATGCCGCTCGTAGTTGCCACGAATGACGCCATTGCGTTGACAGACTCGGATCTGGATGAGATGGCCTCGATCGAGGGTGCCTTCGACATCGGCGCGCTGTCGAAGGCGAAGGAAGACTGGGTCCTCGCGACCACGGCCCGAATCGACGACAAATTGCAGGGTTTCATGTTCTGCACCCTCGAACGCATCGGCGGAACGCCCTGCGTGCTGATCGGCATGTTGAGCGTGCATCGCAACTCTCGACACGACACCGTGCTGCGCGGGCTGATGGGCGAGGCCTATCACCGTGCCCTCATGGCGTTCCCCGACGAGGACGTCGTCTTCGGATCTCGCTTCGTCGCCGCCGATGGGCTCGAAGCGTTCGACAAGCTCGACGAGGTCACGCCAACGCCTGGCGTTCGTGCCGTCGGCGAGGAGCGGGCATGGGGCCGCCACCTGGCCAAGCGATTCGGCGTCGACGGGAAATACGAGGCGCAGTCCTTCGTCGCCAAGAACGGACAGTCGGGGTTCCTCGATTTCGAGTCGTCGAGAAACACCGAGAAACTCGACGCCGATGTCGTGAAGATGTTCGAGGTCGTCAAGCAGGCTGCCGGAGACGTCATGGTCGTGTACGGCTGGACGATGGCCGAAGACCTCGTCAAGCACCCCGGCCGCCGCTGATCGTCGCTGCCGTGGCACAACGGGATGGACTCCGCTGTGAGCGAATTCGCCGACGTCGTCCGCCGTCGGCGAATGACCCGTTCGTTCGCCGATTCGCCGCTGGCGGTGGGCCAAATCGATGACCTGGTGCGCCTTGCGGCGACGCGCTCCGAGCGCCGGGAAGACGCAGGGCTGGCATCTGGTGGTGCTGGAAGGTGCCGAGACGGCCCGATTCTGGGACATCACACTGCCGCAGGAGCGGCACGCGTCCTTTCGGTGGCGGGGTCTCCTGAAGGCGCCTGCGATATTCCTGCCGCTCGCCGACCCCGCGGCCTACGTCGATCGGTACTCCGAGCCTGACAGATTCGCGACCGGCCTCGGCGTCGGACCCGACGCCTGGCCTCCCGTATTGGACGATCGATGCGTCGATGTCGGTCATGACCCTCTTGTTGGGGGCACAGGACGCCGGATTGGGCGCCCTGTTCTTCGGTATCTTCGAAGAACGACGCGGACTGCGTGAGGAACTCGGCATTCCCCATGGGCTCCAGCTGCTCGGAGCGATCGCACTCGGGCACCGGTCTGACGACCCAGATGATCCCGATCGCGGTGGACGCAGTCCGCGACGACCGGACCGCGCTCACCCGATCAGATCGTTCACGCGGTCGTTGGTAGGTGTCACCCGGCCGGCCGGTGAGTTGCTCGTACAGCGCCTCAGGGGTACTCACCGGGGCTTCACACACATCATCACGGCAGACGTAGGCCAGGCCCGCTGTTCGGCCCTCCACAGCGGTGAGTCGTAGGGCTCGCCCCACGCCACGACGAGGTCGGGGCGACACAGCTGCACAGCGACACGAACGAGATCGGGGGCGTCGCCGACGATCGCCACCTCGGCGATACCCCGGTGGCGGAGCTCGATCGCGAGCAGTGCATTCGAAGCTGCTCCGGGTGCCTGCTCGACGACGGCGCCGAGGAGTTGCAGGATGCGGTCGGCATGGTTGCGATACCGCATCTCGCCGGTGAGGGCTGCGAGCCACATAAGGCCGTGCGCCGCGGTCGAGTTGGCCGAGGGTGCTGCGCCGTCGAGCAGGTACCCTACCTGACGACCAGCGCCTCGCCGTCGTCGGCCGTGGTGTACAGGCCGCCTTGCTCAGGATCCCGGTAGTGATCGAGCATCGTGTCGGCGGTCGCCCGCGCCGGCTTCGATCCAACGTGCCTGCCCGGTGAGTTCGCCGAGCCGGATGAATGCCTCGATCAACGCTGCGTGATCGGCAGCAGACGCATCGTGCCGTGCTGGCGGATTGCCGTCGGCCTGCCATGACCGACACCAACGTCCGTCCGGCGCCCGCAGTTCCCGAAGCAGGAAATCACCGTTGGCCACTGCAGCAGCTTCCCGGTGATCACGCTCGAATGCGGCCGCAGCGTCTCGAGCGCGTACAGGAACAGGGCGTTCCACTCGGTGAGGATCTTGTCGTCGAGACCGGGCCGGCGGCGTCGAGACCTGGCCTGGAACTGCAGGCGGGCAGTCTCGATGGCGGCCGGCCGCGCCAACTCGCCGCGGTGCTCCATCCGGTTCGGGATCGAACGGCCTTCGAAATTGCCGGCCTGGCTGATGCCGAACCATTCCCGAACAGCTCGCACGGTGGTCGGATCGGTACCGGCCAGTGCCTCGTGCACCTCGTCGACCGTCCAGGTGTGGAACAGGCCCTCGACACCACGGCCGTCCTCGTCGGGTGAATCGGCATCCTCGGCCGAGTAGAAGCCACCGTCGCCGTGTCGGAGGCTCGCGCACGACGTAACCGATCGTCTCCTCGACGACTTGCCGGTACTGGGCAGCCCGAGCACGGTGTACGCCTGACAGTACACACGCACGAGGAGTGCCTGGTCGTACAGCATCTTCTCGAAGTGGGGGACCAGCCATTCACGATCGACGGAATACCACCGCGAATCCTCCGCCGAGGTGGTCGTACATGCCTCCCGATGCCATCGCGTCGAGTGAGGTGGTCACCACCCGTGCCCGCGTCCTGTGACCCGGATGTCATGAAGGCCCGCAGCGCCAACTCCAGATGGTGAGTGGAAGGAAACTTCGGTGCCGTGCCGAACCCGCCCCACTCGGGATCGAACGCACCGGCGATCTTGGCCAGGGTCACGTTGACGACATCGAGCCCCGGCACATCGTTCTTCGGCTGTGTCTCGGCGCTCTTGTTGACGGCGCTGACCAATG
>CAVPAQ010000005.1:0-24785 GCA_963701575.1 uncultured Acidimicrobiaceae bacterium
TCCAGTGTTGGCGCTCGAAGCAGGAGTGCATCCCAAGGTGGTGCAAGAGCAGCTCGGTCACTCCGCGATCGCCGTCACGCTCGACACCTAGGCTCGAGGGTCGGCCGATCGTCAACCAGGGCCGGGTGAGGATCCGCAGTAGCGCCCAGGAGTGGGGCAAGTGCGCGCCAGCGGCGTTGTCGGTACCGGTAGAGGATCGCCGCGACCGCCGCCACGAGTAGCTCGACGGCGCCGGCATCGATCTCGATGCGATCGGTGCTCGTGCAGTGGTGGGCGCAGGCGCCGCACACTTCAACACACAGAATCCCAACTTGCCGAGCCCACGGCGTGCCGCATCGCGGCCCAACTCGTGCACCCGATGACACCGATCCGTCGACGTCTGTCGGACGCTCTCGGTGGTCGCGTTACGTGCTACCTGATCTACCGGTCGGCCCACCGCAGTGCGCCGGAAGCGCGCTCGGCGCGAACGGTTTCGATCGGTGATTACCGAGCGGCATCGGCCTCAGGTTCGGAAGGTGACCCGTTCGCGAAGCCAGCTCGCGAGCCAGGTCTCGTCAACCTCGCGTGCCGCGACGGCAAGCATTGCCTCGACGGCATCGTCGGTGTCGGGTTGCTCGTCGTTCCATGACCCGTCGTTGAGGTCGATGAACAGCACGAGACATGCCCACGCCGCGCGCTTGTTGCCGTCGGGCAACGGATGATTCCATGCGATCCGACAGGCGAGCACGGCAGCCTTGTCGTACAGGTCCGGGTAGAAGTCGGTGTCGCCGAAGCCGGCCTGTGGTGCGTGCAGTGCTGAGTCGGCGAGCTCGACGCGGCTGGCCTTGATGAGGGTTGCGGCGTTGATGCCGATGACGTGCTCGGCGAGGTACCAGAACTCAGCGAGGCTGAGATAGCGGGTCACTTGGCGAGGCGGTCGAGGATCTCCCGGTCACGCTCGAGCAGTTTCTTGGCGCGGGCGGTGAAGTCGTCGTCGGAGCGGACTCGTTCGATCTCGGCGGCGAGTGCGTCGATGATGAGCTGGTTGACGCTGTCACCGCGCACTCGAGCCACGGCCTCTGCGTCGTCGGCGAGGTCGTCGGGCAACCGAACGGTGGTCTGCTTGGTCATGACATCATGATATCACGATGCGAATCAGCGAACTGTTGCAGTTCACGTGCGCATATCGCCGGCGATGCGGCGCGAGCGAGAGCGTTTCGCGACGGGATTATCGCTCGGGTCCCGGCTCGTCGCGGCCCGTCACTCTCCTGGTGGTGGTGGCGGATCCTCGAGCGATCGGTCCAGCGGGGGCCGGCATCACGAGATCCAACGGTGTCGAGCCCAGCGCGCGTCCAGACGACTATTATGTGCCGGCGTCTCGAGCCAGCGAGAGCGCTCACATTGGTCCAACGCCTGAGGAGTCGGAATGTTCACGGAGACCGAAGCGGTCGCGGCTCTGGAGACCAACGCGTGGTCGATGTTCGCTCAATTCGGCCGCGTCGACCCCGGGCGCTTGATCGACACACCAACACGGCTGGTCCTCGAGACCGATGTCCCCAAACCGCCGTACAACACGGTGTTCCGGTTCTACGACGAGGGCGACCGCAGCATCGATGCCCAGGTCCATGAACTTGTCGCGCGGTTCGAACGCCGTGCCTGCACTCCCGCCTGGCTTGTCCATCCGACCACTCCGATCGGAGTTCGAGAGAGCCTCGACGCGCACGGGTGGGTGTGCGCCGAGACGATGCCCGGAATGATTCACGACTTCGACGACCTGCCGCCCGTGCCAGACGTACCATCGGATATCGAGGTGGTCGAAGCTGGAGTCGGCCATGGCGCGGCCTGGCTGGACCTCGTGTCGACCCGATACGGGCTTGAAGAGGACGACTCCCCGTATCTCCGTCGGGTGTTCGACCGCTTCATCGGCACGGGCGTACGCGTGTGGATCGCAACCCACGATGGCGTACCCGTCTCCAAAGTCGGCATCCACATGAGCAACGACGTCGCTGGCATCTATGGGGTAGCCACGACCGAGCGCGGCCGCGGCATGGGACTCGCAAGTCTGCTCACACAAACTGCCCTTCATGCGACGGCCGATGCGGGGTTCAGCGCGAGTGTCCTCCACTCGACGCCGATGGCTCACTCGATGTACCAACGGCTGGGGTACCGGGACGTCGCTACCTTCGAGTTGTGGGCGCGGCCTGACGAAGTGCACCTCTAGGAGGAGGGGCACTCGGCGACGAACCGGTCGGCTGTCCGTTCACGTCGCTCGTGGAATCGTTGTCGGATCTGTACATCGAGCAGTGAACAACGGCGCCCGCCGAGGTTGTGGGAGCCGCCCCGGATCCGGCGGGGCACGTCGACTCCGCGTACCTCGACACGGCGGCGCAGATGTTGTCGGCGGCGAAGCGACGGACCTATGAACTGATGGAGCTGCAGGCAGGGCACCGGGCGCTCGACCTCGGCTGCGGGCCCGCTTCCGACACGATCGCACTCGCCGACCTCGTCGGTGAGACGGGTCAGGTCCACGGCGCCGACTTCGATCCGGAGATGGTCGAGGAGGCGAACGTCCGGGCGAAGGCGGCCGGCCTCGACGAACGAGTGCTGCATCGGCAAGCCGATGCAGCTGCGCTGCCCTTCGACGACGACTTCTTCGACGCATGTCGGAGCGAGCGGGTCTTCCAGCATTTCCCTGATCCGGCGGCGGGGCTTGCGGAGATGATCCGTGTGACCCGTCCCGGTGGTCGGATCGTCGTGCTCGATACCGATTTCGGATCGCTCAGCATTGCCAGTGAGGTCTCCGAGCTCGAACGACGTGTCGCCGAGCACTACCGCTCCATGATGAACAGCCCGTTCGCCGGGCGGATGCTGTACCGCTCGTTCAAGGCGGCTGGCCTCGATGACGTCTCGGTCGAGGTCGTCCCCATCGCGGTCGACGACCTGGGCGTGTTTTCCGAGACATTCGTGCTCACTCGCGTTCTCGAGGCAGCCGAGGATGCCGGCGTGCTGACGAACGACGAGGTGCTTCACTTTCGCGCCGACCTCGACCAGGCCGCGGAGATCGGCGGTTTCTTCGCCTCTGTCCAGCAGCTGCTGGTCACCGGCCGCAACCGGACGTCACCGCCAGCGCCTGACACCGGCGCCAACGCGCAGGTCAGCTGACCAGAGCACGCACCCGACGGCATTCCGTGCTCGGTATTCTTGCCGCAGCGACGGCTTCATACCCGTCCTGGATCCGGCAGGATGCTCGCCGGTGCCGTGCGCATAGCGTGCGCTCCGTAGTCCGGTCGCCGTCGGCGGGAGCGCACCGCATCGCGGCCCAGGTCGAGCACTGCACTTTCCCGGTCGGGAGTCACCGATCACGCCGGATCCGCGGCGCGAGTCCGAGCGTTCGAACCAGGATCATCGGGTGGGTCCGGAAGCGACTTCGAGCGATCGATACGTGCCGATCGCGGACAGTGGCGAGCATGCCGGGGTGGAGTGATCATGAAGCAGTGCGCGCATCTTGTACGCCGAGAGATCTAACGGATGTGGTTGTCGTGTGCGAAGACGATGGCGGCGCTGCGGTCGCGTAGGTCGAGCTTGGTGAGGACACGGCTGAGATGAGTCTTGACGGTGGCTTCACTGACGAACAGCTCGGCCGCGGCTTCCTGATTGTTGAGCCCGCGCCCGATCACGCGGAGGACGTCGAGCTCTCTGTCGGTGAGTACCGAGAGGTCGATCGGCGCCCTGGGGGGCTGGTCTCGGTAGGCATCGAGCACCCGGCCCGCCACGTGCGGGTCGATCCATGCATCGCCCGCGGCAACGGTGGCAATGGCGCGCAGGATGTCTTCGCCCGGGGCGGACTTCAGCACGAACCCTGCCGCACCCGCCCGAAGTGCAGCGGCGAGCGTGTCGTCGTCGTCGAAGGTGGTCAGCACCAGCACCGGCGGGCCATCGACCGAGTGCACGTTGGCGGTGGCTGTCGCCCCGTCGACGCGTTTCATGCGGACGTCCATGACGACCACATCGGGGCTGCTGCGTTCGACCTGCTCGATGACCTCGTCACCGTCGGCGCACTCACTGACAACGGTGAGTGCGGGGTCGGTGGCGATCAGGCTGCGTAGACCTTCGCGAATGACCTCTTGGTCGTCGACGAGGAGCACGCGGATCATGTCGGGATCCTGGCGCGCAGTACCCACCGCCCGCCGCTCGTTGAACCGTCGGCCTCCAGCGTGCCGCCGATGGCGTTGACTCGTTCGCGCATGCCGACGAGTCCGCTGCCCGGTGTCGTCGCAGCACGGTGGACGCGGAGATCGTTTGCAATCTCGACATCGACGGCGGCACCGGTGACGTGGACGGTCACGTCGATCGTTCCGGTGCCGTGGCGGACCGCATTGGTCAACCCCTCCTGAACGACCCGATACACGGTGAGTGCCGTCGGAGCAGCCACGTCGTCGAGGCGTCCCGACGCGGTGTAGGCGATGTCGGCACCAGCCGCACGCACGCTTTCCACCAGCTCTGGCAGCTCACCGGCCAAAGGTGTCGGCGCGTCGGTGCCGGGGTCGTCGCGCAAAAGTCGCACGACGCTGCGGATGTCGTCCATCGATCGGCGTCCCTGTTGCTCGGCGCGCTCCAACGATGCGATCGCTGCGTCGGGGTCCGATCGCACCGACAGCCGGGCAGCCGCCGTGTGCAGCATCGACGCCGACAGCGTGTGGCCGACGACGTCGTGGACCTCGCCGGCGAGCCGGCGCCGCTCGTCGGCGAGCGTGTGCTCTGCGAGCTGGCGTTCGATCGCCAACCGATCGTCGAGGATTCGCAGGAAGACGAGGATCATGCCGAGCGTGCCGAGCCCGACGAGCATCACCCGTGCCCCGAAGTCGGACCGGCTGACGCCCTGGCTGATCAGCACCAACGAGATCGCCACCGGGACCGCGACCGACCATCCTGGCGAGTTGGCATCGCGTGGGCCCTGGGCCAGGTTGCTCAGTCCGTACGTCAGCATTCCGCCGCCGACGAGGCTTGTCGTCAGACCACCGATCCAGGTGAGTTCCCACACAGCGATCCCCGCCGACCAGATGACGAGCCCGGCGACCACCAGCCAATGCGCCCACCGACGACGCCGCTGATCGGCAGGCACATCGCCGAACGTCCGGTCGGAAACCATTGTGGAATCTTCCCAGACGTGGGACGTCCCCGCATCGGTCGCCGGGATGATCCGACCTGGCTTGAAAGATGACAGCGATCAGTTCCGAGGCAGACGACAACTCGGTTCACCTGCTCGACACTGGACAAATCCCGCTGCGGAACCCGTCCGTGGCGAACGCCGAGAGGAACCACACCATGACCAACCACAGAGACCAGACCAGCCCGACAGAACGACCGGGCTGGCAGGCACCATTCTTCTCTGGTCTCGTCGGGGTCGCAGCGGGCGCCGCCATCGGCGCCGGAACCGGCATGTGGTGGATGATGGGCGCGCTCGGTGGTGCCTTCGCTGGCTTCGGTCAGATGATCAACCGCAGCAAGGCCTGATCCGTGGTGATCCGCACCAACACGCCGCCCGCGATCAGCGTCACCGGTCTCCGCAAGTCGTACGGCAATCGTGAGGTGGGCCGAGGGGTGAGCTTCGACGTCGCCGCCGGAGAGTGCTTCGGGCTGCTCGGCCACAACGGCGCCGGCAAGACCACCACTATCGAGATCCTCGAGGGCTACCTGGCGCGCGACGCCGGAGAGGTGTTGGTGCTCGGCGCCGACCCCGCCGAACCAGATGCCGGCTGGCGTGGGCGCGTCGGGATCGTGCTGCAGGACATGGACGTCTTCCCGACGCTCACCGTCGCCGAGACCGTGCGCATGTTCGCCGACCTCTACCCCACCCCGCGCAGTGTCGACGAGACGATCGATCTGGTCGACCTCGGTCGGCTCGCTTCCACCCGGGTCGGCAGCCTGTCGGGTGGCGAGAAGCGGCGCCTCGACGTGGCGCTCGGTCTCGTCGGCGACCCCGAGCTGTTGTTCCTCGACGAGCCGACCACCGGCCTCGACCCCGCAGCACGGCGCGCTTCGTGGACGATGATCGAAGGTCTCAAGGAACTGGGGGTCACGATCGTGTTGACCACGCACTACATGGACGAAGCCCAGACCCTCGCCGACCGCCTCGTCATCCTCGACGACGGTGTCATCGCTGCCGACGGCACGTTCGGCGAACTCCTCGAACGTCACGGTGCCGCCACCAGCATCTCGTTCCGACTCCCCGGCGATGGCGACGCCGCAGCGATGGCTGGGGTGATCGACGCCGAGGTGCGTGTCGACGGCAAGCACGCAGCGTTCCCCAGCGCCGACCCCCAACGAGACCTGCACCGGCTCCTCGGCTGGGCCGACGACCACCGAATTGCGCTCGACGATCTCACGGTGCATCGCAGCTCGCTCGAGGACCTGTTCCTCTCCATCGGCGGCACCGACGACACCAGCGACCAGGAAGCAGCAACACGATGAGCACAGCAACGATCTTCGTCAGCCAGACCCGCTACAACCTGCTCGCCACCGTACGAGCCGGGTCCGCGATCGCGTTGGGCATCATCATGCCCGTGGTGTTCTACCTCGGCGCCTCGGCACTGTTCGGCTCCGACGCGATGGGCGGCGACACTGCCGTCGAGGTCCGCGGCGCCGGCGAGGCACCCGACCTGCGCACGTTCTACGTCGGCGGGTTCATGGCCTACGCCGTCATCTACACGGCCTTTGTCGCACTGCTGCCCGAAGTGGTCGACATCCGCGAGCGCGGCCTGCTCAAACGACTCCGCGGCACACCGCTGCCGCTGCCGGCGTTCGTGGCCGCCCGTTTCGCCATCGCACTGCTGATCACCACGATCGGCGTCGTAGTGATCGCCGTGCTCGGTTCGGTTGCGTTCGGCGTCAGCACCCCGGCCAGTGCAATCACCGGCCTCGTCGTCTACACGCTCGCCGGCACCACCACCTTTGCCTGCCTGGCATTCGGGGCGACGTCGATCACCCGGACCCAGTCCGGCGCGCAGGGACTCTCCAACGGCGTCGGCATCATCCTGGCCATGATCTCCGGCGTGTTCTTCGCACCAAGCATCCTGCCCGAAGCGGTGCGCTCGATCGCCCAGTTCCTCCCCCTCGAACCACTCGCCAACGGCTACCAGTGGCAGTACGTCACCGACGCCTCCGGGGTCGGCCTCGACGCCCGTAACCTCGCGATCCTCGCTGGATGGGCCCTCGCCGCCGTTGCCCTCGTGGCGCTGCGCGGATTCCGCTGGCAACCTCAACAGCAGCGCTGACTCCAAGGGCACACGCCGTAGCCAGCGGCGCACATAACGCGCACCCAGAATCTCGACAACCGGGCGTCGGTGGGCACTCGGTATCGGCCCAAGTGCGGCGCCGCACTTTGACCGGCATATCAATCCAAGTGCAGCGTTCAGGACCCGGTGGGCGATCGGTCCGAGCTCCGACGCACTCGAAGTGGTACCGGCCCGTCAGCGGCCGTACTCGGTGAGAGCGTCCTCGAGTTCGGCCACGGCAGTGGCGGCGCGCCAGAGCTGATCTTCGGGGCTGGTGTGGCTGCGGTTGTCTCGCCGCCATTCGTGGCCCCAGTACTGGGCGAGGACAGATCGCAGGTGCGCCTTGGAGACTTCGAGTTCAATGTCGACCTGCTCGGCGAGTTCGGGTCGGTCGGGCTCGGCAACACCGGAGATCACCCCTGATCGCAGTTCGTCGATGAGGCCACTCTCGATGCCGTTCGATGCGGACCAGAATCGGGCGACGCGCTGGTTGCGGTACGTCCATGCCGGCCATGCCGCGGGACGGTAGGACCACAGCATCGGTCGCTTGCCGAGGCGGAGCTGTTCGCCGACCCACTCGGCGGTTGGATGGGCCGCGAGCCAGGGGAGTTCGTCGGGAGGAAGATCGATCATCAACACGACCGTGCCGTGGTCGATCTCGTCGGAGGACTCGAGCAGTGCGCCAGCGACCCACATCTCGGTGAGTGGCCAACCAATTGGAGTCCGACCCATCCGCAACTGCTCGGTGGCGACCTCAGCCATCTCCACCAGGTGACGGATCGCGGTCCCACGTTTCACACCAACAGTGTGGCCGACGTCGGGCACCGTGTTGGTGCCGCGGACTGCCCCGGCCGGCCCGCAACGATGGGTACTCTGGCGCTGTACTTTCGGCAGCGATTCGACTGCTGCATTGCGGCTCTTCGTGCCCACGGATTGCCCACGAACGAGTCGATACTGGCCGATACGAGACAACACCAGTCAGCACGTGAAATCGCGCCGTGCCTGATCAGAGCACACGAAACGGTACACGTCGATACCAGGCGGACGGTCCTGGAGCGATATGTAATCATGAGGTGGCGAGTTCGATCCTCGCACCCGGCTCCAGCAGACACCAGGGTCAGTGCGGCCGGGCCGCCTCTCCTGAGTGCATCGCGAGATGAGGCGGGATTCGTGGTTGGTCGTTTCAGGGTCACTCGGTGCGCGGCAGTGAGCACGGGTTGTCGACATTCGCGCACGCCTCCGTCGTTGGCGGCTGCGAAGTATTCGGCCGACTCCGCCGAGGCAGGAGACGCCACCAGAATGAGGAACTCCGAATCGCTCAGGCCCTCTGGAGACGATCTGGCAGGCTTCCGCCGCCTGGTATGTCCTCGGTGTCGAGGAACACATCGAAGATCCGGCGCCGCCGGTACGGCTTGGCAAGGTGCTCGAGCCCGTTCTGCAGCGAAGTGGCGAGTTCACGATCAGTTCGGCTGTAGGAGATGAATGCCCGGTGGCGCCACTGACCGTTCCGAGCTGGCCGATTCTGCACTGCCGCCTCGTTCATCTCGTCGCCCATGGCTCGAAGCCGACGTTACAGGTCTCGAAGCGACCGGTGTCGAGCATGCGACTGCCGTCTTTCGGGTGATTGGCGCAAGAGTTCCGATGCGAAGCTCCACATGGTTCGTCGAGTCAGGTGGTTGGTTGCGCCCGGTCGCGTTGACCGTCGATCCTCTGGAGTTCGAGCGCGATCGAACCATTCGTCGGATCGAGTTTCTCGAGTCGTCGTTCGAGACCCAGTGAACGCATCTTCAGCATGTGCTCCGAGACGGTGTCCTCGCTGGGGTTTGCCGTGGACCACTCAGCTACCCACTCGTCGGGACCGGTGAAGTCGGCGCGGTTGCCCGAGCACCTGTTCGCACGGATGATCGGCCGATCGTTCGACTCGACCGGAATCACATCGACGACAACTCCGATCCCGTTGTCGTCCACGAAGTTC
The DNA here is from genome assembly GCA_963701575.1 of uncultured Acidimicrobiaceae bacterium. GTDB lineage: Bacteria > Actinomycetota > Acidimicrobiia > Acidimicrobiales > Ilumatobacteraceae > Ilumatobacter. The sequence continues at coordinate 9,229 of CAVPAQ010000005.1, forward strand.
CCCTCGATGACGCTGTAGCCGCTGCCCCAGTACTCCATCTGGATGCCGGTGGTACATCCGTGAACCCAGTTTCCCTCGATTCTGAGAACGCTGTCGCCCGCGTCGTACGTGTCGACCACGATTCCGGGGTCATCGATCATTCCCTGCTCGTCCTCTGCGGAGATGTCGTTCTGCATGATGTGGAAGAAGGACGCTGGAGCTCCTGCCGGCGTCAAGCAGTCGACCTTGAGCGGCGCGAGGCGATTGAGCAGGACCGAGTTGTGCTTGCATACCACGGTTCCACCGACGAGTTCGATCCCCATACCGTCGTTGGCCTCGATGCGGTTGCTCTCGACCTCGGCGTGGCTGTTGATCAGTTGGACGCCGGCCGATCCGTTGCGTTCGATGATGTTGAGCCGCACGACGGTGAAGCCGGATTCGCGGAGCATGACCCCCTCGCCGGTGTTCCTGCAGATCCGATTCTCGTAGAAGTTGCAGGATGCGTCTTCCCCGACTCCGACGCCGGGCCCCTGATTGTCGGAAATGACGTTCCTCGCGAATGTCGGTGTCGCGCCTCGCGTCACCCACACCCCGATGGTGCGTCCTGCGCTGATCAGGTTCTCTTCGAGCGTGACGTCCCCGGTCGTGGAGAGCCTCACCTGATCGCCCTGGGATCGCCGGATCTGATTGCCCGTCACGATACCGGCCGCCTCCTCGTCGAACCAGAGGCCGGATCTCCTGCTGGAATCGATCAGGTTGTCCTGGATGCCGGCGTACGAGCGGTGCTGCAGATGGATGCCGTCGCCACAGCGGTTGATCTCGTTGCCGCGTATGGTGACGCGGGCATCGTCCTCGAGATGGAATCCCGACTTCAGGCAATCGTCGATCACGTTGTTGCTGACGACTGCGTGCGCATTTCCGCCGATCCAGATGCCGTCTTCGGCCAGACCGTCGATCCAGTTGTCGAGGAGTTGGACACTGGCATGGTCTCCCAGTTCGACGCCGCGTCGTGCGGTACCGACGATGATGTTCGCCCGGATCAGGGGGGATGCTGCGCCGCGAATCCGTATCGAGGAGTGGGCTCCCCCGGAGATGATGCACCGCTCGATGACGGGGAGGCCCGACGCGATGTCGATGGCCTGGTACTGGAATGTGCCGCCCTTCTGCCGAATGGTCAATCCCTCCAACATTCCGCCGTCGGAGGCCATCGTGACGGCGGTGCCGTTGAAGGCCTGGATGATGATCTTGTCGATCTGTCCGCATCCCTTGAGGTGGACCGGCTGGGTGATCGTCAGCGACTCGTTGTACACGCCTTCGTTGATCTCGATGCACGCTCCTGGTGTCGCGTCGTCCAGCGCCTGCTGGATCGACCGGTAGGTCTCCGTCCCCCGCCAATCGACCACGAGGTTGCTCGTGGCGAGCACGTCGTCGTCCGAGGACCGTGTTCTCGACTTGACCTGTCGGAGGGTGCGCATCAGGTTGGCGGCGAGCTGGTCCAGGGACTCACCGGTTGCGACCGTCTGGCCGTGAACTCGATTGAGGCCGTACGGGGCGTTCGAGACATCCATTCCGTCGAGGTACACGGGGTAGACCACCGGCGTTCCGAACTGACGGAAACTGGCGATCGCCATCGAGACCTCCTCGGTCGCGTAGAAGGCTTCGTCGAACGAATCACTGACCAGCACGACGGCGACCCAGCTGTCGCGGAGAGCAGCATCGAGTGCGGCATCCCAGGTCGAGCCCCGGTCGATCGTCTCGGCGTCGAGGAAGGCACTGACACCCTGCGCCACGAGGAGGTCGTGGAGCTCACGAGCGCGCGGTTTCGCGCGGCTCGAGTGCACGAGGAAGAAGTCCCACGCGTGCGACTCGTGTCCCAGCGTTTCCGTCATGGTCGGCCCCTTTCACCCGGCCGGACGGCCGAGACGGCGAGAGTAACTTCTTCGTTCGGTCGCCGAGTTCAGCGAACCCGGCGCAATCGTCGGCATTGTCGCCGGATGGCCGGTCGCGCCAAGATGAGCGGGTGAGTCCCGCCGCCGTCCCGTTGCCGACGGGGGTCGTGACGTTCCTGCTGACCGACATCGAAGGTTCGACACAGGCGTGGCAGGCGGCGCCGGGCGAGATGACGGCCCGCGTGTCGAGGCACTACGACATCTTGGAGTCCGGTATCGCGGCACACGGTGGCCGGCGTCCGCAGGAGCAGGGCGAGGGAGACAGTGTGGTCGCCGTCTTCGTCGATGCGTCGAGTGCGCTCTCGGCCGCAGTCGAAACGCAGCTCGCCCTGCGGCGCGAGCTCCCCGATCTCCCGGTGCGTATGGCCTTGCACACCGGCGAAACCATGCTGCGCAACGAGAGCAACTACGTCGGGCTCACGATCATCCGATGTGCTCGCATCCGAGGCTGTGGTCACGGAGGACAGATCCTGTTGTCCGATGCCACCGTCGCCGAGCTCGGCGACGCGATGGTCGATCCGTTCGGCGTGGTGGATCTCGGGCTGTATGGCCTTCGCGGGCTCGATGGGCGCGATCGGATCTGGCAGGTCACACATCCGTCGCTTCCGGCCACGTTCGCACCGCTGAAGGCAGGGGCATCTGCCGCAGGGAACCTGCCCACGCCGATCAGCTCCTTCGTCGGTCGTCGCGCCGATCTGGCAGCCGTCAGCCGATCACTGATCGGCAGCCGACTGCTCACCCTCACGGGCGGGGCGGGCATTGGCAAGAGCAGGCTGGCGCTCGCGGCGGCGCTCGCCGCTGCGAACTCGATGCCGGGTGGCGTCTGGTGGGTCGGGATGTCGGACCTGTCCGACGACGACACACAGGTTGTCGAGACGGCGATCATGAGAGCCTGCGCCTTGTCGCCGGGAGACGGCGATCCGGCGGACATCATCGCCCATCACTTCCAGTCGGTCGCTGAGTCGCTGCTCGTCGTGGATGGAACCGAGCGCGCGCCGAGCGCCACTGCGACGGTCGTGGAACAGCTGCTGGCGCGTTGCCCTGACGCCCGAGTGCTGGCCACGGGGCGTGAGCCGCTGCACATCTCCGGCGAGGTCGAGCATTCGGTGGCGGCGCTGAGCGTGCCGGCTGCCAACTTCGATGGCCTGATCGTCGACCTCGATGCCTTCGATTCGCCGCGGCTCTTCCTCGAGCGCGCCGCAGATCACGATGTGGTCGTGTCCGACGAGGATGCGCCCGATATCGCGCGCATCTGTCGCGATCTGCGAGGGGTCCCGCTCGCCATCGAACTCGCTGCCGCTCGCGCCGGTGCCACGCCCATCGCCGAGCTTGCCGCCAGCCTCGAGCATGCTGCCACCGACGCGTCCATCGGCGTCACGCTGACCACGTCGATTGCATGGACACATCAGCTCCTTCGCGCCGATGTGCAGACCGTGCTTCGGCGTCTGGCCGTCTTCCGCACCGACTTCGAGATCGATGCGGCCACAGCGGTCGCGGGAGGGCCCCAGCTCGACGCCACGGCGATTTCCGATGCCATCCGGGCACTGTTCGAGCAGCACTTCCTCGCGTTCGACGACGACGCGCAACGGATCAGCATCCCGGCTGCCATACGGTCCTTCGCTCGTGATCGTCTCGCCGAGTCCGGGGACCAGGCTGGCGCCGTCGCTCGCCACGGCACGTGGTTCGCCGCCGTCGCCGAGCGATTCAGCGACGCCGACTCGGCGATACCGCTGTCGCTGCTCGCTCCCGACGAGGCGGATGTGATCGCCGCACTCGAGACATCGATGCAGTCGGATGACCCGTCAGTGGCCTACCGAATCCTGATCGCGCTCGGTGTCGAACTACGAGGACTCGGGCATCCGGATGTCGCCGACCGCGCAGCGGCGTGGCTGTGCACGCGGACCCCCAGCGATGGTGAGGAGCGCTGGGCCGCGTCGGTCGCCAGGATGTGCCTCGACCAGGCCCCAAACCGAGCTGCCGGCATCCACGCATTCGCCGACGAGGCACGGGCCATCGCGGAGATGGCCGAGGACGACCTGTCCGTCGAGTTCGTCGAACGGAGCGATCGCGAGACAGTTGGAACTGTCGGCGGGGACATGGCCTCGAGGCCATGAGACCGGCAAGACTGCATTGATGAGCGATGTGGCGACACCTCCGACATCGTGGCTCGTCGTCCACCAGCCGGGTCACGCGCCGCTCACGGTCGAACTGGTCGGTGAGTTGACCATCGGACGAGACGTCGGCCAGCCGGGAGTTGACGGGCATCTCGCGTTGGCCGGCGATCCAACGGTGTCGCGTCTGCACGCCATCGTTGCCAACCGTCCGACGGGATGGTGCGTCCAGGCGACATCAGCGACCAACGGTCTGTTCGTCAACGGGACGCGTCTTGCGCCGGGGTCGATGCACCTGCTCGCATCGGGCGACGAACTCCGCTTCGGCGAGCGGACGACCACGGTCTTCCACACCGTCGGAGCGGGCCTCGATGATCGCTCACTCACGCAGACCGCACGCCCCCGACCCGAGCTGACGCCGGGCGAGCGCCGGGTTCTGCTGTGCCTGTGCTCGCCGGTGCTCGACGGCGACACCTTCACGCCGCCCGCACCGGTCGCAACGATTGCGTCGGAGCTGTGCGTGACCGAGAGCGCCGTCAAACAGCAGCTCGGGCGCCTGTACCTCAAGTTCGATGTCGCCGAAGGCGTCGACCGTCGAGTGCGTCTTGCCAACGAGGCACTCACGTGTGGTGCGGTTCGACTGTCCGATCTGCAGGCGCTGAGAGAGGCGCCGTGACCGCGGTGGCCTCGGGATCGGAGCTGATCGGCGGCCGCTTCAAGGTCTCCGGACTGCTTGCGTCGGGAGGTGAGGCCGACGTCCATCTCGCTCGCGATCTCGAACTCGACCTCGACGTCGTGATCAAGAGCCGTCGGATCGTCGACGACGACGACCTCTCCCGTCTCCGGCGCGAGGCGGGGATGCTGATGCGCATCGTTGCCCACAGCGGTCTGCCGACGGTTCGCAGCGACTTCGTCGACGGCACCCAGTACTACATGATCAGCGATCACATCGCCGGCAACGATCTTCGCTCCATCGTCGACGCCCAGGAATCGGCGGGCCTCGCGCTGCCGACCGTGTTGGAGTTGATCGAACAACTCGCCGACACGCTCGATCACCTCCATGGTCACCAGCCTGCGGTGGTCCACGGCGACGTGAAGCCCGAGAACGTGGTCGTGACGGCTGACGGTCGACCCGTGTTGGTCGACTTCGGCGCGGCGATGCGCGTCGGCGACGACCGCGAGCGCCTGGGCACGCCCGGGTTCTCGGCGCCCGAGGTCCTCGCCGGTGAGGCGCTCAGCCCGGCGGCCGACGTCTATTCGCTGGCGGCACTCACCGTGTATCTCCTGACGGGGATCGTCCCGAAGCTCGGTGCCGCATGGCCCGAGGCGCTTGCACACGGCGACCTGGTGCGTCTCGAACGCGTGATCAGACGGGGCTTGACCTGGGATCCGCTGGGCCGGCCCTGGCGCGCGTCGGAGTACGCCCAGCGTCTCCGCGAGGCCGCCGAGATGGACGTGCCCACCGGGACGGTGACCCTGGTCGTTCTGCAGTCACCGACTGCCGCCGAATCGTTGACCGAGCTCGAACGTGCCGGCGGCCGCCATCTCGCATCGGCGGTGCTTCCTCCTTCGTGCATCGCCGTTGCGTTTCCTCGGGCTCGTGATGCCGTGGTTGCAGCGCTCGCGATCAGGTCGGCGGGTAGCTGCAGGGTGGCACTGCATGCCGGCGATCTCGGCGGCTGGCACGGCGCCACGCTTCAGCAACTCGCCGACGAGACCGCCGCGGTGCTCGACCTCGCGCCGGACGACTCCGTCGTCTGTTCGCCGCCGGTGCGGATGTTGTTGGGAGCAGACGATTCACTGCACTTCGAGCCGATCGGCGACCGTTGCGTTCGAGTTCGGCGCGCCGCCGAGGGCACCGACCGCGTCGACCAACTGGTCGTCGACGACTTCGACGTCCGCGCGACCGGCTGGCTGGCGACGAGGCGGGCTCGCCCAATCGCCGGACGCGCTCGCGAGCTCCGCACCGGCATCGCGACGATTGCTCGGGGACGCGTCTCCGGCGTTGCGTCGTTGTTCGTCGTCGTCGGCGAAGCCGGAATCGGCAAGACCCGACTCCTGGCCGAACTCGCTTCCCACAGCGCAGATGCGGGCGACCTCGTGCTCATCGGCCGCTGTACCGAGTCGGGCGGTGCCTTCGAGCCCTTTCTCGATGCCCTGGGCGACGACCTGTTTCCGTTCGAGGCGGGGCACCTCGAACGTGACGAGGAGGGATGGGTCGATCGTCGTCGCTTCTTCGGCCAGATCTCGTCGGCGATGCGCTCGTTCGATCGACCCGTGACCCTCGTGCTCGACGATGTCCAATGGATCGACGGTTCGTCGCTCGCATTGCTGGCGCAGCTCGTCGACGACCTGGGTGGATCGCTCGCTGTGCTCGCCGGCTCTCGGCCAGGGACAGGACGCGGCGCGCTCGATCAGCTGACGCAGCGTCCGGGCGCAGCGGTGGCCTCGTTGCGTCCGCTGGGGCGTGACGACATCGTCGAGCTGGCCGCCGACGCCGGCGCGCGGTTGAGCGACGGCACCATCGACGATGTCCACGCGCTCAGCGTCGGCAACCCGTTCTTCGCGCTGCAACTTCTCGGGCATCTGTCCGACGGTGCCGACCAGGAACTCGGCGACGGAGCACTACCGATCGGGGTGCGGGAGTGGATTCTCGAGCGTGTCGATCGCCTGGGTGATCGGGCGCGAGACACGCTCGGTCCTGCCGCTGTCGTCGGTCGGAGTTTCGAAGTCGTGCTGCTCGCCGACGTGCTCGGAGTCAGCCCGCTCGAAACGCTGACCAGTGTCGACGCTGCGGAAGCTGCCGGTCTGTTGGTCGCGGGCCAGCATCCCGGCGAGTTCCGTTTCGTGCACGCGATCGTGGGCACGACCCTCGAGGGGAGCCTGTCGCCGACTCGTCAAGCATTGCTGCACGCTGCGATTGCCCGACGGATCGAGGAGGACGGCGACCCGGATCGGCTCGAGGCGGCAATGCACCACTGGTTCGCCGCCGACCGCCTCGGCGATCCGCTCCACGCCGGCGACGTTGCCGCCCGCGTCGCCACACGGGCAACGGAACGTCTCGCCCATGAACGAGCCGTCACCATCTTGAACCGTGCCCTGGAGGTGCTCGCCGGTGCCCCGGCGACGAGCGAGCGCGATCGGGTCGAGGCCCGCCTGCGTCTCGCGCATGGTCGCGCTGATTTCGTTGCCTCCCGAAACGCCGAGGGCGTCACGCAGCTCTACCGGGCCGCCGATCTCGCCGAGACTGCAGGTGACCCGATCACCCTTGCCGAGGCCGCGCTGCTCGCATCTCTCAATCGCCGTCACGGACTCGACGATCCCGAGCTGCTGCGGCTGCTCGCCAGGGCGAGCGACGTCTGCCCGCCCGAACCAGCGGTGTTGCCGGCGATGCTCCACATCCGCCAGTCGAGGCTGTTGCCGATCACGGTCCGCCACGAGGAGCGGTCGGCGATGGCGCGCCTCGGCCTCGTCGATGTCGACCTCATGGATCCGGTCGACCGCGCAACGGTCGAGACCGAGGTCGCCCGGGCCTGCTGGAGCCCCGACGATGCCGAGGCCCGCGAGGCCCTGACGACGCGCCACATCGGCGAGGCGACCCGTGAGCTCGCTGTCGGCGGGCACTCACGATGGACGGGGGTGCTGATCGAGGCGCTGAACCATCGGTGGGCTGCGCGCATGCAACTCGGCGACATCGCCGGAGCGCTCGACGACGCCAACCGTGCAGCCATCGTGGCCGACGATGCCGGCACGACGTTCTTGCTTGGCCGGGTGATGATGGGCCAGGCGATGATTCACGCCACGCTCGGCCATGACGAGGAGGCCGAGCGGCTGGCACACGATGCAGTCGCCATGTCGAACCGGCACAACCTCGTGCTCGGACAGATGGCGATCACGTACACCATCGGTCGCAATCGGGGCCAGCAAGCAGAGCTGTCACTCCTCGAGCGCCAGCTCGCCGACCTCGTCGACTCGAACCCGCTCTTTGTCGGAGCGTTCGCGCTCGTCCACGCCGAAGCCGGCCAGTTCGAGGATGCACGTCGGCTGCTCGCCGTGCTCCAGCAGTGGGCCCCATGGCCGCGAAACTGGATCTGGCTGGCCACGACCGTTGCCGCGCTCGAGACGTCGTTGCTCGTCGGTGACGCCGACTCGGCCCGTCGTCTCGCGGCAGTTCTCGCCAGATACTCGGGCCACTGGGCGATGGCGGCCGGTGAACTCGCGTGCCTGGGTCCCGTCGATCGGGTGCTCGGGTTGGCGCACCTCGAGGCCGGGCGACTCGACCAGGCCGAGACCCTCCTGACGGCGGCACAGGTTGCCGCCCGAACTCATGGTGCGACCCCGTGGATCATCCGCTCACAGGCCGGCCTGGATGACCTGAGGGCCAGGTCGAGCTGACCCGACGGGACGCGAACTCTGACCCGGCGGCCATGGTGTCCGGTTTCCGTCGAGCGGATGATCGATGACGTGGACCAACAACTCGACGGTGCAACATGGGTCGACGGTGTCGACGTCTGCGAGCACCACATGGTCGACTACGGCACCCTGGCAGCACAGGGCGTCGCTGTCGTCGTGGTACGCGCCGGTCGCGGCACCCGCCAGGATGGTCGTTGGATCGAGAACGTTCGTGCGGCGCACGCCGGCGGTCTTGCCACCGCCTCGTACTGGCATGTGTATCCCTCGCACACGTCGGCTCATCACCAGGCCGAGCTGTGGATGGCGGCGGCACGCGGTGCGGCCGAATGGCCGTTCGTGTGTGGGCACTGGGCTGACATCTCGAGCACCGATGGATTCGACCCGTTCGACCTCGGCCGTTACGTGGCGGCGTTCCTGCGTCGAGCCGACGAACTCGCCGGTCATGAAGTCGGGGTCTTCACCTCGGAGGACTTCTGGAGACGACACGTCCGCTTCGACGACCCCACGCGCCAACGCTGGAGCGACGGCCCGATTTCCGGCGACGCCGGTCCGGTGTTTGCGGTGCGCATTCGGGCAGCCGACCGGGGCGGGCCAGGTCGACACCGAGTGAACGCGCTGCTCGCCGGCGGCGTGGCCGACGGTGTGTCGCCAGCCGGGCTGGCGCTCGTTGCTCGTGGGCCGACCGAGACCGTCGACGCCTGGAGGGAACGGTGGATCCGATCCCCTGACGTCACCTACCTCCAGCACGCGCTCAACGACATGGGTGCCGAACTCATGGTCGACGGCGTGTACGGCCCGGCGACCGATGCGGCTGTGCGCACCTGGGGGTTGCTCTGTCGACGCGACCGGGTCGAGACCGCGCTGCCCGAGTGGGTTGCCGGGCCACGACGACCGATGGCTTCGCGCGTGCCTGCTAAACCGTGAGCAAGGTGCAAGAGGTCAACGGGGTGTTCATGGGGGGCGGTGCGAAGCTGATCGCGTACGCCGGCGCGCTCCGTGCCACGCGCGAACGAGGGATCTGGTTCGGCGGCGTCGCAGGATCGTCGGCCGGCGCCATCGTGGCGTCGCTGATCGCCGCAGGATTGGAACCCGACGCCCTCAAGGCAGCCATTCCGGCCGGCTTCGCGAAGGTCAAGACCTCCAAGGCGGTGCGGTTCGGCAAGGCGGTTGCGGGCACCGCGAATTCGCTGTTCGAGAGTCGAGGTCTTCGTGAGTGGCTCGACGGGGTGTTCGTCGAGGAATTCGTCAAGCGGGCCGGCCCACGCAATCGCTCAGGCCCCGTGTCGTTCGCCGAACTTCATCAGGCGACTGGTATCGAGCTCTATGTGATCACGATGGATCTCGCCACCGGTCTTCCGGTCGTCTTCTGTCGGCGCACCACACCCGATGTCGAGGTCGCCGGTGCGGTGGCCGCGTCGTCGGCCATTCCGGGCGCGTTTCCCGCCGGTCGAGCGGTCTTCGATGCCGACGATCAGGGCGCGGTGATCCATCAGCTCGTCGATGGGGCCTCGTGGGCCAACTATCCGTCCTTCGTCTTCCAGGATCGTTCGTTCAGGGCCTGGCTCGCCGCCGAGGCACAGGCCGATCAGCCATGGACACAGACCGACGTCGACGACTGGGATCGCGAGACGCAGCGGCCCGTGGTCGGCTACCTCCTGGGTGAGGCCGACGCGCCTCAACAGCGGACCTCGATCGGGTTCGTACCGCTTCACGGCCCCGAGGTCAATCGCCGGTTCGATCTCGGGCCCACCTACACGTCGCCCAAGCGGGCCACCTACCTGTTCGGCTCCCTGCTCTCGAGTGACTGGATGCGCCTGGCGGTCGGCATCGCACTGGTGATCTGGGTGGCGCTCACCGTGGTGGTGCTCCCGGTTGCATTCCGGAGATATTCGACGTGGATGGCGCTGTGGATGCCCGACGCGTTCTACCCGTTCGCGCTCGTTGGATCACTCGCGGTCGTCGTCGTTGCCGTGCTCCTCGCCATCGCCGCCATCGGTGGGTTGATCCTCGTCGGCAGACTCGTCGCTGAAACCGTGGTGCCCGCTGTGAAGGCAGCGCTGGGCGTACCGCTCGACGTCGCCCCATGGATCGGGATGGGTGGCGACTCGGTCGTCGTGCGTGTGCCGCGCGAGGGCTTGCACGCCGTCGACTTCGGCGTGAAGGATGTGGTCCGCGACAGAGCGATCGCAGCTGCGTATGAGAGCGTCGGCCGTCAGCTCGATGCGGCCGGCCACCGGCTCGACCCCGCGCTCGACACCGTGCATTCAGCGGTCGCATCCCCGCCGTCCGGTGATGCCGACACCGACGAGCGGACCCGCACCTTTGCTCCCGAACTGACCCGGCTGTTCGAGATCCTGGCGAGCGTGGTCGCAGCGATCCTCGTCGGCGTGCTCGCGTGGTGGGCGACGAACGCGGCCGCAGCAGAGAACATCGAGCTCATCGTGCTCGCTGTGGTGCTCGGGTTCGTCACGATCGGTGCGGCCGTCTGGTACGTCGGTGGTCGAGCCGCGCAGCGAGCGGCGACCCGCGCCGAGTCGGGCATCGGGGCACGCGCCCCGCGTTCGGACCGGACGTCCCGACTCCTCGTCCTCGGCGGGATCGCGTTGCTCGTTGCGGGTGGCGTCCTCTCGGTGGCAGCGATGAACGAACGCTCGACCGACACCGTCTCGGCCAGAGTCGTGAGCGCCATCGTCAAGCCTGCGACCTCGACGAGCGAGAAGACGAACGAGTACCGGATGGCGATCGATCACCCTCAGGATCTGGACCGAGCCTTCTTCGAGGTGGCGGGAGCCGAGCCGACTCCCTTCCCTCGCATCGACGAGCGCAACGAGATCGTGGTCGAGAGCCACCGCCACCTGCGCCTCGATTCGCGTGCGTTCGTGCAGGTCACCGACGGGTCGACCCGCCCAGAGCTGGTCGGGGCTCTCGGCGACGGTCGTTTCGCCGTTGCCGTGGTCATCGGCCTCCTCGGTCTGGGCCTGATCACCTCGGGCGTGAGGAGCCACCGCTGGGCGGTCCGGTGCCGTCGACTGGATGCGCTCGTGAACGACTGGCGACAGGGCTGACGGGCGAGCGCACGATGGCGCGTGTCTTCATCAGCTATCGACGTGCCGACGGGCAGTACGCCGTCGGTTGGATCGAGGAGCGACTCGCTCAACTCGACGAGGTCACCTCGGTGCGCACTGCATTCCGTGACAACACGACCCTGCGGCTCGGCGACGATCTCCCCGACGTCCTGGCCGCCGAGGTCGAGGGTTGCGACGTGCTGATCGCCGTGATCGGGCCCCACTGGCGCGGCGATCGACCCGACGGCACCGCCCGAATCCTCGACCCGAACGACTGGATCGCACGTGAGATCCACCTGGCGATGAGATTCGGCAAGCGCATCGTCCCAGTGCTGATCAGTGGCATGGAGCCACTCGCCGCCGACACGCTGCCCCCCGAGGTGCAGTCGCTCACCGAGCTGTTGGCGCTGCGGTTCAACGACGTCGAGGACCTCGATCGCCTCGACGAGGAGGTGCGCGAGTACCTCGATGGTCTCGACCGGGAGCGGGCCCGGCTCCAGGGTCTCGACGAACCCATCGTCGTGCCGTCGTTCCGCCAGCCGTGGTGGGTCTGGTTCGTGGCAGTCGTCGCCGGCCTCGTCGGCGGGGTGCTCGCCTACTCCACCGTCGACGGGACGAGATGGTTCTTGGAGGGCTTCGAGGCGCTGTGGCTTGCGTACTCGATCGAGGTCGGGACATGGGCCTTCTTCAGCGTCGTGGGTGTCTCCTACTTCCATCGAGAACTCGCGGACATCATCGAGGTGCGCTGGCGGACGGTCGTGAGGACGGGGGTGCTCGCGGTGATCCTGATCGTGCTGACGGTGAGGGCGTTCGCCGACGATCGTGGCACGACCAACATCAGAGAAGCGGTGTTGGCGGTCGTCTTGTTGTCGCCGTGGATCGTGATGATGCTGGGCGCGAGTTGGTCGGCAGCCTCGTCGGAAGCACTCCGTGACCGTGCGCGGGTGCTTGCCACTCATCGCCACAACCAGGTGTTGGCCACCCCGGTTCTGGTGTTGGCGCTGTCGCTGGCGGTGGTGACCACGGCGGTCTCGGCGGCCCGAGAGAACCTATCGACGGGCGAGGCCGCCTTCTTGCTGATCTCGTTGGGGGTGTTCCTGACGCTCATCGTCCTCGGTGCGCTCGTCTACAGCTCACGGGAGCTCGCCCATCAGTCGGACCTCGTGCGGCTCGCAGTCGCCGACCTGGCCCCGGCGTATCGCCGCAACGTCGACGCCGTGCTCGCGGATCGACCCATCGACAGTCGTTCCCCACTGGTCTGGATGGCCGCAGTCCCTACCGTCGTCGCGGTGGTCTGCGTCGCGGCCATGAGGATCTGGTGAACTGGTCACCGATCGAAAGGCAGATCTGATGAGCATCGAGACCAAGGTGATCGAGGTCGCGGTCGGCCAGGTCAAGGGGTATCTGTACCCGACCGACGCCGAGCGGGCAGCGGCCTACGAGCTCCTGATCGAACTGTCGACACGCACCGCCGGATCGACCCTGTCATCGACCGAGGGTTCGATCCGCGACGAACTCACCAGCATCGACGAGATGTTCGGGATCACGCGCGAGATCCTGCGCCGCCACGGCAGCGAGACGGTCAAGGGCGGCGGCGGCAACCTGAGCCTGGCGGTGGTCGCCATCCGGGTGCTGAACGAAGTGTTCCGTCCCGTGCTGTCTCGGTGGGATCCGATCCTGTCCGACCACGAGGAACGCCGGGTGACGGAGAACTCCGATGCGACGGCGATCGAGTGGGAACGCTGCTGGGAACGCAGCTCGCAGTGCCGGAGCGAACTCAACGCCATGCGTTCGTCGGTGCGTGCCTACATCGACACGCTCAGCCGCATCGCGGGGGCGTCGGCGATCGCGGACGCCGTGCTCAAGACCCCGAGTTCGCAGATGGTGCCACGGGTCGAGGTCGAGGAGAGCCTGCGTCCCGCGTCCACGCCCCCCGACGTCAGGCCGCGCACGAAGATGGTCAGTTGGCTGTCGCCCGTTGTGATGTTCGAGTCGTGGCGCGGAGCCATTGCCGCGAAGCGCTCGTTGCGGCGGCTCGAGACGGACCTGAAGGTCGAGCCGGGCCTCCCCGAGAAACCGACCGCCGTGTTCCCGGCGGTCGAGGGCGAGGACTTCTGGTTCGACTACGTGGCCGACATGGGCGACGGCTTCGACGGCACCGCTCCGGTCGCGTGGCTCGCCGGCCGCCGCTCGATCGACCTCCCCGAGGACCGGTTCGGCGATCTGCCGACGCCACCGCGATCGATGCCGCGAGGAAAGCTCCTGGTGTTCGGCGGTGACGAGGTGTATCCCGTTGCGAAGGCAGGCCGGTACGAGGCGCATCTGGAACTGCCCTACGCCATGGGGTTGGAAGGCGGTCCGGACGGGACCGGACCGAAGCTGGTCGCCGTCGCTGGCAACCACGACTGGCTCGGTGGAATCGAGGAGTTCGAGAAGAAGTTCGTCTCGAGGCAACCGTTCGCCGAGCACTGGACGACCGTGCAGTCGCACAACTGGTTCCACCTGAAGTTGCCCCACGGCTGGTGGATCTGGGGGATCGACACCGCATTGGAGAACGAACTGGTCGGCAATCAGGTCGCCTACTTCACCCGTGCGGCCGGCGAGTTGAAGGCAGGCCACCGTGTGATCCTCTGCACGCCGGTCCCGCTGTGGCAGATGCGCCAGAAGCACCGCAAGGCCTACGCCGACCTTCGAGCCGTCTTCGATCCGTTGATCGTCGCCCAGGACGCGACGATGCCGCTGTGCCTGTCCGGCGACACGCACATGTTCGCCCACTTCGAGCGTCTCGACACCGAGTCGCCCGAGGATCACGTGACCGCCGGTGGGGGTGGAGCGTTCCTGCAACCCACGCACAACCTGCCCGAACGCATCCCGCTCGAACACGGCAATGCGGAATTCAGCCTCACCAGCCGGTGGCCGCTGCCCGCTGACAGCCGCGCCGTGGCGCCGGGAGCGGGCAAGGTCGTCCTCAATCGCCAGTACTGGCCGCTGATGCTGCTGGTGGCACTCGTGGCGCTCGGACTGACCGCGCTGGCGGGTATCCCTCGTGGGCCGGAGCTCGGCACGGTCGGCGGGTCCTCGTGGTTCGATGCACTGCGGTGGACCCTTGCGTCTCCGTGGGCGCTGACGTTGCTCGTGGTGATCGCACTGGCGGGGGTGGTCGCCGTGCGGGGCAACAGCGTCGAGCGCAATCTGTCGAAGGCGGCTCGGGTCTACGGAGTGATCATCGGAGTCGGGCTCGCCGCCACCTTGGCCGTGGTTGCTGCCACACGTCGATACCTCACCGAACTGGCCGGTTGGGAACCCGGTCACCCCGGATGGTGGATCGGGATCGGGATCGCCGCCGCGGTCTCCGGTGTGCTCGGGATCACCGTGTTCTTCGCGCTCTACCGGTGGACCAACGCGCGGATCAAGGCCGGCGACACGATCGCGCTCTCCCAGGCGTCGTCCACGAGGTACAAACACTTCGTTCGATGCCGGATCGATCAGGAGGGCGACCTGACGTGCTACGTCATCGGGATCGATCCGGTCGGGGAGGGTTGGTACGAGGCGATGACCGCCCCGGGCGACCCCGAGCAGTCGGTGGACGTGTCGAGCCTGCCGCCCTACGACCGCGCCGGGGTGCCCCGGCTCCACTACGTGTGGGGCAAGACGTTCCGGAAGTTCGTGCCGGTCCCGATCGACATCGCCGTGTCCATCTCCACGCCGGAGGATCCGGTCGATGGCGCGAATCGGAACCCGGTCGAACCGGTCCGGTGGAGGACGTGCGAGCCCGACTATTCGGCTCCGTCCGCCTCCTCCCCTCTCGACGAACAGTTCCAGCGCCTGGCCAGGACGTTGATCGAGGGCGGCCACACCGTGATGTACGGCGGCATCCCCGAGACCGGCTTCACCGCGTGGTTGCGCACGATCGAGCGGCAGGTCCACGTCGATCAGAGGATCAGCGCCGGGAATGATCGGGCCGAG
Source organism: uncultured Acidimicrobiaceae bacterium (assembly GCA_963701575.1). Taxonomy (GTDB): domain Bacteria; phylum Actinomycetota; class Acidimicrobiia; order Acidimicrobiales; family Ilumatobacteraceae; genus Ilumatobacter. The sequence continues at coordinate 24,712 of CAVPAQ010000005.1, forward strand.
CGTCGCTTTGTCAACTACACGACCGACCCACACGACGGGACCCGATCCGATGACCCGGACGCGCCGATCCCCGT
>CAVPAQ010000006.1:0-199261 GCA_963701575.1 uncultured Acidimicrobiaceae bacterium
GTCGCGGCGATGCTGTCCCGCTACCCGGCGTTCACGAACGATCAGGTCAAGTACGTGTTCCAGAAGGAGTCGATCGACTTCAAGGACGTACCCAGCACCGTCGACGGGAACGGCAAGATCAGCCCGAAGGACGCGATCCGTGCGCCCAAGGTCGCCCTGAGCGCACCGAAGCAACAGTTCACACCGGCACTCGGTACGAGTTCGAGCCAGAGCGTGAGCGCCCCTTCGGGTGCGACCTGGTCGGGCGGCACATGGTCGGGAGCCACCTGGTCCGGCGGCACATGGTCGGGTGCGACCTGGTCCGGTGCCACCTGGTCCGGTGCCACCTGGTCGGGCGGCGTCTGGTCAGGAGCGACCTGGTCGGGCGCGACCTGGTCGGGTGCGACCTGGTCGGGCGCCACCTGGTCGGGAGCGACCTGGTCCGGCGCCACCTGGTCGGGTGCCACTTGGTCCGGCACCAACTGGAGCGGGGAACGCTGGTCATGAGCGCCACACGCACGAAGCGCGGCTTGCTCGCCGCCATCGCAGTCTCGGCTGCGATCCTCACCCTCGCTCCGGCTCTGACGGTCGCCGCTGCGAACTCGCACGCAGCGAAGCCGCCGAAGCCGCCGAAGGAGGCGAAGCTCGCGAGGGACAAGACGGCCAAATCGACCACCAAATCGACCACCAAATCGACCACCAGATCGACCACCACGTCAGGTGACGTGACGGGCTCCTCACCGTCATCCGACTCCGACGAGACGACCCGCCAAACCACGCAGCTGCTCGACATCGCCGCTCAGATCGGAGCCGATGAACTCTGGGCCGCCGGCTACACCGGCAAGGGCGTCGACATCGCCCTGATCGACACCGGGGTCGCACCCGTCGCAGAGCTCAGCGAGAGCAACATCGTGGTGGGACCAGACCTCTCGTTCGAGGGTGGCGTCGCACAGGTCTCGGGACTCGACACCTACGGCCACGGCACCCATATGGCCGGCATCATCGTCGGCCGCACGCCCGGCGCCGACCCCCGTTCACCCCGCGACGGCGACGTCATCGGAATCGCCCCCGATGCGCGGCTGATCAGCGTCAAGGTGGCGGACAACACCGGCGCCACCGACGTCTCGCAGGTGATCGCCGCCATCGACTGGGTGGTACAGCACCGACAGGCGGACGGCTTGAACATCCGGGTGATCAACCTGTCGTACAACACGACCGGCACCCAGTCGTACGTCGACGATCCGCTGTCGAAGGCGATCGAGAACGCCATGTTCCACGGCATCACCGTGATCGTCTCGGCCGGCAACGAAGGGCGCGGCCTGAGGCATCTGGCCAACCCCGCCACCAACCCTCACGTCATCGCCGTGTCGGCCGCGCACTACGACGACGATGGCGAGTGGTCGTTGCCCGGTTGGGCACCCTGCGGTGGCGACGTGCGCAACCCCGATCTGGTGGCGCCCGGCGTCTCGGTCGCCAGCCTCCGGGTGCCCGGTTCACGAATCGACGTCGATCACCCCAAGGGAAGACTCGCCGACGACGAGCGGCTCTTCCTGGGATCGGGAACGTCTCAGGCAGCAGCTGTCGTCACCGGCGCGGTGGCACTCCTGCTCGATCACCGGCCCGAGCTCACGCCGTGGCAGGTGAAGGACATCCTCGGGTCCGGTGCCCACGACACCGGGGCCCCCGCGAAGTTCGACGGGGCGGGTGTCCTCGACGTCGCCGAGTCGGCCCGTCGCAACCCGCCGCGTGGCACCACGGTCATCTTCGACCCGGCCCGAGGGCTCGGAACCCTCGAGGGCTCACGCGGGACGGACCACGTGACCATCGACGGTCACGAACTGGTCGGCGAGGTCACCGTGACCGGAGCCGCGTGGGACCCGGTCGCATGGGTCGAGGCCAGCGAGGCCGGCACCACCTGGAGCGGCGCCGAGGCGTTCCAGCTCCTGGACGGACAATCCACCTGGTCCGGCTCCACCTGGTCCGGCAGCACCTGGTCCGGCAGCACCTGGTCCGGCAGCACATGGTCCGGCAGCACATGGTCCGGCAGCACATGGTCCGGCTCCACATGGTCCGGCAGCACCTGGTCCGGCAGCACCTGGTCCGGCAGCACATGGTCCGGCAGCACATGGTCCGGGAGCACCTGGTCCGGGAGCACCTGGTCATGAGCCGGCCCCGCCACCTCTCGGCTCGACCGGCGCGACGCGGACGGGTCGTACTGGTGGCTGCACTGGCGACGACGGCATTGATGGCCACGTCCGCCGACTTCGCCTTCGCCGGCAAGAGGAGCAGCGGCGATGCGACAAGTACCCAGTCCTGCCGGACGATGGCCGGTGACGGCGTCACGCAGGACCTGGACGACACCCGGATCGCGGTCGGCGCCGACGCGGCGCTGAACACCTACGGCCTCTCCGGCGGCGGCGTCGGCGTCGCGGTCATCGACACCGGCATCAACCGGACCGCCGGACTGACCGGTACCAGCAAGGTCGTGGACGGACCGGACCTCTCGTTCGACGCGCTCGACGCCAACCTTCGGTACCGCGACCTACACGGCCACGGCACGAACATGGCCGCGATCATCGCCGGCGGCAACTCCGAAACCGGTGCCGGCATCGCCCAAGGCGCCCACCTCGTCAACGTCAAGGTCGGCGCCGGCGACGGCACCGTCGACGTGTCCCAGGTGATCGCCGCGATCGACTGGGTCGTCGCCAACCGCGACATCAACGGCAACAACATCCGGGTGATCAACCTGGCGTTCGACACCGACGCCACCCAGAGCTACCTGATCGACCCGCTGTCGCACGCCGTGGAGAACGCCTGGAAGGCCGGCATCGTGGTCGTCGTCGCCGGCGGCAACGACGGACGTGGCGTGCAGGTACTGGGCAACCCGGCGATCAACCCGTTCGTGATCGCCGTCGGCGCGACCCAACTCGGCAACAGCGGCTGGAAGATCGCGCCGTGGTCATCGTCCGGCGACGGGGTCCGCAACCTGGACATCGTCGCCCCGGGAACCTCCGTGTTGAGCGCCGGCGTCGCCGGCTCGTTCCTGGCCAGCCAGTTCCCGCAAGCGACCTGTCAGGCCAAGAACGGCGACCTCTACCTGCGGGGCTCCGGCACCAGCCAAGCCGCCGCTGTCGTCTCGGGTGCGGTCGCACTCCTCCTGGAGCAGCGCCCCGCGCTCTCGCCCGACCAGGTCAAGTACCTGCTCACCTCGACCGCAACGGATCTCGGCCACAAGGCCGAGGTGCAGGGCAGCGGGATGATCGACGTGGCCGCTGCCGTGGCCGCCCCCACCCCGGGGTCCGTCGCGGTCCAGACCCACGCGCCCTCCAACGGGCTCGGGTCACTCGATGCCGCACGCGGCACCTACAAGGTCGGCTCGAACGGCGACTACCTCGACGGCGAGATGACCGCCTTCGGCGGCACCTGGGACGCCGCGGCCTGGGCCGCAGCGTCCGCCAACGGCACCGCCTGGACCAACCAGATCTACAGCAACGGTGACAACAGCTGGTCCGGCGGCACCTGGTCGGGCGCGACCTGGTCGGGCGCGACCTGGTCCGGCGCCACCTGGTCCGGCGCCACCTGGTCCGGCGCCACCTGGTCCGGCGCCACCTGGTCCGGCGCCACCTGGTCCGGCGCCACCTGGTCCGGCGCCACCTGGTCCGGCGCGACCTGGTCCGGCGCGACCTGGTCGGGCGCGACCTGGTCCGGCGCATCGTGGGCGTGAGCATCACCTCTGCCACCGGGCTGACCCTGACCTCCACCCCGTCGATCACCGGGCCATCGCCGACTCCGACGATCGACCCTGCACCCGGGCGCACCAACTCATTCGGCGGCAGCTGCGGGCCGACCCACCGACACAGCTCGAGCCGGTGATAACCGTCGATCAGTTCGCGGCCGCGTTCAACCCTTGGCGGCTGCCCAGGTGTCGCCCCAGCTGACGTTGACCTCGAGCGGAACGTCGAGGTCGGCAGCGTCGCGCATGATCTGCACGATCTTGTCGCCCACCTCGTCCCGCTCCGCCGTCGGCACCTCGACGATGACCTCATCGTGGACCTGGAGCACCAACTCGGACGCGTGGCCGCCCACCTCGAGCGCCTCGTCGATCCGGACCAGGGCAACCTTGAAGATGTCGGCCGCCAGACCCTGGATGCCCGCGTTCATCGCCTGCCGCTCCCCCGCCTGCCGAATTCGCCAGTTCGAATTGAGGAGTTCCGGAATCGGACGGCGACGACCGAACAGCGTCTCGGTGTAGCCCGTCTTGCGCGCCTCCTGCACCGTCGCGTCCATGTAGGCCTTCACGTTCGGGAACGCGACGAAGTACGCGTCGAGGATGACGGCCGCCTCGTCGGTCGGGATGTTCAGCCGCTGGCCGAGCCCGTAGGCCTCCATCCCGTAGGCGAGACCGTACGACACCATCTTCGCCTTCGAGCGCTGCTCGAGCGTCACGTCGGCCGGGTCCACGCCGAAGACCCGCGCGGCGGTCGCGTTATGGATGTCCTGCCCACTCGTGAACGCCTCGATCAGACCGGGGTCGGCGGCCAGGTGGGCGATGCAGCGCAGCTCGATCTGGTTGTAGTCCGCGACCAGCATCGTGGTGCCCGGCGGCGTCACGAACGCAGTCCGGAACACGCGCCCCTCGTCGCTGCGGACCGGGATGTTGTGCAGGTTCGGCTGGTCCGAGCTCAGGCGGCCTGTGCGCGCGACCGTCTGGTTGAAGGTGGCGTGGATGCGGCCGTCCTCGGCCACTTCGTGCAGCAACCCCTCGCCATAGGTGCCACGAAGCTTCTCGACCTCGCGGTGACGCAGCAGCGGGACGATGAATTCCGGCCACTGATCCTTGAGCTTCTCGAGCGTCTGGGCGTCGGTCGAGTAGCCGGACTTCGTCTTCTTCACCCCGACGGGGCTCAGCTGCTTCTCCTCGAACAGCAGTGCCCGGAGCTGCGTCGGGGAGTTCAGGTTGAGGTCGTCGTGGCCGGCCACCTGGCGCAGCTCGGCACCGAGCGACTCGACCTCGGCCGTCAACCGGTCGTTGATCGACCGCAGCGTGGCGACGTCGACGGCAATGCCGACGTGTTCCATCTTCGCGAGCACCCGCACGAGCGGGTTCTCGATCGAGTGGTACAGATTCGCCATTCCCTGCGCATCGAGGCTCGCTTCGATGGGCGCCGCGATGTGATGGACTGCCAGCGCGTCGCGACCGGCCTGCGCGACGGGTGTGACCGCGGTGCCGTCGAGGTCCAGTTGCCCCGACGAGGCAGCGTCGCTGGGCGGGGCGAACCGGGTGTGCTTCTCGAGCAGATCGGCCAACTCGTAGCGCGCCTCGGCGGGATCGATCAGGTAGGCAGCGATCGCGACGTCGAGCTGCAGGCCGCGGAGATCGACGTCCGCCTCCAGCAGCGACCGCATCAGCGGTTTGACGTTGTGACCTCGGACGTGCCCGTGCTCCCCCAACGCGGTGGCCACGGCATCATCACGCAGGAACGAGCCGGGCAGGTACGCGACGGACGACGTCGACGCGTCGGTCACGAACGCGACACCTTCGACGTTGCTGCGGCCGGGTTCACCTTCCCAGGTCGCTGCGATGTCGAGCACGTCCACACCGGCGATCGCGGCGGCGGCCGAGGCAGCGTCGGAGAGCAGCTCGACCTCGGCGACCAACTCGTCGCGGGGTTCGCTCGATGCGATGCCAGCGCTCGGGCCGAGCGCCTCGGCGAGCCGGTCGGCGAGCGTGCGGAACTCGAGGAAATCGAACAGTCGTTGCACCTCGTCGGGTTTCGGTGAGATGGCGAGCGCATCGAGGTCGACCGAGTCGATCGGAGCGTCGTGATGGAGGATCATCAACTCGAGGTTCTTGCGGGCCCGCGCTTCGTGCTCGGTCAGGTTCTCCCGCAGCTTGGGGGTCTGCTCGTCGACGTGCTCGAAGATGCCGTCGAGGCCGCCGTACCGGTTGATCAGTTTGGCGGCGGTCTTCTCGCCGACACCGGGCACGCCGGGCAGGTTGTCGGAGTTGTCGCCGCGCAACGCGGCGTACTGCGGGTACATCGCCGGCGTCACCCCGGTCCGCTCCTCGATCCCGGCCTCGTCGTAGAGCGCGTAGTCGCTCACGCCCCGCTTGTTGTAGAGCACCTTGATGCTCGGATCCTTCACCAGCTGGTAGCTGTCACGGTCGCCGGTGACGATCAGCACCGTGTCGCCGCGCTCCACGAGCTTGGTGGACAGCGTGGCGATCAGGTCGTCCGCTTCCCACCCGGCGGCCTCGATCTGCTGGATGCCGAGTGCGTCCAGGACCTCGCGGACGAGCCCCATCTGCTGGCGGAGGATGTCCGGGGCCGCCTCCCGCTGCGCCTTGTACTGCGGCTCGGCCTCGTGGCGGAACGTCGGCTCGGGCCGGTCGAACGCCACGATCATGCCGTCGCAGTCCTGGTCCTTGATCACGTTGATCAACATCGACGTGAAGCCGAACACGGCGTTCGTCACCTGCCCACTGGCCGTCGCCATGTCGGAGGGGAGCGCGAAAAATGCTCGATAGGTCAGCGAGTTGCCGTCGACGAGAAGGTAGTTGCCCACGTGATCAGCTTGACAGCTTGCGCTACTCCGGCCGCAACGAGCCGTCGAGGATCCGTTCGGAGACCTCGCGCATCTTCGAGCGCTCGCTCATCGCCGTGCGCTGAATGAACGCGAACGCGTCGCTCTCCTTCATGCCGCACTCGTCGATCAGCAGACCTTTCGCCCGATCGATCGTCTTGCGCGCGGCCAATTGTTCGCCGAGCGCATCGATCTCACCGGTCAGGTTGCGCAACTCGCGGAATCGACCGATCGCCACCTCGATCGCCGGAATCAGGTCACTCTTCTGGAAGGGCTTGACCAGGTATGCCAACGCGCCGGCGTCGCGCGCCTGCTCGATGACCTCGCGCTGGCTGAACGCGGTGAGGATCAGCACGCCGCACAGCTTTTCGTCCGTGATGATGCCCGCGGCCTCGAGCCCATCCATACCGGGCATCTTGACGTCGAGCACGGCGAGGTCGGGTCGCAGCGTCCGGACGAGTTCGACCGCTTCGTCCCCGCGACCTGTCTCACCGACGACGTCGTAACCCTCCTCTTCGAGGGTCTCGCGCAGATCCATCCGGATGATGGCTTCGTCCTCGGCGATCACGACTCGCAGCGACAAGGTGGGTCCTTTCGAACTTCGGCGGATCCGAAGCTCTCATCATTCAACCAGACGAGCAGCCGATCCCGAACCGCGCCCGGTCACCGACGTTCGGTGAGCTGGTCGAGGAGTTCGTCCTGGCGTCGTTCGAGCTCGACGATCGAGTCGATGACGTACTGGCGATGCCGACGCATCGCCTCCGCGTGCTTGCGCGCCTCGTTGGCCTCGTGCTGGGCTCCCGGCGTTTCGGACACCAGCGCTCGTATCTCGTGATCATCGGCGTCGCTGTTGAACACATCGAGCTGTTCGTCGATTTGCGCGAGCTCGGCTCGCAATGCCTTCAACCGCGCCACACTCTGTGACAAACGCCGCTGCACCAGCCAGGAACCCATCGACAGGATGCTAGGAGCTGATAGCCGGCCGCGTGGAGTGGCGGTCGACCGCAACGTCGTCGGTGACGTGTGCCCCGGGTGGGATTCGAACCCACACTGGACGGTGTTTGAGACCGCTGCCTCTGCCGTTGGGCTACCGGGGCGTGCGAGCGAGGCTATCCGCCCCCGCGCACTGCCCCACTGCTCGATCCGCATCGACGGCTCCGGCTCCGGCGCCGACTGCTCCACCGAGAAACCCGTCGGTTACCCGTGAGTAGCGCGAGCGACACGCTCAAATCGGTCTAGCCTCGCCCCGATGCTCGCATTCACGTTCCCCGGACAGGGGTCGCAGCGGCCGGGTATGGGACGCCCGTGGACCGAACACGAGAGCTGGGAACTCGTCGACGAAGCCAGCGAGGTCGCCGGCCGAGATGTCGGCGCACTGCTGCTCGACGCCGACGCCGACGAGCTGAAGGACACACGCAACGCTCAACTCACGACGTTCGTCTCCAGCCTGATGGTGCTCGATGCCGTCGAGCGCCTCGGGATCGAGGCCAGCTTCTGCGCCGGGCACAGCCTCGGTGAGTACACGGCACTGGCGGCGACCGGAGCGCTCGGATTCGAGGAGGGCGTCGAGCTCGTCTCCCAGCGCGCTGCCGCGATGCACGACGCCGGCCGAGCGCAGCCCGGGACCATGGCAGCTGTGCTCGGCCTCGACGACGATCAGGTCGAGGTCGCCTGCAACCTCGCCGATGCCGAGGTATGGGTCGCCAACTTCAACGCCCCCGGCCAGGTGGTCATCGCAGGCTCGCCCGAAGGCGTTCAGGCAGCCGGCAGCCATGCCAAAGATCTCGGCGCCAAACGGGTGATGGCCCTGCAGGTTTCGGGAGCGTTCCACACGTCGTTCATGGCGCCCGCCCGCGAGCGCTTGCGCGAGGCGATCGCTGCTGCCGACATTCGCGACGCCGAGATCCCCGTGATCTCGAACGTCGACGGCAAACCGCACGATCGCAGTAGCGAGTGGAACAACCTGCTGTCGGCCCAGTTGTCGAGTCCGGTGCGTTGGAAACAGGCTCTGCAGACGATGGCATCGCTCGGTGTCACTCAATTCGCCGAGCTCGGCCCGGGCGGCGTGCTCACCGGTATGGCCAAGCGCAGCGTCGAAGGCGCGCTCACGGTGTCGGTCGCAACCCCTGACGATCTCGACAAACTCGTCGAGTGGTTGCAGGGCGACGCGGTCGCCCCAACGCTGATCGAGGGCGAGCACCTGTTCGCGGCCGAGCGGCTGGTCGTCTCACCCGCTGCGGGTATCTTCACGCCGCTCGGCGTCAGCGCCGGATCGCTCATCGAGGTCGGCGCGCTGATCGGCCACGTCGGTGAACACGAGGTCCGCTCGCCGTTTCGCGGCATCTTGCAGAGTTTCATTGCCGTCGACACCGAGCGCGTCACATCCCGACAACCGATCGCTTGGCTACGCACAGGCTGACGCCACACCAGGAGGAATCCCATGCCAGCAATACGACCAGGCGCCCGAGGTGCCGTCATCTCCGGTTGGGGGACCGCCCTGCCCGAAAAGGTCATCACGAACGAAGAGCTCGCCGCGACGATGGACACGAGCGACGAATGGATCCGCTCGCGCACCGGCATCGCGGAGCGCCGCATCGGAGGTAGCACCACGGGTCTCTCGGTACAGTCCGGACGTCAGGCGCTCGAGATGGCGGGCCTCGAACCATCACGAATCGACGCGCTGGTGCTCGCGACCACCACGCCCGACAAACAGTGGGGCACATCGGCCGCGATCCAGAACGAGCTCGACCTGTTCTGCGGCGCATTCGACGTCAATGCTGCGTGCTCCGGATTCGTCTACGGCCTCGTGGTGGCGCACGGGCTGATCGCAATGGGTTCCGATCGGGTGCTCTTGATCGGAACCGACACGCTGTCGCGCATCACGGATTGGGATGACCGGGCCACCGCCCCTCTGTTCGCCGACGGGTCCGGCGCAGTCGTGATCGAGTCGGTCGATGGCCCCGGCCAAATGATGGGATGGGACCTCGACGCAGACGGTTCGGCGCTTGCGATCCTTCAGGCCGACGTCGGCGGCACGATCCAGATGGAAGGCAAGGAAGTCTTCCGGCGTGCGGTTCGGATCATGGTCGACTCGGCGGAGAAGTCATTGGCGCATGCGGGCGTGAGTGCCGATGACATCAAGTTGGTCGTTCCCCACCAGGCGAACATCCGCATCATCCAAGCGGCGTGCGATCGCCTCGGCATCTCCATCGAACGCGCCTCGGTCGTGATCCAGCGAACGGGAAACACGTCGTCGGCGTCGATTCCGCTGGCGCTCGCCGACGCGCTCGACAACGGCAAGATCAGCAATGGCGACCTCGTGCTGCTCGTCGGGTTCGGCGGGGGCATGACGGCCGCGAGCTGCGTCTTGCGCTGGGGCGGAGGCATCGAGTGACCGAACCGGCCGCAGCGCATCCGCGCATCGTGCTCGTCACCGGAGGCTCGCGCGGCATCGGCCTCGCATGTGCCGAGCGGTTCAAGGCGCTCGGCGATCACGTCGCCGTCACCTATCACTCATCGCCGCCCCCGGCCGGCTTTTCCGGGGTCAAATGCGATGTCACCAGCGCCGAGCAGGTGGATGCCGCGTTCGCGGCGATCGAGGCCGAGTTCGGCGGCGCCGTCGAGGTGCTGGTGTCGAACGCCGGAGTGACTCGAGACGGCCTGCTGTTACGGATGAGCGAGGACGACTTCGCCAGTGTGATCGACGCCAATCTGACCGCCTCGTACCGTGTCACCAAACGTGCCGCTCGCGGCATGCTCAAGGCTCGCCGCGGGCGCATCATCTTGATGTCCTCGGTGGTCGGACTGCTGGGCGCCGCGGGCCAAGCCAACTATGCCGCCTCGAAGGCAGGGCTTGTCGGCCTCGCCCGTTCCCTCGCCCGTGAACTCGGATCGCGCGGTATCACGGTCAACGTCGTCGCCCCTGGTCCGGTCGAAACCGACATGACTGCCGCGCTCGGCGACGATCGCTTGGCGGCGATCGTCCAGGCCGTTCCCCTCGAGCGCGCAGCGACGCCCGACGAGATCGCTGGTGTGGTCGCATTTCTCGCGTCCGCTGACGCCGCCTACATCACCGGAGCGGTGATCCCGGTCGATGGCGGACTCGGCATGGGACATTGACGCCCCGCCAGTCATTTCCATCCATCCATCCATCCATCCATCCATCCACCATCCATCCATCCACTCACCACTCATCCACTCGCTGCCGCCGACGAGGTCGGGGGCGACTCGATCACCAGCCGTTCCCTAGACTGGTGATCTTCCGTAGCTACAAGGAGACATCCGTTGGATCAAGAATTGTTCGCCCGCTTTCAGAAGTGCGCCATCGAGGTGCTCTCCGTCTCACAGGATCAGGTGAAGCCCGACGCCAAGTTCGGTGATGACCTCGACGCCGACAGCCTCGACCTCGTCGAGCTCGTCATGGCGCTCGAGGAGGAGTTCGGTGTCGAGGTGCCAGAAGAAGAGCTCGAAGGCATCGAGACCGTCGGCCAGGCCTACGAGCTGGTCATCGCGAAGCTCTGAGGGATCTGGTCTCGATGAAGGGACAGGGACGCCGCATCGCAATCACGGGCTACGGCGTGGTGGCCCCCTGCGGACTCGGCAAGGAGGCCTACTGGAACGGATTGCTCGGACCGGGGCTCTGCGACGTCGGCCGCTCGACCGAGATCGCAGCATGGGACTCCTCGCCCTACTATGCGTCTCCGAAGGAAGCCCGTCGCGCCGATCTCAGCGAGCAGTACGCCATCGCTGCCGCAACCGAGGCGATGGAGCAAGCAGGTCCGCTGTCGGTTGCACCAGCGCGTATCGGCACGATCTTCGGAACCGGCGTCGGCGGCATCCACACCCTCGAGGAGCAGATCTCCGTCCGGATCGAGCGCGGCGAACGCCGAGTGTCCCCGTTCCTGGTACCGATGATGATGGCCAACGCCCCCGGTGCGGCGGTTTCGATGAGGTTCGGTTTGCAGGGTCCGAACGAGACCATCTGTACGGCATGTGCAGCGGGTACGCACGCGTTGGTCTACGCCGCGCGGCTGATCTCCTGGGGGCTGGCCGACGCGGTGGTGACCGGAGGCACCGAGCATGCAGCAACGCCGACGTCGCTCGCGAGTTTCGGCAACATGACCGCGCTCTCGTCGACCGGAACCAGTCGTCCGTTCGACACCGATCGTGACGGTTTCGTGATGGGGGAAGGCGCAGCGGCGTTCGTGCTCGAGGCGTGGGACATCGCAGTCGCACGCGGCGCCGACATCGTCGGCGAGATCCTCGGTGGCGGGAGCAATGCCGACGCCCACCACATCACGGCGCCGGCGCCCGGCGGTGTCGGTGCGATCGCCTGTATGCACCTGGCGCTCGACGATGCCGGCTTGCGTCCCACCGACATCCGCCAGATCAACGCACATGGCACCAGCACGCCCTTGAACGACGCTGCCGAGGCTGCCGCCGTGGCATCGGTGTTCGGCGAGTTCGCAGTCCCGGTGGTATCGACCAAGGGCGTCACCGGCCATGCGCTCGGCGCCGCCGGAGCACTCGAGGCAGCCGCCGTCCTGCTCTCGTTCGAGCACCGTCAGATCCCCCCGACCGCCAACACCAAGGTGCTCGACGATGGCGTCGAAATCGACGTCGTGATGGGCGAGGCCCGCGAGTGGGAACCCGGCCCGACGCTGTCGAACAACTTCGGCTTCGGCGGCCACAACGGCTCGATCATCATCGCCCCCGCCTGACGACGGGCGGCGGCTCGCGGTCAGGCGTCGACGACGACGAACATCAGCTCGCACTCGGTGGCTGTCTTGCCATCGAGCAAGGCGCGTCCGCGACCTTTCCCGGCGCGTGCTGACATCCGGCCCATCTCGCATTCGAGGATGAGTTCGTCGCCCGGCCCGACCTGGCGCCGAAAACGGGCGCTGTCGAGTCCGCCGAAGAGCGGCAGCTTGCCGGCGAATCGCTCGTCGTGCAGCACAGCCAGTGCACCCACTTGAGCGATCGCCTCGCACATCAACACACCGGGCAGCGTCGGTCGTCCGGGGAAGTGACCCGAGAAGAACCACTCATCCCCCGTCAACCGCCAGCGGCCCCGCGCCGACACGCCGGGATCGATGTCGAGGATCTCATCGACGAACAAGAAGGGCGGTCGGTGGGGCAAGAGATCTTCGGGGCGCACCTCGCTCACTGTAAGCGAATCACCCCGAGCGGTCCCGGTTCTCACGCAACGCGACTGTGGCGCCACAACCACGTGGCGCGAGCGAATGACCAGCCTCGGAGCCGATTCTCAAGAAATTGTCGGAAAAGTGGCAAGCCGCACCACGCAGAGTGCTATTCTCAGCACTGACCGTTTGTCCCAGGTCGGAAGGAGGCACTCATGCACTACGTTCGTCCGTACTGACATAACAGTCTGGGGCCGATCCCGGGCTGCGCCACTCACCACAATGGACGCCTCCGTGCGTGGGCGTGGTAGTGGCCCGGGATCGTCCTGAGGGTGTCGTCGATCCAATAGTCCGGCGGTCCGAATTCGTCGGCAACCGCTCGCAGGCGCCGCGTCATCAGTGCCGCCAGATCCGCAGGTGGATCTGGGTCGTGTTCTTTCCACACGACCATCGGAACGCCGCACGACTCACACTCGGCCACCCAACAGACATCATCTTCAAACCACCATCTCGTCATCCGAACGGCTTCGCACAGTTCACAGTTCGAGGAGGACATCGAACCAACTGTAGGTCGGGTGCACCCGATGAAGCCGGAGGTGGCGTGGGGCGGAACGATGAGGGGGCCCGTTGCCGGGCCCTCTCTCGCGTCCCGACCGGGATCGCGTCGTCGGGGATCAGCCGTCGATCGCAGCCCGCACTTCGGCGACGTAGGCACCGACGGCGTCCGGGCCGTTTTCCATCAGGCGCCGCACGACCGAGGCCCCCTGGATCACGCCATCGGCGACTCGGGTGGCCTCGTAGGCCTGGGCCGCGTTCGACACCCCGACACCGACCAGCACGGGGATATCGGTGATCGCCTTCAACCGAAGTGCCAGTGCCGTCGCCGTCTTGGCCAGCACGTCGCGCTCGCCGGTGACCCCGAGCAGACCGACCGAGTACAAGAACCCCCTTGCGCGAGCAGCGACGCGCGGGAGCCGTTCGTCAGGCGCTGTCGGAGCAGCCAGCATCACGGTTTCGACGCCCTCGTGATCTGCGGCGCGACACCACGGATCGGATTCTTCGAGTGGGAGGTCAGGCAGGATGCAGCCCGACACGCCGGCCTCGACCAACCGGTGCGCGAACCTGCGGTGCCCCTCGTGGTGCACGATGTTGTAGTAGGTCATGACGATCAGCGGGATGTCGACGTCGAGCCGTGGCACCTGATCGAGGATCGACGCAGGCGTCGACCCCAATTCGAGCGAGGCCTGCGAGGCTTGCTGGATGACCGGTCCGTCCATCACCGGATCGGAGAAGGGCACCCCGATCTCGACCGCGTCGGCACCGTTGGCCGCCGCTGCTCGAATCGCATCGCACCAACCGGGGTAGCCGCCGGTGATGTACGGCACCAGCAGCTTGCGCCCGGCGGAGCGCTTGGCCCGGAACTCGGACTCGAGCCGCCCGGGCGGAAGCCCGTGAGCGCCGAGCGTCATCCGAGGATGTCCATCATCTGGGCGACGTCCTTGTCTCCACGCCCCGACAGATTGACCACGACGGTCTGACCCTGCATCGTTGCGGACTCCCTCGACAGCCAGGCGATCGCGTGGGCGCTCTCGAGCGCTGGAATGATGCCCTCAGTGCGCGCCAGCAGCTGGAAGGCCTCGACGACTTCTTCGTCGGTGACATTCGGGTACTCGGCCCGCCCGATCGAAGCCAGATACGAATGTTCGGGCCCGACCCCCGGGTAATCGAGGCCGGCCGAGATCGACAGCGCCTCTTCGACCTGGCCGTGTTCGTCCTGCATCAGGTAACTCCGCATGCCGTGCACGACGCCGGGCACACCATGCCGCACCGCTGCGCCCCCTGCCGGCTCGACGCCGACCAGACGGGCGTCGGTGTCGACGAACCCGGAAAAGATCCCGATCGCATTCGATCCTCCACCGACACAGGCGAGCACGACGTCGGGGTCGCGGCCCGTCATCGCCCGGCACTGCTCGCGCGCCTCGTCCCCGATCACGCGATGAAACTGGCGCACCATCCATGGGTACGGGTGCGGACCCATCACCGAGCCCAGGCAGTAGTGCGTGTTGCCCACCGTCGCCACCCAGTCCCGCATCGCCTCGTTGACCGCGTCCTTGAGCGTCCGCGATCCGCTGTGCACGGACTCGACCTCGGCGCCGAGCAGCCGCATCCGGAACACGTTGAGTGCCTGGCGTTCGACGTCGACGGCGCCCATGTACACCTTGCACTCGAGTCCCATCAGCGCTGCAGCCGTCGCCGAGGCCACCCCGTGCTGCCCGGCGCCGGTCTCCGCCACGAGGCGGGTCTTCCCCATCCGCTTCGCCAGCAGCGCCTGACCGAGCACGTTGTTGATCTTGTGCGATCCGGTGTGATTGAGGTCCTCACGCTTGAGGAACACCCTGAGGCCGAGTTCGTCGCTCAGACGGAAACATTCGGTGAGCATCGAGGGTCGGCCGGCGTAGTCGCGCAGGATCGTGTCGAGGTCGCGGCGGAACTCGGGATCGCCCCAAGCGGTGCGGAATCCTTCCTCGAGTTCCTGGCACGCCGGCACCAGTGTCTCGGGCACGAATCGGCCACCGAACTCGCCGAAGCGGCCGGTGTCCGAAGGCTCGGTCATCAGCGAGTCGGGATCGACCTTGGGGGGTCTCGCAATATCGGTCATGTCGGTGAGGGCGCCATTCGTGTCATTCGTGTCATTCGTGTCACTCGTGTCACTCGTCGGCCCAGTCGTACGGGAGTTCGTCGGGACCGAGGTATGGGGAGGGTGCCGCAGCCCGGGCGTTGGCAATGAATCTTCGCACCTTTGTCGGGTCCTTGCGTCCTGGAGCTGCCTCGACACCGGAAGAAACGTCGACACCCCATGGCTCGACGGCACCGATCGCGTCGGCGACATTGTCAGGATCGAGACCTCCCGCCAGGATCAAGCGGAGACCGCCGGGCACCTCGGTGGCGAGCCCCCAGTCGAACACCTTGCCCGAGCCGGGATTGGGTGCATCGACGAGCACGAGGTCGGTGCCGTACTGATCGGCCTGCGAGAGATGCGGCGAGTTCGATGCGAACGCCTTGATCACGTAGCGCACATTGTGGGCGATCTCGATCGCCTGTTCCGGCGTCTCGCGCCCATGGAGTTGAACGGCCTTCACCCCCGAACGGTTGGCGATCTCGATGACGCGCGAGGGGTGCTCGTCGCGGAACACACCGACGGTCAGGACCTCCGGTGGGAGCCGTCGCGTGATGTCATACACCGTCTGTGCGGCCACCTGGCGAGGAGACGGCGCGAACACGAAACCCACTGCGTCGGCACCCATCGCCACGGCGAAGAGAGCGTCGTCCTCGTTGGTGATGCCGCAGATCTTCACGAACATGCTTCATGAACCGTACCCGGCCGCCTTGTGAAACTTCGCCACCGTTTGGTGCCGACGGCTCAACCGATCAGCTGTGACACGGCGAACGACGGGTCACCCGATGTCACGAGCGTTTCGCCGACGAGTACTGCGTCGTACCCGGCAGCGCGGAGGGAGCGCGCGTCCGCCGCCCCGCGAACACCGGACTCCGCGACCTTGACCACACCCTCCGGAATGCCGGCACCGACCCGCAGCGCCCGTTCGTGATCGACCTCGAAGGTGACGAGGTCGCGTTGATTGACCCCGATCAGGGTCGCATCGGCCGCGAGCGCCGCTTCCAGCTCGGCCTCGTCGTGGATTTCGACGAGTACGTCGAGGCCCAACTCGGTGGCGAGCGCATGCAGGTCGCCGAGTACGCACGACGTCAGGGCGGCCGCGATCAACAACACGCAGTCGGCTCCGATCAGTCGCGCGTCGACCACGTCTCGCGGCGACACCGTGAAGTCCTTGCGCAGGACCGGCAGTGCGCACGCGGACCTCGCGATCTGCAGATCGGCGACCGACCCACCGAAGAACTCCTCATCGGTGAGCACGGACAAACAGGCGGCACCGCCCGCCTCGTACTGCGTAGCGAGCAGCCGGGCATCGAGGCCGGAGTTGAGATCACCCTTGGATGGAGAGCGGCGCTTGATCTCACTGATCACTGCGAGCTGATCGCGACCGGTGAGCGCCGCCCGAAAGCCGCGCGTCGGCGGGCATTCGAGTGCCCGTGCGATCATGACGTCGAGCGGTCGATCGTCCTGGGCCGCCAATTCCCGATGCCGTTCCAGAATGCGATCGAGATAGGTGGTCACGGAGCGTGAAACTAGCTCAGAAACCGAGCCGCTCCGTCACCATCTGGAGCAGTTGATCCAGCGGCACGCGAATCTGGTCCATCGTGTCCCGATCTCGGATGGTGACGGCATGGTCGTCGAGCGACTCGAAGTCGATGGTGACACACAACGGTGTGCCGATCTCGTCCTGGCGTCGATACCGGCGCCCGATCGCCTGTGTCTCGTCGTAGTCGACCATGTACCGGTCGCTCAGTAGCTTGCGCACCTCGTGCGCGAGCGGCGTGAGCGTGTCCTTCTTCGACAGCGGCAGCACGGCGATCTTGTACGGGGCGAGGCGCGGGTGCAGCCGCAGAACGGTGCGGGTTTCGTCGTTGACGACCTCCTCGTCGTAGGCCGCGAGCAGGAACGCCGCCATCGTGCGAGTGGCCCCCGCTGCCGGCTCGATCACGTAGGGCACGTAGCGCTCGTCGTTCTGTTGATCGAAGTAGTCGAGGCGCTCGCCGGAGTGCTCGGCGTGCGCCTTGAGATCGAAATCGGTGCGCTGAGCGATGCCTTCGAGCTCATCCCAGCCCCACGGAAACATGAACTCGACATCGGATGTGCCGGTCGAATAGTGCGACAGTTCGTCATCGCCGTGGGCGCGGATCCGAAGCATGTCGGCAGGGATCCCGTGGCGGATGTACCAGTCGAGCCGCTCGGCGCACCAGTACTCGTACCACTTCGGGCCGTCGGCCGGAGGTACGAAGAATTCCATCTCCATCTGCTCGAACTCTCGGGTCCGGAAGATCCAGTTCTGAGGCGTGATCTCGTTACGGAAGCTCTTGCCGACTTGGGCGATACCGAACGGCGGCTTCTTACGGCTGGTCTGGAGCACCTGCCCGAAGTTGGTGAACATGCCCTGCGCGGTCTCGGGGCGCAGGTAGGCGTCGGCGCCGGAATCCTCGAGCGGCCCGGCCTGGGTCTTGAACATCAGGTTGAAGTGACGAGCCTCCGTGAACGTGCCCGTCTTGCCGCAGCTCGGACAGGTGTCGGGGTCGTCGAGCTTGTCCTCACGGAACCGGTTCTTGCAGTTGGTGCAGTCGACGAGCGGATCTGTGAAGTTCGACAGGTGGCCGCTGGCCTCCCACACCTGGGGCGGCCCGAGAATCGCGGCGTCGATCAACACCACGTCGTCTCGTTGCTGCACCATCGCGCGCACCCAGGCGTCCTTGACGTTGCGCAGCAGCAGCGAGCCGAGTGGGCCGTAGTCGTAGGTCGACCGGAACCCGCCATAGATCTCTGCCGACGGATACACGAATCCGCGTCGCTTGCACAGGTTGACGATCTGGTCGAGCTCGGTAGCCGGCATAGGCCAGACAGGCTAGAACCACACCGGGTGATTCCGCGGCCGACTTTCTCTTGTCAGTGACGTTCGAACATGGCAACTGCTTTGAGACGGCGCTCGATGTGATGCTCGAGGGCACGCGTGGCGAGCGCGCCGACTTCGTGCGTCGCCGGCGATTCGTCGAGCGCGAGCGCCTCGTTCAGCCGCCCGCCGAGGATGTCGCGCATGATGGCCAAGGCGGGGGCCGAGATCGGTCCACCCGAGCGGCACGCCCGACACATCACGCCACCCTCGTTCAGATCGAACGAGACAAGCTGGACCTCGGGCTCGGACTCGCCGCACCGAACACACGCTTGGAGATGCGGTTCGAGACCCTCGGCGGCGAGCAGCTTCCAATAGAACGCCGGCACATTGAGGGCGGCGGGGCGCTCGGCGATCGTGCGCAGCACGCCGACCGCCATGCGATACAGCCGAGGGTTCGGCTCGCGCTCGAGCCCGAGTTGATCGACAGCCTCGATCGCAGCCATCGCCTGCGAGGCGCGATCGAGCGACGACAGCAGCGGCGCCAACGGTTCGACCGATTCGGCCTGACTGACGATGTCGAGTTCACGACCGCGGTACAACAACAAGCGGACATGGCTCATCGGTTCGAGCCGGGCGCCGAACTTCGATTTCGTCTTGCGGACACCTTTTGCGACCGCTCGCACCTTGCCGTTGTCCTGGGTCATGATCACGA
This sequence comes from uncultured Acidimicrobiaceae bacterium, assembly GCA_963701575.1. Classification (GTDB taxonomy): domain Bacteria; phylum Actinomycetota; class Acidimicrobiia; order Acidimicrobiales; family Ilumatobacteraceae; genus Ilumatobacter. The sequence continues at coordinate 18,939 of CAVPAQ010000006.1, forward strand.
CGATGCGATCGGACTCGCGCAGCTTGTAGGTGCGCAGCACCACCCCGACGTCGCGATACAACTCACTCATCGTCGTCGAGACCGCCGAACCTACGGCGCCGGTTGGAGAAATCGGCGACAGCGGAGGCGAGATCGGCGGCGCCGAGATCGGTCCACGACACCTGGGCGAACACCAATTCGGCATAGGCCAGCTCCCATACCAGCGAGGGCGGCAGCTGCGTCGGAGGTCCGAGCACGACGACGAGGTCGGGTTCGCAGTCGGCCGGCTCGTAGAGGGCGGCTGCGACGGATGCTTCGTTGACCTCGTCACCCGGATCGAGCTGCGACAGTGCATCGGCGAACCGCTGCCGCCCGTCGCCGCACGGATCGACGACGATGTCGCATCCGTCGACCGAGTGTCGCCACTGGCCGAGCTCGACATCGATCTGGTCGCTGCCCTGTTCGTACGCCCGCAGCGTGAGCCAGGGCACCCCGAGTTCGGCACACAACGAACCGAGCTCGACCACCCGTTGCGACCACTGCGAATCGGACATCGCTGCCCACTCGCCCAGCGTGCCCCCCACGACCAACACGTGTCGAAGCGACGAGTTCGACGCCTTGGGTGCGACTCCCGTTGCGTTGGTTCGCGACATCGGGACCGCCGTGGACTGCTTCACCCGGTCATTCTCCCACGCCGATGGTCGTCCGGGGCAGCTCCACGACCACTACCGTGTTCACCCTGTGAGCAGCGCCACCGTCACCAACGGATCGAACGAGTCGGATCCGCGATCATCCGAGCGTCCGCTACACGTCGCGATCATCATGGACGGCAACGGACGGTGGGCCGCCAGCCGCAACCTGCCCCGAACCGACGGTCACACCGAGGGTGAGGAGAATCTGGCCAGAGTCGTACGGCTCGCGGTGACCCGCAATGTCGGCTGGCTGACCGTGTTCGGGTTCTCGACGGAGAACTGGGTTCGCCCGCGCGGCGAGGTTCGGCACATTCTCGGTCTCCACGAAAAGCTGTTCGGGCGCGTTCGCGAGCTCAATGAGTTGAACGTCCGGATCCAGTGGATCGGGCGTCCGTTCGACAGCCCCGCGGCGCGGACACCCAAGTACGTGCAGCGGGCGATCCGCAAAGCGATCAGCGACACCGCCTCCAACACCGGCATGGTACTGACCGTGGCGTTCGACTACGGCGGACGCACCGAACTGATGACCGCTGTGCGCGCCGCCCGGGCCGCCGGCCAGCCGATCACGCCCGACACGATCGACGCCCACCTGTATCTCCCCGAGCTGCCGCCCGTCGACGTGATGGTGCGAACCAGCGGCGAGCAGCGAGTCTCGAACTTCTTGCTCTGGCAGAGCGCCGGGTCGAAGATGCACTTCACCGATGCCGCCTGGCCCGACTTCGGCGCAGCCGACCTCGACGCCGCGATCGCCCTCGTTCGATGACCGCCCCAGGGTTGACCGCTGCGGCGGTCGCCGCGCTCGACGCGGTCACGGCGGCCCTGCCCGCTGCGGAGGACCGACCCGGACAACGGAACATGGCCGAACACGTGGCGGCCACCGTCGAACACGGTCGCCATCTCGTGGTGCAGGCGGGCACCGGAACCGGCAAGACGCTCGCGTACCTGGTTCCGGCGATCGTGTCCGGCAAACGCACCGTCGTCGCCACCGCCACCAAAGCATTGCAGGACCAGCTCGCCACGAAAGATCTACCGTTTCTCACCGAGCAGCTGGGTGAACAAGGCATCGAGGTCGAATGGGCCGTGCTCAAGGGGCGCAGCAACTACCTGTGCCTGCAACGACTCAGGGAGACGAACGATCCCGCTCAGGCCCAGCTCGACCTCGACGAGATGTCGGCGACGACGAAGCTCGAGATTCGACAACTCGGCGCCTGGGCGGCGACCAGCGGCACCGGCGACCAGGCCGAGCTCGACTGGAGCCCGAGCGACACCGCGTGGCGGTCTGTCAGCGTCGGCTCTGACGAGTGCCCGGGGGCCGACCGGTGCCCGATGGGCCACGAGTGCTTTGCCGAACTCGCTCGCCGGCGCGCTCAGGCCGCGAACGTGATCGTGGTCAACACCCATCTGTATGGGCTGCACGTCGGAAGTGGTGGCGTCATCCTGCCGGAGCACGACGTGGTCATCTTCGACGAGGCCCATGTCCTCGAGGACGTGATGAGCGACACCGTCGGCGTGCAGATCGCCCCTGGCCGGTTCGTCGCCGTCGGATCGACCGTGCGCAGGTTCCTCGAGGATCCCCAACTGATCGGAGCGATCACCGACCTGGCATCGGTGATCCGAGAAGCGCTCACGCCCTTCAGCGGACAACGGCTGGCGACACCGCTGCCCGACCCGGTCGTCGAGGCGCTGCAGGAGGCGCAGATCCGACTGGTGCGGGTCGGCGAAGCGGTGCAGAAGATCGAGACCGGCGTCGAGGATGCTCAGCAACGCAAGCTGCGCGCGCAACGGATCATCGCCCGCACGATGGAGTCCGTCGAGGCGGCACTGGCCGCCGGCGACGGCACGGTGCCCTTCGTTTCCGGCAGCCGCGACAACCCCCGCCTCGAGATCGCGCCGCTCGATGTCGGACCCACACTCGATGCGGGGGTGTGGCAGCAGCACACCGCGATCCTCACCAGCGCCACGATCCCCTCATCGCTCAGCAGACGGGTCGGGCTGCCGGAGACGAATACGACCGAGGTGGATGTCGGGAGCCCGTTCGACTACCACACACAGGCGTTGCTGTACTGCGCCATGCACCTCCCTCCACCCAAGTCGCCCAAGTTCCGCCCGGCGGTGGCCGACGAACTGATCGCCCTGATCGAGGCAGCCGGCGGCCGCACACTGGCGCTGTTCACGAGCTGGGCCGCGATGGACGACGCCGTCGAGGCGGTTCGCGACAAGGTGTCGGTCCCGATTCTCACCCAACGCGACCTGCCGAAACCAGCGCTCGTGAAGAAGTTCGCCGAATCCGAGGAAACCTGCCTGTTCGCGACGACCGGTCTGTTCCAGGGGGTCGATGTGCCCGGCAGCACGCTGTCGCTGGTCGTGATCGACAAACTTCCGTTCCCCCGGCCCGACGACCCATTGTTGTCAGCCCGCCGGGAGCAGCTGGGACCGAACGCGTTCTCCGAGATCGACATCCCGCGGGCAGCCACCCTGCTGGCGCAGGCCTCCGGACGCCTGATCCGCAACGCAACCGACCGCGGCGTCGTCGCCGTGCTCGACTCGCGGCTCGGGTCCGCCCGCTACCGATGGGACATCGTGAAGGCGCTCCCCCCGATGAAGCGCACGCGCGATCGCCTCGAAGTCGAGGCGTTCCTCCGCCAATTGCGACAGGAGTGAAGGGCGCTACGGTCGCCCGCATGGGAGAACTCGTTCGACTCGACATCGGCGGCGGTGTTGCCACGATCACGCTCGACTCGCAGCACAACCGCAACGCGTTGTCGAGACGTTTGGTCGCCGAGCTCGAGGCGGCGATCGGCGAAGCCGGAGATGCGGGCGCACGGGCGATCGTGTTGGGTCACGAGGGCCCTGCGTTCTGTGCCGGCGCCGACCTCAAGGAGCGGTCGGACGATGGCGGTGCCCCCGACTCGCGACCATTCGTGCGCGTCCTCGAACGACTGATGGATTCACCGGTGCCGACGATCGCAGCCGTGCAGGGAGCCGTCCGAGCGGGAGGGATCGGTTTGATGGCGTCGTGCGACCTCGTCGTCGCGCATCCGTCGGTCACGTTCGCGCTGACCGAGGTTCGCATCGGCGTCGCCCCGGCCATCATCTCGGTGCCGATCCTTCGCCGCGTGCCGCCCGGCAAGATCGCGGCCGCGATGCTCACAGGCGAGCAGTTCGACGCGCTCGAGGCTCGATCGATCGGACTGATCACGCACGTCACCGATGATGTCGTCGCCGTGGTGTCCGCACTGTGCGACGGAATCGAGGCGGGCGCCCCACGGGCCGTCGCCGAGACGAAGCGGATGCTGCACCGTGTGCCGACGCTCGACCGCTCGGCAGCATTCGTCGAGATGAGCGCGCTCAGCGAGGAGCTCTTCGCAGGGCCCGAGGCGAGGGAGGGAATGGCCGCCTTTCGAGACAAGCGCCGGCCGGTTTGGCCGAGTTGATCACGAGATCAAGCGGTAGCCGATCCCGCGCACGGTGACGATCAGTTTCGGATCGTCGGCATGATCCTCGATCTTCAGCCGAAGCCTGCGCACGTGGGCGTCCACGAGGCGGGAGTCACCGAGATACTCGTACCCCCAGACTCGCTCCAACAGCTGGTCGCGCGACAGCACGGCGCCGGCGTGATCGGCGAACTCGCACAGCAACCGGAACTCGGTCTTCGTGAGGCTCACTTCCTCGCCGTCGCGTAACACGATGCCCTGTTCGCGACGCAGCTCGATGTCGCCGAACCTGGTCGACCTCGGTGCCGAACTCATGCCTTGGAGCTGCACCCGACGCAGCAATGCGCGAATGCGCGCCGCGAGTTCCTTGGGCACGACCGGCTTGGTCACGTAGTCATCAGCGCCCGCCTCGAGGCCGGCGACCATGTCGTATGTGTCGGTCTGAGCCGTGATGATGATGATCGGCACGATGCTCACGGCGCGCAGCGCACGGCACACGTCGAATCCCGACATGTCGGGCAGGCGCAGGTCGAGCAACACCAGATCGACCTCATGCTCGCCGAACACCTCGAGACCCTGCGTGCCGTCGACCGCCTCGAACACGTGGTAGCCCTCGTCCTCGAGCGCGAGCCGGAGCGCGAGACGAATACCATCGTCGTCCTCGATGAAGAGCAAGCTGTTCACGGTCGTCACAGTGTGCCACGAACGTACGGCGTCCCAAAACGTCGCTATCAGGTACTTCGCGACCGAATCGAGTGGTTTGTTACATAAATCGCACACTTCCAGCGTGCTGTCGTCACAGACGGCGACCAACATGATCACTGTTCACGCTGCCCCGGTGGGGTGCCTTCCTCCCCCTGGCGCCTCACCGGCAGCGGTGACCATTCTCTCCGTGACCAGCTCGAGAACGAGCGATCCGAGCGCCTTCCAGCCCGTCGTACGGCACCACCGGTCCGTTCAGTGCCACACTACTGCACATGCCTCGTCGTCGATCCCTGCGTCTCAGCACCAGGGTGACGCTGTTCTTCGGTGCGATGGCCCTGATCGGCGGAATCGGTCTGACCCTCGCGACCTTCCTGTTCGCCCGGAACTCGCTGCTCGACCAGCGGATCAGCGCCGCCAAGTTGACCGCTATCCAACACGCCAGCGACCTGAACGATCTGCTCGACACGGCACCCGACTCACGCACGGTCGCACAGGCCGTCCAGGACCTCGATACCGAGCAGGGCGGGTACGCCGCACTGCTCACCAGCCCGGTACCGGCAGCCCGTCCGGTCAATGTCTTCTCCCGGATCGGGTTCACACCCGAAGATCTTCCTACGCAGCTCGTCGAATCGGTCAGCAGCGGCCAGTCCGGCCAGCAACTGTTCGCTGACGATCGGGGAAACCCGTGGTTGGGGGTGGCGCTCAGCCTGCGCGCCCACGATGTCGGGTACATCGAAGCGTTTCCGCTCGACAGCACCGAGCGCACGTTGCGGGTGCTGGCCTCTGCGCTGATCGTCGGAGCCATCCTGGCCACCTTGATCGCGACCTTCTTCGGGTGGTCCACCAGCCGACGGCTGCTCCGCCCTCTCTCCCGCGTCGCCGACGCCGCCGGTGACATCGCAACCGGAACGCTCGGCGCCCGGCTCGACGAGGAGAACGATCCCGACCTCAACCGCCTCGCGGGCTCGTTCAACGACATGGCCGACGCCGTTCAGGAGCGGATCGAGCGCGAGCAGCGTTTCGCTTCGGACGTCAGTCATGAACTGCGCTCCCCCATCACCGCCCTCACCGCCGCCGTGGAAGTGCTCGATGCCCGCCGCGCCGACCTGCCCGAGCGCACCCAGCAAGCACTCGACGTCGTGGTGAGTCAGATCCGACGGTTCGACGACATGGTGATCGACCTACTCGAGCTCTCGCGACTCGAAGCCGGCGCCCACGACCTGCATCCCGAGTCGGTCGACCTCGTCGAGCTCGCTGATCGCGTGTCCCAGCGTTTCGGCTACGGGGACCTCCCGATCGAGGTGCATCGACGTGCCAAACGACGTGCCCAGGTCGATCGCGTCCGTTTCGAACGGATTCTCGGCAATCTGCTCGACAACGCCACCCATCACGGTGGTGGTCCCGTACGGATCGCCATCGAGCCATCACCCCTCAAGAAGTCGGTGCTGTTGGCCGTCGAGGACGCAGGCCCTGGCGTGGCAGCGAGTGAACGAACGCGGATCTTCGAGCGGTTCGCACGCGGGAGCGCCGCCCGCAACCGCATCGGTACGGGGCTCGGGCTCGCTCTGGTCGCCGAGCACACCAAGGCTCTCGGTGGTGAGGCGTGGGTCGAGGACCGACCGGGCGGAGGCGCGCGGTTCGTCGTTCGGCTCCCTACGGAGGATTCGTGATGGGAGCGCCTGCGATGACACCGACCAGCTTTCGAATCCGGGTCGCCCTGGCACTGCTGCTGCCACTCGTGATCATCTCGTGCAGCTTGCCGACCGATGAGCGCGTCACGCCCTACAACCCGGCCGATCTGCCCGAAGACCTGACCAACACCACCACGACGACCACCACCACGACCACGGTGGTGCCCAGCTCGGTCTCGGTACCCGACGGACAATCGACCACAACGACGACCTCGACGACCGTTGCGCCGCCGCTCACGTCACCCGTCGATATCTATTACACGCGCGGCTTCTCCGATGAGATGCAGAAGGTCCGACGCGATCAGATCCCACCCGTACCGATCGATGCCGTGATCAAGCAGCTCGAGACACCGGTCGGAGACATCGCCCAGTTCGGACTGCGAAGCGCAGTCCGCCCGGGCTTGATCGCGGGCGTGCAGCTGGCGCGGGCGACTGCGACGGTGGCGTTGAACCCCAGTGTGCTCGACCGACTTTCGAACGACGAACAGCGGCGAGCCACTGCGCAGATCGTGCTGACGCTCACCTCCTTCCTCACCGCCGATGAGGGCGCGATCGGGTTCGTGCGGTTCGAGGTCGACGGCGAAGGCTTTGCCGTGTTCGTTCCGTCGCTCGGAGGATCGAGCGACCCAGGTGAACCGATGGCATTCATCGACTTCGCGGACCTCGTCGTCGACACCTCACTGACCTCGCCCACGTCGACCACCACGACCACGTCCACCACGAGCCCGCCCTTCAATTCGCAAGGCGACTCGGGGGGCTGAAGCTCGCCGGCGACCGCGTGGATGACCGACGGTCTACCGCCGTCGATCGCCGAGGGCCGTTGGCCGAGGTTCAGTAGCCGAGGCGTTCGATCCGATCCGGACGGCGCTGCCAGTCCTTGTCGACCTTGACACGCAGCTCGAGGTAGACGCCCTCGGGCATCTGTGCACGGGCGCGCGTGCCGACCTCCTTGAGCACGCTGCCGCCCTTGCCGATCACCATGCCCTTCTGGCTGTCGCGTTCGACGATGATGTCGACGCGGATGCGGGGCCACTCCCACTCGCTGACACGGGTGGCGATCGAGTACGGGAGTTCGTCGCGTGTGACCGCGAGCAGTTGCTCCCGGACGAGTTCGGCGACGAACTGCTCTTCGGGCATGTCGCTGGTCTCGTCGTCGGGGAAGTACTTGTGTCCGTGCGGGAGTAGCGAGGTGAGGTGCTCGACCAGCGGACCGATCCCCTCGCCCGTTTGCGCCGACACCGGGAAGTAGGCCTCCGCGTCGAGGGCGCCGGCAGCGGACAGCATCGCGATCACCTGGTTGTTCGTCGCAATGTCGATCTTGTTCACGATCACCACGGCGTCCTGGATCTGCAGTTTGTCGGCGACCCAGCGATCGCCCTTGCCGAACGGCATCGTGGCGTCGAGCACGAGACACTGGACATCCACGTCGACGGTGCTTTCGATCGCGGTCGCATTCACTCGCTCACCCAAGGCCGACACCGGTTTGTGCAGACCGGGTGTATCGACGAACACGAGCTGCGCATCGGGGCGCGTCAGCACGCCCATGATGCGATGGCGGGTGGTCTGCGGCTTGTCGGACACGATGCTGACCTTCTTGCCACAGATCGCGTTCACCAACGACGACTTGCCGACGTTCGGTCGGCCGACGAACGTGACGAACCCCGAACGCATGTCGGTGTCGGGTGCCGGGTCAGACATTGCTGCCGTGCCCCTCCCAGAACGGTTGCCGCAGCTCGCGCTTGAGCACCTTCCCGGATCCGGTCTTGGGGAGCTCGTCCATCCAGGAGACCGAGCGCGGCACTTTGTACCGGGCGAGGTGCTCACGGGCGTAGGCGATCACCTCGTGCTCGTCGAGTTCGGCACCGGCGCGGCGCACGACGATCGCGTGCACCGTCTCACCCCATTCCTCACTGGGAATCCCGAACACGGCTGCCTCGAAGACCTCCGGGTGGTGTTCGAGCGCAGCCTCGATCTCGGCCGGGTAGATGTTCATCCCGCCCGAGATGATCATGTCCTTCTTGCGGTCGCAGATGTACAAGAACCCCTCGTCGTCCCGGTAGGCGATGTCGCCGACGGTCTGGAAGCCGTCGCGATGGTCTTCCTCGAACTTGTCGCGCTGCTTGTAGTAATCGGCGAAGACCGAGTCGGAGCGGACGAACAGTTCGCCGGTGGCCTCCGGACCGGTTCCGGTGACGATCTCGCCATCGGCGTCGTACAACCGGATCTCGACCATCGGCGCCTCCTTGCCACACGAACCCGGCTTGCGCATCTGATCCTCGGGACGCAGGATCGTATTGACCCCGAGCTCGGTCGAGCCATAGACCTCGAACAGCGACTCGGGTGGAAACTTGCTCACGTACTGCTGCTTGAGCGCGAAGCTCCACGGAGCGGCATTGGCGATCATCACCCGCATCGACGACCGGTCGTACTTGGCCATCACCTCGTCGGGGACATGGCAGATCATCCGGATCGGGGTCGGCGCGGCAAACGTGGACGTGCACCGGTAGGTCTCCAGCAACCGCAACCAATCCTCCGGATCGAACTTGTGCTGCAACACGATCGTCTGGCCCATCGCGAGGGCGATTCCCATGAAACCACCGGGCCCCGAGTGGTACAGCGGGCCGGTCGTGAGATACACGTCGTCTGGCGAGTAACCGATGAAGGCGAGCATCGCTGTCGCCTGTGCGGCGGAGCTGACCCGGCGTCGATAGGCACCCTTCGGCTTGCCGGTGGTGCCCGACGTGTAGATCATCGTCGCACCGTCTGCCTCGTCGACGGTGGGGTCGGGCAGCGGCTCGGTCGAAGCGGCGGCGACGAGCGGGTCACATGCGATCATGCCATCGGGAGCGTCGCCGTCGAACACGAGCACGTGCTCGACGTTCGGGACATCGGCTCGGATACGGGTGAACAGGTCGGCGTAGGCGGCGTCCACGTACACCACGACAGCATCGGAGTGATCGGTGACGTAGGCGGCCTCCTCGTCGCTGAGGCGATAGTTGAGCGGCACGGCGGTGGTGCCCACCTTGCGCGAGGCGTTGACCATCTCGACGATGCCCTGCGAGTTCTGCCCGCACCACACGATCTTCTGCCCCGGCCGCACACCCAGATCAACGAGCACGTGGCTGAGCTGATTCGATCGAGCCTCGAGTTCGGCGTAGGTGAGCTTGCGGACGTTGCCCCCGCCGCGGTCGTCGACGACGGCAAGTTTGTCGGGCTGTGCTGCGGCGTGAGCGGTCAACAGATCAGTCATCGCCAGTATTCGTATCACTTCACAGCGGGGTGACATGCTGGCGGACATGTCTGCACGCATCATCAACGGCACCGATGAACTCAAGAGCCTCGTGGGTGAACATCTGGGCTACAGCCCGTACGTCGAGATCAGCCAGGAGCAGGTCAACCTGTTCGCCGACGCGACCGGCGACCATCAATGGATCCACATCGACGTGGAGCGCGCCAAGGCCGGCCCCTTCGGCGGGCCGATCGCCCACGGCTACCTCACGCTGGCCCTCGGACCGACCCTCTACCCTCAGGTCGTCACGATCACGGGGTTCTCGATGGGCGTCAACTATGGCGCCAACAAGGTTCGTTTCCCGTCACCCGTGATGGTGGGCTCGCGGCTACGACTCGGGGTCAAGCTGCTCGAGGTCACCGACATCGCGGGCGGCGTCCAGACCATCTTGGAGTTCACGTTCGAGTGCGAGGGCGCCGCGAAGCCGAGCTGTGTCGCAGAGGTCATCTACCGCAGCTACGTGTGACAGCCACGACGTCCCGACAGCCCGTCCGACGTGCGGCACATCGGTGCCGCGCCTGACGCGTCAGCGGAACTCCGGCATGATCTCCGTCGCGAGCAGTTCGAGCGTCTCGGTGTCCGGGTAGTCGCTGCACCACGGAACGAAGCCCCCGCAGCCCAGGGCGGCGTAGGCCCGCATCTTCTCGGCGACCTGTTCGACGGTGCCCACGAGGTTGTTGGCGCGCCACTCGTCCATCGGCTGCCCCCACACGGCCAGGGAGCCGGCAGCCTCGACCTCTGCCTCGGTGTGGCGGATGAACACCTCCGGCGACCAGGTCATTCGGATCTGATCGGGGTCGCGACCCACGGCCTCGCAGTGCCGGCGCAGCACATCGCGCTTGTGGGCCCACACCTCTGGCGGACCGCCGAAGTTCGAACAGTCGGCGTACTTCGCAACGGTCCGCAACGTGAGCTGCTCGCCACCTCCTCCGATCCAGATCGGTGGCGCGGGCTGCTGCAACGGCTTCGGGTCACAGTGCGCCCGCCGCATGTCGTAGTACTCGCCGGAGAACGTCGTCTCCGGCTCGGTCCACATCGAGCGCACGATCTGAACCGTCTCGTCGAGCATGCCGATGCGATCCTTCGGTCGTGGAAAATCGAAGCCGTACGCTCGGTATTCGTTCTCGTACCAGCCGGCACCGATCCCCCAATCGAGTCGCCCGCCCGAGATCACGTCGATGTTGGCGGTGATCTTCGCCAGCACTCCCGGGTTGCGGTAGCTGTTGCAGCCGACCATCTGACCGAGCCGAACCGTCGACGTGAGCTGACTGATCGCCGCCATCGTCGTCCAGCACTCGAACACGGTCTCATTGGCCGGGCGCGGGACGTTGTGGAAATGGTCGTACACCCAGACCGAGTCGTAGCCGAGGCGTTCGGCGAGCTGGGCGACCTCGACCGCCTTGGTCCACTTGGCGGCGGCGCCGTCGATACCTGTCAACTCCATCTTCCATCCCTGCGGAACGAAGGCACCGAACACGATCTTTGTGTCGCTCATGTGACGCACGCTAGGGCGTCGCCCGCATCGGTGCGATGCCGGTGTCGAGAAGTAACAATGAGCGCATGCCACCGTGCCCGATCGATCGCCGACCGCTCGACCGGCTCGTAGAGGAGTTCAGCGCCGAACGGCGGTGCCCGACCGTGGCCTGGGGCGTCGTGCGGAACGGAAGTCTGGCCGTCTTCGGCGCAGTCGGCGACGTCGACGAGCACACCGTCTATCGGATCGCCTCGATGACGAAGTCGTTCTCGGCTGCCGCCGTGTTGTCATTGCGCGACGACGGGGCGTTCCAGCTCGACGATCCGATCGGACGGCTCGTGCCCGAACTCGCCTCGCTCGGCAGCCCGACCGCCGATGCCCCGGCGATCACCATCCGCGACCTGTTGGCGATGACGAGCGGACTCGTCACCGACGATGCGTGGGCGGATCGTCATCTCGACCTGACCGATGACCAGTTCGACGCGATCGTTGCGGCCGGTCCGGTATTCGCCGAACCGACGGGAACGGCGTACGAGTACTCGAACCTCGGGTACGCGGTGCTCGGCCGAATCGTTCACCGGCTGACCGGGCGCCGGATCCAGCAACACATCACGGAACGGCTGCTCGAGCCGCTCGGCCTGACCCGCACGACGTGGGTGATGCCGTCCGACGGCCAATGGGCTCGCCCGATGCGCCCGCTGGACGACGGATTCGCCGCCGAGCTCCCGCCGCTCGGAGATGGACTGATCGCCCCGATGGGCGGCCTGTGGACCACGACGGCCGACCTGACCACCTGGATCAGCTGGCTCGACGACGCGTTCCCGGCCCGCAATGACCCCGACGAGGGTCCCTTGTGCCGTGGGTCGCGACGGGAGATGCAGACGTCGCAACAGTACGTGGGCATCCGGACGTACGGTGAACGGCAGTACCAGGCGTCGTACTGCCTCGGCCTCCGCTCGCTGCACACGACCGACCGGGGCCCGATCATCTCGCACTCGGGTGGGTTGCCCGGCTATGGCTCGAACATGAGCTGGCGCCCCGGCCGGCGACTCGGTGTGATCGCCTTGTCGAACGCGACCTATGCCCCGATGACAGAACTGGGGATGCACCTGCTCGAGTTCGTGTCCGATCAGCTGGGGGCGGCGGCATGGGTACGCCCGGTTCCCCCAGCCCTCGACGAGGCGGCCCACAACCTCGTCAGCTTGCTCGACGCGTGGGACGACGACGACGCCGATCGGCTGTTCGCGGACAACGTCGAGCTCGACGACAGCTGGGATCGTCGCCGGGCGGCGCTCGAGCCGCTCGGGCCGCTCACGATCGTGTCTCTGGTCGCGGTCAACGACGCCCGAGCGATGGTGACGTGCACGACTTCGGATGCGCGACAGGTGACCATCGCGTTCTCGCTGTCGCCCGACGACGCAGCAACGATTCAAGAGTACGAGATCACGCCGAATCCGCCGGCCGACTGACGAACGACCGAGCCAGAGTCAACCACCGCTGCGACGGCGCTGGCGCCGACCACGGCGGTCCTCCATCCACAATCGGGCGACCAGCACGAATGCTTCGTGAACGATGCCTCCTGACAGCTTCGACTCGCCGGCGACCCGCTCGCTGAACGTGATGGGGAACTCGACGATCCGGCCCCCGGCCCTCACCAGGCGGTGTGTCATCTCGACCTGGAACCCGTAGCCCTCAGCAGTCACTGTCTCGAAATCCATCCGCTCGAGCGCGGCGACCGAGTAGGCCCGTAGCCCCGCCGTCGCATCGTTCACAGCGAGACCGAGCACTCCTGCGGCGTAGCGGTTGCCCCATCGCGACAGCGCCTGACGCCCCCGAGGCCAATCGACCGTCCGACCGCCTGGCACGTACCGGCTACCGATCGCCAGGTCGGCGCCGTGCTCGACGTTCGCCACCAACGCCGGCAACACCGCCGGATCGTGCGACAGGTCGGCGTCGATCTGGACACAGATGTCTGCTCCGAGCTGGATGCCTGCCGCGAAGCCGGCGCGGTAGGCCGCTCCGAGACCTCCTTTGTGCACCCGCTGCAGCACCGTGATCCCACCGATCCTGTCGCCCGCCAGACGGGCCACCCCAGCGGTTCCGTCGGGGCTCGAATCGTCGACGATCAAGAGATGGGCGTCGGGCAGCGCGGCTCGCACGCGCTCGCACAGTACGACGATGTTGTCGACCTCGTTGTACGTCGGAATGACGACCACCACGTGCACGGCCGGGAACTCTACGCAACCGACGCCCGCGAGAGAGTGGCAGCGCCGCGTAGGCTGGCGATGTGTCGGACCAACGTCCCCTGTCGGCGATCCCGCCCGTTGCCGCTCGCGCCGTTGCGTTCATCGTGATCCTGCTCGGCGGGTTGGCCGGCGGGCTGATCGGGTTTGCGCTCGTCGACCTGCAGTGCGAAGGAGATTGCGCGGTGCCCAAGGGCATCGGCTTGCTGCTCGGTGCCTTGACCTGTGCGGGAGGTCTGGCGATCGTGTCGGTGCTGGCGCTGCGAGCGATGGGTGAATGGCGCGAGATCTCCGACCGCGAGCAGGCGGGGCACGCCCCGCGATGAGCGTCGACGATGCCGAACGGGCAGCGCTACGGTCGCTCGCGGAGCGCATGGCACGCGAGGCCGGAACGATCGCGCTGCACGGTCGGCGCGAGGTCGGCGAACTGTCCGGGGACACCAAATCCTCGCGCACTGACGTGGTGACCGAGTTCGACCGCGCCGCTGAGGCTTTCATCGTCGGTGAACTGAGACGACTTCGTCCCGACGACGCGATCGTCGGCGAGGAGGGCACAGCCGACGTTGGCATCAGCGGATTCGCATGGTTTCTCGATCCCATCGATGGCACGACCAACTTCGTCTACGACCAGCCGGCGTGGGCGTGCTCGATCGGCGTCGCCCACGGCGACACGATGCAAGCGGGCGCAGTGTTCGTCCCACCACTCGACGAGATGTACACGGCTGCGCTGGGCGCTGGTTCGACGCGAAACGATCGACCGATCTTCGTGAGTGCCGCCACCGATCTCAGCCTGGCGTTGGTCGGCACGGGGTTCGGGTACCGGGCGGAAACCCGCCACGAACAGGCCGAGCACCTCGTCGAGCTGATCACCAAGGTTCGCGACATTCGACGGCTCGGTTCGGCGGCGGTCGATCTGTGCATGGTCGCCTGTGGCCGACTCGACGCGTATTACGAGCGACATCTCAACTCCTGGGACGCTGCAGCGGGCGAGCTGATCGCCCGCGAAGCGGGTGCGATCACGAGCGATTGGGAGGGTTCCGCGGCCCGCCCCGAAGAATTGCTGGCCATCGCTCCAGGGCTTCATCAGGCGATGCTCGAAGCACTCCGATCGCGACATCGCCCGGATTGATCACGAATTGCCGTCCGGATGCGGCATCATGGGGGCGTGGGAACTCGCATCCTGGCCGTAGAAGACGATGAACGCATCCGCTCCGCCGTGAAGCTCGCGCTCGAGGATGAGGGTTGGACCGTCGACGAGGCCGGAAGTGGCGAGGAGGCGATCGAGCTGTTCGGTCTCGTCGCTCCCGACGTGGTGTTGATCGACATCATGCTGCCGGGCATCGACGGCTTCGAATTGTGTCGCACGATTCGTCGCACCAGCGATGTTCCAGTCGTGATGGTCACTGCTCGCAACGACACGCACGACATCGTGGCCGGCCTCGAGGCGGGAGCCGACGATTATCTCACCAAGCCCTTTGCCGCCAAAGAGCTGTCGGCCCGGATTCGCGCCTTGTTGCGCCGTATCCGTCCCTCGTCGTTGTCACACGCCCGGCTGGTCTTCGGGGATCTCGAACTGATCCCCGAAGAGGGGAAGGTGCTGCAGGGCGGCCACGAGGTCCATCTCACCAAGACCGAGTTCCGTCTGCTGTGCGAGTTGGCAGAGAACCCCGGCAAGGTCTTCAGCCGCGAGGCCCTGCTCGACAAGGTGTGGGGATACGACTACTTCGGCGACGGCCGTCTCGTCGACGTCCACGTTCGCCGTCTGCGCACCAAGGTCGAGCAGGACCCTGCGAATCCTCGCCACGTCGTCACGGTTCGCGGCCTCGGCTATCGCCTGCAGACGTGACCCGGGTCGGTCCAGTGGGTGACCAATGACCGTCGCAGCCATCGAACCCGGCGCCTTCGATGTCGCGCCTCGGATGCCGTTCGGCGCCGGCACCCGACGCAAGTGGGGGCTGCGACGACGGATCCTGCTGATCTTCACGCTCGGTGCGCTGATGTTGTCGTTGGTCCTTGCCTTCGTCACGTACGGGTTCGCACGTTCCAGCGTGGTGCAACAGCGCGACAACGACGCACGGTCCGCCACCCGGCGCAACGCATCGATCGTCGTCGAAGCGCTGCGGGGCAACCCTGCAAATGCCCAACCGGCGATGACCAGGCTCGAAGACCTCGGCGTGCTGCGCCCGCTGGTCTGGTACAACGACGACTGGACGCCGGGACGCACCGGTTACGACGAAAGCGATCTTCCCCAGTCGCTGGTCGACAAGGTGATCGCCGACGGTGTCGCGGCCCGGATGGTCGTCAACGTCGGCGACGAGCCGAACATCGTCGTCGGCTACCCGCTGAGCACCAACGATGCGGCCTACTTCGAATTCTTCAGTCTCGACGAGGTCGCCAACACCCTGCAGTCGGTGCGCCTCTCGTTGGTGCTCGGCACCATGATCACGACGGCGCTCGGCGTGCTGGCCGGTTCATTCGCAGCAGGACGCGCGGTCCGTCCGCTCGGGGTCGCGGCACAGGCCGCCAAAGCGATCGCCGGCGGCCGGCTCGACACGCGCCTCGAGCCGACCGAGGACCCCGATCTGAGCGTGCTGGCCAACTCGTTCAACGACATGGCATCGGCGCTTCAGAGCCGTATCGAGCGCGACGCGCGGTTCGCGTCCGACGTCAGCCACGAACTCAGGTCTCCGTTGATGACGCTGTCGGCATCGGTCGAAGTGATGGACGCGCGCCGCGAGGAGATGCCAGAACGCGCCCAGGCCGCGCTCGCCCTGCTGAAGAGCGACGTGATTCGCTTCCAGGGTCTGGTCGAAGACCTGCTGGAGATCAGCAGGTTCGACGCCGGAGCGGTTCGACTCCACATGGAGGAGCTGATCGCGTCCGAGTTCGTGCGCCAGGCCGTCGGCGTCAGCAGCCTGCCCCAGACCCCGATCACCGTGTCACCGCGCGCCGAGATGGTGCTCATCAACGGTGACCGGCGCCGACTGGCACGGGCGATCGCCAACCTGATCGACAACGCCCGAATCCACGGCGGCGGTTCGCCGGAGATCTCCATCTCCGAAATCGACGGCCCTGATACGACCATCAGCGCCATCCAGATCGCCGTGGAAGACCACGGTCCCGGTGTACCCGAGAACGAACGCGGGTTGATATTCGAGCGCTTCGCTCGCGGCGGTGTCGCCGGCCGGCGGGCCACCAGCGACGGCGCCGGGCTCGGTCTCGCCCTCGTCGACGAACACGTCCGGTTGCACGGCGGACGCGTCTGGATCGAGGATCGCCTCGACGGTCAACCCGGCGCGCGATTCGTCATCGAATTGGCTGCCGAGGAGTTGGAAGAATGATCGGGCGGCACAGCCTCGTGATCGCGGCGTCGATCCTGGCGCTCGGCGCGTGTGGTATCCAGACCGATTCGGCCCCGCGCGAGGTTCCGGATGACGAGCGAGTGTTGGCGATCGGTGGCAGCGCGGTGGGCACGGATGCCTCCGGTGCAGACCGCATCTATCTGGTGGCCCCGGGTGAGGAACGGCTGCTCCGGTCGGTGCCTCGCGACGCCGCGCTGCGCGAGGACCTGATCAAGATCCTGCTGCTCGGCCCAAACGACGACGAGATCTCTGCCCAGTACAGCTCGTTCATCCCCCCGTCGACCCAGCTGATCTCTTCGCGCTCGACGGGCCAGATCCTGATTCTCGATCTGACGAACGAGATCGCCGATCTCACGGGGCAGAGCCTGTCCCAAGCGATCGCTCAGATCGTGTACACGGCGAACGAGATCGACGGCATCGAAGCGGTCCAACTGAAGGTCGAGGGCGAGGACTTGGCGTGGCCGAAACCCAACGGCGAAACCACGACGGATGCGCTGCGGATCTACGACTATCCGGGTTTCGTGCAAACGGCGCAGCCCGAATATCCGGCCGTCCCTGCCGGAAGCTGAGCCCGACCGCCGTCAGGCGAAGAACACCTGGGCGACATCGTCGAACAACGACAGGTCGAGCTGACGCGTCCGACCGGCGACGTCGGCCAGCGGCACGTCGACGACCTGATCGGCCTGCAGCGCCACCATCTGGCCCCACGCCTCACGATGAACAGCGTCGATGCCGGCAACACCGAATCGGGTGGACAGCACGCGGTCGAACGCCGTCGGCGTACCACCGCGCTGAACGTGCCCCAGCAACACCGGACGGGTTTCGAATCCGGTTCGGTCGCCGATCTCCTGGGCGACGAGTTGACCGATGCCGCCGAGCCGGATGTGTCCGAACCGATCGACCTGACGATCGACGACCTCGATCGTGCCGGCCTCGGGAAGCGCCCCTTCGGCAACGACCACGATCGAGGCGAATCGGCCCCGTTGGTGGCGGGGAGCGATGCGGGCGCAGACCTCTTCGATATTGAACGGCCGCTCGGGGATCAGCACCACCGTGGCGCCACCCGCGATCCCGGCGTGCGTGGCGATCCATCCGCTGTGGCGGCCCATCACCTCGACGACCAGCACGCGGTCGTGACTCTCCGCGGTCGTGTGCAGGCGATCGATGGCATCGGTGGCGATCTGGACCGCCGTGTTGAACCCGAACGTGACCTCGGTGCCCTCGATGTCGTTGTCGATGGTCTTGGGGATGCCGACGACCTTGAGCCCATGAACGGCGTGCAATCTGTTGGCGACGCTCAGTGAACCGTTGCCGCCGACCACGATCAGACCGTCGATTCCCATGTCGGACATCGTTGCGTTCACCGATGCGACACCCTCGGGACGATCGAAGGGGCTGCCGCGCCGCGTGCCCAACACCGTGCCGCCGCGGGGCAAGGTTCCCCGCATCGACTCGATCGTGAGTGGCACCGTGCGCCGCTCCATGACCCCGTCCCAGGCATCTCGAAATCCGACGATCTCATCGCCATAGAAGCGCTCACCCTTGCGAACGATGGCGCGCAGCACGGCATTGAGCCCCGGGCAGTCCCCCCCACCGGTCAGAACTCCCACGCGCACGAACGCCGAGCCTACGAGGCAATGCCACCGCTCCACACGCAAACGGGAGCCACAGCCACTTCAGCGCGTTGCCGGCCACCTGCTAGGAACTGGGACGTGGCATGGGATTCTTCTCGTCCGGTTCCGTGGCAGCGGTTGACTCGTGAGTGGCTGCTGTACGTCGGCATCATGGCGGTGCTGTTCGTGGTGTTCTTCCGTTCGACGTCGATGATCGGAATCATCGCGGGCTTGCTGGTCAGTGGCCCGATGTATCTGATGTTCGGCTATGTGCTGGCCAAGTTCGGCTATCAGCGAAAAACACTCAAACAACTTCGTGCCGAGACGCCGGCGCGCGGTTCGAAGAGTCCGAAGAGCACGACCGCAGACTCAGATCCGTCGCGGCCACGGCCCAAGCCGGCACCGACGAGTCGAACCGGGGGCGGCGCCTCCGGCGGATCCAAGCGGCGCCGTTGAAGCCGAGTTGGCTAGCGTGCACTCCGTGAGCAACGCCACCTGCGTCATCGCCATCGATGCGGGAACGACCGGCGTGCGGAGCCGGGCAGTGTTCCTCGACGGCCGGCCCGCGGTCGCCTCCTATCGGGAGTTCGCGCAGCACTACCCGCAACCTGCGTGGGTCGAGCACGACGCCACCGAGATCTGGGACGCGGCGCGCGCAACGCTGCTCGACGTGATCAACGAGGTCGGCGTCGTTACCGTCGCCGCGATCGGCATCACCAACCAGCGCGAGACCGTGGTCGCCTGGAGCCGTTCGACCGGGGTGCCCCACGGCAACGCGATCGTGTGGCAGGATCGTCGCACGGCGGTGCGCTGCGAACAGCTGACCGCTGATGGTCACCTCGATCTCGTACGAAGGCAGACCGGCCTGGTGCTCGATCCGTATTTCAGTGGAACGAAGTTCGAATGGATGCTGGAACACCGTGACATCCCCGTCGACGCTGACCTGGCGCTCGGAACGATCGACACGTGGTTGATCTGGAACCTGACCGGCGGCGAGGTTCATGCCACCGATGTCACCAATGCCAGTCGCACGATGCTCTACGACATCACGGATCGTCGCTGGAGCCACGACCTGTGCGACCTGCTCAACGTGCCGATCAGCGCGCTACCCGAGGTTCGACCCTCCAGCGGTCGCTTCGGCAGCACCTCCGACGCCTGCGGCGTGCCGGGCGGAATACCGGTCAGCGGTGTGGCCGGCGATCAGCAAGCGGCGCTGTTCGGACAGGCTTGCTTCGAGCCGGGCATGGCGAAGAACACGTACGGCACCGGCAGCTTCGTCCTGCTCAATGTGGGTGATACGTGTCCTGCACCGACCGAAGGCATGCTGACCACCATCGCGTGGGAGCTGGCCGACGGCACGATCGCCTATGCCCTCGAAGGTGCCGTCTTCGTCACGGGGGCGGCGATCCAATGGCTGCGCGACGGTCTCAACATCATCGACCACGCCGCCGAGGTCGGTCCGCTCGCCGAGAGCGTGCCCGACAGCGGTGGTGTCTTCGTCGTGCCTGCGTTTGCAGGACTGGGCTCGCCCTGGTGGGATCCGTACGCTCGCGGCACGATCGTCGGCATCACGCGCGGCACGACGCGAGCGCACATCGCGCGCGCCACCGTCGAGGCGATCGCATATCAAACGCGTGACGTCATCGATGCGATGGTGGCCGCCAGCGGCACCCCGATCAGGGACCTC
Organism: uncultured Acidimicrobiaceae bacterium; assembly: GCA_963701575.1. Classification (GTDB taxonomy): domain Bacteria; phylum Actinomycetota; class Acidimicrobiia; order Acidimicrobiales; family Ilumatobacteraceae; genus Ilumatobacter. The sequence continues at coordinate 39,108 of CAVPAQ010000006.1, forward strand.
CGCGTCGACGGCGGGGCCTCGGTCATGGACTTCATGTTGCAGATGCAAGCCGACCAACTCGGAGCGACCGTCCGACGACCTGCCGACCAGGAGACGACCGCCCTCGGGGCCGCCTTCCTCGCCGGGCTCGCCGAGGGCGTCTGGCCCGACCTCGCAGCCATTCAGGCGACCTGGAAACTCGAGGCCACGTTCGAGCCTGAGCCCGATCGCACCTTCACCGACCTTGCGCACGCTCAATGGCTTCGCGCCGTAGCGCGCAGCCGCGACTGGATCGAGCACTGATCGGCGTGGGCTCCCGACGTGACAAATCGCCGCCGAGAGCCTCGGATCTGTTCCGCGCCCCGATCATCACAGAACGGCTCATCATCCGAGAGGCGACACGAGCCGACGCACGCGCGCTCGAACGGTCGATGGATGCGACCGAGTTGACTGCCGGGGCGCATACGGTCGACGGCGCGCGCCGGTTCGATTCCGGGCTGGCGGAGGTGCCCGTCTGGTCGGCGACCCGGGCCGTGTGCGAGAAGGGCTCGGTTCGCATCGTCGGCGGCGTCGTACTCACTGAGGTCGACATGCATGCCGGCGACACGCCACGGATCGGTTGGTGGCTCGAGCCGGGTGCCGAACGGTATGGCAGCGAGCTCGTGCGCGCCGTCGACGAACGACTCCGAGCGATGGGCGCCAACACCGTCGTCATGCATCTCCGCGCCGATGACGACACCGCTCTCGGCGTCGCCGAAGAGGCCGGCTTCATCCGTGGCAAGGCGGTGCAACACATGACGTCCATCGGGCAATCGATCGACTTCTGGGAGTACATCAAGACGCCCGGGTGAGCGAGCCACCTTCAGCCGAGCAGGGCGTCAGCGATCCGGACGAACAGATCGAGGCGGACGCGCTCGCGATCGTGAACCGGTCTGCCATCACGGCCGGCGGCAACCCACATCGAGGTCGTTGGCAGGTCGGCCCAGAACATGTCACCAGAGGCGGCTTGGCTGGCACCGAGATGCCTGCTGCCCGCCAGGAACGAGGAGATGAAGTCGGCTGATGGGGCCGGGCCGCGTGTGGCGACGGCCCGGCCGTCGTGGACCACCATCGACCATTCCGATTCGGTGAGGCGCCGCACGCTGTCGGCGAGTGCGCCCAACCGGTCGCCGGCATCGGCCTCCGCGACCTCGGCGGCCAGCGAGAGCGCGAGCAGCCCACCGTCGGAGTGATCGCCGTCGATTGCGCGCACGTGCTCGACCGAGACGCCATCGATCGCGTGGACCTCGTTGACCATCAGTGCCACCAGCGAGGGATCCGGCAGGGCAACCACCAGCTCGTCGATCACGCGACCGCCACCGACCTCGAGGATCTCGATCCCGAGCACGTCGCCGCGCACGGAGCCGATCCGACTCGCCACCTGTCCAAGAGCGCCCGGACGATCCGGCAGCCAAACGCGGACGATCACGGTGTGCACGGGGTCGAGGGTAGGCATCAGCTGTTGCGAGAGGGTTTCGGGATCGTGAACGGTGCGAAGCGGTCCGAACCGCGTCAGCCCAGCTTGGTCAGACCACGGCGCAGATTGCGGACCGCTTGCTGGATGCGCTTCTCGTTCTCGATCAACGCAAATCGTGCGTAGCCCTCACCACCCGGCCCGAAACCGATGCCCGGAGACAATGCGACATCGCACTCGTTGACGATCATCGAGCAGAACTCGACGGAACCCATCTCGGCGTATGCCTCGGGAATCGGTGCCCACACGAACATCGTGCCACCCGGCTTGGGGACCTCCCAGCCGATGCGGGACAAGCCGTCGATCAACGCGTCGCACCGCCGCTCGTACGTGGCGCAGATCTCCTTCGGGAAGTCGGAGGCCTCGTTGAGGGCGACCGTCGCGGCGATCTGGACCGGCTGGAACATGCCGTAGTCGAGGTAGCTCTTGAGTTTGACGAGCGCCTGCACCACCTCGGCGTTGCCGAGCATGAAGGCACTGCGCCAGCCGGCCATCGAGAAGCTCTTGGTCATCGAGTACTGCTCGACGGCGACCTCCTTGGCGCCCTCGGCCTGGAGGATGCTGGGAGGCTTGACGCCATTGAAGCCGACGTCGGCATAGGCGAAGTCGTGCACCACGATCATCTCGCGCTCGCGGCAGAAGTCGACCACGCGCTGCATGAACGCCAGGTCGACGCAGGCGCCCGTCGGATTGTGCGGGAACGAGATGACGAGCACGCGCGGCTTGGGCCAGCCGATGTCGTAAGCGGTGTGCAGGCTCTCGAAGAAGTCCTCGGCGAAGTTGTCGCGGGCCTCGGGGTGGCTGAGGCCACGGATCGGCACCTGCCGGAGATCGGCACCGGCGAACAGTGGGCCGTACATGTGGATCGGGTAGCTGGGCGTCGGCACGATGGCGGCGTCGCCGTGCTCGAGCAGCACCCACATCAGGTGGCTGAAGCCTTCCTTCGAACCGATCGTGTTGGTGACCTCGGTCTCGGGGTCGAGATCGACGTCCCAGGTCTTCTTGTAGTAGCCGGCGATCGCCTCGCGCAGCTTCGGGATGCCACGGCTGAGCGAGTAGCGGTGATTGCGCGGGTTGTGGGCCGCCTCGGCGAGTTTCTGGACTGCGATCTCGGGCGACGGGATGTCGGGGTTGCCGAAGCCTAGGTCGATCACATCGGCGCCGGCCCGGCGTGCCTCGACCTTCAAGTTGTTGATGATCGTGAAGACGTACGGGGGCAGATTCTCGATGCGCCGGAATTCCATGCCTTCGACGCTATCGGCCGGGGCGCGGTCGATGGTTGTGAGATGATTCCGCCATGAGCAAACAGCCCGACGAGGGTTGCATCTTCGTCGTCATCGAGATTCCACGCGGAAGTCGCAACAAGTACGAGATCGACCACGAGGGCGGGCGCGTCTTCCTCGATCGGCGGCTGTTCACGGCCACCACGTACCCGGCCGATTATGGATTCGTCCCCGACACACTTGCCGGCGACGGCGACCCGTTGGACGCGCTGGTCCTGCTCGAGGATCCGGTCTATCCGGGTGTGTGGGTCGAGGCCCGACCGGTCGGGGTGCTCTACATGCGTGACGAGGCAGGTGAGGACGCCAAACTGATCTGCGTGCCGCCTAAGGAGCCACGGTGGGCGAATGTGAACGACATCACCGACTTGACGCCACAGTTGCGTGCTGAGATCCAGCACTTCTTCGAGGTCTACAAAGCGCTCGAGCCCAACAAGTACTCGTCGGCCACGGGCATGGGCGGGCGTGACGAAGCGTGGCGCGAGATCGAATTGGCGAAGGCGAACTACCCGGGTTCGTGAACCAGGTGGAGCAGTGCGGCGCCGACCGCGCCGGCACGTTCGTTCCATGCCGCGAATTCGATCGCCGGCAACAGACGCAGCTCAGGCTGGTAGATCAGCTCCGCGAACCACTGCCGGATCGGGTCGAGATAGATGTCCGAGCCGGCGGCCAAGCCGCCTCCCAGTACGAACATCTCGGGGTCCAGCGCGTTCGTGAGGCTGACGAGTCCGATCGCCACCCAACGACCGAAGTCGTCGATCACGGCCAACGAGTCCGGATCGCCCTCACGGGCGGCCTGTTGCACCATCTCGCCCCGCACTGCCTCGGGATCTCCTCCGGCGAGTTCGAGCACGCGGCTCACGCGTCGCCCCTCGGCCGCCTCCCGCGCCAGTCGCGCCAGACCGGAACCCGAGGCGTAGCGTTCCCAGCACCCGCGCCGCCCGCACGGGCATGGCGGACCGTCCGGATCGACGACCATGTGGCCGTACTCGCCGGCGAAGCCATTCCGGCCGCGCTGAAGGTGTCCACCCGCCACCAGGCCGCCTCCGATGCCGGTGCCCAGGGTGACCAGCACCATGTCGCTGGTTCCGCTCCCCGCCCCGTACATCCATTCGGCGACGGTTGCACAGGTCGCATCGTTGTCGACGTGCACGGTACGCCCGACCCGGTCGCCGAGCAGCCCAGCGACGTCGAAATTGGCGACGCCGTCGAGGTTCGGCGCGGCTCGCAGCACACCGTTCCGAGTCACCAGCCCGGGAACGCCGACACCGAGCTCAGAGAACGGGCCCAGGGATTCGGCGATCTCGGCCAGCGTCTCGATCAGCTGCGGCAGGCTGCCCGCACCGCGAGGTGTCGGTCGCCGAAGCTCGGCGACGACGTGGCCGCTCTCGTCGACCGCAACGCCGAGGCACTTCGTGCCGCCGACGTCGATGCCGACGGAACGTGCCGAGGCTTTGCTCACGCCTCGGCGAACGCTTTCAGTTCCTTGATCGCATTGAGGATCCGTCGCTCGGCCCGGCGCTTCACGAATCCGGGCAGCGGCACCACGAGTTCGATCGCCAGGTCGTACTGGACCTCCGTGCCTCCGTCAGGATGCGGATTGAACTTGAAGGCCCCGTCGATCGAACGCTGGATATCGCCTTTGATCATGCTCCAGGCAAGCACGTTCGGGGCCTCGGCGTAGTCGTATGCCAATGTGTAGTGCGTACTACGCCCCAGGGCTGACGTACGAAACTCGACTTGGCTCGGGCGCCCCTCGCCGTCACGAGAGGCGATCACGACGTCCTTGACGTCGTGCGTCCACTCGGGGTATTTCTCGAGATCGATGGCGATCGCCCACACTTGTTCGAGCGGTGCCGCAATGGTGATGGTCTCAGTCGCGGTCTCAGCCATGCTCTGCATTCTGCCTGATTTCCTTGGGTGAAGTGGGGACGTCGGAGCGAGTTGCGAAGTTGCCGTGGTACACCGCCCACAGCCCGTTCAGCCCAAAACCCAACATCGGCACCAGAAACCCGACGGCGAGTGACGAACCGGGGTTGCCGTCGGGGCCGTTCGGCCGGGCGAAGGTGGTGGCGACCGCCACCGCCAACTGAACCAGCAACAAGGAGTTCATGGTTCGCCGCACGTTCGAGGGGATTGCGTCGCCCATCAGTAGGTACAGCTGAGTCACGGATATCTCATCGGCACGGCTGCGCTGAACTGCAAGCCAATATGACCACAAAAACGAAAAAACACCCACGGTGAACAGCGCCATCGCCGTGACCGCACCGACCCACTGGGCCGTTGTGGAGAAGACAGCTGCGGCGTAGACGGCGGTGACGACGAACACAGCGGTGAGGACGAGATTCGTCCGGATGATCACATCTCGTGCAGTCACGCTGTTCAGGTTAGGCGCTGATTCCGAGTGCCGCTCCCAGACGGGAGGCCAACACGTCGTAGGAGAACTCGACCTCGGCACGCCGACGCGAAGCGACACCCATCCGGTGGCGTAGATCTCGGTCGTCCAGCAACCGCGTGTACGCGGTGATGGCGTCGGGTACGGCCGACTCGGGCCGATCGGGTCGCCGGATGACGATGCCGGTCTCACCGTCCTCGACCGCCTCCGCGGCGCCGCCACTGTCGCCCGCGACCTGCGGAACCCCGCAGGCGGCCGCCTCGACGAACACGATGCCGAAGCCCTCCTGTTCGAGCCCGCCCCATCGATTGCGGCAGAGCATCGTGAAGATGTCGGCACATCCGAACAAGCGAGGCAGGTCGTCGTTGGCGACCCGGCCGAGGAACTGGACCGGCGCTTCGAGTTCGTCGGCCAACGTGCGCAGCCGATCGCCGTCTCGGCCGCCGCCTGCGATTGCCAGCACCAGGTCGGGATGGGAGTGCCGCATCTGAGCGACCGCCCTGATCGCGGTGTCGAACCCCTTGCGTGGCACCAGCCGCGACACACCGACGATCAGCTGACCATCGACGGGCAAGCCCAGATCGAGGCGGGCGCGATCGCGTTCGGCGACGCTGAGCGGGCGGAAACGTGACGTGTCGACGCCGGGCGGTACGACGGTGGTGGGCAGTGTGCGACCAGCCGCACGATCCGCCTCTGCGGCGGGATACCGACCCGCTGCGATCACGTGTCGCGCACCGCGCAACACATAGGCCAGGCCCTGTTTGCTGAGCGGGAGCCGGCCCGGAACGGTGACTTCGGCCCCGTGCAGGACCACGTCGTACGGAAGCGTCAGTGACGGGCCGATCAGCCCCAGTGGCACGGCGGGATCGAGCACGATCAGTTCGGCGCCGAAGTCGGCCGCCATCTCGTTGACCCGTCGCGTCATCAGCGGGTGTGGCAAGAGCACCGATTCGCGGATGCGTTCGATCCGAAACGGCTGCCGTGCGTCGAACTCGGCTGCACCGGCGTACGGGCTGGTGAGCACGGCGAACTGATCGGAGGGCAGGCGACGCCACCATTCCCACAGCAACGACTGGATACCACCGATCTTGGGTGGGAAGTCGTTGGTGACGAGGAGGTGCTTCATCGAGCTGTGACACCGGCCAGGCGCTGCGCCGCCCACTCGGCGTGCTCACGCAGCAGCAGATCGGTGTGCGCACGATAGTCGTCGAGTACGCGCCTGGTTCGCGGGTCGGCGAGGTCGCCACGATTGCCCAGCACGATCAGCGCGTTGCGTCGCCACCAGACCGGGTCGCGGTTCGCCAGGTACCAACGACCGTGCCGTTCGATCAGCTGCTCGTCGGTGGCTTCGAGCAGATCGAGCACGTCGACCCACGCCTGGATGGGTTCGTCGCCTGCCTGGTCTGACAGGTCGATCCGGTGTTTGTCGCCGAGGCGAATCGAGGGCGGGCAGACCTCTTGGCAGTCGTCGCAGCCGTACAGGCGGTCATCGAGCGCCTCGCGGAACTCGACCGGGAAGGTGCCCGGCTGTTGCACGAGCCATGCGAGACAGCGATTGGCGTCGACGACACCGGGCGCGACGATTGCTCCGGTGGGGCAGCCGTCGATACACCGCCGACACGCTCCGCAGCCGTCGGCGACGGGCTCGCTGATGGGGTACTCGGCGGTCGTGATGATCGAGCCGAGCACGAAGTAGCTACCGGCCCCCGGCACGAGGATGTTGGCGTTCTTGCCGAACCATCCCAAGCCGCCGAGGTACGCCACCTCGCGGTCGACGATCGAGTTGTCGTCGGCGAAGGCGACGGCGCGATGGTCGGCGCGGCGCAGCCGGATGGCGATCTGCTGCAAGCCGGCCCGCAAGGGCGCGTAGTGATCGATCCAGGCGTACCGCCCGACCCGGGCAACCACTCCCCCGGGGTGCTCGGGCTCGGCGTCGGCCCGGTACGGGCGCGCCGCCACGATGATCGAGCGGGCATTGGCGACAGCTCGCGACGGGTCGGTGGAACGGTCGGGGTTGCGGTACGTGAAGCCCATCCCGGCATGGAGGCCGGCGGACTTGCGCTCGTGCAACGCGGTGCGTGCGCGGTCGAGCACCGCGGCCGGTGCGACACCGACGTGCGCGATGCCGTGGCACGCAGCGAGCTCGACGATCTCGTCCCATGTGGGTAGCGGATCGGGGCGACGCACCCGACCAGCGTACGGTGCCCCGGCGACCGGCGCGGCACCGCCACAGGATCGTGGCCAGTGCTCAACCCGCCACGCGAAACTTCAGATCCGGCACGAGGCCTGCCGAGCTGAACATCCTGACCACTCGGGCTTGTTCGAGGTTCAGGACGAGCGTGTCGTGCTCGGCCTCGACGGCGTCGTCACGCAGCAGAAACGTGACCACACAGTCGGTGCAGGCCGAGCTGCACTGCATGGAACAATCGTCGCAGGAAATCGAGAGGCTGCGCCCGGGTGAATCGGTCATGTGGGAATCGTGACGAAGGGGTGTAACACTCAAACGATGAGCGACCGCCAGTTCGATCTCGTCGTGTTCGGTGCCACCAGTTTCGTGGGCCAGATCCTGACCCGGCGACTGGTCGAGCGGATCGGCACCGACGGTGATGTCAGGTGGGCGATCGCCGGCCGCAACGCCGACAAGCTGGCCGAGGTCGCCGCCGCAACGGGCGCCGATGTCGAACGGATCGTGGCCGACGCCGGCGACGCCGCCGCCATGCAGAATCTGGCGGCGATGACACGCGTCGTCGCGTCGACGGTTGGACCGTATGCGCTGTATGGAACGCCCCTGGTGGCCGCCGTCGCAGCGGCCGGTACCGATTACTGTGATCTCACCGGTGAGGCCCAGTGGATGCGGGCCATGATCGATGCCCACCACGACGAGGCCACCGTCAGCGGTGCCCGCATCGTGCACGCCTGCGGGTTCGACTCGATCCCGTCGGATCTCGGCGTGTGGTTCACGCAGCAGCAGGCACTCGAGCGGTTCGGACGGCCGTGCACATCGATCGCCCTGCGCGTCAAGGCGGTGAAGGGTGGCGCCAGCGGCGGCACGGTCGCCAGCGGCTTGAACCTGGTCGAGGAGATGCGCAACGACCCCGAGCTCCGCAAGATGCTCGCCAACCCGTATGCCCTCGCGCCCGCTGACATGCGCACCGGGCCGAAGCAGCCCAACGTGATGCTTCCCCAGCTCGATGCCAAGTCGGGTGAATGGGTCGCCCCGTTCATCATGGCTGTGACGAACACACGCGTCGTCCAGCGGTCGCATGCCCTGCTCGGCCGTCCTTGGGGTGATGATTTCGAATACGACGAGGCGATGCTCGTCGGAGGCGGCCCCGTCGGGGCGGTGAAGGCGACCGCGGTCGCCGGAGGGATGGCCGGTATCGCCGGCCTGGCCGCGTTGGGTCCGACGCGCAATCTGCTGGCCAGGTTCCTGCCCGAGCCCGGCGAGGGACCCGACAAGGACGCTCAGGAGGCCGGATTCTTCGATCTCCGGCTGTACGGCGAGACGGCCGCCGGCGATCGACTCGTTACGAAGGTCACCGGCGATCGCGACCCCGGCTACGGCTCGACGGCCAAGATGCTCGCCGAATCAGCGCTTGCCTTCCTGGACCTCGACCACGCACGGGTCGGTGGGGGATTCTGGACACCGGCCACGGCATTCGGCGACACGTTGATCGAGCGCCTCGTCGCCCACGCCGGCCTCACCTTCGACGTGCTGTAACGCGAGTGGCGTTACTCGTCGAGAAAGACCCGCAGGCTTCCGGCGTAGTTGGCGACCCACACCTTTCGAGTGGCCGCGTCGTACGTGATACCGACGGGATGCACGCCGGACACCACCGTCTGGAGGATCGCCATGTCACTGGTGCGGACCTTGCTGACCGTACCGTCCTGATAGTTGACGACGTACAGACTCTCGCCGTCATCCGACAGCGCCATCGTGCGGGTCTCCGTGCCGGTGCGCGCCGTCCCGACGACGACGCCGGCACCGAGGTCGATCTTGCGCACCATGTTCATCTTGTGGTTCGACACGTACAGGTAACGATCGTCGTCGGACAGGAGGATGTGGCGCGGCGTCGTTCCCGACACGTCGGTGCCGTACGAGCGCAGCAGCTTGTGCGACTGCAGGCCGAGCACATCGATGCGGTGCTCCCCCATCACGGTCACGTACGCGACTTGGCTGTTCTTGTCGATGGCGATGCCGCGTGGGTGGCGACCGACGTCGACGCGCGCGACCTCGGTGTCGGTGGCCGTATCGATGAACGACACGTCGAACCCACACCAGTTCGAGACGACGAGCGTTGAACCGTCAGGCGACACCGCCAAGAACTTCGGAACGGCCCCGGTGGGGATGACAGCCACGATCTCGAACAAGGCGACATCGATCTTGTAGACGAAGCTGTCCTCCCAGTTGCCGCGGTCGCAGTCGTCGTCGGCCACGGCGCTGTAACCGCTTCCGAACATCTTGTAGTTCGACACGTACACGAACCGCCCATCAGGCGTGAAGGCCGCCTCGACCGGCGAGCCCTGGACGACACCGTCTCCGACACCGAACGCCGCCAGATCGACCTCGTCGGGGATCGTGGCGACCTTGTTGCCGGCTCGGTCGTAGATGGCCACGTTGTGCCGGTACATCATGTTCTGCGCGAAGAACAGGCCATCACCGGACGCCACGATGCTCTTCGGCTGAAGGTCGGGATCCTGCACGATGAAAGCGTCGACCAGGCTCCGCTCGCTCGAAGTCTTGCCGTCGTCGGCGGCGAGCGCCACCGGCGTCGTCGTGGTCGTGGCAACGGTTGCAGGCACGGTTTGGGCCGGTTGAATCGTTGACGGATCGGACGCAGCGTCGGCGGTGTCGGCACCGGCCATGGGCACAACCGTGCGGCCCTGGGTGGCGGCGATCACTTCCGACAACTCGGACGCCTCCAGCCCGCCCGTGGTCTCCGGCTGCGTGTCACGAGAGATCGCAAAGGCGACGAGAACGGCCGTCAACGCAACGAGCGGCCCGAGTACGACAATGCGGCGATCGATCCTGCGAGGCTACCGTCGGTCGGCCGACGCCATCGGCTTCCCCGATACGCTGGGCCGTCGACTTACGGGATGTGGCGCAGCCTGGTAGCGCACCTGCTTTGGGAGCAGGGGGTCGGGAGTTCGAATCTCCCCATCCCGACGAATCTGCCAGGTGTTTTGCACACCGCAGCGATCCACCTGGTGCAAGGGGCGTCCGATCTCGGTGAGCTGCGGGCCATCGCCGACCTGCTCGGACACAGCCCCGAGATGCTGGTGAACACCCACGCCCACGCAATCCGGCAGAGCCAATCGGCCGTCGTCGAGCGAATCGGTCGCCGGACCACCTGACGAGGGCAGCCCGCCGCCGGCTCGGTCAGCGCTGAAGAGACGGGATTGACGGTGAGCGAGATCTCACAACTCGACTGCGTCGTCCAGGTACGAGTAGGCGATGCGGTCCGGCCCGACTGTGGCGGGTGAACGGCAGGGTGAGCGGAGTTTTCACCCTCTCTGGGGGCGACGGCGCTGGATCGTCGCGGGAACATGGTGGATATGAGCCGTGGACCGTACCTCGTGCCGGGCGCTCGTGCGTCGATCGTTGCTGACGGGTCGAGATGACCGTCGTCGACGTGCCACCGCACGAGTGCTCGGACCCCGCGCCCGTCGGTCGTCGCGCCTGCGGTGCGGAGTGCTCGGCGCCATCTCGAGATCTGATCGAGACCACCGAACTCCGCTGGTTCGAATCGGGCGCGCTCCCGGCATCGCTGCGGTCGTGGTTCACCCGGGACAGCGCGCACGGCAGGCTCGAGGAACGCACCGATCTCTACCGAATCGACGGCCGCGTCGACGTCGGCGTCAAGGTCCGTGGGCGATCGACCCTCGAGATCAAGAGCAGACAGTCGAGCATCGCACTGGAGCGGTCGCCGATCGAACGAGGCGGGGTCGCGCATGGCGGAGTGCTCGAAGTGTGGTGGAAAGGGCGTCCCGAGGATGCGGGCCTGGACGGCCGAACCGGTGCGTGGGTCGAGGTGAGCAAGACGATCCTCAAGCGCCGGTTCTCGATCGCCGGAGATGAGTTGACCGTGTCCGAGTCCGACGATCCGCCCGATCGTGCGTTCTGCGACGTCGAGATCGTCGCCATCGACGTCGGTGCGAGCGCGTCGTGGTCGCTCGCCTTGGCCGCGCAGGGACCACCCAGCGCCCGAGGCGCCAGCATCGCCATGGCGTGGCGCTCGCTGGCGTCGGTGCCGCCACCGGGGGAGTGGCTGTCGGTGTCTGCGATGTCCTGCGGATACCCCGAGTGGCTCGAGCGGCGCATCGACTGCGATGATTCGATGATCGCACGTTGACGGACGGATCGGACACGAACGTGGAGCGAGAAACAGACGAGCGTTCGACGGCGCCGTCCGGTTGGTCGCGCCTCCTGCCGATCCTGCACTGGAGCCGTCACTACGACCGGTCCTGGCTGCGGGCCGACCTGCTCGCCGGCCTCACCGTGGCGGCGCTGGTCATCCCGAAATCGCTGGGCTACGCGGGCATCGCCGGCGTGCCGATCCAGCACGGCCTGTATGCGGCCGCGGCGGGAGCGATCCTGTACGCACTGTTCGGGACGGCCCGCCAGATCGCAACCGGTCCCAGTTCGGCCCTGGCTGCCGTCGTGGCCAGCGCTGTCGTGCTGACGTCGGTCTCGGGTGACGACGCCGTCGAGCTCGTTGCCGCGATCACGCTCCTCACGGGTGTGCTGTTCCTGCTGCTGGCGATCTTCAAGATGGGCTGGATCTCCCATTTCCTGTCCAAGGCGGTGATCACGGGGTTCCTGTTCGGGGCCGCGATCGAGGTCGTCATCGGTGAATTGGCCAAGATCACCGGCACGACGATCGACGGAGCGAACTCCTGGCGCAAGTTCGGCAGCTGGATCGAGGGCCTCGGCGACATCGACGGCGCCACGGTGCTGGTCGGAGTCGTGTCCTTGATCGTGGTCGTGGGAATCCGGTTCTCGAGGATCAAGGTGCCCGGGGCGCTGGTGCTCGTCGTCGGCGGGCTCGGGGCGTCGGTGGCGTTCGACTTCGCCGACCGCGGGATCGCGCTCGTCGGCGATGTCCCGCGTGGCTTCGCAGCTCCCAGCCTGCCCGATGTCGGCTTCGTCGTCGACAACTTCGCGGCGATCGGGCCGGCGGCGATCGGGCTGTTGTTGATCGGGTTCTCCCAGACGGCGGCGGACGCACGGGCGTTCGCATCGAAGCACCGGTACCGCGTCGACATCGACCAGGAGTCGGTGGCGCAGAGCATGTCGAACCTGGGATCGGGCGTGTTGCAGGGCATCCCGGTGTCCACGAGCCTGTCGGCGAGTTCGCTCAACGACGAGTCCGGCGCAAAGACACCCCTCGCGTCGCTGACGACCGGGGCGTTGATCGTGCTCACGCTGCTCGTGCTCGCACCGCTGTTCTCCGATCTCCCCCAACCGGTACTCGGTGCGCTCATCATCGACGCGGTCGTGTTCGGGATGATGGACGTCGCGGAGATGCGTCGGCTGCGCCGAGTTGCGCGAGTGGACTTCTGGATCGCCATCGCCGCACTGCTGGCCGTGCTGTCGTCCGGCGTCCTCGCCGGCGTGATCATGGGCGTCGTGCTGTCGTTGGGTTGGCTGGTGTACGTCAGCTCGAGCCCCGAGGCGCCGGTCCTCGGTCGAGAGCCCGGTACCCAGGCGTTCCGTGACATCGAGCACCATGCGGACGCCGTGACCTACCCGGGCCTGCTCGTCCTCCGATTCGACGCCGGGTTGTTCTTCGCCAGTGCCGATGCCTTCACCGACCGCCTGCGGGAACTGGCCGAAGACGCCGACCCGCCGTACGACACCGTGGTCATCTCCTTCGAGGGTGTCGACTTCATCGACTCTCAGGGATCGAGCACCATCGGCGACATCATTGCGCTCGCCCGGTCCTATGGCGCCGACATCCGCCTCGCCAGGGTCAAGCCGTCCGTCGTCGACGTCCTGCGCCGTGACGGGGTGGTCGACACGCTCGGCGAGGATCACCTCTACGCCAATCTCTACGAAGCCGCTGCAGATCGGATCGAACCATGACCGACGCCGAACAGTCCAACGAGCCCGCACGCGCCCAGGGACGAGCGCTGCGCGACGAGGTACCGCGCAGCCGTCACGGCCAGTGGACGCCGGCGCCGGATCGCCCGGACCCGGTCGAGCTGATCGCCGGACAGAACGAGTCGCGGGTGCAGTTTCTGGTGCCGATCCGGCATCAGCGGATGTCGGAGTCGCCGTTCGCCTTCTACCGCGGCGGCGCTCGGGTGATGGCGCAGGATCTGTCGACGACACCGGTGACCGGCTTGCACGTGCAGCTCTGTGGAGACGCGCACCTGTCGAATTTCGGTGTCTACGGCTCGCCGGAGCGGAGTCTCGTGTTCGACCTGAACGACTTCGACGAGACGTTGCCGGGCCCGTGGGAATGGGATGTGAAACGCCTCGCTGCGAGCTTCTCGATCGCCGCCCGCCACAACGGGTACGGCGGCGACGACGAACTCGACCTGCCGCGGCGGGCGACGCAGGCGTACCGCGAGGCGATGCTGGGGTTCGCCGAGGCGCGTTACGCCGATGTCTGGTACGCGCATCTCGACGTCGAGGAGGTCTACCGGGCCTTCGCCGACCGACTGACGAAGAAGGAGCAGAAGCGCGGAACCAGATTCGTCACCAAAGCCCGTTCGAAGAACAGCCTGCACGCGTTCGACAAGCTGACGGAGCACTCCGACGACGGATATCGCATCGTCTCCCAACCGCCGCTGCTCATTCCGCTGCGGGAGATCCCGCATGACCACGATCCCGAAGCTCTGGCCGCGGCGATCCTGCAGGTGTTCCAGCAGTATGTCGACACGCTGCCCGACCACGTCAAGGTGCTCGTCGAGCGCTACCGCTACCGGGACATGGCGATCAAGGTGGTCGGGGTGGGGTCGGTGGGCACTCGGTGCTGGATCGTCCTCCTGGAGGGCCGGGACGAGCAGGATCCCTTCTTCCTCCAGATCAAGGAGGCGGATCGATCGGTGCTCGAGGATCAGCTGCCGGCCAGCGTCTACGACCAGCACGGCCGGCGAGTCGTCGAGGGCCAGCGTCTCGTGCAGGCGGCGAGCGACAGCTTCCTCGGATGGACCGTCGGTGCCGCCGGCACCCACTACTACGTCCGCCAGTTCAAGGACATGAAGGGATCGATCGAGATCGACGGCGCTCCGGTGAGCATGGTCCGACGGTACGCGTCGATCTGCGGATGGACACTCGCCCGAGCCCACGCCCGCTCGGGCGACCCCGCTGCCATCGCCGGGTACTTGGGCAAGAGCGACCGCTTCGACCGGGCGATCGGCGACTTCTCGGTCGCCTACGCCGACCAGAACGAGCGCGACTACGACGCGTTCACCACGGCCATCGCACAGGGCCGACTGCCCGCGCACGAGTGAAGATCGCCCGCGCAGATCTGCGGTCACCGCTCATCGCCTGGATCTGGCTGCTGATGGGTGAGCAGGGAACTCCAGGCGCTCGTCGTCGATGTGCGAAGATCCCGTGCGGTATGGGCGTGGGGGCGACGTGATGCGAAGCGGTCTGGACGAGTTCGTCGCGGTCGGGTTGGGTTTCCTGGTGATTGCCGTCGTGGCGGTGGCGCTGTACCGACCCCGGATCCAACGATCCACGTCGTACCAGGCCACGGTCGTGCCACTGGCCAACATCATGGATGTCGGCTTCATCATCCTGTCCCCGGCCATCGTGCTCATCGCCGGATTCCGAGCGCCGTTCGTGATGCTCGCGATCTGTCTCGTCGCCATCGCGGCCGGATTCGCGATCGCCTACAACATCCGTCACTACGAACCGATCGAGGGATCCGACCGCAACGCCGACCGGATCGAAGGAACCGCGGAGTGGGCGCTGCTGGTCGCCTCGATGGTCAACATCGCGTACTACGCCCTGCTGCTGACCGCGCTGATCCTCCTGCCGCTCGAGGCATTCACGACGAGCCGCCAGGGTGTGCTCGCCGCAGCGATCCTGGCGATCGTGATCCTGGTCGGGGTGTCCGGCGGAATGGGCCGGCTGAACCGACTCGGTGACCGCACGACCGCGTTCAACCTCGCAGCGGTCATCGGCGTCGTCGTCGCTTTCTCGGTGTTCAACGTCCAGGAGTGGCTCGGAGGGCGCTGGGTGCTCGGCGATTCACCGTCCATCGACACCGACGGCGTCCGCAAGATGATCGGACTGTTCGCCATCGTCCAGGGCTTCGAGGCGTCGCGATACATCGGAGTACGTTTCGGCGCACAGGAGCGCATCACGACCATGCGCGTCGCCCAGGTCATCTCGTCGGTCGTGTTCGTGGTGTTCATCCTGTCGTTGCTCGTCCTGTTCCTCCCACCGGGCGTCAAGTCCGACGGAACCGCCGTGTTCATCGTCTCGCAGCGCATCGGTGGTGCGATGCCCTGGCTGCTGCTCGTCGCTGCGATCGGGAGCCAGACGTCGGCGATCATCGGCGCAACGTCGTCGCGCAGCGACATGCTGGTCGAGCACAAGGTGCCGAGACCGGCCACCTTTCTCATCATTCTCGTGCCGGCGATCGTGCTCGTGCTCGTCGCCGACGTCACGACGGCCGTCAACCTCGCATCACGGGTGTTCGCGGCGTACTTCCTGATCCAGATCGCGCTCGCCGCGATGCTCGCCCGTCGGCAGCGAAACATCGCGGCCGTCGCCGGATTCGTCCTCATCGGGCTCGTCATGGCCACGATCCTGATCTTCGGTCTCCCGCTGTGATGCGTTCGGGCGCCGTCCACATCTCGACGTCGGGATCGGCGCGATGAGTGATCCGGAAGAATCGCACGGCCGCAACGACCGTGGCGAGCGCCTGCCGACCGCACACCACATCCTCGAACTCGGGCGGGATGATCGCCGTCGCCTCGTGCTGTTCGCAACCGTGCGCAGCGTGGTGCTGTCGGCCGCGTTGATTGCGCTGTTCTACCTCGTGCCGTTCACCTGGGCGCCCGCCCTCCAGCTGGGAACAGCCGTCGTCGTGGGAGCCGTGCTGATCATCGGCGTGGCACGCTGGCAACTCCGTGCCGTCGCCCACGCAGCGTTTCCCGAAGTCCGAGCGATCGAGGCGCTCGCGTTCTCGACGTCAGCACTGATCGTGCTGTTCGCGAGCTGCTACCTGTCGCTCTCACACAGCGACCCGGAAGCATTCTCGGAGTCGTTGAACCACACGGCCGCGCTGTACTTCACCGTGACCACACTGACGACGGTGGGCTTCGGTGACATCTCGGCGTCGACCGATGTCGCCAGGATCACCGTCATGTTCCAGATCGTGGCGAACATCGTCGTCCTGGGCGTCTTGGTCAAGTTGATCGTGAACGTCGCGCAACGACGGCTTGCCAACGTACCGCCACCCACCGGAGACTGAGTCACGGCGCTGAACGATCGATGAACGGCCGACGAACTGCCGCGTCGCTCGATCTCCGAGGGGGCTCGCCGTCGGTACGATCGCGGTCGTGCCCACGCAGGACGACCCGGAGCAACGCCGCCTCGAACAGCGACGAGACGGTGTGCCATGGGGTCGATGGGGTCCGTACCTCAGTGAGCGGCAATGGGGGACGGTGCGCGAGGACGACAGTGCCTGACGGCGATGCGTGGAACTCGTTCCCGCACGACCAGGCCCGGTCTCGGGCCTACCGGTGGGGAGAGGACGGCCTGGCCGGCATCTCCGACGACCACCAGCAGCTGTGCTTCGCACTCGCGCTGTGGAACGGCGCCGATTCCATCCTCAAGGAGCGGCTGTTCGGTCTCACGAACGGCGAGGGCAACCACGGCGAGGACGTCAAGGAGTACTACTTCTACCTCGACAACACGCCGACCCACTCGTACATGCGGTACCTCTACAAGTACCCGCAGGCGGCATACCCCTACGAGGACCTCGTGGCCACCAACGCTGCCAGGAGCCGGGACGACTTCGAGTACGAGTTGATCGACACCGGCGTGTTCGACGACGACCGGTACTTCGACGTGGTCGTGGAGTACGCGAAGGCCGCTCCCGACGACCTGCTCGTCTCGGTGACGGTCACCAATCGGGGGCCCGACGCTGCCCGGCTGGAGCTCCTGCCGACGCTCTGGTTCCGGAACACCTGGGCCGACGACCCAGCGGTGATCCGCCCGCGTCTCGAGCGGGTCGATGACGTCGACGGCGATCCGGTGGTGCGGACGTCCCACCCGGCGCTCGGCGTCCACCATCTCGTTGCTGCCGGATCGTCGGCGCTGCTCTTCTGCGAGAACGAGACGAACCGGCAGCGGGTGTACGGACAACCGAATACGTCGCGGGCGGTCAAGGACGGCATCAACGACGCCGTGGTACAGGGCGACACGAGCGGTCTCGCGCCGGACGATTCGGGAACCAAGGTCGCCGCCCGCTACTCGCTCGACATCGCTGCCGGCGCCACCGAGCAGGTGACGCTGCGGCTCACCGCAGCGTCGGAGTCCGGTGCGGCCCGCGGGATGGGCGATCGACTTCGCCGAAGTGCTCGACGCACGGCGTTCCGAATGTGCCGCCTTCTATGCGGGCCTCACGCCGAGTGGCCTGAGCGAGGACGCTGCGTCGGTGATGCGCCAGGCACTCGCCGGGATGCTGTGGACCAAGCAGTACTACTCCTACGACGTCAGCCGGTGGCTCGCCCGTCAACACGGCGTCACGAGCCGGTTCGCGAGCGAAGGATCGAGCGTGCGCAACTCGGCGTGGTACCACATGGTCAACGACGACGTCATCTCGATGCCCGACAAGTGGGAGTACCCCTGGTACGCGGCGTGGGATCTGGCCTTCCACGCGATCAGCCTCGCGATCGTCGATCCCGAATTCGCCAAGTCGCAACTGTTGCTCGTGCTCGACGAGCGGTATCTGCACCCGAACGGTCAGATCCCCGCGTACGAGTGGAACTTCGGCGACGTCAACCCGCCCGTCCACGCGTGGTCGGTCATGCGCGTCTACGAGACCGAGCTGCGGCAGGGCGGGGCGGGCGACGTTGCGTTCCTCGAGGAGGCCTTCCACAAGCTGGCCCTCAACTACACGTGGTGGGTCAACCGGAAGGATCCCGACGGCAACGACCTCTTCGGCGGGGGATTCCTGGGCCTCGACAACATCGGAGTGTTCGACCGCAGCTCACCGCTTCCGACCGGAGGGCACCTCGAGCAAGCCGACGGGACGAGCTGGATGGCGTTCTACGCGCTCACGATGCTCGAGATCGCGATCGAACTCTCGCTCCACGACCCGACCTACGAACCGATGGCGTCGAAGTTCTTCGAACACTTCCTGTGGATCTCGGGGGCGATGGACGATCCCGACAACCCGGTCACCCTGTGGGACGACGACGACGGCTTCTTCTACGACGCCCTGGTGTCGCCCGACGGCACCACGCATCGGATGAAGGTCCGCTCACTCGTCGGGCTCCTCCCACTCGCTGCGTGCATCGTGCTGCGCCCCGACGAGGTGCGCCGCCTCCCCCGCTTCATGGAACGTGTTGCCTGGCTCAACGAGCACCGTCAGCACCTGGTCGCCGGCTTCCCCACGCTGGGCCGGCCCGGCATCGCCGACCGGCGCCTTCTCGCGGCCGTCAGCGAGGAGAAGTTCCGGCGCATGGTGACGCAGCTGCTCGACGAGACCGAGTTCCTCGGTTCCCACGGCATCAGGTCGTTGTCGAAGTTCCATCTCGACCATCCCTACGTGGTGCACGTCGACGGTCGCGAGTATCGCGTCGACTACCTGCCCGCCGAGTCGGACACCGGCATGTTCGGCGGCAACAGCAACTGGCGCGGCCCGATCTGGTTCCCGATGAACTTCCTGCTCCTGCGCGGCCTGTTGCACTACGGCGCCTACTACGGCGACGAGCTGCGCGTCGAGTTCCCGACCGGTTCGGGCAACCAGCTCACCCTGCAGGAGGTGGTCGGTGAGCTCGGCCGGCGTCTCACCGGCATCTTCGAGCGCGACGAGGCCGGCCGCCGTCCGGTGTTCGGCGGCACGGACACGTTCCAGCACGACCCGCACTGGCGTGACCTCGTGCCGTTCTACGAGTACTTCCACGGCGACAACGGAGCGGGCCTCGGCGCCAGCCACCAGACCGGCTGGACCGGTCTCGTCGCCCGCATCTTCCAGCTGCTCGGCGACGTCGACGGGGTGGTGCGGTGACCCGCTCGGTCGGCGCCATCCGTCCCGGTTCCCCCGATCCGCTCGGCGCCACCGTCGTCGACGGAGCCGTGAACTTCTCGCTCTGGTCCCCTGACGCGACCGGCGTCGAGCTGTTGCTGTTCGACCGCAAGGACCGACGCCAGCCGGCCGAAGTGGTCCCGCTCGATCCGACCGTCCATCGCACCGACAACTACTGGCACGTGGCCGTGTCGAAGGTGCGGCCGGGCACCCCGTACGCCTATCGGGTCGACGGACCGTACCGTCCCGAGGACGGCCTGCGGTTCGACCGGAGCAAGCTGCTGCTCGACCCGTACGCGAAAGCGGTGATCGACGACGACTACGACCGCGGACTCGCCGCCCGGTTCGGAGAGTCCAATCTCGGCGCCGCCCTGCTCGGCGTGGTTGCCGGTCCCGGCGGCTACGACTGGGAGGGTGACGAGCCGCTCCGTCGGCCGTTCCGCGGCGGCGCGATCTACGAAGTGCACGTCCGAGGGTTCACGCAGCATCCGAGCTCGGGCGTCCGTCGGCAGCTTCGTGGCACCTACGCCGGCATGATCGAGAAGATCCCGTACCTCCAACGGCTCGGGATCGAGGTCGTCGAACTGCTACCGGTGTACCAGTTCGATCCGTACTCGGCACCGGGCGGACGCCCGAACTACTGGGGGTACGAGCCGGTCTCGTTCTTCGCCCCGCACCGCGCGTACAGCTCCGGCCGCACGCCGACCGGCCCGATCACCGAGTTCCGGGACCTGGTGAAGGCGCTGCACCGGGCTGGCATCGAGGTGATCCTCGACGTGGTCTACAACCACACCGCCGAGGACGCCGCCGACGGGCCGACGATCTCGCTGCGCGGCATCGCCAACGACGCGTACTACCTGCTCCCGGCCGACGACCGGTCCGGCTACATCGACGACAGCGGGGTCGGCAACACGGTGAACGGCAACCACGCCGTGGTTCGCCGGCTCATCGTCGACAGCCTCCGGTACTGGGTGCAGCACATGCACGTCGACGGCTTCCGGTTCGACCTCGCCTCGGTGCTGTCCCGCGGCGAGGACAACGTCCCCCTGGCCGACCCGCCGATCCTCTGGGACATCGACACCGATCCGGTGCTCGCCGGCACGAAGATCATCGCCGAGGCGTGGGACGCCGCTGGGCTCTACCAGGTCGGCTCGTTCGCCGGCGACCGGTGGGCCGTGTGGAACGGCCGGTACCGCGACACCGTGCGCCAATTCGTCAAGGGCGACGACCGGACCGTGGTCGGCCTCGCCGACGCGATCAGCGGGAGCCCGAACCTGTTCGGCGACCCGACCCGCGACCCGATGCGCAGCGTCAACTTCATCGACGCCCACGACGGGTTCACCCTCAACGACCTCGTCTCGTTCGACGGCAAGCACAACGAGGCCAACGGCGAGGACAACCGTGACGGCAGCAACCAGAACGACAGCTGGAACTGCGGGCTCGAGGGACCGACCGACGACCCCGACGTGGAGGCGCTCCGCCGCCGCCAGATCCGGAGCCTGTTCACGATCCTCCTGCTTTCGCAGGGACGGCCGATGTTCGTCATGGGTGACGAAGTGCGTCGAACCCAGCGCGGCAACAACAACGCCTATTGCCAGAACAATGAGATCAGCTGGTTCGACTGGACGTTGGTCGAGGAACACGGCGACCTATTCGACTTCGTGGCCCGGCTGCTGCGCTTCCGCGACGGCAGCCGATTCTTCCGCGACGACCGGTTCTGGTCGCTGGCCGGGGGCGCCGACGTCCGCTGGCACGGCGTCAAGCTCGACCGGCCCGACTGGGGGGACCAATCGCACACCCTCGCCTTCGAGCTCACCCACACCGACCACGACGATCACCTCTACGTCGCATTGAATGCGTACTGGGAGCCGCTCGAGTTCCAGCTCCCTCAGCCGGCCCCCGGCCGGCACTGGGTGATCGGCGTCGACACGACCGCCGACCCGCCCGACGACGCACCCCAACGCCCCGTTGCCCTTCCGGCCGGGACGAACCGGCGGAACGTCGGCGCCAGGGCCGCGTTGGTGCTCGGCTCGCTCCCCAACTGATGGCTCCCTCCGGTCGGCCCGCGGGTTCGGGGCGACCGGAGGGGACGACTGATGGCCGGTCGACCCGCTCTGCGGGGGAGCCCTCACCCGTGCAGTGCAGTGCCCGTGGTCAGCGGCGAGCTGCCCACGGGCCCACATCTCACGAGTCGCTTGCGTCGTCGAGCTGGTCGGCCGACTTCGAGACGGCCTTCGCCAGCTTGTCGTAGTCGTCGCGGTCGATCGCCTTGCTGATCCGCTTGACGCCCTTGCCGAGGGCGGCCTCCACCCGATCCAGGTACTGGTCGTCGACGACGACCACCACGGCCGACGAACTGACGGGGAGGTAGTCGTCGAGTTCTACGCCGAGCTCTTTCTCCTCGTGCTTCTTCGTCAGGTGGCCGAGGAGTGCGCCGATACCCGCTCCGGTCACGGTACTCGCGAGCAGTGGAGGAGCGAACAGCCCGACGACGTACGAGCCGGATCTCACAGATATTGCGCTCGGTCAGTTTTGGAGCAGGGGGTCGGGAGTTCGAATCTCCCCAATCCGACTGATCGACCAGGTATTTTCTGCTTCGCCCGTAGACCCCCAACGGCTTCGAGGTCCGACTGCACAGAGCCGAAAAGATCCTGGCCAACGGTGGTTTCGAGGGCCTACAGGCGAGATTGGCGTTCTCCCATCTGGGCTACCATGGCCCGGTGGGCACTGCAGAAGATCTCGTGCGCGAGATCCCCTCGAAGATCGCTGGAACGTCGTCCATTGCTCTCGACGGTGTTTGCCGAGCAGGGTTCGTGACCTCGGACCCGGCCAGCGGGAGCCAGCTCTTCTACTGGTTCTTCGAGAGCAAGGATGCCTCCTTCCACGACGACCCCGCCGACGTGCCGCTCGTCGTCTGGCTCAGTGGTGGCCCGGGCGCGTCGTCCTCGATCGGCCTACTGATGGAGAATGGCCCGTACCGGATCGGCCAAGATGGTCTCGGGTCGATCACCGCCAACCCCAACGGCTGGAACGATCACGCTCACGTGCTCTACTGGGACCAGCCGGTCGGTACCGGTTACAGCTACTCTGCTGCAGGCAAATACGTCACCAGTGAGGCGGAGCTCGCCGCTCAGCTGTGGACGGCGATGGACGGGTTCCTCACTCTGCATCCGCAGTACCGGAGCTGCCTGACGACGGAGGTACACCTGTGACGCCGATGCGATGGATTGAGGACAACCCCTACGATCCCGCGTTCGGCTTCTGGACCCGCGCCAACGTTGGAGAGGTGTTGCCCGCCCCCCCGAGCCCGTTGGGATGGGATCTCGTGTTCGACGGCGGTGTCACCGCCGGTTGGCGCGATTGCATGATCGACCGACTCGGTATGGGTCGTGATGAGGTCGATTCCGAGCACCCCCAGCTGATCGGGATCTTCGGAGGGTACGCCTACCTCGGGGCGACGATGATGCGGATCTGGGCGGAACGAACGAACGGCTTCTCGGCCCAGGCATTCGACGATGCCTACTTCGCCGGTCACCCTGACGTGCCAGTCCACGTGCCGCAACCATGGCACATTCGCCCGGCGACCACCGCTCGCATGGACGAATGGCTGGGATGGGTGATGGGCGATATGGACCAGTCGGAGCTCGAGGCCGATCGCAGCGACGTCGAAGCGCTCCGGGATGCCCGACCCGACCTGACGACCGCATCAGAACGCGAGCTGCTCGATCACGCCATGAGCCTCAAGGAGCGTGTCCGTTCCCTGTTCTCCCAACACATCAACCAGTCGTATGCCGCGTCGATCGGACCGGGAGCGCTCGGCCAGATCTGTGCTGCTATCGGCCGACCGGACGCGGTGCTGCCGTTGCTCTCCGGCTTCGGCGACGTCGATTCAGCGAACCCGTCGTACCGACTCTGGGAGCTCTCGAGACAGGTCGTCACTTCGAACCGGTTGACCGACCAGTTCGACGCAGGGGTCGATGGTCTCCTCGAACGACTGAACCAGAGCGACGACAGCGCGACCCGATCGTTCCTGGCCGACTTTCGGACGTTCCTCGTCGAATACGGCTCACGTGGCCCGAACGAATGGGATCTCAACGCACCGGCTTGGGAGCAGGCCCCCGATTATGTGCTTGCCGCAATCGATTCCATGCGAAGTGTCCCCGACGAGTCGGCACCGGGCATTTCGCAGCAACAGCGAAACTCGACACGCAGGGCGGTCCAGGACGAGGTACGAGCGTTGCTGGCCGATGATCCGGAGACTGCCGGACTGTTCGACACGGCGCTCGCCTCGTGTGCCGTGTACCTGCCCGGACGCGAACGATCGAAGGCAAATATCATTCGAGCGATCGGCGAGATCCGCGTCGCAGTCCATGAGATCGGTCGCCGCGCAGCTGCATCCGGCACACTCGATCAACCATCCGACGCGTACCTGCTGTTCGTCGACGAGTTGAGCGAGTTGGTCACCGGGGATGGCTCAGGGGTGCGCGACCTCGTGGCGCAGCGTCGCCGTCACCTCGAATGGCTCGCGTCGATCGAGCCTCCGTTCATCATCGCTGGGCCTCCGCCACCCAACACCACGTGGCCACTCAGGGCTTCGACCGACGCGAAGCAGGAGTTGACGCCTGGCGACGTACTCACCGGAATCGGTGGCTGCAGCGGCATCGCCCACGGTCGGGCCCGGGTAGTGCACCACCCGTCCGATCCTGCGGGCCTCCAGCCCGGCGAGATTCTCATCGCGCCCATGACCGACCCCTCGTGGACACCACTCTTCGTCGCAGCTGCCGGCATCGTGGTGAATGTCGGCTCACCACTGAGTCACGCCGTCATCGTCAGCCGCGAGCTGGGTACTCCGTGCGTAGTGTCGGCGAACGCCGCAACGACACTGATCCGAACCGGCATGCTGATCGAGATCGACGGCTCTTCGGGCACCGTCACGGCACTCGCCGACAGCTGAGCACCTGGCTGTCGAGATGGGAGACGAGCTCGTGATGCCCCGGCGGCCGATCGATCGGAGCTATGTCTGCCTTCGACTCGAGCGCGAGGCGCAGTTCGGGCGACCCGATCTCCGCGTTCGGGCGACCGGTGTCGTGCTCGTCGCCGACGTCTCGGGTTTCACGCCTCTGACGAGCCGATTCACCGAAGGAGAGGGCGGGATCGAGCAGCTCCAACTCCTCCTCAACGACGGCTTCGGGCGACTGATCGATGCGGTCACCGCTTACGGAGGCGACGTGGTCGGGTTTGCCGGCGATGCCCTGACGGCGTACTTCTTGGATGATGGTTCCGCGCTGCCCCGCGCTGCACGAGCGGCCCTGACCGCTCAGGGCTCGCTGCGCGTGAGCCACAGAGAGGTACCCATTCGGATCGGGCTCGCAGCAGGAACCGTCGACTTCTGGACACTCGGAGGCGTGGCCGGCGAGTACCGGCACGTAATGGGTGGCCCGGCCTTCGCCGATGCGAGCATCAGCCAGTCCTATGCGCGTCCCGGCGAAGTAGTGGTGTCCAAGAACGACGTCGCTGCACCGGGCATCATCACGGAAGCGGCCAACAACGACGCCGTACTCACCGTGATCGACGTCGACGTCGCAGCTCCCCGTCGGGATCCGGACTTCCACATCGCCGGCAACGTCGAGTCGGTCGACGAAGTTCTCCACAGCTTCTTGCCGCCGGCAGTCACGTTGCGCTTGAGCGGCGGACTCGACCACATCTCTGAACTCCGCTCGGTCACATCGATCTTCGTCGTGTTGCCCGACTTCAACGAGACCGACGCCAACGAGGTCAATGCTCTGGTCCAGGTCTGCCAACGGACACTCCACGAACACGGAGGTTCGGTGACGAGCATCGCCGTCGACGAGAAGGGCGCATCGATCGTCGCCGCGCTCGGACTCCCACCGCGGTCGCACCCCGACGGACCGGCTCGGGCGGTCGCCGCGGCATCGGAACTTGCCGAACTCCTCAGCGACCACCAATGTCGTTTCGCGATCGGCGTGGCGACCGGGATCACGTTCTGCGGTGCCGTGGGTAACGATGTCCGTCGCGAATACACGGTGCTCGGCGACGCGGTCAACACGGCCGCCAGACTCGCGAACGTGGCCCTCGAGCCAGGGGCAGGCGGGCTGCTGGTCGACGAGGTCACGGTTTCGGAATGTGAGACCGTTTGGAGCTTCCACACCGCACAGTCCGTACGCGTGAAAGGTCGTCCCGAACTCGTGATCGCCCGACGACCACGATCCCGGAGGTCGCGGTCGGAGCAGGCACCGGTACCGATGATCGGCCGTGAGCAGGAACTGGCGCAGACGCTCGAACTGTTACCGCACGCCGTCGTGGAGATCCGCGGCGAATCGGGGATGGGCAAGAGCACCCTGCTCGACAAGATCGCCGACGAGATGACCAAGAACGGTCGTGCGGTGTTCCGCGGCGGCGCCGACGAGTTGTCCTTCGCTCGAGTGTGCCACCCCTGGCAACCCGTGATCGTCGGTCTGCTCGGCGCCGACAGCAGCGCCGACGGCGACCCGCTCGACGCCTGGGACGCGGGGTGGAAGCCTCTCGCGCCGCTGCTGAACGAGATGCTCGGCACGGATCACTCCGAGACATCCGAGACGATCGCGCTGGACGGCGGACGTCGATTGGACGCAATGCTCGACCTGCTGGCGAGCGTGATCACAACAGCCGCCGCCCGCCGCCCGCTCGGCATTCTGCTCGACGACGCGCAATGGTTCGACGATGCGAGTTGGGATCTGATGGGCCGACTCGTCGGCCTTGCGGATATCGAGCTGGTGGTCGGCAGCCAGGCCTTCCAACACGACCTGCACGACGCCTTGCATCGACGCGGCGATCTGCGACAGATCCTGCTCAATCCTCTGACTCGTGCTGAGACCGCCGAGATCGTCGTTGCGGTCCACCACGACCTGATCGACAGGGATGACGGGGCAGCGGTCGCGGAGCTGATTCACGATCGGTGCCAGGGACATCCCTTCTTCACTGTCGAGATCGCCAAGGCACTACGCAACCTGATGTGGGCCGACGAGGACCTCGAGCCGATCGCCGCCATCGAAGCCATACCGGCCAGCATCCTGAGCGCGCTCACGGCCCGCATCGACCGATTGACACCGGATCAATCCTTGACGCTGAAGACAGCCAGCGTTGTCGGCGCCTCGTTCGGACAGGAGACGATCGCAGCGGTTCATCCAGGCGGTCGGACCTCTGATGAGATCGCCGACGATCTCGCGACCCTCGCCGAACACGACATGGTCCGTGCGGTGGGCAATGGCTACGCATTCAGTCATTCGTTCGTCAGGGTGGCGGCGACCGAGATGATGTTGCCGACCCAGCGGGCAGTACTCCATTCGGCGCTCGCCGAGCACTACAGCGCCGTCGGACCGGATCCAGCGATGTATGCGACCATCGCCAACCATCGGCTCCAGGCCGGTGAGGAGCGTCAGGCGGCAACCGCGTTCAAGTTGGCGAGCGCCTACGCCAATCGACTGGGTGCCACACGCTCGTCGGTCGAACTCGCCCTGCGGGCGGTATCGGCCTTGGGCGTCGAGATCGAAACCGACAAGAAGCGCAGATCGGCACTGATTCGAACCGAAACTCGTCGCCTCGATCAGCTCCTCGCAGGCCGCAACCCCGGGGATCTGGCCGAGCTGCCGATGCTCACGGACGATCGCATCGAGGACGTGCTGTCGATCCTGTTGGCAGCGATGCCGGCCGCCCACAGGATGGACCCGTCGCTGATGGACCTCATGGCGCTTCGCGGAGCGATCCTCACCATGCGGTTCGGGAGAGGGAGATCCGCAGCAGGTCTGATCTCTATGTACTCGATCGCTCACCGCAGCCTGGACCGCGACCCGCTCGAAGCGTACGAATTCAGTCGGCTCGGCATGCGATTGGCGTCCGAACTCGGGCCAGAGGACGAGACCAGATCGTTGTTCCTGCACTGTTGGTTCAACGCCCACCGCCACGAACCCCTCCGCGCGACGGTGGAACTCGCGGAACAGGGATTCGAGATCGGCTGGCCGGATACCAATCCGGCGTTCGCTGCCTACTCGCTGGCGACCGGCGTCGTGCATCTCGCAGCCAGCGGCGCTCCGTTGGGCGAGGTCATCCGCCGTGGCACCGCCGCTGCGAAACGTATCGGAGCATCACATCCGGTGCCGCTTTGGTACATCAAGCTCGAGACACAGGTAGCGCGCGCGATCTCCGGCGCCACGAACGACCCGTGCAGCCTCACCGATGCCGTCTGGTCCGAAGAAGAACTCCTCGAACGGACCAACGACGAGACGCTACGGGCCCACTACCACGACGCCAAGATGCGACTCAGCTATCTGACCCACGACATCGAACAGGCAGAACGACATCGTCGGGAAGTCAGCGAGTTGAGCGCCGCGATCAGTGGCAAGGCGGTCGAAGCCGACCATCTCGTGTTCGCTTCGCTGACGATGGTGGCAGCGGTCTCCTCGGCTCCGGAAGGAAGGGGAGTCGCGTTGGACTTCGTGTCCGATGTCGTCGAGCGGCTGACACGTTGGCAAGCGTCGTGTCCGGCCAACTTCGATCACAAGTGTGCCTTGCTGAGAGGGGCACTGGCGATCCTCGAACGTCGTCCCCGCCCGGCACGCGAACTGCTCGCATCGGCGAGAGCATTGGCCGAGGCCAACGGCTTCCTTCAATACGTGGCGATCGCGGCTGTTGCCGAGGCTGACGTGGTTGCGTCACTCGGACTCGACGATCGCCCGCAACGGGCGCTCGCAGTCAAGTCCTTCAGCGAGTGGGGCGCCGGGTTGCGATCGGAATCGCTGGCCAGCGGCAGCTCGACCGACTGAACGATGCGGCACGTCAGCCACGCGAATACAGCAGCGCCGACACAGAGATTTCAGGACCCAGGTCGAGCAACACGAGATGATCCTTCGTGAGGCTGTCTGAACCAAGCGCCAAGTTGGCAGCCACATTGGCAAGAACCATGTCCGCATACTCGGCGAGCGTCTCGAACAGCTGACCGTCTTCGAGTTGGAGTCCCTCGCTCCACGGATCAAAGAGCTTGTCGGACGCCTGGTAGGCGATCAAGTTGTAATCGGTGGGGCCGACGCTGTTGGCAACGATCAAAGCCTTGATCACGTTGACCGGCTCCGCCGTCGCCACCTCGAAGAAGCCCGTACGCCCGAGGTCGAGGATCTCATAGATCGGATTCGCCCAGAAATCCACACCCGACGCCGTCGCCCGATCGGTCATGTACATCCCACCGAAGTACTCCAGCGCGTTCACATGACGTGATTCGACAAGTCTGAACTGGTCCTTGCTGGTGGCAGGTCCGACGACGGCCGCGCCGGCGGCGTCGCCGGCGGCCAGACACTGGGGCGTCTTGTAGCTGACGTGGCGAGTCCAGTTGCAACCGACCACGATGAGAGCGTTCTTCGAACGGCCGGCGGCGATCATCGCATCGGCCAACTCGAGACCCCCCGAGAAGTTGGCGTAGAAGTTGGCAACCGGGATGATCTTGGTGTTCGGTCCGGCGCCGAGTTCCTTGGCCACGAGCATCAGATCGTTGGGGACGAGCCAGGTGCTGACCGAGCTGTATCCCACGATCAGGTCGATGTCGGCAATATCGACCTGTGCCTCGACGAGCGCTGCCTTCGCAGCATCGACCATGAAGGTGGTGATCTCCTCGTCTTCGGCGAGGACGCGGCGCTCCTTCAGCCCGGTGAACATCTGGCCTCGCTGATCCGGTGGCGTCTGATCGATGATCCATGTGAACACCGGATCGTCATTCAGGCGTACCTTCGCCGGGAAGGCTGCACCCGTACCGAGAATTGCTGGTTGCTGTGCCATGAGACACCCCCATGTTGCCGACCGACCACGGATTTGGTCTTGACAGAGTGTCTCAGTTACTGGTCGACTCTGCCATATCTGACTACCAGGAGGTATTCATGCCCGACATCCCGAACACCACCGTGTCGCGACTGTTGCTCGAATACCTGAAGCTCGAGGGAGTCGACAAGGTCTTCGGTGTTCCTGGTGCCGCCGTCATCGCCCTGCTCGACGACCTGCATGACCAAGCAGGTCAGCAGGGCAGCATTGATTTCGTCGTCTGTCGCCACGAGACCGGTGCGGCGTACATGGCGCACGGGTATGCGATCGCCACGGGCGGACTCGGGGTCGTTCTGACGACTGCGGGCCCGTCGTCCACCAACGCGCTGACGGGTGTCATGAACGCCGAGGCGAGCGGAGCGGCGCTGCTCCACATCGCCGGCGAGATACCAACCAAATACTTCGGGATGGGCTACCTCCAAGAGGGCGTGGACGCAAAGCTCGACATGGACGCCGTATACCGGAACTCGGTCTCGTACTCGGCGCTCATCTCGAGCGCCGACTCCTTCGAAACCCTGATCAAGCAAGCCTTGCGCACCTGCATGTCGCAACCCCGACGTGCGGCCCACATCAGCCTCGCCAACGACACAGCGGCGTCGTGCCTCAACCAGAAGGATCCCAAGACCGGGCAGTCCCCGCCGATCGACTTGCCGAGTTCGCCGGCGGTCTACCGAACGGTGCCCTCCGGCACCGACCGCGCCCTCGCGGAAGCGGCGGTCCACGATCTGGCTGCCGCCGCCAAGCCGTTGCTGTTTCTCGGCAACGGCGCCCGTCTGGCGCTCTCCGACCCACATCGCCTGACAGCGTTCACCTCGATGGTCGAGCGCCACGCCTGGCCGGTGATGACCACTCCGGACGCCAAAGGCATCTTCCCCGAGGGACATGATCTCTCGCTGCGCAATTACGGCATGACTGCCTGCTCATGGCCCGATCTCTACATGCTCGGCCAGCAGGAGCAGGGGCACTTCGATGCACTCTGCGTGTTCGGCTCGGCCTTGGGCGAGCTGGCGACCTCGGTGATCGCCACGGATCACTGGTCGAAGAACCTGATTCCCAGCGGGCCGTTCATCCAAGTCGACCTCGATCAAGGGGTGATCGGCCGCGATTTCCCGATCACACGCGGGATCGTCGGCGACGTGGGGGCAACGCTCGACGCCATGATCGAGGCCGCCGAACACGTGCAGGCGTCGCACGCCGAGCAACGCCGGGCGGCGATCGCCGCGATCAAGGCCGCGC
The DNA here is from genome assembly GCA_963701575.1 of uncultured Acidimicrobiaceae bacterium. Classification (GTDB taxonomy): domain Bacteria; phylum Actinomycetota; class Acidimicrobiia; order Acidimicrobiales; family Ilumatobacteraceae; genus Ilumatobacter. Next base: position 69,594 of record CAVPAQ010000006.1, read on the forward strand.
ACTCCCCCTTCAGCGATCCCGCCGGCCGCGCCTCGACGACCGCCCCGACACATCCGGCGGCGCTCGTGCGTGTCATGAACGAGGTGATCACGGACGGTCATATCGTCATCGACGCCGGCAACTGCGTCGGATGGTCGCTCAACTTCTTCGAGATCAACGCTCCGGTTCAGTATCACTCGGCACTCGACATGGGGCCGATGGGGTTCGCGGTGGGGGCCGTCGTCGGCACCAAGCTGGGCAATCCGGACATCCCATCGGTGGCGCTCGTCGGAGATGGAGCATTCATGATGCACGGCGCAGAGATCTCGACGGCCGCGCAGTACAACGTCGGGGCGGTGTGGGTCGTGCTGAACGACAACGATCTCGGGATGGTGAGCCAGGGAATGGGCGTGCTGTACCCGCCGGCCGACAGCTGGGTCGACTACTACAAGCTCGGCGCACCCGATCTCGTCGCCTTCTCGCAGGGTCTCGGCGCTGACGCGGTAGCGATCACCCGCGACCAAGGACCCGCCGAGTTCGAGCAAGCACTGCGAACCGCGCTGGTAGCAGCGGACACCCGCCAACGGCCGCAGGTGATCGTCGTCCACATCGACACGACCCCGATGCCACCGTACGGTTGGCCGACCCTCGGCCAACCCGACTGCTAGCAACACCCGCGACACGAGGAGTGATCGACATGAGCAATACACCGACATCCGGTGCCCCTGGCAGCGAAGACGTCGTCGACTACGCCATCGTGGGTGGTGGGGTGTCCGGACTGTATGCGGCATGGCGGCTGCTCGTCGACGATGATGCCGACCCAGCACCGACGGTCAAGCTCTTCGAATCCGGCAGCCGTCTCGGAGGTCGGCTGCTCTCGGTGGTGCCGCCCCAGATCCCCTCGGCTCGGGTTGAACTCGGAGGCATGCGCTACATCAAGGAGACGCAACCGTGGGTCAGCGATCTGATCGAGCACCTCGGCCTCGCGACCGAGCCACTTCCGGCGGACGAAGGCCAAAACATCTTCTACGCTCGCCAACACCTGCTCCGCCACTCCGACCTGGTCGACGCAGGCAGGCTGCCGTACCACCTGGATGACGACAACAAGTCCAAAGAGGTCCTCGGCGCACTCGTCGCCGAGGCAGCGGTTCGTACATTGGCCCCGACGATCGAGAAGATCACGGGCAAGTCCGTCACGAGTCCCGTCGATCTTGGACAACTGACCGACGCCGATCGATTGGCCATCTCCACGCTGGGCACGTACGAAGGCACGCCGCTGTACCAGATACCACTTCGGTACCTCTTGCTCCGAGCACTCGGGATGGAAGGTCTTGCATTGGCCCAGGACTCAGGGGGTTATGACTCGGTCCTGCACACCTGGAACGCTGCAGACGGGTTCTGGTGGAACGTCGGCGACTACAGCGCCACCACGACGTACCTCCACGTCAAGGAAGGGTACGAACGCCTTCCACTCGAGCTGGCCGAGAAGATTTCGACGAGGTGCGAGATCCGGCTCGAGACGCGGGCCGTTCGTTTCGACTCGACCGGCCCAGACGACGTCATCGAGCTGGTCGTCGAGTCGAACGGGCGCTCCGAGGTGATCAAGGCTCGCAAGCTGCTCCTGGCGTTGCCGCGTCGGTCGCTCGAGTTGCTCGAGCAGAGCGGCCCGATCCTCGATCCGGCGAACACTGCGGTGCAGCGGTTGATCAAGTCGGTGACGCCAATCCCGCTGTTCAAGCTGGCCATCTGCTACGAGAACGCCTGGTGGGAACAGATCCCCGGACCGACGATCACCTCGGGCCGATCGACGACCGATCTCCCGATCCGCCAGTGCTACTACTGGAAGGTCGATCCGGTGACCAAGCGCGCCGTCATTCTGATTTACGACGATGGTGTCGACCTCGACTACTGGTCAGACCTCCGCGACGGCTCTGCGCCGAAGTTCGAAAACCTCGAGAGTGAGGTCGAGCTTCCCGGCTGGAACGACTATCCGGCACCGAAGCGAATGGTCGACGAGGTTCACCGTCAGCTCCTCGAGTTGCACGGCGTCACCGCCGTGGATGCGCCCGCCCCGTATGCGGCCGCGTATCGCGACTGGGGTGAGGACCCTTTCGGAGGCGGGGCCAACTTCTGGCCTGTCGGCGTCAAGAGCTACGAGGTCGGCCGGGCGATACTGCAGCCCGACCCGGACTACCCGGTCTACATCTGTGGCGAGGCGTACTCCCACGCCCAGGGCTGGGTCGAGGGCTCGTTGGCCACCACCGAGGCAGTACTCGAAAAGATCGGCCTGGCGCCACCCGCCTGGGCAACCGGACAAGTCGTTCCCACACATCTCCCCAGTTAGACAACTGCCGCGACCAGGGGCGCCAAGCGACCATCCGCTGGGCCGCGAGTTCACGCTCGTCAGCGGATTGCCGGCTGCGGTCGCATACGGTTCCTGATGCCACACCGGCCGGCCCGACATCGGAGACAACCATGACCGCTGACCCTGCTCGCATCATCGACCCGCTGTTCTGGCACCAGCCACTCGAGGACCGGATGGCCGAGTTCGCCGAGATCCGAGAGCTCGGCGCGTTCTTGCCGGTCGAGGTCGAGAACCCATTGATCGGCGCCGCTGAGACGTTCTATGCGATCACCCGCTTCGACGAGGTCGTCGCGGTCAGCAAGCACCCAGACGATTTCTGCTCGTCGCGCGGGGCGACGTCGATCTTCGATCTCCCGACGGAGATGCTCGAGTACTTCACCGGGTTCATCAACATGGACAATCCGCGCCACGCCCACCAGCGCCGGATCGTCGCCAAGACGTTCACCCCGACCGAATTGACCGGCGTGATCGACTCGGTCGAGCAGATCTGCACGGAGGTGATCGACGGGTTCTGCGAACAGGGTGAAGCCGACCTGGTCACGGTGCTGTCACAGCCGTTCCCGCTGATGATCATCTGCGACATGATGGGCGTGCCGCGCAGCGAGCTGGGCACGGTGCTGGACGCCACGAACATCATTCTCGGCGGCGGTGACCCCGAGTTCGTCGACGAGGGTGACCCGATCGCGGCGCTGATCGGAGCCGGAATCCAACTCACCGAGCTGATGACCGAGCTCGTCGAGCAACGTCGAGCCGATCCGACCGACGACCTCGTGTCGAAGCTGGTCCACAATGCGGCCCCCGAAGACATGATGCAGCCGAACGAGATCGCCTCGTTCTTCATCCTCTTGGCCACGGCCGGCAACGACACCACTCGCAATGCGATCAGCCACGGGATGGACCTGTTGTCGAAGAACCCCGACCAGCGCCGGCTGTGGCAGGACGATGTCGAGGGCCTCACGGCGACCGCCGTCGACGAGATCGTCCGGGCCTCGTCGCCGGTCACCCACATGCGCCGCACCCTGACCCGCGATCTCACCATCTCGGGTCACGACCTGCACGAGGGCGACAAGGTCGTGATGTTCTACGGAGCCGCGAACCGCGACCCACGCGTATTCGACAGCCCCGAACGGTTCGACGTCCGACGCAACCCGAATCCACACGTCGGGTTCGGAGGCCCGGGGCCACACTTCTGCCTCGGAGCCCATCTCGCTCGACGCGAGGTCGCGATCGTGTTCCGCGAGCTGTTCCGCCGCCTTCCCGACATCGAGGTGAGCGGCAAGTCCGTTCCGCTGCAGTCGTCCGGTCTGCCACTCGTCGCCGGCCTCAAGCACCTGCCGGTGACGTTCACCCCCACCGCTCCGATCGGCAGGTGACTCGCTGCGGCAGACGTGGCCCGCGGACAGATCCAGTAGCCGTCACGGGCCTGGGTCGGGACGTTCTGCCCGGGCCGACCGGAGCGTGACGGCGGCGGCCGGATGTGGAACGGCTAGATTCCGGGTCGGGTTCACCCGAACCCGACCCGGGAGGATCATCGTGAACGACGACATCGCGGACACCGGTGTCTGGCGAGGCCGTGCTCCAACGGTCGGACAGCGGGCCTCGGTCGACGACGGAGTCGTGGCATGGCGCGGCGACGCCGTCTGCTTCACCTCGACGCCCCAAGCGGTTGTCGAGTGACGGGATACGAATCGACCGGTGAGCCCACTGGGAGATGGCGACAGCTGACCCTCCTGGCTGTCTCGATGGTGCTCTCGATGACCACCTGGTTCTCGGCGTCGGCGGTGTTACCCCAGCTGCGCTCCGAGTGGGAGCTCTCGACGGCCACCGCTTCCTGGCTGACGATCTCGGTCCAGCTGGGCTTCGTCGCCGGAGCGCTCGTGTCGGCCACGTTGAATCTGGCAGACCTCATCGCGCCTCGGCGCCTCATCCTGGTCGGCGCCACGGGTGCCGCTGCCGCCAACCTCCTCTTGCTCGTCGCGAATGGTCCGTGGCTCGCTCTCCCTGCTCGGTTCGCAACAGGCGCGTTCCTGGCGGCCGTCTACCCACCGGCGTTGAAGGCGATGTCCACATGGTTCCGGAGTGGCCGGGGTGTCGCTCTGGGGGTGATGGTGGGTGCACTCACGTTGGGCTCGGCCATGCCACACCTGGTCAACGGGCTCGGCGGGGCCCGTTGGCGCGTCGTGATCCTCGTGACGTCGCTCGCGACCCTCGCCGGTGGAGCGATCGCCGAGTTCGCGACCGGCGATGGTCCGTTCGCGTTTCCCCGGGGCACGTTCGATCCGCATCAGATCGGCATGATCGCTCGCGACCGCGGGGTACGCCTCGCGTCGATCGGATACTTCGGTCACATGTGGGAGCTGTACGCGATGTGGGCGTGGTTCGGTGCGTTCTTCGCCGACACATTGGCGCTGAAGGGGCGCACGGACACCGCGACGGTCGTGTCGATGGTCACCTTCGCCGTCATCGCGTCAGGTGGCATCGGCTGCTACGTCGGCGGCGTGCTCGGCGACCGCTGGGGGCGGACGCGAACCACGGCGCTGGCGATGACCGTCTCGGGCGCGTGCGCGTTGATCATCGGAGGTGTCCGACACGGTCCGGTCGCGTTGACGGTCGCCGTCGGTCTCGTATGGGGCGTCACCGTGGTCGCCGACTCGGCCCAGTTCTCGGCGATGGTCACCGAGGTCGGCGACCAGGCCTACGTCGGCACCGCCGTCACGCTGCAACTGGCGGCCGGCTTCGTACTCACCGTTGCCACCATCTGGCTGGTTCCGGTGATCCGCGACACGATCGGATGGGATTGGGCATTCGTCGTGTTGGTACCAGGTCCTGCGATCGGCATCGTTTCGATGATGCGACTCCGCCGATCGCCGATCGCCTCATCGATCGCCGGCGGCAGAGGCTGATGACGACACCGGCGCAACGGGTGCTCACGACGACCCCTCTGATTTGGCAGACTGGCGCTCGACGAGCGCGAGGGGCGTGCCGGTGATCCTACGATTCGACGACTGCGAGCTGGACCTCGCGCGTGTGCTGCTGAGGCGCGCGGGAAGTGAAGTACGGATCGAACCGCAGGTCTTCGACCTGCTCGCGTGCTTGATCGAACACCGCGGCCAGGTCGTTCGCAAGGAGGATCTGCTCGATCAGGTGTGGGGTGACCGGTTCGTCAGCGAGTCGGCGTTGACGACGCGAATCAAGTCGGCGCGCCAGGCGGTGGGTGACGACGGAACCCGGCAGGCGGTGATCCGCACCGTGCACGGCAAGGGATACGAGTTCGTCGCAGAGGTGCAGGTCGTCGAGGAACCACTGCAGGCCGGCGACAGCGCATCGACGTCAGCGAGCGCTGCATTGCCCACGGCGCTCCAGCCGTTGATCGGACGCCACGACCTGCTGTCCCAGCTCGTCACCGACCAGGCCGAGCACCGCCTGATCACATTGGTCGGCGCCAGCGGGGTCGGGAAGACCTCGGTCGGTTTCGAACTCGCTCGACACGTCGCGGATCGCTACACCGATGGGGTCTTCGTCGTCGAGCTCGTGACGGTCGTCGACCACGACGCCACGTTCGGAGCGTTCGCCACGGCGCTCGACGTGAACACCCGCCAACAGCTGTCGATCGAGGATGCGATCGTGGACATGCTTCGCCCCCGGCATGCGCTGCTCGTGCTCGACAACTGCGAACACCTCGTCGACTCGGTGGCCACGCTGGTCGATCTGATCCTTCGCGCAGCACCGCGGGTGTCCATCGTCGCCACCAGCCGTGAGCCGCTGGCCGTCACCGGCGAACACGTCTGGACAGTGGAACCGCTCCCGATCCCCGACCTGGAGGCCGCATCGATCGACGAGCTCGCAGCCGTTCCTGCCGTTGCACTGTTCCTGGAACGGGCACGAGCCGCAGATCCGCGATTCGAACTCGACGCGGTCACCTCCCCCGCTGTGATCGAGATCTGTCGGAGGCTCGACGGTATCCCGCTCGCGATCGAACTGGCTGCGTCACGGGCGAGCGCCATCGACGTCACCGAGGTCGCCCGCCGGCTCGACGAGCGGTTCCGGCTGCTCAAGGGTGTTCGGCGCGGCGCCGATCCCCGACATCAGACCTTGCACGACGCCATCAGCTGGTCGTACGACCTGCTCGACGACGACGAACAGCGACTGTTTGCCTCCCTGGCGGTCTTCGCCGGACAGTTCGACCTCGGCGCCGCAGAATCGGTCTGCAGTGGCGACGACATACTCGACCTGCTGACCCGATTGACCAGGCGATCGATGCTGGCGGTTCGACGGCAGGCGACGGGAGGCACCCGGTACGAGATGCTGGAGACGCTTCGCGAGTACGGCCGGAGCCGCTTGGGCGACCGGGACAGCGTCGAACTCTTCTCGGCCCACGCCCGCCAGTTCGCATCGCTCGCCCGGTCGGTCGGCATCGATCTCGGCACCGCACAGGAGAACGATGCGGTTGCTCGCGCGGACGGTTCGTTCGCCGACCTGCGCGCCGCTCAGCGATTCGCCCTCCAGATCGAGGACTTCGAGACGGCGTTCGAACTGATCGGATCGATCCGCGAGTACGCAATGCGCACGTTGCGCTACGAAGTCTTCTCGTGGGCAGATGCAGCAGGGGTCCTCGCCGGTGCCGACGATCACCCGCTCTATCCCGTGATCACCAGCGTCCGAGCCTACGGAGCCTGGGTGCGCGGCGAGTTCGACACCGCGATCACACTCGCCGAAACGGCGCGAGCGGCCGAGGTCGCCGGCAATTCGATGCCCGCGGGACTGGTCGAACGAGTGCTGGCCAACGTTCGGTATGCGACCGGCGACATCGAAATGGGCCTGGTCGAGAATGCCCGCCTGATCGAACTCTCGGAAGTATCCAAGAACGATTCGCGTCGCGCCCACGCCTACTACATGGCTTCGGTGGCATCGAGCTCGCTGGGACGCTACGAAGAGGCCGACCGATTGATCGCCCTTTCCCGCGAGGCGGCGCAACGCACCGGCAGCCCGACCGATCTCGCTTCGGGGTGGGTGGCGCAGGGCTTCGCCACCCATGATGACGACGACGCGGCCCTCGAAGCGTTCGCGACCGCCGATCGGTTGGCGCAAGCAGCCGGCAATCGCTGGATGAGCGCGTTCGCTCGCACGGAAGCCAGTGGCCTGTTGGTGCACCAAGGGCTTCTGACGGAGGGTTGCGCGGGCCTCGCCGAGATGGTCGACACCTGGTATCGCGCGGGCGAATGGGCACAGCAGTGGCACACGCTGTCGCGGTGCGTGATCGCACTCGACCGCACCGGTCAGCAGGACATCGCCGCGCAGGTGCTCGGGGCGATCGAGGCGCACACCACGTTGGGCGGTCCCCCGGTGATGACGACGTTGCGCGATCTGACTTTCGAGACGCGTGACTCACTGGCCGGACAGCTCGGCGCCGATCGCTTGGAACAACAACGAACGACCGGAGCATCGATGTCGGTCGTCGCCATCGTGGACCGCACCCGCAACGCACTGTTGGGACGCGAGCAGGACGACTGACCTCCGGCGGTGGCGGCGTCTGGGATCAGACGCGAGTGCGATGATCGAGATGGGCGTGCAGATGGCTCGCCAGCTCGGCCGAGTCGGGACCGACCCCGTCGATGAAGCTCGACTTGCGGCGGCGCAGGAACGGCAGACCCAACAAGTACAAGCCGGGGACCGTGCACACACCGCCGTCGTGCACCAGTCTTCCCCGCGGATCGAATGCAGCGGTGTCGAGCCACTCGTACTTCGGGCGGTAACCGGTTGCCCACACGATCGTTTCGAATCCGGTCAGGTCGAGCTCGGTCGGTGCCTCGCCGACCGACGTCGGTTCGGTGCGGGTCGGCCCGGGCAGTTGGGTGTCGACCAGGTGTTCCGCTGCGTGTTCGTCGATCCGGTCGAACAGCCGGTTCTGCTTCAAGTCGGCGTTGGCGACGAGGTTGGCCAGGCCGCCCGAGAACTGGGCGACGTTTCCGGAAACCCTCATCAGCTTGCCGGTCACGCGCACACCCTCCCGGACGAGCGAGTTGATGTCGAGGGTACGACGTTCGGGGCTTCCCACGAGCTGGAGCGAAGGCAGACGACGAGCCCTGGTGAGGTCCGGGACCTCCTCGTATCGTTCGTCGAGCTGGCCGATCGCGTCCATCCACCAATGGATGTCGTGGCCGCGGTACGTGCGAGGCAACCTGATGTGATCCCCGACCGCGAGGGTCACGTGTCGTCCGCTGCGCTGCAACTCCTCGGCGATCTGGGCCCCCGACGCCGAGGCGCCGACGACGAGGACGTCGCCGCTCGCGAGCTGCGACGGATTGCGGTACTGGAGGGCTGTGAGTTGATCGATCCGGGCGGGAATGTCGGCGGCCACGGCCGGCAACCGCGGTTCGCTGGCGGCTCCCGTTGCGGCGACGACCGAATCGCACGTCCAAGTGCCCTGGTCGGTGACCACGTCGAAGCCTCCACAACGCACCCGCACGTGCTCGACCGTGACGTGGGAGTGGATCGGCGCCCCGAAACTCTGCCCATAGGAACTGAGCAACGAGATCGTCTCGTCCTTGGTCATGAAGCCGTCCGGATCCGGGCCGTCGTAGCGATGACCGGGCAGCCTCGTCATCCAGTTGGGGGTCAGCAGCCGGAGTGAGTCCCACCGCTCGGTGCGCCACGAGTTGGCCACCTCCCCCCGGTCGAGGACGACGTGGTCGATCCCCCGACCGGTGAGGTGGTGGCTCATCGCCAGTCCGGCTTGGCCGGCGCCGATCACCACGACTGGCGTTCTCATCATGTCCTCAGGCCACCTCGACCTGGATGGTCGTGGGGTTGGCGACGATGTCGAACACGGCCGAGCGCTTCTGTGACTGGGCGACGATCGCTTCGAGGTCGGCCTTGGAGGCGTCGGCATCGATGGCGTAGGTGACCTTGATGCCGTCGAAGCCGTTGCGGACATCGCTGTCGATGCCCAGAATTCCGGCCAGGTCCATGTTGCCCTCGATGGTTGCGGTGACCGACCGCAGCTGGACACCGCGGTGCGTGGCAACGCTCGCTACGCCTGCGGTGAGACAGGATGCCAACGCCATCAGCACGGCTTCCGCCGGCGTCGCGGCGTTGTCCTCCGACGCGAAGACCTGCGGGTGGTCGCCCTCCACGCTGTATGGCTGGCGGTGAGCATGGTCCTGCCCGAGTCCGGAAAAGCCGGTGACCGTGCTGCGGCTGTGGGTGCCGTTCAGCCATTCGCAGCTGGCACGCCAGGTGAACTGTCCCAGTTCCGGGGCCTCGGTGAGGTGGGCGCGAGCACCCAGCAGGGCCTCGACGTTGACGCCGTTGTCGACGGCTGGGACTTCGGTGGTTGACATGAGTGTCCTCCTGATTCGACCCGAGAATGGGCGGGTGGTGACGTCGACGGCTTGTCGACATGGATCACTGTGCGCCGTCCGGGGCGGCGAGTCTTGGAGGAAGCGTGATGAACCGCTGAAGTCAGATGTCAGCTGATCTTCAGGTCATGTTCATGCTTTCCGACCGCTTCTCCGTGATCATGTGGACATGAGCAGTCCGACGGAGACCTCGACGAGCGAGCAGAGCACTCACGACTGGCGAGCAGCCGGTGAGGCGTGGGGCCATTCGGCCAACGACTGGGCCTACCTCTACGAGCACTACGCACTCGACGTGATGATCGCGATCTTCCAGAGGCTCGGCGTCGCGGAAGGCACCCACCTCCTCGACGTGGCATGCGGCTCCGGATTCGCGCTGCGCCACGCGGAGTCGGCCGGCGCCAGGACCGCGGGGATCGACGCCGCCGCCACATTGATCGAGATCGCACGAGACAGGAACCCCGAGTCCGACATTCGACTCGGATCCATGTTCGAGCTGCCGTGGGGTGACGAGACCTTCGACGCTGTGATGTCGATCAACGGTGTGTGGGGCGGATGTGAGGCGGCGCTCGACGAGGCGTACCGCGTACTGCGCCCCGGCGGCATGATCGGTCTCAGCTTCTGGGGCACCGGCAAGCCGAACGACCTCCGCGGCTGCTTCAAGGCGTTCGCCCGTCACGCGCCCGAGCAACACTTCGGCAGCATGAAGAAGTTGAACAACATCGGCGCCCCCGGCGTGGCCGAGCAGATGCTCGGCGAGAGCGGCTTCGAGGTGCTCGAGCGCGGATCCCGCGTGTCGATCATCGAATGGCCGGACGCCGAGCTCGCCTGGCGGGGGCTGTCGAGCCTGGGCCCCGCGGTACCGGCGCTGCGCCTCACCGACCCGGCCGTCGTGAAGGCCGCCGTATTGGAAGCGATCGATCACTGCCTCGACGACCGGGGGGCCTACCGGTTCCAGAACGATCACCACTTCGTGATCGCCCGCAAGGGGGCCGAACCGGTCGCTTGACCTCGGCGAACCACTCCGCGATCACCGAGCCCGATCAGCTCCAGACCGTCGGTTCTGCGAGACTGCGGCCGATGGAGACGCCAATCAGCGGCATCTGTGATCCGGCGTTCGATGCCGTGCGCGAAGCGTTCGCTGCCAACTTCGCGGAGCGCGGCGAGGTCGGGGCGGCGGTGTGCATCGCCGTTGACGGTGACGTGGTCGTCGACCTGATCGGCGGTTGGGCCGACGCCGATCGATGCCGCTTGTGGGGTCCGGACACCCTCGTCGATTTCTACTCGGTCGGCAAGGCGATCGTGTCGCTCCTCGCCCTCCAGTCGGTCGACACGGGGCTCGTGGGCCTCGACGCCCCGATCAGCTCTGTCTGGCCGGAATTCGCGGTCGGAGGCAAGCAGGCGGCCACGATTCGCCACGCCTTGTGCCATCAGGCCGGCGTCCCGGCGATCCGTGAGCGGCTCACCAACGACGACCTGTGGAACTGGGACCGCATGACGAACGCGTTGGCGGCGACCGACGCCTGGTTCGAACCTGGTTCACGACACGTGTACCACACCAACACGTTCGGGCATCTCGCGGGCGAAATCGTGCGCCGGACCACCGGCGACATGCCCGGCACCAGGCTGCGCGCGATCGGCGACGAGATCGATGCCGACGTGTGGTTCGGTCTGCCGGTCGCTGAACAAGCTCGTTGCGCCGACGTGATCTGGGCCCCGACCACCGACTGGGGCGAAATCGACTTCGACGCATTGACCGGTGAGGCGCAGATGCTCGCGCTCGGCTACTTCAACCCGCCGGGCTACTCGTCACGCGATGTCGTGAACACCACCGCGTGGCGCAGCGCTCAGGTGCCGTCCACGAACGGCCACGGCACCGCACGCGGGTTGGCCCGGCTGTATGCCGCCCTGCTCGAACCCGGTCGCCTGCTGTCGCCCGATCTCTTGGCCGAGGCGACGCGGGTCCAGTCCGCCGGCCACTGCCCCGTACTGGCAGAAGACGTCGCGTTCGGACTCGGCTTCGTTCCCACGTCACCACGCCGCCCGCTCGGCCCGAATCCCCGGTCGTTCGGCCACTTCGGCACCGGTGGAGCGTGCGGCTTCGCCGATCCCGACGCCGGGGTTGCGTTCGGGTACGTGATGAACCACGTCATTCCCCGCTGGCAGAGCACCCGCAACCGGGCCCTCATCGACGCCTGCTACGCCTCGATGTGAGTTCGGCTGTGTCGTGACAGCCGCCGGGTGCTCCCCCGACATTCTCACGCTCCGTGACCGGAAGCCCACAATTCGTTGACTAGAGATTGACTTGAGTTTGCAGCGAATTCAGGGTTTGATAACGGTGTTCCGTGAAGGCATGGAACACGAAAGGCGGAAACCACCCATGCAGTCGAAGTCCAAGCGTTCGCGCATTCTCGTCCTCGGGGCACTCGTCGGCAGCGTGCTGTCGATCGGCGTGTCGGCCGGTTCGGCATCAGCCTGGTCCCGGACCGCCAACACGAGCAACGAATCCACTGTTGTGGTCGTCAACTCCGACATCGAAGCCCAGCCGTACCGGGCGATGTCAGGAATCCGCTGGTGAACGCCGCGTTGTTCCTCCGTGGCGGGCGCTGGTCCTGACAACGACACAGCACAACCCGTGTCCGGGGTGAGCAGGAAACGCTCACCCCGGACGCCGATTGTGCCGAAGTTGACACGTGAAACCCGACGCCCGATCACCAGCTGAGACGGCTCCCGAACTCACGGTGGCTGTCCGCCAGCCGCGATCCGACGCGGCACGGCGCACCTACCTCCTGTCGATCGCACTCGTCGCGATCGCAGGCTTCGGACTGAGTCGACTCGACCTCTACGTCGTTCCCCTCGCCGGCTGGACGATGCCGGCCTGGGTCGTGGCAGCCATCGCCATCGGCGCCGCGTTCATGGTGTTCGATGTCGAATTCCGGAGCGAGGTCTACACGTTCACGTTCAGCGAGATCGTGCTCGTGCTCGGTCTCTTCTTTGCCACACCACTCGGTCTCGTCGTCGGGCGCCTCGGCGGGGAGTTCCTCTTCCTCACCATTCGCGAGCGTCAGCCGCTGCGCAAGCTCGTGTTGAACCTGTCGGCGTTCTTCGCCGAAACGGTCGTGTTGCTCACCGTGCAGCAAGCCCTGCTCGGGGAGATGAACGTCCTCCAGCCGGCGAGTTGGCTCGTTGCCCTGGTGGCGGTCGTGGCCGCCGAAATCGTCGGATTTGCCGTCGTTGCGACCGCAGTGAAGTGGCATGGCGGGCCGCTCACGTTCGGCGGGATCCTGCGGATCGGGCTGATCACCGCACCGGCCAACACCAGCCTGACGCTTGTGGTGTGCGTGCTGCTCGACCTCCAGCCGAGCGCCGTCCCGTTGCTGGGCGGAGTAGCCCTCTTCTTGCTGATGACCTACCGGGCGTACAGCTCGCTGCGTCAGCGCTACGAAAGCTTGAGCCTGCTGTACGACTTCACCCATCTCGTCAGTGGAGCACGCGAGCCCGATCAGGTGCTCGACGCCATGCTCACGCAGGCCAAGGACCTGTTGCGCGCCGAACGGGCCGAGTTCTGGCTGCTCACGGCACCAGGCTCGTGCCGTCGATACGTCGTCAACGACGGTGGGCACTCTTCGACCCGCATCTCGATCCCACCGAATCTTGCCGGCCTGCTGACCGACGAGTTCGTATCGGCACGGGACGCGATGTTGTTGGCCCGAGACGACTCCGCTGCGTCACATCGGGCGGTGCTGGCCGAACTCGATGCCGCAGACGCACTCATCGCTCCGATCGTCGAGGGCGGCGTGTTGATCGGGTTCGTGGTCGCCGCCAACAGGTTGAGCGACATCTACAGCTTCGTCGCGCAGGACGCGCGCATGTTCGCGACCCTGGCCAGCCACGCAGGAGTCGCCCTCCAGAACGGTCGCTTGATCGTCCGGCTCCACGATCAGGCCCGTCAACGCGAACACGAGGCGTTGCACGACTCGCTCACCGAGCTCCCGAATCGTGTTCTGTTCGCTGATCGGCTCGCAGAGCGCTTCGATCTCTCTCGCGCATCCAACGGAGAAATCACGATCGCCCTGATGGATCTCGACGGATTCAAGGAGATCAACGACACGCTCGGCCACCAGAGCGGCGATCGGGTACTGATCGAGATCGCCAATCGGTTGCGATCGGCGATCGACGACCAGACCCTCGTGGCCCGCCTCGGCGGAGACGAGTTCGCCCTGTTGGCCCGGCCGACCGTCGCCCGGTCGCAGGTCGAGATGATGTGCCGTCAGATCCGTGCGTCGATCGCCGAGCCGATCGAGATCGACGGCATTCGCGTCGCGATGGGGGTCAGCATCGGGGTGGCGGTCGCCCCCCATGACGGCGAGAACGCCGAGACGCTGATCAAACGTGCCGACGTGGCGATGTACTCGGCGAAGGCCGGGCGCGGAGGTGGCGTGTGCTTCTACGATCGCGAGGGCGACGAGAACACGCCACGACGATTGGCACTCGCGCACGAGTTCAAGATGGCCATCGAAACCGGCCAGCTGCGAGCCGTGTTCCAGCCGAAGGTGTCGCTGGTCGACGGCCGGATGACGGGTGTCGAGTGCCTGTGCCGCTGGGACCACCCCACACTCGGCGTGATCATGCCCGACGAGTTCATCCCGCTGTCCGACCGCATCGGCGTCAGCGCCGCGCTGACCACGTTCATGCTGTCGAGTGCACTGGGGCAAGCCGAACGCTGGTGGGCCGACGGCCACCAGTGGACCATCGCCGTGAACATCTCGATGAATGCGTTGCTCGACCTGGAGTTGATCGGTGTCGTACGCCGCCTGATCCACGCCTCGACCATCCCAGCGGAAAGCGTCACGTTGGAGATCACCGAGACCAATGTGATGTCGGATGCCGTGCGAACCACTCGCGTCCTCCAAGAGCTCACTGCGATCGGGGTGCGACTGTCCGTCGACGACTTCGGCACGGGTTACTCCTCCCTGGCGTATCTGCAGCGCCTACCCGTCGACGAGGTGAAGATCGATAAGAGCTTCGTCCATTCGCTCGGCGAGGATCGCGGCGCTGATGCAATCGTCCGGTCGGTGCTCGACCTCGCCCGCAACCTCGACCTGTGGGTGGTGGCGGAAGGGGTCGAGAACCGGGCCGCGATCGACCGGTTGCGCCAGCTCGGCTGCAAGGAGGCGCAGGGCTTCTATTTCGGTTCACCGATGTCGGCCGCCGAGGTCGAGTTGTTCGACCAGGCGTCGGCCAGTCTCGTGTCGGCTGCATCGGGCTAGATCACCTGTCACAGCGGGCAGGCGGCTCGACATGGCAGAGTGAGGCCGTGCCCAGTTCGATCCGATCGACCCTGAACAGCCAGCGCACCGCATGAACGATCTGATGTGGTATCTCACCCGCTCGACGGGCATCGTCGCGGTGGCGTTGGCGGTGGCGTCACTGATCTGGGGTTTCCTCTTCTCTGCGCGCGAGACCGGAACTCGACGCCGACCCAACTGGTGGCTCGACCTGCACAACTGGCTCGGTGGCCTGGCGCTGATCTTCACGATCGTTCATCTCGCGACGTCGGTACTGAATCGCGACGGTGGCATCGCCGTCGCCAGCGTGTTCGTTCCCGGATTTGCGTCCACGGATCGGCTGGCGCTCGCGTGGGGTGTCATCGCCACCTACCTCTTCGTCGGCGCGGTGCTGACTTCGTGGCCTCGCCGGTTGTTCTCGCGACGTACCTGGCGAATCGTGCATCTCGGTTCGGTCGTCGGTGTCGCGCTCGGCGATCGTCCATGGGTATCAGATGGGCACCGACGCTTCGGCGCGTCTGTTTCGGGGCGGGATGCTCGTGCTCGTGGCGGTCGGCACCTACTCGCTGGGGGTTCGTCTGTTCGGCGTTATCGCCCGCGAGCGCAATGCCCGACCGACCTGACGTTTCACAGCCGGCTCACAGCTCGCCTTCACGGAACCCCGAGCGGCGCCTGGCTGAATACTCACATGGCTTCGTTTCCCGCCCCGCACACGAACCTCGACGATGTCGCCCGCTCGATCCGGCTCGGGGAACTCGCTGATCGATCGGCCCGCGCCCGACAGGCGACCACCGCTCGCTCCACCGCTGCGGGCACCGGCACCAGCGCGACGACCCGGTCGACGGACGATCCGCAGGCGGCCCTGGCCGCCCGGCTCGAACAGCTCGCACAGCGCCGCAACCCGACCACGAGCGGCGCCGAGCCCAGCACCGGCGCAGTGTCGTCGAACCGCTCGAAGCGGCGCCACCCCGCCCAAGGGGCCCGTATCGCCGCACTCGGCCTCAGCCTGGCCTCCACGGGCGGCCTCGCGGCGCTGTTCGCCGTGTCGAGCCCCGCTGCGGGCACCCAGCTGGCCGGACCGAACATCGTCAGTAGCGGTCAGGCAGCACCCTTCACCGCCTCGGCCGTACGGGCGGCGTCGAGCAGCGCCACCGCCGCCCCTGTCCAGACGCCGGCAGCTGCCACGCCCACCCAACCTGCGGCTCCGGTCGCCGAGGCAACGGCCGCCCAATCGCTCAACCTGGATGTGCCGACTCCGGCGCCCGCGACCACCACCGTCCAAGGCGGCGTCTTCCAGAACAAGTGGGGCAACGTTCAGGTCGAGGCCACGTTCGCAGCCGACGGATCGCTGATCGATGTCGCCACGCTGCAAACCCCGTACCGCGATGGCAAGAGCGTGCGCATCAACGACTACGCCGCGCCCGTCCTGAACACCGAAGCGCTCACCGCACAGAGCGCTCAGATCGACACGGTCTCGGGAGCCACGTACACCAGCAATGACTACCGCCGCTCGCTCCAGTCGGCGATCGATACGGCACGCGCCGCCGGCGTCACGGCCGCGGCATGACCGGCTACCACCACGTCGAGCACGTCATGGGCATGGCCGTCAGCATCGACGTCCGCGATGACGGCGACGGCGCATCCGACCCGGGGAGCCTTGCCGAGGTCGTCACCTGGCTGCACCATGTCGACCAGACGTTCAGCACGTACATTGCCGACAGCCCGATCACGCGACTGGGTCGTGGCGAGATCGGGCTCGACGCCGTGTCCGACGAAGTGCGCGACATCCTGCTGTTGTGCGAGCAACTCCGTGACGACACGGACGGAGCGTTCGACGCGTTCGCCGTGCCCACGCCGAACGGCACGATGCTCGACCCATCCGGCGTGGTGAAGGGATGGTCGATCGAACGCGCCGCCGAGCTGCTCGAGCGACACGGCCACGCCAACTTCACGATCAACGCCGGGGGCGACATCGCCCTGCGTGGCCGTGCCACCGCAGCCGTACCGTGGCGGGTCGGGATTCGCCATCCGGATCATGCCGACAAAATGGCGGCGGTACTCGAGGTCGCGGGATCAATCGGCGTCGCGACATCGGCGACGTACGAGCGCGGAGCTCACATCGTCGACCCCCACACCGGACAACCCACGACCGAGCTGGCCAGTGTGACGGTCATCGGTCCGGATCTCACGCTCGCCGACGCCTACGCGACCGCTGTCTTCGTGATGGGCGTACCGG
The DNA here is from genome assembly GCA_963701575.1 of uncultured Acidimicrobiaceae bacterium. Taxonomy (GTDB): domain Bacteria; phylum Actinomycetota; class Acidimicrobiia; order Acidimicrobiales; family Ilumatobacteraceae; genus Ilumatobacter. The sequence continues at coordinate 86,817 of CAVPAQ010000006.1, forward strand.
GCCTCGAATGGCTGGCCGGGCACGCCGGCTACGACGGATACGCGATCACCCACGACGCGACCACGATCTCGACCCCGGGTTTCGGTCGCTGGCGCGTCGAGACGGAGACGGTGCGCGGTTGACCGGAGCTGCGAGACTGCCGCCATGGTGAGTGCGATGCACCCTGTCGGGTGCCGACCATGACGGCCGGCGAGAGCAGCCACATCCTCGTCGTCGACGACGAGCCCTCGCTCGTCGATGCCGTCGCCACGGCGCTGAGGTACGAGGGTTTCCAGGTGACCGAGGCCCGAACCGGCCGCCAGGGCTTGCTGGCCGCGCAGAACGAAGCGCCCGATCTGATCATCCTCGATGTGATGCTGCCCGACCTCGACGGGTTCAGCGTCTCGTCGCGGCTCCGGAACGAAGGGATCGGCACGCCGGTGCTGTTCCTCACCGCCCGCGACAGCCTCGACGACAAGGCGGCCGGTTTCGCCGCCGGGGCCGATGACTACTTGACCAAGCCGTTCTCGCTGGCCGAACTCGTGATGCCGCGTGAAGGCGATCCTGCGGCGCACCGGCCGGCTCACGGATGGTGACCACGTGCTGCGGTTCTCCGATGTAGAGCTCGACATCGATGCCCACATGGTGCGCCGATCCGGGCACAACATCGACCTCACCGCAACCGAGTTCAAGGTGCTCCGGTTCTTCATGGAGAACCCGACGCGCGTGGTCTCGAAGGCACAGATCCTCGACCACGTCTGGCACTACGACTTCGACGGCGACTCCAACATCTGCGAGACCTACGTGAGCTATCTGCGCAAGAAGCTCAACGAGCATGGTCCGCCCTTGATCCACACGGTTCGACTCGTCGGATACGTGTTGCGCGAGTCGACGGATGGCTGAACTGTCGCTGCGCAGCCGGCTCGTGCTGGCAAGCGGCATCGCCGTGCTGTGCAGCCTGCTCGTCGTCGGTGCGATCACGTTCGCGTTGGTCACGAGGGCACAGCTCCAGCAAGTCGACGACACCCTGTTCCGGGCCCACCCCCCGATCGAGCAGATCGCCGACTCGCCCGACGAGAGCGACTGGCGGGCGATTCCCGCCATCGCCCCGGGTCTGTTCGTGACGATCATCGACGCCCAGGGACGCGCCCTGTTCACCGCCGCCGCGATCGAGGCCGGACGCGAGCAGGACATCGTCGACGTCGCAGACATCGATCTCACCTCGGCGTTGCAGACCGTCCAGGCAACGGACGGCGACGACATCCGGCTGCGGGTCGACCGGATCGCGGACGGGAAGACCCTCGTCGTGGGTCAGTCGCTCCACAACGTGAACGACACCAGAGAACATCTGCTCGTTGTGCTGATCCTCGCCAGCCTCGCCGCGATCGGCGCGGCGCTCTCGCTGTCGTGGTGGCTCGTACGTGCAGGGCTGCGGCCACTGAGCCAGGTCGAGGCGAGCGCGGCAACCATCACCGACAATGCCCTCAGCGAACAGCGAGTCCCGGGTGCCGACCGTGCCACCGAGGTCGGGCGCCTCGCCACCGCACTGAACGCAATGCTCGATCGCCTCCAAGAGGCCAGCGAACAGCGGGAGTCGACGCTCGACGAACTTCGCGTCTCGGAAGCCCGCATGCGCCGATTCGTCGCCGATGCCTCCCACGAGCTGCGGACGCCGATCGCGGCAACGGCCGCCTACGCCGAGCTGTTCGAGCAAGGGGCCAAAGATCACCCCGACGACCTCGAGCGGGCAATGAAGGGCATCCGGCACGAAACCGGTCGGATGGGGGAACTGGTCGACGACCTCCTGCTGCTCGCCCGCCTCGACGAGCACCCGACGCTGACGGCGCAACGCGTCGACTTCACCGAGGTGGTGCTCACCGCGGTCGACGCGGCCCGAACGGTGGAACCCGATCGGCCGATCCGGGTCAGGATCAACGATGTCGTCGAGGTCGAAGGCGATCCGATGCGGCTGCGCCAAGTGGTCGACAACCTGTTGGCCAACGTCAGGTCGCACACTCCGGCGGCGAGCCAATGCGATGTGGAGCTTGCCGTCCAAGATGGCCACGCCCTGCTCACCATCACAGACAGCGGACCGGGGGTGAACGAGCAAGACCTGCCCCGCTTGTTCGACCGCTTCTATCGCGTCGACGACGCCCGCTCACGGACTGCAGGCGGGAGCGGCCTGGGTCTATCGATCGTGCAGGCGATCGTTGAAGCACATGGCGGAGCGATCGGCGCCGCCAACTCCGAGCTCGGAGGGCTGTCGATCGAGGTCACGCTTCCGCTCTCCGACGACGAATGAGGACGTGGCTGCGACGGTACGCACTGAGGTGACGGCGCCGAGAGACGACCCGTGACATGCCGGGCTCAGAGCGCGATCGCTTCGCCCGTTGCCTGTCGGCTCGGCGGCACGGGCCAGTTGCGACGGCCCGGCTCGAGCCCCATCGCTGCGTAGGCGCCGAGCAGCCAGTTCGCCGGGGTGTCACCGAAGACGTAGCCGGCGAGATCGACGTGCGCCCGCCGGAACACCTCGCCATGGCCGCTGCCGACGCCGGCCAGCACGTGGGCGAACTCGTGAATCAGCGTGGCAGGGGTCATCTGCGGGGCCGCCAGCCGGACGACCGGCCGCCCTCCCCCGCGCTGACGGGTGGACGAAGACGAGGCATCGGTTCGCGCCGGAACGACTTCGATCGCGCCGTGCGGCCACCACGCGGCGGTCGTGACGACGGCGGCGACATCGATCAGGTGGTCGAGCGCCGCGATCGACTCGTACGACGTGCCCTCGAACGCAGCGATCTCGGCGGCGTACACGGCCGCGCGACCCACATCGGCGGTCATCTGCCGGCGCCGATGGCCTTGACGGTACCGACCCGTCGCCGCCCGAGATCGGCCCGCGCCGCCGCGCGGCGACCGGCCTCCCAACCCGTGACGGTGGCCGCTTTGGGCCGCCGCGCCGCGACCACTCGCCCGAAACGCTGACGAGAGAACTCGTCGACGCGGCGGTCGCGCGCCCGCAACGCCGGGAGCGCCGAGTTGGACGGGTGGACGTGGAGCTGCGCACGATCTGCCGACTTCTTGAGCATCTGGCGGATCTGGTCGGCGTACCCGAACAGGAACGACCGTCGCCACTGCTGCGTCGCCGCTGCCGTGGCTCGACGCTCGGAGCCCATCCGCGACGACGCTTGGGTGTGCAGCGAGTGATAAAGCAGTTCGGTGGTATCGAGATCGCTGCGAAACCCGGCGACGAAGGCGACCGTGCCGCGGTCGCGCACCTCGAACACGACGCGGCATCCGTGCGCTTCGGCGACCACCTGCAACAGAGACAGCCGACCGCGGACGTACGCGCCACGACCGAGCGGCTGCTCGATGATCGCCAGGTCGTCGTTGGCCTCGGCCCGCAGGCGGTCGGGATCGATCCGGTGCGCGGCGATGAGTTCGGCTGCCTTGCGCGAAAAGGCGTCGGCTTCGTTGGCGTTGACCGAGCCCTCTGCCATCGCCAGCAACTTGCGCACCTTGCCGATGACCCCAGCGTCATCTTGGTGCTGATCGTGAGCGGGTTGCGAGAACGTCATGCCTGCCCATCATCGCAAACGGGTGTGACAAGGTGGCGCACCTCACGGTGATGCATCAAGGACCCGACTCGCTCATGGGGATCGGCGGTATGGTTGTCGGCCACATGCGGATGTAGTTCAACGGCTAGAACCTCAGCCTTCCAAGCTGATGATGCGGGTTCGATTCCCGTCGTCCGCTCCATGTGATGTCGCGAGACATCGGAAACGGCCCGGACCTGCATCAGGGTCCGGACCGTTTGATTTTTCGGGGTCCTGTGGGTCCGCCTGGGGGTCGTCCGGTGCCGTGGTAGCGGCGTTCGGGATTGATGGTGAGTGTGCGGATGATCTCGCCGGTGGTGGCGTGAATGATGCGGATGTCGTAGCCGTTGATGAGTAGCAGGACGGGGGTTCCGTCGAGGGTTCGTCCGACGCCGATGTGGTGCATGTGGCCGTCGACACGCAGGCTGATGTTGCCGGAGTGGACACGGTCAAGTCGGACGCGGGACTCGCTGTCGGGGTGGTCGTTGCCGGGTCTGGCTTTGGGTCGAGCTTGGTAGGCAACGGCGGGCGTCGAGCGGTGTGGGAGCGAGCGGTGGGGGCGGTGATGGTTGTAGATGTCGACGAACGCGTCGAGTTGGGTTTGCAGCTCGCGCAGGGTTGCTGCTGGGGGTTGGGTGCGTAGCCAGCGCTTCATGGTGAGTTGGAAACGTTCGACCTTGCCGCACGTGGTGGGGTGGTTCGGTCGTGAGTTCTTCTGGCGAACGCGCAGTTTCACCAGTTCGTTCTCGAGTCCGTTGCGGGAGGTTCGCCCGCCGTGAGCGAAGCGGGTGGTGAACACCAAACCGTTGTCGGTCAACGTTGAGAACGGTGTGCCGTGTCTCGTGATGGCAGCACGGAAGGTGGCCACGACGATCGGTCCGGTGACGGGGCGATGGGCGGTGACGGACAGTGCGTAGCGGGAGTGATCGTCGAGCCAGGACAGGATCTCGACGTCGCTGCCATCGGCGAGACGGTGGTGGGTGAAGTCGGCCTGCCATGTCTCGTTCGGCTGCTCAGCGGCGAAACGGATGTAGGAGGCCTTCGGCTTCTTCTTCGGTTCTGCGGTCACGAGACCAGCGCGACGGATGATCCGGTAGATCGTCGCCCGCGAGACCGTGAGCTGGTGGTGGTGTTCGAGATGCCAGCCGATGGTGTCGGCGCCGGCGTCGAGGCCCTGGGCGGCGAGTTGTCGACGGAGCTCGAGCACCAGCTCGACGGTGGCGGCGGGTGTGGCGTCGGGGCGGGTGTGTGGTCGTCGCGATCGTGGCTCGAACGCGGCGTCGCCCTCGGCGCGGTAACGGGTGATCAGTTTGGAGACCCACCCCTTCGAGACGCCGTAGTCACGCGCGACCGAGGCCTGAGAACGTCCCTCGATGATGACAGCGGTGATGATCAGTCGGGCTTTGGACACCCGGCCAAGAGTTTCCTATGACGCGCGACATGGGTTTCCTATGTCGCGAGACACAACACCGTCGTCCGCTCCACGCGAATCCCCAGGTCAGGGTTCACATCCTGACCGGGTGAGCGTAACGCCGATGTGTCCCACGGGCCGTCGTGCCTACACATGCCTTGTGCTGTCCCGGTTGATAGTGGACATGTTGGCTCCGGTTGCTGGATTCCAGTTCGGGGAATGGCTCCGGTAGCTGGGCGACACTGGCTCCGGTAGCTGGGTTGCACCTCGGCGGTCTCTACGTCGGTGCTGAGCCTCTTCGATGATGGCGTTGAGCGTCCTCCCGACGGCTGTGCGTCGGGAGCATTCCCGAGTGCTCAAGCCTGTGCACAACGCTTCGGCGAGCATCGGCAAGACGGATTCCTTCATCCGCAGCGTCAGCGGACTCGCAGCAGCCCACGGTGCAACGCGTCAGGCACTCGGATCTCGCGCCTGGATCGCGATTCGGATTACTGGTTCTGGTGGGCGTCGACAAAGCGGGCAGTGTTGACCTCGAACAGGCGCATGATCTCGGGATTCATCTCGGGCCCGTTCCACATTGCGACGGCGTCGTCGGGATACATCTCAGTGACCCAGCTGTTGAACTCCGCGAACCCCGGGCAGCAGTCGTCACTGAGGCCTCGAAGTCGGATGACCCCCTCGTCGCTCACGTCGACCCGGTTCGGGGTCGCCAGCGGGGCGATCCCGAGGGCGTCGGACCAGGCGGTGCGTACGACCACGTCGCAGTCGGCGGCACCATCGCCCACATCAGTGCAGTCGCCGACCTCGTACTCCCAACCGTTGGCGTCGTACCAGTCCATCAGCTCGGCGAGCGTTCTGCCCCGGCCGGCGGGTTTGACCGAGTCCTCGCTGGGGATCCCCGGGTCGATCAACGCGAGGGCTGCATCCAGATCCGAGGCTGCGATCGCCTCCCAGTATGCGTGGGCGACCTGCGCAGCGGAGCGCGACGGCACCGACGACTGGATCGTCGTCGCCACAGGCGGATCGGTCGACGGCGACGTGGCCGTATCTGCCGTGTCGCCGCACGCCGTCAACCCGGCGACGATCAGCACGGCGACGATCGTGGCCGCCGCTCCGACGGCCGGGGTCCTCGTGGTCGGTCTGTTGATCATGGTTCCTCCTGAACGAGCCCGATTCCCGTGCACGGCGGTCACCGTGTGAGCGCTCCACCCCACCGTTGCCGCCGACACCAGAATCGGGTGACACGGCACGAGAAAGAGGTACGCCGGCTCAGCGACATCGCTCAGCCGTCCGCGACACGGCCGACCCACATCGAGTGGGTCGGGCCGCCCGGCTCCTCGGCACCGGGGGTCGGCACGACGAAGATCGATCGGCCGACCGCCGATGCGCCGCCATCCCCGAGGATCTCCAGGAAGTCGAACTGCACCTCCTGCCAGGTCCGGCCGTCGGGAGAGATGGCGATGTTGTACTCGTAGTTGTCGACGAGCCAACCGAACTCGGCAGGCATGATGGACAACGCGTGCCCCATGACGTCCGGGCGGTTGCGCTGCCCGAGTGCCACGGTGATCTCCTCCCATCGGCGGCCGTCGGCAGTGAGCCACCACAGGTCTTCCTCGCCCTGTCCATCGACCCACACGTCGATGTTGAGCAGTGCGGTCGAGCCGTCGCTCGCCATCCTGACGCGGACGATTCGTGATCCGGCCGGTGTCGGGAGGTCGAGTCGAGTCCAGGACCGTGCGTCGGCGCTGGTCCAGAGTTCCCAGTCGTCGGGACCGAGTCCGCCGTCGCTGGGAAGAAGACTTTCGTACCCGACGCGAGCGATACCGAGCACAGCGCCGTCGATCGGGACGACGCCGCCGTCGACGATTCCGAAGCGCGAAGCTCCTGGTGCTCCCCAGCCTCCGGGAGCTTCGACGGCTTCGAATCCGTCGGCGTCACCAATCAGGATCTCGCGGTGTACGCCCTCCAAGATTCGTGGGAGATACTCGGCGGGGTCGACACCCGGGATGACGTCGACGGTCGTCACCAGCTCGTCGCTCTCCACGTCGCGGAACTCGAAGCGGCCGGGCTCACCGTCGATGAAGTCGGCGGACAGCACCGCCAGCACCCGCGGTTCGGGGCCCGACCAGTTGAAGTCGATGATTCGAATCGACTGGGGGTCGCCTGCCCACTCCGCTCGCGCATCGCCGGTGAACAGTTCGCGCCACGGGATCTCCAATTCCGTGGTGACCGGGATCACCAACTCGTCACCGACCACCACGGGCGCTCCGACCGAGCGACGAACCGTATTCAGGCCGTCCAGCTCGACGAAGGGTGACTCCGGCAGCGCCACCGCCACGAACGTCTCGCCGTCCCAGCGCGCCAACCCGTCATTCGTCTGAGCCCACGTCTCGCCCCGGAACTCGAACTCGCCGTACACCGACTCGTCGGCGACGCCGTCGTCTCCGAGGTCGACCAGCTCCCACTCGAGCCCGTCGGACGACCGCCAGGTGCGACCGTCGTGGACCCCGCCGAGGTACCCACCGTCGACGCCGATGACAGGTCCTTGCGGCACGCTCGACGCGTCGCCCTCGATCAGCGTCCACGTGATGTCTCCCACCACGGATCGCTGCGTCTGACCCGCGACCGGTCGCGGAAGCGCGGGTGGCTGCTCCGAACCTGGCGGCACGGTGGGCGACGTGTTCGGCGTCGTGATGCCCGGCACGATGCTCGGACGGTCGTCCTGACGGATCTCGTCGTCGCCGGAGCCCGGGAGGATGGCGAGACCTGCGATCAACGCAACGACGCACGCAGCGGCCGCTAGCCAGATGCCGGGTCGAAGCGTCGACGATGCAGGCTCGCCGGCGGTGCCTGCACGTCGCTCGATCTCCGCCCACGGATGCGGCGCGGGAGCGTCGACCGTCGCTCCCGCCAACGCGGTGCGAATCTTCTCGCTCGTCGGTTCGGTCACGCCAACACCCCCCGCAGTCGATCGCGGGCTCGTGCGAGCTGGCGTCGCACGGTTCCATCGCTGACGCCGAGCGCCTCCGCGACCTGAGCAACCGACATGTCGTGCCAGTAGGTCAGATAGGTGACCGCCCGCTGCTGGACACTCAACTCATCGAACGCCGTGAGGAGTTCTTCCGGCGCATCTTCGGTGACCGTCCGCGTCGGTCGTCGGCCCGCTACGACGAGATGTTCACGTCGGACACGGCGCCCGTTGCGCCGGTGGTGCATCCGAGCTCGATTCGCTACTGCACCGAACAGGAACGACTTCGGGTCGCGCGCCGTCGACCATGCCCCATCGGAGTTGCGCAGCAGATCGACGAACGTGTCGGCCACCACATCGGCGGCCCAAGATCGAGGCACGAGCATCGACGCATATCGGACGAGATCATCGGCGTACCGGGCGTACGCGTCCTCGATCGAAACCTCGTTCACACCTCAACGTTGCCACTGCCAACGAAAGCGGGTGACAACTCCGTACCAAAGCTCGCCGGAATCGAAGAGCGCGTTTTCGAACGTGTGCCGCACCTGTGGTGCATATGTGTATGGCCAGTCAGGCGTCCAGTCAGCGTTCGAAATTCGATCGTCGAGCAACGGGGTCGATCGAGGGTGGGACGAGCCAGTTCCGCGTTCTCGGTGAAGCGCGCTTTCATCTGGTCGCGAACTTAAGAAGCGACGCGATGTCGTGAGCATCGGCAGAACGCAACGCGGCCAGGTATTCGTCGCGTTGGTCCGTTTGGTGGATGAGGTCTCCACCGCCTCCCCAGGAGAGCCGATTCTCTCCGAGCACGTCGAGGTAGACGTCGGCGAGCATCCGGGTCTGGCGCCCGTTGCCGTTGGGGTACGGATGGATCGCGACGAGGCGGTGGTGAAGGCGCACGGCGATCTCCTCGACCGGGTACGTGCCGTGCTCGGTCCAGAACCGTGCATCGTCGAACGTTTGCTTCATGGACGGGCCGATCACGTGTGCGTCGACGCCGATGTTGGTCTGAACCTTGCGGTGCTGGCCGGCCCATCGCCAGACGTCGCCAAACATCCGCTTGTGAAGCTCGGCACCGAAGGTCACCGTCAGCAGATCGCCAACGTCCTTCACAGGCCGGCGTCCGGTGAACGCCCAGCGGACTGCGCGCTCGATGTTTGCCTGCTCCGCCTCGTTCAGATCACGTTGTGTCGCCAACCACGTCGGCAGTAGTCCAGCGAGATCGTCCGGAGTGAGCGGCGTAGACCCGGGAGGCCCTTCGCCGATGCCATCACTGTCGGTCATCCCACAGCGCCCGGTCGTCGAGCAAGCTCTCTGCAAACTGTGCCACCCTCGCCTCGGCCTCCTCGTTCGGGAGCGCCTGGTCCTCGAGGCGCATCGTCGTTTGCACCCGTGCCAGTTCGCGGCGCGCTACTCGAAGAGCCTGATGACGGACCGTGTCTTCCAGGCTTGCGCGAGGAACAAAGGCGTAGACCAGGTCGCAGTCCATGGCGTCGGCGGCTCGCCGCAAGGTCGCGAGCTGAGCGCTACCGGCGCGTTCGGATTCCTCGAGGTCAGTCACCGACATGGCTGCCACGCCGAGACGCTCCCCCAGCTGGCGGGTGCTCAGACCGAGAGCATCCCTGATGGCACGCACCCAACCTGCGGACGGCGGTGCGAGCACTGTCGAGTCGATGGCGCCGAGACGCCGGTCGAGCGCCTGGCGAGCTTGTCGTCGTTGATTTCTCCGCACAACCTACCTCCTCAAACGCAAGGCTACAGCCTTCTGTAGCATTGCGCAATGCAAGGTTGCAGCCTGGCAGTCAGGAGTACGTTGCAAGGTTATGACCTGGCACGGCGATCCGAGGTCACGGCACCGACCACACCGGCATCTCGGAGCCCGCAAACGGACCCTCAGAACCGCAGCTCATGATCGTGATGACGCTGCAGAGGAGGAGGAGGAAGAAGAAGAAGAAGAAGAAGAAGAAGACGACGACGACGACCACGACGAGGACGGCGAGGACCAGGTGAACAGCTCAAGCCACCGACTGACCCCCGTGCCTACAGCGTGCCTGGAACACCCGACATCAGCCGGACACAGCGGACAACACGGGGTAATCTGAACGGCGACACATCCGACATACCGCCTGCTCACAGCACGTTTCGGCAGGTCACGGCGCCATTCGCTGAATCAGCTCGGGGCCACTTCCGAGCTGATGATGCGGGCTCGATTCCCGTCGTCCGCCCCTACTAGTGATTTGGATTGTGGTCGGCGGGCTCGAGTGGGCCGTCGGGCACGTCGGGGCGGGTGACCCGGATCTGGGTCAGCTTGTGGCCGTCGACACCCTCGACCGTGAGTTCGTGCCCCTGCGACTCGACCCGATCACCGAGACGTGGCAGAGTGCCGGTCTCCGCGAGCACGAGACCGGCCAGCGTGGTCACCGCGTCGTGTTCAAAGGTGAGGCCGTAATCCTCTGACAGCTCGGTCAGGGTGGTCTCACCGTCGAGCGTGACCGATCCGTCGTCGTGCACGACCGCAGGCAGGTCGTGGTCGCCGGCCGGATCGTCGATCACCTCGGAGATGATGTCGTCGAGGGTGACGAGCCCGATCGTGCTGCCGAGTTCGTTGACCACGAGCGCAGCGTGGATCCGTTCACTCTTGAAGATGGCGAGGAGATCGTCGGCTGCGGTGTTGCCACCGACGGTCGGGAGCCGACGGACGAACGTGGTGAGATCGATGGGATCGTCGGACTGGCTGGCCCGCACGAAGTCCTTCACGTGCAGCAATCCGATGACGTGATCGAGATCGTCGACGAAGACGGGATAGCGCGATGTCGTCGACGCTTGGATGAGAGCGGCGATGTCGGCTCGGGTCGCATCATGTTCGATCGCCACGATGTGTCTCCGCGAGGTCATCAACTCCTCGGCGGTGAGGTCCTCGAGCTCGAAGATGTTGTGGATCATCGTTCGCTGGAGCTCGGCGAGTGCGCCGCCCTTGGCCGATTCGTCGGTGACGATGGCGAGTTCCTCAGAACTGTAGAGCGACATGGTCTTGTCGGGTTCGGGGATGCGGAGCAGTCGCATCAGCGACAGCGCGAGCCAGTTGAGGAGGGCGACAGCCGGTCGGAAGATGACGCTGCTGGAGCGCATGACGGGGTTGACCCGCAAGCTCGTGGCCTCCGGAGTGGCGAGCGCGAGCGCCTTCGGGATCATCTCGCCGAACACGACGTGCAGATACGTGATGATGCTGAGTGCGACCAGGAACCCCACCGTGTGCGCCGCACCCTCGGAGAGCCCGAGCGATTCGAAGGGGTCGTACAGCCAATGCGCCATGGCGGGTTCGCCGTACATGCCGAGACCGATCGAGGCGAGCGTGATGCCGAGCTGAGCGACCGCGATGTAGCTGTCCTTGCCGGTGGGCCGATCGAAGATCCTGAGGAGCCAGCGGGCGCCACGGTTGCCGTCGGCGGCCAGCGCGTCGATACGCGAACGACGGCTGCCGACGAGGGCGAACTCGGCGGCGACGAACACCCCGTTGATCACCACCAGCGCGATCACGATGACGATCGGCAGGACGACGCCGGTCACGACGCTGACGGCGAGCACGCTCACGCTCCCCCGTCCTCGACCGGTTCGTCAGTCGCGAGGGTGAAGCTGACACGGTCGACGAGCGTGCCGTCCACGGAGTCGACCCGGAGTGGCCGATGCGTCTGAGGGATCTCGTCGCCGGTGCTGTCGCTCGCGGCGGTGCTCCTGCGAGTGACCAGCGGCACGGTGTCGCCCTCTTCCGGGGGACGCCCGAGGTGGCGCCAGACGTACCCGCTGACGGTGTCGACCTCGTCGACGGGAAGGGCGAGCTCGAAGCGCTCGTTGAGCACCGTCAGCAGCACATCTCCCCGTACCGACACCGTGGAGCCAGTGATCGTGATCGGGTCAGGTTCGATGTCGAACTCGTCGTTGAACTCGCCGAGGATCTCTTCGATCGCGTCCTCGCGGGTGACCATGCCCGAGATCGATCCGAACTCGTTCACCACGATCGCGGCGTGAATCCCCTCCTGCGAGAAGGTGGTCAGCAGGGACGAGACATCGTAGACCTCGCTGACGATCATCGGCTCTTCGGCGACGTGTGCGACCGTCACGGCCGTCGCATGTTCGTTGGCGAGGAACAGGTCGCGGAGGGTGACGAGCCCGACGATCTCCTCGCCGTCCTCGGTGACCGGGAAGCGTGAGTACGCGCTGGCGGAGAGCTCCGCCAGAGCGTCGGCGATCGGGGTCGACGCCTCGATCGTCACGAGTCGGCGGCGCGGCGTCATGATCTCGCGCACCAGCCGGTTGCTGACCGACAGAGCTCCGGCCAGCATCTCGCGTTCGGCGGGGTCGATCAGGCCGCCGGCGGCGCTCTCCCGGTACAGGCCGGCAAGCTCGGCCGGGGAGTGCACATGGGAGTGGGAATGGTCGACGTTCAGCCCGAGCCGCCGCATGACGGCGAAGGCCGAGCCGTTGAAGATCGCGACGAGCGGTCGCAGCAGCCACTGGCTGATCCGCATCGGCGTGAGCGTGGCGATCGCCAATGCTTCGGGATATCGCAGCGCGACGGTCTTGGGCAACAGCTCACCGAGCACGACCTGGAGCCCCGTGATGAACAACAACACGACCAAGATGGCGATGGTGTGGCCGGCGCTCCCGAATGTGTCTTCGAAGAGCGGGATGAGCTGAGCTTGGCCGTAGGCACCGGCGACGAGACTCGACAGCGTGATACCGATCTGGCAGGCCGCGACGTAGTTGTCGAGCCGCTTGGGGTCTTGGAGGATCGCCAGCAGGCCCTTGGCGGGCCCGCTCCCGCCCTCGGCCGACTCCTGAACGCGCGAACGCCGGGAACCGACCGTGGCGAACTCGGCGGCGACGTAGAGCGCGTTGAAGCCGACCATCACGAGAATGAGGAGCAGCACGACCACGGGGTTCATCGGCAGGCCAATCTACCGACGAGGCCCCACTCCGGATGCCGAGGTGTGATGACCGGCAACAACCGGATATCGCCAGAAGCGAAAACAGCTGGCAATCCGACCAACTCGGACGTCCTCCAACGACGCTTTCGCCACGGTCAGATGCGGTCACCACTCGCGCTATATGGGGCACCTACTGGCGATGGGCTCCCGGACCAGCTGATACCAGCCGGACGCGGCGGGACGCGGCGGGACGCGACGGGAACAATGGACACCAACACATCCACATATCGCCTGCTCACAGCGCGTCTTCGCAGGTCACGACACCACTCGCCGCCGCGATCGTCCGTCAGCTCGATGCCGTCTTGATTCGCGGAATCGGGTGGGCGAACGGACCGACGAGTTCGCCTACGATCGCACGATGGTCTCTTGGAGCGAGTTCACCGAGTCCGCCCCGCAGTTCGCCGCAACCGTTCGTAGCGGCCTGGAGTCAGGCCCGTATGCGCTGCTCGGTTCGATCCGATCGGACGGCTACCCGCGGATCAGCGGTGTCATCGTGACCTTCACTGACCAGGAGTTGTGGGTGGGCATGCCTGCTGACTCGATCAAGACCGGCGATCTCACACATGAGCCGAGGATGTCGTTGCACAGCTCCGTCACCGCGTCACCGACGGCACAGGGCGATGTCAAGATGCATGGTCGGGCTGTCGTGGTCAGCGAGGACGAAGCAGAGTTCGACAGGTTCGTCGCCGCGGTCGGGCGCGATGTGCAGCCCGGCACGCTGGCTGTGTTCCGGATCGATGTGCACGATGCTGCCCAAGTCCGACTGTCCGAAGCACGCGACCGTCACCTCATCGAGTCCTGGCGGGAGGGCCAACAGGGCACCCTCACTCGCGACGACCATCCCTGAATCCCTTGATATCCACGCTTGTCGGGCGGAGCTGATCGCCGCGAGACGTGTACGAATGTCGAACGCCATCTGAGACGAGTTCGGCTGCACGAAGAGGACTCATGTGTGCCTGGCATCACCGAAGTGGAGATCAGAGCCGTCAGGGAGCTGTATTCACCGATTCTCGTCGATCGAAGGATGCATGCCTCGTCGACGGCGCTTCAGTACCAATATTGCTGCGGCGAGGAGGCAGTAGAGACCTCCGCCCAGGGTCGCCCATGCTGCTCCCGTCTGTCGATTCACGGCCCCGTGGCACGGCGATCCCGCCGACGAACGATAAGCCGTCTTGGGTGACATGTTCTCGTGTGTTCCTTCGCGTCGAACAAGCGACCCTTCGAAACCGATCCTCGACACTGCGTGAGTTCGACCCATATCGGGGCAACCCGGTAGTCCCGACCGTCGGCCGGCGTGTGCGAGCTCACGGGTCGGGATCTGCTTCGATCGGGAACTGCATCTCGGTACGCCATTGGGAGATGTCGTCGGGGCAGTCGAGGTAGCGCTCTCGCGAGTAGCAGGTCGTACGAAAGCCGTGTGTGCGCATCCAGTCGAAGATCGATGCCACCGTGTCGACGTCGACGGTGGCCATGTCGCCGACGTGGATGGTCGTTGCCTCGACGCGCGAGCGCCTGGTTGCACTCCCCACCTCACGATCGCGCCGACCCAGCCAGGGCCGGCGGACGAGGATCTCCGCGGTGCCAACGAGATGGGTTGAATGGGCCGAACGTACGTGGACGTACCCGGCAAACGGCGCGACCATTGAATTGGAAGCATGGCCCATTCGACCGAGGAGGCGCCATGGATGTGTTGGCCGGGATCTTGGGCATCGTGGTACAGCTGGCGTTCTTCGGGGTGATCGCGTGGGCGATCGTCCGCTTTCTGGGGCACCGCCGCGACTCAGGTGAGGAGGCAGAAGTCGATCGCGCCACGTCGGTCCGCCGCCTCTTCCTCTTCGGACTGATGCTCGTCACGCTGATTCTCGGTGCGGTCGGCGCCACGATGATCGGCCGCACGCTCCTGACTTCCAGCTGGTCCGATGATGAGCGCACGGCACTCGCCCTCGGGCTCGCGTTCATGCTCGTGGCCGGACCCGCCTACGCGTTCCTCTTGCGGTTCGCGCGCAGTCGCCTGCGCGACGATGACGGTGAGCGCACCTCCTTGGCCTGGGCCGCCTATCTCAACACCGCGCTCGCCTCGTCACTGATCGTGTCGACCGTGACGGTCCACAACTTCTTCGCGGGAGTGTTCGGGGTCGACGATTTCGAGTGGCGGGGCATCGCACCGGTGATCGTGTGGGCTGCCGTGTGGGCGATGCACTGGTTCTGGCTGCGGCCCGCCCATGGCCTCCCTGGCGATCTGCACCTTGCGGTCGGGAGCTTGACCGGCCTGGTCACGATGATGATCGGTCTCGGTGGCGTGGCCTACGTCGCCGGCGACGAGATGTACGCCTCGTTCGTCGAGCGTCTACCGGCCGGCCACGAGTCGCCGGAAATCGCGACGTGGCTCATCGCGACCGGGGTCGGCGCGGTCGTGTGGGCCTGGCATTGGCTGGGGTCCTATCTGAGGGCTGAGCGGACGTCTCTCTGGCATGTCTACGTGTTGCTGATCGGCACGCTGGCCGGTCTCGCCGCTTCCATCGCGTCCGGCGCCACGATCGCCTACTGGACCGCCGTCTGGTACCTCGGCAACCCGAAGATGGACCTGCCCAGCGAGCACTTCGAGCACGTACCGGTGGCCGCCGCGTTCCTGGTGGCCGGGATGGCCGCCTGGCAGTACCACCGGACCGTCCTGCGAACCGGAGGCTCCGTCGACCGGTCCGAACCGCTCAGGACATACGACTATCTGATGGCGGCCTCCGGTCTCGTCGCGACCGTCGTGGGCGTCACGCTCGCGCTCGTCACGTTGTTCGAGTCGATCGCCGCCCGGATCACCGAGGACCCCTCCGACGTCGCGAATCGTCTGATCCTGGCCGTGATCCTCGGCGTGATCGGCCTGCCGTTGTGGTGGACGTTCTGGTCGCGGATCCGCGGGCACCTCGAAGCTGACCCGACCACCGAGATCGGCTCGCTGACCCGCCGGCTGTATCTCGTTGTCCTGTTCGGCGTCGGTGGCCTCACCGCGCTGATCAGCCTGATCTTGGTGCTGTTCGTCGGAATCGAGGATCTGCTCGACAGCACGTTCGGTGGCGAGACACTCGACTCGGCCCGGGTCGGACTGGCGCTCCTCGCGACCGTCACTGGTGTCGCCTGGTACCACCTCGGCGTGTTCCGATCCGACCGGGCCATCGCCGAACAACTCGCCCCTGCACCAGCGCCACTGCCGCCACCGGCGCCGCTGCCGCCACCCGCGACCCACGTCGTGCTGATCGCTCCGCGCGGCGGTGAACTCGCCGACGCGCTGGCGACTGCGACAGGAGCGGTCGTCGAGACGTGGGTGCGCGAGGACGACATGCCGATGCCCGACATCGACATCGACGAACTCGTCGCCCGCATTCTGGAGGATGCCGGTCACGAGGTAGCGGTCGTCGTCGGCCCGACGGGTGCTGACGTCATCCCCTACGTCACCTGAGTCGTCCTGCACCGGAGCGCGCTGGCCCGGCACCACGAGCAAAGGAGCGCCGTACGTGACGCAGGTTGATACCCGATTCGCCGGGTGCGAAGGCCAGGGTTCTTCCGTTCGTCCCGGACCTGTGGGTGCCAGGGGCGAGTCCCGGCTCCGATGAACTCGACGAGGAACTCACGTATCGGGCTTGGAGAGTTCACGTGGCAGGCCGGGAACCGCAGGAACGCCGTTGCCTCGTTTGTCGTGGTTCATGGCCGGCCTCCCACTGGTGGTGTTGGGGGGTAATAGCGGTGCCTGGCCCACAGCGCTACGTAGACGAGGCCGACGAGCACGGGAACTTCGATGAGGGGGCCGACGACGCCGGCGAGGGCTTGACCGGAGGTCACGCCGAAGACGCCGATGGCGACCGCGATGGCGAGTTCGAAGTTGTTACCGGCTGCGGTGAACGCCAGCGTCGTGGTCTTTTCGTACGTGAGTCCGAGTCGGACTCCGAGGGCGAACGATGCGGTCCACATGATCGCGAAGTAGGCAAGCAACGGGAGCGCGATGCGGGCGACGTCGCCGGGTTGGTTGGTGATGGTTTCGCCCTGGAGTGCGAACAGGATCACCACGGTGAACAGCAGCCCATAGAGCGCCCAGGGTCCGATGCGAGGGAGGAAGGTGGTTTCGTACCATTCGGTGCCGTGGGTGGCTTCGCCCCATTTGCGGGTGAGGTAACCGGCGGCAAGGGGGATACCGAGGAAGATGAGAACGATCTTGGCGATCTCCCACATCGACACGTCGAGGGTGGCGGTATCGAGGCTGAGCCATCCGGGGAGCAGCTCGAGGTAGAAGTAACCGAGCACTGCGTACGCCAGGATTTGGAAGATCGAGTTGAGGGCGACGAGCACGGCTGCGGCTTCGCGATCGCCACAGGCCAGATCGTTCCAGATCAGCACCATTGCGATGCAGCGGGCGAGGCCGACGATGATCAGACCAGTTCGATACTCGTGCAGGTCCGGGAGCATCAGCCAGGCGAGGGCGAACATGAGCGCTGGGCCGATCAGCCAGTTCAACACCAGAGAGCTGACCATGAGCTTTCGGTCGGCGGCAACTTCGTCGATCTTGGAGTAACGGACCTTGGCCAGCACCGGGTACATCATCATCAAGAGACCGATCGCGATCGGCAGTGAGACCGTGGCGATCTTGACGTTGTCGAGCCAGTCGTTGAGATCTGGGATGAGACGCCCCAGACCGAGGCCGACGCCCATCGCGGCAAGGATCCAAACGGGTAGGAATCGATCGAGACGCGACAAACGATCCAATACCGGCGTCTCGACATCGACGGTGGAGTTCGTCATTGCTTGACCAGTTGGGTGGTGACGCCTGCTTGCTCGGAGACGCTTCCGGCGCCGATTCGTGCGGCCTCCTCGAGCTCGAAACCTGCCAACAGTTCACGCAAGGCGGCAGCGTCCAACCTGTAATCGACCCAGCGGCCGCGCTTGGTCCCATTGATCAGGCCCGCCTTGCGCAAGACCTTGAGATGGTGCGACAGCAACTGCGGCGACGCGTCAGTGGCCTCGGCAAGCTCGCACGCACACCGCATCCCGCTTCGGAGTTCACGCACGATCGCCAATCGGACCGGGTCACCCAGTGCTTTGAACTGTTCAACAACGATTGAATCGTCCACACCTGCATGGTGCGGCCACAACGATGCCACCAAATAGGGCACAATGTCCCGACTCACCGACACAGTGAAGCACCTGGGGAATCCGTACGAGTTGCCGCGATGATTCCCCCGTAGCGGCTGGGCACGATGGCCCGAGCCGAGAGCCGTCTCTGATGGCGATCGTCAACCGGGCCGGTGGGTCGTCGAGGTCGACCGTGATGCTCGCCAGGGATCCCTTGGCGCCTCGTTGTGTCGTCGATTCCGATCAGCACTCCTGGACGATGATGGTGTCACGGATTGGTGGGTTGGGGGTGCACGTCCAGGGCAAAGATCTTGGCGTCGGACCAGTTTTCGTTGGTGCGCTGTGTGGCCCACAGGTACCTGCCGTCCCACGTCATGTCCCAGGTGCCCTCGGACGCCGCATAGATCCAACCGACGAGCTGCCCGCTCGGGTCGTACCGCAGGATGCCGGGACCACCGGGCACCCAGAAGTGCGATCCGTCCCAGGCGATGCCACCGCCCCCCTCGGGAAGCTCGATCGTGTCGACCAGTGCACCATCTGTGGTCATCCGATAGATGGTCGGCGATGTCCAGCCCATGACGTTCAGATGACTCCCGTCCCACGTGACGCCCTTGGCGCCGCCCTCGGGATCCGGAGTGGGGAACGTGAGCAGCTCCTGGCCGGTCACAGGATCAAGCTTCGAGATGCGCTGTTCAGCGAAGTCGACGACCCACAGGTACGTCCCGTCGAACGTCATCCCCCACGGCTGAGGGCCTGGCGCCTGGAACGTGGACACCACCGCTCCGGTCGTAGGGTCGAGCGCGTAGATGGTGCCCCACAGGGTGGAGGTCCACAGATGCTGTCCGTCCCAGGCCAACGACCAGGTCAGTCCCAGGCCCTCGCCGATCTTGGCGACGATCTGGCGCGTCTCGTCGTCGGGATAGACATACAGGTATTCGTCGAGTTGCGGATCACCGGGGATGTAACCGAGGGCGTTCGACGGATCGGGCTCGAACCCGATCGACACCGAATCGGGCACTTGGTACGTCGTGGAGACCTCGGTGAAGGGACCGGTGATCCCGCCCTCGACGTTACCGGCGAGTTCGACATTGCCGACCACGACGGTGTTGTTGCCATCGCCGACACCGATTCCAGCACCCTGGTTGTCGCGACTGGCGACGCCGAGCGCGGTGAGCTTGCCGTTGTCATCGACCGAGAGGCCCGACGACATGTTGTCGTGGACCAACGATTCTCGAACTTCGAGCGTCGACGCATCGACGTGGATCCCGTTCGTGCCATTGCGCCAGACGTCACACGAGTTCAGCAGGAGCGTGTTGAACTGTTCCGCAGCGAGCCCGTTGTAGCCATTCTCGTAGATTGCGCAGTGGTCGATCGCGGCATCGCTGTAGGACTCGAAGTACACGCCCTCCCAGTTGTTCCACCTGAACACGGTGTGCGAGATGGCGACGTTGGCCCGCCAGACGTTCAAGCCCTGCTGTGCGAACTCGAACACGACGTAGTCGAAACGCGAGGGACCGGTCGGCTCGACGAGACGCAGCATCGACCAGTCGCCGTTGCGGGGATCGGGGGCGTCGGAGGTGAACGAGATCGGGGCGTCCGCCGTGCCCTCTGCGACGATGCCGCCCCGCACTTCGAGCTGCAACCGACTGCCCGGGTCGCGATAGCCCCGATAGTGCTCGAAGGCCACGGTTGTTCCGGGGAGCACCGTCAGCGTGGCTCCGGGTGCCACCGACACGGTCTCGCCGACGTGCACGCGACCGCCCCACACGGTGTCCTCGTCGATCTCCGTACCCAGATCCTGGACCACCTCGATGTGGGCGAGAGTCCCAGGTGCTCCGGCGAGGCTCACGTCGAGGCGACTCACGCCCGCTGGAACGACGGCGGGGATCTCGATCTGTCCCAAAGATGGGCGAAGGCCGCCGCGTGCGAGGATCACCTTCCCGTTCAGCGAAATCGTCAGTGTTGCGGAAGCGGAGCTTTGTTCGGAACGATCGGTTGCCGTCTTCGCGGGCGGGCGCGAGCCACCTGACGACCCGAGTCGCGCGATGACGATTACCGGCCCCTCGTTGGCCAGGAACTCGAGCGTCGTGATCGTCGGCGTCCCACGTCCACGAACGACCGTCGAATCCACGAACGTGACCTGCACCCCCGATGCATCGCCGCCGAGATCGGGGTCCGCCCCCGCAGATGCGTCGCCCGCCTCACCGGCGGCGGCCGCTGCGAAGACCACGAGCAGGACGCTGAGTAACCGTCTCATCGCGACTCCCTCGTCCAACAGTCGAACTGAGCAGTGTCATCGATCGCAGACCAGTTCGTGAGGCGCCAGAGTCGGAGGTCACGAGATGACGGAGGATCACCCCGCGGGCCCTGGCGGACTGTGGCGGTTGTGCTCCTCCCGAAGCGGCCATGGCGAAGTTGGAGAACACGAAGCAGGCGCCGCTGTTGATGTCGGCGGCGACGACCGTGTGGATGAGGAGCCGTCGCGATCGCGGTCAGGTATGGGCGAGCACCGCCGCGAACGGTGCCGTCAAGCGGTGGCGTCTGTCGCTCGCCGCCGACCATCTCGCCGATCCCGACCTGACGATCGGGCGCATCGCATCACTGGTTGGTTACCAGAGCCCGTTCACGTTCAGCGCCGCCTTCAAGGCCCACTTCGGCGTGAGCCCCAGCCACTACCGCGCCCATATCGGCGAGTGAGATCCAGTGCCTCATGTGCGGCATTGCCGAGTCCACCGTCGGGATCGTCGAGCCGCCCGATCAAGGCCGCCATCCGGCCAACTGCCCAGGTGGCCACCAGCGCCAGGGGAAGGATGATCCAAAGCCGGGAGGCGTTGACCTCCGCGGCATGGACGACGACGATGAGAGCTGGCGGCAACGAGACGAGCCACGCCCAGTTCGTTGCCTCCGCCTGGCGTTCACCGTGAGGACGAGGAGCCGGGACATCGGCCATCGAGGGGAGGAGCCCCGCGAGTCCTACCAGGAGTGGGCCCACGACAAGCGTCAGACCAATCCTCGACCCGCCGTCGTAAGCGCCGTCGTGGATCCGAGCCTCCACCTCGGCGTGAGCATTGCCCCAAGCGACGAACCCGGCGACGAGCAGCCATCGCGACCAGTTGCGGTGCGGCGCACCGAAGATGCACCGCACTGCCATCAGTGCGATCACGAAGTCGCCGAGCGCGAGCACGCCGACCCAGTCGGACTCGGCGAGCGGCAACTCGTCGCGCAACAGGTAGGGCAACGTGAACGCGAGCGCTGTCACGGCCGTGCCCACCGCTGCCGATGCGATCGCGGTCGGCGGTGCAACGGACCACGCCGACTCACGGCGGGTCGTGAGCCCAGCCACTCCGACGAACAGCAGCGGGTAGGCGAGCACTGCGATCGCCTGCGGGAGCCCCGGCCCATCGGTCGTCCCGCCCTGGGTCCGGATCGTGAGCACGGCTGTCGCCGATGTGTGAACGAGGCAACCGATGGCTAGCAGCGACCATGGCACCGCCCGACGCGGTCGGTGAATCACGATACCGACGACGATCATCGCCGTCGCCAACGCCATTGCGACCACCGCGACGCCGCCGTAGCCCCAACCCGGCAAGGCGACAACAGTGGCCACGACCACGGCGACGAGGACCGCGCCGGTGATCAGCCACAGCTCGGCAACTGAGCGCAACGTCCGATCACCCAGCGCGGGCATCGTGATGTCAGGCACCCGGCCCGACGTGCATGACACGCATCATCTCGTGGTCCTCGTGGGAAAGGATGTGGCAGTGCCACACGTACCGGCCGGGCTTGTCGAACTTCGCCTTGATCCGGGTGATCTGTCCCGGCAGCGCCGTGACCATGTCTTTCGGGGCGTTCTCGACGTAGCCGTCGTCGGCATCGAGAACAACCGGGCCACCATACGTGTTCGCGACGATGCGGAAGCCATTGCCGAGCAGACCGTTGTGCTGGACGACCGGCTGGCTGACCAGATACGTCCCGTCTCCGTTGGGTGGCGGCGCCGTGACGCCGTCCGGATCCAGCACCCGGTCCTCCTCGTTCGTCGCCGAGTCCCACACGATCTCCTGGCGACCCAGGATCTCGAAGTTGACCAGGTGCAGGTGCACGGGGTGGGCATCGCCGGTGACGTTCCAGATCTCCCACTCCTCCGTGCTGTTCAGCGCCGGGTTCTCCGTGGTCGGGCTGTGCCAGCCGATCGAGCCCTCCATCTGCCCGACGAGCCCGGCGTCGGCGTACGCGGGCGTATTCGGCCAGCTGACCGGGTTGCCGGCGTAGTCGGTCGCCGGCTCGGCGGTGCCGAGCAGCGGCTGGAGCCGCCCGAACTCGTCCATGCCCTCGAACAACGCCACCTTGCGGAGTCGGGTCGGGGTCGGGACGACGGGACCGAAATTGATGCCCGTCGGCGTCACGTCGGGCACGGCCGTGTCGAGCGGGAGCACCACGTCGAACGCCATGATGCGGTCGGTCTCGCCGAACACAGGCAGCGGCGGGTCATCGAGGTCGATCCCGCCGAACGGCTCGTCACCGCCGATGTTCTTCATGATGATCCGGTTGCCGAAGGCGACCTGCTTGAAGTCGACGATGATGTCGTACCGGGAGCCGGTCTCCGACAGCAGCGTGTCGACGGTGGTCGGGCTCGAGGCCAGGCCCTGGTCGCTGCCGATCACCGTGAACGGCAGTGGCCCCTTGGCATTCGTGAAGTCCGTCGCTCCCGGCGGCACCTCGAAGAACTGCAGGACCAGGAAGCGGCTGTCGCAGCCGTTGAGGAACCGGAGCCGGTAGTTGCGCGGCTCGACGTCCATCTGCGGCCAGATCTTCCCGTTGACGACCATGTGGTCGCCGAAGAACTCGGCGAGACCGGTCGGTCCGCCGCCGGGGAAGATGGCGGGTGGCAGCATCGCCCCTTCGCCGGTGATGAAGTCGTCGTAGAACGGGTCGCCCGGGAAGGCCGGGTAGAACAGCTCGCCGGTGTCCTTGAACATCTTGTCCTGGATCGCGAACGCCGCCTCGTAGGGAAACGCCGGCAGGTCGAGCGGGTTGCCGACCAGGCCGGTGTCGAAGTCGTCCCGGATGATGTAGAACCCCGCCATCCCGGCGTACACGTTCAACCGGGTGATGCCGAGCGCATGGTCGTGGTACCACACCGTGCCCGCGGGCTGATCGTTCTGGTACACGTACTTCTTGTCGACCCACTGCGGCCCGCGAACCCCGTAGCCGGGGCTGAAGAAGAACTCCGGGTTACCGTCGTAGATCGAGTCGCTGTGGCCGCCGTGGACGTGGGCGACGATCGGCACCCCGTTGGTCGCGATGTCATACGCTTCGTATCCGGGGAGGCTGTATGCCCAGTGCAGGCTCGTGTCGACCACCGGTCGTCCCGTGTAGTTCCCGCAATCGAGGCTGGTGTTGTCCTTCCCGGTGAGGA
This sequence comes from uncultured Acidimicrobiaceae bacterium, assembly GCA_963701575.1. Classification (GTDB taxonomy): domain Bacteria; phylum Actinomycetota; class Acidimicrobiia; order Acidimicrobiales; family Ilumatobacteraceae; genus Ilumatobacter. The sequence continues at coordinate 110,278 of CAVPAQ010000006.1, forward strand.
GGTACGGCAGCGGGTTGCCGAGGCCGTCGACGAGCTTGTTCTGCCACTTCACCTCGAGCGGCTCGCCGCTCCGCACTTGGAACGTCCTCCCCGGCCACGTGTGGAGGCCCTTGTCGCCGTACCCCCAGATCGTCGTCGGCACGGTGGTGACCCCGTCGGGTCCGACCAAGCCGGTCTGCTGAACGGCCTGTCGGACGGAGACCGTGATCTTCCCCTTCTTCACGTCGTAGACGAAGCCGGGATCGAGCGCATTGGGCACCGGGGTGGCGAACTTCGGTTGCATCGCCGGGTCGCTGAGACCCGGGCCCTGGGTCGCTGCTGTCGCACTCGGTCCGCCGAGCAGCCCGACCGTCCGGCCACCGAACACGAGGACGCCGGCGCCGCCGGCTCCCACGTAGGAGATGAACTGACGGCGTGTGAGCTTCATGGCCGCCCTCCGATCGCGCGATGATGCTGCCAGCGCGTGCTGTACATGATCAGCTTCCATTCCCCCGCCATATTGCCGACGAACTCGGAACCGAGCCCGTTCCATAACATCCCGAATATCGCGATTCGGTTAGAGCCAAAGGACCCATATCGTCAAGGTCTCTTCAAGATCGTGCCGGAGCGTGGCTCGACAGCGCTCATCCGACCACGCCTGGTCAGGTTGGCCTGGAGCTTCGTCCTGCTCGCTCAGGGGTGACCAGCCGAGCAACGACCTCACTACCCGCTGCGGAACGAACTGCGGATCGACTGGAGCGAGCGATACCTGGACCGAAGGTTGGCCGGCAACGCCCTGTACCAAACACCAACAATTCTCGCGAAGAGTAGTGTTATGATTGCAGTGAGCGTTCGGGGGTAGCGGCCCGTCGCTATCTGGGAGTAGCTATGACCGGCCGAAACCAGCAGAAACCGATCCTTGTCGTCGGTCTCTCAATCGGGCTGGTCCTCGTCGCCGCGTTGATCGTGGTCTGGGTATTTCTCTCCCCCAGCAGCGGGCTACGCGAAACAAAGAACTGCGACGAGCTCGACAGCGGTGACGTCGCAGAGCTCTCCAGCCCACATTTCTTGCTGCCTCGCAGCGAAACCAACCTCGGGTTCGCGTGGACGTTCGATGACCCGTCGGTGCCGTACGAAGACAGAACCCGGCTCAACTGGGAAACCATCGGCGGCGAGTCAGGGACCCAGATCGATTCGAAACGTCCCGCCGACATCGAACCGAGCGACTACCTCGGCGTGGCGATGACCAAGCTCGTCAACAAGGGGAACTCGCGAGCCATTCCTGAAGCTCAGGTCGGCTACATCGCGTTGGCCACCTCCGATGCGGTCGAGGTCCAACTGTGCGTCGACGCTCGCGGGGTCCCGCCGGGCGTGTACGGCGCTGCGCTGGAGTTCACGGACAGCAACGTCCGGGCGGCGCCGATAGCGGTCCAGATGACCGTGCCGTACAGCGATGAACGGGTTCCACTCACCTTCTTCATCATCGGCGCGTTGATTGCGCTCGGTCTTGTGGTGTTGCGAGCGTGGGGCACCAACGACATACCGGTTTACGGGCTCGTGTTCGCGCTCGTAGTCGCGATCCTGGTCGCTGTCACCGAGGTTGGTCCGCTTGAGGTCAAATCCGTCCCAGGATGGGGGGCACGGACACAGGACTTCGTCACCCTCACCATCGCTACTGTGCTCGCTGTGCTCGGCGCGAGCGCGCTCGGCGAAATTCTTCCTGACCTCAGAGAGGGCCCAAAGACGTCCCACGATAAGGAGACCCGGGATGCTGAGTCCGACCCGGAAGTGGAACATCGTGTCGAATAGCACCCACGGCCGTGCTACTGAGCGAGCTCGGATGGTCCGCCGCGCGGCAGTCCTGTGGGCTGTGTTCTCCCTGGCGCTCGCTGGATGCGAGGTCGAACAAGCGGCCAGCCCGGATGACGGCCAGGTGACAGTTCCCACGACCGAGCCAACACGGTCCGACCCAACCGGCACGGCGACGACTGTGGCGGTTCGCGAAACCGTCGCGCTCCAACAAAGCTGGTTTGGTCTGCCGAAGGATCGGGCGATCGCGTCGATCGAAAGCCTCGGAATCTACGTCGCAGATTTCCCTGTCTGCTCCGGCTCCGTCGGGGAAGGAGAAGTGCGACAGATCACGACCGGCGATGGAGTGATCCTCGACGACAAAGATGGACTGACCGATGCGGCCGGCTACATCGAATTCGGGTCCGTCGTGCAAATGAAAGTCGGCAACGGAACACCCTGCAACTGAAGGGTGATCCGCCGTGCCGCGGCCGTGCGGAGCAACAGAGCTCTTCGGTGGGCAGTGGGCGTCACTCGGACAACGTCAACGAGACGATCGCCGGGTTCGGCTCACCGCACTCTGGATCGCCCGGGGTGCAACCGTCGCCGTCGTCGACGATCAACTCGATCGGACCTGGCGGCACGTCGAGCGCGACGACCGTCTCGAACTCGTCCCACATCCCCCAGGCGCCGGCTTGGACACCGAACGGGCCGGCGATCGACTCGCCGTCGCGCCACACCCACAGGGCTGAGTAGCCCTCGAACAGATCACCCTCGCCGGTGACGATGAACGGGCTGCGCACGATCGCTCCCGGCACCGGGGTGTCGATGATGATCCCCCCGGTGAACGAACGGTCGACGTGCATCCGCGCCTGCGGCTCGTCGAGCGTGATCCCTTCCCCACCGAAGAACCGCAGCGGTTCGCCGTCCAGCCAGAACAGGACCCGATCGCTGTTGTCGAACTGGGTCGCAGTGAAGATCACCTGCGCGAGGCGGGCGGTCATCGAGAGCGTGCCCCCGCCGGACTCGTAGTCCCCGGAGAGATCGACGATCGCCTGGCCGTCGGCGAGACCCAGGTCGCGTAGCGTCGTTCCCGGCGGGATCTCCGTGTGGAGGCCGGCCGCCCGTTCGTCCGGGGTGGGGCCGGCGAGGACCGCGGTGAGCGCACCGCGCAGGACGGCGGGCGCCGCCACCCACCGGTGGGCGATCGCCAAGCGCTCGCCGCGCAAGAAGTACACCTTGACGTCGACCATCGTCGGCTCGGTCGTGGGGGTCGGTGCGATCGTGGTCGACAGGGTCGGCGCGGTCGAGGTGGGGGGTGCGGTCGTCTCGCTGGGCGCCGTCGTCGTGACCGCAGTCGTCGCGGGCGCGGTCGTCGCCGGCCCGATCGTGGGGTCGGTGGCGTCGGTGGTCGCCGACGCCGACGAGGCCGTGGAGGTGTCGACCGAATCACCGCCGCCACATCCGGACGCCGCCAGCAGTAGCCCGAGCACGACGCCGACCCGCAGGACACTCATGGCGAGCTCCTTCCTCCGTCCACCTTCATCATCGCTCTGGCGGTATGCGACCACCAGGGTCGAACGTCGGCAGTCACGTTGCTCTCACGGAATGAGCAGCGAACGAAGGCACTGCGGGCGGAGGCTCATCGTGCTGCAACCAGCCGATCGGGTGCCGCCGGCGCCTGATCGTGCTCGGTGACGTCGCAGAATCCTTTCACGATCAGCCAGACAGCCATGGCCATCTCCTGGACGGCGAGCGGCACGACCAGCAGGTTCAGCGTCGAAGCATTCGAGTTGAGTGACTCGAACATCACCAGCAGACCGGATGCGAACATGAGTGGCACACCGATCAAGCCCCACAGAGCCAGCCAGCGCGGAATCAGCCCGATTCGAAGGAAAGCCCAGTTCAGCACCAGTGCCGAGATGCTGAAGATCATCTGCGCGCCCAGATAGCCCGTCCAATCGCCGGCTGCCTTGAGCGACTCTGCCAGCACCGCGGCACTCACCGCATCAGCGCCGTCGGCCGCCGCGAAGTCCCAGCTCAGAGGTATGAGTAGCAGCCCGGCGATCAGCCCGACAGCAATGATCGCCACCTCGAACGTTCTGGCCAGCACATAGCTCAGCGCCAGTGTCTCGCTGTGTTTCCTGAGTACTGGAGCGAGCAGAACGGCCGTACCGACCATCGCCGCGAGCATCACTAAGATGAGCATTTCGCCGACGATCAGCGAGCCTTGATTCGAATGCACAGCGGCGAGCAGGTCGTCATCTCCGAGGGTCGACGACATCATCACGACGCTCGCCACGCCGGAGACCGTCGCCAAGACGAACAACCAGCCGATTCTCTGCGCCGGTCCGTTGAAGTACTTCACGCCACACCTCCAAGTCCCGTCTCGGATCTCAGTGTCCTCGAAACGATGCCCATCGGGTAGAGGCGAAGGTCTGGCGGCAGGGGTGCCTCACGCATGTCTCATGCAGGGGAAACGGTGGTCGACGATGGCTAGTGTCGGTCACGCACCATCGCCGCCTGCCAACCGATGCGGGTGCGATCGGACTACATGAAGGACTGCGATGAAGCCGAACCAAGGGCAAACCGAGGCGTGGAACGGTGGTGAGTCGGTTCACTATGTCAGTCATGCCGACCGATATGACCGCCAACTCGCCCCGTTCACCGAGGCGCTCATGCAGCATGTGCGAATCGGGCCGAATGACACGGTGCTCGACATCGGCTGCGGCTGCGGGGTAACGACGCTCCACGCGGCACAGGGTGCAAGGGCTGCACTCGGCGTCGACATCTCTCGTCCACTGGTGGGGATCGCCACGGACCGTGCGCGGGCAGCGGCGGTCGACAACGCGCAGTTCGTGGTCGCCGACGCGCAGACCCATGCGTTCGGCGACGGCGAGTTCGATGTCATCATCAGTCAGTTCGGTCTGATGTTCTTCGACGATCCCGAGGGCGCGTTCGCGAACCTTCGGCGTGCACTCGCATCCGGTGGTCGGGTCGCCTTCATCTGCTGGCAGGAACTCGACGCCAACGAGTGGTTGACGGTCGTCGCCGGCGCCGTGACGCGGTACGTCGATCTCCCGGATCTCGGTGGGCGCGCCGGTGGACCAGGCATGTTCGCGTTCAAGAACCCGGATGAGATAGCCACGCTGTTGACCGAGGTCGGGTTCATTCGGGTCGCCGTCGAACCGGTCTCGACGACGATCCTGCTCGCCGGGGGTGCAACCGTGGATGAGTCCATCGACTTCTTGCTGGGTATGGGCATGGTCCGCGGCCTGCTCGGTCGCCTCGACCATGACGAGCGCAGCGCCGCCGTCGAAGAGATTCGCGCCTCGCTCACCCGCCACTATGAACTGGGCGTCGGCGTACGTCTCGGAGCCGCCGGTTGGCTGGTTTCTGCGCACAACTAGCGCGCGCCGGCCAACTGATTCATCTTGGCGGCGAGTTCGAAATCGTACGGACTGATGCCGCCGACGTCGTGGGTCTGCAGTTCGACGCGTACCACCTTGTAGACGTTCGACCATTCCGGGTGATGGTTGAGACCTTCTGCGCAGATCGCCACGCGAACCATGAAACCGATCGCCTCCACGAAATCGGCGAAGACGTACTCACGTGACAGCTTCCCGTCGAGCAGCTGCCACCCATCGAGTTGGGCGAGCGCAACCGCGACCTCATCGTCGTTCATGCGTCGGATTTCGAGTTCCATCGAGCGTTCCTTCCGCCGAATCGGTACGTGCGCAGCGTCGATCGCGCCCTCGATCGATACGGGCCACACGGACCGTGTCGACCATGCGTGCCGGCACCCTGGCCAGAGTGTACGACCCGCCGGTCGACCGACGCTGCGCCTCCGTTCCTCGATTGCCACGTCAGACTTGCCAACGGTACGATCGCGGCGACACGGCTCACCCGGGGGAAGTCGAGAACCACGTGGGAATCCGAAACTTGACATCATGGTGACGAGCGACGAAGCCGTCCTGATCGCCCGAGGTGTCGCATCTGCAGTCGCTGCTGACGGCGGACTCGACGCGGTTCAGATCAGTCTGCTCACAGAAGTGACCGAGGCGCTGCTCGGCGTCCGGGTCGACTTCGACACTTTGGACCCACTCAGCGCTGAGGAACTGGCCGAGGTGTTGGCCGGGCAGCCCGAGGAGGTCCGGCGACGGATCGTCCACCAGATGGTGCTCGGGGAATTGATCCTTCGCCCGATCCCGCCCGAGGTGGCACGCCGGGTCGCCGCGTATGCCGAGGCACTCGGTATCAACGATCAGTTCGTCCGAATCGCGCGCCGGTATGCGCAGGGTGCGTTCGGGCTGGCGTGGCTCGACCTGCATCGCAGCGGCTTCGCCGAGCATTGGGAGAACGCACGGAAGGACCAGCTCAAGACGAACGTGAAGCTGGAGAACCAACTCGCCGCCGGCGCGGAGGATCTCGAGCTCGCACAGTTGTGGCTGACGTTCCAGCACCTTGCGCCGGGCACGCTCGGACGTGGGGTGTGGGAGATGTATCGCGGCCGGGGTTTCGGCCTGCCCGGATCGAAGGGTGGAGCATCGGCCTATCTCGCCCAACACGACTTCGTCCATGTGCTCGCCGACTACGGCACCAACCTGAACGGTGAGCTCGAGACGTTCTCACTGATCGCCACGGCCGACCCCGATCCGAAGGGGTTCGCCTGGGTCGCGACGCTCGTCGGCCTGTTCGAGACGGGCTATGTCGCCGATGCCGGATTCTTCAGCGGCGATCTCGAGGAGCGGCGGCTCGACAGCGTCGAGATGCATGTCCGAATCTCCGACGCGATGCGCCGGGGACGCCTACTGCGCGATCGGTTGGCGATCGATCTGCTCGAGGTCGACTACCACGGTTTCGCCGCCCAACCGGTCGATATCGTCCGCGCCGAACTGGGAATCGAACCGAAATCGCTGCGAGCGATCGAGGTCGGATCACCCGGCCTGTTCGATCTGGCCGGGATGTCACGGATCCAGCAGGAGTATGCCGCGTCGCTCAGCACGTCGAGTTGAAGCGGATCGAGACAGATGGAAGGCCAAACGACATGAGATTCACACAGGGCATCCGGGTTCGATGCGGCGACGCCGACGCCCTCGTCGACCTGCTCGCAGAATGGGACCGGTTGCAGTCCACGACCGACGTGATGGGGTACATCGGCACGAGATTGCTCGCCGATCGGGAACAACCCGATCACTTCATGATCTTGGCCGAGTTCGCCGAGGTCGACGGTGACCTCACGGCGGCTGACGAGGCTGAACGCAACAATCAGCGCATCGAGACAGAGCAGTGGGCGACGAAGCTGCGTTCGCTTGTCGAGGGCGAACCGGAGTGGGTCCATTTCGACGAGCTGTATCGCACCGGGATCACGGGCAACCTCCGAACCGGCTGATGTGCTCGCCGGCGCGAGGTCCGACGCGTGAACGCCTCATCGGCGGCCGACGCGGCTGCTGATGGCAGACGCGGACCCTGTCATCGGGGAGCCTCCCGGGAGTGGAGGGGTCGCGTCGTGATCGCCGTCCCTGTAGTTCGTGCACCGTAGATTTCTTGGCGACTGAGGGGCGAACCAGGTCGTCGGACCCCCTGGCGGTCTTCGTCGGCACTGGTCGGAACCGGCACAGCTGTGGCCAGGGAGTGATCAGATCCTCATGTCGGACAACCGCTCGACCACCACGACCGGGACACCTTGGCTCGGCTGCGGAACCGGCTTGGGGTCAGAGCCCACGAGTGTCAAGGCAACCGCCAACGACACCAGTATTCCGAGCACCGCACCCACTGTCAGTTCGAACATCCGAAGCCTCCTCCCGCCGCCGGGCCAATAGCTATCCGCTCCCCCATGGATAACGCGCGTTCAGGTCTTGACACAACACAAACAATTGTCAGGTAGGTCAGGATCTTCCGGATGACGCGGGTGCGCGTCGCCAGACGCGCACCCGTCACCGCCGTGCTGCACCGTCTTCGACGCCGGTACGTCTACGTCGAGGCCTGGTCGAACGGAATGATGACCGCGTCGGTGCCGGGGAAGAAGGTCGCGGTATGACCGTCACTCGCCCAACGCACGACGTACGGCGGCGCACCGTCCTCGCCGTGAACTTCAAGGATCTCGCCATCGCGGTCGTGTTCGCCGACCTTGTGCCCCCGCACAACGATCCGGTCACCGACATGTGCTCGCATTTCAACCTCCTATCGGGGAACGATCCGTCCCTGCCCCCATTTCACCCGACCGGATCGATGAGTGGATAGGGCCGATCGCCCTGTCCGTGGTCGGTGCCGTGCGACCCGCCGGGTGATCGCCCGGGCGATCACCTCCGCGAGCGACTTCTCGTCGTGCACGATTAGGGTGGAGTCAGCTGATGACTCATCTCGCCCACGCCACCCCACGCACCTGCGAACCAACCGGCACCATCGGCGGACGCCCATGAGTGGCGACGCCTTTCCGCCGCCCACCGTCGGCGACGGCGCCGACCCCGGAGCGGCCCGTGACAACGAGCGTCAGGCACCGTCGCCGACCGCGCCCTACGATGCACACGCCGACACGCTGTTCGGCTTGCAGTTCGATTCGATCAGCCGCGCTCAGCAGTTCATGCTCGCGCTCGGCGAGCTCAGGCAGGCCAAGAAGCTGCATCTTGCCGATGCGGTGCTGGTGATGAAGGGCGACGACGGTCACGTTCGTGTCAAAGAGACCATCGATCCCCAGCCCGGGCGGACGGCGTTGTCGAGTGCGATGTGGACAGGCCTGCTGGGGCTCCTGGTCGGCGGCCCCGTCGGATGGATCGCAGGCATTGGCATCGGTGCAGGCGTCGGAGCGGTGACCGCCAAGGTGATCGACCTCGGCGTTCCCGACGACTGGGTCGACTGGTTCAAACTCGCGGTGGAGCCCGGCTCGGCGATCGTCGTCGTGTTGGCCAGCGACATCGATCAATCAGCGCTCGCCGCCGAGGTGCGGCGTTTCCCCGGGGTACAACTGGTGCACACCACGTTGCACGCCGAAGCGCTGTCCCAGCTGGCGTCGGCGATCTCCGACGACTGACAGCCGCAGACCGGTCGTACCGAAGCCGGTACGCGTCGAGCGCCCGTCAGGTCCGTACACCGGTCCCGTTGCGCGTGTCGAGGATCCTCAACGGGTCGTCGATCGGAACGTATCCGGTTCCGGCTGCGATCACCGTCGAGAGATCGACGACGAGATCGGTCTCTGCGAGTGTGAACAGACACACCCTGCCGTCGATGTCGGGGCGGACGACAACCAGGTTCGCGACGAGGTCGAGCCGTGCGTAGTTCAGGTTGGAGGCCGTGGGCCGCCCGCGATCACACGGGTACGCCGTGACATAGCCCGGGGCCGCCGGGAGCACTGCGGTGACGTTCAATACGGCACCGGCCGCGCCGACGCCCCCCGGCACCTCCAGCTCGAGCGTCTCGCCGGGCCGTAGCCGCCGCGATTCGGCACCGAGCCCGGTACGGGTGTCGATCAGGCGTTGCGGATCGTCGAGTGGCTCCTGGTCGCCCGCACGCTCGAATGCTCCCACCAGGTCGATCACCAGATCCGTGTCGACCTGCGAGAAGACACACAACTCACGGTTGGCGTCGGGGCGAGCCATCACCAGGTTGGCGACCACATCGGGGCCAAGGAAATTCAGGTTGGAGGTGGTCGGCCGCCGGCGATCGCATGGATGGACGGTGATGTGACCGGGACCGCTGGGGAACACCGCGGTCAGATTGACGACGGCCGCACCGAGATCGCCGTCACCGGGCACGACGACGCGGATCGTCTCACCGGCACCGATCCGACCGGCTGGTACGCCGAGGCCGATGCGCGTGTCGACCAACCGAAGCGGCTGGTCGACCGGTTCGAAGCCGCTTCCCGGCTCGAAGCCGCCCGCCAGATCGACCACGAGGTCGGTGTCGGCGAGCGAGAAGAGGCAGACACGACCGGCCGCATCCGGCCGCACCACGACCAGGTTCGCGACGACATCGGGGCCCAGGTAGTTGAGATTCGACGCGGTCGGCCGCTCGCGGTCGCACGGAAATGCCGTCACGTGACCGGCAGAGCGAGGCAGCACCGCAGCGACCGTCATCACCACCGCGGCGAGATCACCGCCTCCTGGGACCGTCAGCTCGAAGGTGTTGCCGGCTGCGAGCAACGGTGGTGCCGGAACCTTGTGGAAGGTGGGCCGGTACACCGCACTGATCACCCCGTCCCAACGGTTGTGTCCCAGTGCGAACACCAGCGTGCTCGGTGGACGGGAGGCCGCGCTCGCAGGCACCCAGTCGGCGAAGAACGTGTTGCAGTCCAAACACTTCGGCACGGCAGGCAGCGAGTCGAAGATGGTGAACGGCCCGGTCGCCCTGGCGGATCGAGCCAGGTAGATCGTGTCGCCCCACCAGTCGCCCTCCTTGTTGACCGACACGAAGCTGCCGCCGGTCCATTCGATCTGATTGGCGTTGATCCGGCGTCCCACGGTCTCGATGACCGGCTGCGCCGCGCCAGGGTCGGCCTGCCAACTCGACCCGTTCCAGTACGTCGGTGGATCGAGCAATCTGCCGCGCGGTACCCGGCCCACCGTGACCCGCGGCGAGCAGTATCGATCGAACGCCGCAACGATCGCATACTCGTCGAAGCCGAACTGTCGGTAGCACTGCGCATACAGGTACGTCCATTGATCGTCGCTGGTGATCGACCAGCCGTACAACGACGCCGAGCTGTCGGCCGGACGAGTCCGCGACACGACCGCATTCGCGGCCGGATCGAACACTGCGACATGAGTGCCCTGGGGCACGCTGCGAACCAGGTAGTCGTCACTTTCCTCGAGCATCTCGGCGACGAAGATGTACAGCAGACCGTCGGTCCCGAGTTCGGCATCGAGCGGCCAGAACCACCTGCGGAACTGCTCGGTCCGATCCGCGAACAGGAACGACCGCGGCGCGGCACGGGTACCGCCGTACAGCACCTGGAAGCAGCGCCCGTCCTGCAGCATCGCGATGTTGTGGACGATCGAGATCCCTCCCGATTCGTTACGCACGGCACCGTCCTGAAAAGACCAGAACACCCTGCCGTCCGCCAGCGCGTTCGCTCGCTGGTAGTCGGCTCCGACGACGCCGGCAGGCTCGGAATCGAACAGGTGGTCGAGGTCGGCGGCCGTCGTGCCCCTCAGGCATACGCTGCCCTGGATCATCGATTCGACCAGTGGTCGCGGAGCCGGTCGTGCCCCCACGGACCCGGGTGTGCCGAGGCCCGATGCGACGAAGACCAGTGCCGCCGCCAGCACCAGTGCGCGCCTGGTGATCACGATTGCGAGATCAGCGGCCGTAAGCGGCCGCGAGCCGCCCAATCCGCCACGTTCGCAGCACTCCCGCCACGCAGCGATATCACGCCCCCGAGCAAGAGGCCGCCGCGTTGGATCTCGGTGTTCCTGCGGATCAACTCGTCCCTGGCGAAGTCGCCCAGCACACAGAGCTCTGTCGATCCGTTCGCCACGCCGTCACCGTATCCGCGGCACGACTCTCCTACAGTCCTCGGGGTGTTCACCGTCGGCGCCCTCGTCGCAGGTGCGCTGGCCGCCTACATCATCGGGCTGTCCAAGACCGGACTGCCCGGCAGCGCGTTGATCGCCGTCCCGTTGTTCGCCACCGTGTTCGACGGCCGCCTGATCGCTGGGGCGCTGTTGCCCGTGCTCATGGTCGCCGACTTGTTCGCGGTCGGCTGGTACCGCCGCCACGCCCGCTGGGACCTCCTGCGGCCACTCGCGATCTGGGTCGGGCTCGGGTATGCGTTCGGCATCGCGTTCTTCATCGCCGTCGGCAGCGCGACCCGGTCGATCGAGGTCGTGATCGGCGTGATCGTGCTGTGCATCGTGGCCATCCAGATCTGGAGGATGTGGCGCGGCGCGCCGCACCGCTCGGCGACGACCACGACGGCCGCTACCTACGGCACAGCGGGAGGTTTCACCACCTTTGTCGCCAACGCCGCAGGGCCGATCATCAACACCTACCTGGTCGGGCTGGGTCTACCGAAGATCGAGCTGATCGGCACCACGGCCTGGCTGTACTTCGTGGTGAACATCTCGAAGGTGCCGTTCTACGTGGCCCTCGCACAGTGGACAGCGGGTGGGCCGTTCTTCACCTGGCGTTCGCTGCTGTTCGATCTCGCCCTCGTGCCGGCGATCCTGGCGGGCGTGTTCAGCGGACGATTCGTATTCCACCGAGTTCCGCAGCGAGCCTTCCTGTTGCTCGTGCTGGCGCTCTCAGCAGTGGGCGCGCTGAGGCTCCTCGCGTGACCGGCCGCGATGCGCTCCGCGACTCCGGAACGGCGTCACGGAGCGTCGTGCAGGTCATCGTCGAGCGGTTCGACGTGACGCTGCTCGAGTGCATCCTCGATCGGGGTTTCGAGCGGCGCGTCGAGCGGCGCGTCGAGGTCGACATCAACGCCCTCGTCGAGCAATCGTTCGCCGTCCAGCCCGTCGTCGTGTCCGGTCGGGGTCGGTGAAACCTCGCGCTGCGTTGCCATACCTGCATCGTGCGCCGAGGGCGTTTGACCGGCAAGGGCAGAAAGCCCCACAACCCCGCAAATGAGTGGTGCCAGGCCTTGAAACGCGGCTCGAAAAGCGCGATCGATGGAGTTGAGAAGCAGGGTTTCCTGACCTCCTCAGTTACAGAAGCCGACGTCGAACACCAGGAGGACGACATGACGAAGAAGACCAAGACCCCCGAGACCACTCCGGAAACCACCGTCGAGAAGATGCCGGCCGCTTCCCCGAACCTGTGGACCGACCCCTTCGCCAGGATCGGCCTGAGCGAGTGGTTCGATCGTTGGCCCGAGCTGTTCGCCCGCCGCTGGCCAGAGAGCTTCCACGGCATGCCGTTCATCGATGAGGGCTTCCGGATGGAGCAGTTCGTCGAGGACGACGGCACGATCGTGGTGCGCGGTGAGCTGCCCGGCCTCGACCCCGACGATGACGTTGAGATCACGGTCGACGGAGATCACCTGACGATCGTCGGCGAGCGGGAGGAACGCCACGAGGACAAGAAGCACGGCGGCTATCGCAGCGAGTTCCGCTACGGCTCGTTCCAGCGCTCGATCAGGCTCCCGGCCGGGGCGAAGACAGACGCCGTGAGTGCCACCTACGACAACGGGATCCTCGAGGTCCGGGTACCGGTCGACACCGAGACCCCGGCTGTCACGACGATTCCGATCGCCAAGAAGTAGGGATCTGCACAGCAGATCGACGAGTACATCGACGGGTGCACATCACCGGTGTCCCGGTCACAGGGTCGCGATGACTGCGCCGAGGGTCGCGTCGAGATACGGAATCAACAACACCGCGGCGGTGGTCGAGATGTGATTGCCGTCGCGGTACAGCAAGACGTCGTCGAAGATGACCGGACACGCGCTCAGGGTGCACAGCCAGTCGCCGGTCGGTGCGAACAGCGCCTGGTGATTTCGCGCGATCTCGCGCTCGACCGACAGCCGCGACTCGACGACCGCGCGGCTGCGCGGGGCGATGCAGCGGTCGGCTCGACGCAGGTTTTCGGCCAGACATGACGGCACGTCCTCGGGCACCGGTGTGGGGGTGTCGCCCAGCACCAGCACCTGCCGGGCGGTGGGACGCAGCACGGTCATCGTCGCCTCGAACCCGCTGCGCCACGGCTCGTCGGCCAGACCCCCGGGGTTGTACCGGTACGACGACATCACGACGAGATCGGGCTGTTCGTCGGCCAGCCGGGCGATCACGGCGGCTCGCCACGTGTCGCAGTCGGGATCGCGGTCGGCTCGCGTCGTGGGCACATCGGCTGTGGGGCACCCCTGTTTCGTGAGCGATTCGAGCCGCCAGCCGCGCGACTCCGCAATGCGATGCAGCGCCGGAAACCACTGCGCGGCGTGCGAATCGCCGAACAGCACGATCGTGGTCGACGACGACGCATTGCCGAAGATGCACGATTGGGGCTGCGTCTCGCCGTCCGACAGCATGCAGCCGTTGTCGTAGATCAGCGGCTTGTCACCCGCAGCGGCCGACAAAGACGGGCGCAGGTTGGCGGGAACGTCGGTAACGAGCAGCGACCGCTCGAGGGCCTCTGCGTTGGCAGCGACGATCGGCGACACGACGTCGGACAGATCGACGGGATCGTCGATCGTTGTGGTGGGGCCGGCGATCGTGACCGCCGGCTCCACCGGTGCGGAAGGTCGTGTGGTGGCGACGCTCACCGTGGGAACCGCGATCGTGGCCGATTCCGCGACGGTGCCCGTGTCGAGTTCCCGTGGGAGGTTGAGGACCACAGCGGCGCTCCCGATCACGACCGCGATCAGGGAGGCGCCCGCCAGCAGACTGCGCGAGGGCCGGTACGCCAACCAGCCAGAATGCCTGATCGGATTCTCGAACCTGACGAACGTGGCGGCGGCCACGGCAACCGACACACCCACCAGAGCTGCTCGCTCCCACGCCGCGAGCGGGCCCCATTGCGCCTCGCCGAGCACGAGGGCTGGCCAGTGCCACAGATAGATGCCGTACGAGCGGCGTCCGATCCAAACCAGCGGGGCGCTGCCCAACAGACGCTGCGGACCTCGATCAGCCGGGGCGATGCCGGCGAGAACCACCGCGACCGTGCCGACGACGGGCCACATCGCGATCCAGCCGGGGAAGTCGGGGGTGCTGGTGAGGAACACGATCGCCGAGGCCACCAGCGCCAACCCACCCCACCCGAGCAACGTGCGCACGACGGCCGGCAGTCGCACGGCGACGGTCGGAGCGACGATCGCCAGTGCGGCGCCGCTCAGCAACTCCCAGGCCCGGGTCGGCAGCAGGTAGAACGCCCACGGTGCATTCTGACGCGTGACCACGACCGATGCCGCGAACGAGGCCGCCCAGAGCACACCGATCGTCGTGATCAGGGCCGTTCGTCTTCCCGAGCGAACCCGCACCACCATCAGCAGGATCAGCGGCCACACGACGTAGAACTGCTCTTCGACGGCGAGTGACCAGAAGTGCAGCAAGGGTGAAGGCGCGAGCTCGGCGGCGAAGTAGTCGCCGTCGCGCCGGGCGAACACGATGTTCACCACGAATACACCCGCCGCGATCGCGTCTCGGGCGAGTGAACGTTGCGTCAGCGGATCGAGCACGAACCAGCCGACGGCCACCGTCGTGATGATCACCAGAGCCGAAGCCGGGAGCAGTCGCCGCGCCCGCCGGGCCCAGAAGTTCGGCAGCGAGCGTCCGCCCAACTTCGTCAGGTCTCGGACCAGCAACCTCGTGATCAGGAACCCCGACAGCACGAAGAACACGTCGACGCCCACATACCCGCCGTCGAACGGTCCGATCCCGGCGTGGTACAGCAACACTGCGACCACGGCGATCGCACGCAGGCCCTCGATGTCGGGGCGAAAGCCGGTCTGCCGTTCGGCCCGGAGTTGCTGGTGAATCGTCAGCGCCGGCGTGTTCCGGAGGTCCGCGTCAGCGATCAAGGCGCCGGCGCCCACATCGCGATCGACCGACGAATCGCATCGAAGATGCGCACCTTGTCGTCCGGCCCCTCATCATCGCCCGCGACCGTATCGAACGCGGCGGTATCGAGCATCTGTCGGCTCGATCCACCTCTCCTGGTCCGTGCCGACGGACGGGCAGTGCCACGAACGCCCCGGGTGGCATTTCCCCACCAACGGTCACTTGGTGCGAGCGGCCTGTGCCCGGCGTGCGACACTAGGACCGGGTGATCGCTGATCGCCCACCACTGGACCCGATGACGAGCACTGTCCCGCTTCACCAACGAGGTTCGGCACGCGTCGGTCGCGTCGTGCACCGACACTGTCGGGCGCGCGCCACATGATCGACCTCGCCGCGTTCGTGCCCCGCCTGGCCGCTGAGCTGGCGACCGATGAACGTTCCACGTACACCCAGGTCGAGGGTTCGATGCTCTCGGCGGACATCTCCGGGTTCACAGCACTCTCCGAGAAGCTGGCCGGCAAGGGCAAGGCCGGCGCCGAGGAGATCACCGAGCTGATCAATACCTGTTTCACCGCGCTGATCGATGCTGCCTACGGATACGACGGCGAGATCATCAAGTTCGGTGGCGACGCGCTGCTCGTGCTGTTCCGGGGTGATGGCCACGCACGCCGTTGCGCGAATGCCGCCTTGGCGATGCAGATCGCTCTCCACGATTCGCCCACCGCGAAGCGGGCCCAGCTCGACATGACGATCGGTGCCTCGCACGGCCCGTTCGACGTCTTCCTCGCCGGCTCCGACTACCGCGACTTGCTCGTGATCGGTCCCGCTGCGACGCAGGTGATCCACCTCGAAGGTGAGGCCGACAAGGGAGAAACGCTGGTCAGTGACGAGATCGCAGCGTCACTGCCCGTGGAAGTGCTCGGTCGCCGACACGCAGGTGGGGTCGCGATCGGAGGCGCCCCGATCGATCCACCGTCGGCGCCGGCGCCACGCACGGTGGGCATCGACCAGCTCGATGCATTCGTTCCGCAGAGGGTTCGAGAGCAGTTCGAGGCGTTCTCCGAACTGGGCGGCGAGCACCGACTTGTCGCAGTCGGCTTCGTGATGGTCGGCGGAGTCAGTGCAGCTTTCGACGAGATCGGCCGCGACGGAACCGCGGCGGCGCTGGGCTCGCTGGTCGACGACATCGTCGCCGCGTCCTCATCGTTCGGGGTGACCGCTCTGCACACCGACATCGCCGTTGACGGTTTCAAGTTCGTCCTCTGTGCCGGAGCGCCCGTCAATCCCGGCGATATCAGTGACGCTCTGCTCAACGCTGCGCTCGCCATCTCCACCATCGACAGTCGGTTCACGCTACGCCAGGGCGCACAGACGGGTCGCGTCTTCGCAGGCTTCCTCGGCGCCCCGCACCGGCGGACGTACACCCTGATGGGCGACCCGGTGAACACGGCTGCCCGGATGCTCGGCAAGGCGGCCGACCGCGAGATCGTCGCGGTCGCAACCATGGTGGACGACACCCGCGCCGTGTTCGAGACCGACGCGATCGAGCCGTTCCACGTCAAGGGCAAGACCGAGCCGATCGAGGCGTACCACGTGCGTGGTGTGTCGGACGAGGTGCGCCGACAGGGCACAGCGACCCGCCTGTTCGGACGAACGGCCGAGCTCGAGACGATCACCCGCGCGATCGGCGAACTCGGAGAGATCGTCGTGCTGACCGGTCCAGCCGGAGTCGGCAAGTCGCGTCTGCTCGATGCCGCCTGGGACCAATCCGAGGGCCTGACGATCTTCCAGGGAGCGTGCACGCCGTACGGCGTCGCGTCCCCGTACAGCGTGTTCCGCTCGATCCTGCGCAGCGGATCAGACCTCGAGCTCACCGACGATCCGGCGCGTGTCGGCCGGACCCTGGCGACACGCGTCGAGCGCGCCGCTCCGCAACTACTCCCGATGCTGCCCCTCCTCGCGATCCCCTTCGGGGCCGAGGTACCGGCGACCGCCGAGAGCGATGCGATCGAACCGCAGTTCCGGCGGGCCCGTATCCATGACGCAGTCGTGGAGTTCCTCGACGCGATCCTGCAGGGGCCGGTCCTCCTCGTAATCGAAGACCTGCACTGGGTCGACGACGCCTCCGGCGAACTCGTCAACCACCTCATGCGGGCGGCCGACAAGCGACCCTGGGCCGGCGTTTTCACTCGTCGACCGGAGGGCAGTTGGTCGTTCCCCGACGCGCTCGCGCACGTCACCGAGCTGGCCGTGAACCCGCTGTCGGCCGACGACATCCGGTCGCTTGCGAGTGCGGTCGCTCACCGTGCGTTGTCCAATGACGAACTCGCGATCATCATCGACCGTTCCGGGGGCAATCCGCTCTTCGCCGTCGAACTCGCCCGAGCGGTCGGTTCGGGCTCGGCCGACGGTCTGCCGGATTCGATCGAAGGCCTCATCAGCACCCGGATCGACGGTCTCCCCCCGCGTCTACGCCAAGCGGTTCGGCTGGCGTCGGTGTTCGGTCGCGAGTTCGATCCGGGGGACCTCGCCGCGGTGAGCAGCGACGGCGTCAGGGTCGACGAGCAACTGCAGGCGCTCGACGGCATCGTCCAGCCCGGCAAAGACCACCAGTTCGTCTTCGTCCACGCCATGTACCGCGACGTCGCGTACGAGGGTCTGCCATTCCGGCAACGGCGGCGGCTGCACGGTGCTGTCGGCGGGTATCTCGAAGCTAGTTCCCGTGACCACCTCAGTCTCGCCGGACTTCTCTCGCTCCACTTCAGCGAGGCGCGCAACCATCCCAAGGCGTGGGCGTACTCGTGCGCCGCCGGCGATGCCGCCCGGCACTCGTTCGCGAACAGCGAAGCGGCGGCGTTCTATCGCCGGGCACTCGCCTCGAGCCGATTCGTCCGCGATGTGTCCAAGGCGGAACGGGCCGAGATCTGGGAGAAACTCGGCGTCGCACTGGAACTCAACGGGCAGTACGACGAGGCGTTCACCGCCTACCAGAACCAGAAGGCCTGCAGCGATGATCTGGACGCTCGTGTTCGGGCGACACGCCGACAAGCCCGTGCCCGACAACGGCTGAAGAACCTGACCGCAGCGACGCGTCTGTTGCACCAGGCCGAATCGATGCTCCGCGGCGTCCGGCGCGAACCGTGGGTGCACCGACGGTTGGCGGAGATTCATCTCAATCTCTCGGGAATCCGTATGGATCAAGGTCGGTTGTACGACGCGCGCACCGCAGGCGAACTCGCCGAATACCACGCGACGAAGGCGGGCGACGACGCGTTGGTGGTGCAGGCCTACGGAGCCATCGTCGGCGGGCTCACCCATTGGGACGAGGCCCAGGACTTCCTCGACAGCGTCGAGATGGCGGCTTCGATCGGCGCGTTCGAGGCCGAGTCGATGCTCGCACAGAACCTCGGAATGATCGCCTTCTTCGCCGGCGAGTGGCAGCAGGCGGTCAGGCTGTACGAACGCGGAGGCGCCGCAGCCGCGAAGATCGGCAACGTCACCATCGCGACAGCGGCTGAGATGAACGCGGCCGAGATCCTGGTCGACCAGGGTCACTTCGCGGCAGCGGAAACGATCCTGACCACCGCTGTTCGTGTTTTCGACGCGGCGTCGTACGAGAGTGCTCGGCTCTATGCCGAACTGAACCTCGGCACCGCACTCATGCGACGCGGCGGCGATGATCTCGACGACGGCATCGTCATGCTCGAGCGCTGCGCACGCGAGTTCCACGCCGGCTCGTTCGAGCTCTATGCGATCGAGGCTGATCTCCGGCTCGCCGAGGGTGCGCTGCACCGGGACGACCCGGCGGATGCCATGCGCCGTCTCGAGCCAATCCTCGACACCGCGACCACGATCGATCGGGGCATGGTGATCGAGGCCCGCGGGTTGCGTCTGCTCGGCATCGCCGCGCTCCGCCAGAACGACCCCGACCGTGCGCTCGACTCGTTCAGCCGAGCCGAGTCCATCTGCCGCACCCACGAGCTGAGATTCGAACTCGCACTCACGCTGCTCGGTCTCCACAACGCCGGTGACGAGGCAAAGATCTCGGAGGCCGACGGCATCCTTCGCGACCTGGGCGTCGTGTCGACTCCGTTCCACGACTGGCGACCCTGACGGCGCGCCCGGCCCGGGCGCGCCGTCATGTCACTTCGTCTTGACCTTGATCTGACCGCCGCCGAGGTCGCCTGAGGCCTTGAACAGTGGGTTGTCCGTCGTCGGGTCGGCACCGTCGTCCCAGATCTTGATGACGAACCGATCTTCCTGGCCTGGGCTGCTGTCCTTGTCGTCGGCCTCCACCTTGAACGGGTAGAGCCCCGGCATGCCCTCGATCTCGACCGTGCCCTGGAACTGGGCGCGGCTCGGGTTCACGACGAGCCAGTCCAGGCTGACGGACTCGAGTCGGAAATCACCGATCTGGTAGCGGAAGCTGAGCCCGCCGTCCGGGACCTGCTTACCCTTCTTGTACTTGACGACGAACGCGAAGTGCGCCTTGCTCACACCGTCGAGGCCCGGCAGGTTGTCGCCCGGGTTCGACGACGGCCCACCGGGGACGATCCAGCCGCCGCCGGTGGCGAAACCGCCGGACGGGTCATAGACCACGACGAACCGGAACACCGCCGTGTCGGATGCACCACTCGCGTCGACGACCGACACCGCGACCTCATAGACACCCGGCGCTGCGTAGACATGCGACGCCGACGCCGTACCGGGGGTGGTCGACCCGGTCGGAGCGACCAGGCTGCAATCGGCACCGGGCGTGGCTGCGCTCGCCGTGCACGTCGTGCCATCGCCGTAGTCCCACACCACGACATGACCGTCGTCACCGTTTTCGTCGCTCACTTCGACATCGAGAACAGCCGCCGTACCCAACGGAATCGGGCCAACCGGGGCGTTGATCTCACCAAGAACCGGCGGGGCGTTGATCTTGTACGTCGACGACGCCGACGACTGGTTGCCCACCACGTCGGTGCCAGTGACGTCCAGACGGTGGTTGCCCGGCGTCGACGAAACGGCCGCGCCTGATGTGATCGGCGTCGAGGTGCCGGAAGCGAGATCGGTCAGCGTGCCGGTGCAGTTAACCAGGCTCGGGTCGGAGCACGTGAACACCGCGGGCGGTACCTGACCAACGGTGTACGTACTGCCGTTCGCCGGTGTGATGATCGCGACGGTGGGATTCGTGGTGTCGATCGCGATCGACCCTGCCGCCGAGACGCCGCCGTTGATGTCACGCACGACGTAGGTGTGCACGCCGTCACCCCCGATGGTGAACGACGAACCGACGAGCGGCTGCTCGCCTCCGCCGTCGACCTCGTAGAAGAGCGGCGAGATGGTCGACGTCACCACGACGGTGACCGGGCTGGACACGTGCCAACCCGAGCCACCGGGGTCGAGGGTCGCCGGGTTGGGGACCACTCGGAGTTCGGGTGGCTGGGGTGGCGGATCGACGTCGCACCCGCTCGCGAAGTTCGCCGACTTGTTCGACATGACGCCGACGTTGCCGGCAGTGTCGACCACCTGGACGAAGATCTCGACCAGCGCCGCACAGACCGAGATAGGTGTCGCACCGGACCAGCGGCCGCCGCCGGTGTTCGCGAGATCGAACGATCGCCAGACTGCGGGCCGGCCCGGCGTCAGATCTTCGGCCACGACGACCACCACGGCGGCGACGCCATTGGCGTCGGACGCATCGGTCGTCACGACCAGCGAGCGTTGCGTGGGCGTTTGCGCGGTCACGGACGTCTGGACCTGCTTCACGGTCGGAGGTGTCCAATCCGTGGCAGTGCTGTAGTAGGTCTGGACGACCATCTCGTCGATGAGCGTCTGGGTGCCGTTCCCGTTGGCCTCCGTCGTCGTGAACTTCGCCGGAATGACCACCAGCGAGTCGCGTGGCCCGAACTCGGTCAGATGATCCGACGTGCTCAGCGGCGACGACGGGAAGATCGCACCTTGTGGCTTCGGTTCCGGCTCGTTCGCTGCGCCGTCGATCGTCGCGGAGTGGTACACGGGGTCGACCAGCGCCTCCAGCGATCCCACTCCGCTGCGGAACACCGAGCCGTGGAGTCTGACGTCGGGCCGGCCGTCGGCGTCACCGTCGGCGGCGGTCACGTCGACCGTCGTGATCGGTTGCAGCGGGTTGTTGGACGTGGCGAACGAACGTCCGTCGATCTCCCAGACCGTGCCGCGAGAGGCATCGGTGACCTGGTCGAACTCGAAGTCGAGCGCGAACGTCGCCGTCTGCAGGCCGGTGGTCGGGTCGACACTCGTCGCCTGGTCGGCCGGCCGCGTCGGCCCAGCGGGAGGTGCCGCGACGTCGGGGCGACCGAACGGCAGACCGTAGAGGACCGCCTGCTGCAAGGACTTCTCGTCGTAGACCGACATCACCCCGCGCTCGGCGAAGTAGTCGTTCTTGGCCCATTTGAGTGCCTCACCGACCGAGTAGTTGCCGTCGAGTCGCTGCGCGAACAGCACCATGAGTCGCTCGGTCAGCAAGACACCGTCGACCTCGCCGTAGCCGAAGCCGGTCTGGGCGACGTACGCGAGCGCACCACCCCCCGTGAAGACCTCGGCCCAGTCCTCGCCGAGCCCGTTCGCAGTGACGTCCTCCGGCACGCTCAGACCCGAGTGACAGCCCACGGAGAACAGCAGTGCCGCCGTGAAGTCGGTGAGCGTCGAATCGGTGGTGTAGACGGCATCCGCCGTGTCTTGCTCGGCGCCGAGCGCCGACTGCGCACCCTGGTGGCTGAAGTGCCCGCTCAGCGAGGTGATACCTGGCGACTGACCCGCGGGCAGGAACTGCGCCGCCATCGCGGCGGCATTCCAGCCGTTGCCGATCAGCGACGTGTCGAGGCTCGCCGTCAGGACCGGACCCTGGAACACATCGTCCTGGCCGACGTCGGAGCTCAGGGCGTCAGCGATCTCGTCGGCCGAGTCGAGCAGGAAGTCGTACCCCGACACCGATCCGGAATCGGTACGGATCTGTCCACCGGAAGCGGCGAACGCCGCCAGTTGATCGACGATCTGGGTCGGTGACTCCACGAGTCGGCCGAGGGATTGCACCGGCACGTAGATCGCCGACCCGC
The DNA here is from genome assembly GCA_963701575.1 of uncultured Acidimicrobiaceae bacterium. Lineage (GTDB taxonomy): Bacteria > Actinomycetota > Acidimicrobiia > Acidimicrobiales > Ilumatobacteraceae > Ilumatobacter. The sequence continues at coordinate 132,554 of CAVPAQ010000006.1, forward strand.
TCCCCAGGTTCGGTGCCAGGTCGACGAACGGGTCGTCGGACAGGAAGGTGCCGGACGCCAGCGCCGCATAGAGCGCCGTATCGATCTCGTCGGCGAACGTGCCGGCGTAGTTCTGCTCGTTGCCGAGCAGGGTGCGGTCGGCGAGCCGCGCCATCGGGATGACCGAGTCGGAGCCGACCAAGACGACGTACTCGATGTCGGCCTGTGCGTAGTAGCCGCCGAGCACGCCGACGACCTCGCGGACGACGTCGTTGGCGCGGGAGATCTCACAGGGTGCTGCGTCCCAGGCCGCCATCGCACTCGCGACGTCCGCATTTGCGCCGACGTCGACCACGGCGGCGTTGACACCGAGCGACTCGAGCGAACCGCCCGCACCGAGGTCGCTCACGATCTGGTTCAGCGCCGAGCCCACGTCCGCTGCCTCGGCGGGCGAGTAGAGCGCACCGATCCGGGAGAGGTCGGTGACGAAGAGCGTGTTCGTGGACGACGGGATCGTCGCCGGCAGCGGACCGGACGCACCTGGCGTCGAGGGGAACGAGCGGGCGACACACGCCGGCGCCGTGACCGGTGCCTCCACCACGACGGCTTGAGCGGCATAGGCGAGGTTGCTGTGCGCTCCGTTGTAGCCGGAGACGATGAGGTAGTACGTCCCCGAGCGCTGTACGGGCACGGCGTCGATCACCTCGGCCGCCAAGGCCCGGCTCGTCGAGCGGGCGATCACCGAGAAGCCGTCCGGCACGACGATCTGACCGGCGTCGGTCGAGGTGAGTCGGCCACCAGCGGCGTCACCGGTGACGTCGACGTTCCGGCCCGCGGTCGGTGAGATCGGCTGGTTCGCCGGGCCGATGATGGTGAGGTCGTAGTCGGCGGGCAGGTTCCAGAGCACACCGCCGATCCGGTCGCCGGCATCGAGTTCGACGGCGAAGACATCGACGTCGCCGGCGATCGAGATCTGTGACACGACGATCTGCTCGGGCGTCAGCGTGATCACGCCGGAGTCGTCCTTGGTGTCGTTGGGTTCGAGTGCCTCGGTGAACTCCACCGACGACGTCGCCGACGCGAACACATCGAGATCACCCATCTGGGCAGTGACGCCGACGGGAACGCTGCCGATCACGATCGGCGACCGGGCTTCGAAGCTGAGTACGTAGTCCTCACCCGGCTGGGCGTTGGCGATGTTCCAGATGAGCGTGTCACCGAACGTGGTGGGTTCGAAGTCGCCCGGCGCACCGACCGGCACCCCGCCGGCGGTCAGCACGGCCGTCTCCGCGACGTAGCGGCTGTCGGGCGGCAGGGTGGCGACCAGGCGGAGGGCGTGGGGCTGCGTGGCGTCGTCGACCCTCACGGCGACGGCGTACGACACGCCCGGCCCGTTGCTGTAGTCGGCCAGGTCGACGGTCGACAGGTCGATCCGCTCGCTCTGCTGGTCGGTGATCGGCTGCGCGGCCCGGAGGAACTCGCCGACCGTGACGCCTCGGAACGACGCAGCCAGGTCGGCCACGTCGAAACCGGTGAGATCGGTGAGCACGTCGCCCCAGAACAATCCGGCGAGCGAGAGATCCGGATCGACCTGAACAGTGTTGATGGTCCTGTTCGCTGCTGCGGCTGTGAGCGTCACCGGACTCGTGAGGGGGCTGACGGCCTGCAGGTGCTCGAGCCGCATCGGGTCGAGCAGCGGCCACACGTCGGCGACGGTGAGCGCGGGTTCGGCGTCGGCCAGTGCGGCCACGTTGAGGAAGTCGACCCACAGTTCACCCGGCTGCAACTCGGTGCTCAGGCGCCCCGACAGGTCTCCGATCGTCGTCGGGTTGGTTCCCTCCCGGAGGTGCCAGGCGGCGATCGCAGCGTCCATTTCCGCTTCGGTGAAATCGGGATGGAGACCGACGAGATCGGCCAATCGGAAACCGACGAAGAACGAGCGGGTGTCACCGATGTTCGCCGAGTTGAACTCGGGAAGCAGCTGGATCGGGACATCGACCACGGACAGGTCCGGATCTGCCTCAGCGTCCGCGAGCGTCATGGTGACGGCCGCGATCGCTGCTGCCAGGGCTTCTCGGGTGAATGCCGGATGGGCGCCGACGAGATCGCCGAGGTACATCCCGGTCATCGCACCCTGCACGTCGTTCAAGGTCAACGAACCGCTGAGTGCTCCGGCGTCGACGGCGTCGCCGATCGTGAAGCCGTTCGGTTGACGGCAGTCGATCAGGCTGCAATCCAATGGGCTCGTGCTGGTGACGCCGTCGGCGACGACGAACGGCTGGAGCGGCAGGTCGAAGAAGATGTTCGAGGGATCCAGACTTCCGATCGTGTACTCACCGAGGGGCTGACCGCCGACCGTCATCTCCTGCGAATCGATCGGGATCGCCGGGATCGGCGCGTTCAGACCGAGGTTGCTCAGCGGCGAGATCCCGAACGGCGAGATCCCGAACGGGCTGATCCCGAACGGGCTGATCCCGAACGGGCTGATCCCGAACGGGCTGATCCCGAACGGCGAGATCCCGAACGGCGAAATGCCGAACGGCGAGATCCCGAACGGGCTGATCCCGAACGGCGAGATGCCGAACGGCGAGATCCCGAACGGGCTGATCCCGAACGGCGAAATGCCGAACGGACTGATCCCGAACGGCGAGATCCCGAACGGCGAAATGCCGAACGGCGAGATCCCGAACGGCGAGATCCCAAATGGCGAAATGCCGAACGGACTGGTCGCCGTCTGGTCCTCACCGGACAGCTCGGCGAGCGTGTACGACGACAGTGGGCGACCGTTACTGAGGATGATCTCGTCGAGCGGAACGGCGAGCACCGGGGCGTTCAGTCCGAGGGCGGCAACCTCCATCGCCGCCACGGCGGGCGGAATCGTGTCGTCCGACAACAGGGTGGCGCTGCCGATGGAGGGCGGGGCCCACGGGTAGTCGACCAGCGGCGACGTGGTGGGCTGCGCTCCGAGTTCGAGCGACGACAGGGGCGTGCCCCCGATCGAGACATCGCCGGGTCGGAGCGACGCGAGCGGCACCGACGAGCCGAGCGAGCCCAGCGTGACCGGGCCGAGCTCCGCTGGGACGCCCACGGTGGGCGGCACGTACGACGGGAGCGACGGCGCCGCCACGAGCGGCTGCGATGCGAGTGGTACCGCCCCGATGTTCAGATCGGACAGCGCCGACGAACCGATCGGCGAGCCGGCCAGGTCCACCGCCGACACGTCGACGCTGAGGAGGGCAGAGCCATCGACATCGACACCGGCAAGACTCAGGACCGGCAGCGTGATGTGGTCGTTCGCAGCGGGGTTGCCGAGGTCGGCGCCGAAGTCGGACACACAGTCCAGGCCGACGTCGGTGGCGAGCGCACACCATCCGGCAAGGTTGTCCTGTTGACCGGCGACGAGCGGCAGGTCGTTGACCGGGATCCCGGCGAGCAGCACCGAGTAGGTCGACAGGCTGCCGAGGTTGGTGGTGCCGAGGCCCAGGTCGCCGATCGCCAGGTTGCGGACGGCCGGTACGGCGGCGACGTCGAGCAGGGTGAGCGACTGCTCGGGGATGCGGGCGAACGTCGTGTTGGCGAGCACTGCCGCCCATCCGCCGGCGACGGGCAACTCGGCGAGCAGGATCTCGTCGAGCTGACGGCGGGTGAGTGGCGTGGTGTCGAGGCCGAGTTCGCCGAGCGTGACGGATGCCACGGGCGTCGGCGCGCCGCCGACGACCACGTCGGACCGGAGATCGAGCGTCTGGATCGACGAGACGGCGTAGTCAGCCGCTGCACCGCCGTAGCCCTGGAACGCACTCGGCGGCAGGTCGGCGAGCTCGATCGTCGACACCGAGAGCGGCACCGTCGGCGTCGTCGGGGCGACCGAGAGCGAGATCGTCGGCTCCTCGACTGCCGCCTCCACCACCAACGCGACCGGTGAGAAGTTCGACGTGTTCCCGCTGGCGTCGGTCGCAGTGCCCACGACGAAATCACCGAGCGTGACGCCGAGCGTCGCGGCAAGGCCGAGGTCGACCGAACCGGAACCGGGGGCGGCGATGGTGGTGCGGCCGAGGAACATCTTGCCCTCGCCGCTGCCGGCGCTGTCCGCCCGGTAGACGTCGATCTGGATCGGGTAGACGCCGGCGGCCGTACTCGAGTCGATCGAGTAACCGACGACGAAGTTCGTCCCGTCGATCGTCGGCGTGAGCACGGGGTAGTTCTGCCCCTGGTTCGCTCCCCCGTCGAAATCACCCGCGTCGTTGGCCGGTACGAAGAAGTTGAACGAGCCGGGTGGGACGGCAACCGGGTTGACCAGCAGTCCCTCGCCGATGTTGTCGAAGATGCTGTTGCCGACGATCCGGTTGCCGAAGCCGGAGAACGCGATGACACCCGTCGAGTTGTTGGCGATCACGTTGGCGTCGCCGGGCAGGCTGCCACCAACCGTGTTGTTCGAGATGTTGTTGCGGATGACGACGCCACCACAGCGGAAGACGGCGCAGCCACCGACGAGTGCGTTGCCGAGCGGGGTCGAGCCGTCGGCACCGACGCCGACGTAGTTGCCGCGGATGACCGTCAGCGTCGAGTTGTCCCACATGGCGATGCCCTCGCCGGTGTTGCCCGAGATCACGTTGCGGCCACCGATGGTGCCGTCGCCGATCGCCGTGCCCGTGACCAGCGCGCCGGGGTTGGCCCCGACCCAGATGCCTTCACTGCCGTTCGGCAGGGCCGCCGTGCCCGCCGAGTCGGTGCCGATGTAGTTGCCGACGATGGTCGTGCCCGCCGTCGTTCCACCGACTGCGAGGACCTGCACACCGATCAGGGCGTTGCCGGAAATCACGTTCCGATCGGCGGGCGTCGTTCCGCCGACGGTGACCGGTTGAGTGGACGCTGTGTCGATCAGGACGCCGTAGCTGTTGGCGAGGCCCGTCGAGCCGGCAGGGTTGGTGCCGATGTGGTTGCCTCGAACGTTCGTCCCCGGACCTGTCGCGAGCGCGTAGCCATTGACGCGGTTGATCGCCAATCCCTGGACGACCGATCCGGCGCTGCCGGCATTCCGGAAGTCGAGACCGGTCACTCCGCCGGCAGACGATCCGTCGAGCTCGATCAGGATGACCGCGTCGGAACCGACCGCCAGCGTGTTGGCCGAGGCGCCGGTCTGTGAGTACCCGTCGATCGTGACCGTGTCGGTGATGACGGGCAGCACCGATGTCGGGGCGATCGTCTGTACTCCGGCACCGGTGATGTCGAACTCGATCGTGTCGGCACCGGCGAGTGCATTGGCCTCCTGGATCGCGGCGCGCAACGTGCACTCGCCGGGAGTCGCGGTCTGGCAGACACCGTCGCCCGAGTTGGCGTCGGGGGCGTCACCGGTCGAGTTGACCGTGATGGGCACCGTCGGCAGGGCGAGCGTGACGTCCGTCGCGCCGACGGTGACGACGAGTGGCGCGGTGAGTTCGCTCGCGAAGGATTGTCCGGTGCAGATGCAGCCGGTGATCACCTGGTACGAGTCGGCGGCTGTCGGTGAGTACCCGGCCTGGAAGATGTCGATGGTTCCACCCAACTCGATGAAGCCCTCGACGACCCACTGTCCGTAGTTGCCGCTCGCAGATGGGCCACTGACCGCGAACGTCACCGTGCCCGCGCTGTCCAGAGACACCGAGCCGGTCGTCGTCAGGACCCCGTCCTCGTTGATCCTGAGGGAGCCGAAGCTCGTGAAGTCGGAGCCGATGGTGAGCGCGCCGAAGCCGACTGAAATGGTCGATCCGGGGAGACTCTGCAGGGCCACGGTCGACGTGAGTGTCGCTCCGGCGGAGTTCTCGCCGGACAACGTACCTGCGTTGTCGATCCGACCGCTGCCGCCGATGACGATCGGCGTCCCACCCCCGAGCAAGACGAGCCCGTTGTTCACCACGAGGCCGTCGATCGTGCCGTTCGCTTCCCAATAGACAGTGCCGTCGACGTCGAGGGTGCCCTTGACGTCGAGGGTGCCGTTGATGAACGAGACCTCGTCACCCAGCGCACCCCCGGTGATGGCGAGCGAATCGCCGACACCGGCCTCGACGGTGACCGTCGAACCCGCTCCGGTGACGATCGCGCCGACCTCCTGGTTGCCCGTGATGCTGACGGCGATGGAGCCCGCGGGAACGATCGCCACGTCGTTGGCATTCGGCACGAGACCGGTGTCCCAGTTGTCGGGGTCGTCGAACGCGGTCCCCGGCCCGACGAACGTGTGGCTGAGCGAGATCGAGCCCGTGTACACAGCGCCCGCGTCGGTGCCCTTCTCGTCGTCACCCCACGCGCCGGCCACGAGCGATCGTGCGTCTGCCGCGATGCTGAACCCGATCGCGTCGCCCGGCGCTCGACCGACCGGGATGAACTGATCGACCGGAACGGTTGGGAAGCCGAGGCCGTCGACGTCGCGGAAGACGCCGACCTGCCCGCCCCCGCCCGGGCGGGTGAGGAACAGGTTGCGGCCCACCAGGTCGACGTAGTCGTTGGCGTCGGCCGTGAGCGAGGCGGTCAGTGTGGACGTGAAGGTTCCGTCGATCTGGAAGGTCGATCCGAACGGTTCGAGCAGGTAGGCCTGGAACGCCGAACTCGGCGCCTGGCCACCGATGCCGGCGACGGCGAGATAGCCGCGGTCGGCCGCGACCGCAGTACCCATACGGTCGCCCGCATCCCATCCGAACCCGGCCTGCACGACCTGCAACCCAGCGGCTCCACCCGGACCGACAGCGTCCCGGAAGATGTGCAGCGCACCGGCATCGACGCCGGCGAGGTCGTCACCCGGAGCGCCCGCCACGATGACGGAGCTCCCTGACGCCTCCAGCGTGACGTCGACCGAGTATCCGAGCTGGTCGCCGGGAGACGGCGCGACGACGGAGGTCAACGCGTTCGGCGCAGTCCAGACGCTGCCTCCGAACGTCACTTGATAGACCGCTCCTCTGCCGACGTTCGTCGCGGGCGCACCCACGACGAGCGTCGTCGAGTCCTGCCAGGCGATCGACGCGCCGAACGCGTCGTAGCCGACGTCGGGGCTTGCGATCCCCAACGCCGAACCGAACGGAGCCCAGGTGGCGGCACCGCTGCGTTCGAAGACGTACACGCGGCCCGGCTCGGCCTGGTCGCCGAACCGGTCGGACTCGCCAATGGCCACGCGGTCGCCGAACACGGCAACCGCATCGCCGAAGTGGTCTCCACTGTCGGGTGACGGATTGACGATGACGCCGTCGGCCGTCCAGGGAAAGCCTTCGGCGCTGCGCTGGTACATGTAGACGACGCCTGCGTCGGCAGCACCCGTGTCGTCGTTGATCGCCGAGACGGCCATGCGGTTGCCGTTGATGTCGACCGCCCACCCGTACTGGTCGTCCGACCCGCCGGTCAGGGTGGCCAACGGTGTTGCCGTGGATGCGACCGACCAGACGGTGACCTCGCCGGATTGCGACCCGGCACCCGACGCCCATGGGGCGCCGACCAGGAACAGACCGCCGTCGACGGCGACCGACGCCCCGCGACGGTCAGCCGTTCCTGACGGTGTTGCAGCACCGGAACTCACGGCATTCGTCGCCGAGTTCCAGGGGAACACCGCGGCGAACCCGTTGGTGGCTCCGTTCGGGTAGATCGGGAACCCTTCGACGAACGACTGCCCGTCGAAGGCGATCGTTCCGCGACGTGACACCGAGTCAGGGCTGTAGCTCGCAGTGCTGTCAGCACGCGTCGTACCGGTCGGTGACGAGCCACTCGGGATCACGAACGTTGCGTCGCCGCTCGTCGACGGGCCGGGGTCGTCCTCGGTCTTCTGGGTCGGCCGTGCGACGAACGCGATGACGTCACCGTCGGCGTCCTGTTCGACCGCGACCTGGGCACCGAAGTCACCTTCCGCCACCGACAGCGTGCCCTCGCTCAGCCGGTCGGGGGTCGAGCTGACCGCGAGGCCGTCCCACTGGTACCACCAGGCAGAGCCAGAATCGGGCAGGCCGCCGAGATCGTGATCTGGTGCGCCGATGACGAGATTGGTGCCGGCTCGGTCGATGTCGACACCCCAGCCGAAGGCGTCGGCTCCCGTGTTCACGGGCGAGAAGATCTGCGTCGAGGTCGACCAATCGCCGCCGCCGAGTTCGTAGAGGTAAGCCGTTCCGTTCACGTCAGGTTGGACACCGCCGCCCGGGACGCCGACGAGCAGCAGCGTTCCTCCGGCACCGAACGCCACCGAACGCCCGAAGCCGTGATCGACGAAGTCGGCGACCAATATGTTTCCGGCCGGATAGGGGCCGGCGTTGCCGCACGCAGCCTGGAACTCGAGGTCGCACTCGTACAACGCCTCGTCGAACTGCCACACACCACCGACACGTTCGTAGAGGTAGACGGCGCCGCTGCCGGTGTCCTCACCGTTCGCGCCCGGTGCACCGACCGCGATCGCCGTGTCCTCGACGCTCAGCGCGGTGCCAAACCCTTCGTCGGCGGGGAACGGACTGTAGAGCGTCGTCTCCGGGATCCATGTCGCGTCGACTTGGCGGAAGACGTAGACCGCTCCGGTCGCGACCCCTTGGTCGTCGTTGGCCGGCGCACTCACCACGGCCAACGCCCCTCCAGTGGCGTCGGCGTCGATCGCAACCACTTGGCCGAACAGGTCGCCGGCCGAGTTCTGGGTGGGCAGCAGTTTCTCGTCCTGCGTGATGATCGGGTCGATCGTGATCGGGTAGATCGCATCCGCGGTGTCGACGTTGAGGGTGATCGCGCCGTCGACGACGTCGATGGCCGCAGCGAGCGACGCACCGATGGCGTCCCAGGCGATCAGGTCTCGGTACAGGAACCGGCTGCCGTCACTGGCGGTGATCTGCACGGCTTGCGCATCGATCAGGGTCGGGGCGCCGGCCGCGACATCGATTTCGATCACGGTGGTCGAAGCGGTGGTGACCGGTCCGGCGATCGTGAACAGCTGCTGCAGGCCGGCGGGCGTGTCGCGGTATGTCTCGGTGATGGTCGGCGTGTGGAGGTAGTAGGCCTGGCCAGACACCATCGACGGCGTCGTCGACGCGATGCCCACATCGCCGACGCTGCTCGTGCGGAACGTGACGGACGAGGCGGCCGATGCGGTGACGACGGCACCGTTCGCCTGGAAGTGAGCGACGGTGCTGGACGACACGATCTGGGGTGCGGTGATTCCCCCGACGGCTGGCGAGGTGGCCGGCGAGGTGGCAGCGGTGGCAGCGCTGCGGGACACGGCGGCGGGCACGGCCTCGACCGGCTCAGCGCCGGCGATCTGGCGTTGGATGTCGGTCCACTCGCTGGTGGTCAAGCCATCGGGCACCTCACCCGCCTGGACGAGTTGCGACTGGCGCGCTGTGGCGGCAGTGGCTGCCGCGGAGGCTTCCGCAGCGGTCGAATCGGAGCGATCGGCCGACCGAGGTGGGATCAGCGTCGAGACGGTGGTGACCATGGCCACGACCAGTCCGGCGACCAGAGGGCCCCGCAGATCGGGGATCGGTCGCCTCGGCGACGTGCTCCAATGCCGTGGCGCCGTCGTTGAAATTGCGTACATGCTCTGCCCTCCAAGTTGTCGCCGGAACAGACCCCCAAAGAGACAGTGGGGCAGCCGCCGAGCTGCCAACCACGTTCCGGCGCATCGCCCGCCTGCGCGCGATGTACAGACTGATTAACAGATCAGGCGCTATCGCGCCAGGTAGATCACCAGATATTCGTCATCATGTGCCCCACGACACCGCTGTTTTCACGCTCGGTGAAAACGATCGCATGGAGAGTGGTTTCTCGGAAATCCTTGACGCTCCCTTGAGGACGCCAGAGTCGCCCAGCGGTCGCGCCCCGCCCCACGCTGATCGACATCGCTGCCACACCGAGACGCTCAGGTCGAGACGAACAACGTCGTCCGCTCGACATCGAGCTGTGCGAGCAGTGCTGCCGCCCGTTCACGACGTGGCCACGGATCTCGTCCGCTGCACTCGTCGACCTCCGCGAGAGCGAGCAGGCTGATGGCGATGATGTAGCGATCTCCATGGTCCTCCGCGCGCTCGACCGCGTCGTGCAGGGTCGCCGCCGCGCCGGTTGCGTCACCCGACCGGATCTGCGCCAGCCCCAGCATCGGGAGCAGATGCACCAGGAGTGACTCGTCGCCGTCGCGATCCGTCCGCAACCGGACGGCGAGTCCGGTCGCCGACTCGAGCGCCTCACCCACCCGATCAGCCAGCAACAGACACTCGGTCCGACGAACTGCGTTCTCGAGGAGCAGTGCTGACGCGCCGAGATCCTCCAGCATCTTTGCCGAATCGTCGAGCAGCGCCAGACCGGTCCTCGCCGCTCCGGAACGGGCAACCGCCATGGCCAGGTTGGCGACGGCATATGCCACGCCGATCGGATAACCGGCCGATTCCCACGCCGCTCGCGCGTGCTCGAACAGCGCTCTCGCCTCGTCGAACCTGCCCTGCAGAGACAGGATCTCCGCGATGTTGTTGGCTACCATCGCTTCCCCCACCACGTCGCCGGCCTGGCGTCGCAGGGTTCGGCTGCGCTCGTAGTCGGCGATCGCCTGCCGCCAATCGCCGGCGAAGTGGTTTTTCACGCCGCGGTTGTTGAGCACGTTGGCCTCGCCGACGAGATCGCCGGAACCGGCGTACATCTCGAGCGCAAGATCCGAGTAGCGGAGAGCGTCATCCCGTCCCAGCGTGCGATAGGCGACCTCGAGCATGTTGAAAGCTCGCGCCATCACGAGCCGATCGCCGGCATCTTCCGCAGCCTGCGCGGCGGTCTCCGCCCATGCCACGCATTGGCGATTCTTGCCCTGACGGTGGAGCGCCCCGGCGCGCATCAACGCCGTCTCCGCCTCCTCTTGGCGGCGGCTGACTGCGTCCTCGATCCCGTCGACCGCTCGCAGTGCCCGAGTCAGCCAACCGAGCGACTCCACCAAGCGGCCCTCCCGGATTCGGACGGAGCCGATCTTACGCAGCAGGCGGGCCTGAACCTGGGGCGAATCGAGCGCAGCCCGACGGCTCCGCTGGTAGGCCATCACAGCTTCCCGATACTGCCCGGCCAGCTCGCGTACGTCGCCGAGGCTTTCCGCGACCGTGCCCACCTCGCCGGACGAGGCAGACCGTGCCTCCGCTGCGTTCCGAAGTGCACGTTCGTAGAAGTTGATGGCTTCGGTGTTGGCGTAGGACCGTCGCGCGGCATCACCTGCGGTCACCGAATACGTCCAGGCGCGATCGCGGTCACGACCGCGATCGAAGTGATCCGAGAGCAGCGACGCGATCGAGTCCACGCTTCCGGCGCGCTGGGCCTCGAGGATTCCCCCGATCGCGAGGTGAGCTTCCCGACGCCGCCGGTACGAGAGTCCTCCGTAGGCGACGTCCCGGTAGATCCCGTACCGGAAGCGGTAGGCGCCGGGGTGATCACGGACGAGGAAGGCGTCGAGCGAGTCCCAGCGGCCCTCGCGGCCGAGTTCGGGCTGCGAGAAGGCTGCCGCCAACAGCGCGGTATCGACGACGTTGCCGCATACGGCAGCCTCACGGAGCAGGGTCCGGTCGCGAGCGGGCAGCATGTCGATGCGAGTCGTGATCAGCGACTCGACCGATTCGGGAAGGCTGTCGGTGCCGCTGTCACGAGCAGCGGCAATCAGTTCGAGCAGAAAGAGCGGATTCCCGCCGGCGCGATCGGCGAGGCCCTCGGTCCGCGGGGCAGTGCCGAAGGCCTGATCGAGGCCGGCGATCTGTCCGGCGGAGGTGGCGAGTGTGGCGACCTCGTCGTCCCTGAGCGCCCCGAGCTCGATCGAGTGGGCGTCGGCGATCAACAGCTCGGTGTCCGGTCGGCGTGTCCCGACGATGAACCACGGCCGTTTCCCGGCGCGCAGCGCGAGCAGGCGGATGACGTCCATCGAGCCGGTGTCCAACAGGTGGATGTCCTCTGCCAGCAGTGCAACGGGTTCACACAGCGCGGCATCGACGGCGTCGGCCGTGACCGCCAGCAGACGATCACGCCGGAACTGCTCGGCCAGTCGCTTGACTGATGGCGTCATCTCGACTTCAGCGCCGAGAACGATAGCGAGCAGCGGCAACCAGGGCACCAACTTCGGGGCGTTGGTCGCACTCCAGTCGGCGAGTTGCTCGCCGACTGCGTCCGCATCGTCGCCCTCGATTTCGAGCAGGGCGCGCAACAGCTGACTGATCACGAAGAACGGGGTGTTGCGGGCGTATTGCCCGCCGCGCATCCGATGCAACCGCAGTTCGGGGTGTCGCTGCAACGTCTCTCGAACGAGGCGCGACTTCCCGATACCTGCGTCGCCGACCACCTCCACCAAGCATCCGCGACCGGCGAAGGCGGCTTCGGCGAGCCGGTCGAGTTGGTTCAACTCATCGGCGCGCCCGACGAATCCGATGTGGCTCAGGTGATCGTCCTGGGATTCGGATCGAGGCGAACCGAGGACGGCCGCCCCGATCGGCTTCGACTTGCCCTTCACCGTGAACGGTTCGAGATGGGTGACGTCGAAGACGGTGCGGGCGCGTTCGAGCACTGCATCGGCGACGACGATCTGGCCGGGCTGAGCTCGCTGCATCAGACGCGCCGCCAGATTCACGGCGTCACCCATCACCGTGAAGGTGCGTCGCGTGGGGCCGCCCAGGTCACCGACGAACACGTGACCGCGGTTGATCCCTGCTCGCATCGGCAATCCCGAGTCCAACTGGAACAGGTCGTGCAGGGCGAGCAACATGTGATCGTCGTCGGCATCGGTCGACAGTGGTGCTCCCGCCGTGAGGATCACCTTGGTGCCGTTGACGTAGGCGTCGCTCGCCAGCAGGTGCACCGCGTGGCGTTCGACCACCCGGTGCACGTTGCGCGCGAACTGTTCGCACGCCTCGTGCACAGCCTGCCCACCGTCACGCTCGAACAGATCATCGGTACCGATCAGGTTGACGAATGCGACGACGACCTGTCGATGTTCGCCGGGAACGCCGGCAACCAGCTGCTCCGCCAGCACGGCCGGCAGGTAGCGATCGAGTCCGTCAGCACCTCTCGATGGAAGCTCGCGTCGTTCGTGGTTCGACGCCGCCCGCTGGACCCGACGATGCAGAAGCCGACGTGCGCCCTTGAGATTGCCGTCACCCAACCAGTCCTCGGGGAGCAGCGCTGCGGTCGACGCGCTGACGAGGATCTCGCCGCGGGCGGCATCGCCCTCGCACGTGACCGTCGACGACACGGCAGGTCCGCCGACGAGCAGCTCGAGATGACCGGCATCGGCAAGTGAGAAGCCGATCGTTCCGGAGTGAGCGCCTTGGGATATCCCCAGCTCGACACGTCTGACCGAGTCGGTCGTCCACGTTCGGCTGACGATGGCGTACATCTGGCTCATCGCGATCGCCGCATCGCGCGCATGATCCTGCCCGGCGAACAGCACCAGCAGCGCGTCGCCGCCGAACTTGACGATGTCACCACCCCGCCGCTCGCAGGCCTCGATCATCTCCGTGAAGCATCGGTTCAAGAGATCGGTCAGCTGTTCTGCGCCCTCGTGACCGAGTTCTGCCAGGCGTTCGGACAATGCCGTGAACCCGCTGATATCGGCCGATACCAGCGTGCCGGTCGCGAACAGCAGCCGATCCGGGCTGCCGCTGCGATGGTGTTCCTCGATCAGCCGCGGGACATACCCCGCCAGGATCGATGCATGCTCCACTGCATCAGTCTGTCGGAGCTGACCCTCAACCGGCGAGCGTGAACCTGGCGTGACCGATCCCGATGACGACGCCGTTCTGGTCGACGGCGGTGAAGTCGAGCGTGTAGGTGCCGGCGGGACCGTCGAATCCCGTGGTGTCGAGGTTGTAGATGTATCCCTCACGGCTCGAGTACCGGAACTCGAATCCATCGTTGGCGTTCCCGGAGTCGTTGGCACCCGGTGCATAGCTGTTGGTCGAAGCCGGGAAGTCCGTGATCGCGAAGGCCGTCAGAACGGTTCGCCTCGAAGAGATGTTTGCACCGGATGCACATTCGAGGAGCTCGACCTTGATCGTGTAATTCGAACCGATGTTCTTGGGCTGGGCGAAGTTGTAGAGCTCGTTGACGCAGAGCGTCCGGAGCACCTCATAGTGATCCGTGACCGAGCTCGCGTTGCCGGCGTTGTCGGTGGCGGTGACCCTGACGAGGTAGCTCCCGGACCCGCGAGGGAGGTCGGCCGGGTTCGCGGTGACGAAGATCGGGTTCGAGCCGCCGGTGGGAACGGGCGCGACCTCGATCACACAGCTGACGATGCCCGACAGCCCGATCTGGTCGTCGCAGTCGTAGGTGGCGGTTACCGGAGCACTGCTGCCGGTCTCGATCTGGTTGGCCGACAGGCTGAGTGTCGCGGTCGGCGCCTGCCGATCGATCCTGATCGTGGCCGGGTCGGCGGTGGTGATGTTGTCGGCGTTGTCGGCCGCCCTGGCGACGAACGTGTGCTCACCGTCCATGGAGATCGCGACTGCCCCGACGTACGCCACGAAGTCGCCGCCGTCGACGCTGTATTCGACGCTTGCGAGCCCCGAGCCTGCATCGGATGCATCGACGCTGGCGGTGACCGTTTGATTGGTCCATTCGGCCCCGTACGGAGTGCCGATCGGCGACTCCAGCGTCACGACGACGAGCGGTGGCGTCGTGTCGACGACGTCGTAGCTCGCCATCCCGGTGATCATGTTCCCTGCTCCGTCCGTCGCGGCGACGGTGACCTCGTATGTTCCGAGCAAGGAAGTGGGCAGTGGGATGTCACTGCCGCTGGTGGCACCGATCGGGTTGAGGTTCTGGGAGGCGCCGCCGGGGAGCAGGACCGTGACGGTGCAGCTCACGATTCCGGATTGCGCGTCGGCACAGCTGAAGTCGACGGCATTCGGCTCGTCGACCGCGACCGTGGGTGCGAAGATGGTGAGCGTGACGGCCGGCGGTGTCGTGTCGACGACCTCGTAGCCGGCGGTTTCGACGGTCACGTTCCCTGCCAGATCGGTCACGGTCACCTGCACGGTGTACGAACCGAGTTCGCCAGTGGGCAGCAGTACCGTGCCACCGTTCGGATCGCTGCCCAGAGACTGCGTCGAACCCGTCGGATCGATGACGGCGATCTCGCAGCTCTGAACGCCCGACAAGTCGTCGCCACACGAATACGTGGCCGAGGCCGACTGCCCGACGTCGACGGTCGGAGCGACGATCAGCGTCGGCACCACGGGACCGACGGTGTCGATCCTGATCACGATGTCCGATGCGGCGGTGCCCTCGTTGCCGGCAACGTCGACGGCCTTGGCGGCGATCGTCGTGGTCCCGTCGACGTTGACGACGACGGGCCCGTCGTACGGCACGAACGCCGCGCCATTCGCCGAGTAATTGATCGCGGCGACGCCGGACGCGTCGTCGGCGGCAGCAACGGTCACGGTGACGGGCTCGTTGGACCACTCCTCGTCTGGTGACCGAGTGACGGTGACCGTGGGAGCGACCGTGTCGATCTGGGTGGTGCTCGTCGCCTCGTCGCTCACATTGCCGGCGACGTCGATCGCCGAAGCGGTGATCGAGGCGATGCCATCGGTGTCCATGACGAAGGAGACCTGCTCGCTCTGGTTCGGTGCGCCGGCCGGCGGCTGTGGGAAATCCTGGATGATGGGGCTCTGGCCGTCGAGCGAGTAGCTGATCGCGGCGATGCCCGACAAACCCTCGTCGTCGGCCGAGATGGTGATCGTGACCGGCTCGTTCGACCAGACTTCGGCCGGTGAGCGCTGGATGTCGATGCTCGGTCCGGCCGAGTCGATTCGGATCACCAGGGCAGCGAAGTCGCCTTCGGAGTCGAACGCGGTGATGACGTGGACGCCGGTGTCGTCAGCTGGAATGACCACACCGCCGTTCGGATACGACAGGTACGGGCCGGCGTCGATGCGGTACTCGACGTCGCCCGCGCCGTTCGTCGCCGAGACTCGAACATCGCCGGTGTACCAGGGGTCGTTGAACTGGCCCGTCTCGGGCGACGCCGTCAACACGAGCGCCGAGATCTCACCAGGCGTGGTCTCGAGGAAGTACTGCGACTTGTTGTTGCTCATCGCAACGTTGCCGTTGTCGTCGACTGCCTGAACGATGAACTCGACCTTGTCACCCGATGACGGAGCAAACGGTCCGACACCCGTCCAGACATCGCCGAACGGCGCGAGATCGAGACCCGACCACTCGCTGTCGCCGGTCGCCCGGTACAGCACGTAGACGCGTCTCGCAGTGTCGTCGACGTCGACCTCGAAGCGAACGGCATCGCTGTCGAACGCGCCCGTACTGCGTGCGATCGTCGGCGCAGTGAAGTCGTCGGAAGCGCTGTAGTAGACCTCCGCCTCGACGCGGGTGTGGAGGCGCTGGACGCCGCTGTCGGCAAGGCTGTCGTCGGCACGGAACTGTCCGGCGGCGATCAGGACCTGCTGTCTCTGCTCACCGTCCTGCACGAAGCTTCGTACCGCTGCCATTTCAGCCGGGAAAGAGCCGTCGAAGTACTCGGGCCGTGGCCCACCGAAGTTGGGCGACGCCCAGAAGAAGAGCGGGTCGAACACGCCGCCGACATCGACGGAGGTCATGTCGGTGATCAACGCATCGCGGGCCCGCAAACCGTCGAAGGCCGGTGCCGTCTGGGCGTAGAGCGGTTGAACCGGATGCCCGTTGACATTGAGGGTGCGACCGTCGACCGCGTAGTACGAACCACCGGACCCATCGATCCGTCGGAATTCGGGCACGTCCGGGTCGGTGCTGCCGATCGCGCCGACGAACTCGAGGGAGGCGATCGGTTGCCCGGTGTTCGGGTCGTTGTCAGGCGTCGCCGATGCTGGGACCGCCAAGGGCGCTGCCGCTCCACCGGCGGGTTGAGCCGCCGGCCCGACCCGGAACATCGGCAGGCCGTACAACACGAACTGCTGGAGTGCCTTCTCCTGGTAGGCGTCGAGCACGAGGATCTCGCTGAGCATCCGTTGTTTGGCGTCGACCCAGGCCTGGCCGACCGACCCGTCCTGGCCGACTTCGTCGGCGAAGATCGCCGTGAGTTGCTCGGTGAGTGCGACGCGGTCGGTATCGCCGTACCCGAAGCCGGTGTTGCCCGCGAACACGTTCGCACGGTCGCCGGTGACGACCTGAGCCCAGTCGGGCGCAGTGTCGTCGGGAGAGGTGGTGCCGGGCCCGACGCCCACCTGGATGTCGCTCAGGCTGTAACCGGAGTGACAGCCCATGCTGTACACCACGGCGCGGCGAACATTGTCGGGAAGCTCGGAACTGTTGAACAGCTCGTCCTGCGAGACCGGCGGGTTGAAGTTGTCGAACGCCGGGAGGGCGTTGTCCTCGTCGAAGTGGGCGTGGATACCGATCACGTCGAGATGGGCCTCGGTCGGTGTTCGCGTCAGACCCGTCACCAGGTCGCCGTCGGTCCACGTCTCGTCGATCAGGGTGTCGACCTGGTAGCCGGCGGCCTCGAGGTTGTCGACGTTGAGCTGGGCACCGTCAGCGAGGAACTCGTAGCCGGTCTGGAGCGCAGTGCGCTGCTCGGTGTCGGGGTCGAGCTGGCCGTCGAACGTCAGGAAATTGTCGAGATAGGCGATGATCTCGGCAGGGCTCTCGACGAGGCGACCGACGGCGCGGGTCGGGACGAACAGCTCGTGGTCGCGGATCCGGATGCCGGCGTCGGTGCCGTACGGGTCGTCACTGCGGTACGTCCCGGCGGCGAGGGCGGCGATGCTCTCGTTGTTCGAGTCACCGGTGAACTCCTGGGAGAAGGTGCGCTCGTTGGCGAAGTTGGCATCGTCGACGATGTTTGCCATCGGGATCTGACGATCGTCGCCGACAATCACGACGTTGTCGACCTCGATCTCGGGCTGGGCCGTGGAGTAGGCCGCGATCAGATCACCGATCGCTCGCACGACGTCGTTCGAGCGTTCCGGATCGCACGGCTGTGCCGCGCGGGCCCGGAACGCAGCTTGGACGGTCGGATCAGCCTCGATGGGCAGCACTGTGCCCACCACATCGGCCGCGGTCGCGACGGCGCTCAGCTTGGCGAGGATGTCGGCGCGGTCGGCGGCGCTGTACGTGAACTCGAGCAGCTGGGTGTTGACGAGGAAAAGGGTGTTGAGATCGGTGGGGAGGGTGCCAATCGCCGGGAGGGTGCCCGGTGCGATCGGATCGACGCTGCCGACGCCGGGGTACGGCAACGCCGAACAGGCATCTCGCGCCACCGTGCCATCGATGCGCAGCCGCAAGGCGTACGGCGTATCGGCGCGAGCGCCGTTGTAGCCGGTGACCTGGAGGTAGTGGGTGCCGGCTCGCAATGTGCCGGTACGGATCCGCTCGGGGTTGAGGCCGCGGTTCGAGGAGATCGCGGTGACTGCGTAGGTGTCCGGATCTGCGAACGCTGCCGGCAGTACCTGAGGGATGTCCTGTGCCGTGTCGGCCTGGACCACGTCGTCGGAGGGATTGAGATCGAGCGTGACGTCGTCGAGATAGGCGATCGATTCGATCGGTTCGCCGCGGAGCGGATCGCTCTTCTCGCCGTACAGGGTGAGGTCGAGGTCGACCGGCGCATTGCTCAAGAAAATGTCCGCTCGCACGCCGCACGCCGCCGCTTCCGGGCTGACGTCGAAACGGTAGTAGTCGACACCGTCGGTGGACGACGCGACCCAACCGAGGTTGACGTCACCGATGCCCTCGCCGAGACAGGGATTGATGCCGGCGGTCTGGATCACCACCGGTGACGTCGGAGCATCGGGGGGCGCGATCACGGTCACCGGATACGTCGACGGGCCGGCCGTGACCGGTGTCGACCCATTCGTCTCCTGCGCGCTGGCGGCGGCGGTCGCCGTGTACGTGCCGAGCTCGAAGCCGGCGCGGGTCGCGATCTCGAGGACCGGGGTGCCGGGGGGAACGTTCGAGAGCTCGAACGTCAGCGTGATCGGGAGCGGATCGCCGTCCGTATCGATGCACGACCCGTCGGGGCACGACAACGTCGGGTCGGCGACCGGTGCGTCGTCGAGCGTCGTGCCGCCGGGTACGTACGCGAACCCGGGTGGCAGCTCCAGCTGCACCGTGAGCGAGGCGGCCGGGGCGGTCAGCGTGAGACTGGCGAGGTAGTGAAACGTCCACTCATCCGACGGTGCCGAGTTCTGGATCCCCGGGATCGTGAGGTCGATCTCGTTCCAGGGGATGGAGTCGGATGGAATCAGGCCGATCAACAGATCGGCGAGCGTGAAGTCGCCGAGTGCGGCGTACGCATTCGGATTCGCCTGGAACAGTGCCCCGAGATCGCCGAGTGCGGCGTCGCCGGCGAACGCTCCGGCCGCGAATGCATCGAACAGGGTCGCCCCGTCACAGGTTCCGCCGGGCAGCTTGCCGCAGTCGATGACGGCGCCGCCGTCAAAGGCGTTGAGCGGGAACGCGTTGAGCGGGAACGCGTTCAGCGGCGAGGCGGTCCAAGCGAACGCGTTCAGCGGGAACGCGTTCAGCGGGAACGCGTTCAGCGGGAACGCGTTCAGCGGGAAGGCGTTCAGCGGGAAGGCGTTCAGCGGGAAGGCGTTGAGCGGGACGCCGGCGAGGGCGACCGAAGCAAGGGTGAACCGGTCGTCGGTGGGGTCCACACCTCCGGACACGCAGAATTCGGCGAACGCGTCGACGTCACACCAGTCGGTCACGGTCGGATCATCGACCCGGAAGGCGTTGAGCGGGAAGGCGTTGAGCGGTACGGAACCCAAGAGGAACGCGTTCAGCGGGAACACGTTCAGCGGGGTGCCCTCGAGGTTGAGTTCGCCGAGGCTGAGGCCCCGAACGCCTGAAACTCCCTGCACGTCGTCGAGCGTGAGCGACTGCAGTGGGACGCCCTCGAAAGAGGTACCGACCAGGAGTGCCTCCCACGTGCCGTCGGTGAGGACGAGATCGGAGAGCGGAAACGCGTTCAACGGGAACGCGTTGAGCGGGAACGCATTGAGCGGGAA
Organism: uncultured Acidimicrobiaceae bacterium; assembly: GCA_963701575.1. Classification (GTDB taxonomy): domain Bacteria; phylum Actinomycetota; class Acidimicrobiia; order Acidimicrobiales; family Ilumatobacteraceae; genus Ilumatobacter. The sequence continues at coordinate 152,467 of CAVPAQ010000006.1, forward strand.
CGCATTGAGCGGAACGGCGGCGGTGAAGAAGGCATTCAGCGGGAACGCGTTGAGCGGGAACGCATTGAGCGGGAACGCATTGAGCGGGAACGCATTGAGCGGAGCGCTCTCGAGCGGGAACGCGTTGAGCGGGCTCGCCTCGAGGCTGCCGCCGAACAGGGAATCGGTGGCGATCACCGACTCGGCGATCGCCGCGCTGGGGAGGAAGCGGGCGCCGACGAACGGCGTCGCCGTATCGGCGGTGAGCTCGAGGTCGATCGTGAGAGGTGAGCGCTCGTAGGCGCCGAGATCACACCCTGCGCCAGACGGTCGTGGGGTCCCGCGTTGATCGCTGTCGACGACCGGGTCACCTCCATCGACGACGCCGTCGAGTCCGATCTCGCGGCACGAGTCAGGATCGGCAGCGTCGATCACCACGCTGCCGTCGGTGACGGGGATCGTGCGGGTCGGTCCGAGGTAGTCGCCCAGCGCTCCGATCTGCAGCGGTCCGACGTCGGTCCCGATCAGGACCGACGAGTCGGGATTGCAGCCTTGCGCGTTGCCGACGTAATTGGGACCGATCAGGTCGGGGCTGCCGGAGCAGTCGGAGCCATCGGTCGACTGCTGGTTGGCGCGGGTGAGGATCGAACCGGTGACGAAGACCGTGCCGCCGTTGCGGTCGACGCCACCCCCCTTCTGGTTGTTCGACGTGTTGTCGACAAAGGTCGAGAACGAGATCGCGGCAGTGCCGGCCACCGACACCGCGCCGCCACTCTGGGCGACGTTCTCGGTGAACGTGCTGTTGACGATCTCGACGACGCCTGCCACTCGAACCGCGCCACCCTTGCGGCTCGCCGAGTTGCCGACGAAGGTGGAACTCTCGATCACGGCCGTGCCGTCGACGTGCATGCCACCGCCAGATCGGGCCGCGCTGCTCTCGATCGAGCTGTCGACGAGATGGAATCGGTCGGCGTTGCGCTTCACGAGGATCGCCCCGCCATCGCCGTTGGAGTTGCCGGCATTGGTGATCGTGACTCCGGTGATGCGCACGTCGTCGGCATCGACGATGAGACCCTTGCCACCGTTCGCGTCGATGGCGTAGTCGGCGGCCCGCTGACGGACGCCGCCGGCACCGACGATCGTCGTGCCGTTCTGCGTCACGGTGAGCGGCGAGCCCAGCGGATACTGCCCTGCCGTGAGCATGACGGTCGAGCCGGGATGCGAGTTCGCGAGGGCGACACCGTCGGCGAGCGAGCACTCGAAGACGTCGGGCGCGAGCTGTTCACAAGGCCCGCTGTCCGGGTCGGCGATGATCAGGACCGCACCCGCCGCTCCCGCGATCGATGATGGGACCACGACCAGCGCTGCCGATGACAGCAAGGAAACGATGACCGCCGCGCTGACGATGTGCGCTGGTGTCCGCCTCATGATGCCCTTCCCCACGTACCAACCGGGTGCGATCGACTGCAATCACGTTGACACTAGAGGACCTCAGGCACCTCGCCTAGTGGCATTTGGCACACTACCACCACTTGGCGTGGTCATCTGTGCGCTCTGGCCAGACGGAACGCGAGCACGGGAACGCGCCTGGCAACGCTTTCCCAGGCGCGCCGACGCCGAGATCACGGATCGGGCGGGGCCGTCGCGACTGCTCCGATAGCGTCATCGCCCGATGACACAGCGCCGCGAACGTCGAATTCCCCGAGCACTTCCTCTGGGGTGCAGCCACCGCCAGCTACCAGATCGAGGGTGCCGTCAAAGACGGCGGGCGCGGGCCGTCGGTGTGGGACGATTTCTCGCACACGCCCGGCAAGGTCGACCATGGCCACAACGGCGACATCGCCTGCGACCACTACCACCGCGTCGCCGCCGACGTGGCGTTGATGGCCGAACTCGGGCTGCAGTCGTACCGCTTCTCGATCTCGTGGTCGCGCGTACTGCCGGAGGGCCGCGGCAAGCCGAACGCGGACGGGCTCGCCTGGTACTCGAAGCTCGTCGACCTGTTGCTCGAGCACGACATCGTTCCGTGCCCCACGTTGTTCCACTGGGACCTCCCGTCGGCGCTCGAAGCGCACGGTGGGTTCCGCAACCGCGACACCGCCAGCTGGTTCGCCGACTACGCCACGCTCATGGCCCGCGAGCTCGGCGACCGTGTGTCGATGTGGTCGACGTTCAACGAGCCATGGTGCTTCGCCTACCTCGGCCACGCGTCGGGCATTCATGCACCGGGTCTCCACGACGATCGCGCCGCGGTCACCGTGGCCCACCACCAGTTGCTCGCCCACGGGCTGGGCGTCGAGGCGATGCGGGCCGAGCGCAACGGCCTCCGACTGGGCATCGTGATCAACCCCAGCCCCGTCAAGTCGGAGGGGTCGCCGGCGGCATCCGGCGATGCGATCCGCCGCATCGACGCGATCCACAACCGGTGGTGGTTCGACGGTCTGCTGACCGGCGCCTACCCCGCCGACATCCTCGACGACTTCGGCCCGCTCGCCGACGCGATCCAGCCGGGCGACAACGCCCAGATCGCCCAGCCGCTCGACTGGCTCGGCATCAACTACTACTTCGATCTGCTGGTCCGCGGCACCACGGGTCCCGACGACGAACCGATCGCCAACTATCCCACGGTCACCGACGTCGCCGAGTCGCCGGTGCGTCCCACCCACACCGACATGGGTTGGCCGATCACCCCCGACGGCTTCACCGAGCAGTTGGTGCGCCTGAAGGACGAATACCCGAACCTGCCGCCCGTGTACATCACCGAGAACGGCTGTGCCTACGACGATCCGGTGATCGACGGCCACTGCGCCGACCCGCGCCGCATCCAGTATCTCGACGCCCATCTGCGTGCTCTTCGTGACGCGATCGACGAAGGCGTCGACGTTCAGGGCTACTTCCAGTGGTCGCTGTTCGACAACTTCGAATGGGCGCTCGGCTACGACAAGCGGTTCGGTCTCGTCCACATCGACTTCGACACGATGGAACGCACCCCACGCGACAGTGCTCGCTGGTACCGCGAGGTGATCAAGGCCAACGGTCTCGCCGTCGACGAGGGTTGACAAGTCTCGACCTCAGGTGCACGGTGATGCGATGACCGCCGATGCGTCCCCGTTCGTCACTCCGGAGTTCGTGACGCCGGGCCCGGGTCGGTGGGCGCTCGACCGGTCGCACTATCCCGGAGGCACCACACCGATCAGCCAATGGCTGATCACCGAGTCGATGGCGGCCGGGATGGAGCGGGTGATGGGCGAGATCGGTGCACCGGTGCGCCGGGTCGAGGCACGCTTCGTCAACGGCTTCATGTACACGCGGGTATGGCCACTGGTCGGCGGCGACAAACCGGCCAAGAAGCTGCCGCCCGTCCCGATCCTCAAGCTGGTGGCGCGCCTGCATCCCGAGTTCCGTCGACGGGCGAAGCAGGCCACGATCACGCTGCGCGACCGACCGTCACTCGAGGTGGCGAAGCGATGGGACGCCGAGATCCGGCCCCGAGTTCGTGCGCTCAATCAGGCGTTCCAGGACGCCGACCCCACGGGCCTCGACGACGCTGCGCTCCAGCAACAGATCAGCGATCTGCTCGACCATCTGCGCAACAACTTCGAACTCCATTTCTGGTTGCACGGCCACGACCTCGGTCCGCTCGCCCGGTACCTCTACGAGTCGATCGCCTGGGGCCTCGAGCCCGAGGCGGCGATCGGCGCCCTCGTCGGCTCGTCACCGTCGACCGCGCATCCTGTCGAGATGTTGTGCCGACTGCGCGCACTCGTCGATGCCTCGGGCCGGCAACCCACCACGCTCGACGACGTTCGATCGATCTCCGACGAGGCCCGCGCCCTGCTCGACGAGTACCTCACCGAACGCGGTCAGATCCTCGCGAGCGGCTACGACATCACCTCGTTCACGTTGGCCGAACTGCCCGGTGTCGTGCTCGGCAGCATCCGATCGGCCACGCCGCCCAGCCCCGTCGACCACGAGGCGATCGCCGCCGCGTTGCGTGAACGAGTGCCGACCGAGCATCGACCGACCTTCGATCTGGTGCTCGCTGACGCCCGCGCCGTGATGGACATGCGTGACGACAACGGCCCCCAGACCACCGAGTGGCCGACCGGGCTGCTGCGCCGCGCCCTGCTGGCGGCCGGTAGCCGACTCGCCGAACGTGGCGAGCTCGTCGACGTCGAGCACACACTCGAGCTGACGCCGCAGGAGGCGCGAGCGGTGTTCACCGGCGGACTGCCACCCAAACGCGAGCTCGCCCGCCGAGCCGAACACCGGGCGTGGCTCGCAACACTGACACCACCGCCCACGCTCGGCCCCGCCGAGCCGGAACCGCCGCTCGACATACTGCCCGCTCCCCTACCCCAGCTGGTTGGCATGGTGCAGGTGTCGATGCACCATCTCGGCATGGACGGCACGGTGGCCACCGATCAGCTGACCGGGGTGGGCATCGGGAGTCAGCTCTACACGGGCCGGGCCCGCACCGCGGCGACCGCCGACGAGGCGATCGAGAAGCTCGAGCCGGGCGACGTACTGGTCGTACGGGCCACGTCGCCCGCGTTCAACGCCGTGCTCTCGATCGCCGGCGCAGTGGTGACGGCCAACGGGGGCGCGATGTCCCATGCTGCGGTGCTCGCCCGCGAGCTGGGCATCCCGGCAGTGGTCGGAGCGGGCGCCGCGCTCGACATCGCCGACGGCGCCCTGATCGAGGTCGACCCGGTGGCGGGGACCGTACGGGTGCTCGATCCCGCCGGCTCAGCCGACGCCGAGTAGATCGACGACGAAGATCAAGGTTTCGTTCGGAGCGATCACGCCGCCCGCGCCTTGCGCTCCGTACCCCATGTGCGGCGGGATGTGCAGCGTGCGGCGGCCGCCGACCTTCATCCCGGCGACACCCTCGTCCCAGCCCTTGATGACCTGACCGGCGCCCAGCCCGAAGCGGAACGGCTCCATACGGTCCCACGAGGCGTCGAACTGCTGGCCGGTCGACCACGAGACACCGACATAGTGCACGCTCACACCCTTGCCGGAGACCGCCTCGTCCCCGTCGCCGACGACGTCGTCGGTGATCACGAGTTCGCTCGGCGGCGCAGTATCGGGCACGGTCACATCAGGCTTACGCATCTCGAGGAGGCTATCCGCGATGGTGCCGGGCACCTTGGTGAGCGACGCGGCCTGACACCATTCCGTGACGGTCAGCGGCCGATCGCTGCTGCGAGCCCTTCGGGATCGGCGACGCTGACCCACAGCGCCGAGTGCGGCTTGGTACCGATGACTCGCGGCACCTTCTCGACGAATTCGATGCACAGCCCACGGTGATGGTTGGTGCCGAACGTGATCCCGTCATCGGAGAAGCTGAGGCGCAGCCCGACGGCCGTGTACCAACGATGCGGGCCGGTGATCTGCGTGTGGTCGATGTTGTCGAGCGGCGTGTCGACCTTGAACCGGCCGTACGTCGCCCGCAACCGTCCGTCGTCGGTGATCGTGACGCCGTCGTCGGCGCCGACCCGCAGTGCGACGAAGATCGGCTTCCACCGATTGTCGAACCGATACGGGAAGAACTGGTCACTCATGAGGTGGTCCCTTCGATGATCGTGCGGAGCTGTGGCCACGCTGCTGCGAAACCGGCGTGGAGCGGACGGTGCTCGACCTCGTCGGGTGAGTCCCACGCGATCGCATCCGTCTCGAAGTTGATCGACGCACCGAACTCGCCGGGTACCTCGACCACGAAGGTCGTGTAGGTCCAATCGGTGGCCGGGGCGAACACGGTGGACCCGAGCACGGTGTAACCGGCCGGGATCGCACCGATCTCCTCCGACGCCTCGCGCAGCGCCCCCTCCAAGGGCGTCTCGCCCTCGTCGAGCGCTCCCCCTGCACACGACCATGTTCCACCCTCGTGGGCGAACGCGGAACGCTTCTGCAGCATCACGCGCGGCCCATCGGGAAAGCGCACGACGAACAGGGCGCCGGCCGCCCCGTACACGCCCCATCGCACGTGCCCGTCCGAGCACATCACGAAGCCGTCACCGCTGCGCCGCATCGGCTCAGCGTAGGGGCATTTCGGCGAGCGACACCGCCGCCGCCTCGCTCGATCGGGTCGCGTCCGAGACCGTGCGGGCCAAGATGGGGACATGAGCGATCGAGGCGATGTGGCATTCGTGACCGGTGCCGCCGGCGGGCTGGGCGTGCCCATCGTGCGCCGATTGGCCGCCGACGGATTTCGTGTCGTCGCAGCCGACCGAGATGGCGATGCGACTCGAGGAACGGCTCGCCGGGATCGACGGCGTCACCGCGATCGAGCTGGACGTGTCCGACGTGGACGCCTGCCGGGCAGCCATCGACTCGGCGGCCGTGTCGGGTCGCCTGAGCGTGCTCGTGAACAACGCAGCCATCTTCCCATCGGGGCCCTTCCTCGCGATGACCACCGACGAGTACGACCGTGCCCACGCCGTCAACCAGCGCGCCTACTTCTTCGCCGCCCAGGCAGCCGCCCGCCACATGGTCGAGCAACGGCACGGGAGCATCGTGAACATCGGGTCGATCACCCAACACGGCGGTTGGCCGAACATCGTCGCCTACGCATCCGCCAAGGGTGCCGCAGCGGCGTTCACACGGGCGCTGGCGACCGAGCTCGGCCCATTCGACGTGCGGGTCAACTGCGTGGCGCCCGGTGCCTTTCCGACCCACGCCGAGGACATCCAACCGGACGGGTACGAGGCGACGATCCTCGCCGGCCAGGCACTCCAGCGCCGCGGCCGCCTCGACGAGATCGCGGCCGCGGTGTCGTTCCTGTGCAGCGCCGACGCTGCGTTCGTCACCGGTCAGACGCTCAACGTCGACGGCGGCTGGAAGATGATGTGACGGGCCCCGTCGAAGGCTCCGTCGACTCGGGCACCGACGCTCAGAGTTCCCAGAGCTGTTTGGCAGCCGTGACGGTCGGACGACCGACTTCACCGGTCGACGCGGTCTCGGGCCGATACGCACCGCCCACCAGCGCACTCAACGTCGAGCCGACGCTGTGCGTGAGCGCGCCGAGGTCGTAGCCACCTTCGAGCACGACCAGCAGCCTCCGTGCGGCCACGAGCGACTGCAGGCGGCGCGCCAGATCCGCGTAGTCGCCCGCCGTGAGCCGCAGCCCCGCCAGCGGGTCGTCGCGATGGCCGTCGAAGCCGGCCGAGATGATCAGCCAGTCGGGCGCGAACCGCTCGATCACCGGCACCACGACCTCGTCGAACGCGGCCCGATAGGTATCGCCTGCCGTGCCCGCCGGGAACGGCAGGTTCAGGTTGGTACCCACTGCAGCGCCCCTGCCGGTCTCGCGCAACAGCCCGGTGCCCGGATAGAGGGGCGACTCGTGGGTCGACACGTAGAGCACGTTCGGGTCGTCGTAGAAGATGTCCTGGGTGCCGTTGCCGTGGTGCACATCCCAATCGACGACCGCGACCTTCTCACCGGCAGCCGCCAGCTTCGCCGCTCCGACCGCAGCGTTGTTGAACAGGCAGAACCCCATGGCCCGGTCGCGAACGGCGTGATGACCGGGCGGGCGCCCGCCGGCGAACGCCACGTCGCACTCCTCGGCGCGCAACGCGTCGATCGCGCCCAGTACGGCTCCGGCACTGCGGCGCGCCGTGGCCCACGAACCTGACGTCGCGACCGTGTCGGGGTCGAGTTCACCGCCTCCCGCGGCGCAGAACCGTTCGATCTCCAAGATGTAGTCACGTTCGTGCACCAGCGCCAGATCGTCGACGCCCACCTGATCGGGGAAACGCCACTCGGTTGCGTCGTCGAGACCCGCCTCGTGCACACCGGCGAGCGCAGCGTCCAGCCGGCCCCGATGCTCGGGGTGCCAGTTCGGCGTGTTGTGCTCGTCGTGCTCGGCGGCAGCGAAGACCATCAAGGGCGTCGTCACACCTCCAGCCTTGCATCCCGGCCGCCGACTCGCACAGCCGACGCATTGTGTCGGACCCACCGCCGCGCAACTACGGTCGCGTGTCGTGATCGGTTCCTTCCTCCACCCCTTCGCCAAACCGACCGGTGAGCACTTCACCACGTTGGTGCGCGGCGATGGCGCCCTCGTGTGGGACGCCGCCGGCAACGAATACGTCGACTCGATGGCCAGCCTGTGGTACTGCGCGATCGGACACGGCCGCCAGGAGATGGCCGACGCCATCTCCGCGCAGGTCACCACGCTCGAGGCCTACTCGTGCTTCGACCCGTTCACCAATCCGGCCGCCGACGCACTCGCCGACAAACTGGTGTCGCTCACGCCGATGCCCGACGCCAGAGTGTTCTTCTGCCAATCGGGTTCCGAGGCGATCGACACCGCCATGAAGCTGGCCCGCCAGGCCCACGTGCAGGCCGGGCACCCCGAGCGCACGCTGATCATCAGCCGGGTCCGCGGCTACCACGGCACGAACTACGGCGGCACATCCGCCCAAGGATTGCCCCTCAACAAGGTGGGGTGGGGCGAGCTGCTGCCCGAGGTGGTGCAGGTGCCCAGCGACGACGTCGAGGCACTCGCCCAGCTGATGTCCGAGCGCAGCCACGAGGTCGCAGCCGTGATCACCGAGCCGGTGCAGGGCGCGAGCGGCGTGTGGCCGCCACACGACGGCTATCTCGCCGCGCTGCGACGCCTGTGCGACCAGCACGGCGCCTTCTTGATCTTCGACGAGGTGATCACCGGATTCGGACGCCTGGGCACGTGGTTCGCGGCCGACCATTACGGTGTCGTGCCCGACCTCACCACGTTCGCCAAAGCGGTCACGTCCGGCTATCAGCCGCTCGGTGGCGTGTTCGTCGGACGGGCCGTGCGCGCCCACCTCGAAGCCGACCCCGACTACAGGTTGTTCACCGGCTACACGTACTCCGGCCACGCAACGGCGTGCGCCGCGGGCCTCGCGAACCTCGCCATCATCGAACGCGAAGACCTGTTGAACCGGGCGACACACATCGGGCAACGACTCGGAGCCGGGCTCGAGTCGATCGCCGCCGACGGGCTCGTCGATCACGCCCGCGGCGCCGGCGCGATGTGGGCCGTGGGCACCCACGCCGATCAGCACGCCGATCACGTGCGGGCCCGCATGCTCGAGCGCGGCGTGATCACCCGCGCGATCGCCGATCACTCGCTCACCTTCTGCCCACCACTGATCACATCCGATCAGCAGATCGATCAGATCATCGACGCGCTGGCCGCCAGCGCCACGGAGTAGGTCATGGGACGCCTCGACGAACTCGACCTCACCGCCCAACTCCACAAGGAGGAGTACGAGGAACGCCTGTACATCGCACAGCGCAAACTGCTCGAACTGCGCCTCGACTCGGCCGGATTGCTCGAGGATCCCGAGCTCGGGCCCGGCGTGCTCGTCGGTTGGAGGGGTCCGACGCCGGCGGCAAGGGCGGCGCCATCAAGCGCATCGTCGAACCACTCGACCCGCGCCACTACCGCGTGTCGGCGTTCGCCAAGCCCACCTTCGAGGAGAAGCGCAAGCACTTCATGTGGCGCTTCTGGAAGGAGGTCCCCGGTCTCGGCGGTTTCGTGCTGTTCGACCGCAGCTGGTACGGCCGGGTGCTCGTCGAGCGGATCGAGGGATACGCCACCAAACACCAGTGGACCCGGGCGTACGAGGAGATCGTGCAGTTCGAACGCAACCTGGTGCTCGAGGGCGTGATCATCGTCAAGTTCTGGGTGCAGATCAGCCCGGAGGAACAACTGCAAGCGGTTCGAGAAACGCCAGGACGATCCGCTGCGGCGTTGGAAGCTGACCGAGGAGGACTGGCGCAATCGCGACAAGATCGACCAGTACAACGAGGCGGTCGAGGACATGCTCGACAAGACCGACCACAGGCTGTCGCCGTGGCACGTGGTGTCGGGCGAGCAGAAGCGGTGGGCGCGGGTGCAGATCATCGAAACACTGATCGAGCGGATCGAAGAGGGCGTCGCCGACTTCGAGAACCCGGTCGGCGACGACGACGGCTGGGCCTGACCCGCCCCGAGTCGGGCGGCACGACCGACCTCGCCCCGAGCGGCGATCGGTCGGATGGTCAGTCGAGTGGGCTCCAGCGAGCGACGGTGAGCGTGCGGCCGTGGGCCACGACCCACGTCATGTCGTGGTCGAACATCGCGTCGCAGAGGTCCCCGACGTCGGCCGGCGTGAGGTACTCCAGCTCGGCGACACCACGACGCCGGGCCCCTCCTTGCTGGAGCCCTTCCTCGACGACGGCCCAATGGGCTGCATTGTTGACGTGCCCGAGCTGGTCGAGATCGGCACGCCGGAACACCCACGGTTCGCGTCTGGCGTAATCGGGCGGGCGACCAGGCAGGCTGAGCTTCGACGACACCACGCGACCACTCGACGACTCGCCGTAGATCTCGAAGAACTCGCTGCCGAGCTTGGCAGGGCGTCCCGTGGCGATGTCGACCTGCACCCACAGGCTGACGGCCTCGATCGAAGCTCCGTGCTCGCCGGTGATCGACGTGCGTCGCTCGGCCCAGCTGCGGCCCGGCGCCCGTGCAGAACGTGGTGAGCCCGACCCGTTCGCTCGTCACGGCGGGACGGTCGACGGAGATCATCGTGCGCCGCACCACCCAGCCGAGTGCGTTCGGCAAGCGCAGCATCGAGGGCGTCGTCGCTGGCAATGTCCTGGAGATACCGCGCGATCGCGTCGAACCGCAGCTCACCGGCGGGATCGACATCGCCGAGGCGCACCGCGCGCTCGGCGCTGAACGTCCGGCCGGCCGACGGCAGCGGGAGGAACTCGCGCGCCGGCAGCTCGCTCACGGCCGACACCGGTGCGCAACATCACCGCCGTGTGCTCGCCATCGATCCGCACGGTCCGGAACCCGAACCGCTCGTACCAGTCGCATCGCCGGGTTACGAGTGTCGACGCTGAGACTGACGCGGCGCACTACGACCGTCAGCCGACCCAAGAGTGCCGAGCCCACCCCCCGGCCCCTGGCGTCGGCCACCACGGCGATACCCAGCTCCGGCGTGAGCGCACCGACGAACCCGTAACCCTCCACCAGACGCGCCCAGGCAGCTCCCAGCGGCCGGTGCTCGAGGTCCTCGGCGATCACGCCGGCGTCGCCAGGTGGGGTGCCGAACCCGGCGTGGTAGCGCTGGATGTTCGGCTGATCGAGAATCGAGCGTGGGAACCGAGCCTCGCCCGGGGGGACGAACAACCTGGCGTATTGCATCTCGCTGATGAACGACTGGTCAGCCGGACCGGCGCGTCGGATCGTCAACCACTCGACACTCTGTGTCGACGTGTCGACGTGTCAGCCATCGTCGGCGCCCCTCTGCGCATCGCGCTCCCGGCGCAGCGCCCACACGGCGTACAGCGGATCACCGTCGCCCGGTGGGGTGCGGAGTTGGATCGTCGGCTCGTCGAAGTCGGCAATCGAATCGAAGTAGACCGACACGATCGTGCAGTGACCACGATCGTCGGAGCCCAGCCAACCACGGATCACCTTGGTCGGGAAGCATCGATTGGAGAACGTCACCACGAACGGACCACCCGGGTCGCAGCACCCGCGCCACCTCGCCGAAGACCTCGATCGGCCGCGTCAGGTAGTCGACCGATGCGCAGCACGTGACGGCGTCGAACGACGCGTCGGGGAACGGCAACACCGGATCGGCGTTGAGATCGTGGACGAGGTACTCCGACAACGCCGGGTTGGCGTCGAGCTCGTTGACGTTCATGCCGATCGCAACGAGGTGTTCGGGAGTGATCGGGAAGTGGGACACCCACGATGCGCAGAGATCGAGCACGTCGCCCTCCAGCCCGAGTTCGGTGTACAGCTCACCGACCGCGGCGATCGCGGCGTCGTCGAGGTGCGTCACGAGACGGTCCATCTCGTAGAAGATGGCGTCCGGCGACTCGTCCGCCCGGGAGAAGAATCCAGGCGGGAACGTGGTCATATCAGCACCGTACCCTGCCGCTCGAACCGCGGTCCCACGCGGTCACAACAGCCGAACGAAGGCCGTTGCGGCCGCCGCTGCAACGACGACGACGACGAATGGTGCCCGACGCCAGACGAGGATCGCCGCCACACCCATCCCCAGCGCCCTGGCGTCGAGCCCGAGCGACTTCCCGGAGGCGACGGTGAGCTGCACGATGACCGCCATCACCACGGCGGCAGGAATCAGCGTGGCGAGCCGGCCCAGCCCGGGCCGGCTGCTCAACACGCGCCCCCCGACGAACATGCCCAGCAACCGCTGGGCCCACACCCCGGAGGCCAGGACGACCACGATCGCCCAGCTCACGTCGTCTCCTCGGGTGGGCTGGCGAGTGCGACGACCGCCCCGAGCCAGGCTGGCGATGATGGGCACGCCCGCTGGTGCGATCGGGATCAAGAGCAGGCACAGACCACCACCGACCGCAGCAGCGACAGCCCCCGATCGCCGCCGCAGCAAGCCACCGATGATCGCCAGCAGCGCGGCCGGGAAGACCGCGTCCAGGCCGAATCGCTGGGCATCACCGATCACGTTGCCCAAGAACACGCCCACGGCGATACCGGAGAGCCACCCGAGGTGCATGGCGGCGGTCGCCCGCCAGAACACGCGCACGACATCGTCCGCGTGCCGCTGTTGGATCGCCAGCGTGACGTTGGGGTCGAACGACTGGAGCGCCGCAGCGGCGCGGTGCCATCGCCCGACGCGCAGGCGCGCCCCGAGACTGACCGCCAGCAGGCCGAACCGCGACGCGACGACCCATCCGGCGATCACAGCCGCCAACTGGGTGCCGCCGGCATCGCGAACGGCGAGGTAGGCCAGCTCGGTCGTGGCCGAGTTGATCGCGATCGCCGCCACCACGGTCAGCGACTCGGACCCGACCCGCTCGAGCACGAGCACGTTGACCGTCACGCCGAGCGCGAAGAACGTCAGACACAACGCTCCCAGATCACTCCAGCCCGGGCCGGTTTCGGTTTCCGTGGCTGCGGCCGGTCCCTCCCCCATTGCGCACGAGTTTGCCAGGCCCGTCGCCGCAGTCTTCGGCCCGAGCGGCGGGCCCACCACGAGTCGCTCAGCTCGCGAGAGATGACGGACGATCACCTCCGAACATGAACACACGTTTGGTCACGGTGCGCGACGGCGAACTCCCAACACCGATCGCATGTGCGGGTGGCGACGTCACCGATGACGTTGGCGGGAACGAGCGGTGAGACGATCGGCGTCGAACCCGGCCAGACGATGCTCACCGTGTTCGGCGTCGCGAACCACGAGCCGGCGGTGCCTGATCCGACGCTTCGAACACGTCGAGCCGGCCGGCGAACCGCACTGGCGCGACCACATCGATATCCGAGGGGTCGACCGGCTCGCGCTGAGGGTCACCTGACGGGCAACTGCAAGGTTTCGATGCCGAGCCCATCTCGCGAGTAGACGATCACCAGCACGGTGCCATCGGCGGGCACGTCGACCGGTATGTCGATCGCTGCCGGCCGATCACATTCATCGGGCGAGAACCACGGGTACAGCGAGATCGTCGCCATCCCCGGCGGCAGCTCGAGTTGAACGTCCTGCGTGCCGCCGAGCACGTTCGGCTGGAATCCCTGCTCTTCGATACGTTGGCGGGCGCACTGCGACCCACCGGTGCCGACATAGAACGAACTGCCGCCGATCGAAGCCGTCAGCGACTCGTCGAACGAGCGGGTGTTGGCCGCATAGAGCTGCACGAGCCCCATACCCGGCTGCGGCGGCAGCGGCGCCAGAGCCGTCTCGGCAGCGGCCTCCCAGAGGTTCGGCGCCCACACCGCGCCCTGTCCATCGTCGTTGGTGTAGATCGTGGTCACCTGGTCGTCGTCGCCGGTGTTGAACAAGCCGGCCAGCTCGACCCCGTCGGGCCCCGCACCTGCCCCGACGATGACCAGGCTGTATCCGGGTGGCGCCGCGAAGTAGTCGGATGCCTCGCCGAAACCCAGGTCCTCGACGAGCAAGATCGGTCCGTTGGTGAACGTACGCCGCCCCCACACGTCGATCGAGCTGGTCTCGCCGGCCGGCCCGACCCACAGGTTCACCACCCGATTCGCGCCTTCGTACTGCGAGGCGTCAGGTGCCGGGAGTTCGCTCACCTGTGGCGCACCGCCGGTCGTGCTCGCCAGCGCCGAGCTCGCGCCGTCGGCCGGATCGTCGACCGACTCGACCGTCGATGCGACGAGTTCACGGGCATTGTCGAGGACCGGTGTCGGTGCGGCCTGGTCGCCCCCTCCACCGCAGGCGACGAGGCTGCCGACCGTTAGGGCTGCTGCAAGAGCTGCACGAGCGAACTGGTGTCCCACCGCGCTCCCCCACGCTCGACGACCTGCTTGTACAGCTGATCGACCAATGCCGTGACCGGCAGCCGCGCACCGATCCGTTCCGCCTCCGACAGACAGATGCCCAGATCCTTGCGCATCCACTCGACCGCGAAGCCGAAGTCGAACTGGCCGGCCGCCATGGTGCGGGCGCGGTTCTCCATCTGCCAACTGCCCGCAGCGCCCTTCGAGATCGTGTCGACGACATCGTCGATGTCGAGGCCCGCCTTCTGTGCGAACGCGATCGCTTCGGCGAGCCCTTGCAGCAACCCGGCGATGCAGATCTGATTGACCATCTTGGTGGTCTGACCGGCGCCCGCGCCGCCCAACCGGCGACACTCGCGTGCGTACGCGACGATCACCGAACGTGCCGCTTCGAATGTCTCGGCATCGTCGGACCCGCACATCACCGTCAGCTGTCCGTTGACCGCCCCTGCCTGCCCACCGGACACGGGAGCGTCGACGAAACCGATAGTGCCGGCCGCACACGCGGCGGCCAACTCGCGAGCGATCACGGCCGACGCCGTCGTGTGGTCGACGAGCGTGGACCCCGGCGCCATCGCCGCCACGGCTCCGTGGGCGCCCAGTGCGACCTCTCGCACGTCGTGATCGTTGCCGACGCACATCATCACGAATTCGGCACCCTCGACCGCCTCGGCCGGGGTGGGAGAAGCCTGATGCCCGTGCTGTGCCACCCACTCGAGCGCCGTGGGCGCCGACCGATTGTAGACCGTGACGGAGTGCCCGGCGGCCGCCAGATGGCCCGCCATCGGCCCTCCCATCACACCGAGACCGAGAAACGCGACACGTGCCATGCGACGATTCTCGCAGGTTGAGCAGCGTCGCAGGAACACCGCTCGATCGACGTCGGTGACGGATCGACCCGCGATCGGCAAGACTCTCCCTCATGCCCACGCTGACGGTGCTCCGGCGGTGGCGGCTGGCGACCTGGCTCGTCGCCGGCAGCGATGCCCGAATCGAGGGGATCGAACGTGCGCTGCATCGAAGGCGACCCAGCGCTCGCCGTCGAACTACCGCAAGGCGCCAACCTGGTGGCGCTCGACACGAAGCGGCCGTTCACTCACACGGCACAGCTGCTGACCATCGAGTTCGACATGGCCTGGGTCGCCGGCGATCTCGATATATGACGATCTGATGACGAAGCCAACGAGTATCGTTCGCGGCGACGTGTACAGGATGTGGATCACGCACTGGGCCTCGATGTCTGCTGGCCGCGCGTGTTCCTCGACGAACTCACCGTCGCCGGCCTGACGATGTCCAGACCGCGACTCCGCCGACGCCGAGTTCGAGGCCTTCTTCCTCGCGAACTTCCACACGATCTCGGATTCGGTGCGAATGGTGTGCGGGAACGCCGAGCGCGCCAACGACGCCACCCAGGAGGCGTTCATCAAGGCCTACGCCAGATGGCGCATCGTTCGCCGTTACGACAACCCCGGGGCGTGGATCAGACGGATCGCCATCAACGCCAGCCGCGACGCCCAGCGCGCGGAGACCCGGAGAACTCGACGTGAGCAGCGCTCGGCGACCCCGGTGCCCCACCCGGCGCACGCTGTCGATCATGACGACTCGGTGCTCGGGCTACTCGAACAACTGCCCGATCGACAGCACGCCGTCGCGGCGCTGTTCTACCTCGACGAGTTGTCCACCATCGAGATCGGCGAGCTGCTCGATATCGCCGAAGGGACCGTGCGGTTTCACCTGAGCCAAGCCCGGACCCGGCTGCGCGAAGAGCTCGAACGGAGGCGCAACCGTGCATGACGACGAAGAACTCCGCACCCGGCTGCTGCGCGAGCGCGCCGATCGCGGTCGTGGGCAAGGTGCCGGCCAACTCCTGAGCGAACTTCGCCCGTCCATGCGACGGGCTCGTCGCCGCCGGATCGCCGCCACCACGGCAGCGGTCACGGTCAGCCTCACCGGCCTCGCAGGCGCTGCCCAGGTACTGCGATCGTCGACCGATGCGCCCAGCGTCGCGTCCGACCGCAGCATCACCGACCTCGAGCCGATCGCCCCGGTCGACGATCGCAGCGATGACGCGCCAGACGCTTCGACCCTGGTCCCCGCCGCTCCGCTCGACGGTGGTTCATCGCTCGACGACACGAGGTTCGACGCGGACGTCGACGATCCCGTGACGCCGACGCCGACCACGGATCACGACGAGCTCGAATCACCGCCGGTCGACCTGCGACCGACCACCACATTGGATGTGGGCGTGCCGCCGGCCCCGAGCGCGACCGTCACCTCGACGACGGCCACGACCGCCCCGGTCGCAGCCGCGACGACCGCCCCACCGACATCGACGTCGACATCGACAACGACAGCGGTCAGCACGACGATCGTCGATCAGGCTCAGCCCGAGCGTTTCGACAGCGCCTGCGGATGGGTGCTCGCCGTCCGGTCGCCCACCTCGGTCGAGCTGATCGAGATCCACCCCGAGCCGGGGTACGACGCCCGCCTCGAGGACCCTGACCACGGGAACGTGACCGTTCAGTTCACCGGACCTGGCGAGGACTGCGAGCTGAAGATCACCGTCACCGGCTCGGCGCAGCGCGACGACTGACCGCCTCGAGGACCCTGACCACGGGAACGTGACCGTTCAGTTCACCGGACCTGGCGAGGACTGCGAGCTGAAGATCACCGTCACCGGCTCGGCGCAGCGCGACACTGACCGCCTCGAGGACCCTGACCACGGGAACGTGACCGTTCAGTTCACCGGACCTGGCGAGGACTGCGAGCTGAAGATCACCGTCACCGGCTCGGCGCAGCGCGACGACTGACCGCCTCGAGGACCCTGACCACGGGAACGTGACCGTTCAGTTCACCGGACCTGGCGAGGACTGCGAGCTGAAGATCACCGTCACCGGCTCGGCGCAGCGCGACGACTGACCGCCTCGCAGGCCCCGCAGCTTGCGATCTGGATCGCTCTGTCCGTCCGGGCGAACGTGTGTGTGCAGCAACGTCGCCGGCTCGTGCCCGAACGACGACTGCCCGCTCGCCCGAACCAGGCGCGCGACGTCGACGTTCCCGTCGTTGCCGTTCTGAGCCAGCGACCGCCGTGAGGTGAGGCTTGCGAGCTGTGCCGGTTCAGCGAAGCTCTGCGACCTCTGGCAGGACGCCGAAAAACGCTGTTCTCGGCCCTCGTCGCCCTACCCAGCACCTGCTCCGTGGATCGGAGCGGCGATCAAGGACCCGAATTCCAGCAGCCTGCTACACCCCGGCGTCGACGGCGACCCGCTCGGGGCGAATCGCATTCGCACGCACCACCGCGGCCCGACGTGCGGCCAGGATCAACACGATCGCCAGGAACGTCACGATGTTGATCGAGGCGAGCGCCGCGAGTCGGAACATCTGATTCGTCTTGTCCGTACCTGCGGCGACGCCGTGATAGGTCGCCATCGCGTAGAGCGGAAGGCTGAGATGGTGAACGGCCCGCCACAGTTTCCGCGGCAGGAACTTCATCGCCAGCGAGGTCAACTCGATCGCCACCAGGAGATAGACGGAGACGATTCCCCAGGCAACAGGCCCGGGTTTCCACTCGCTCGCCATGGGCACGAACAGCTCGCGCCAGCCGAACTCGACATACGAGTCGGCCCACAACCCGATCAAGTGGATCGCCGTGAAGGTCACGGCAATCCCGCCGAGGAACCGGTGCAGATCGAGCAGCCACGCCGGCGTGGACGCCTTCGCGACCGCTTTCGTCGAGATGAACAGACCCCAGCACACCGACAGTGTGAGCAACGCCCAGGCAATGATGCCGGATGATCGCGAGACGAACCACCACACTTGCGAATTCATCGCTGTGCCTCCCGTTGTAGAGCGTCGTGCTGATCAGCAACGACCGAGACGAGCGCCCCTGCCCGGTCGAGCACGACGCCTGAGCACCCATACTGCCGCATCACGGCCGGGGCACGCCGTGACCCGGCGAGAACCGCCACCTTCGCGACGACCTCCGCCCACCACAGCTCGGACGAGGTCGTGGTCACCGACAACACGTCGGTCTCGCTGGGCTGACCAGTCGAGGGATCGATCAGATGGTGCAGATGGCGGTCGTCGACGGTCCAGGTGTGACCGAGCACACTGCTGGTCGCGATCGCGCCCTCGGTCAACTCGAGCCGCGTGAGCAGCCCGACGCGATCGCGAGGGTCGAGCACATCGATCGACCATGGCCCGCCGATCCAGTTCGTACCCCACAGACGCACATCGCCACCGAGTTCGATCTGGACGGTGGTGGCTCCGAGCGAACGGAGGTGCTCGAGCACCAGGTCGCCGGCCAAGCCCTTGCCGATCCCGCCCGGATCGAAACGGCTTCCGGGCGGCAGCCGAACGCCGCACACCTCCATGAAGACTTCGATCGGCCGGTTCGCGATCGCGTGGGCGTCGACCAGGTCGGCCGCCGCGGTGACAGGACCGGCCGGCGACGCAACGTATCCGAGTGCTTCGAGGCGGTCGAGCACCAACGGATTGAACCGGCCGGCCGTCGCCACGCGTGCGAACTCCGCCCGGTCGAACAACCGCGCCGTCGGTTCGGAGACCATCACGAGACGGCCGGTTGCCCGGTTGACGCCGCTGACCTCGCTCGACGGCAGGAAACGGCTCCAACGGGCCTCCAGGTCATGAACGAACTGCTCGCCTGCGCGGGCCAGCTCTTCGTTGTCGACGATGATGCGACACGGGCTCGCCATCGCACGGAACTCGGCGATTGCATACGGCCGCACCATGGATGGCGCGTGCGATCCCACCGCGGTGGGCGCCGGCCAGGCGACGGGGCCAGCCACGGGCTCAGCCTCCGCTGGGGTTGGTGGACGGCGGCGGAGGGGGCGGCGGCGGAGGGGGAGGCGGCGGAGGCGTGGTGGTCGCGGGAGGAGGCGGCGGCGCCGGAGCGACCGTCGTGGCCGGGGGCGGAGCAGCCGGTGGATTGGTCGGCGCCGGAGCCGCAGCTGGAGGATTGGTCGGCGCCGGGGCGGCCGCCGGAGGATTCGTCGGCGCCGGAGCCGGAGCCGCGGGAGCCGGAGCCGCTGGGGCCGGAGCGGCCGGGGCCGGAGCGGCGGCCGGGGCCGGAGCCGGAGCGGCAGGAGCCGGGGCCGCAGCCGCCGGAGCCGGAGTCGCGGACGGTGAAGCAGCCGTTGCTGCTGGCGCAGCCGTGGCTGCTTCGGCCTGTTGCTCGGCGGTCGTTGTCGAGGTGCTCGGCTGACGTGCAGCTTCGCCGCGGCCCGACACCGGGTCGGTGGACCATGGATCGATGGACGTCTGCGACGGATCGAGCGGGACGCTACCCGCAAGCGCCTCGTCGGGCGATGAGCTGGTCGGGGCAGCCGAGGGGTCGGCGGTGGCAACCGGCACCACTGCAGTCGGGACCGAACCCGGGATTCCCGAATCGGCGAGCGTCGGGTCGTCGACATTCGAATCGCCATCCGGCTGCTGATCCGCTTGGGCGGCCGTGAGCGGACCCATCATCGGCAACATGGCCAGAAAGCCGACACCCGCAGCAATCGCCGTGACCCGCCTGGCACGTCGCGCCGGGTGGGGGCGCGGCGCATAGGTCGTAACACGCTCGTTGAGCCGTGCGATGAACGACACGCTTGCAGGATTCGGTGTCGCCTCGACGACGCCGGGAAGCGGCGGCGCCGATGGCGGGGCGACACCGACCACCAAGTGGGCCGCGGAGGGCGGCGGCAGCGGTGCCGGCGGTGCCGAAGCCCTGGGCGTCGGCTGCACGGGCGCCTGGCCACGCTGGGCACGCAGCCGAGCGATTCGTTGTTCGGGGGTCAGATCGGACATCGGGTGCTCCTCAGTTCTCTACCTGGATCCGGCCGCCCTCGATTTGTGCCTTCCATTCGCGATCCTGCTCGGTCTGCACGTTGAAGAAGTTCAGCTTGACCGTGTTCGGACCATTGCTCTCCACCTCGGACACCCAACCCGCGTTCGGGTAGAAGCCGTAGAGGCTGATCGTGTTGCCCACACGAGCGAGCGTGACGTCGCCGACGCCACCGTTCACGGCGTACGAGAGGTACTCGACCGCCGTCGCCACCGTGGTCGTCGGCGCCGCAGTCGTCGGGGCCGTGGTCGTCGGGGCGGCGGTCGTCGGGGCTGCAGTCGTCGGAGCGGCGGTGGTGGGGGCCGCGGTCGTCCGCGGCGCCGTGGTCGGCGCTGCCGTGATCGCCGAAGGGCTCGGTGCAACGGCACGGGGTTCCGTCGGCGGCGGGGCTGCGGGCTGCGTGGCGACCGGCTGGGTCGGAGCGGGCTGTGCCGGAGCGGGCTGTGCCGGAACAGGCTGTGCGATCACCGGCTGAGCGATCGCCGGGGCTGCCGGAGCGGCGGCGGCGGTTGCGCCGGCCGGAGCGGGAGCAAACGCGGGAGGCGCCGCAACGGTGTCGACCGAGGTTTCGGGCGCCGCGGCACCGTCGGTCACGGGCGCGAGCGCGAGATCGATCGACGTCGGCGCGGCGGCAGCCATCTCGCCGGTGCTATCGACCGGGCCGAGGACTTGAACGACCGGCGCAGCGGCACCGGTCGTCGAGACGTCGACCTTGGGGTTCGCCCCGAGCACGGTCAGGTCGAGCACCAGCCCGCACACCACGACGGCGGTCGTGAGCACTCCGGCGCGCCAATGCACCAGGCGCGACTCAATCCACGAAGGCGACGCTGCTTTCACCGATCTGTCCATCGGCGACTACACGTCGCAGTTGAATCGCTACGTTGGGGCCGGGTCGCATCTTGACCCAACGCGAACGGGGCCTCACACAGGGTTGACGACTGGACCCGATATGTCACGGAACGCGGTCAGCACGACACTTGGCCTGCCGTCGGGCCGAGCGCGGGCCGGCGTCGACCTACTTCTTCGCGACCTTCGCGACCTTCTCGGCCTTCTCGGGTTTGAGCACGCCCTTGGCGAGCGCATCGTCGAGATACGCCTCGGCTTCCTCGGACGACACCTTCAGCGCCGGCGAGATCTCGCTGATCAGGTTGACCCGAGCTCGCTCGTACATGGTGCGTTCGGCCGCCGACAGCGAAGCGTCACGGTTGCGGGCAGCGAGGTTCCGGACCACCTCGGCGACCTGGTACACGTCACCGCTCTTCAGCTTCTCCTGGTGGTTCTTGAAACGCCGGCTCCAGTTGGAGGGCACACGGGGGTCGGGCTTGGCGAGCACCGCGACGAGATCTTCGAGCTCGTCGGCGCTGACCGGCGGGCGAACACCGACCTCTTCGGCCATGTCGACCGGCACCTTCAGCACCATCTCGCTGATGACGGTCTCGAGAACGAGGTATTCCTTCTTCTCGCCGAACATCTCCATCTTCTTGGTGCCCTTGACGACGCAAGCGCCGTGCTGGGGATAGATGACCGTCTCGCCCTTCTTGAAGTTCACGCAATTCCTCTCACCGTGACAAGTGCCCGGGACCCCGGAAACAGTCTTCCCAGGCTACAGCGCCCCCGACAGGATTCGAACCTGCGCACTTCGGATTAGAAGGCCGATGCTCTGTCCAGCTGAGCTACGGGGGCCCGCACAGAATACCCCTCGGGTTCGCGCCCGAGGTGGGGATCAGAAGGCAGTGTCGATCGCGCGACCGGCCGGGCCGCCCTCGCCGCCGGGCGCCCCGGGTGTGCCGGCGGTGATGGTCGAACCGGAGATCTCGCGTCGGGTGTCACCATCGTCTCGCCAACCGATCGAGTCACCGCCCGACGATTGCGGCGCCACATCGCTCTCGAGGTCGCCGCGACCCGATCCTCCGCCGCACCGTCCATGCCGGCCGCACCTCCGTAGGACTTCTGGCCACCGCTGCCGCCCTGACCGCCCTGGCCACCGCGAACGGTCGAATCGGCAACGACGGCCCTCCCGAGGTTGTGTGTGAGGAGGCCGATCGATGGGCCACCCGCACCACCGCCACCCCAGCCTCCCTGACCGCCGGCACCCCCGCCGCCGCCATTTCCGCCCGAACCCGCAGTGTCGAGCAACGACGAGACACCCGGCGCTCCCGCGCCACCGCCACCGCCGGACGAGCCGGCGAGCGGGGCCCCACCAGCGCCGCCGGCGCCACCGCCACCGGCCTCGACGATCGAACCGCGTCCTTCGAGGCGCTCAACATCGATCACCGCAAGAGCGACGGAGGCGTACCACCGGCTCCGCCCGCACCGCCCGAACCGCCCTGGCCGGCGGCGCCACCGCCACCACCACCGCCACCGTCGTGCAAGAGCAGCCCGCCGCCACCACCACCACCACCGCCGGCTTCACCCGGCAGTCCTTCGCCTCCCGGCCGACCCGGAGCCCCGGCAATCCATCGTCTTCGATGCCGAGCCCGCCGGCACCGGCGGCACCCGGGGCTCCACCTGCACCACCACCACCCGGCGATCCGTTCTCACCGGACGCACCACCGGGTGCGCCGTTACCGCCGTCGTCGCCGGCGACGAGCCCCTCGCCGCCGTCACCCCCCTGCGAGCCGGGGGCACCCGCCTGCGCGGCACCACCGACCGAGCCGATCGCATCGCTACCGGGGGCGCCGTCACGAGCGGGGGGTCAGGGGTCGCCACCGGCGCGCCGTCCACGCCCGAGCCCGCCTGCCCGCCGTAGATCTCGGTGGCGATGATCTCGACCGACCCAGCGTCCTCGATGGCGACCGCGATGCTCGTGCCCACCGACGTGTTCCCCGCCCGTACGACCGAGTCGACGATTCGCACCGAGTCGGCCCGCGACACTCCGAGCGCAGGCCCGTCGGTGTCGTCGAACCCTCGCAGATCGATGGAGGAGATGACGATCGAGCGACGGCCGGTGAACTCGAGCCGCCCGCCGATCAGGGTTCGCCGAGCGCCGGAGCGGACCCAGTCGGCGTCGTAGCCGCCGTAGACACTGGAACCTTTCGTGACAGTGGCGTCGACCGTGTAGGCACCATCGACGGCTCGGAGGTAGACATCGGTGCCGTTGGCGCGGGCCTCGGCCGTCTCCAGTGCAACCGACAGGTCGCGAAACGGCTCGGCCCTCGAACCATCGCCGTCGTTCGAACCGTCGACGCCGTCGACGAACAACGCTCGGCCGGCTTGCTCGAACACGTCGACTCGTAGAGTCGTCCGTCGCCACGTCGCCACCGCGGCCGGTGACGGACAGTTCGAAGCGCAAAGCGACCGGTTGTGTCGGCGCCGGGAACGTCACCGAGCGCCCGAGCAGCCTGCCGCGCCCAGCGGTGACATCGGGGCCACTGACCTGGCGCCACACGACCGACTGGTTCGCCTCGCTGAGATCGAGGGCGGTCAGCCGCACCTCGCTGGCGGCGTCGACGGCGAGGTCGGCACCGGCGTTCGCCACGGCGGGTACCGGGGGCAGCGTCGTGGTCGTCGTGGTGGAGGTCGTGGTCGTGCTGGTCGTGCTGGTGGTGCTGGTGGTCGTCGACGGTAACGGCACCGGCGTCGTGGCAGCACCCTGGTGGAGGTGGTCGCCAGCGTGGCTGCGGTGGTGGGTGGACGGTGTGTCGATTCACCGCCCCCGCGAGTAGCCACAGCGATACCTGCGACGAGCACGAGCAGGGCGCCGATACCGAGCCCGATCAGGTACTTCGGTTGGAGGAACTCGGGGCGTGGCGGAGGCCCTGGCTGGGGAGGCACTCCAGCCGCAGGTCCGAAGGGGTCGCTCACATCGTGAACGGTACCGGCGGGCCGTGTCCGGGTTGCTTCACCCCAGTGTGCGACGCAGCAGGTCGAGCGATGAGATGACCGAGAACTGGCGCATCTGCTCACGATGACCCGGAAGCCGAACGTTCGCGTCACCTCGCCCTCGGGCCACACGAGACCGAGGCACAACGTGCCCACCGGCAGGCCGTCCTGTTCGGCCGGACCGGCGACGCCGGTGAGGGCGAGCCCGACGTCGGCATCCAGCACTCGCCGGGCACCGTGCGCCATCTCGAGCGCTGCCGTCTCGCTGACGACCGGACCTTCGCTCACGCCCAGCAACTGCTGCTTCACCTCGGTCGCGTACGACACGATCGATCCACGAAACACCGTGCTCGAGCCGGGCACGCCCGTCAGGCGGGCTCCGACCAATCCGCCGGTCACCGACTCGGCCAACCCGAGCGACCAACCCTTGCTCCGCAGCAGGTCGAGTACGACGGACTCCATCGATTCGTCGTCCGCACCGAACACGAGCTCCCCGAGCCGCTCACGAAGCCGCTGGTCCCAGACGTCGAGCAGTTGCCGGCAGGCGTCGAGGGTTGCAGCCTTGGCCGTGAGCCGAACCTTGAGACCGTTCCACCCGCTGGCGAGGAATGCCAGCGTCGGGCTGCCGGCCAGTTCGAGTTCGCCGATGATGTCGTCGAGTCGCTCGTTGAGACCGCTTTCGCTCTCACCCCACGTAAGCAGCGTGCGGCTGGCGATCACCGACGGATCGCCGGAGCGTCGCTTGAGCTCGGGCAAGACGCGCGCGCTCGAACATGTCGAACATCTCGTGGGGAACGCCGGGCACGGCGAACACCACCTTGTCGACACCATCCGACGGTGATCGGACAGATCAGGCCGGGCGCCGTGCCTCTGGTCTGGGCGATGACGGTCGCTCCGACCGGCACCAGCGCCTGACGCAGGTTGTTGTCCGGCATGTGACGTCCACGGCTGGCGAACATCTCACGGATCACGTCGGCGACCGCCTCGTCGAGCACCAGATCGACACCCATCACCGCAGCGATCGCGTCCCGAGTGAGGTCGTCGTGGGTCGGCCCCAGGCCACCACAAACGATGACGGCGTCGGAGTCGTCGAGCATTCGGCGCAGCATCGCCGTGATGCGCCCGACGTTGTCGCCGACCTTCACCTGCACCAGCGAATCGATGCCGTGGGCGGCCAGCTGCTCACCCATCCACGCCGAGTTGCTGTCGATGATCTGCCCGAGCAGCAGCTCGGTGCCGACGGCGAGAACGTCGCAGCGCACGCCTACGACCGCGCTCGACTGGGCGAGCGCCTTCTCGGTCACCCGCGAGTACCAGAGGTACTGGGCGCCGCTGATCAGCGACAGGGCGACCGCGATCCACAGCAACGTCACCCAGATCCATTTGCCGTCGACGGCGAACCAGGGCCACAGGGCGAAGCCGACGGCGAGCTGCTGGAAGACGGTCTTCCACTTCGCCATCTGGCTGGCCGGGATGCTGACGCCCTTCGAGGCGACGAACGTGCGGTACACGCTGATCACGAACTCGCGACCGGCGATCAACGCGACCGGCAGCATCCAGAACACGTCCCGGGCGACCAGGGTGAACATCGCCCCGAGCACCAACACCTTGTCGGCGAGAGGATCGAGAAACGCACCCGATGCCGTCGTACCGTGACGACGGGCGAGGTAGCCGTCGATGCCGTCGCTGACGCACAGCACGAACCACAGTCCGGAACGCGAGCCACGACCCTCGGTTGTCATCGGGGATCACGAGGAACATGACCGGCGACAGCAGCAGGCGCCCCGCTGTGATCGCGTTCGCCCAGGTCGCGAGTGCGTTCGGATCGACGGGCATCAGTCGTCGGCTCCGTCGTCGACCTCGTGGATCGAACCACCCGAGGCGATCAGATCAGGCCCGAACGCATCGATGATGTCGACCTGTCGCGAACTCACCCACCACAAGATCATGCCCCACGTGCACCACCCCGTCGATCTCCGGGGCTTCGCGCACGCTGCGGGCGATGCCCGGCTCGTCGACCAGCACGTTCACGCTGCGACCGATCATGTCGTCGCCACGGCCGGCGGTGATCTCGTCCTGCAGCTCGCGGAGTTCGGCCAACCGTTCGTGCATCAGCGACGCAGGGACCGCCCGATCGAGGGTGTAGGCGTACGTGCCCTCCTCGGGCGAGTACGCGAAGAACCCGCACCAGTCGAGCTGGGCTGCCTCGACGAATCCGAGCAGCTGGTCGTGATCGGCCTCGGTCTCGCCCGGGATAGCCGACGATGAAGTTCGACCTGAATGCGGCGTCGGGCTCGCGGTCCCTGATGTCGTGCGATACGCCGGAGGAACCGGTCGCCATCGCCCCATCGGCGCATCCGGCGCAGCAGTGGCTTGCTGACGTGCTGGAGCGACAGGTCGAAATAGGGAACGCCCGTCACGCACATCGCATCGATCAGCTCGTCGGTGAGATCGCTCGGGTAGAGGTACAACAATCGGACCCAGTCGGCACGCTCGGCGACGGCCTGCACCAGCGGCACGATCGAACCGGCACCGAGCTCGCTCGGGCGGTCCTTGCCGTACGAGGCCAGATCCTGTGCGACGAGCACGATCTCGCGCGCCTCGAGCTCGTCGACCTCGGTGAGGATCTGGCCGATGTCGCGACTGCGCTGCGGACCCCGGAAGCTGGGAATCGCACAGAACCCGCAGGCGCGGTCGCACCCCTCGGCGATCTTGACGTAGGCCCATGGCGAGGTCGACTTCGGCCGCGGCAGGTTGAGCAGATCGAGTTCGGGCAGCGGTGCCGACGAGACCGGGATCAGCTTCTTGCCAGTCGCAACCGGCGCGGTGACCCGTTGATGCACCGGCACACCGAACCCGGCGACCTGATCGACTTCGGGGAGCGCTTCGGCCAGTTCTGCCCCGTAGCGCTCGGCCATGCAACCGGTGACGACCAGACGCGACCCGTCGGTTCGCCGCTCGTCGATCGCGAGGATCGTGTCGATCGACTCCTTGCGAGCCTCGTCGATGAACGCGCACGTGTTCACGACCACGAGATCCGCCGCCCCGATGTCGTCGGTCGACTGCATCCCGTCGGCCAGCAGGGTCCCGATCAGCTTGTCGGAATCGACCTGGTTCTTCGGGCAGCCGAGGGTCTCGATGTAGAAGCGCTGCGACATGACCGTCCCAGGCTATCTGCGGGGATTCCGGTCACCGGGCCGCACATTTCGCGCGCGCAACGTGTCAGAATCCGGCATGACCACCGACGTCGAGTTCTGGGTCGACCCCGTTTGACCATGGTGCTGGGTGACGGCCCGTTGGGTCGTCGACGAGGTGGCACCACAGCGTGATCTGAACCTGATCTGGCAACCGATCAGCCTGCTGTTCAAGAACGAGCCGACGCCGGACACCGACTACTACAACGGCACGATGGTCGGCCACCGGATGTTGCGCGTGATGGAGGCGATCCGGGCCGAGCTCGGCGAAGCAGCCGTGTTCGACTGGTACTGGCAGTGCGGCACGCGATTCCACCACGACCGCGACAAGGACACGCCCCTCGCCGACCTGCTCGAGCACATCGGTCTCGATCGCAAGTTCGCCGACGCGGCGGACGACGAGCAGTGGGACGCCGAGATCCGCACCCGCATGAACGCCGGGCTCGAGCTGGTCGGCAATGACGTCGGCACGCCGATCATCGCCTTCCGATGCCCCGACGGCACCAAGCGCGGCATCTTCGGGCCGGTGATCACCAAGGTCCCCGACACCGAACAGTCGCTGCGCGTGTGGGACGCCATGGAGACGTTCACCACGATGGACGGCTTCTGGGAGCTCAAGCGCACCCGCACCGAACGCCCCGAGTTCGGGACGCGTCCCGACATCTAGGCGAGACGTGCTCGCGGGCGATATGAGCGGAGGATTCGACCGCCTGATCCAGCTCGAAGCGCGACGCGGTCGCCGACAGGTGCGGCAGTCGAGCGGTCGTTGGCGACGCCGAGACAATCGTCGAGACGTGCCACGTCGACGGGACGCCGCGGTCGTCACTCGGCCAGGCTGGGGCGTCACCCGGCAGGGGGACCTCGAAGAGGTTCAGCACCATCGAGATCAAGCAGTAGTAGCCGACCAGCGTCGCCAACTCGACCATGCCGGTCTCACCCAGCAGCACCCGCCCCTCGGCGAACGTGGTGTCGTCGACCCGCCGGTCGGTCAGCAACTGTGACGTGACGGCGTGCACGATCCGCTCGTCGACGTGCGAACTCGGGGGGCCGGTCGTTTCGCAGGGCTTCGATCACGTCCGGTGACACGCCGTACTCGATCGCCATCGGAGCGTGCGCCCAGAACTCGAACTCGGATTGCCAATGGGCACCCACCGTGCAGATCGCCACCTCACTCAGGCGCCGTTCGATCGAGGTCCGGAAGCGCAGCAGCCCGCCGAGCGACGACAACCGCTTGCCGATCTTGGGCGAGTGGACGAAGGCGTTGAACGGCCCGACGAGACCACCCTGCTCGGTTGAACAGGTCGACCCCTCCGCCGCGGCTGTCGACGATGCTGTCCCACAGCTCGGCTTGTCTCGGCGAGTTCGGCACGGGTGAGTGAACGTAGACGAGTCATGTCGGCACGGTAGATCGCACCGAACGCAGGGCTATGGTCCGGGCTGATGGAGACCACGCCGCTCGACCTCGAACGCCAACGCGGGCTGCGCAAGATGAAGGCGGTCGCGGCCGGGCTCCTGTTGGCGGCCGCAGTCGTGTACGTGGTCACGAAGATCGACGGCGGCGGCGGATGGGTCGGGTACGTCCGAGCGTTTTCCGAAGCGGCGATGGTCGGTGCCCTGGCCGACTGGTTCGCGGTGACGGCCCTGTTCCGCCACCCGATGGGACTGCCGATCCCGCACACCGCGATCATCCCCAAACGCAAGGACCAGATCGGTCGCAGCCTGGGCGACTTCGTCGAGAGCAACTTCCTCACCCACGAGGTGCTCAGCGAACGGCTCGCGCATGCCGGGGTCGGCCATCGACTCGGCATCTGGCTGGCCCAGCCCGTCAACGCTCGACGCGCCAGCGAAGCACTCGGCGACGCCCTGCGCGGGACGCTCGAGGTACTCGACGACAAGGAGGTCCAGCACGGCCTCGAACGGGTGGTGCGCAACCGGATCCTCTCGACGCCGGCGGCTCCACTGGTCGGCAAGGCGATCGACCTGTCGGTCGACGGCGGGCATCATCAGCGCCTGCTCGACGCCGTGTTGATCGGGCTCGGCGGGTTCCTCGACGACAATCGGCTCACGTTCCGCAAGCGGCTCGACGAGGAGTCGCCGTGGTGGGTGCCCGAGCCGATCGACGACCGCATCTTCGACAAGATCTACACCGCCGTCGGCAGTTTCCTCACCGACGTCGGCGGCGACCCCCACCACGAGATCCGACACTCGGTCGACACCCGCGTACTCGCCTTCGCCGACCGACTCAAGACCGATCCCGAACTGCTCGCCAAGGGTGAAGAACTCAAGGACGAACTGCTCGACCATCCCGAGTTCCGGGCCTGGATCGAGTCACTCTGGATGGGCGCCAAACAGGGTCTGATCGACGCCTCGAGCGACCACAGCAGCGAGTTCAGGATGCGGGCCGCCGACAGCCTGCAACGACTCGGCGAGCGCCTGGTGATCGAACCCGAGCTGCAACGCAAGGTCGACACGTGGGTCGAGCGATCGGTCGGCTACATCGTCGACCACTATCGCAGCGAGGTCAGCGACCTGATCGCCACCACCGTCGAACGCTGGGACGGCGACGTGACCGCCCAGAAGATGGAACTCCAGGTCGGTCGCGACCTCCAGTTCATCCGCATCAACGGCACCTTGGTCGGCGGCCTGGCAGGGATCGTGATCCACGCCCTCGGCAGCGCTCTGTACTCGAACGGACGCGGCGGCGCCCGACGAGTCGTTCCGCCGCTGCGAAGCTCCGGAAATCGCGCTCAACTCTGTCCGCGGCCAGCCGATACATCTCGCGACTGACGGAGGCGACGCATCAAATCCGCAGTTCGGTTTGAGTCAACAGACGAGACGAAAGAGCAGGAGCTCATGAGTCACCGAGCGAGGCGGCGATGCGCCGACCCCTTCACGCACCCATCAACAAGCCCCGTCAGCGGGCAACGGCACCGCGCGATCGCGGGTTCACGCTGATCGAGATCATGTCACGATCACCCTCACCGCAGTCGTCGTGGTGTCGATCCTGAACGCCGTGTCGACCACCGTGTCGGCATCCGCGACGTCGCGATCGGCAGCCAGGTGGAAACCGCACTGGTGAACGCCGCCGACCGCGTGAATCGCGCACCCAAACGCTGCGACTACACGATGTTCGTGGAGGCAGCGGTAAGATCGAAGGCTGGCCGGCGAGTTCGCCTCAGTCACGCACCAGTACTACATCCCCGGCATCGACGCAAGAGCACGGGCAGTTGGGCCGTCGGTCCACCCGCACGCCCGGCTGCCCGGGGCAGCCCAACCGACCTACTCGTCCAACGCGTGACGATCTCCTCACAACCCCGACGGCAAAGTCCGTCGCTAGATCCAAGTGGTGAAATCCGATGTCTGAACAAGCACGCTGAGCCGCCGGTCCGCCGTCGCGACGCAGGATGACGCTGCCAGAGTTGCTGGACGCGAGGTCGTGCCCGGCATGATCATCACAGTGCTCTCGAGCGCCATCATCGTCACGATCCGCCAGTCGGACAACACCGAAGGTCGCCTCAACGTCGCCCGCAGCGAGCAAACGATCGGCATGTGGATCCCCGCCGACCTCTCGTCAGCCAGCACGGTCGACACGAGTCCGGACGTCACGCCGTGCGGGTCACCCGTGTGCGACGGGATCGATCTCAGCGCCGGATCGAACGTGTTGCTGCTCTCGTGGTCGTCGGACACCGGCACCGGCACCACCGCATCCACCAACGTGTCCTATCACTTCGCACTCAGCGGCGACGGTTCGACCTATGAGCTCTCACGGGTCGTCTGCTCCTCGTCGGGCGGCGCGTGGACCTGCTCGTCGTTCATCGTGTTGCGCGATCTGCCAGGACCGCCGGCCGGCGAGCCCTTCGTGCCGGGTGTCGCCAACGGCGCTGCCTGCCGGGCGGCCGTCGATCCGCTGCCGTGCACCCGTCCCGACTGGGTGATCATCGTCAGCGAACCGCTCGCCCCTGACGCACACCAGCGACTCGCTCCCGCCCAAGCCGGTCAGCGAGTCGCAACGCAA
The DNA here is from genome assembly GCA_963701575.1 of uncultured Acidimicrobiaceae bacterium. Lineage (GTDB taxonomy): Bacteria > Actinomycetota > Acidimicrobiia > Acidimicrobiales > Ilumatobacteraceae > Ilumatobacter. The sequence goes on from CAVPAQ010000006.1 coordinate 183,594, forward strand.
GGACGCCAACCGAGTGATCGTGTCGATCAACGGTGGCGGCGATGCTGCCGGCGCCGGCGGCGGCATCAACCAGATCAGCATCACGGCCGGCGGCACCGTGCGTACAGAGATCGCCGCCAACAGCGTGCAGGGCGCACCCTCATTCGTCGAGGCCCGCAGCCGGTGCGGTGGACCGATGACCGTCGTCGTCGACGAGTCCAACTCGATCGGGTCGTCGATCACCAGTGTCAAAGCCGGTGTGAAGAAATTCGTCGAAGCGCTCGCCGGCACGCCGGTCCAGATCCAAGTGGTGGGCTTCCACACCTACAGCCACGTCCTGGGTAGCGCCGATTGGAGCCACTACTTCGACATGACCAACCAGGCCGACGTCAACACTCTGCTCGCTGCGATCAACACGCTCCAGGGCAGCTGGTCGAGCAGCCCCAACGGTGGGACGAACTGGGAGGAGGCGTTGTTCCGCACCTTCTACCAGGCCGACGGCACGACCGCCGAGACGATCCCCGAGACCGTCGTGTTCTTCACCGACGGCGTGCCGACGTTCGACCGGCTCGTCCACAAGACGACCCCGGGGATCATCCCGGCCGAGCCCCCGGCGCCGGGCGCTCCATGGGCGACCTCGACCGGCTCGTCGTACAGCCAGGTGGCGTTTCGCCGGGCGGACTACATCTCCAACCAGTTCCGCCGCAGCGTCCGCATGATCGGTGTCGGCGTCGGCTCGGGCATCACTCAATCGTCGAGCTGGGTCAGCGATCCGGGCGCCGGCTACCGCACCCAGTGGGAGCGCGGCTCGTACAGCTACGTCCGCGACACGATCGGCTACGAGGCCCGGTACCAGAAGAAGGACTCCAAGAACGGGGCCTACTACTGGGTCAACCTCGCCACCTTCAACGGCGCCGCCAGCAATCGCCGCAACGACGCCGGCTGGACGTCGGTCACGCTTGCCGAGTACACGACGTTCGAGAACCCGGTCAACTCCGACAGCAGCGACGGCGGCCGTACCGTCATCGCCGGCAGTACCCCCGTGAGCCTCGTCGAGTACAACGCCAACACGACGAATCCGCTGTACCGGGCAGTCACCAAGACCTACAACAACGGGCCCGATTGGGAGATCTGGACGGGTTCCCGTAGCAGCGGCAACTCGAACGAGTACCGGTCGACCAAGATCTACAACAGTCCGCCCTACGAAGCGTACGACCCCGCGATCACGGCGTCGACCCGCAACGACGTGATCCTGGCCCGACTGATCGCCGGCAACGACAACGGCACCACGGCGAGTTGGAACGGCACGACCTACGCCAACGCCGAGATCGCCGACATGTACGTGCTGCCCCAGTGGTCGCAGTTCGGGACGGCCATGGAGGCTGTCGCGCTCGGCGAGTGCGGCGGCACCCTGACGCTGCAGACCAAGATCGGCGGCACCACGCCGGCCCCGGATCCGTTCAGCTACCAGAACGCCGCTGTGAAGGACTTCGCCGGCAACCCGGTCGCGCTCGAGCCCACGATCGTGACCACCAACCAGCAGTTCACGACCGGCACGTTCGACTTCATCGTGCCGAACGGGCAGTTCGTCACCGTCGACGTCCTGCCGCAGAACTACTCGGAGCTGAAGGCCTACACGCCGGGGACGTGGAGCTGCCGAGCCGGCAACCAGTCTCGATCCTTCACGCCGATCGACATCCCCGATGGAGGGGCCTGGAAGGGTGTCCGCGTCCGTGTGGCAGCGAACGAGGCCGTCTCGTGCACCCTGTCGGTGACGCGATGATCAGCACCACCGACAACACGACCACCGCGATGCCCGACCGCGATCGCGGCTCGGCCCTGATCCTCGTACTCGCGCTGATACTCATCGCGTCGCTGGTCGTGCTTCCGATGATGAAGTACTCGATGAGCGTGATGCGGGCCAACACCGTGCTGAGCGAGAAGTCCAAGCGCATCGAGGCTGTCAAAGCCGGCTTGCGTGTGTCGCTGGCCGACCCGGTCAAATTGTACGAGGCGTGCGGAGCCGGCGGCCCATCGACCCCGATCACGCTCGCGCCGACGACGGCGAGCAACATCGGTGTCACGACCCGCTGCTACTTCATCGATCATCAAACCGCCCAGGCGGCAACCGAGTTGCGCTACGGCCTGACCGCCACCCGCGCCGCTGCGACGCCACCAGCGTCACTCAGCGGCAAGTCCTACGTCGCAGCCGACCCGGCCGCCACACGACAATGGTGGTCGGCGACCACGAAGACGTCGGCGACCAACAAGATCTGGCTTCCCGACCTGGCGACACACGGGCTCAACCGGCGCGCCGCGAGCGGCTCGACGATGCCGGCGGGCTTCCCGACCTGCAGGGTGTACTTCCCCGGCACCTACCTCGACCCCCTGGTGCTGAACGGCCCGACGTACTTCGCATCAGGCATCTACTACTTCCAGAACGAGGTACGCATCGTCGGAGGCGCCTCCGTGGTCGTCGGCCTCGGCGCGCACCCAGGATGCACCAGCGACCAAGAGGCGATCTTCTACGTTCAGAACCCCCCGGGCACCCACAACATGAATGGCCTCGGCGCGACCTGGATCCTCGGCGACCGCGGCCGCGTGGTCGTCGACAACAGCAACGGCAACCCGATCTCGGTGCTGTTCAACACGCGCTACGTCGCGGACGGTGACATCGGCGCGGCGCCGTCGGCCGACGTGTCGATCATGAGCGTCAACGGCGAGCTCGCGGCCGACGGTGTCACCGGCACGGATCTGGTGGCAGCCGGTCTGGTCGAGGTGCCCGCCTCGTACGTCGGCGGGCCGACACCGGCATTGGCAACCACCCAGGACTACGTGCCGTCGGTCTTCACCCCGAAACCCGTCAGGCCAGGTGCGCCGACCGCCGTGGTCGCGAGTCGATTCGTCGGCGCCGCGGTCGTCAACTGGACCGCCCCGTTCAACGGCGGCGCACCGATCACGAACTACGTCGTCACCGCATCGACGGGCCAGACGTGCACGACGTCCGGCGTGACCAGCTGCGCCTTCACCGGCTTGGCCAACGTCGCCACGACGTTCACGGTGATCGCCCGCAACTCGGTCGGCGACTCGATCACTTCGAGTCCATCCGCTGCCGTGACGCCCGGCGGCGCGACCTCGCTGACCAAACCCGCCCAACCGGTCAAGCCCACCGCGGTGCCGTACCGGCGCGCCGCTCGGATCTCATGGACGGCACCCGCCAACGGAGGCGCACCGATCACGTCCTATACGGTGACCGCCACGCCCGGTGGCGCGTCCTGCGTGATCGACGCCAGCACCGCAGCGGTTCCGACGCTGCAGTGTGACATCGGTGGGCTCGATCCGATCACGTCCTATACGTTCGGCGTCACGGCCACCAATGCGGTGGGCGCGTCCACGGCATCGCCGCCGAGCACGAACCTCGTGATCCCGGCGCTCACGCTGTCCGATCCTCCGGTCGTGCCGCCGCCGGTGGTCAGCCCGTATGACCCGACCGCCATCATCGAGTTCAACCTGCCTGCGACCGCAGCCACGACGGTTGCGATCCCCGGCTACGTGGCGATCCCGCAGGGTCACCTGCTCGTGAACAACCCGCGCGGCTTCGATGTGAAGATCGCCGGAGGGGTTCTCGCTGCCCAGTTCACCATCAGCGACGGCCGCGCGGCCGGCCCGTCGACCGTCCCGATCGGGTTCCTCGAGAGCGTCGTTCAACGAAAGTTCCGGATCGTGTCGACCCTGAGCGATGGGCCCACGAAATCGACCGCCGTCGTGCAGGTCAACCAGAACGGCGCCTACGCGATCAACTCCTGGGAAGTGCAGTAGGCGCGAGCCAGAACCGCAGGCCGACCCGACGGTTCACGACCGCGACCGACTGCGAACGACAGAGTTCAGAGCTGACCGTTGTTCTGGAGCAACTCGAACTCCTCGACGGTCATCAAGACCTCGCGAGCCTTCGAGCCCTCGCTCGGACCGACCACACCACGCTGTTCCAGCAGATCCATGATGCGGCCCGCACGGGCGAAACCGACCTTGAGCTTGCGCTGCAGCATCGACGTCGATCCGAGTTGGCTGCGCACGACCAGCTCCATCGCCTGGCGCATCATCACGTTGTCCTCGTCGTCGTCGCCCGCCGAGAATGCGTTCGCGTCGGATGTGACGTCGAACGCACCACCGAGCGACATCTGCTGCATGCCACCCGCCGAGGCGCCGCCGGCGTCGTCATCGCCTTCGACATTCGTGGAGTACACCGGCTCGGGCGCCTGCTGGCGCCAATGCGCGACGACCTTGCGGACCTCGTCCTCGCTGACGAACGAACCTTGAATCCGGTTCGGGATCGACGAGTTGCCCGGGAGCAACAACATGTCGCCCTTGCCGACCAGCTTCTCCGCGCCCGGCTGGTCGAGAATGACCCGTGAGTCGGTGAGCGACGACACGGCGAACGCCATGCGGGCCGGCACGTTGGCCTTGATCACACCGGTGATCACGTTCACCGACGGACGTTGCGTGGCGATGATCAGATGGATCCCGACGGCGCGTGCCTTCTGTGCGATTCGGGTGATCGACTCCTCGACGTCGCGCGCGGCCACCATCATCAGGTCGTTGAGCTCGTCGACGACCACCACGATGTAGGGCATGTGCTCGTACGGCGAGTCCTCGGGATCGACGCCCGGCGGCGGCTCGACCTCACCGCGCTCGAACGCCGCGTTGTAGCCGGTGATGTCACGGAAGCCGACCTCGCTGAGCACGTCGTAGCGGCGTTCCATCTCCTTGACCGCCCAACCGAGTGCATTCGCTGCCTTCTTCGGATTGGTGACCGGCTGCGTCAAGAGGTGAGGCAGGCGCTGGTACTGCCCCATTTCGACCTGCTTCGGGTCGATCAGGATGAGCCGCACCTGATCGGGCGTGGTTCGCATCAGCAACGACGTGAGGATGCAGTTGATGCCGCTCGACTTGCCGGCCCCCGTCGCCCCTGCGATCAGCAGGTGAGGGGTCGTGGAGAGGTCGAGGAACACCGACTTGCCGGCGATGTCCTTGCCGATCGCGACCTCGAGCGGATGGGTTGCCTCGCTCGCCTCGGGTGACACCATCAAGTCGCCGAGCGCCACCAGTTGACGCTGATGGTTGGGAACCTCGACACCGATCGCCGAACGCCCGGGGATCGGAGCAAGAATTCGCACATCGGTCGCCGCCATGGCATAGGCGATGTCCTTTTGGAGGCTGGTGATGCGCGCGACCTTGACGCCAGGGCCCAGTTCGAGCTCGTAGCGGGTGACGGTCGGACCGACGGTCATACCGATCAGCTCGGTTTCGACGCTGTGCTGCGACAGCGACTCCTGGAGTGTCTGACCTCGACGCTCGATCTCGGCCATGTTCACGGCCTGCTCGCCCGCCTGCTTGAGGTGGCTGAGAGGCGGCAGCACCCACTCCCCGACCTGTTGACCGTCGATCGGCAGTGCCGGCTGGTGGGCCGACGACTTCCTGCGACGTTTCGCAGACGCCTTCGGCGCGGCAGGTGCGAGCGAAGATCGCATCGTCTTCCTCGGCGCCGTCGTAGAGCGCCGGCGCGGCGGGTTCTCCGTACACGTCGGGCGCTCCGGCGTGGCGATTCGCGTCGTCTCCGTCCGGCACCACGTTCGCTGTTGAGGGTCGACAGATTGGAGATGGCTCGCTTCGCCCCACGGCCGAGCGGGCGGGCGACCGAACCGACCCCGCGACCGGTGTTGGATGCCATCGTTCGCAACGACGTGCTCGTGATGAGCAGCATGCCGCCCAGGAACAAGGCGATCAGGATGACCACCGCGCCGGCGGAGGCCACCAGCGCCCGCAGCGGACCAGCGACGCCCGCCCCGATCCAGCCCCCGCCGTCCCCGACCTGCATCGAGATCGGTCAGCGAGTCGGGCTCGCGGACGATGTGGAACATACCGAGCAGGGCCAGGCCGACCAGACCCCAGCCGATCACCAGGCGAGTCGGGCTCGACGACTGCCCCTTCTTGACCAGCGCCACCCCCGAGGCGACCAGGACGACCGGCAGGACGAACCGGCCGAGACCGAAGAACCAACCGACGAACGCCTCGACGCCGCGGCCGAGCGGGCCGGCCAGGTCGACGTAGATCGCCAGACCCAGCAGGGTTCCGAGACCGATCAGGAACAGGCCGACGAACTCGTGCTCGCGCCCTTCCACCGCCTGGCGCAGATCGGCCTGTGCCCGATCCCGCCGGCCCGCGCTCGAACCGGACGTCGACCGACGATTGACCCGAGCACCGGCGGGCGCGGCATCGCTGACACCGCCTCTCGGGCGCGAGGCGGACGACGAACGGCTGCTGCCGGACGTCGACTTTCCGGCACGGGACGATGTCGAGCCGCGCGGCTTCTTGGAGGCACCCCAGGTGTTCATGGCTCGATCCACGGTACCAACGACACGACCCGGAGATGGAACATGGCCGTGCCCGCCGGTTCGCCCGCCTCGATCGGGCGCTCGGCGGCCAGGTCGCACACCACGCTATTGGGCCTGGACGCCCAGGATCTGGCCCGTCGGACCGAGCCGCACGAGCAGGACGCCACCCGAGTCGCTGGCGACGACGGCGTCGTACAGCACTTCGCCGCTCGGAGTTCCCTGGATCGCGAAGTCGATGATCGCCGGATCATCCAGCTCGCTCCGCAGCTGATCGAAGATCCCGTCGGCGTCGAAAGTCACGGCGTCGGCGCCGAACGTCGCCCCGCTCGCCGGCCCCACGGGCTCTGGCACGGTCAGGCCACCGTCGACGGTGAACCGGCCCTGCTCGGCGGCCGTGGCCTCGTCGACCGCCACGATCACGCTCACCTCCATCAAGGTCGCGCTGATCTCGAAGTACTGTTGCGGCGTGCCGTAGTGCTCCTCGACGGCTGCGATCGCATCATCGATCCGTTCGACGATCGGCGCCGGCGTGGTGTTGCCACCGCCACCGCCACACGAGGCGGCGAACAACAGACCGACGACTGCGAACGTGCGCCGCCTCACGTCTCCATGACGACGGGCACGATCATGGGCCGTCGTCGAGTGCGTTCGCTGACGAACTTGCCCGCAGTCCGACGCACATCGCGTTCGAGCGCTTCGACGTCGCGCTCACCGTTCTGCAACGACTGCTCGAGCACTTGCGAGATCCGGTCGCACGCCTCGTCGAGCAGATCCTCTGCTTCGGGCGCGTAGACCCAACCACGGGTGATGATGTCGGGGCCGGTGAGCACCTTGCCCGTCTGGATGTCGACCGTGACCACGATGACGACCACCCCTTCCTCGCCGAGCATGCGCCGGTCGCGGATGACGCCCTGACCGACGTCACCGACGATGCCGTCGACGTAGACGTAGCCCGATGGCACGCGTCCGGCGTGCTCGAGCCCCTCGTCGCTCAACTCGATCACATCACCGTCCTCACACAGCAGGACGCGATCGTGGGGAACGTCCATCAGCTCGCCCAGCCGGGCGTTGGCCACCATGTGGCGATACTCACCGTGGATCGGCACGTACCATTCCGGCTTGACCAGCGACAGGTAGGTCTTGATCTCATCGGCCTGCGCGTGTCCGGTCGCGTGCACGTCGACCACGCCCGAATGGATCACCTCGGCACCGCGCCTGAGCAACCCGTCGATGACCTTGTTGACCGCGCTCTCGTTCCCGGGGATCGCATGGCTGGAGAGGATCACCGTGTCGTGTTCGCCGAGCTTCACGAATCGGTTCTCACCTCGCGCCAGCAGCGACAAGGCCGACATCGGCTCTCCCTGAGAGCCCGTCGAGATCACGCAGATCTCTCCCGGTTGATAGTCGCCGATGTCCTCGATGTTGATCAACGACGACTCCGGGATACTGATCACGCCGAGATCTCGACCGAGTCGCACGTTCTTCTTCATGCTCAGCCCGAGCGTGGCCACCTTGCGACCGTCGGCGATGGCAGCGTCGGCGATCTGTTGGATGCGATGGAGATGGCTGGCGAAGCTGGCGGTGATGATGCGACGCCCCCGGTGTTGCACGAACAACGCCTGCAACACCGAACCGACGTTGGTCTCGCTGGGCGCGTAGCCAGGCTCCTCGGCGTTGGTCGAGTCGCCCATCAACAAACGCACACCGTCACCTGCTGTGAGCTGCCCGAGACGACCGAGGTCGGTCCGCCGCCGGTCGACCGGGGTGAGGTCGAGCTTCCAGTCGCCCGAATGCAAGATGATGCCCTGCGACGTGTGCACGGCGATGGCATGGGCGTGAGGAACCGAGTGTGTGACCGGGATGAACTCGACGTCGAATGGGCCGATCTTGACCGTCTCGTTGTCTTTCACGATGCGCATGTCGCATCGGCCCAGCAGTCCTGCCTCCTCGATCCGGTTGCGTGCCAACCCCAAGGTCAGCGCCGCGCCGTAGATCGGGAGCGGCTCGTCACGGAGATGGCCGATGCCGTCATGGTCGCGCAGCAGGAACTGGATCCCGCCGACGTGGTCTTCGTGACCGTGTGTGGCGACCAGACCGGCGATCTGAGCGGCGTTGTCACGCAGGTACGAGAAGTCGGGCAGCACGAGGTCGATGCCGTGCATGTCGGCATCGGGGAACATCAACCCGCAGTCGATCAGCATGATCGTACGGTCGTCACCCTTCCCCTGTTCGATCGCCATGCAGTTGCGACCGATCTCGCCGAGACCTCCGAGGAAGACGATCCGGACTGGCGGTGCCGGCGCGCTCAGCCACGTGCGTTCACCAGGTTCGCGTAGACCTGTCGGGCCCGATCGTCGAGGCCCTCCGGAGCGGGGCCGAGGGGAAGTCGGCATTCACCGACGGGAAATCCAAGTGTGCGCATCATGGCCTTTGTTGGGATCGGATTGGGGGCGAGGTCGCCGGTTTCGAACGTGAAGCTCTCGAGCATCCGCCGGTTCGCCCGCTGGGCGCCGACGATGTCGCCGGCCGTCCAGGCGTCGAACATGGCGATGTGGTCGGGTGCCGTCCAGTGCGTCGCCACACCGATCACTCCGACTGCGCCGACCGACAGGAACGGCAGCGTGAGCGCATCGTCGCCCGAGTACAGCTCGAAATCGTCGGGCGTCGCTGCGATCAGCCTGGCGGTCTCGGCCGGGCTCGCCGCAGCGTCCTTGACGCCCACGATGTTGGGCACGTCACGGGCGAGCCGGACGAGCACCTCCGTCGACGACCTTGCGACCGGTTCGGATCGGGATGTCGTAGATCAGCTGCGGCAGGTCGCATGCATCGGCGATCGCGCGGAAATGCGCCTCGATGCCCGCCTGCGAGGGACGGCTGTAGAACGGGCAGAGCGACAAGATGCCGTGGACACCGAGCTTGGCGGCCTGTTGGCTGAGATCGATCGAGTGTGCGGTGTTGTAGCCGACGGTTCCGGCGATGACGGGCACGTCGACCGCCTCGATCACAGCCGCGAACATGCCCAGTTTCTCGTCGTCGCTCAACGTCGGCGACTCACCGGTGGTGCCACACACCACCAAGCCGTCGTTGCCCTCCGCGACGAGGTGGCGGGCGAGGCGCTGAGCGACGTCGTAGTCGACGGCGCCGGCTGCATCGAACGGGGTGACCATCGCCGACATGATGCGACCGAAGTGCGGCATCACGAGGCCTCCTGTCTGAATCGTGACGAATGCATCCAACCATCCTGCCCAGGCGAGCGCCCGACCGACAACGACGATGTCGTTCCGTGGTCGGCGACCGGCCGGCACACCTGATCCACTGCCACCTCCGGGCTGGCCACCACCTCGCCGAGCGCTCTGTGCATGATGATCTCGACTGTACTCACCCGCGCCGCGATCCAGCCGCCACATCGAACGGTGAAGTCCGGTCGGGGACAGGGGGTAGCGTCATCGCTCATGGCGTCGACCCACCACGATCAGCCTCGACCCGCTGGGCTCGAACGTCACGATCGGCGCCGCCCCTCCTGCTCCGACGCCTGGGAACCGCCCCGCAGGATTCGAACGAAGCTGACGAGAATCGAGTACCCATGCGACTGGAAGGCAAGATCGCCGTCATCACCGGCACAGCGAGCGGCATCGGCCGCGCAACTGCGCTGCGGTTCGCAGAGGAGGGCGCAGCGATCGTCGGCGCCGACCTCACCGAGGGCGCCAACGCGGAGACCGCACGACTCGTGCAGGACGCCGGCGGACAGATGATCAGCGTCACCGTCGACGTGACCGACAGCGACGTCCGTCGCCGCTCTGTTCGCAACGGCCGAAACCCTGTTCGGACGTGTCGACATACTCTTCAACAATGCGGGCGTCATGCTTGCGGGCGACGACGATGCGGTGTCGACCACCGACGAGGTGATCGACCGCACGCTGGCGATCAACGTCAAAGGTGTCATCCACTGCTGCCGACACGGTATCCCTGCGTTGCGGCGGGCAGGGGGCGGTTCGATCATCAACACCGCTTCGTTCGTGGCGTCCGTCGGCGCGGCGACGCCACAGATCGCCTACACGGCGTCGAAGGGCGCCGTGTTGTCGCTCACCCGCGAACTCGCTGTCGTCCACGCCCGCGAGGGCATCCGGGTCAATGCGCTCTCCCCCGGCCCGCTGCAGACCGAGATGCTGATGTCGTTTCTCGACACGGACGAGAAACGACATCGCCGGCTGGTGCATGTACCGATGGGCCGATTCGGCCAGGCCGCCGAGATGGCCAATGCTGCACTGTTCCTGGCCAGCGACGAGTCGAGCTACGTGACGGGCGCCAACCTGCTGGTCGACGGCGGACTGACCGCCGCCTACGTGACGCCCGAATGAGTCGGTCTGCACGCCGCTGGGGCGCGAATGAGCGCGAAGCGCGACTGCGAGGTCCCGCAGCGAAACCATGCCGAATGCCCTCGGGCTGCGCCAGACTGATGGCAGAGGTGACCCTGACCCGCCGATCACGAGGAGGACACCGATGCCCGACCGACACCAACTGATCGTCGTGGCCAACAGGCTGCCCGTTCGCAACGTCTCCGATCGCGACGGCCAGCGCTGGGTCACCAGCCCGGGTGGTCTGGTCTCGGCACTCGCCCCCTTCATGACCACCCGCCCCAACGCCACCTGGGTCGGCTGGAGCGGCGCAGCCGGACGGGCCCCTGACCCGTTCGTACACGACGACATCGAACTCCACCCGGTCGAACTGACCCGCGCCGACGTGCAGCTGTACTACGAGGGTTTCAGCAACGGCACGCTGTGGCCGCTGTATCACGATGCGATCGCGGAGCCCGAGTATCACCGCACCTGGTGGGACGCGTACGTCAAGGTCAATCGACGCTTCGCCGACTCGGTGATCGAGATCGCCGATTCGGATGCCACGGTGTGGGTACACGACTACCAGCTCCAGTTGGTGCCCGGAATGCTGCGCGATGCCCTGCCCGATCTGCGGATCGGCTTCTTCCTCCACACACCGTGGCCGGCACGCGAGCTGTTCCTCCGACTGCCGTGGCGCGAGCAGGTCGTGCGCGGGTTGCTCGGATCGTCGCTGATCGGCTTCCAGACCGAGGTGATGGCACACAACTTCCTGCACGTGGTCCCGCGCCTCGTCGACGGAGCGGAGGTCGACGGCTCCACCGTCACCTTGGCCGGCCGATCGACGGTGTGCAGGCGTAGTCCGATCGGCATCGACGTCGAACGGTTCGCGGCCGCGGCTGCCACGCCGGAAACGGCGTCGGCCGTCGAATCGCTTCGAGAGCACCTGCATCACCCGCGCAAAGTGCTGCTCGGCGTGGACCGACTCGACTACACCAAGGGCATCGCCCAACGGCTGCGCGCCTACGGCGAACTGCTCGACGAGGACCGCATCCGAGCCGACGACACCGTGCTGATCCAGATCGCCGAGCCCAGCCGCAGCAACGTCAACGGCTACGCCGACATCCGGGCAGAGGTCGAACAGCTCGTCGGCGAGATCAACGGCAAGTACGGCACGATGGAAGGTCCCGCGGTGCTCTATCTGCATCGCAGCCACGATTTCGACGAGCTCGTGGCGCTCTACCGACTCGCGGACGTGATGTTGATCACCCCGTTCCGGGATGGCATGAACCTGGTCGCCAAGGAGTACGTCGCTGCCCGCTACGACGACACGGGCGTGCTCGTGCTGTCCGAGTTCGCCGGCGCGGTGCACGAGCTCGACCAGGCTGTGCAGGTCAACCCGTACGACACCGATGGTCTGAAAGAAGCGATCGTGAGGGCGGTCTTCATGAATCCCGGCGAGCAGCAACGGCGAATGTCCGCGATGCGGTCCGTGGTTGCGGCCAGCACCGCACACACCTGGGCCAAGACCTTTCTCGACGAGCTGGAGGCGGAGTGACGCGAGAGGACGATCTGATCGAGGCCGTGCGGCGCTTCGCCGGGTCGGCTCGTCCGTTGATCGTGAGCGACTACGACGGCACCTTGGCTCCGATCGTCGACGATCCCAGCCGAGCGGCGGCTCACCCCGGGGCGCTGGCGGCGCTGGCGACGTTGGCCGAGATGCGTGACACCAGCGTGGCTGTCGTCTCGGGTCGGTCGTTACAGGATCTCCGGGCCTTGTGCGCGTTTCCACCAGCGATCCACCTCGTCGGCAGTCATGGTTCGGAATACGAATCCGGCTTCGACGACCAGGTCGGCCCCGATCAGCAGCGCCTGCTCGACCAACTCGACGACGAGTTGACCGAGCTCGCAGCGGCAACACCCGGCTTCTTGATCGAGCGGAAACCGGCCAGCGTGGCATTCCACTACCGGCAGGCCGACCCGGAGATCGCCGAAGAGGTGCTGACGAACAGTTCGCCAGGGCCCTGGCGCCCATCCGGACGTACGGGCGCGGGACGGCAAGATGGTCGTGGAGCTGGCCGTGATCGACGCCGACAAGGGCTCCGCCATCGAACGGTTGCGGCGGGAGTCCGGCGCCGACGTCGTGCTGTTCGTCGGTGACGATGTGACCGACGAGGACGCGTTCGCCGTGCTGGGTGCCGCTGATATCGGCATCAAAGTCGGCGAGGGTACGACGCTGGCGACCTACCGAGTCGCCGACACCGACGAGACGGCCGACCTGCTGAACCTGCTCGTCGAGCTGCGTACTGCGTGGCTCGACGACGACGACTCGCTCGACGTCAGCGGGCACTGACCGCAGACCTCCACTCGGCTACTCGACGCGGCCCCACATCAAGATGCGTTTGAACGCGAACAGATACGGCTCGTGATCACCGATCCGGGCGAGCAACTCGTCCCGGTACGCATCGACGAACGGCTCATGGAGCTCCTCCGGCAGCCGGTTGAAGAACCGGGTCAGCGACGTGCCTGTGGTCCACTCGACGACGCTGGCACTCGATGGCATCACGTACGGGTACACCTGGAGGCGGACGTGGGGCTCGATGACTCCCAGGTCGTAGAGCAATACCGTGTACTGCTCGGGTGGCAACACGTTGACGGCCACCGGATCCGCCGGCGGGTCGCCGGCGAGCGCGGACGCGAACGGCTCGAGCGTTGCGACATGACTGCTGGCGAGATGCGAGTGGTGGTCGCCGTTGGCCGGCACCTGGACCGCGATCTGCCCGCCCTCACGCAGCGCGGCCACCCACCGTGCGAGCACGGAGCGGTGATCGCCCACCCATTGCAGCGACGCGTTGGCGAGCACGAGGTCGTGGTCCCCCGCGCTCGTCCAGCTCGCGATGTCACCGATCTCGAAATCGAGGACACCGGGAGCCGTTCCGTTGGGCGGCAGCCGCCAGCATGTTCGGCGAGTTGTCGATGCCGGTCATCGACGTGACGCCGAGCCGAGCGGCCGCGGCGGCCGTCAATTCACCGGTCCCACAGCCGAGATCGACGGCGCGCTCGATGTGACCGGGTTGCACCAGATCGACGAGGTCCCAGAACGGCAGCGACCGCTGCGCCTTGAACCGTTCGTACCGAACAGGGTCCCAATCGGTCATGCCGACGACCCTACTTGTATTGCACTTGTCTTACAAAGGCAACGTCGATTCAGTCGCCGGCGACCGGAGCGGACGGCGGCCTCCATCGCCTGGGCGATCGCGTCCGGCTCCTGGGCGTCGAGCTCGAATTTCAGGTACTCGGTGCCGGTGTCCTCCCAGTCCTCGAACTGGATCACGTTCATCTCCTCGAAGCGACGCCGCAACCACTGATCGTTGCGATCGAGCAAGCCCAGCTTCTTGCAGTTCGGCACGATCTTCGAGAACAGCATCTGCTGGAAGATGTCGCGGGTCGGGTCCCTGAGCACCAGCGGCACCACGTCGCGCGGGTTGACACCGTGCTTCTCCCACACCTCCTGGGACAGGAACCGGTCGCGCATGCGGATCGCAGCCTCGAAGGCGAACTCCTGACGGTCCTTCATCTCGGCGTCGGTCATGCCTTCGTACACCTCTTTGAGCGACAGCACGCCGAAGGCGACGTGGCGGGCTTCGTCGCTCATCACGTAGCGCAGCAACTTCTTGAGCAGCGGCTCGTCGGTCATCTGGTGCATGAAGCCGAAGGCAGCGAGCGCCAATCCCTCGACCATCACCTGCATGCCGAGATAGGTCATGTCCCAGCGGCTGTCGTTGATGATGTCGTCGAGCAGCATCCGCAGGTGGGCGTTGACCTGGAAGCCGCCGCCCATCTTCTCGTCGAGGTACCTGGCGAACACCTCGACGTGGCGGGCCTCGTCGACGACCTGGGTCGAGGCGTACAGCTTGGCGTCGTACCACGGCACGGTCTCGACGATCTTCGCGGTGCACAACAGAGCGCCCTGCTCACCGTGCAGGAACTGCGACAGTGTCCAGCGCCGTTGGTCGATACCGAACTCGAGCCACTCCTTGTCGCCCCACTTCTCGACGACCGTGCCGTCGTAGTGCCCGACCGTCAGGCCCGAGGCCGCCGCCGACTGGTCGGCCGACACGACTCTCTCGATGTCGATCTCGGTGTCCCAGGCGAGATCGGTGGTCGAGTTCCACTGGCCGACCTTGGCCTTCTCGTAGAGCTTGCGCAGCTGCGGGCGGGCCAGCGAGTAGTCCCACGTGAAGATCGCGTCGGCGTTGTCCTTGACGATGTGGTGCACCTCGTCGACGTCGGTGTTGGTGACCGACAGGATCGCTTCGATGTCGTTGATCTCGTCGCGGCCGATGATGTCTTCGTTGCTGGAATGGGTGACGCTCATGGCGGGTGGTGACTCCTGATCAGGTGGTTCGTGCAAAGGCAAGGGCCGCAAGGCCGGGCTGGATGAACTGGCGGGCAGACTCGGGGTCGCCGAGATCGATCGTGTCGCTGGGGGCGAGGAAGTACGAGATCGTGAGGCGCACGAGCAGGTCGATCGCCGTAGCCGCCTCGTTCTGACTGAGGTACGGCAACACGAGCGGGGTGAGGTACTCGGTGGCGACGCGGATCGTGCGCGGCAGCCCCTCGACGGTGAGCTGGCTGAGCACTTCGCCGGGCTCCGAGCCGAGCATGATCGCCAGGTGCTGGTCGGCGCGCAGTTCGCGGGTGGCGGTGACGATCAGGCGAACGACCAGATCCTCGAAGTCGTCGACGCCAGCGGCCTCAGCGGTCAGCCGATCGAAGAAGTCGGTCAGTTCACGCACCTGCAAGGCGCTGTAGAGGACCTCTTTGCCGCCAGGGAACAGCCGATACAACGTGGCCCGCGAGACACCGGCGGCGGCCGCGATGTCGTCGATCGTGACCTTGGCGATCCCCCACTGCTCGAAACAGCGCTTGGCGGCGTCGAGAATCCGCGCTTCAGCTGCAT
>CAVPAQ010000007.1:0-236993 GCA_963701575.1 uncultured Acidimicrobiaceae bacterium
GAAGCGATGAACGAAGTCCGAAGGATCGTGCACGAGGAACGCTTGTTGGACGATCTGTTGGACTGAGCGCCATCTGCCCCATGGACAAACTGGGCTCACGACCAGGACGGAAATCGGACGGACAGAACGGGAAAAGGACGGGGAACACCGGTCACCACCGGTCACTTGCGGTCAACAACGGTCACTCGAAAACCCGGGCTGAACAGGAGCAACGCTCTGACCAGGGCGGGGGAAGATTTCGAGGTGGGGGTTCGATTCCTCCCAGCTCCACCACCACTCCCAGCTCCACCACGCCCGAAAGTGGGCATCTACCGGGGCTTTTGTGGGGGTGAATATCCGACAAGGCGACCCGATCGGCGAAGCCGACTCCCTGACCAGGTGTTTTGTGGCCGGGATGGACAGGGGATCCAACCCCCAAGGATCAAGTCTGCGTCCAGATCGCGCCTGTTCAGCGAGGGTGACGGCCAGATCCAGCGGTACGAGGGCGGGAAATGGGCGGACGGTGACATGGATCGAAAACGCGAGGGCTTGCGCTTTCGGGCGGAGCGGCAACATCGAGCACTTCGATTTCACGAGTATGAGTCCCGCGGAGCGGTGGGGTTCGCGTGACGCGAGCCCTGGTGACTGTTAGGTTCCGGGCTCGAAGCCCCAATCGCGAACACGATGAAGAACCCGTAAAGCCCCACCGCCACCCAACAGCCACACGCCACCGGCGCCGACACGCAGGAACTCGCGGGCGGTGTGCTCGCCGCAGTCTTCGGTGACTCAGGCGAGTTGGGTGGCTACCAGCAGGATCGCGAGACCGGTCACGAACGCTCCGGTGGTCTCGAGCTTGTCGCGGGTCCGTGTTTCGGCGGTGATCTCGGGCAGTAGGTCGGCGGACGCGATGTAGATGAAATTCCCCGCTGCGAACGGCAACAGGTAGGCGACGTCGATGTGGTCGGCCAACCCGTAGGCGAGGAGCGCGCCGACAAGGAACGTGAGCGCGGACGCGAAGTTCCAGGCGAGCGCTGCGCGGCGTTGCCAGCCGCTGTGGACGAGGACCCCGAAGTCGCCGAGCTCTTGTGGGATCTCGTGGGCCGCCGCTACCAGCCAGGTGATGATCCCAACGCGGATGTCGACCATGAACGCTCCGCCCACTGCCAGTCCGCCGATCAGGTTGTGCAGGCCATCGGCGAGCAGGATCAGGTAACCGAGCGGACGGTGGTCGACGCATTCGACGTGCTCTGCGTGATGGCAGTGGTGCCAGTGCAGGAACTGTTCGAGCACGAAGAACACCAGGAACCCGGCGACGAGGGCGAGGTAGATCCCGAGCCCGTTGCCGAGCGCGTCGATCGACTCGGGCAGCATGTGGAAGAACGCCCCGCCGAGCAGCGAGCCGGCCGCCAGGCCGACCATCGGCAACAACACGCGGGCCAGAGTGGGAGCCGGCATGAACACCGTGACCGCGCCCACCAGCGCCAAGGCGCTCATCCCGAGGCCGGCCAGCACGATCCACGCCAACGTCGACATGATCCCGATCCGCTCCGAGCGGCTCAGGCTCTGCCGCGTCGCCGGCGACGACGACGCGGTCGGTTGCCGTCCCCGGTCGCGTCGGCGGTCTCGTTGCCGCCACGACCAGCACAGCGACGGAACGCCGGAAGGTGCCGTTCCTGAGATGCGGCCTGCAGATTTCGGTACACAGCCAAGATGTCGGGCCGGTCCGTGCCAGCGACCAGCCGATCGTACATGTCGCCGTTCTCGATCTCGGCCGCGACCGCCGCTTCACACGCCTCGCGCAACGATGCGTAACGCGGCACGCGCCCCGACCACGTATCGGCCGGTACAGGCATCCCGTAACGATGGAACAAGTCCAGCAGCGCCTCGGCGTGGCGGCCCTCGGCGTCGACGATGTTGACGAACGGCCGAACCGCGCCGAAGTCGGCGATCACCTGCGCATAGGTCGCCCGCGCCATGTACTCGTCGTCGAGCGCGGCGACGAGATCCGCCTGTTCGGCATCGGACAACTCCGTGCTCGGTTTCGGATCCATGGTTGCTCCTGTCCAGGACGATTGCCGGCTCAGAGGTGTCCGGCTTCGATTGCGTGGAGACGACCGGCGTGGCGCTGCAAGATCTGACGTACCGCGTCGCCATGGCCGTGGCTGCAGACGACGACCAGCACCTCTCCGATTTTCAGCGCGGTGTAGCCGATGTCCTCGTGTTCGGTCCATCCCGATTCGCCCGTCGCGGCTCCCAGGTAGGCGCCGAGCAACCCGCCCCACAACGCTGATGCTCCGGTGAGGGCGAGCATGCCGCCGACGCCGATCACGCCGATCCCTGGGATCGCCAACGCTGCCAAACCGATTCCGGCGATCGCGCCGATCGGGGCGCCGGCCATCGCACCGAGTTCGGTGTCATGAAGCAGTTCGGCGTCCGCGTCGTGCTCGAACGCCACGACGTCGTCACCGTGGACGGCGATTCCCAGATGCTCACTGCCGAGACCGAGCGAGCAGAGCTCGTCGACGGCGTCGACAGCGTGCCCACGGTCGGCGAACACGGCCGCGAGATGGTCGTGTTCGTCGTGCGCTCTGATCTCGTCGGGAGAGAAGCCGACACCCTCGGTGTTGGTCGTGGGCTCATTCATCGTTTGCTCCTTCGCTCGCCATCCACACAACCACGGAACCGACGCCAGGTGACAGGGGCCAACGTCACGCAGGGCGGCCGTGCCACCCTCGGCAATCCACGACGTTCGATCGGCCTCACTCGGCTGGGCGTCTCAGCCCAACCCCGTCTCAGGCCGAAGGTGCGTCCGCGTACCGCAGGTATGGCTTGACCTCTTCCACGTTGTGGAAGCGCCCCTTGGCCTCGTCGGTTGAGACGGTGGTGGACACGATCACGCGATCTCCGGGGCGCCAGTCCGCAGGAGTGGCGATCGGGTCGCGATCGGTGGCCTGGAGCGCGTCGAGCACGCGCACGATCTCGTCGAAGTTCCGGCCAACCGACTTGGGGTAGGTGAGCATCAGGCGCAGCTTGTTGTCGGGATCGACGATGAACACCGACCGGACCGTCGACGTGTCACCGGCACCGGGGTGAATCATGTCGTACAGCTCGGCAATCTTGCGATCCGGGTCGGCGACGATTGGGAAGTTGAGCGGCGTACCCGTCACCTCGCCGATGTCAGGAGCCCACGCGTGGTGATCGTCGACCGAGTCGATCGACAGCGCCATCGCCTTGGTGTTGAGCTTCGCGAACTTGCTCTGCAGAGCTGCGGTGCGACCGAGCTCGGTGGTGCACACCGGCGTGAAATCGGCCGGGTGGCTGAAGAAGACGACCCAAGACCCCTGCTTCCAGTCGTGGAACGAGATCACCCCGTCAGTGGTGTCGGCGGTGAAATCGGGGGCGGTATCACCCAGGTGCAAACTCATGGTTCTTCTCCTCATTCGAAGTGCCACATGTCCTGGCACTCATATTGTACGGACATTTAGATCAACCGTTGTCGTCCGAGGAACATTCCGACGGCCAGCGCTCCCGGCGAGGTTTCCCATGACGCGAACGCCCGGCGGAGCGGTCGCCCGGGTAGTAGCTCGGGTAGCGATCAGTGACGCGGCGCTGTCAGGAACGCGAGCGTGCAGCAATTCCGGGACCCACAACGAGACCACGACGGCGCCCACGTTCAGCGCGCCTCTGGACAAGCCCTCTTACGCGGGACTGCGGTCGCCGTAGGGGGCAATCCCGAGGGCGGAAAAGGGCGGGCGGGGCGGGAAAAGGGCGGGGAACACAGGTCAACAACGGTCACTCACGGTCAACAACGGACACTCGGAAACCGGCCCTGACCTGGGACGTAACGCCCTGACCAGGTACGACGCGCGAATCCCCTCGGGGGTTCGATTCCCCCCAGCTCCACCGAGCCCGAAAACACGTATCTACCAGGGCTTTTACACCAAGTGGCAGGGCGGCTGGAACCCCCGGTCGGCTTCGGACAGGCCGCTGACCAGGGGTTTTGCGGAAGTGACGGACGGGGGTGTCCCACCCCCAAGCACGGAGACGGTGACCACATCACGCCAGGTCAGAGCGATGGCTCGCAGTCTGTCCACCACGAGGGCGGGAAAAGGGCGGATGAGACGCGACCTTCGCGCTACCCAACGGGTCACTCGCACTACCGGGACCCGGAACGGTGTTGCTCGGCGCGTTGGTCACGTTGTCATTCGGACTCCGCGCGGCGGCTGGGACGCCGACTACCGCGTTCGCCGTGTAACGAATAACGTCCCTCCACTGAGAAACAATTCGTACCAGTTATCTGAGACTTCGCTGGTCAGTCGACGTGACCGGCGCCACCCCCGACGGGAGTGTCCGGTGCCCGTTCGTGAAACGGACACTCCCATCGACCGGCGCGGGCGTCCGGGCCGGCGCAATTTCGAGTGTTTGTGCGGCGGCGGTTGGTGTGTGTGTGTGACCCAGGGCAGTACGCCGATTGCCGAGCAGGTCCTCTTCCGTCGTCGGCGAGCATGTCGAGGTCCTCGTACCGGCGTCATGTGACGGTCACGTGCGCCAGCCCGGTGGGCCTACGGTTAGCCCTACCGCAGCACTCCGGCTATGGGGCTGTTCGTGGTAGCGGTGGACGTGCATTGTTGGCTCATCACTTCGCGTAGAGGAGCAGGCAACATGCACACCGATATGACACCGGGACCATACCGTGAGCGGGGGCGGCGCCATCTCCTTCTGTCTCTGGGTCTGGCCGGTGGGCTGGCCTTTGCGGCGACAATGGTCTCGACGGGGGTGACCGACGCGGCCCATCCAGACGAGACGACCTCGGCAGCGATCTACAGGATCCCATACGCGGACGGCACGCTCGTCGACGTCACGGGTGATGCGCACAACCACGGTGGCGCCAACGGCAACCGCGATCGCGTCGACATGGTCGCGTTCGACGACAACGCGGGCACCTCGACGTCGCCGTCGCCCGGACCGGCGACGGCCGGCGACGGCACCGCCTTCATCGTGGCCGCTGCATCCGGGACCATCGCGGTGGTCCAGGACAGCCACGGCGACGACTACGGCCGCGGCGACGGCCTGGCCGCTGACGGGTCGACGCAGTTGGGCATGGGCAACGACAGTCTCGAACACAGCTGCCAAGACGCAACCGAGGACTCCTTGGGCAACAACGACGGTGTCCTCGACCCTGGCGAAGATCTCGACGGTGACGGCAACAACGACCGCGTGCCGAACACCGTGGTGGTCGGCCTCTGCCAACAGCACAACAACTACGTCTGGATCGCCCACCCCAACGGCGAGTGGACCAAGTACAGCCACCTGCGCACCGGCACCGTCAGCATCGACGCGGGCTGGGCGGCGGGCGACACGATCCAGGTGGGCCAGATCCTGGGGGAAGAAGGCGACGTCGGATTCGCCACGGGCACGCACCTGCACTTCGAGGTGGCCAGCGTGGGTACCTACGAGAGTTTCGACACCGACGGGAGCGGCATCGTCGAGGCCGCCGAGTTGCCGGCGAACGTGGCCAACCCGGGCGGCTTTATCTCGACGGGGATCTTCCCGAACGACAACCCACGCGTCTGCGATGCGTCCACGGCCGACTACGAGTACGTCGACGACAACGACAACACGACGACACTCACGGCCGGACAGTGCGTCAACACGGCGCCGACTGCTGCTGCGGGCGGGCCGTACAGCATTCCCGAAGGGTCCTCCGACACGCTCGACGGCACCGCCAGCACCGACCCCCACAACGCACTGCTCACCTTCTCGTGGAGTCCGAGCACCAATCTCGACGACGCCACCAGCGCCACGCCGATCTTCGATGCGAGCGGGCTGGACGACAGCGTCGACGTTCTCACCCTGACCGTGTCGGACGCCGGCGGCGATGTCAGTGCCGGGGAAGCCTTGTCCGACGACAGCGACGTGACCGTGACGGTCACCAACGTGGCCCCGGACGTAACCGCGATCGGCGACGCGGTCTCCGAGGGTCAGGCCGCGACCGTCAGCGCCACCTTCGACGATCCGGGCACGCTCGACACACACACGGCAACCATCGACTGGGACGACGGCACACCTCCGCAGGCCGTGCCGGCAGCCGGGCTCGCCGGCGGCTTCGCACACGTGTACGGCGACAACGGCACCTACACGGTCACGGTGACGGTCACCGACGACGACGGCGGTGTCGGTTTCGACACCGCGACGGTCACGGTCTCGAACCTCGACCCGATGCTCGACCTCGACACCGGCGACGTGGTCACGTTCCCGGGTGGCGACTACTTCGTGGTCGCGGCGGGCGACCCGCTCGCGCTGTCTGCCGATGGCACCGATCCGGGCTCTGACGACCTCACGTTCACCTGGTCGACCGGCGACGTCACGACGTACTTCAATGACGGTGTCGCACCCGATCCGTTCCCGAGCCCGCTCGGTACGTTCCCGTTCGACGCGTCGGATGCGATCGTGGCGGCGTATTCCGAGCCCGGTGTCGAGCTGCTCGGGTTTACGGTCACCGATGACGACGGTGGGACAGCAGGTGCCGAGGCGGCCGTCGTCATCACGGGAACGGCCGACGCGACGATGGGCTCGGGTTGGTGGAAGCACCAATTGTCGGGCAACGGCTCACCGCACATCGACGACGCAACGCTCGCCGGATATCTCGAGGTCGTCGAGGCAGTCTCGGGGGTCTTCTCCGAGGTCTCTGCCGCCGGCACGTCCGAGGAGGCGCATGCACTGCTCTCCACCGGAGGCGGAGACGCGAGGGACCGCGCGACTGCGCAGTTGCTCCTGGCCTGGCTGCAATTCGCCAGCGGAGCGGTGAGCTACGACGCCGCCGTGCCTCTCGGTGGCGGCACGTCCATCGACTTCCTCGAACTGATGTTCACAGCGGAGGCCACGATCGTCGATCCGGCAGCCACGAACCAGGAACTGACCGCCATCCGCATCAACCTCGCCAGCGTCCGTCACGCCGAGGGCTGACGATCCGCCTCAGGCTGCCGTGACCGCACCGTTGCCGTTCTATTGTGCCGCTCGGCCTGGCTTTCGATGGTGACACGCTCTACGTCGGTGACTGGGCGACCGGCATCGTGTGGGCGGTCGACGACGCCGGAGCGAGAGTGCTGGCTCGCTGAGCAGGAGCAACGCGCAAATCCCCCTGGGGTTCGATTCCACCAGCTCCACTCGCGCTCGAAAATAGCCATCCAACAGGCATTTTACACCAAGTGGTAGGGCGGCTGGAACCCCCAGGAGGTTTCGGAAACGCCGCTGACCAGGTGTTTCGCGAGAATAATGGACGGGGGTGTCCATCCCCCAAGGATCGAGCCCGCACCCAGGTCGCTGCTACTCAGCGAGGGTGGCGGTCAGACCCAGCGATAGGAGGGCGGGAAGAGGGCGGACAGCGACACGGATCGAAGACGCGAGGGCTTGCGCTCGCGTCGGATCACCGCACTGGTTTCCGTGTTCCAGTCGGCAAACTCCACACCGACCGCTACGTCCCACTTCACAGCAAGGCGCCGGCCAACGCCTCGGTCGCGCCCGCCGTGACGACGACCTCGGTGTCGACGTCGCAGTCGAGTCCGTAGAACCGCCGCTGGTGCTCGACGATCGCCTCGCACAGCACGGGAAGGCCCGGGCCGGGTGGGTACTGGTTGACGCCGGATCGGACCGCGTCGACCGCCGCGTCGAGCACCTCGGAGGGGCCGTCGCTGTCGGGCAAGCCCGCCCGAGGTTGATCGCGCCCGTCCGGACTGCGAGCGCGGACATCTCGGCGAAGATCGTCGTGCCGAATCCGGCGAGCTTGAACGTCAACGGTCGTTCGGCGGCGGTCCCGTGGGCGAGCGTACGCGTTCTCGGGCCGTGGCTCACGCCGGGAGCGGAACCCGACCGGCCACGGCGGTGCCGCGCCCCGTGTTCGAGCGAACGTCGAGCTCGCCTCCGACGGCGCCCAGGCGATCTCGCATGTTCGTCAGACCGGTACCTCCGGCAGCGCCGGCGACGCCGAACCCGGAGCCGTCGTCGGTGACGACGAACTCGACGCTGTGGTCGTCGCGACGGAGCAGGACCGTCGCTTCGGAGGCGCCCGCGTGCTTGTTCGCGTTGTGGATCGACTCGACGCAGCAGAAGTACACAGCCGCCTCGACCTCCGGCGCGAGCCGGCCGACATCGGACAGGTCGAGGACGATCGGCAGCTGGCTCCGATCGGCGATGGCACGGATCGCATCGATGAGGCCGTGCTCGGCGAGCACGGGCGGGAAGAGCCCCTGTCCAAGGGCCCGAAGCTCGTCGACCGCGTGTTGCAGCTCGGCGAACACATCGGCGAAGCCCACATCGATCTCCGAGTCGATCACCCCGCTCGCATCGGCGCCGGCGCTCCGACGATCCCGAACCAGGTCGGCCGTTCGACGGAGCCGGAGCCGCAAGCCGACCAGCCGTTGCTGAGCTCCGTCGTGGAGGTCGCGTTCGATCCGTCGGCGTTCGCCGTCCGCAGCGACCACGAGCCGCGAGCGCGACCGGCGGAGCTCCGCCGCGTGATCGGCCAGCTCGGCCTGCGCCATCACCGCGTCTTCGAGCGCGGCCTCGACCTGCAGGTTGTGTTGCACCCCGCTCAACGCGACGAGCGCGCCCAGCACCGGCACACTCACGACCAGCACCAGGTTGTTCAGCCACGTGGGTGACTCGTCGCTGATGCCCGAGTAGTCCTGGAGGAGGCCGAGCATCGCGTTGGCGAAGCAGAGCACGAGCGACGGCACGATGAACCGCCGCAGGTGCGAGCGCTGGACGAACGTCGGTGCGAGCACCGCCGGGAGCAGTGCCGCCAGCACCATCACGGGCCACGCGAACGTCGCGGTTGCGGCGACGGCGACCGAGATCGACCAGTTCGCGATCGCGAGCCGCATCAGTGCACCGGAGTTGTCACCACGACCGAGCGGCACGACGGTGCTCAACATCAAGACGGCCGTTACTACGAGCAGCCCGGCCAACGCGAGCATGTACCGCGACGGCACCGCGAACACGTAGACCGCGATCGCCAACGCTGTGCCGGCAAACGTCGCGGCGGCGTCGGCGATCGCAAATCGTCGAATCCGCAGCGCGGGCCCGCCGACCGCCGTCACCCCGAAGGCTCCTCTCGTCCGGCGAGGAACATCAGCACCGCACGGACCCTTCGGTTGACGCCATCGTCCTCGCTGAGGTGCAACTTGGCGAAGATGGCATTGCTGTGCTTCTCGATCGAGTGCAGTGAAACGCCGAGCCGCTCGGCGATCGCGGCATTGGTCACGCCCGTCGCCATCTCGGTCAAGACATCGAGCTCTCGTGGCGTGAGCGCGTCGAGGGGCGAGTCGATCGCGCGCCGCCGCGAGCGGACGAGCATGTCGACGACATCGTCGTCGACGAGGGAGCCGCCGGCCGCCACGGTCACGATCGCCTGCTCGAGGCGGCGGACGTCGTCGATGTGGTCCTTGAGGACGTAGGCGCGACCGTTCGTACCGTCGGCCAACAGGTCGAGCGCGTAGGCGGGATCGACGAACTGCGAAAGCACGACGACCCCGAGATCGGGATGAGATTTCCGCAAGCTGCGGGCTGCGCGGATCCCCTCGTCGCTGTGCGAGGGCGGCATCCGGATGTCGGTGACGACCACGTCGGCCTCGACGGATGCCGCGGCGGCGAGCAGTTCATCCAGGTCTTTGCATACCTCGACGACCTCGACATCGCGGATCGAATCGAGCAGGCGAACGAGACCCTCGCGTACGAGAATGCTGTCCTCGGCCACGATCACCCTCAGGCCCACGCCGGACGACCTTAACAGCGCATCGGCGACGGTGATCGGAGTTGGCCGGGCTGGTGAGGCAAGCCCTACCAGCGAGCCCCGGCAGGCGGGATTCCGTGATCGGGCCGATATCCGTTCAGTGGAGCCATGCGCCGAGTCTCCGCCTTCGTCATCCTCGCCCTCGCCGTCAGCACCGTCACCACTCGCACCGCGCAGGCCGCGCCGACGATCGAGGTCGACCCCGCCGCGGCTGCGGTCGGCACGATCGTCGAGGTGAAGGGTGCGGGCTTTGCGGCCGGTGAGATCGGCATCCACGTCGGCGAGATCGATCCGCAAGATGCCCTCGCCCTCGGGCCGGTCGAACGCGACGGCACCTTCACGATCCGGTTCGAGGTACCCAACCTGAAGCTCGGTGCGCACCTCGTACTGGCCTGCCGCGACGTCCAGCGGTCCGGCGAGTGTCGCGAGCTCGCAGAGAAGCCGCTGCAGGTCATCGTCGCCCCCACCACGACGACGACCACGACGACGACCGCGACGACGCTGTGACGCCGCTCGCTGAAATTCCCCAGGGTTGCTCGTCGAAATTCCTCACCCTGGTCGGGTCGGATTCTAGGTGTTTCCTCCTTCGGTGAGCTTGCGAGCACGTGCCCGGTGGGCGCGCATGCGGTAGCTGTCGCCGGTGATGTTGAACACGACGGAGCGGTGCAGCAGCCTGTCCAGCATGGCCGCGGCGATGGTGGTGTCGTCGAAGATCTCACCCCAGGAGGCGACCCCGCGGTTGGTCGTCAAGATGACCGAGCCGCGCAGGTAGCGCTGTGAGATGACTTGGAACAGAGCGTTGGCGTCTTCGGCGGGCATCGGCAGGTAGCCGAGCTCGTCGACGATGAGCACCGATGGCCCGTTGAAGAACCGCATCGTGGTCGCCCAGCGTCCTTCGACGGCGGCCTTGCGGCACCGGGCCGCGAGGTCCGCCGCGGTGGTGTAGTAGGTGCGTAGCCCGGCGTCGACCGCAGCATGCCCCAAGGCGATGGCGAGCATGGTCTTGCCGACACCGGGCGGGCCGATGAACAACACGTTCGTCGCATCATCGGCGAACCGGCATGTCGCGAGGGTCGCGCATCATCGCCGGATCAACGGAGGGTTGGGCGGTGAAGTCGAAGTCGTCGAGCCGCCAGGGGGCGGGGAAGTTCGCGAACCGCAGGCGGCCGGCGTGTCGGCGTTGCTCGGTGGCGTCGACCTCGATCGACAGGAGTCGTTCGAGGAACTCGGTGTGGGTCGCCTTGGTCTTCATTGCGGTGTCGAGCTCGCCGGGCAAGGCTTCGGCCGCCGCGGTGAGCTTGAGGTAGGCGAGATGTGATCGCAGCTGTTGGTAGAGGGAGTCGCGGCTCATGACGCATCGCCCTCCTCGATCAGCCGGCGATACACGTCCAATTCGATGACCGGATCCGCGCCGCGGTCACCGATCAGCTCCGCAGCGAGGACGCGGGCGGTGTCCGATGGTGGCCGGTTGACCTTGCGCTTGCAGGGTCGAGCGTCAGAGAACTGGGCGAGCACCACGTTCTCCAACGCGGCGGTGTGCTCGGGGAGCCGGATCGTGCGTTGGGCGCCGCGTGGCGCGAGCCGATGCTCGGCCACCATCGTGCCGCCGGTGTGGAACCGGGCGGTGTCGGTGCCGTGCCGCCAGCGGACCTGGACGTGACCGCCGACGAGGCCCGGTGGGACCGAGTAGCGGTTGCCCCACAACGACACCAACGCGTTCGCCGCGACCGTGCGCACCACGGTCACCTCGACCGGATACGCGGCTGCTGGCAACCCGAGCAACGGTTCAGCATCACCGGTCATGCCGACGGTCCTGTCGCCGCGGGGACGCTGATCGGCGACCTCAACACAGAACCGGTCCAGGCTCGCCTGCGCCTCCGCCATCGACGCGACGCGTGCAGTGCGCCACCAGCGCCGAGTGATGAAGTCGATGTTCTTCTCCACCACGCCCTTGCGGTTGCCGTGCCGCGGTGGACACGGCACCACGGTGACGCCGTAGTGCTTCGCGACCGGCACAAAGCTGCGCTGCACCTCGCTCGTGCCGACCTTGATCACCGTCGCCATCCGATCCACCCGCCACACCCGGCCAGTGCCGCCGAGGCGCTGCAGAACCTCGTGGATCCCCACGATCAGATGCGCCTGATCATCGAACTCGGAGAACCAACCACGGGACTTGCTCGAGTGCGACAACGACCCCACGAGCAGATACGCCTTGTCGCCCCACGGGGTCTCGTCCAGCTCGAGCCAGTCCCACTGCACCTCCTCGCCCGGCGGGTGCTCGATGTCGACATGCGCCCGCCCGTTCGACGACGCGCACGGCTCGCAATGCGGACGCAACTGCCGGTCACGGACCTGACGGGTGAACGTCGGATACGCACGCTCATAGCCAAGCCTGCGGACCTCGTCGAACAGCACCGTCGCCCACACATGCGGATCATCGATCAACCGCTGACGTACGTAGGGCTCGAACCGGTCGAACGGATCCTCACCGTCGGGTCGGCGCATGCCGGCCTCGCGTTCGCCGTTCAGATGGGCTCGCACCGTCTTGCGGTCCCGGCCGGTGTGGCGGGCGATCGCCGAGATCGACCACCCCCGCTTCTTCAACGCTGCTATCTCCATGTCTTCCTCTGGTGTCAACATCGAGACGGGGCTCCTCTCGCTCGCTGGCAGGTCTCGCAACCGTCAGCTTCGAGAGGAGCCCCACCCCGTTGGTGGATGGGTCCAGAGGGTGGGGAATTTCAATGAGCAGGTCTGGGGAGATCTACGTGAGCGTGGTCAGCTGCCCGCAACGACGACCACCACACCGAGCACGACGACGACGCCGCACCGCACCACCACGACGGTGCCGCGCCCGACCACCACGACGCCACGTGCGACGACCACCTCACCCCGTTCGACGATAACGACGCCGCGTGCGACCACCACCACACCCCGTTCGACGACAACGACGCCGCGTGCGACCACCACCACACCGCGCGAGAGCACGACCACCACCGCAACCACCGCTCCCCCGACCGCCGTCGTCACCACCACCCTGGCCGAGTTCACGACGACGACCTCGCCGACGGCCGTGTTCGGCACGACGACAACGGTGGTCGCGGATCTCGTCGGCCCGTCGACGACGCTCGGTGGCGACCCGGTTACGCCGCGGCTCCCGGTCGATCAGCTCGCCGTCACCACCACGACCGACGCACCGGACCTCGTCGACGCCGGCGCGGTCGGGGACGTCGACATCACGGCGACGGCCATCGAGGTGACCCAGGGGTTGCAGAACCTAGCCAACGACTTCCCGCTCGTCGCCGAACGCCCCACCGCGGTGCGGCTGTTCGGGACGTCGAGCGCCGGCTACAACGGCGCCGTGAGCGGCTGGCTGCAGGTCAGTCGAGGCGGCATCGCCTTCCCGCTCATCCCCGCTGAGAACAACCCGGCGCAGTTCACGACCATCCCGATCCGCTCCGACAACGACTTCGCGCCGTACTTCCTGGTCAACCCGAACTGGCTCGGACCCGGCGAGGTGACCTTCCGCGGCGTCGTCTTCGCGGGCGATCCGTCACTCGCCAACGACACCAACCCTGCCGACAACGAGATCGAGGTGACGCTCGAATTCCACGAGGCCGAGCAGGTCCGGGTGCACATGTACCCGCTCCACCTCACCGACGACAGCACGAGCGGGGGCGGCACCCCGACCATTCACACCGCCGATGACGGCTGGATCAACCAGACGCAGGCGATGAAGCGGCTATGGCCCGGCGCCGACATCACCTTCGACCCGTTCCACCCGGTGGTCGGTGACGAGACCAGCGGCTGGGACCTCACCGAAGACGGTTCGCTCCATGATCCGTTCCCGACGCTCTCGCTCATCCAACTCGCGGAGTTCGGACCGGGGGCGCAGTACGACCTCGTGATGGGCATGGTGTCGCCCGAAACCCCGACCGAGTTCGGCGGCGGCGCCGACCGGCCCGGCACGGTCAGCTGGATCAAGCTGAGCGACGACTGGTCGCCCGACTGGCCGCGGTATCACCGATCGGGCGGCACGATGGTCCACGAGATCGCCCACAACGCCGGCGTGATGCACGCCCCATGCGCCTACGCGCCGGCGACCCGGTGCCCGGTGAGGTGCAGGGCGGCCCGATCGACCCCGACTTCCCCCAGTCGTACTCGTGGCCGGATTGCTCGATCGCACCTGGGGACACGGAAGGCTTCTACGGCTTCGACGTGCAGCACTACTACTCGCCCACCGCCGAGCCGTCGATCATGACGAACGATTCGCAATCAGCGGCGCCCCTCGAGCGCGGTGCCGTTCATGGCCTACGCCCCGCCCGGGAAGTGGCTCGATCCGTGGCACGGCTGCAAGCTCGTCGACTGGCTCGGCGTGCCGTGCGATCCGCATGAGATGATCGGCATCGACCAGGACACGCCCGGCCAGGGCCAGGGTGTGCCCAACCCTGCCAGCGGCGTGCCGGTCTGGTCGTGCGACTCTTGGAACGGGCCGTTCTCGGACGACGACGGGCTCTGCAACCTGATGCCGACGCAGCCGTTCGACCCGTACGCCCTCGACGGTGCCGACTCTGACATCGTGATCCTCGGGCAGATCGATCCCGTGCTCGGTACCGCGACGGTGGACTACGCCTACGAGGAGGTCGAGATCGTGTTGCACAACATCACGTGGACTCCGCCGCCGACGACGCCGGCAGCAGCGACCGGCGCCCACAACGTTGACGTCGTGTGGCAGGATCCGACGACGGGGCGACCGCGCCTGCCGTCGAACTCGCCCTGCGCGGCTACGGCGACGACCACTTCCTCTTGCTGCTCGACGCCGACTCGAACGTGCTCGGCGCCCAGTCGATCGACGTGTCCCCCACGATCGAGGCCGCGCCGCTCGACGACGGGCCAGGCCAGCATCTCGAGCACATCCCGTCGAGCTTCGCGTTCCGGCTCCCGCGGCCGGCCGGCCTCGACCGGATCGTGATCGTCAACGAGGGCGGGATCATTGCCGAGCTCGCCCCGGGCGGCGCCGAGCCCACGATCAGCGCCCTCGATGTCGAGATGAACGGCGACGTCGCGTCCGTGACCTGGGATGCGCACGACGACGGCGACCCGCTGTCGGCCATCGTGCGATTCGGCCCCGAGGGGGCGCGACACATCCTGACGGCGACCGCGCCGACCGAGGTCCAAGGAGACGGCTCGGCGACGATCGATCTTCCCGACCGAGCCCCGCACGCCGTGATCTTCAGCCCCGCCGGCGGCACGACTCGATCGGCCGGCCAACTGGTGCTGCTCGACGGCATGGCGATCGACGCCGAGGACGGCGACGACGTCAAGGTCTCGTGGATCTCCGATGTCGACGGCGAGCTCGGCACGGCCCCCATGCTGGGGCGGCACGACCTGAGCGCAGGTGCGCACGTCATCACCCTGACGCAACTGACCGGGCCGGCAACCGGACGAGCGTGACGCGCAAGATCACCGTCACCGCCGCCGCTCCGGGATCCGCAACCGAGGCCGTCGCCGTCGCCAAATTCTTCGAGCACGCGCCCGCGGCCAACAGCGACAATCGGAACTGGATGGCGATCGGCGGACTCGTCGCTGCGATCATCGTATCCGCGGCGCTGTTCGGTTACCTGCTCGTCGACCGGCTGCGCGTTCCTGCCCAGGCGGCCCGGGCGGGGGACGCTCAACGCGGTTCACGAACGCCGTAGTGGCCGAGCGCGCTCACGTCCAGAACGCCATGCGGTCCGCTGCTCGCGGAAGGGTCCTCATCTCTACCGGCATCGCCAACCGGATGCTCGATTTCTTCCGATCCGATGCTCACGCAGCGCGCCCGGCCCGTCCGTTTCCCGAACTCACCGACCGTGAGTTCGAAATCCTCGAGCGCTTCGCCGACGGCGACAACAACGAAGATGTCGCCCGCGAACTCTCGCTTTCGGCGAAGACCGTCGCCAACAACCTGTCCCGGATCTACACCTAACTCCAGGTCACCGATCGCGCCCAAGTGATCGTCAAGGCGTACCGAGCGGGCCTCGGCCAGCGCGACTGATCGCCGTCCGCTGGGCTTCAGGATCCGAGCGCCGAAGGCGATACTGCTGGCGCCGTTGAGGGTGATCTTGAGGACGGAATTCGGACGGACGGGACGGGAAAGGGACGGGGATCACAGGTCAACAACGGTCACTCAGGGTCAACAACGGACACTCGAAAACTGATGCTGACCAGGGCTGCAACGCTCTGACCAGGCTGGGGGAAGATCTTGAGGCGGGGGTTCGATTCCCCCCAGCTCCACGAAAAGTGCCATCTACCAGGAGAAATACAGGTGATGGACGAAGGGATCGTTCCCCCGTCCAACACCTTGATTGACCAGGGAGAATCCGTCGCTCGTGGTCCGCTGACCAGGCGCTGAGAGAAGTCGAGCTGGAGCCGCGACGTCGGGCCTGAGCTGCTCAGGACGGAAATCGGACGGATGACGTTCGGCCGGCGAGCGTTCCTGCTCGCCCAGACTGACGAGGCCAACCGGCCGATCGATATGTGCCGACCTTGTTCGCATTCAAGCCGTCAACGAGTTTGATGATCTGAGAGTGGCGTTTCAGATAGTTCCAACGCCGACATGCGGAGCTGCGACAGTGGGTGTGCCGCTCCCCTCGGGTCTGAGACCGTGGGCGTCAGGTTTGCCATGGTGCTGCTTCGGCCGAATAGATGCGACAGTCGGCGATGCTCGACAGGTCATCGATCGGCCATGCCGCACCTCCGAGGGTCCGGGTTTCGGTAGTTCCTGGCTCGATCGAGACCGGCAGTTCACCCGAACCGACGACGGCGATGCGGTCACCTGCGTCATCGACGAGTTCGGCGAAGACGACGAGTTGCACAGCGGCGTCCCCTGTGTTCTTCGCGACAAGCGTCGTCTCGAAGATCGAACCGTCTTCGGTTGGTGCGCACGTCCCGATTTCGAGCGACACACCAGCGGGCGGCTCGTAGGGTTGCAACGTCGTGACGTCAGGTTCACCGCTCAGTGCGCAACGGTCCAAGGACTCGAGGAGCCGATCGTGGTTGTCGCGGAGGAACAGGGTGCCCGAGTACCCATCGAACACCACTATGCGGCGGGCGAACGTCTGATTGGGTTCGATGACGAAGGTCGTGGCCTCCAGTCCGCGATGGACGGGATTGGCTCCGTCAGCCCACGGCTGAGTCGCCAGCTCTTCGCCATCATCGTCGAGGAAGGTCACTTCGAAGCCCGGGTCGACCGCGACACGCTCGCCTGTCGGGTTGACGAACTCGGTGATGATCTCGATCCATGCCGTCTCGTCGGGTGCGTCGTCATCGACGAACGGAACGCGCGTGATGTCGATACCGAGGCGGTTCAGCGAGTTCCCGCGAGTGCACTCGATCGACAGCGAGACGTCGGCGTCTGTTTCCTGGCCGGGTCCATCGGTGTCCGGCGGAGTCGTCGTCGACATCGACTCGCTCGGACTCGCATCGGCGTCGCCCGATTCGTCGACGATGCTCCCCTCTGAAGCGATGGTCACCGTGGCCGAGTCGGGTGTGGGGGTCGCGATGCTCGCCGAAGGGTCCGACGTCTCCGATGTGACCACCGGTTCGCTTGCGGCTTCATCGGCCGATGAGCATGCTGAAGCCGCCAGGACAGCCGCGAGCAGAACCGACGCGATCGCGGGCCGCAGCAGCCTGCTTCCGGGGAGTCGTGCTCTGGCACCGTCGTTGGGATCGTTCGACTTGTCAGCGAGCCGTTCCGGTCGGTGAAGTCGCAGGTTCGGCGAGGCTGGTTGCCGGAGGGTGGTCAGCAGTCCACACAAGTTCGCCTCCATTGCAGTCCGTCGTTGGTTCGTTCAGGCACGCTGGCTGTCCGCAGACTCCAGTGTGAGCGTCGTCGATAACACGTCTCTAACGTGGCCCGATCACAGGGCTCGAATGGCTCGGCGGTTGGGCCTGCGGCACCCGATGAGGGGACCCCACAGCCGGGGCCGGGGTCCCCTCCACCATTTGACCTTCGGTGCTATCGGCCGCGCTCGACGAGATTGATGTCCGGTCCGTTGGGCTTGAAGGCAGCCTGAACGTTCCACAGATGGCCGCCGGGATCCTCGACCGTGCCGGTGACGTGGAATCCGCCAGAGCTCGCACGGACGTTGCCGGTTCCGGTTGCGATCACGGGCCAGGCCGCCGGGTCGCCACAGACCGCTTCGGCGGGTCCGAGTGGAGCGACGATCAGGGGAATGTCGTCATCCTGGAGAAGTCCGTTCACTCTGCCGTTGGGGGTGAACACCACCTGTTCGACACCAGCGCCCGCGGGGATCCCATTGCAGGCATCCGCGATCGAATTGACGTTGGCGAACAACAACAATCCGTCCTCGAAGTCGGGCACGAATGAAAACCCTGGGCTGTCGAATCGCTCCACGATTCCGGCCGATGACGGTCCGTTGCCGACGTCGGCCCCGGCCGGACTCCCTCCGGCGAACCCGATCGCTCCGAGCGACACACCGACCGCAGCCGCGATCGCAGTCTTGCGCCTCTTCATGTTCATGAGTGCTCCCTTTCGTTCAGCGACGGACGTCGTCCGTCTCGTCGGTTCCTGCAGGAACACAGCCTCTACTCCCTCGATAACGTCTCGATCACGTGGCCTAGTCTCGGGCCGATGGATGTAGCGGCGAGTCGGGAGGTTGCCTCGACGACTCAGACGGTGTTGTGCGAGTTGGGTCCCCTCGGCGTCGAGACGAATGGCGTCTGGTTTCCGGTGCGTGGAACGAGGACGTCGGCGGTGCTTGCGGCACTGGCGTTGGGAGCCCGCTCGGGTGTCGGTGCCGAGGAGTTGGCGGAGATGGTGTGGCCCTCCCCTGGTCAACCCGCTACCGCTCGTCAGTCCCTTGCAAACATAGTTCTGCGAATGCGCAGCACGTTCGGCTCGTCGTTCATTGAGTCCACTGGGCGTGGATACCGCATCGGCGACCAGGTGCAGTCGGATCGCGAGCGGGTCCTCGCTGAGATCCGCGCGGCCGAGGAGATCGTCGTTCGTGCGCCCGATCGGGCCCTGGAACGGGTCGAGCTGGTTCTGGGACGGTGGCGAGGTGAGCCCTGGGCCGGACTCGAGCGGCCGGTCGGCGTCGAGGCAGACCGCGCCCTTCTGCTGCGGATCCGCACTGCTGCCATCCGGATCCGAGCGACCGCCTTGATTGCGCTCCACCGGCGAAACGCCAGCTTGAATGATCTCCGCGAGCTGCTCCACATCGATCCCTACGACGAGTTCGCCCGATATCACCTCGTGCAGGTGCTAACCGACACCGGTCAGCGGGCAGAGGCCCTCCGCACGATCCACGAGGCGCACCACCTGTTCTCGGAGCGTGGACTCTTGCTCGACAAGGCGCTCAGCGACATCGAGCAACGGTTGCTAAGCGCAGAGTTCGCGTCCGAGACCGAGGCCGAACCGTTGCCCCGGCACGCCGGGGACTTCGTGGGCCGACATCGCGAGATCGAGGCGATCGCCGGCCTGCTTCGAGGCAGTCGGTTGGTGACCATTCACGGTCCCGGCGGTTCGGGCAAGACGCGTCTCGCCGTCCAGGTCGGTTCCGCAATTGCGAACTCATCTGCGGCGGGGTTCGTCGCACTGGCGGATGCGCGTTCGCCGCGACAAGTCGACCTCGCGCTCGCGCGTGGACTCGGGTTGCCGCCGAACAAACTCGATGGACTGGACACCGCCGAGCGGCGAGCCGCTCTCGCCAACGCCGTCTCTTCGTCGGTCGGTCTGCTGGTGATCGACAATTGCGAGCACGTCATCGCCGACGTTCGAGCCATCGTCGGTGAGTTGCTCACCGCCCCTGGACGTCTGCGCATTCTCGCCACATCTCGTGTGCCACTCGAAGTCGCCGACGAGTACCTGTATCCGATCCCGGAGTACGCCGACGGTGTCGAGCTGTTTCGACGGCGGTCGGCACAGCACGGCGCTCACGTCGAGTCCCCCGAGCGCGTCGACCTGGTCGCCGAGATCTGCGACCTGGTGCACCACCTTCCACTCGCTATCGAGATCGCAGCCGCTCAGACTCCGTACCGAACGCTCGACGAGATCGCCGGCGAACTCGGACAAGGGGTCGTGCATCGAGATGCGACCCAACCCGAGACCCGTCACGAGACCATGAGCGCTGCGATCCGTTGGAGTCACGAGCTGCTCGACTCGGAAACGGCTGACGCCTTCGTTCGACTCGGAGCATTCGAGGCGCCGTTCGAGCGGGCCGATGCGCACGCTGTGATCCAATCGGACGAGACGAGCAGGGTTCTCGACACTCTCGTCCGCAGCACACTCATCGAACGAAGTGATCGTGACGGGCACAGCTCGTATCGACTGGCTGTCCCAGTGCAGCAGTACTGCGCAGCTGAACTCGCTCGGCAGGGCGTCACGACCGGCCTCCCGATCAGCTACGCCGACTGGCTTCTCGAGTTCACGGACCAGCCGTACGGCGACGTGTGGTGGCGCTTCTCCGTCATCGACGAAATCGGCGTCCGCCTTCCCAATGCCCTCTCAGCCGTGGACGCGCTCAGCACTGCCGGACGTATCAACGACGCCACGCGGCTGGCGAGCCGGCTCGGCGGTGCCGCACTGCTCTGTGGGTACACCGACGAGCTGATCGACATTCTGCACGGACTCTGGCCCGCCAGCGACGACGCAGAGGCCACCGCTGACGCGCTCCTCGCAGTGGTGCTCTGCGCCGACGTGGCGCGCCGTCCGGAGTTCGGCCCGGCGCTGGGACTGCTTGCAGCGATGGACGGAGCAGCGGGTGAGCGACACCGGGTGTACGTCCATTGTCTTCACTCGCTGTTGCACATGATGGCCGCCCGACTGACGGATGAGAACTACGGGCCGGCGCAGGACGAACTCCGACGAGCTCGAGAATGCTCGAACGAGCTGGCATCTCCCATCAACCGAGCACACGTCGAGAAGTTGGAAAGCGGAATTCACCTCTTCACAGGCGAATGGGTTGCAGCGGAGGCCGCCGCACGCCGCGCTCTCGAAGATGCGCCCGACACCCTCATCGATCTCGGTGCAACAGTGAGCCTCTGCCACGCCTTGCTCCAACTCTGCGACGCCGACACTGCGCTCCGATACGCGACCACCCACCCCCACCACAACACTGACACCGCATACGGAGACCGTCTCGGAATGGTCGCGGCAATCGCTCGAATCCAACTCGGCGACATCGATTCAGGCCTGGCTGAGATCTCTTCGATCCATCAGAAGACCAAGCGAACGCCCTGGGCCGTCCAGCAGGACGACCTCGCCATTGCCATCGCCTACATCGCGCACCTCCTCGGCCAGGACGACCTCACGCTTCAGATCCTCGAAACCGGCGTCGTCGGTTTCGGCCCGTGGACCGGCCACCTCATTCCCGCGATCTGCAGAGACCTGCACATCCCGCTCACTGGGCGATCCACTGATGTCGAAACCCTGAGGGGCGGTGTGCATCTCGGTGCCACCACCGATCGAATACTCCGCGAACTCCAGCAGCGGATCGAGGTGTCAGGAGTCTCGTCGTCGAGCACGACGATCTGACCTGGCGAATCGTCGCCAACCCGTGCGGGTCGTTACCGCGCTGTTATCGAGGTCGTCCATGGCTGTCGCCACCAACGAACTCCCGGACGTTGCAACCATCGGGCAACTACGAGGCGCCGCACGCGCCATGAACTGGGAGGTATCGAATGAGGTCGACAGACTGGGGGTCTTGCCGTTGTGATCGCCACCGCAGCGTGCATTTCTGCCGGATTGTCGTCGGGTGCTGCTTCGGATCGAACGCGACGGGCCTTCCGCACTCGGACGGGAGGCTCTCGATCACCGCCATAAGGGCAGATCATGCATGTGATCGACGCGAGTCGGGGTCAACAGGCGCGGGTGTCGATCACATCCGTGTCAATCCGAGTGCAGTGCTCGATAGTCGCAGCGATGGCCTCAGCCGTGCCAGCACCTGCCGCCAGCGGTGGCGGGTACCAATCCGGGTACTCATCCGTGATGTCATTCGCGTGAGCAGGGAAGGACCGGGGTACGAGGAGGACAGAATTTGGACGGACGGGACGGGAAAAGGACGGGAAACACCGGTCACCACCGGTCACTCACGGTCAACAACGGTCATTCGAATATCGACGCTGACCAGGGGCGCAACGCTCTGACCAGGCTGGGGGAAGATTCGTGCAAGGTGGTTCGATTCCCCCCAGCTCCACGAAGAGTGCTACCTACCAGGTGGTTTGTGCTGGTTGGGCGGAGGGATCGTTCCACCGTCCAACACACTGGTTGACCGGGTGAAACGCCGCTAGATCGGTGCGTTGAGCCGGCGCTGAGCAGTGAGGCGCCGGCAGTCCGGGGCGCGTGCGGCCACCCGAGGACGGAATTCGGACGGATGCCGCCGAGAGCGCACCGCCCAGTCCCGTCCTACACCTGATCGGAGCGGTCAAGGACCACTACCCGCACCGATGGCAGGTCAACCGAACCAGCGCCTCGCCGGACCAGCATCACGTTTGCGAGGTTTCACTCCCGTGGTGGCCGAACCGTTCCGACGGGTGGGCTTCGCGCCCGCGTGCAACCGGCGTGACCAGGCCTTTGAGCCCACCTTGACGTCGATCATCGACGATCTCCTCCATGTCGATCCAACAGGAGGAGAAGTCATGAGCCACCGGAACTACTGGACCGCCGTCGTGATGGCGTTGAGCGCGGTTGGCCTCGCCGCGTGCAGTGACGCTGAGTCGGCGGCAACGGCTGACTCGCCCGACACCACGGACGAGGCCGCATCGCCGACCTCACCAGCCGAACCCGAGCCGACCACGATGTCCACCGAGGCATTGCCGACCACGGCTGCGACGTCGACCACGGCGGCCCCGTCCGAATCGGACGTCATCGACGGGATGTTCGACGTGGGTGGGCACGAGCTCTACCTGCACTGCGAGGGCACTGGTTCCCCGACGATCGTGTACCTGCACGGTTCGATCACCGAGCCGGACGTACACCCGGTGAGCAATGCCCGTCGGATCCAGGACGAGATCTCGGACACCAACCGGTTCTGTGCGTATGACCGACGCAATGTGGGGCGCAGCGAGACGGTCGACGCCGTGCAGACCCCGGAGGCGCTCTTGAATGACCTTCGTGAACTGCTCGATGGGGCCAACGTCGAACCGCCGTATGTTCTGCTCGGCGCCTCCTTCGGGGGTTTGCCGGCGTACGTCTTCGCGAACTCGCACCCGGATGAGGTCGTCGGGATGGTGCTGCTCGACTCGATGTTCCCCGACGAGCTCTCGCTCGAGGGCCTGTTCCCGGCCGAGGACCGCTACGAGGCCTTCGACGCCGAGGACGAGAACGAGTCGCTCGAACGGATCTCCCACTTCGACATGCAGGTGGCGGCGAACGCCTTCGTCGGCGCCGAGCCCGATATCCCCTTGATCTACCTGGCGTCGGAGCAGGAGCCGTGGAACGAGCAGGGGTACGGGGTCCCGGAGTACGACGCCCAGATCCTGGACGTCCAGGCCGGGTTCGTCGACCGGTTCGCCCCGGGTGAGCTCATCTGGGTCGACAGCCCACACTTCATGGAGCCGGTCGTCCCCACGGATATCGCGGATGCGCTTCGAGCGGTAATCGAACGCTCGACAGCGGAGTGATCGAACTCGGAGCGGTCGGTCGCAGCAGTAGGGTCAGAAGATGGGGCGCGATGAACGCAGCCACAGATGGGGCGCGATGAACGCAGCCACAGATGAGATTCGGGCCGGATGCGACCTCGGGATCCGACTGCTCGGGCCCGTCGGCGTCGATCGAGCCGGTGTCCCGCTCGACCTCGGCGGCCCGAAGCAACGTGCCGTCCTCGCGGTGCTGGCACTCCGAGCCGGACAGACGATCGATCGGGACGCGATCCTTACGGCAGTCTGGGGCGACGACGTCGACGTGGCACGGGCCCGTTCGCTCCAGACCTACGTCTCCAGCCTGCGCGCTGTGCTCGACGGCGCGGTGGTGCATCACCACGGCGGGTACCGGCTGGAGGTGCCGCCAGACGCCGTCGATGCGGTGTGTTTCGAACACCTCGTTCACGAGGTGCGGAGTAGCTACCTCACCGACCCCGTGGTCGCGGCCGACCGACTCCGAGATGGCCTCTCGTGGTGGCGTGGACGTCCCGTCGCTGATCTGGATGGGGCACCGGGCCTGGAGGGCGACGTTCGTCGCCTTGAGCAGTTGCGGCTCGACGCCGTCGAGTTGCGGATCGAAGCAGACCTGCTGTGTGGACGCCACGAAGCGCTGGTCGGCGAGCTGGCTGCGCTCGCGGCCGAGCATCCGCTGCGCGAGCGGTTCCGGGCCCAGCACATGCTCGCCTTGTACCGGTGCGGTCGTCAGGTCGAGGCGCTGCGGAGCTACCGCGACACCGTCCGATACCTGGCCGACGAGCTCGGCGTGGAGCCAACGATCGAGCTCCAGAGACTCGAACACGCGATCCTCTCCCACGACCACGATCTGCTCGCCGGGCCGTTCCACGCGACAACCCAACGGCTGGTGATCCTCGTCTACGACGTGGACGGGCACGTTGGACGATGGGAGCGCGCCCCGCACGCACTGGAAGCGGCGTTGACGAGCTTCGACGCCACCGCGAACGAGGCAGTGTCGGCGGGACAAGGCCGCACCGTGCGCACGTCGAACGGTCGTAGCGCGACCGTGTTCGTGGACATCGAGGGGGCGATCGCCACCGCCGAGCAGCTCGTGCGAGCAGCCTCGAGAGAGCGGCCAGACGTCGCCGAGCTGCTCACCGTTCGTGTCGGCATCGACCAGGGCGAGGTCGAGTTGGTCGGATCGGCACTGAGAGGCCCGGCGGCCACCCGTGCGGGCCGGCTCTGTGCGATCGCTCACGGTGGACAGATCCTGCTGTCGGCGGCGGCGTCGCACGAGCTCGCCGCGTCGAACCCGGCCGGCCTCCAGCTCCGGATGCTCGGGGAGCACGAGATCCACGGGTTCGCTTCACCCGAGCAGATCAGCCAGCTCGTCCTCACCGGCCTGCCGGCCGAGTTCCCGGAGCTTCGGCGCGACCTCGTCGAGGAGCTCGGGGCCTCGATCCCTCACGAGGTGCCTGGCTATGAACTGCGCGGCCGCCTCCGCGAGACCTCGCTCGGGGTCGTGTGGCGTGCGTACCAGCCGTCGGTGGGCCGCGAAGTGGCGATCACACTCGTGCGGCCCGAGCGGACCGGCACGCCCTCGCTCGCCCACAACTTCGACGTGGCTGCCCGATCAGCGGCCCGGCTCGCCCACCCGCACATCCTGCCGGTGCTCGACCACTGGCGGGACGGCGGTGGTGCGGCGGTCGTCAGTCCGCTCGTCGACGGTGGATCGCTGGTCGACTCGCGACCCGCCGGAGCCGCAGCATTCCGGATCGTCCGTCAACTCGGGGCGGCGCTCGACTACGCCCATGCCCACGGCGTGGTCCACGGCGCGATCGTGCCGGCGAACGTGCTCCTCGATACGGCTGGCAACGCCTACCTCGGCGAGGTCGGGGTCTCCCGCCATTGCGATGGCCTCGTCACACCGACCGCGCCCGAACTCGAGTACCGGGCACCTGAGATCGACCGTACCGGGCCGACACCGGCGACCGATCGGTACGCGCTCGCCGTCATCGCGCGCTCTCTCGTACCCAGCGACGACACCACCGCTCCTGTGTTGGCACGCGCCACGGCACGCGGCCCCGACGACCGGTACCCGTCGGCGACCTCGTTCGTCGCC
Source organism: uncultured Acidimicrobiaceae bacterium (assembly GCA_963701575.1). Taxonomy (GTDB): domain Bacteria; phylum Actinomycetota; class Acidimicrobiia; order Acidimicrobiales; family Ilumatobacteraceae; genus Ilumatobacter. Next base: position 25,488 of record CAVPAQ010000007.1, read on the forward strand.
GATCTCTCAAGCGCGCTCGGCAGAGGAGTCGACGGCTCCGACGGCGACGGTTCACAGGGCGATACTGGATCGACGCCGGTGCGCAATCCCTACAAGGGTCTTCGCGCCTTCGACGAAACCGACCACGCCGACTTCTACGGCCGTGCGGCCATCGTCGCCGAACTCGTCGCCGCGGTCGCGACCGAGCAGATGGTGACCGTCGTCGGCGCGTCGGGTTCGGGCAAGTCCTCGTTGGTCCGCGCCGGCCTGCTCCCCGCGCTCGGCTCGGGTGCGATCCCAGGATCCGATCGATGGGAGCACGCGGTCATCACGCCCGGGTTCGACCCAGCCGAGGCGGTGGAACGGGCGCTCGCGGCGTGCGCCGGCGACGTCGTCCTCGTGATCGATCAACTGGAGGAGCTGTACACCCTCGTCGACGACGTCGACTCCCGGCAGCACTTCATCGACGCAGTCGAACGCGCCCTTGCCGACGCCGAGCGCTCGGTCCGGATCGTCGCGACGCTGCGGGCCGACTTCTTCGACCGCCCGCTGAGTGACCAGCGCCTCGGGCGGCTCCTCACCTCAGCCGTGATCACCATAATCCCGCCCGATACTGACGAGCTGCTCGAGATGGTGACTGCGCCCGCCGCTGCGGTCGGCCTGCGCTGGGAGCCTGGCCTCGCGCTCCGTATCGTTCGCGATGCCGCCGCACCCGGTGGTCTGCCGCTCGCGCAGTACGCGCTGACCGAGTTGGTCGAACGGCGACGCGGCAACCTCCTGACCTCATCGGACTACGTGCACATCGGGTGCGTCGCCGGTGCCGTCGCGACGCGCGCTGAGGTCGTGTTCGGCGAGTTGACGGAGGCAGAACGCTCGTCGATACGGATGGTGCTGCTCCGTCTCGTGAGCGTCGACGAGGACGGCGCGAGCGAGGTCCGACGCCGAGTTCGGAGATCCGAGCTCGAGACGCTCGGCCTCGCCGGCGCCGAGTTGGACCACGTTCTCGATGCGTTCGTTCGTGAGCGCCTTCTGCTCGCCGACCACGACCCCGTCACGCGATCCCCGACGATCGAAGTCGCCCATGAGGCCCTCCTCGAAGCATGGCCACGTTTGCGCGACTGGATCAACACCGAGCGAGCGGCGTTGATCATCGGCCGACGGTTTCGCGCCGCCATGTCCGAATGGGAGTCGTCCGGTCGTGACGCCGGCTATCTGCTCGAAGGCAGTCGACTCGCCGCGTTCGCCGATTGGGCCGATTCGTTCCGCTTGTCAGGCGCCGAGCGCGAGTTCCACGATGCGTGCACGAGGGCCGAGGACCGACAGCATCGCGCCCGGAGACGTCGCCGCCGAATCGCCGGCGGAATGCTCGCCGGGGTGGCCGTCGTCACGAGCGCGTTGGGCATCGTCGCACTCGCCCAGGCGCGGCGAGCGGATGACAACGCGGCGACGGCGCTCGCGGAACGCGATCGCGCCGAGTCGCAGACCCGGGTCGCTCGTGCTCGAGAGCTCACTGCTGCAGCGGTGAGCTCCGTGGGCACCGACCCGGGTCTCGCCAAGCTGCTGTCACTCGCGGCCGTCGATGCGGCCGATGCCACCCCGGAGACGATCTCGGTCCTTCGGCGCGCCGTCGCCGCCGACCGCACCGTCGCCCGCCATCCGTGGCCCGACTCGATCGATCGCATGGCAGCGGTCGCGATCTCTCCCGACGGGGCCATGGTGGCCTACGCCGGCGCGACGGTGGGCGATCCCGAGGTCGACCACCTCGAAGTCCGCGAGGTCGCGACCTGGAGCCTCGTGTGGTCCGCCGAGACTCGCGGCTACGGCGCAGACGGGATCTGGTTCTCACCCGACTCCTCCCGGCTCGTGGTGGGCCTGAGCACGTGGACCGATGATGACGTGCCGGTCGGCGTTCGGGTCTTCGACGCCCGATCCGGTGACGTCATGAAGACGCACGACATCGGGCGGTGCGGTGCCACGGTCAGCGACCTCACGACGACGAGTGCGATGCTCCAGGTGTGGCCCCCGGCCAACGGCTCCTGCACATGGGAAGGTGTCGAGCCGCCGCTCGCCTCGCTCGAGATCATGGACCTCGACTCCGGAGAGGCCAAGGTGGTCGAGCCGGAGATCCTCGATGTTCGACCGAGACTCAGCGACGACGGCCGGCTCGCCGCGTTCGTCATCGATGGGTCCCAGCCGACGATTGTCGTCGAGGAGATCTCGACCGGTCGACGCGTGGCCGAGATCGACCCGCTCGCGTTGGGGATCCAAGGTCTGCTCCGGGAGCTCAGTCCCGACGGCGCGCACGTCGCTGTCGGAGACGACCCGATCGTGGTCGTCGATGTCGCCACGGGAGACGTCGTCGCCCGTTTCGGCGAACATGCCACGCCGCCACACTCGGTGGTCTGGGACAGCAGGGGTGCTTCCATCTGGTCGGTTGCAGCCGACGGCAACGTCTTCGAGTGGGACCCGCTCGACGGAACGGTGCTCACATCGCTACTCGGCCAGGGCGGCTCGGGGGACCTGCGCGCGTCGGCCGGGGGCGGGCTCCTCCTGCTCGACGACCTGAACAGCCGATCGATGACGATCGCAGCCCCCCACGACGCCTCCGAGCTCTGGTACGTCACGGGGTGCGCCGGCAGCGGGACGGCGCCACCCCATTCCGTATCGGTCGGGGCCGGCGCCGCCGCGGTCCAGTTCGAGTGTCGGGATGGACTGCGAACCATGCTGCTCGACGGCATCGGCGCAACGACAGAGTCGTCCGCCAGCTCGAACGCTCCAGGAATCGCGCTCTCGCCGACGGGCACCGCGATCGCTCGCTACGCGACGACCGAGTCCGGCAACACGATCGTCGTCGAACCGACCGACTCCGGCGAGACGATCGTGCTGTCCGACTCGTCCAGCGTCGACGCCCGCTGGTTCGAGTGGTCTGCGAACGGACGCATCGTGCTCGCCACCGGACCGGACCGAATCGCAGCGTGGGATGCAGCCACGGGAGCGATGCTCTCCAACGTCGAGGTGTGTGGGTTCATTTCGGACGTGGCGTTCGCTCCCACCTCCGACGAGCTCGTGGTCGGGTGCTTCGATGAGCCGTGGGCGGTCGTGTCGACGACGACGTGGGCGACGATCGCCCGACCCGATCCCGGCGCCGGCCACTACCCCACGTTCCCCGGCTACTCCTCCGACGGGTCCACTCTCGTGGTGCTCAACGGCGGGACCGGTGCGACATCGTTGCTCTGGCTCGACGCCGACTCGTTCGAGGTGATCGAGCGCCTCGACGATGTGCACACCGGCGCGCCGACCGCATGGGCGATGAGCCCCTCGGGAGCACTCGCAGCGACGGCATCCGGTGACGGTCTGGTGAAGGTGTGGAACGTCGCCGATCGACGCCAGGCCGATGAGCTACACCTCGACGACGGGGTGTCCGGCATCGGGTTCATGAGCGACACCATGCTGCTCGCCGCCACCGATCGCGGCGTCGGCGCCTCCACGCTCGACTCAGCGGAACTCATCCGAATCGCCCGATCGTCGCCCACCCGAGCGTTCACCCAAGCCGAATGCGAGCGGTACGCGATCGTCGACTGCTGATCAGCGCAGACCTTTCGGACTCCCGGAACGCGCGCCGTCATGCCGACCCGGGCACAGCACACGGTTACCAACGCGGGTAGCAGTCCGTGACCCCTGCGTCCGATGCACTCACGAACCAGGGGCCAGCGGAGGACGGAATTCGGACGGACGGGACGGCGAAAGGACGGGAAACACCGGTCACCGACGGTCACTCACGGTCTACAACGGTCACTCGAAAACCGAGCCTGACCAGGGGTGCAACGCTTTGACCAGGGTGGGGGAAGATTCGTGCAAGGTGGTTCGATTCCCCCAGCTCGACGCGCGCCCTAATGGGCATCTACCAGGGCTTTTGTAGGGGTAGAGGTCGAGGGACAGGGTGGACCTTCGCTCACCGCCGACTCGATGACCAGGGGAAATGCAGTTGGAAGTTGACGGGGTGTCGAGCCCCCAAGCATTCAGGCGGTGCTCACATCACTCCAGCTCAGCGATGGTGGCGACAGGATCCCGAGATCCGAGGGCGGAAAAGGGCGGATGCCACCATGGATCGAGAGCACCGAGCGCTGCTGGAGTTTCGCAGTCGAGTGGCGCGGTCGAAGGGTGCCAGGCGGGTGTCGAGTGCCCGTGCGTCAGGAGCGGCCGAGGTCAGCGCAGGCTGATCGTTCCGATGAGCTTCCTCACAGATCCATCGGTGAAGTACTGGAAGCCGTACGTCCTTCCAGCCGCGAAGTCCGACCACAGCGAGACGATGATCCCGTCGTGCTCGACCCATCCGGTCAGCGTCGTGCTCTCGTCGACGTGGATCGTGGAGATGGTTTCGTTCGCGTCCGCGCCGGACGCTCGCTCCTTCCAGTAGAGCTCGGTATCGGAGCCGAAGGTCAGATCGATCGTGACGTAGTCCTCGAACTCGTACGCCAACTCGCGGTTCATCACCTCTGCTGCTGTCATGTTCACGTCACTCCACCAGATCCTTCCGTCTGAGATCGAGTTCTCGGTAGCCTTGCCAGTGTGCCAGATCACCGCGAGGCCATCTGACCGGTGATCGACGATCCGCTGCCCCCTCCCCCGCTGCGGGCTGATCGCCACAGCAGAACCAGGCGACTCTTGCTGGCCGAACCGTCGGCTACGTTTCGTCGATGAGCGACGACGCGTTCCAGGACTTCGCCCCGCGGTACACGGCCGCGTGGTGCTCACACGACCCCACAGCGGTGGCGTCGTTCTTCGCCGAGGACGGCTCGTTGGCCGTCAACGGGCAGGAACCCGCGGTCGGCCGTGCCGCGATCGCCGGCATCGCACGAGGCTTCTAAGAAGCGTTCCCCGACACGGTGGTCATCATGGACCTCACGCGGCTCGCAGGAGATCGGGCCGTGTACCTGTGGACCTACGAAGGGACCAACACCGGGCCCGGCGGAACCGGCCACGCCGTGCGTTTCAACGGCTGGGAACAGTGGACCCTCGACGACAACGGGTCGATCGCGATCTCCGACGGCCGGTTCGACACGGTGGAATACGAGCGACAGCTCGCGCATGGCATCTGACGCAGCGATCGCCGTCTGTCAGGCCCAGCCGAGTTCCTGCATCGCCAGGCCGGAGTGCCAGATCTTGGTCACGTGGGCGATCTTGTCACCGTCGAACTGCAGCGCGTAGGCGTAGTCGCTGCTCGTGCTCTTTCCCGTTGCGGGAAGGGGCCGCCGTTGCCGCTGTGGGTCCCTCGAAGATGATGACGGCGGCCGGCTGGGCGGCGCAGGACGAGGTTCGCGCGATGGCCGACCTCGACGTGCTGCGTGACCGCTCCACGCCACTCGATGCGACCTACTTCCTCGCCTGGTACCACGGGCTGCGCGGGTACTTCCTCACCCGGCGAGGTGAGCTGTCGACGGCCCGTGCCGAGCTCGACACGGCGATCGACATGTGCGACCGCATCGGGGAGCCGGTCACCGGGAGTATGAGCAAGGCCTGGCGACGCCCGCGCCGGTCTGTGCCGAGATCGAACGGTGGCGGGCGACGCTCGTGGACTCACTCGGAGCCGACACCGCCGAGGTGCACTGGGCAGAGGGGGTCGCTCTCGGGCTCGGCGAAGCGGTCGAGTACGTGTCGCAGGCTCGCGGCGAACGCAAACGTCCGAGCGCCGGGTGGACGAGCCTCACACCCACCGAGCGTCGGGCCGTCGAACTGGTGGCCGAGGGACTCACCAACCCGCAGATGTTCATCGCCCGCGGCACCGTCAAGGTCCACGTCAGCCACATCTTCGCCAAGCTCGGCCTGTCGAACCGCGCCGAACTCGCCGCCTTCGCCACCCGTCGCTCCCGTGGCGAAGGTCGGTAGGCAGCACCGACGCGGCACCCTGCGGCTGACAATCGCACCGGGGCGGGCGGTCAGAGGTGCACGGAGTCGGGTACGGCCCAGATCTCGAACGTCGCCACGTCCTCGTAGCCCATCCGCTGGTACAACGAACGGGCCATCGGGGTGGAGTGCAACACCGTCCGCTCGACCCCGTACCGTTTGTACGGCGGCCGCTCGACGGGCGTCTCGATCACCAGCCGCGTCGGCGTGTCGACGATGCGTCCTCCCGGTCCGCGTCCCGTGAACGAGGACATGCTCCAAGCCGAGTGTTCGAGTTCGCTGATCGGTGCGTTCGTCATCGCAGGCTGCACTCCATGAACCGCCAGTCGTGGTGGAGCTCGCTCGGCACCTCGGCACCGTCGTAGATGGGTCGATCCCGGAAGCCCTCGGCTTCGTAGAGCCGATGTGCCGACGTCATGAACGGGCCCGAGTCGAGCCGCATGCTCGCATACCCGAACGACGTCGCGTCGGCGATCAGACGCCGCACGATGGTCGCACCCAGCCCACCGCCACGCTGATCCGGCCGCACGAACACCCGCTTCATCTCCGACGCGCCGTCGCCCGTGCGGCGCACGCCGCCCATGCCGACGACCCCGCCGTCGCGGCGCACGAGGTAGAACACACCCTCCGGTGGCTCGGCTGCGCACAGCTTGTCGAGCGTGGCGGCCACGTACTCGGCGATCGGCTGCCCCAGCAGCGCCGGCAGGTCGAGTCCGAAGGCGTGTTGGATGTTCGCGTCCAGCCAGTCGAGGTAGGCGACATTGAGCTCGGTCAGCACCACCCGATCGCGGCCGGCATCAGCAGGTTCGAATGTGATCACCCGTCGCCCCTCTCTCGATCGCTGAACAATAGGCGACACCGCAGCACCTGCGGTCTACCGTTGTCGGACCACTCGGAGCGCCGCCTCGAGTCGGAGTACCGCATCGGGGGAAGCATGGACGTACGAGGGTTGGGGTACATCGGTGTCGACGTCGGCGACGTCGATGCCTGGCGGGAGTACGCGGAGCTGCTGGGCACCACGGTGGTCGCGCGCAGCGAGGGACTCGCGATGAAGATCGACGACCGACCGTTCCGCGTCGTGGTACGACCCGCCGACACGAGCGAGGGACTGGCCTTCGCCGGCTGGGAACTGCCCGATGCCGCTGCGATGGAGATCTGCGCCACCGAACTCGAGTCGGCCGGCTTCGCCATCGATCGGGGATCAGCAGCCGAATGCGACCAGCGTCGGGTCCGAGGACTGATCTCCACGACGGACCCCGGCGGGTTCACCGTCGAACTCTTCCACGGCGTCGTCCACGACCACGAACCGTTCGTCTCGCCGACCGGAGTGAGCGGGTTCACCACCGGCGAGCAGGGCATGGGCCACATCGTCCTCGGCACACCCGACATCGAGGGCAGCTCGCACTTCTACACGGACGTGCTCGGCTTCCGGGTCTCGGACTACTGGAAGCCCGGGGGCTCTGAACACGACGTCGTGTTCCTCCACTGCAACCCCCGCCACCACAGCCTCGCGCTCGTCCCCGCCGGCGAACCGGCGCTGTACCACTTCATGCTCGAGATGACAGCCTCGACGACGTCGGCTACACCCTCGATCGCCACGAGGAGACCCGCACGCCCGTCGCGGCCGGGCTCGGCAAGCACACCAACGACCACATGGTCTCGTTCTACAGCGTGTCCCCGTCCGGGTTCCAGGTCGAGATCGGCTGTGGTGGACGCCGCGTCGACGACACCACCTGGACCGTCACCCAACTCACCAAGCCCAGCTTCTGGGGCCACCGACCGCCCGGGAACCCCTGAACTCGCGCGGCGTGTCCCGACTCGACGTTCCGGTCGCTGAGCTACGGTTCGCAGATGCCTGTATCGACCTCGTACTTCGACACGTCCGAGTGGGACCCGAGCGACGTGCTGTCCGGCGGATCACGGATGATTCCGATCACCACACCGGTCGGCGAGTTCCGGGTCTGGACGAAGCGGATCGGCACCAATCCCGACCTCAAGGTGCTGTTGCTCCACGGCGGGCCCGGGGCCAGCGACGAGCTCTACGAGTGCTTCGACACCTGGTTCCCGCGCGAGGGCATCGAGTACTACTACTACGACCAACTCGGCTCGTTCCGGAGCGACCAACCCGACGACCCGTCGCTGTGGGATCTCGACCGGTTCGTCGACGAGGTCGAACAAGTTCGAGTCGCCCTGGGGCTCGACAGCACCAACTTCGTGCTGCTGGGGCAGTCGTGGGGTGGGTTGCTTGCGATGGAGTACGCACTGCACCACCAGGAGCACCTCAAGGGCCTGGTGATCTCCAACATGATGTCGAGCGCGCCGCTCTACAACCAGTACGCCACCGACGTCTTGATGCCGACGATGGACCAAGCGGTCCTCGCCGAGATCAAGCAGTTCGAAGCCGACGGAACGACCGACGACCCGAGATACGAACAGCTCCTCATGGAGCACCACTATGTGCTCCATGTCTGCCGCTTACCGATCGAGGAGTGGCCCGACCCCATCCAACGTGCACTCGCTCACATCAACCCGTCGGTGTACGTGCCGATGCAAGGCCCGAGCGAGCTCGGCGTCAGCGGCACCCTCGAGAACTGGGACCGCTCGAGCGATCTCGCCGACATCGACGTGCCGACGCTCGTCATCGGCGCCACCCACGACACGATGGACCCCGAGCACATGCGCTGGATGTCAGAACAATTCCCCAAAGGTAGGTACCTGCACTGCCCGAACGGTAGCCACCTCGCGCAATTCGACGACCCGACGCACTACTTCCCAGGACTCATCGACTTCTTGAACGCCCTCTGAACCCACTTGCTGCAAGTGCACGGACCAGGATTCTGTGCCTCAGTGAGGTCGGTCAGGCGCGCAGGGCGCCGATGGGGATCACTGCGATGCCGTCATCGCGGACGTAGCCGTAGCCGGTGGCGGTGATGACGCCGAGCACGGCAGGCTCGCCGCGGCGCTCGATGTCGACGACGTCGCGGAACTTCGACAGTGACGTGGCGGCCTGGTCGATGGCGGTCTGGCCGAGCTTGATCTCGAACGCTGCCCAGCGGCCATCTGCGAGCTCCACGATGGCATCGACCTCGAGGCCCTTGTTGTCGCGGTAGTGCAGCACCGATCCGCCGAGCGGTTGAGACAGCACGCGTAGATCGCGCACCACGAGCGACTCGAACAAGAGCCCGAAGAAGTTGAGATCCTGCAACAACCGGTCCGGTCCGGCGCGCAGTGCGGCAACGGCGAGCGACGGATCCGCGAAGTGACGCTTCGCTGACGAGCGCAACTGGCGCGTCGAACGCAGATGTGGCGCCCACGCCGGCTGGTCCTCGATCACCATCAGCCGCTCCAACGCGGTCAGGTACTCCGAGACCGTGACGCGACTCAACTCGCCATCCGCACCGCCGGCATCGGCCGCCAGCGTCGTGATCGCGACCTCGGTCGCGACATTGCGGGCTAGCGAGCGCACCAACGCTTCGATCTTGGCTGGGTCGCGTCTCGCACCACCGACCCGAGCGACATCGACCGTGCAGACCTGGTGCAAGTAGTCGATCGCCGCCTGCGCAGCCGCGCCCACGGACGCTCCTTGTTGGGCCGGCCACCCTCCGATCGTGATCAACTCCGCCAACCGCGGCACCGTCATCCCCGAGTCGGCGGCTCGAACAGGCACCCCTGCGAACATCTCGGAGAAGCTGACCTGCCCACTGGTGTGACCGGACTCGGCGAGCGACATCGGCTGCATCCGAAGAAACGAGAACCGCCCGGCCCCGGTGTGGCGGTCGACGTCGTCGGGCGGCACCGCGGAACCCGTGAGGATGAACTGACCCGCTGCCTGACGCTCGTCGACAGCCCGGCGAACGTGGTTCCAGATCGCCGGCTCGACCTGCCACTCGTCCAGCAGCCTGGGAATCGGGCCGTCCAACACCAGCGACGGATCGACACGGGCCGCAGCGAGCGCTTGCGCGTCGACGTCGAGCAACACCACGCTGCCCGCCCGCCGCTTGGCCGTCTCGGTCTTGCCGCACGCCTTGGGGCCCTCGATGACCACCGCGCCCGCAGCATCGAGTCGGCGACGCAACTCATCATCGACAACTCGCGGCAGGTAGCTCATCCCGTCTCATTTCTAGCGACGCATCGGTCGATCGCTCCTCAGCACTGTACGTATCGTACTCGCTTGACTATCCACTTCGTACCACTACGGCTGAGCGATTCGTACTTCGAAGGTGTCGACGATGCCATCCCACCAGGGCGGAAAAGGGCGGGCGGGGCGGCGAAAGGGCGGGTCACACCGGTCAACAACGGACACTCACGGTCAACAACGGACACTCAAGAACCAGCCCTGACCAGGAGCGCAACCCTCTGACCAGGCACGACGCGCCTAGCCGGTCGGGGGTTCGATTCCCCCCAGCTCCACGAAAAGTGCTATCTACCAGGTCTTTTGTGCCGGTTGGACGGAAGGATCATTCCCCCGTCCGTCAAGGCGAATGAGCTGGCACGATGCGACGACATTGGGGTCTCCCACCAGCGCTTTCATCCGTCCGTTGATCCGCCGAGCATGCCCTCGTGCGATCACGAGGACGGAAATCGGACGGATGACGTCGTGGCACTACGGCCGCGCGACGAGCCGCATCTGGCGGGACGGCCGGCGTGTGCGCCTCGACGAGCACGCCGAGCGGCCGTGGCGCACGTTTCCGAGCACGTTCGAGTCGCGAGATTACCGGAACGTCGGATGGGTCTGAGGCCGTCGCGGCGCCGCGAATATGGAGCACGGCATAAGGGCCGCACTGTGCGGGTCGACTCTGCAAGAGGAACGGGTTATCGCTCGGCGTTATCGAGCGGCCTGAAACAACACTTCCGGGCGGGCGTGGTGCGCACAGATCGCCGGCTCGGTGCGCTGTTCTCAGCGGCGGACCGCCGCGTTCTGTATACGTCGCGACGAACATTCTGCTCTCGGACATTCTGCTCGCGCGTTCTGCTCACTACGCGTGTTGCAGCGGTGGCGCGGATCGCCCGTGATCCAGACTCCGAGCGGCAAGGTGCTGTCCATCGAGGTAAAGGGGTTTCGGGAGCTGGCTCGTACCGCTCGGGCGCGGGAACCGCGTGCCTGAAGCCACGCGCGATTCTCACGTGAGCGGGTTTCGGACCTTCGCAAGAAGCATCCGGAGGGCCTCGATCTCGTCCCGGGACAGCGACTCGAGGAGAGTCTCGTACGCACGGTAGGCGCACCGAAAGCCTTGAGTCGTCGCTTCCCGGCCCGATGCCGTGAGCTGCAGGGAGAAGCTTCGACCGTCATCGGGGTCGGGTACCTGCTCCACGAATCCTTTGGCGACGAGTCGCTTCATCCGTCCGTTCATGCCAGCGGGCGTAATCCCGAGTTCCTTAGCGATCTCTGTGGGACGAAGCTGCTGGCGCCGGAACAGCAATGCGACAGTCTCGTAGTCACCCGTGGATGACAACCCCGCTAGAGCGACCTCGCTCCGAATCCCAGCTTCGAGGCGTCGGGCAGATCGTCGCAACCGCAACGCAATCTCAACGGTTGACGCGTCGACCTCGGGTACGAGATGCGACCACTCGAACGCAGCTTCTTCTGGAAACAGGTCCTCGCTTCTTGACGTCATCCCGCACTCAGAATAGCATTATATTATGTCGCTAACTAACTATTCGGTCCCGATGCGCCGCCGGGTGGCCCGGGGACTCCTGTGGGCGAGCCTGGCCTGCGTGGGTGTCAGCCTTGCGGGGTCGAGTTCGACGACCGCCGGTGTCGCCGTGAGCGACGACTTCCGCGACCAGTCTGTCGGGCTCCGCTCCGAGTTCGGGCTGTCGGTCGACACGGGAGTGCTTGATCAGTTGCAACGGATCGGCGCAGTGAGCGACCGGTTCGGAGTCTTGATGTTTCCGACCGAGGAAGCGACGCTCGTCGAGCGGGATGGCCGATTCGACGCAAACTACAGCGCCATCGCCGATCAACTCGACGCCCCTACCTTCGCAGGTGTGTACCAGGACAACGCTGACCAGGGCAGGATGGTTGTGCTCGAAACGGAGCCGACGCTCGACCTTTCCCGCACCCCATTCCCGGAGGGCGTGCGGGTCGAGCTTGTCAAGTTCTCGCTCGAGGATCTCCTCGCTGAGCAATCGCGCATCAACGACTACTGGGTGTCGACCGCTTCCGACGGTGTCCCTCTCGTACTGACTGCTCTTGACGTCCCTGCCAACCGCGTGGTCGCTTGGCTCGCGGGCGAGACCGAAGCCGAGATGAATAGCTTCCGCGAGCGTTTTGATAGCGAGGCGGTGACGGCTGTGTCAGTCCCCTCGTCCTGGGCGGAGGATGACTCGCGTACCAACGACCCCAATCCAATGAAGGGTGGACTTCGGATCTACAAGCAGTCTTCGAGCACCTTCTGCACGTCAGGCTTCTCCATCCGCTACACCTCTTCAGGGGGCGCAATTGTCCACGGCTACTTGACTGCGTCGCACTGCACGAGCAATGGCGTCAAGTGGGGTCATCCGAACAATTCGACGAACCTGTATTCGACAACGATCGACGTAAACCTCAACAACGCAAATGCAGACATCGCGTTCATTCAGGGGGCATCCACGTATCCAACTGTTTACAAATCGTCCGCCCTGCCGAGCGTGACCGTGACAGGAGCGCTTCCTCTGAACTCGGTCCAGTACTCAAGTGGGAAGACACACTGCTTGCTCGGTGCTGGAACAGCTGCGCAGATCGACTCGCCTCGCTGCGGAACCGTCTTCCTCACGAACGTGTCCTGGGACTTTCACGATCCGAACGGCAGTACCTACGTCGTGAACGGAGGGATCTGCGTGAACTACACCCGCTCCGGAGGCGACAGCGGTGGTGCCGTGATCAACGGGACGGCCACGGCGTCCGGCATCCACTCTGATGCGTGTAGCAGCGGAGGCGTCTTCAGCATGATTGGCCTGGCACTGCAGACTCTTGACCAGCAGTCGTCCGGCTCCAACTTCCAGGTTCGAACGTCGTAGAGGGGTCACCTTGGATCGCAGTGGAGTCCTAGCGCTCGTTGCTATGTCAGTGGCGCTCGGCGCATGCGGAGCTGCGGCCAGCCTCGAGCCGATCGGGACAATCCAGTTCGCTGCCAACGGCGGAGCCTCGGTCGAACTATTCGATCCGCCAGAGAGCGACTCTCACGGCGCGCCAGTTGTCTGGGAGGAGGTGCGGTTGCTCGATGATGACAAGCTAGCAATCGTCTTTGCCACACCCGAAGGAGCCTGTGGTGACCCGTCCTCGACGTGGGTCGTTGAGACCCCTGCAGAAGTTGTTGTTGGCATCCGTGCAGAAAGGCTCAACTGCTCAGGGCGCGGAACGTTCAAGGCTGCCCAGGTACAGCTGAGTGCTGAACTCGGCGACCGCACCGTTCTCAACGAGCTTTGTCACACGGGCACGGACGCGCCGCCTTGCGATGGAGTCGACGAAGTCAGCGGATCACGACTCCTCGCTAACGACACCGTCAGCTACCTGGATTGATAGTAGGGAAAGCTCGTCATCGGCGATCGCCGCCGCGGCACCATCGTGCTGCGTTCTGCCCGGGACCCCACCGACCCTCGCTGGTGTCAACCCCGACGGTTCACTGGTGCCTCTCGTCGCCCAGGGCAAAGGGACCTACTTCGGTAGCCCGGCACCACTCGACGCAGCGCTTGAGGTCGGTGGCATGGCAGTCGTCTGGGTCGGAGGAGGCCAGCCCGGGTCATGTGATCCGATCGATGCGACCCAAACCTGGAGCAGCATGGTGCTCGGGCTACCTGACGGCACCACGGTGCCGTTCACGACATCGTTCGACACCAAATGCGGCATCACCGGCATCACGAAGTTCGGCACCCCCTAGTGTCCTGTCAGGCTGATCCGTCAACGAATGTGGTGTTGGTGAGGTCGGCGCAGTAGCGGCCGAGTCGTTCGAGGATCTCGTCGGCGGTCTTGTGCCAGACGAACGGGGTCGGGTTCTCGTTCCAGTGTTCGACCCATTCGATGATGTCGGCGGCGAGTGCGTTGACGGAGTCGTGGGCGGAGCGTTGCAGCTTCTTGGTGGTGAGTGCGGAGAACCAGCGTTCGACGAGGTTCATCCACGATCCGTAGGTCGGGGTGAAGTGGAAGTGGAACCGGCGGTGCCGCAGCAGCCACTTGTGGACGGCCGGGGTCTTGTGGGTCGACAGGTTGTCCAAGATGACGTGCACGTCGAGGTGGTCGGGCACTTCGCGGTTGATCTTGTTGAGGAACTTGATGAACTGGGCCGACGTGTGGTTCGGGCGGAGGTCGTGGATGACCTTGCCCGACGCGATGTCGAGCGCCGCGAACAGATCGATGGTGCCGTTGCGTTTGTAGTCATGACTGCGTCGTTGTGCGGTGGTGGGCATCATCGGCAGCATCGGTGCGGTCCGGTTCAACGCCTGGATCTGGGGCTTCTCGTCGACGGCGAACACCGCCGCGTTGACGGGCGGGTTCATGTACAACCCGACGATGTCACGGATCTTGGCCACGAGTTGCGGGTCGGGGGAGATCTTGAACTCGTCGATCTCCCACGGCTTCAATCCGAACGCCCGCCAGATCTCGGCCACCGTCTGATGCGAGATCCCATGGCGTTCGGCCATCGACCGCGTCGACCAATGCGTGGCGTCCTTGGGCGTCGACTCCAAGGTGTCGATCACGACCTGCTCGACGGTCTCATCGGAGATCGTCCGCTGCGCCCCGGGCCTTGGCTCGTCGATCAGTCCGTCGAGTCGCTGCTCGGCGAACCGCTTCCGCCACTTCGTCACCGTCGCCGGGTTGCAGCCGACCCGATCCGCGACCTGCTGACGCGACAGGCCCGGGTCCGCACACGCCAAGATGATCTTGCAGCGCATCGCCAACGCCTGCGCACTCGAGTGCCGGCGCGCCCAACTCTCGAGCTGTCGTCGCTCGGTCCCAGTCAAGATGATCTCGACGGTCGGTCGTCCTCGCTTGGCCATGGCGTCCCTCCGATGTTGGCGTACAACACCGGACAACGCGACCGAATCAGAGAAATTCCCGATCAACCAATATTTCTCTACGGATCAGCCTGACAGGACACTAGTTCGTACCGAACTGCCGCTCAGCGCCACCGCTGGAATACGCGTAACGAGCAGAACGCGCGAGCAGAACGACGCCATCGCAAGGATCAAGAACGAGCGCCGATCGGCGCATCGTCACGCCTCCCGCCCGGCGTTGGGTGACACTCCGGCCACGACGATCGGGCGATCCTTCTATGTCTGTCAAGCGGTGATTCTTGGGCTCTGGTGTTCGAGGAGTCGCCAGACGTTTCGGGCGATGTAGCGCTTGAGGCAGCGTCGGATTTCGCGGTCGGTCTTGCCCTCTGCTCGACGTCTCGCGATGTAGGCCTTGGTGGGTTCGTGATGGTGCATGCGAACGAGCGCGACCATGTGGCAGGCCCGGTTGAGTTTCCGGTCGCCGTATCTGTTGAGACGGTGACGATCCTGGCGTTGCCCCGAGGTCGCAGGCAATGGAGCGACTCCAGCGAGTCGGGCGTAGGCCGCTTCGGAACGGCAGCGACCGGGGTGCGACCACGCGATGATGAACATCGCCGCGGTCACATAGCCGACACCGGGCTGGGCAACGAGCTCGGGTGCTGCTTCGTCGACGAGTTGTTTCATCGCGACGTCGTGCACCTCGATCTCGTCATTGAAGTGCTGGATGCGGCGAGCGACGACGCGCATCGTGTTGCGGACGCACTGCTCAGCGACCGGCCGCTTCGTGACGGTCCTGAACGCAGCGCATCGTTTGATCAACACTGTTGTGGTCAGACCGCGCAACTCGCTGCGGAGTTCGTCGGGCGATGTGAGCACCAGTGCCTTGAGTTCGTTGATCGCAGCGGTGCGCGCTCGGACGACTCCTTCGCGGGTCACGGTATGCACACGCAGGGCTTCTCGATGACCGTTATGGCTCCGAGGCGTGTGCAGCTTGTGCCTGCCGAGGGCTTCGCGCGCTGCTCGGACCGCGTCGAGCTCGTCGGTCTTGGCGCCGTCCTTGGTTGGCCGCTGGTGTGGGCGATCGAACTCGATCACCCACTCACCCACACGTGACAGCGCGGCGCTCAGGCCGCGTCCGTAGCTGCCGGATCCTTCAACAACCCAACTGCGATCGCCGGCCGTCGTGTGGGTGTCGGCCCACTCGATGGCTTCGTCGTAGCCGTCGCTGTTCGCCGCGAACGTCGCGGTCGAGATGACGCCGGTCGTCTTGGCGTCCAAGACCGCAGCGGTGATCCAATCGCGGTCGGGGTCGATGCCGATGACGTGATCGACAAGTTCTGCAAGCATGTTCGATGTGCCTCCTCGTAGGTACTGAATGGTCAGTGCCGGCCTGGGAGAGAACTGCTACGACAGGACTGTGATGAGTCACACCAAACACGGTGGACAGGCTTCTGATCAGGACAGCAACAGCGGGCCAGGCCGGCACCGGCAACCACGGCGGACAGATCGTTTAGAACGCACCGACCCGAGTCGGGCAAGGGATTATGTGGGTCACGCCGAGTCACCGACACCAACACTGGCCGACCTCACTCGACCGGCCCGCTGATACTCACAGGGATTATGGGACGTGCGGCTTGGGCCGATATCGCACGTGCGACTGGCGCCGACGGTCGTGATTGTGCGTGCGATTACCGTGTGGTTTGTGGAGGCTTTCCGATGCGTGGGCGACGTGTGTGGGTGGACTCGTGTGTCGGTGACGCCGCTCGCTGAAATTCCCCAGGGTTGCTCGTCGAAATTCCTCACCCTGGTCGGGTCGGATTCTAGGTGTTTCCTCCTTCGGTGAGCTTGCGAGCACGTGCCCGGTGGGCGCGCATGCGGTAGCTGTCGCCGGTGATGTTGAACACGACGGAGCGGTGCAGCAGCCTGTCCAGCATGGCCGCGGCGATGGTGGTGTCGTCGAAGATCTCACCCCAGGAGGCGACCCCGCGGTTGGTCGTCAAGATGACCGAGCCGCGCAGGTAGCGCTGTGAGATGACTTGGAACAGAGCGTTGGCGTCTTCGGCGGGCATCGGCAGGTAGCCGAGCTCGTCGACGATGAGCACCGATGGCCCGTTGAAGAACCGCATCGTGGTCGCCCAGCGTCCTTCGACGGCGGCCTTGCGGCACCGGGCCGCGAGGTCCGCCGCGGTGGTGTAGTAGGTGCGTAGCCCGGCGTCGACCGCAGCATGCCCCAAGGCGATGGCGAGCATGGTCTTGCCGACACCGGGCGGGCCGATGAACAACACGTTCGTCGCATCATCGGCGAACCGGCATGTCGCGAGGTCGCGCATCATCGCCGGATCAACGGAGGGTTGGGCGGTGAAGTCGAAGTCGTCGAGCCGCCAGGGGGCGGGGAAGTTCGCGAACCGCAGGCGGCCGGCGTGTCGGCGTTGCTCGGTGGCGTCGACCTCGATCGACAGGAGTCGTTCGAGGAACTCGGTGTGGGTCGCCTTGGTCTTCATTGCGGTGTCGAGCTCGCCGGGCAAGGCTTCGGCCGCCGCGGTGAGCTTGAGGTAGGCGAGATGTGATCGCAGCTGTTGGTAGAGGGAGTCGCGGCTCATGACGCATCGCCCTCCTCGATCAGCCGGCGATACACGTCCAATTCGATGACCGGATCCGCGCCGCGGTCACCGATCAGCTCCGCAGCGAGGACGCGGGCGGTGTCCGATGGTGGCCGGTTGACCTTGCGCTTGCAGGGTCGAGCGTCAGAGAACTGGGCGAGCACCACGTTCTCCAACGCGGCGGTGTGCTCGGGGAGCCGGATCGTGCGTTGGGCGCCGCGTGGCGCGAGCCGATGCTCGGCCACCATCGTGCCGCCGGTGTGGAACCGGGCGGTGTCGGTGCCGTGCCGCCAGCGGACCTGGACGTGACCGCCGACGAGGCCCGGTGGGACCGAGTAGCGGTTGCCCCACAACGACACCAACGCGTTCGCCGCGACCGTGCGCACCACGGTCACCTCGACCGGATACGCGGCTGCTGGCAACCCGAGCAACGGTTCAGCATCACCGGTCATGCCGACGGTCCTGTCGCCGCGGGGACGCTGATCGGCGACCTCAACACAGAACCGGTCCAGGCTCGCCTGCGCCTCCGCCATCGACGCGACGCGTGCAGTGCGCCACCAGCGCCGAGTGATGAAGTCGATGTTCTTCTCCACCACGCCCTTGCGGTTGCCGTGCCGCGGTGGACACGGCACCACGGTGACGCCGTAGTGCTTCGCGACCGGCACAAAGCTGCGCTGCACCTCGCTCGTGCCGACCTTGATCACCGTCGCCATCCGATCCACCCGCCACACCCGGCCAGTGCCGCCGAGGCGCTGCAGAACCTCGTGGATCCCCACGATCAGATGCGCCTGATCATCGAACTCGGAGAACCAACCACGGGACTTGCTCGAGTGCGACAACGACCCCACGAGCAGATACGCCTTGTCGCCCCACGGGGTCTCGTCCAGCTCGAGCCAGTCCCACTGCACCTCCTCGCCCGGCGGGTGCTCGATGTCGACATGCGCCCGCCCGTTCGACGACGCGCACGGCTCGCAATGCGGACGCAACTGCCGGTCACGGACCTGACGGGTGAACGTCGGATACGCACGCTCATAGCCAAGCCTGCGGACCTCGTCGAACAGCACCGTCGCCCACACATGCGGATCATCGATCAACCGCTGACGTACGTAGGGCTCGAACCGGTCGAACGGATCCTCACCGTCGGGTCGGCGCATGCCGGCCTCGCGTTCGCCGTTCAGATGGGCTCGCACCGTCTTGCGGTCCCGGCCGGTGTGGCGGGCGATCGCCGAGATCGACCACCCCCGCTTCTTCAACGCTGCTATCTCCATGTCTTCCTCTGGTGTCAACATCGAGACGGGGCTCCTCTCGCTCGCTGGCAGGTCTCGCAACCGTCAGCTTCGAGAGGAGCCCCACCCCGTTGGTGGATGGGTCCAGAGGGTGGGGAATTTCAATGAGCAGGTCTGGGGAGATCTACGTGAGCGTGGTCATCGGGTGCGTGGCGGGTCGTGGTTGTCGTGGCAGCGTGCGGCCTGGCGGCTTGTGACGACCGCCCGTCGACCGAGCCATCGGAGGCGTCGTCGGTCGCGTCAACGGAACCTTCCGGCACCGCGGCGACACCGTCGACGGTCGGGTTCTCCAGCTCAACGACTGCGCCATCGACGTCGGTGTCGACGACGATGCCGGTCACGACGGTGGCGCCTTCGACATCGACGACGGTTCTGTCGGTGCCGGAACCGGTTCGGCTGGTCCCGTACGGGTCGTTGTCGGAGACGCCGGATCTCTACTTGAGGGTGTTGGAGACCGAGGTCACCACGTCAACGAGCGGGCTCCGCCCGGGCGATGTGTGGCTCGATTATGAGTTGGGTTTAAGTTTCGATCCGCAGGGCCGCACTGGGACCGTGCACGCCGAGCCGCTTTCGATTGGCGGGGAGTTGGCCGTGGAGTTGTCGTGCACCACACCGAACTGCAGCTTCGAGCCGGTCAACGACCACTTGCAGACGTCGGTGCATCTGACCGTTCGACCGGCCGCTGAATCGTTGACCGTGGGGACGCACTCGGTGCCGTTCGAACTGCGGTTCGATGACGGTGCCGTCGAGCGGTTCGACGTCGTGCTCTACGCGGATCCTGGGCCGTCACCAATATTCGTCGACATCGTCGCCGCATCGACAGGTGAGCCTGAGCTCGTCCAGACCGTCATCGGCCCGGGCCGGTTCACGTACCACGCGATCACGGCGTTCGAATCGGTCTGGGTGCTCGACCGGGTGCTCGGCACAGTGACCCGAATCGGCGCCGAGACGGGCGAACTGCTTGAGACCATCCCGATCGGCGAATCAGGGGGCTCGCGCCTGACCGCAACCCGAGACGCGATCTGGGCAGCAGCAGCGCCAGCCGTACGGATCGACCCGACCACCAACACCGCCACCCCACTCGACACCGGATCGCGCGTCAACGCCATCACCACCGATGGCGCCACCATGTGGGTCGCCGAGTACAACGGACCGATCAGACGGATCGACACCGACGAAACAATCACCGAGCTCGACATCGGCGACGCGCCGTGGGTCGATCTTGCCTACACCAACGGTCTCATCTGGGCCCTCAAGCAGAGCGACGGCCCCGACAACCTGATCGCCTTCGAACCGAACACCGGAGCGATTCGACATCTGTTGACCGTCACGGGCAACGGCAGCTGGTTTCCCGTGCGACTCGTCGCCGACGAAACGACCATCGCGGTGGGTACGGACACCAGCGGCGGAGGTGGCCGCACCGGCAGCGTCATACTCATTGACGCCGCGACGACCGACATCGAAGCGACCATCGAGTTGAACTCGCGGCCCGAAGGCATCAGTCTTACACCAGAACACATCTGGACGAATGGTGCCGTCATCGACCGAGCCACACTCGACGTCACCACCTACCAACTGCTCGGCTTCACCATCACGGTCGGCCCAGACGGTTCCATCTGGGGATTCGGCGGCATACCCGGATCCGACTCCGGCAACTTTGTCGCCCACCGCTACAGCCCCGGCCAGTACGCCGAACCGCTCTAGCAACCACGCAACGGGGCGACATTTCTTGGCGCCACGCTTGGGCCGCAGTGCGGCGCGGGCTATTGCCGATCGTCGGAGATTATCCGGACCATTATGGAGCGGTCTCCCAGACTTGCGTGCCGCGCACATACCGGGCACTCTGCGCTTCCCCAGCCATCTTGTGATTTGTATCACATTATGTCATACTTTCATGCATGGCAAAGGCGATCTCGGTTCGGCTCGACGATGAAGCTCAGCGCGCTCTACGAATTCTGGAAGCGACAGGTCTGAGCCAGTCCGCGGCGATCCGGGCTGCCTTGTTGGCCTCGGCGGAACGGGTTCGGAAGCGGAGTGAGCTCGCAGCTGAGGCCGCCTCGTTGGAAGCCGACGAGGCCGACCGGGCGGAGATGCTGGCGATCGCTTCGATGATGGAGACGATGCGTGCAGCGCGGTGAGGTCTACCGGTTCAAGGTTCCCAAGGGCATTGGACACGAGCAGCGAGGTGAACGCTTCGGCGTTGTCGTGCAAGCCGACGCGATGCTGCCTCGGTCGGTGATCCTCGTCTCGCCGACGTCGACAAGTGCACGTGCGGCTTCGTTTCGCCCGGAGGTCTCGATCGCCGGAACTTCGACTCGAGTGCTCGTCGAGCAACTCGGGGCGGTCGACGCGCAGCGGCTTGGCCGCCGCGTCGGGCTGCTGACCGCTGACGAGATGTGGGCAGTCGACGAAGCGCTGATCACCGTGCTCGGCCTCGATTGATCCGATCCGAACTGCCGATCTGCGCTCCCGTCCGTCACGTCGTGCCGCTGGCACGGCGACGTGAATATCGGGTGCGCTGCTTGGGCCGGATTGTGTGGCCACGTTTGCGGAGTCGACTGGGATTACGCGTGCGCGTATGTGTGACCGGGGCAAGCCGATGCATTCGCTTCGTCATGTCCAGGTCGTGGGTACAGCGTCAGGATTCGCATGGCGTTCCGATGGCACGCGGATGCGTTGCGCTGTCACCGCACGCCCGGCGAACACCCCAAGCGCTGCGGCGATCACGGCTGCCTCGATGTCGGTTCTCATCATTCCTCCTCGTAGGAGGTCGATGCGTCGTCACGTCGGTCGCCTGTTCAAGCGCGCACGAGCCGTACGCCGGTCGCAAGAAGCCACACGAGCCAGGCGGCGAGGCCGGGCAACCCCACAATCAGGAGCGCCGAGCCGTCCGCGATCGCGAGGCTGGCCGCCCCGGCGGCGAGCAGCAGGCCTCCCCCGGTCACACCGAGCAGACGCTGCCACGGCGGCGTCAGCCTGCTCGCATGCGCCGCCAGCGCAGCGCCAATGAATGTGGTGCCGAGCGCCGGCAGCGCAAACGCGAACGCTGCTGCATGCAGCTGCCAGGCGAGCTCGAACACCGGGCTCGGCTCGACGAGCTCGCCGGCGGACAGCACTGCTCCGATCCACAGAACTGCGTAGAGCGCAAAGACCGCCGAAGCAGCCGCGCCCGCGGCCACCGCGAGGCGCGACCAGTCCGCGCCCGCACCCCCACGGCGCCCGACGAGCCCGTGGAGACCGCTCAGGAACCCGAGCAGCAGCGGTATGTGCAGCGCCTCCTGGCCGACCGCGATCGCGACCACGACCCGGTTCTGCTGGTGCCAGGCGAGCACCTCCGTGATCGGGTCCCCGTAGCCTGGCGCTGCGGCCCAACCAAACATCACGTTCTGGATCACCATCGACGCTGCCAACGCGATCGCCGTAGCGCCAACCACCCGCTCTCGGTGCGCTCGGGTCGGGGTGGTCCCAGTCGTTTCCGCTGCTGCGCTCATTCTCAGCTTCTCCCGGTTCCTCAGCTGGTCCATGCTGCTGCGAGCTTCGCCTGGACCGGGACCAGCCGGTCCTCTAGCGCGATGAGTTCTGCTGTCCGGGTTCTCGCGTCGTTACTCCTTGGCTTGAATCCGATGGCGGCCTGTCGAGCAGGTTCGGGGTGATCGCTGCAATGGGTCATCGCTCTAGACGCCATCGTTGTCGGCGTACTCGACAGGCGGCATCGACATACGCCGAATCTAGTCGTGTGCTCGCCACCCGAACCGGTGCAAGGGCGGCGACCGGCTACGCCTCGAAGACGGTGCTCGGCTTGGGCCGCAGCGCACGGTGGCGGCTCGGTTCGCCGCGATTCTGCGTGGCGAAGTGTGCGTTCCTGCGGCACCGCTCGCGTCGACGAGGTCGATGAATGGTGTGAGACGGTGCGGGCCCGAGCGTCGAACTGCTCATCGCGCCGACCGATCGTCCAGGGGGTAGCTACGCGGCCTGCTTTCGTGATCCCAGCGGCCAGACATCGGAGATCTCACTTGACCGGAGATGTTCCACCGCCGACCGCGCCCGCCTCGACCTCATTCGGTGTCGAGGCAGAGACAGAACGGGTGGCAGGCAGGGTCGAGCAACACGCGGACGTTCTGATTTGGTTAAGCGCCGGCCTCTGTGGCACCAAGCGCGACCGCCTCGACAACGCTGGACTCGAGATCTCCGACCTGGATGTCAAGATGCATCATCGGGCGTTGAGCACCGTGAAGCGGCGGCCAAACGGGGCGCATGTAGTCGATTGCCTCTTGGAAGACGACGAACGCGCCGCCAGGGGTGGCAAGGATTGCCGTACCTGGCTCGTCGTTCACGATCGGCCACCCAAGCAACTCGGAGTAGAAGTGGGCCAGGCCGCTGGGATCGGGTGCCTCGATCGCGACGCCCCACCACATGCCATCGGTGCGCGACTTCATGAGGCAAGGATGTAGCAGCCAAAGCTCGACATCAAGGGTCTGACGTGGACACGTTCCGTCCGACATTGCCGAACGACGAGTGCCGGCGCCAACGACCCCGCCTGTCACCCAGAGCGCGTGCGAGCGCTTCCCAACCCGCCCGCGAACGACGCCGCTGCAACGTCGCAACTGCGAGCGACTGCCGGCGCAGTCGGTCAGGCCGGGCTCGTCGACCTGCCGCACGTAACGCGACCACCGACCGTCGCCGGTTCGGCATTAGCCACCGGGATTATGCAGTGTCACGCTTGGGCCGTTCTGCGGCCGCTCCATTGGACACGCGCTCGAGATTCTGCGTGTCGATATGTGCGTGTTCGAGCGACGCCTCAGTGATCAGAATGCCGGATATCGAGCGGGCCCGAACTTCAGCGGTGACACGAATATCGAGCGCCTTATCGAAGCCGAAGTCGAATGAGCCTTCGGGGCCCGGAATCGCGATCCTGCCGGCGGCGGACGGCGCGATCAATCGGCGGCTTGCTCATTGAGGGTACCGAACAGAGCGTCGAGTACTGGCTCCGAAAGCCCGTCGTCCGATGTCAACCAGTCCCCGCTACGGGCGTTCCCTTCGGCAGCAATCCCTTGAGCCGGCCAACGCCCGTGTGCGTGCGCGACATGACCCCCAGCAGGAACGCGCTGCCCCCGGCGCTCATCGCCGTGCCACCGTCGATGGCAAGCAGCAATTTCAGCATCGCAAGGGGCGTTGCGTGGTCGCGGGGATCCGTCTCGAAGTCCAAACTGCGGTCAGCCTGCTCCGTCACCAGTGCCGCGTTGTATTTTAAAGGCCTCCGCGGCGACTTCTGGCGTGGCCGGCACCGGCAAGCCGTAGAAATCCCGAAGAATTTCAGTGGTGAGCCGGTCCACCCTGAAATCGGTGATCCCGAGCCTGCGCAGGTTCTTGGTCACCGCCGCTGGTCCGCCTGCCAGCCCCATAGAGACGTCGGTCGCCGTGTTGTCGCTTTCCGTGATCATCACCTCCATCAGGTTCGCCACCGAGAGCTGGATCCCGGGGTGGGGGAATGTCTCGGCAAGCGCGGTTTCGACGACGACCACCATGTCGGGCGGGACGTCGACCAGTTGGTCGAGACCGACCACAAACGAGTACTTTCAGTATTTGTTTGAGACACGGGATTGCAGAGGTGGACCCTATCCGTTCAGTTCGGCATGTCTACTCAACGATGTTCCAGTCTGGTGTTTGCGTCCAGCGGATAGATTGGACTCTTTAGCTTGGTATGTTTGAAAATACTAATGTCGCGACTAGTGGTTCCGGGAACATCAGCGACCAGCAACTTGTCGGTGAAGTTTTCATAGAACGCTCGAAAGTGCATCCCGCTTTTGACACCTATAACGTCATATTCCTGAACGATGATGCCGTGTGGCCGTCCCTGCGTGTCATCATATGTCTGGCATAGGCCGGATATGACGATGACATCAACCGTATTCACCGCGTCGATGACCAACCTGACGGTAGGGCCAAGCTGGAATGGGCCGTTGAAAGCGGTCCCCCCGCGAACGGTCTCATTCCCATCCGAAATCGACTTGACATAGGCTTTGGTTTTGATCGGTTCGCCCGCCAACGTCTCAAATTTGCCCCCGAGGCTCACATCGATTGTCGCTCCTACACCGGCAGCAACTGCGGCCTTTGCAGTTTCCGGATCGTGTATGGACATGAAAGCCACTTTGCCCAAGCCTTTGGTCTCCATAAGGGTCTTCAGCAGGTGGGTGCCACCACCTCCGGCTCCGCCACCCGGGTTATCCGCAGCGTCCCCAATCACAATAGGGGTATGGTCGATGACATCGCCTTTCGTTGGCAATTTACGAACATAGTGGCCGTCCTTCTCGAGCATAGTCAGCACAGTGCTCATCGTTTTATCCAAAGGTTCTAATGGGATGATGGACTCTTCCCGGTGATCCCATATCCACTGCGCCAGTTCGTCCACTAGTTCTTGTGCCAGCTTGAGGTTGTTTTCGGTAGTGACCATCGGGTACACACCGCAAAAATCGCTGTCCTGGTATGGAAATCCATGCATAACAGAGCAGTTCAACACACCGGGCCGCTTTTCGATTTCGATGCACTTTTCTTTGAGTCGATTTGCAAAGGTGCCCTCCTCTTCAGTATTACTCACCGGCATCATGAGTGGCACTTTGCAATAGGCCGGGGTGGGATGAGACTCTCCTGCCAGGATCGCAGCGCCACGATACATTGCGTCACGTGCACATGCATTCATATCCATATGAGGATATTCTTTGCAGGCACTGAAAAAATTCATGTTGTCCTTCATTTTCTCTGTGATCTTGCCATGCAGGTCGCCCGACCAAACGATCATCGTGTCCTTCCCGACCAGGGCTCTGACCGACTCCGCTAAATCTCCTTCAAGATCTGGCGTTCTATTCACCATCCCGGCACCGTGAACACAAAGGTAGACGATGTCGATCGGTAACTGTGTTCTCAGCGTGTCTATGATCTCCTTTTCGCATCTTTCCAACACTGATCGCTCACCGTGCTAAAGCACCAGTCTATATAGAACAGGACACCCGGGAGCAGCTCCCAGCCCTCTTCCTCGCACACATCCACTGGACCGCCAACGGCACTCCCTTTAAACCCATCCTTGATCTGATCGCCCCGGAAAGTGCGCATTCTGTCGAGCGTGGTCTCGCCCATGCCTTCGGTGAGGTAGGTGTTGGTTTCATGGAAAAACCCGACATAGGAGACCCTCAATTTATCTTTACCGTTCATTTCATTCCTTTGATAGTAGTGATTTAGTTCTTATTTAATTTGAGTGATTAACTGGACTAAGAACAAGAAGTATCCATTACCTCATAAGACAGGCGTAGCGCAGCGAACTGATTCACATCGTTATTAATCGTTTTCCTCGGTGGAGCGAATGAAGATCCGGTGGTTGAATCGGAGGTAGTTGCGTTCGCCGGACGGATCTTCGAGCAATTCACCGAGGGCTCCCTTGTTCGGCCCTTCGGTGACGATCATCCACCCTTCGGTTGTGTTGGCCACATCGGCGGGGGCCGGATCGGCTCCCGGCTTCGTCAGTTTGGACGTTTGGGCAAGCTGATACCTGCTGCCTTTGGTCGTGATCTCGAAGTCTTGAAACGTGCCCTTGAAGACGCCGACAAAGGGATCGAGCACTGACGGATCAACGCCGGTTGCGACCGCGGTCTGGGGCTCGAGATTCGTGAAGGCGCTGACCATTGCGTCGGCAACTGTTGTGTAGGCCTCGACCCCGCGATCGCTGTTGGTCAAGACGATGACGGCGAAGTCGTGATCCGGGATCAGCTGCAGCCAGGTGCGGTAGCCGATGTAGGTCCCCCCGTGGAAAGCGCTCGTGACCTCGCCGTAGTTGCGGACGAACCAGGTCAGTCCGGTGAACTCGCCGGTCGGAGCATCGACTGCCGGGGCGTGGGCAAAGGCCAGCGCTTCGTTGGACAGCAGCGTGTTGCCGGACGAGTCCTTCCCGTCCAGCTGAAAGCGGGCGTACTTCAACATGTCGTGAACCGTGGACTGGATTCCGCCGGCGGACCCGGCCGTCGGGGGGAACGGCGTGAAGATCGGCTGGAGTTCGCCGATCTTGTCGTCGGCATAGATCGGTGGATGACCCCAGGCGAAATTGTCGTCGGGAGGCGAGGCGCTGTAGTTGAAGCATGACGCATCCAAGCCGAGCGGGGAGAGAATGCGCTCTTCGACGAGCGTCTCGTACGGTTTTCCGCCGACGACCGACAGCACATGGCCAGCGAACGCGAGATTGGTGTTGCTGTACATCCAGGCCTGATCGAAGGGCACGATCTGCTCGAGGTAGCGCGCTTGGAGCATGCACTTCTCGGTGATCGATCCACCGGGGGGAACGGGCTCGAACGCGTGGTCACCGCTCCACCCCGTGTGATGGTGGAACAGGTCGATGACCCGCGCTCTGGACGTCGCCTCACGATCCTTGACTCTGAACCACGGCAGGATGTCGACGATGCGATCGTTCAGATCCAGATCGCCCTGTTCGGACAGCTGCATGGCCAGCGTCGCGGTGAAGGTCTTCGTGACGGAGGCGATATGAAAGGTCGTGCCGGCGGTGACTGGCTGTGGGGTGCTGACGTTCGTGACACCGATCCCGGCGGCATAGGAGTTGGCTCCGTGGATGACGCCGACAGCGAGTCCCGGTACATGCAATTGTGCGATGCGATCGGCGGCTTCGCCCACGACCGCATCAAAGGCCGCTTGGCCATCCTTCTCCGTCATTGAAATCGAGCGCTTTCCGTTGGGGGCCATGGGCCTTCGCCGAGGTCGCCGATCATGCTTGCCTGTGACGCCGCGATCATTGCGGAGATGCTGTCACAAGAGCCATTCGTCAGCAACCAGCCCCGGAGCTACGTGAATCGCCGACTTGTATGTGAGGTGCCGGTCGGGACGGGCTGAAGTTCGTAGCGTCCGGTAGGCCACTGGCCGGGTTGGCTCGTGAAAGCCGGACCCCGGACCGGTCCGAGAAACCGTCACCAGGCAGCGACCAGGACACCCGCTGAAACGACGACGGGCGACGAGCCCCGCTGGCACCAGCGTGCCCATGTCGCGTGTGCGAGCACCGATCACAAGCGGTCCGGCAACGAAGCCAAGACCACACGCCAGTCCGGCCAAGACCCCCACAGTCCGCTCAAGCACGCTGTTGGCGTCGCCGAACAGCCCGACCTCCGGCACGCGCACGAAGGCCACGAGGCAGCAGATGACACCGACGATCCCACCAACGACCCACGCAGCCGCAGCACTGATGAACTCACCCCTGGGCGCCACAGCCATCCTTGTCAACGAGCGCAGAGTCAAGCGGGTCGCCGTAGCTCGACTCGTTGCCCTGTACGAGACGAACAGCTCGCCGGTCGGCTACATCTACGGCGGACGGGAGCGGGAAGGTCACCAACGGAACCCTATTGAGCGAGATCAACCTGCGGCGACCGGATCCGAGATGCGCGCCCCGCGATCGGGCGCCAGCGCTCGTCGCCGAAGTGCCTGCGATGCACGCATATCACCGACCCACCGCTCGCGCGTGACCCGCTCCTGATCGGCACTTCCGATCGGTGACCGCGCGCTGGGACTCCACTCGATAATCGCGAGTCAGAACGCTCCGGTCCGCGCCACAGATCCGGCGTACTGCCCTGGGTCGCCGGCATTTGCGGCCACCTCATAATCACGAGCGGTGCACACCTTCCGTCCGATCGGAGTGTCCGTTTGCCAATCCGCCGCCCCGGAGTGAGACGCCGGGCGCCAGAGAGTACCTCGATGACGTCTTCGGTCACCTATCGATAGCCGCCTACGGAGAGGCCCAAGCTGGAGGACTTCGACGAGCAGAGAACCTCTGAGAAGCAGTCACCGGAGCGATCATCCGGGTAGCAGGTCGGGTGGTGATCAGTGATGTGACGAGGTGATGAATGTGACCATGCGGCAATCGCGGACATCGCGGACCACGCGACCGGGTCTCCATGACGGGACCCTTCAACGGATCGCCATACGAGCCGAGTCACGTGCGATCGCAGTCGAGAGCGAGAGCGATTCGGAGGACGGAATTCGGACGGACGGGACGGGAAAAGGACGGGGAACACCGGTCAACAACGGTCACTTGCCGGTCACCAACGGTCACTCGAAAATCACACGTGACCTGGGGCGCAACGCTCCGACCAGGGTGGGGGAACATTGACGCAAGAGGGTTCGATTCCCCCCAGCTCCACGAAGATTTCGGCGCATATGCCCTGCTCAGGGCATATGCGCCTTCGTCGTCCAGGGGGCGCAGGACGCGAAAAGGACGCGGCGCACGGCGTTCATCATTCTGCAATGCTGGCGCGGCGACCACTCTCTGTGTCTCCGGGGAGGTGGAACTCAGTCCTGAGCCGAGCCACGGGGAACGGTACCCACGCGGCAGGGTGGTGTTGCCGGCGCTCACCCCGACGCATATGTCGGACCATTCGCCTCAGGTCCGAGGACGTCATTACCAGGTTGTGAGTCTGGGCTGGCCGGTTGGAGGTGGCCGGGCCAGAGTTGGTGTCGGTGATCTGACGTGACCCAATTATCGGGTTTGCCCATCGCAAGGTGGTGCATGGCGGTCACGCCTCACGGACAAAACCACAGACATCAAGGGCGTCGGAACCGGCCTGCGACACCAGGCCGGCTACCTACTTTGACCGAGGACCTCATGCGTCGTCCAGGCACGCCTGGGTGGCCATCGGCGGTCTCATGATCAGGATCGGGCAGTGCGCGTGGCGGACGACCTCGGTGGCGACGCTGCCCATGAGCATGCTGGTGAGTCCGCCGTGGCCGTGGGTTGCCATCGCGATCAGCGCCGCGGGGAGCCGTTCGGCGAACCCGACGATCGAACGACTCGGCGCTCCGTGGAGGATCTGCGTCCTCGCGGCGGAGGGTGGCGTGGCGAGGTGTGTCGACAGCTGGGCGAGGCGTGCGATCGCCGCTTCGTCTTGGCGGTTGCGGGGGGGCTGGCGTGGGGATTCGACGTTTTCGTCAGGTGGGACCACCTCGACCAGCCACGGCTCCAGTTGGAGCCGGGCAACCCACGTTGCTGCCGTGGGGATGATGCTGCTGGAGAAGGTCGAGCCATCGCAACAGGCGAGCAGCCGGCCCTGCTCGGCAGGCAAGAGTGCGGTCCGGCAGGCTGGGCCGACGAGCACGAGCGGTTGCGTTGATCGACAGACGACCCGCTTGGCGACGCTTCCCAGCACGGACGCGAGGATCGCGCCACGTCCATGGGTGGCCATACACAGCGTCGTATCGGGCTCGTTCGTGATCGTCGCGAGAATTGCGTCAGCGGCCTGGTCATCGTCGAGGAGCCGGGTCTCGGTGTCGACGACGGCAGAGAAAAGCGCCGCGCGATCGTCCAGGTGGCGCCGTACGACGTCGCGGTCCTCGACGGCGCAGCTCAACAGGAGTACCCGTGCACCCTCAAGTCGCGCCGCTAGCGAATACGCGGGTCGTAGTGCTCGCTCCGCGAACACGGATCCGTCGAGAGGTACCACGATGGTCGTCATTTTCTCGTCGCCTTTCGTACCGGTGCCGACTCAGGATCGGCAGGTCGATGTGTTCGGGGTCGAACCAGGTGTTGCGATCCTGCCCGACAGCCGTCATCGCCACAGTGCTGCGCCGAACGTCTGATGTCCCGGCCGCGACCATGCTGCCGACTTGAGGCGGCACGATCGCTGTGTCGACTCATGAGCCCAGCATGGCGACAATCGGAACTCCCGAATAGGGAACGAGGTCCTGAGTGCCCGACCGACGATCTGCTGCGCCGTGAGCGCGACGCCTGGCAACACGCGTTGGCACAGGTCCTGTCGCACCCGGCTCCGGCCACGCTGCGGATCAATACTCGTCGTAGGCGCAGTACCCCGGGCCGGGCTGAGTCAGCTCGTGATGGGCAACACCGCCGAGAACGCTCTTGACCACGTCCACTGCTCCGTGAACTCGGTCAAGTCGCGCGGTTTCCTCTCACCGAGCCCTCTCGTGTCGTCGTAAACCTGGGGATGATCCACAGCTCGGATCTCCTGACCTGACAGTCCCCGCACATGCGCTCGCCATCGTGGCAGGAGTCCGGGTCGCGCTTCTCCTGCTGGTCCTCGGTGCCTCGATCGTGAGCGTCATGGTCGTCGGCACGCTGTCGGTGCGCGCCGCTCGCCCTCGACGGCATCGGGCGCCGCCGCGTAGCGAGCTCTGTCAGTGCCTGCCACTCGTTCGGGCCGGCAGGGCAGCGGCTGGTTCCCTTCGCTGGTTGTCGGTCAGAATGAGGCCATGGCTGAGGTCAACGAGACGAGTCTTCCTGGTGTGGGGTTGCGGCACGAGTTCGTGTGCGAGAGCGGTGGTCGGGTGGGGTTGATCACTCGCCATTCGGGTCGTCGCGATCTCTTGGTCTTCGAACGGGGCGATCCTGATGCGGTGAGCCAGTCGGTTGCGATGACGCCCGATGAGGCGCGTGTGTTGGGTGATCTATTGGGCGGGGCGACGCTCGTCGAGCGTTTCGACGATCTGCGCCAGCACATCGCCGGGCTGTCACTCGACTGGCTTCCGGTGTCGGAGCACAGTCGCTTCGCGGGCAAGGCGTTGGGTGCGACAGAGATGCGAACGCGCACCGGAGTGTCGGTGATCGCGGTGCTTCGCGAGGGCACCGCGATCCCGGCGCCCGGGCCCGACGACATCTTGCAGGGTGGGGACACGGTGGTGGTGGTCGGTACGGCGGACGGGATCGACATGGCGTCGCGTCTTCTGGTCGAGTCTGATCGTTGATGTTCGCCGCGTCGCCGGGCACTGCCACATTGCTCGTGGAGCTCGGTGCGATCCTGATCGGCCTGGCGATGTTGGGCCGTCTGGCTGGTCGGGTCGGTCTGCCCGCGATCCCGTTGTATCTGGTGGCGGGTCTGATGGTCGGCGAAGGCGGCGCCGTCGAGTTGGTCACGGCGCGCGGCTTCATCAAGTCGGGTGCCGAGATCGGGGTGATCTTGCTGCTGTTGTTGCTCGGCTTGGAGTACTCGGGGGACGAGTTGGTCAGGGCGCTGCGCAGCAACAGCCGCTCGGGCGGCGTCGATCTGGTGCTGAACTTCACGCCGGGTCTGCTGGTCGGCTTCTGGCTCGGGTGGGGGGTGAACGGTGCGCTTCTCTTGGGCGGGATCACCTACATCTCGTCATCGGGGATCATTGCCAAGGTGCTCGATGACTTGGGCAACACCGGCAACCGCGAGACGCCGGTGGTGTTATCGATCCTGGTGACCGAAGACTTGGTGATGGCGTTCTATCTGCCGTTGATGGCCGGTCTGTTGATCGGTGGCAATCCGTTGGAGATCGGGCTCGAGATCGTCATCGCGATCACCGCCGTCGTGATCGCGTTGATCGTGGCGGTCAAGTTCGGGCGGGGGATCAGTGCGGTGATGTTCACGCGGTCCGAGGAGATCTTGCTGTTGACGCTCGTCGGCGTCGCGTTGTTGGTTGCCGGCATCGCCGAGCATCTTCAGGCGTCGGCGGCCGTCGGCGCATTCCTGGTGGGCATCGCACTGAGTGGCCCGGTAGCGAGCGGAGCCCGTGTTGTGTTGGCGCCGTTACGCGACCTGTTTGCAGCGATGTTCTTCGCGTTCTTCGGTTTGCAGATCGATCCTGCCGATCTCCCGGGTGTGCTCGCTGCTGCGGCCGGCTTGGCGGTACTCACCGCAGCGACCAAGCTCGCGACAGGTTGGTGGAGCGCCGGCCGCGTCGGCATCGGACGACCGGGTCGGCTTCGCGCAGGTGCGGTGCTGACGGCTCGAGGCGAGTTCTCGATCGTGATCGCCGGGATCGCGGTCGCAGAGGGTGTCAACCCTGAGCTCGGACCGTTGGCGGCGGCGTACGTGCTACTGCTGGCCGTGGGCGGCCCGTTGCTGGCCCGCGCTGCAGATCCGGTGGCGCGTCGGCTCGGGCCAGGCTGACGGGCGGGCCGGGTCTCGGTGGGCTGGTCAGGCGGCCGCCGCGACCGCCGCGATCGCGCCCGCGTAGGCGATGAGCAGCACGATGCTGTCGGGTTCGAGCCGGTGCACACGGTTGGTCTGGCCGCTCACGATGCTGGCGAGGTCAAGCGCCATCAGCAGCACGGCACCGGTGCCCGCCACCAGGTGGACGTCGTCGATCGCGGCGAGGATCGGACCGCGACGGTAGGCGATGTCGACGAAGACGATCATGGCCATGTTGGCAGCATTACTGCCCAGCAGGTTCCCGACCGCCAAGTCGTGGGCTCCCATCTTCACCGCGGCCAGCGAGGTGGCGAGCTCCGGCAGCGACGTGGTCGCCGCAAGGAGCGTGATGCCCAGGAACCCTTGGCTGATTTCCGGATCGGTAGCTGAGCTCTTCGGTGCTGAGTGCCAGGGCTGGCGCAGCGACCGCGAGGATGGCCGCGGCGCCGAGGAAGCGCTTGATCTGTGGCCCGGTGCCGGTCCAGCGCTCGGCCGAGTTCAGGAAGCGACGTCGCGATCGCGACGAAGAGCGCTCCGAGGAAGACCCCGTCCGAGGCCGGTGTGCTCGGCGATCTCGTCACCGATGCGCGCCAGGCACGTACCGGCGACGACGACGATGACGACCGATGCGCCAAGGACGGTGACCAGCACAGCGACGTCGAGCTCACCCATTAGTGCAGCGTCGAGTGGTAGAGCCAGGCGAGCGGAGTGCGGGCGTTGGCGCCGGCCTGACTCACGGCTGGATGGGTGGGTCCGGAGGCCGGATGGGCGACACGAAGCCCGGAGGCTTGACTGCAATCACCGAGCAGTGGACCTCGTCGAGGATCGTCTCGGCGGTGTTACCCATCACCAGCCCGCTGACACCCGTGCGGGCGATGGTGCCCATCACGAGCACGTTGATCCGGAGCAGCGCGGCGAGACGAGGAACGACGTCGGCCGCTGGCCCCTTCTCGAGATGGATCCGCCACGGCGCCTCGGCGACCTTGGAATGCGACAGGAGTTCCTCGAGTGCACGTTGGCGGGCATCGTGCTCGGCGCGAAGCAGCTCCTCGATCTGGGCCGACGAGGCGTGGACGAACGCCGACGAACGCAGCGTCGACTCGCCGAACAGCTCCCAGGCGTGTACGACGTGGAGCTCACCGCCGTTGAGTTCGACCATCGATGCAGCCAGCTCGATGATGAGACGGTTGAGGTCCAGTTCCTCAGCGTCTGGGTTCAACGCCGCCAATACCCGCTGGGTGCGGGCGCGCGTCGGCCGGATCACCCACACCGGACACGGGCACTTGCGCAACAGCCGCCGGATCGTTGCGCGATCCTCGCGGTCCTCGTCGGTGGTCACGACAACGAGATCGTGGCCCTTGACGAGCACGCGCTCGATGATCGACAACGCCGGATTGCCGACCTCGACGACCGTGTCGACCGACGAGCATCCGACTCGACGCCCCCACTTCGAAAGCTGCCGTTCCAGCTCCGCCCGCTGCCGCTGCTCGAGCTCCTCTTCGATGTCGGCCCAGGGCAGCAACCGACGCACACCACTCGGTGCCGGAACGACGCCGAACAACGTGAGGTGGGCCGGCGTACCCGTGACGAGTCTGGAGATGTTGCGCACGGCAAGGCTGTTCTCGTGCTTGCCGAGCGGGCTGAACAGGATGTTCTTGAACCGACGCATCGTGATCACATCCCTGGGCGCGGTTACTCCTCCGAGAACTCGCGGGATTGCGGTAGGGGCCGCGCCCTCCCTACTAGAGTGATTGACGATTACCAGGGGCGCCAGAGCCCTTGGTCCATGGTGCCGGCTCGGTGTCGCAGATCGAATTGGACGAACGTCCCTGGACGCGTCCGCCGCCTTACGATGACCATGGGCTCATGGGTGATCGGCCGTGAGTCATGATGGGGCGGTCGCGCCCAAGGTCCGTGGCCTGACCGCGGGAGAAGCGACCGAACGGCTTGCCAGGTACGGGCCCAACGCGCTACCGGAGGCGGAACCGGTCAGATGGTGGGTGCGCGTCGGTCGGCAACTGCGGAGCTCGATCATCTACATCTTGTTGTTCGCGTTGGCGTTCGACGTGATCATCTGGATCTCCGAGGGAGCCCACGAATGGCCCTTCGAATCGATCGCGATCGCCACGATCCTGGTGTTCAACACCGTCATGGGGGTCTGGCAGGAGTACCGCGCCGAAGACGCCCTCGCCCGGCTCCGCGAGCTCGCAGCACCCAAGGTGTGGGTCCTGCGTGACGGCGAGCTGACCCACCTCGACGCGGCTGTGCTGGTTCCCGGCGATCTGGTACGGGTCGAAGCCGGCGACCGCCTCCCGGCCGACGGCACGCTGACCAGCGAACAGGCGCTCCAGATCGACGAGTCGATCCTGACCGGCGAATCGGTACCAGTCGAACGCGGGGCGGGTGGGGACGCGTTCTCGGGCACCCTCGCCGTGCGCGGTCTGGCCTGGATCGAGGTCACCCGCACCGGGCCCGAGTCGGCAATGGGGCGGATCGCGACGATGCTGGGCGCCGTCGAGGCAGAACGCACACCGCTCGAGCGGCGCCTCGAACACTTCGGGCACCGCGTGGCGCGTTGGATTGCCCTGCTCGCCGTCGTCCTCGCTGTCGCAGGAGTTGGTATCGAAGGGATTGACCGGTTCGACGAAGCACTGCTGTTCGCCGTCGCAGTTGCCGTTGCCGCGATACCGGAGGGACTCCCGGCGGTTCTGACGCTCACGCTTGCGCTCGGCACCGAGCGGATGAGCCATCGCAAGGCCGTGGTTCGCAAGCTGTCAGCCGTCGAGGCACTGGGTTCGATCACGGTCATCGCCACCGACAAGACCGGCACGTTGACCGAGAACACGATGACCGTCACCGACCTCGACACCACCGACCGGGAGCGGGCGCTGCGAGCGATGGTCCTTGCCGCCGATGCCGAACCTCAAGAGGGCGTTGGTGACCCACTGGAGGTCGGGTTGTACACCTACGCAGCCGCCCAAGGGGTCGATCCGGTCACGACCCGCATGGAGTACACGCGTCAGTCGGTTCGCCCGTTCGACTCGGCGTGGAGGTTCATGCGGGTCAGCGTGATCGAGGACGGTCGGACCGTCGCATATCTCAAAGGAGCCGCCGAGGTCCTGCTCGAACGCAGCTCCCTCGACTCCGCCGAACGTCAACGATGGCACGAACGGATCGAAAGCGCAGCAGCCAGCGGCTATCGCGTCCTCGGCCTGGCGTGGTCACCCGACGACTCCGAAGAGCAGCTCACCTGGCTGGGAGCGGTGTCGCTGTGGGACCCGCCGCGCCCGGAGGTTCACGCCGCAATCGCGACTGCGCAGGCGGCCGGCATCAGAGTGCTGATGATCACCGGTGATCATCCAGCGACCGCGCGAGCGATCGCCGCCGATCTCGGGATCCCCGCCGATCGGACCCTCACCGGGCCAGATGTCGACCAGCTCAAACCAGACGAGTTGAGCGACGCCGTCGCCCACGTCCACGTCTTCGCCCGGGTCAGCCCCGAACACAAACTGGCGCTTGTCGAGGCACTCAAGGCACGTGGCGAGATCGTCGCCATGACCGGCGACGGGGTCAACGACGCTCCCGCGCTCAAGCGCGCCGATGTCGGCGTGGCGATGGGCCAACGCGGCAGCGACGTGTCCCGTGAAGTCGCCGACCTTGTCCTGCTCGACGACA
Organism: uncultured Acidimicrobiaceae bacterium; assembly: GCA_963701575.1. Classification (GTDB taxonomy): domain Bacteria; phylum Actinomycetota; class Acidimicrobiia; order Acidimicrobiales; family Ilumatobacteraceae; genus Ilumatobacter. The sequence continues at coordinate 61,833 of CAVPAQ010000007.1, forward strand.
ACTTCGCGACCATCACCGCCGCCATCGAAGAGGGCCGCGGCATCTACGACAACATCCAGAAGTTCCTCCGTTTCTTGTTCTCCACGAACGTCGCGCTCGTCATCCTCATCGCGGTCGGCGTCGTCGGAGCCGCAATCGACGATCTCCGCGACGCAGCTGGCGACCTGCTCGTACCACTCACCGCCGCACAACTACTGTGGATCAACGTCATCGCAGACGGGCCACCCGCGCTGGCACTCGGTGTCGACCGCAACCCCGGCGTGATGGAACGCAAGCCGAGATCGCCGAATGCACCCCTGCTCACCCGCGCTGGGCTGCGGTTCATCTTCGTCTCCGGCATCCTCAAGGCGGCGCTCGGGCTCGGCTTGTTCTTCGGACTCCCCGAGCTCGGCTACACCGGGACCGAGGCCGTGACCGCGGTATTCCTCTATGAATCGCTCGCTCAGTTGGCGTTCGTGTACCCGGCCAGGCGGATCACCGCCAAGCCGGTCACCAACCGCATCCTCAATTGGATCGTCGCCATCACGATCATCCTTCAACTCGCCACCGTCAGCATCCCGGGCCTGAGGACCGTGCTCGGATTGCATCCCCTCGACCCGACCGCGTTCGCGCTCATCGCCACGGCGCTCGCCGTGTCGGTGCTCGGCGCCAACTACTCAGCCCGCCACACCATCGAAGCCAGCTGACGGGAAACAGCACCATTGCAGCGCGGCGCACAGCGCTGCGACGACCTACGGATTCACGATGACCGCGCGAATCCGTCACCTGGTCGTCACAGACCCCGTTCAATGATGTGTACGCCGAGAAGGGAACCCTGCGTGGCCGAACCATCGACGATGCCGACCGAACATCCGGTGCACCAGCAGCCTCGGGTGACGATCGAGATGCGCGGATCGAACATCGTGATCCGATCGACCGCCGGGGTCGATCGGGCATACACGTCGACCCTCGCCCATGCCGTGAACGCTGCCGCTGCCACCGACACCACAGTCGTGATCGATCCCGAACCGATCCGATGCGACGACATGTTCGCTGCGTACAACTTGCCGGGCCCTGAGGTGCCCTGTATCGATCACGTCCCGTGCCGACCCCTGGACGCTGTGGTCGTGCGACCGGGAATCATCCAGATCCGGGCGGAGCGAACGACCTGGACGATCGACGTGAGCCGCGGCAGGTTCTGCCAGACCGAGGCAACGGTCGACGTCCGCTTCCTCGACCCGTCGGCATGGACGCCGGTCATCGCCATCGGCGTCACGCGCACCAAGCTGTGTGCGCTCGCCGCCGACGGCGCGATGATCACCAGCAATCGCGCCCACGACGTCGGCGTCACCGCCGCCGCTGTGTAGATATCGAAACCCACTGGGTTCTCCAGGACGACCCGCCTCAGAACGCGCGCCGGAAGTCAGCGCTTCCGAAGGACATTGTGGCACGATGCTCGAAGACACCCGGCACACGGGGCGTGTCGACAGTCGCCCGACCTCGGGGATTCGGTGGTGGGTGGTCGCGCCCACCCACCGGCGACACCTCAACATCCCGGGTCGTGGGTTCGATCCCCGCCCGCCCCACGAGATCAGACGGGATTGTCGCGACCCCGGGACTGCCTCAGGCCCGCTCGGTCTCCGCGATATCGATCGGGATCGGCCTCCCACGACGCCCGATCCCGAGGTGGGCAGCGAAGCGAGGCTGACGCTTGGCGACGCTCGCCCGACAGGCCGGTGGGCACGCTCGCGGTCCGTCGCCGATCCGGGCACCCATGGGGTGCATGTGTGCCCAACTGGAGAAATCCAGCCGGATCGCGTCACAGAATCGCGTTTCGAGCGGCATGTGTCTATGTGCAGACCGTGTGGAAGCTCCGGGTGGGTGCCGAGGCCTACTACCTGTCGCAAGTGGCGAGTGGACTCGATGAGTACTACACGGGCGCGGGCGAGGCGCGCGGCGTCTGGGTCGGCGGTGGCATCGGGTCGCTCGGGCTGACCGGCGAGGTCGACCCGAGCGATCTGCGGGCGGTGCTCGCCAGGCTTTCGCCAGGCACGGGGCTGACGCCGAACGGTGCGACGCTGCGATCACATCCACGTCGAGTGCCGGGGTTCGATCTGACGTTCGCGGTGCCGAAGTCGGTGTCGGTCGCGTATGCGCTGGCTGATCGACGGGTGCAGCATCTGATCGTCACGGCCTGTGAGGCGGCGCTCGGCGAGACGTTGGGCTGGTTGGAGCGCGAGGCGTGCTTCGTGCGGCGGGGGACGAACAAGGCCGAGAACCGCGAGGCGTGGGGTGAGGCGTGGGGCACGCGTCGGATGGTCGCTCGCGGGTTCGTGGGCGCCGCGTATCGGCATCGCACATCGCGTGCAGGTGATCCGCATCTGCACTGGCATATGCTGGTCGCGAACATGGCCCAGGGTGTCGACGGTCGCTGGTCGGCGCTGGATGGGCGGGCGATCTACGACACCGCCCGCACCGGCGGTGTGATGTTCCAGGCGGCGATGCGACGTGAGCTCACCGAAACACTCGGGGTGGAGTGGGGTCCGGTACACGAGGACGCGGCCGAGATCGCCGGCATCCCCTGTCGTGTGCTGCGGGAGTTCTCGCAGCGTCACGAGCAGATTGTCGAGTGGCTCGATGACGCCGGCGAGTCGGGCCCGGTTGTGACTGCGGCGGCGCAGCGCAGCACCCGCCCGGCCAAGCAGGTGCTCGCAGACTTCGCCGCGGTCGAGGCCCGAACGCATAAGGGTTGAGACCGACTTTCGCCGGGATTTCTTGCGGCGTGACGACGCCCGAAGCGACTTTCGCCAACGAATGTTGCAGTCGACCCGGCTCACCCGCTTTCGAAGGGCCGCCGCCTTCTGACCCGGACCTCGGTCGTGGCGACTCACGGGGAACGACGTCCGGCACGTTCCGCGAAGGCGTCGAGCGCAGCGAGTACTTGGGTCGCTGCGTACCTTCGGTTGCGTCGGCCACCGGTGATCTCCTGCAACGCGCCGATCTCGACGAGCTCGGTGATCGCGGCGTCGGCTCCCATTGCTGAAACGTCGAGCTCGCCCTGGACGAGCGTGTTGTCGAGCACCGGGTGTTGGAAGACGACGTCGAGTGCTCGCCAGACGGTCGCCTGGCGTCGACTCGTGATCGCCTCGCTCCACGCAGCGCGTATCGCGCGAAGATCGCTGACGAGCCGGCGCCCGTTGACGACGCTGTCGAAGCTTGCTTCTGCGAAACGTTCGACGATCGGCTCAGCGTCACCTGCCCGGTACGACGTGAGCGCATCGAAGTACCGGTCGGTGTCGGCGAGCAGTCCGGCGGAGACCGGCACGGTCACCTGACGGGTGAGTCGCTTGCCTCGCAGCAAGCAGTGCACGATCGCTCGCCCCGTTCGACCGCTGCCATCGGGAAACGGATGGATCGTCTCGAACTGAGCGTGAGCGATCGCGGCCTGCGACAGCACCGGCAGGTCGTTACGGTGCATGAAACAGACCAGGTCGTCGATCGCCGGCGCGACCTGTGTGTGGTGAGGCGGGACGAAGCTTGCGGTGTGGGGACCGTAACTGCTCGAGCCGATCCAGACCTGCGCGCTGCGCCACGTGCCGGCGATCTTCGGATCGTGGTGTTCGAGCAGCGCGGCGTGCATGGCGAGGATCGCGGGCGCTTCGAGCCGATCGGCGAGCGCGATCGCCGCGGTCATCGCTGTCGTGTTGGCGACGATCTCAGTGGCGTTGCGCCGCGAGGTGTCCCCGAGCTCTGCCAGTGCGACCGCCTTCGCGGACGCGGTCAGGTTCTCGATGCGCGACGACGCCGCGGCTTCCGAACGCAGCAGGATCGCCCCGAACGGGGTGATCTCGGACCCCATCTCGGCATCGAACCGAGCGAGCTCGGCCGTGGCCTCGTCGGCAAGCGCCGCGGTCGCTGCCGACAGAACGGGGTCCAGCCGACAGATCTTGGGGACGACCGCAGCCCGGTACGGACCCGCGAAGGTCGACTGCCATCGGCGGGGTATGTCGAGCGAGCTGACCCACTCGTGCTCCTCGTAGTCGACCGCCGGCCAGCCTGTCGACGTGGCAGGGTCATCATTTCCCGCGCCCCATGGGTCGCCCTCGCGAGCTACTCCCGGTCGACGCGGTTGTTCCATGACGGAAGACTACCATTCCTTATTCAGAGTTTCTAGGAAAGTCTGAATAAGGAAGGGTATCTCACTGGTGGGATCCGACGATGGCAGCAAGCTCGCGGTCGGGGCTGATGTGGCGTTTGTAGAGCAGGCCACACGGCGTTTCGGCCAATCGCAGCGACAGCGACAACAGATCGTGCTCGTCGACGAACTGGGTCTCGACCTCGGCGAGGAACTTGAACTCGTTCATCACACCGAGGACGCTTCGACTCGCGGTCTTGGCCGTGCGGACCTCTTTCATCTCGGCGAGCTCCACCTCGACGAAGTCGCGGCCCACCCCATGCGCCTGGAGGTAGGTGTGCAGGGTCGCTGGGAACCGAGCAAGGAGTGTGCTCGCTGGAGCGAAGGGCATCACCAGCGGAAGCAGCGTCACCTCGTTGACGAACAAGGCGACCTGCGTTGGCGCTCATTCGACGCGGCGACAGGTTCGAGGTTCCCGTGCTCGCCGCGCTCGCTGGGTTGGTCAACGCCGCCATTGCGGGAGTGGCTCTTGCGTCGATCTGGATTGCCATCCTCGCCGACTACATGATGGGTCCCTGACAGCCGTCCAGAACCAGTCAACGGGAACGGCCCTTCCCCAGCGAGGCTGGCTTCTCGGAACTCGCTTGCTCTCGCGGGACGAGGACGCCGCTTTCGATCTTGCCCCGCCCTTCTGATCTCCCATCGGGGATCCGCTCTCAAGCGAACCGTTGTCGGTGTGGTTGTTGCCGTGTCGTTGGTGTTGACCGACGATGTCGTGGTGGAGAAGTTCGCCCCGTTGGGGCCGGCCGGATCGGGTGGTCCGGGGGCCTTCCACATTGTTCCGGAGTAGGACGACTCGAAGATCGGCGCGGTTCCTCGCTGCCTTGCCGGCGTTCACGGTCGTCGACACGGCCTGCAGGTTGCAGACATCGTCGACGGTGCATTTGACCCTGGATCGTTCCCGTGCCCGCAGCCAGGACGGTCTCGAGCCGCGGCCCGTCCGGGTGCGACGACCCGATCTCGTGGACCCATCGCGAGCAGCGAGTCAGCCCATCGACAGCGGCTCGTCGCGACCGACCTTCGGCCCTATCCGGGTTCTGCCACCGGACTGAAGATCGACTCGTGGGTGTTTCCCCGGCGCGGTGGTGGAAGGTCACGCTGGCTGTCGCGCTCACGACCGTCGCCGCCTGCGCTACCGAGGAGACGTCGGCGCCGGGGAGTTCCGTTCCGTCCAGCAGCTCGGTAGCCAGCACCACCCCGAGTTCCACCACGACACCGGTCACACCGTTCACCGCGGTTCCAGCGCCGACGACGACGTCGAGCACGGCGACCACGACGCTGCCCGAGCCCCCCACGGCGCCTGCGGTCACGACCAGCCCGACCACGCCCCCAGCGAGCAGCGCGACCACATCGATGCAGCCCGCGTCGTCATCGATCGCGGTCCATCGACTGCCCACCGATGCACGCGTTGTCGCTCTGACGTTCGACGCCGGGAGCGACCTCGGCGATACCGAACGCGTGCTCGACGTGCTCGACGAGGAGGGCATCCTGGCGTCGTTCGGCATCACGGGGACCTTCGCCGAGGCACACCCGGACGAAATCCGCCGGCTCGCCAGCGACGGCCACGTGGTCATGAACCACTCCTACGCACATCGCTCCTTCACCGGTACGTCGTCGGCCGACCCCTTGCTCGATGCGCACGAACGACAGCAGGACCTCGAGCGAGCCGACGCAGTCCTCGAACCCCTCGTCGGTGCCAGCACGACACCGTTCTGGCGCCCACCCTTCGGCGACTACGACGACGGGGTCCTGCGCGACGTCGGCGCGATCGGCTACGCGTACACGGTCATGTGGACGATCGACTCGTTGGGCTGGCAAGGGCTCACCGCGGAGGAGATCACCGCTCGCGTCCTCGACCTCTGCGAACCCGGCGCGATCGTCCTCATGCACGTCGGGTCGGAATCGGCCGACGCCGACGCGCTCCCTGCCGTGATCGCCGGCCTGCGCGCCGCCGGATACACCTTCACCACCATTCCGACTGCGCTGGCGGCCCGATAAAACAGCAAGCGGGGGCGGTCTCGACGCAGCAACCCGTCAAACCGCCACAGTCGGCACCGCCGGCGCAGCCATCAGCCTGCTCACCTGGCGCCCGCCGATCAAGCGAAGCCGTGCTCGGTAATCGCGGGGCGCGGGCCTTCGTGCACCGCGCGTATCCGGCAAGGGCGCGACCCACCATTCCGAGCCAATGCGCCCGTGACGCGAGCGCGGTATCGCAAGCGCCGGCGCAGGACGTCGGCACGGGTTCGGTCCGACTCGGGGCCTGAGCCCCGGTAGCTCGTCGCTCAGTCCCCCGACGCATGCCGCGGGGCGGCAGGTAACAACCCGGGTACTCATCCGTGATGTCATGCCGCGTGAGCTGGGAAGGACTGGGGCCAGGAGGATTGCGCTCGCGTCGGGATCATCGCAAGGGTGAGGACAACGACCGGAAGGGAAGCGTCGTCGTCAGCATCCCCTGAGGCGCCACCACCGAGAAACTCCGTGGCGGGTACCGAACTCGAATCGCGTTGTAAAGACGAAGAACCGACACCGTTACGCCACTGCGTCCAAGACCGTCGAGCCGGCGCCTGTGCGGAGGACCCGTTTGGCAAGGTGACACGACGCCCGGATCGGTGCAGTGTGCTCGTTCATTCTCCTGCGGGGGTGGGTTGGAGGAGACCGAGGGTGTTGCCGAACGGGTCAGTGATCCAGGCCGCCAAAGCGAATCCGACGTTGGCGATGCCGTTGGTGGTGGTGAGGCCGTCCTGTTCGTACTCGTCGATCACGACGCCCTTCTGTCGGAGTTCGTCGAGTTCGGCGGCAAGGTCGGTGAGGCGCCAGAAGGCTTGTGTTTGGGTGTCGGCGGTGCCAGTGGTGCTCAGCGACAGATTGAGCTGGGTACCGGCGGAGGCGAGCACGAGGCGATGCTCGTCGCGTTCGAGGATCGGGAGGCCGAGCTGCTGGTGGTAGAAGCGGTGGGCGGCGTCGAGGTCGGTGACCAGGAGCACGGTGTCGAGGGGGTGGTCAGTGAGCATGGTGGGCTCCTCGTGTCTTGGGTTCGGATGGGGACGACGGATGGAACGGACGTGGTGGTCGGGCCGGCCGCGACGATGGGCGGGGCCGTCCGGGCCGATCGTCAGGACATGCCGCCATCGACGATCAGTTCGGTACCGGTGATGTAGCTGGCGTCGCTGGACAGCAGAAAGGCGGCCGCGGCGGCGACCTCGTCGGAGCTCCCGAAACGGCCGAGGGGAACCATGGACTGGATCTGCTCGGAGAGGCCCTGGATCTCCTCGTCGCTGAGCCCAGCGGCGGCAAAGAACCCGGTCTCGATCGGGCCGGGGCTGACGGCATTCACGCGCACATTGCGGGGTGCGAGTTCGTTGGCGGCCACCTTCATGGCGGAGCGCACCGCACCCTTCGTTGCTGCGTACACGCCGAAGCCAGGGAATCCCAGGTCGTTGATGACCGAGGTGTTGAACAACACTGCGCCCCCGTCGGCCAGGGTGTCCTGGAGGGCGGTGAGTTGGAGCAGTGGCGCACGCACGTTGACGTCGAATCGACGGCCGATCTCGTCGGCCTCCATCATGTCCATCGGTGTGGGTGCGCCATGCCCGGCGTTGAGGAACAGCGCGTCGATTCGACCGTCGAGGTGCTCGTCGACTGCAGTTCGGAGGGCGGCCGCTGAGTCGATGTCTGCGGCGTCGTTCGCGATCGCGGTCACCCCGTCGATCGCGTTGGCCTCTGTCAGTCGGCCCTCGTTCCGTCCAGTGATCAGGACGGTGCCGCCTTCTTGCGCGATGCGGCGGGCTGTGGCGAGGCCGATCCCGTTGCTACCCCCCGTGACGAGGGCGTTGACGTTGTCGAAGCGCTTCATCGTGTCGGTTCCGTTCTGTGTTGATTGTCGATGGTTGTGTGTGGCGACCGTGCTACGAACGCGGCATTTCGAAGTGACGACTTCCCGCTTCGGGCCCGATGGGTTGGCGAGGTGCCCTTCGGATCACATCCGTCGAAGATGTGCTCCGGCAAGCGTGGTCAAGGGAGGGCTATTCCGACTTGTTGAACATGTAGCGGGCGATCTTCCAGCCGTCGGCGTCGGTTCGTTCGAAGAGAAACAGCTCGCGGTTGGCTTCCGCTGCCTCGTCGCCGGTGGCGAGGACGGTGACTGTTCCCTTGCTCCGGGTCAACGCGTACGCCGTATCCGCGGACGTCACCGCGAGCTCGTCGATGGTGAAAGCGACCTTCAAGCGGATCGTGTCGAAGATCTGCCCGTAGCCCTTCGTCATGTCAGCACCCGTGACGGTTGGCAGCGTCGTCGGCATGAAGACTCCGTCCGCCGTGCAGCACGATGCTGCGAGCTCGGCATCGCTCGTGTTGAGCGATCGCTGATAACTGTCGAGCAGACCTCTGATCTGTTCTTCGCTGTTGTTCATGTTGTTGTCCTTTCAAAATAGATTCTGTGGAATGTAACCAAGACGCTCTACAATGCATTCCATGGAAACAAAAGCGTCTCGCAGGTGGCGTGCTGGCCAGCGAGAAGGTCACCCTCGAGTTCGAGATCTCCGCGGTCAAAGGTGCCGACTGACTCCCTGACCGCCCCCGCGCCGTTCGAACCGATCAACAGCAGTTCCCCGCCCGGGCCACCTTCGTCGACGATGGTCCACTTCGCGACGATCCGTACGCCAAGCTGGTGGCGATCATGCCGGATCAGTCCGGCCAGTACGAGACGATGACCGAGCGACGCATCCCGCCGTGGTGCTCGAACGGTCGGATTGACGGCTTCTGTCAGGCCACAGCCCCGAACCAGCGAAGTCGAGTCGACCAGAGGGCGAATCACGATGAACCAACTCGCAGAAGCAGCAGTTGCACTGGATGGCGGCCGGCCAGTCGAGGCATTCACCACCTTGACCGCTGCACTCGAGGGCACGACCGATCCCGCCGACGAGGAGGGCCTCCTCGCCCTTCGTAACTATTGCGCGTGGCTGGTCGGCGATTGGACCGACATGGCGACGATGATCGAGAACTTCCGGCGCGTGCGGCAGCTCGCCACACCTCGCCACGCGGGGGCACGGTCGATGAGAGCCGCCGTAGCGGCGAGGCCGGGCCGGCTCGAGCTCGCCGACGTTCCCGAGCCACAGCCGCTGCCTGGCTTCGTGAAGCTTCGCGTGCGCGCGTTCGGGCTCAACCGAACCGAGAAGTTCTTGGAGATGGGCGGGTGGCCCGTTTCCGAACTGTCACCGGTGGCACCGCTCGTCAACGGAATCGAGTGTGCCGGCGAAGTCGTGGAGTACGGCCCGACGATTGGCGGCGGCCCACGACTCGCCGCAGGAACTCGTGTCCTTGCGTGTGCGAGTTCACTCGGACGCGGCATCGACGGAACCCACGCCGAGTACGTCGTGGTCCCTCGATGGGGCATCGTCGCGGTTCCTGAGGCCGGAGACGCTCTGTCCTGGCGCGAACTCGCCGCACTGCCGCTCTCGTTCGCAACGGCGGCCGGCTCGCTGGCCGCCATGGACACCCAGCGCGGCGATACCGTTCTGGTGCGGGGCGGAACCAGCGCCCTGGGGCTGTCGGCGATCGCCCTGGCCAAGCACACGATGGGTTGCACGGTGCTGGCCACGTCGAGGCGAGCGACCGCTGAGCCCTTGCTCCGGTCAGCCGGCGCGGACGAAGTCCTGATCGAGCCCGACATCCGTGGCGCGCTCAGGGCTCTGTGTCCCGACGGTGTGGATCGCGCCCTCGAGTGCATCGGCGAGGCCACCCTGAAAGACACGATGCACTGCGTGCGGCGCGGAGGCGTCTTGTGCCAGACCGGAGCTCTGAGCCATGCGCCCGGCTTCAACCTGCACGTTCTCGGAGAAGTGCCCTCGGCGGTCAAAGTCACCTGCTACGAGTCGGACACCCTCACCGGAGCGGTTCTGGCACCCGTGATCGACAAGCTGCTCGCAGCTCTTGCAGCTGGAAGCGTCCGCATTCCACTCGATCCCACCGAATTCTCACTCCCGGAGTACGAGGCCGCGATGTGACGATCGTCGACCCGTCCGCGGCCGCCGCACACCTTGCCCACCCATTTCAGTCGGACGCCCACCCTGGAACCGGCGGACTGTGCGGCCTCCGGCGAGCGATCGAGGGCGATCGAGGGCGAATATTCACCTGTGAGTATCAGCGGGGTCCGTCGGGATCGGCACGACCGCGAGCGGCGAGGTGACCCATGACGAAAGGCCCGGCCGGCCGGTCGTCCGGGTGGTGGCTCGGGTAGTGATCCGTGATGCTGCGCTGCCTACCGGTGGACGCGGGTCACGTAGACCCCGGCCATGTCGTCTGCTTCTTCGCCGCCTTCGATCCCCATCTTGGCGCTGACCACCAGCCAGTCGCCGCGCAGGCCCTCGCGCTCGAGACCCAACTCGACGATCGTCGAGCCCACTGGCGCCTCTGGATCGAGCAGCTGCCCGTCCATGGTGGTGTCGAGGACGGTCTCGACAGCTTGCTTCCGCATCGGGCCTTTCCCGAGGTAGATGCCGTCCACCGGATCCACATAGACGCCGCCGTCCAGCGCGCCTGTTCGGGCCTTGAAGGCGGTCTGGTAGGTCGCGCCAGGCCCGCCCGACACGGCGACGAAGGCCGAGGAGCGCCAGCGCACCGGCTCACCGTCGTCTTCGGCGCCTTCGGCGGAATGGCCACCGCCCGTGCAGGGGGTCTTGCCCGAGTAGTTCCAGAACAGGAATTCGTCGAATGCCGCACCGGTCTTCGCCACCATCTGGGTGCGTCCTGTGTCGATGTCGTGGACGAAGATGCCCTGATTGACCGGCACCTCCTTGGCCTGATACCAGCGCGTCCCATCCCATTGGCTGTTCGGGTCTCCCGCTGGGATGCCCGTGTCTTCGCAGACCAGTACTCGATTGCAGTAGTCGATGCGGTCCTGGTTGCCTTCGGTCGGGCAATAGAGGCGTACGGTCTTGGTGTCTTGGCCCCAGGCGCCCCAGAAGCCCACGAAGCGTCCGTCGAACGCACCCCCCTCGCCGAGGGCATTGAAGGTGTCGGCTCGCGCCCCACCGGGAACCCGTTGGCCGATGCCGACGAGCGTGGAGAGCCGCTGCCGGGATTTCAGCTGCGCCAGGTAGATGCCGCCCAGGGTCGGGGCGTTCTCGTCGTCGAAGCCGGCGAACACGACCTTCTTGCCGGCGGAGCTGGGCGGGGACGTCGAACCGAACACCGTGTCGGTGCCCGGAATCAGGGTGTTCGTGTTGTTGGCGATCAGCACCACGGGCGAGTCGCCGCCGGCAAGATCGTTCGCCAGTTTGCGGTAGTAGACCCCGGTCCCGGCACCACCACCCGGGGGCGTGTAGTTGCCCTTGAACACGATGGTGTCGCCCTGCGTGACCGAGGGTGCCCCGGGGAACACCTCGAACGTCGTGCCCGGAAACTCCGGTACCTCGAAGAAGGAGAATTCCGGGACTGCGCCGAGTTTGGCGGCACCCGTGATCAGCGAGCCGAAGGGGTTGGTGTAGATCCCCGTCGTACCGGCCCGGGTCTCGTCGCTGCCATCGGGCGTGTACGCCCACGACGGCTGATGATTACCGCGGGTGGCGATGGTGTCCGACGACTTGTCGATGCGCGGGAACGACGGCGTCTCGACGAAGGTGGTGCCCAGGTTGTTGGGATACGGAACCTGCGTGGTCCGGTCGAGGACGCTGACGATGGGGTTACTAGCCACATCCATGTCGCGGGTGTAGATGCCGTGGGTCGCCGGCCCCAGCCCGTCCCCACCCCGGCTGCGAGCCCGGATGACCACGAACCCGTTCGCATTCACCGAGGGCTGGTTGTAGCTGTTGAAGTTCCTCACGTCGAGCGGCGGCATCAGATCGTTGTTGTTCACCACCGTCGACCAGTCGAACCCAGGCGCGGATTGTGCGTTGTCGGCCGTCACCTCCTCCGGGCCGGACGCCGCCGCACCGGACGGAGTCTGGAATGCACCGGCTCCGGCGACGAGAGCCACCAATGCCAGCAGGACCTTGGCCAGATCCGAATTCGTGTGTCGTCGTGTGCTCCGATTCATGATGTCCTCCCACTCGCTTGGAAACTCGAAGATCCCTCAGCCGAAACGCGGAGAGGGACGGGGCGATCGCCCGTCCCCCTGCACTGTTCCGGCTCCGGCGTTCCCCGGGCCGTTGCGGCCCGGGGAACGTCGGATGGTGTGCCAGGTGGCGATCGCCGGTTACTTCCTGCCGCCGCCGCCACCACCACCGGTCACCTTGACGCTGGTCGTCGCGGTGACGGTGTTGTTGCTGAGATTCACGTCGTCGTCAGCCGCGGCAACCGCCGTCCAGTCGATCGTGGTGCGTGCACCAAGGTCGATGCTGAAGGACTGGGTGAAGCTCGCGCTGGCGCCCGCCGTGACATCGGTGAACGTAAAGGTCCACGGCGAGCCGACGATGGCTACCCCATTCCTGGCAATGGCGGTCACCGTGACGATGCCCGAGGCCGGGTCCGGACCGGCATTGGCGACGGTCACGATGAATTCCCTGCCCTCCGAGCCGTCCACCATCTGCTTGGGCACCTGCAGGCCGGACACACCGCTGATCGAAACGTCGTAGGCAGTTCCCGTGTCGTCGTACGTGCACGCCACCGGGGTCTCGTAGCCGACCGGCACAGCGTTGGTGTGCATGAATTCGATGACCGCACGAGCGTCATCGGCCGCCTGAGCGAAGCCGGCGATGTTGCTGGCCGCAACCGAGTCACCGAACACGGCGTCCAGGATGGAGCCCTGCACAATTTCGAAGCCACCGTCTCCGGACGCTGTGAGGTACTCGAACCAGCCGTCTTGGGATTCGATCTCGGGCGTCAGCGGGTCGTCGAGGGGGATATAGGCCGGTGAAGGCAGTGCCCCGAAGTTCGTTCCACGATCGTAGCCATAGGCGAGTAGATCTGGGAGCTGTCCGTAGTCCAGGAACCGCTTCTCCACCAGCTGGATGGTGCCCTGCACCTCTTCCCTGTACGTCTCAGAAATCTTGGGAAGGACGGTCGACGTCGAAACGTCGGTCAGGCCCATGATCTGGTTGAGGTAGGCCACCATGTCCACGTTGACTCCGCCCGACTTGTCGGAGGCGGCGCCGAGGCCCCTGGCCGCAGTGTCGAAGAGATCCGCACCTTCCGGCAAGGGAGTCCCAATGGTGCCCGTCAACATCAATTGCCGGTAGATCGCTAGGTTCTGCAGCGGCGAGTCGACGGTGCTCGTCGTCGTGGGCTCGTCTGCTCCGCAGGTGCTGGCAACCAACCGTCCAGCAGGATCCAGGCTCGTGGTATCGGCCGTGGCCAGTTTGACGACCACGTCCTCCAATTGGGACGCAAATACCGTTTCAGGAGAGCGCGCCTCGTTGATACGGCCGAAGTCGACCTCCTGCGTCAACGTTGCGAAAGCCGCTTCGACCGCGCAGTTGTATTGGTCAACAGGAATCAACCACCCGCCGTCGACCGTTACGAGTTCAGTGGGAACGACCGTCCTGTCGTTCGGCGGGACCCAACCCTCCGGGAAGTCCCCACTCGCAATCGGTTGCCAGCAGAGTCCACCGTCGACCGGCAGGCCGGTTTCGGGATCCGGTACCGTCACCGCAGGCGAGGGGATCGGGACACCTCTCTCATCGCGGTACAGGATGATGAGGTCTCCGTAATCCGGGACGTCGCCTCCTCCGCCCTTACCAGGTGGCGGCCCGGGATTCCCGCCCCGTGCGGCCGACACCGTGTCGGTACCTGGCGCGCCGGTGCCGACAGCGACCACGCCGCCAAAGATCAATGCACATGCGAAAAGCAACGCTTGCTTCTTCATGACCACCCTCCTCGTGTCGTTCGCTTCCCACTCTGCAGACAGGGGCGCACCGGCCTGGGGCGGCACGGCAGGGAGTGGGGGACCCGTCGACGACCAACCCTGGGCCGGGCGCCCGCAGCGTCACACGTCGGATTCCATGGACGGGGATCAGCACCCCGTGCCGGCGGCGTGAGCTGCAGAACGAACCAACGCATCGGTTGCCCCTCTCTGTGTTCATCCAATCAATTGCGACCAGCGCTGCCCATCGGGAATCCTCCCGATGCCGGTGTTCACGCAGGCGCCGAACCGGTCGACCAGGGCCGCGCGGCTCTGGTCACGCAGACGATCACCTTGTTACAATTCTTCGTGTGAACCGGCCAGGGAACCCAGGTTGGTTCCGCAGGGAGTGGGCATGTCGGCGACGCGGAACACGCTCCGGCGTCATTTCACCGAAGGTCCCCGCCGTCAGGAACGGCTGATGTTGGCGGTGGCCGTCGTGATGACCGTCACCATGTTCGGCTGGCAGGGGTATCACCTCTACTGGGCCGACCAGGCTGCCTCCCACACGCAGACCACCACTCTGGTCGAAGCGGTCTATTCAGCCGGGGAACGCCAGATCGGTCTGGTCGAAGACCTGGAACACGAAGTCCTGGTCTTGGGGCGCGACCTCACTCCTTCGGGAGTCACCGACTGGACAGACCGCTATTCGGCCGTTTCCGCCGCGACGCGGGCTGCGACTGACGCGGCGCTGGTCGACACCGGCGCGAGCCTCACCGGGCCGCTCCGCTTGGTCGACACGACACGGTTGGAGTTGGACCACCAGGTCGAGAACGTTCTGGAACAGCTGTCCACCGGCCACAGCGACCAGACATCCGCTGCCTTGTTGGATCCGGAGTATCTGGCGGCCCAGGTGGAGTTCGGCCGAGCAGTTGATGGCCAGATCGCCGGCCTGGCAGCTGATCTGGAGGCCAACACGAGCGCCGAACGACTCAACGAGATCCACTCCGTGGCCATAGCTCTGGCTCTCTTCACAGCGGCCATCGGGGCCTGGGCAATCTTCATCCGACAACTGCGGCGGAGCCGGGTCGAGCTCGCAGAAGCGCAGGGCCAGCGTCTCGAAACCGAAGCCGAGTTGTTCCAGGTGCAGAAGATGGAGGCCCTCGGCATGATGGCCGACGGGGTCGCCCATGATGTCAAGAACCTGACCATCATCATCTGGGGATCGGCCAACGAGGTCCGCAAAGGTCTGCCCGACGGGCATCCTGCCTCGGTGGCGTTGGCTCGTATCGAGGAGGCGACCCGTCAGGCCGATGACCTGGCGAAAGCCTTGCTCGCCTTCAGCCGCAAGACCGAGTCTGCCCATGGAGCCGTGGACCTCGCCTCGCTTGCGGTGGGTATGACGCATTTGTTGAGGTACATGGTGCCGGCCCCGATCGAGCTGGTGGTGGAGGCGCCGGCGGCAGCGTGGGTTCACGGCGACGCAGTCCAGCTGCAGCAAGCCATTTTCAATCTCACCGCCAACGCCCGTGATGCGATGCCCGAAGGCGGCACACTCACGATCGCCGTTCGGTCCGGGTCCCCCGATGTCGGCGAGGACCCGGAATGGCTCCTCGTGATCCAAGACACGGGCGCAGGGATGACCCCCGACGTGGAGGGCCGGCTGTTCGAGCCGTTCTTCACCACCCGACCGGCCGGGCAGGGATCCGGTCTGGGACTGGCGATCGTGCACAGAGTGGTGAGGGACCATCGGGGATGGATCGATGTCTCCACCCATCCCGGCGAGGGGAGCACCTTCACGATCGGGTTGCCGGCGCTCCCTGCTCCATCGCCCGTCGTCGAACCGGACCGGGATGGGTCGCTGGTACTGGTGGCCCACCCCGATCCCTTTTTCGGGAGCTGATCAGCGGCGCCCTGGCGGCCGAGGGGTATCGCACGCTGTCCGCTTCGACGGTCGACGAAATGACAGCCGGCGTCGCGGGATACCAGTCAGTGGTCGACCTGGCCGTGATCGACTCGCAGTTCCTGCTTCCCGACTGTCTCTCCGCACCCCCGCACGTCCCGGACGTCCCGGTCATCCTCACCGGAAAATGGGCGTCTGCAATCGATCTCGACGGGCGCGTAGGTGTGCGCGTCTTGGACGAGCCCCTGTCGCTCGCGGCTCTCACCCAAACGGCGGCTAGCCTGCTGCGGGCCTCAGACGTCCTGGTTCCGTCATGACCGACGCGACCAGCATCCTGCTGGTGGACGATCACATGTTGATCCGCGAGATGCTTCAGGAGCGGCTCACGTCGGAAGGTTTCGAGGTCACCTCCACCGGGGACACCGCCGAGGCGATCGAACTGGCGGTCGATCTGCAGCCGGATGTGGCGGTGCTCGACATCGACATGCCGGGCCGGTCGACGTTTGAGGTGGCCCGATTGCTGCGCGTCGAATCACCGGATACCAGAGTGGTGTTTCTCAGTGCGTACGTGCGCGATGCATACATCGAGCAGGCGTTGGCCGTCCAGGCCTCCGGCTACCTGTGCAAGTGCGAGCCGCTCGAGGAGATCCTTGCTGCGATCGGGGCGGTAGCAAGTGGGGCCAGCTGCTATTCCCGAAAGGTATTGCGCCGTATCGTCATCGACGGGTCGCATGCCCGGCTTGCCGAGGAGCCGGTCACCAGATCGTCCTTGCTGACCGACCGCGAGCGCGAAGTGCTGCTTCACATCGCCCGGGGTCTCTCGCAGCGACAGGCCGCCCACGTGCTCGGCATCAGCATCAAGACGGTGCAGCATCATCTGGAGGGGGTCATGGACAAGCTGGAGATCCATGATCGGGTGGAACTGGCTCGCTACGCCATCCGCGAAGGCATCGTCGAGCCCTGACCCGGCCATTGGCACTGCGGAATCTTGATCAACGGCGTGTTCCAGTTCGGTCGTGTCGACGACGAGCCGCTCGCTCACGTCTGGGTCATCCGTTCCTTCGATGTCGCTCCCAGTCCGGCGTGGCCCGCCTGTTCTCCGAGCCCTGACACACGACCTTGCGGCTCGGGCGCGGGCGGAACGACATCCCGACCTTTAGCTCGCCTTGCCTCCCGGTTCACCTTCGGTAGCCCACCATGAGAAGTGGAACAAGGAGGTGTAACGATGACAACGAGGACCAGGAATTGGATCGGCTTGGCCGGATTGCTCGCCTTCACCGCAACGGCGGGAGTCGCCGGCGTGGCGCTGGCTGGTGACTTCGGCTACGGCGTCGGCGACGGAACCGGCCCCATCGGGCTCGAACCCCAAGACGGCACCGGCCAACAACACCACGGCCCGCCCACCGCGGTCGAACCCATCAACGTCGAGATCGACACCGGTGACTTCGGCCACGGCGTCGGCGACGGAACCGGCCCCATCGGGCTCGAACCCCAAGACGGCACCGGCCAACAACACCACGGCCCGCCCACCGCGGTCGAACCCATCAACGTCGAGATCGACACCGGTGACTTCGGCTACGGCGTCGGCGACGGAACCGGCCCCATCGGGCTCGAACCCCAAGACGGCACCGGCCAACAACACCACGGCCCGCCCACCGTCACCTCGTCGGAGGCGACACTGACGACCTCAGCGGAACAGCTCCGTGATCGGATCTGCGAGCAGGACCAGCTTCGTGAGCAGAACCAGCTTCGTGAGCAGAACCAGCTTCGTGAGCAGAACCAGCTTCGTGAGCAGAACCAGCTTCGTGAGCAGAACCAGCTTCGTGAGCAGAACCAGCTTCGTGAGCAGAACCAGCTTCGTGAGCAGAACCAGCTTCGTGAGCAGAACCAGCTTCGTGAGCAGAACCAGCTTCGTGAGCAGAACCAGCTTCGTGAGCAGAACCAGCTTCGTGAGCAGAACCAGCTTCGTGAGCAGAACCAGCTTCGTGAGCAGGACGGAAGCTAGTCGGACGTTCGTGCCCCGACACGGTGCCGCCGGCGGTCTGCCGGCGGCACCGCCGCGTCGGCCGACTGGAGTGGGAGCTCGAGAACAATGACGGCACCACCCTCGTCGGCCACTTCGAGGGTGCCGCCGGCGGCGGTCGCAACACGGGCGGTGATGTCGAGACCCAACCCCGTGCGTCCGGGCGTGGAATCGAATGCCGGCCCCGGCACCGATGCACCGAAGCCGGGCCCGTGATCACGCACCACGAGCCGGGCTCGCTCAGCGCCGATCGCCCCAACGCCCACCTCGAAGCCGGTCTGCGCAGGCGTGTGGGTGAACACGTTGTCGAGGAGCGCGTCCACGACCGCTTCGAGTTCTTCACGCGGCACGCCCACCGCGAGCCTCGCGGTCGGAATGTCGGCCTTCCATGGTCGGCCCTGCTCGTCGGCGAGCGCCGACCAGAACGCCACGCGGTCACGGGTGACCGCGCCGAGGTCGCTCACCGGCGTGACAGCGCGCCGAATGGGGTGTCGCGCCTCACGGATCACGGTGTCGACCGCTCGCTCCAGCTCGGATACGTCGTCGGCGAGCCGTGTGCGCACCTCTGGATCGCCGACCCCCTCCACGTCGAGACGCATGGCGGCCAACGGCGTCCTGAGGCGATGGGCCAGGTCAGCGACGCCCCGCCGCTCATCGGCCACGAGGTCCGCCAGTCGGCCTGCGAGGTCGTTGAAGCCACTGGCCGCCCGCGCGAGTTCGGGCGGACCGGCCGGGGTGACACGGACCGTCAGATCACCGTCCGCGACCCGACGCGCGGCATCGGCGAGGGCGACGGCGGGCCTGGTGACCGACGACGCCAGGCGGTCGGCGATCATCACCGCGACGGCCAGTAGGACGGCGGCGACCCCTGCGAGGATCAGCCAGGCCTCGGCCACTCCCTGCTCGAGGTTCGCGGCCGGGATCCGGACGCTGATCACGGCGACACCGTCCCCCAGCTCGACTGGAGCCAGCAGCAGGATCGCATCGCCGGCGTCCACGGTGAACACCGACTGCGAGCCCCGACCGAGTTCGATCTCCTCTCCGCTCCCATCCACCGAGCCCAGTGTCGAGCCGTCGGCGAACACGACGCCCAATCGGCCCTCGAACCCCGCGTTCGTGCCCGAGATCACCGCCTCGACCGCCTCGACGTCGATCGCGATCGCGAGCGCGCCCGCCACACGCTGCGCATCGTGCTCCGCCGCCGCGATCGCTTGATCTCTGGCGATGTCACGGACGAGTCGGGCGAGCGGGATGCAGAAGGCCAGCACGATCGTCGTCGTCACGGCGACGGCCGCGAGCACAAGTCTGCGCCTCATGACGGCGGGGCCGTCAGCTTCACCCCGACGCCGCGAACGGTGTGCAAGTAGCGAGGTGCGCCCGCGGACTCGCCCAGCTTGCGACGGAGCCAGGAGAGGTGCACGTCGATCGTCTTGTCGGCACCGCCGTACGGCTGGTGCCACACGTTCGCGAGCAGCTCCCGTTTCGACACGACCTCGCCCTCATGTCGGGCGAGGTGGGCGAGCAAGTCGAACTCCTTGCGCGACAACTCGAGTGGTTCACCGGCGAGGATCGCCGTCCGGCGCCGATCGTCGATGCGCAGCTCCCCGACGGTGATCTCGCCACCAGCACCCCGGAGTCGGGCACGGCGGAGAACCGCACGCACCCTGGCATCGAGGTGATCACCGGAGAACGGTTTCGTGACGTAGTCGTCGGCACCGGCATCGAGCAGCCGGATGATGTCCGACTCGTCGTCGCGGACCGTGGCCACCACCACCGGGACGTCCGAGACGGCGCGCAGCATCGGGAGGAGCACCTCACCGTCGAAGTCGGGGAGACCGAGATCGAGCACCACCACGTCCGGCCCCCAGTCGACGATGTCCCGTAATGCATCCGCCCCCGTGGCGTCCCCGCGAACGACGTGCCCGTGGGCCACCAGGGCACGCACCATCGCCTCACGCATCCGAGCATCGTCCTCGACCACGAGGACGGTTGCAGGTTCCTCGATTAGCGTGGATTTCACCATGGCTTCACCCCCGCCGGATCGTGCGGTCGCACACTCGCGTCATGGGACCCATGCTCCGGCTCGCGGGCACCTGGGTCGTGACGACGGCCCTGATCGTGCTGGGTGTCAACGCGGCGATCGAGCGCGTGGCTCGCGACGTCAACATCACCCGCCCGGCACCGATGACGCCAGGCGAAGTGGACCAGCAGCTGCGTGCACAGCAGGACATCACGTCGACGACAACGGGGACCGGCTCCCAACCGACCGGTTCACCGTCCCTGCCATCGACGAGCGAACCAACGACAGCATCCTCGACAGCATCCTCGACGGGGGCGCCGACGGAGCGGCCAACGAGCCCTCCGATGAGCCCTCCGATGAGCCCTCCGATGAGAGAGTCACCGCGGCCGGGAATCACGAGACCGAGCACCCCGGGCGGCTCACGGGGCGACATCGGGACGACGACCACGGTCCCACGGGGTTCGACCGGCCGGCCGGACGAGCGCGAGGACTCGCGACGCCCATGAACCGCGTGTCCAGCCATGGTTCTCCCTAGCATCGACCGATCCCCCTCAGTTGTACCGCCGAGGGCCTTCCCGACCTAGGGCCGTTGGTCATCGCCTCCCCGCCCCTCGCGCGCGCCAGGGGCCATAGCCTGGCTGCCCAGGTGGGCGCCATTGGCCAGCGATCGGGCGTTGACGTCGTGCCCGGTACCCACCGCGATCCCCTCGTGATAGAAGCCGTCGGGCAGGGCGACCACATCCGGGTAGGTGGTCGAACCGGCCGAGACGGGAGCGGACGGGGGTCGCGTCACAGCCCGTGCCGCTGCGAGTGCGCCCGCGATCATCGTCGGGCCCACAGCTCGATTCGGTGGCCCTCCGGGTCGCGAACGTGAAACGCAGCCGCGCCCCAACGTTGATGAACCGGATCGGGTTGTGCACCTCGGGTGACCAGGCCGTGATGTGCCGCTTCGATGTCGGCGACCTGCCAGCTCAGGGTGATACCGGCGCCGCGGGCTGGGCCAATCGTTGCCCGTGCTGCGTCGGCAATGCTGAGGTGGCTGCCGTCACCGAGCATGAACTCGATGAACCAGTCGATCGAGAACGTCACGTTGAACCCGAAGACGTCGCGGTAGAACTCGACCGTCTGCGCGAATGCCTCGCAGTACAGGATGGTGTTCGTACGTTCGATCCTGAGTGCGCCGTTCACCGTTGTCCGTCCGGCGCGCGCGTATCGTCGGATTCGACATGGCAGCGCAGCACGCAGTTCGCTTCACGGGGGTCTCGGCGGACGAGGTCGTCGATGACGAGACCTGGGAGGAAAGCGGCGATTCCGTGGGCGATTCCGAGATGAAGGTCGCACACGGTGTCGGGGTCGACGAGGGCGGCCGTTTCGAATGGGCAGGTTCGCGACACGACGTCGATCGTGTCGCCGCGACAGGATGGTGTCGGGTCGAATCCGTAGCGGGCCATCTGGTCCACGAGTTGGCCGGCGGCATCGGAGATCAGCTCGGTTCCCGGGTTCGTACCCGAGGCGCTCCGGCGGCCGACCTCGACGGGCGGGTCACCACTTCGGATGACCTCGCTCAACAACAGCGCCAGCCGTTCGTACGGGCCGGAGACGCCCCATCTGCTGTCGGCCGAGGGTTCGATCGAGTACATCAGGCGGGGTCGACCTCGACCCGCCGGCTCGCCGGTCGTCTCGACCACGAGTTCGGCGGCGACGAGCCTGGCGAGGTGTTGACGGATCGCGTTGTGATGCAGCCCGATGTGGGTGGTCAGTTCGGCGATGTCGACCTTGTGTGGCGACTGCGCGATGTAGCGGAAGACGTCGTGTCGAGTTGGATCCCCTAACGCGCGCGCTTGCTGTTGCAGCGTGTCAGCTGCCGACGTCGACGAAGACTCGGCCATCGCTCACCTCCACGTCGTGGGTGGGGGTGGGTTCGGTGGCGGGGAGACACTGTGGTGCGCCGGTGTCGACCGAAAAGGTGCTGCCGTGTTTCCAGCACTCGAGTTGGCGACCGTGGACCTCTCCGTCGGCAAGCAAGACATCTTCATGGGTGCATCGATCATCCAGTGCGTAGACATCGTCACCGATCCGGATGAGGGCGATGGCACGGCCGGCAATGTCGACCTTTCGAGCGGTTCCCGGTTCGATGTCGTCGAGTTCGCGGACGTGTGCTCGCACTCCTACGCCTCCTCTGCGGTGGAGTAGGTCCAGTCCGGTCGCTTGAGCCAGAACGACTCGTCGTAGTGGGCTCGGCCGTCTGCGAGGTCGAGCAGCTTGGGGATCGGAAGCCGTCGTTGGCGCGGGCACTGACCGGATTCGATGTGCTCGGCGAACTCCTCGGGAAAGGCCCGCAGGATGCTGCTGACCACGATCTGTTCTTCGGTCGCCAAGAAGCAGCGGCTGCCATCGGTCACATGTTCCAACCATCTGGCGATCTCGCCGAGATCGCGATCGTTTCCGATCCCGGTCTCGATCCGTTCGAGATGTTCGGTGATCGCACTCGATCCGAGCTTGCAGGGCGGGCACTGACCGCAGGACTCGATCGAGAGGAAACGGGAGAAGCGGTAGGCCGCATCGACCATGCAGGCGGTGTCGTCATAGACGATGAATCCGGCCGACCCGATCCCACTGCCGATCTCCTGGAACGTCTCGTAGCCGAGCAGCACATCGAGGTCTGCGGCCGTGATCACAGCATTCGCCACGCCCGAAAAGACAGCCTTCACGGTCCGTCCCGGCGTCACCCCGCTGCCGATCGCGTCGATGACGTCGCGCAGCGAGGTGCCCAGCTCGACCTCGCCGACATCGGGGGCGATCACGTCGCCGACCACGGTCGTCACGATCGTGCCCGGTGAGGCCGCCGTGCCGATCGACGCGAACCAGTCGGCGCCGCGGGCAAGGATGTGGGCGACGTTCGACAACGTTTCGACGTTGTTGACCAGCGTCGGATTCGACCCCGGTTCCGACCACTCGTCCGACGACGGCTCGGCTTGGCGCTCCGATGACTGCCAACCGAGCTGTGGGGCGGTCGCGAACAGCCCATGGAGATACGGAGGAAGCCAACGCGGCAACGGCTCGTTGCCCTCGATCACCTCGAGCATCGCCTTCTCCTCGCCGAACAGATACTCATCGGGACCGGCGACGATCGTGACCGTGCAATCACCACAGATCCCAGCTGACTGGAAGTCCTCGACGGCCGCCGTCACGCGTGCGAGCTCACGCTCGAAACTCGCCTTCAAGCAGATGAAGGCCTCGGCGGCATCGATCGCGAAGGCGGCGATGATCACACCTTCCACGAGTTGATACGGGTTGGCACGAATCAGCGCACGGTCCTTGAAAGTCCCCGGCTCACCCTCGGCACCGTTACACACCAGATAGCGCCGAGTTCCTTCTTGGTCGGCGATCCCCGCCCACTTCTGACCGGTAGGGAACCCGCCTCCCCCGCGGCCGCGCAGTCCCGACCGACGCACCTCGTCGATGGTCGCAGCACGCCCCAACTCACGGGCCCGAGCGATACCCGAGCCACCGTCATCGGTCGCCAAGTACTCGTCGAGCGAGCCGATCGGTTGAGGCGGCAGCAGAAATGTCGTCACAACGCCACCCTAGTCAACCCTGGCGATTTCTTCTAGTCGTTGCTAGAATAAAAGATGGTTCATCTCCGCGATCACGATCCACGAACTCGAGCACGGCGTGCTGCTGATGGAGCGGTCAGATCCTGCGCAGGGAGTACTGCTCCGTGCATGGCTCGACCAGAGCGTGGCCGCTGTATTCAAGAATCGAGTACTTCCGGTGGACGAGCGGATTGCGCGACGCGTGGCTGCCTTGCACGTACCGGATCCAGCGCCGTTGCGCGATGCACTCATCGGCGCAACCGCCCTGGTCCACGACATCACCGTCGTGACCCGAAACCTCAAGGACTTCCAGCGCTTTGACGACCTCGACGTCATCGATCCCTGGAGTTGACGAAGACATCCAAATCCGGACGCGTCGGGTCGAACACTCGGAAGGCGTTCAGGATGAGACCATCACCCGAGAGCGGTTTGGCGCCCCCGACGTGTTCCAGTTCCACGACATCGACTGGCCACGATTCGGCGCCGACGAGGTCGTCAACTCACCGGTCGGCGGCCGCAGCCGCGTCGAGGCCGTCCAGGATGAGGTCGATGCCGAAGTCGAATTCGTGGCCGAAGTCGTAGCCCGGTCGCAAGACGTGCTCCGTGGTGAACTCGACGAGGTTTGGGAACTCCCCCACTGGCATGGAGGCGGTCATCGCCTGGGCGAGGTCGGCCATCTCATCACCCGCGGTGGCAGGGAGGCTTGCCTCCTGCAGCGCGAACCCGTAGATGAACGCATCGATCACGGCGTAGGCGTGGGCGGTCATCTCGATCGAGAAGCCGCCGGCTCGCAGGCACCCGAGCACGGCGTCGTGATGCCGCAACGTCGCCGGTCCGGGCGAGGTACGCGACTCCATCAACGGGGCCGCCCACGGGTGCCGGGCCAACACCTGACGGGCCGACGAAGCTCGTTGCCGGATCGCCCGCTTCCAGTCGAGATCAGTTGGCGGGAGGTCGATCTCGCCGAAGACCAGGTCGACCATGCCGTCGATGATCGCCTCCTTGTTGGGCACGTGATGGTAGATCGTCATCGGCTTGACATCGAGCTCGACGGCCAACTTGCGGATCGTCAGCGCATCGACCCCGATCCCGTCAGCCAGCGTCACGGCGGCCGCGATCACCCGCTCTCGATTGAGCACCGGACGACCCGAGACGACCGGTTCTGGTGCCTCGTCCACGCTGGTCGCGGGAGTGTCAGTAGTTGGCCGCATCAGGAAATTCTCCATTCACGTTGACGATCGTACTTAGTACGGGTATCGTCCTGCAAGGTCTATCGTACTAAGTACGATCGACCGGAGCAAGCACCACCACAAGGAAGAAGACCATGACGAACGCAACGACTCACCCGACCGACTCGACCACATCCACCGACGACGAGCTCGCGACGATGCGGGCGATCGTGCAGCGCTCCTACGGTTCGACCGACCAGCTCGCGTTGGAGCGCGTCGACCGGCCGGCGATCGCCGTCGACGAGGTCCTGATCGAGGTGCGCGCCGCCGGTGTCGATCGCGGTGTCTGGCACTTGATGACCGGCACTCCCTACTTGATCCGGATCGCCGGATTCGGACTGACGAAGCCGAAGCAACCGATCCAGGGTCTCGACGTCGCCGGCCGAGTGGTCGCCGTCGGATCCGACGTCACCCGCTTCTCCCCCGGCGACGAGGTGTTCGGCATCGCCAGCGGGTCATTCGCCGAGTACGCCGCCGCCAAGGCCGACAAGCTCGCACTCAAGCCGGGCACCGCCACCTTCGAGCAAGCAGCCGCGTCTGCGATCTCCGGCATCACCGCACTGCAGGCACTGACCGACGTGGGCAAGCTGCAAGCGGGCCAGCACGTGTTGGTCATCGGTGCCTCCGGTGGTGTCGGCAGTTTCGCCGTCCAGTTGGCCAAGGCGCTCGGCGCCCAGGTCACCGGCGTTGCCAGCACCGCGAAGCTCGACCTCGTCCGTGCGCTCGGCGCCGATCACGTCATCGACTACACGCAAGAAGACCCCACCGACGGCAGCCGGCAGTACGACCTGATCATCGACATCGGCGGCCGCACACCGGTGCGCCGGCTCCGCCGCGCCCTCACCGTGCGGGGAACGCTCGTGATCGTCGGCGGCGAAGACGGCGGCCGCTGGACCGGGGGTGTCGGCCGACAGCTGCGAGCAGTACTGCTGTCACCGTTCACCAAACAGCGCCTCACCACGTTCATCAGCAAGGAAGCCCGTTCGTCGATCGAGCGGCTCGCCGAGTTCATCCAGACCGGTGAAGTCGTCGCGGCCGTCAACCAACGCTTCACCCTCGAGCACACCGCCGACGCGATCCGTCAGATGGAAACCGGCACGACACGTGGCAAGTCCGTCATCGTCGTGCGCACCGATGGAGACGACACTGAATCCTGAACCCGCAGACCACTCGACACTTCGCCGGGTCCTGCCGTTCGCCTGGCTCGCACTGTCGACGACATGGGCCGCCGTCATCTTCGTCACCGATCAACTGGCCTGGCCGCTGGCGCTCTGGATCGCCACCACGGTCGGCCCACTCACAGCCCTCGACAAACGGCACCGCCACCACACAGCAGGTCGGTCACACGGCTAGGAGCTCGGGCACGGCTCTCCTGTGGCTGCCGGTGTGCTCCCACGAGCACGGCGCGCGACGCGATCCAGGAAACCTTCGCCGGCTACGCCGCAGCTCGTCGTGGTACGGCCGTTCTCGTCATCGGAACGGGTAGGTGGCGAAGGCCCCTCGGGGTCGCCCGCAGGTGTGGGAGGATGACGCGGTGCAGACCGTCCATCATTGCGTGGCACCTGACGGTGCTGAGATCGCGTACGCAGTGTCCGGTCGCGGCCCAGCACTCGTCATGGCCGCCTGGTGGGTGAGCGATCTGGAGCAAGACTGGGAGAACCCGGAGTGGAGGAGGTTCTACGATCGGCTCGGCGCACATCACACGATCGTGCGATACGACAAGCCGGGCATGGGTTGTAGCCAGTTCGACCGCTCCTCGTTCACCACCGAAGACGAGGTGACCTACCTCGACACGGTGATCGCCGCATTCGGCGCCGAAGAGGTCTCGCTGTTCTCCATGGCGTGCGGGGTCCCCGTCGAGCTGATGTTTGCCGCTCGGAACCCGCAGCGCGTCTCGAAGCTCATCGCCTACGGGGGGTATCTCGACGGAAGTCGTCTCGCACCGCCCGAGACGATGGAAGCGATCGTCGCGCTGGTCCGTTCGAGCTGGGGAAGTCTGGGCGCTCGCACGATGGCCGACATGTTCATGCCCAACGCCAGCAGCGCGGAACTCCAGGACTTCGTCCGATACCAGCGGAAGGCCGCAGGAGCCGACAGCGCGGCCGACCTGATGAGACTCTCGTTCACCGTGTCGGCGCGCGAAGCGGTCGCAGACGTCATCTGCCCAGTCCTGGTCGTGCATCGGCAGGGCGATCGAGCGGTCCCCTCTCAACTGAGCCGCGAACTCGCCGAGTCGTTGCACGATGCAACGCTCGTCATCCTCGACGGCTCGGACCATCAGCCGCAGCTCGGTGACACCGACGCTCTGATCAGGGAGATCGAGCGCTTCCTCCTCGGGCACTCGGTCGACGACTACGCGACTCGTCGCCTCGCGACCGTGTTGTTCACCGACATCGTCGGGTCGACGACACTGGCCACCGAACTGGGTGACGACGCGTGGCGGCGCCGACTCGACGAGCACGACACGGTCACCCGACGCGCGGTCGAGCGCCACGGTGGAAGAGTGGTGAAGAACACCGGCGACGGTGTGCTCGCCCTGTTCGATCTCCCGACGCAGGCGCTCGGCTGCGTCGCATCGCTGAACTCGCATTTGCCGAAGGTGGGCCTCCAGATCCGGGCGGGCATTCACACCGCAGAAGTCGAGGTTCGTGACGATGACGTGGCGGGGATCGCCGTGAATGTCGCGGCCCGCGTCGAGAGCCACGCCGGCCCGGGCGAGGTGCTCGTCACCTCGACTGTCCGCGACCTGTCCGCCGGCAGCAGCTACCGCTTCGAGGAACATTCGACGACCGGACTCAAGGGCGTCGATGGGATCTGGACGCTCTACGCCGTCAGTTGATCAGGTCACGGCCGGCCGACGACCTCGAATCGCGGCGCGTCCGTCGACTCCGTCCTCGCACGAGGACGCCGCCTTGCCCGTCCTGATCCTTCCCGGGCTCGCCGCAGCATGGTTCGGCAGGCGAGCCCTCGAACTCGGGCAGCCCCGCGGCCGGACTGCAGCGTTGACCGGGCCGGCACTCGCAGGTGCGGTCGTTGTGCTGAAGGTCGCCGCCGCTGTGTTCAGCCGCTGAACGTCCGGACCAGCGCTGCGACGAGTCTCGGACTCACTCAGTGCCGCCCAATCGATCCTCCACGATCAGCATCGGGCCGCGTGCACCGACGAGCAACCCCCGGGATGTCCGGTACCCGCGTCCGACATGCGAAGCAGGTCGGCCCATTGCGGCGCTCGAGGGCAGTGCCGGCTTCGGGCCCGCTCGGGCTCGGAGGACCGGTGGTGCCACGGAAGCGCGCTCGCACCCTCGCGTCCGAACTCTCCTCGTTCGACCAAGAAAGCGTCGCTGTTCATTCAGATGCTGACAACCGGTCACTCGCCAGTTTGATCGCGGAATACGTCACTGTTCGGCGGACAACGCTGTCGTTCTTCGAGAGCCTCCCGGAAGCGGCGCTGACGCGCACCGGCTTCGCGAACGGCAACCCGATGAGCGTCCGCGGCACCGCATTCCACATCGCCGGACACGAGCTTCACCACCTCGGCGCCGTCGTCCAGTGGATACGGTCACGACTGGCCCGGGATGCCGGTCACGACCAGGAACCCGGCCAACTCCGAGCGGCGCTCGGGATCAACGGTCTGCCTGACGCCGACGCCGATGCCGTGCTCCGTCGCGCCGAACTCACCACCGTCTGACGATCGCTGCGCCCGGCTCGTGCGCCGACGACGGACGGTGGCGGCCGGCACTCCGACCGCCACCGCCGGACGTCAACTCCCGGGGAGGTTCATCAACAGCAGCTGACCTGCCTCCAGCTTGCGGAACACGCCGCCGGCATCCGTGCCGAAGCGGACGGGCTCGAAATCGTGGGCCTGCACCGTCACGAGCCAGGAACCCGCGCCGAACCACTTCGAGGCATCGACGATGCCGCTCGACTCGCCGCCGGCGTCGTTCACCGTCGCGACGACCGACCAATCACCCGTCGCGAAATCGAGACGCCAGATCCGGGCCCCGTCGGTGTCCTCCTGGACCATCAGGCTGTTCTCGCTGGTGTCGACGTTGTCCGGGCTGGTGAAGCCGACGAACTCGGGCGAACCCGGCGCGTCGCCGTCGGCCAGCACCGAGAAGCTGTTGACCTTGCGGGGGTTCTTGGCGTCGAACTCGAACCGGAAGATACGCCCGTTGTCCGCCAGGCCCTGGCCAGACGGGCGGTACATGCGACCGGTCGCCGGGTTGGGAACCACGCGGGTGGCGCCGGTGTCGGCGACATACACGACGCTCGGGTCGTTCTTGTCGTACGCCAGGTCTTCGAGGCGGACGAACTGGAAGACGTTGTTCGCATTCGACCAATTCTCCAGGGCGACCTGGGGTGCCTCGCCCGTCGTACCGCGTGCGATCTCCTTCGGGACCCGGATGAACTTGCCCTGCCAGTCGTCGCCGGGCTGGATGTCGAGGTAGTCGTTCGCCCCGTTGAAGGGGTCGAAGGCATCGACGGCACCGTCATCGGTGCGCGTCACCTGGAACGCCCACAGGCTGCCCTTGTCCTGCCAGACGTGGGACTCGTGGTTGGCCAGGTACATGTACAGCTGCGAGGTCGCCGCGGTGAACGTGTCGTCCGTGGTCAGCATCGTGATCTGGTTGTAGCCGGGCAGGGCGATCGTGTTCTCGTGGTTGAGCCGACCCATCCCGGCGATCGGCGCCGACTCACCGGTCTCGGTGTTCAACGCGACCACGTAGCCACCCTGACGTTGCGGGGCCAGGGCCGGGTCTGCCGCATAGGGAGCTCCGGTCGGCACGTCGACGATGTCGTTCGTCTCCTCGCCGGTGAAGAACGTGTAGGTCGAGAAGCCTTCGGCGGGACCCACGACGCCGGCGGAACAGAAGCGCAGGTAGCCGTCGTCGGGTGAGACTGCCACCTCGGCGCCGACGACACTGGCATCAGCCGTGCTCAAGGTGAGTTTGGCCACCGAGGCGTCCTCGTAATCGGCGCTGTTGAAGAACGGGACCGTGGTCTGTTCGTGGGCGACGTACACGTCGACGGTGCCAGCTGCCCCGGGGACCATGCCGACGCCGTCGGGCAGCCCCTGGAACTCGACGCCGTCGACGACGTCACCGCTGCTGATGATCGCCGTCACCGAGCCCGGTCCGGTCAAGGTGATGTACGGCGCTTCGGATGTCAGGAACCCGACCGCAGCGGACGCAGGTGTTGCCGTGACCAGCACCATCGCGCCCGCTGCCGCCAGCAGGCTCCAAGGTCGCACGATCGCGGAACCGGTTGATCCACGCATGGTGATCATTCCCCTCATTCAGGGGGCGCCCCCTCGACGCCCCACCCAGCTGACGACACTACTCCTCTCACGCCTGACGTCGAACGGGGTCCCGACTGCGGTCGAACAGGACGATCTCGCCGCCCGACCGTAGCGACGAGGCCTTGTTCGTTGCGATCGGTCAGCACGATCCGCGTGCTCGCAGTGCGCTCTACAACTTGCCACGGAGCGCTATCGTCCCACCTCGATGACGGGTCAGGAGGACCAATGAACACCGCTGAATCACACCTCGAACCAATCCGCGGGACCCTGTGGTCGCACCGAGCGCCGAAGACGGCGCGTGTCGACGCCGGGCGATCGCGTCGCGACACGGTGCCGCTCGACGCACACGCCGAGTTGAACCTACCCCCGACGCGTGCCAGCGCTCTCTCGATCCTCCAGGCCCAGGACGCGAGCCGGGTCGAGGAGTTGGTGCCGATCCGCTACGGGCGGATGTTGGCGACTCCGTTCACCTACCTGCGGGGTTCGGCCGCGGTCATGGCGGCCGACCTCTCGGCGGGTCCTCGTACCGACCTCGACGTGCAGTTGTGCGGCGACGCTCACTTGTCCAACTTCGGCCTCTTCGCGTCTCCTGACCGACGGCTCGTGTTCGACATCAACGATTACGACGAGACGCTTCCCGGGCCTTTCGAATGGGATGTGAAACGGTTGGCGGCGAGTGTCGTGGTGGCCGGCCGCAACAACGGCTTTTCGGCCAAGGAGAACCGGATCGCGGCGCGATCTGCGGTCAAGGCCTACCGCACCACGCTGAGTGCGGCGGCGCAGATGGACCCTCTCGAGCTGTTCTACGTCCGGTTCGAGTTCGATGAGATCGTCGCCGGCATCAAGGACAAGAACGCACCGATCAAGCAAGGCGCCGACAAGATACGACGCAAGGCCGGCCGCAAGAACAGCCTCGGTGCGCTCTCCAAGCTGACCGACATCGTCGACGGGCGTCGGGTGATCGTTCCACGACCTCCGCTGGTGGTACCGCTCCACGCGGAGCAGCGCCGCGAAGCGATCGCGGAGATCGAAGCCCTGTTCGAGGAGTACCTGTCGACCATCACCGCCGACCGCCGCGTGCTGCTGAGCCGCTACTCGCTCGCCGACATCGCCCTCAAGGTGGTGGGTGTCGGGAGCGTCGGGACCCGCTGCCTGATCGCCCTGTTCGAATCCGGTGACGGTGAGCCGCTCTTCATCCAACTCAAAGAGGCGACCACATCGGTGCTCGAGCCATACGTCGCGCCGAGCGAGTTCGGCCAGGCTGGACAGCGGGTCGTCACGGGTCAACAAGTGATCCAGTCCGCACCCGATGCATTCCTCGGGTGGGGTCGCTTCGAGCGACCCGGCCAGCAGCCGATCGACTTCTACTTCCGGCAGCTGTGGGACGGGAAGTACTCGGCAACGGTCGAAGAACTCAACCCGAGTGGACTCGAGCGGTATGCAGGATGGTGTGGCGCTGCGATCGCGCGAGCTCACGCCCGCTCGGGGGACGCCTCGATGATCAGCGGCTACCTCGGTGACGACACGACGTTCGACAAAGCGGTCGCCGCGTTCGCCGAGCAGTACGCCGACCAGACCGTGGCCGACCACACCGAACTCCTCGCCAGCGTCGACGCCGGTGAGATCACCATCGAACGCGACCTCTGAGACTTCGCGATCCGACGACCCGCGCGACACTGCGACGGCCTGCTCAGAACGAGTTGTAGGCGATCGGCAGTACCGCTACCGCACGAATGCGCGGTCCAGCCGGCCGTTGGCAACTACCACGTCGCCGCAGGGCCGACTCCCCCGGAATGCAGGAGACTCCGATCCGGCTCGGCCAATCGCGACGCAATGATCGCGAGGTACTCCGGATACCCGCACGACTCGGAAGTCGAGAAGTCCAACGTTGGAGGAGGCGACGTTCGAGCCAGGGCCCGCCAACAAGAAACGAGTGCTGGCCGGCGGCTCGTGACGGGACCGAACGCGGCGAACGCAAACGACCAGACCCTGACGGCACCCACCGTCACCGCCACCGTCTCCACGTCGACACCGGCATGCGCTGGAGACCAGGCCACGTCGACAGCAGGCACCTCCGTCCCGTCCGTGGCGAACCTGCGCTTGACGACGGTCTTGTGGACATCGAGCCAGAGTCCGCCGGCTCGGGTGTCGGCCAATCCGTCGGCCGGACTCCACTTTCGCCAGACCTCGAGGCGACCAGCGAGACCGAAACTGAGCATCAATGGAACGCCGACCGATTGTCGAGCCTTGACTTCCAGCGTCTCCTGCGAACGGAGCTTCACCCCGACGTCGGTTCCGCGGCCGAGTTGGTATGTGTCACAGCGCTGCTCCGCCGCGCCGACCTGACCAGCGCGTGTGAACCAGACACTGACGTCAGTGGGCAGTTCCCCCACTGCGAACCACCGGAGTTCGGTGGTGTCCAAGACGGTCGGCCGGGAGACGCGGCCGAGTTCGATCTGTCGCCCGATCGGACGATTCTGTCGCTGAGGGTGATCAGGGTGCATCGTCGTCAGCTCCCCCGGTCTGGTCGGTCGGCGGTCGAGATGCGTGGGCCGCACTGGGCACCGTCGGGCTGCTGATCGGAACACCGAGGCCGACTTCGACCTCGACGGCATTCAGCACATCGTCGTGGGAACCATCCGCCCCGATCTCTCGGCTACACCGTCGAGGACGAGCAGCCGGCGTCGGCACGAATCGCCGAACACCTGTCATCTCAGAGTCAATCGATTCGCCCATCGGCGACCATCACTTCCCAACCGCCGGGCGCTGGGGCCGCCTCGACGCGCCAGCCAAACTAGCTGACCTAGAAGTTGGCGGGCAAGGCGGGCGCTCTGCCATCGTCAGCTGCCGTCGTCGGTGGCGGAGGTCTTCCTCACCTCCGACGGACACGGACGACAGTCGCTTGGTCGCGCGGACGATCTGTGCCGCAACGAGTGCGCCGGGTACACCACATCTCCCTACCGGCGCGCCGATGGAGCTCAACGAGCACAAGTGGCAAGGAAGCCCGTTTCGAGCACATAGTACGTTTCGATCCGTGAGCATTCGGGCTCGAGCGTGAGCGGTTCAGCGAGACATCGGCGAACGAGGTCGATGTTGGCCGTGATGTGCGCGCTCCCCGTTGTTGCCGCAGTCGCCGCCATGACGGCCGAGCCGGCACACGCCGAGGAACCCTCGCAACAGTCCCTCGACGATGCTGCCGCCCAGCAACTCGTCGATCGGTTCGCTCCGATCATGATGGTCAAGCAGCAAGAAGGCGACTGCGATGCTCAGGGCGAGCCGTATCGGCCGGCTGCAGT
The DNA here is from genome assembly GCA_963701575.1 of uncultured Acidimicrobiaceae bacterium. Classification (GTDB taxonomy): domain Bacteria; phylum Actinomycetota; class Acidimicrobiia; order Acidimicrobiales; family Ilumatobacteraceae; genus Ilumatobacter. Next base: position 95,145 of record CAVPAQ010000007.1, read on the forward strand.
CGAGACCGTCCTCGACAATCCCGACGTTGCGCTCCGGCAGATCTCGTTCGGCGCTCCGGTCGTGACGAGAGCGCCATCGGCTGCGGATCTGTTCGATCGCGGTGAGGGCTTCTACCTGGACTTCCCCGGGAGCGCCCTGACCCCGGGTTGTCTGTACGAGCAGGACTTCCGGAGGTACAACGGCGCTCAACGTCCGGTGATCTACGCCCACATCGTCCAGCAGCCGGACGTCCCCGACAAGATCTTCGTCCAGTACTGGTTCTACTGGTACTTCAACGACTGGAACGACAAGCACGAGAGCGACTGGGAAGGCATCACCCTCGCCTTCGACGCGGCGACCGTCGAAGCGGCGCTCCAGACGGAGCCGGTCGCCGTCGGCTACTCACAACACGAGGGCGGCGAACGCGCAGGGTGGACGGACGACAAGCTCGAGCGCGAAGGCGATCGACCAGTCGTCTACTCCTCGGTGGGTTCCCACGCCAGCTATTTCAGTTCGACGATCTTTCTCGGACGGGGTGCCACTGAAGGCTTTGGTTGCGACAACACGAGCGGTCCCTCCGCTCGGGTCGATCCTGCAGTGGTGCTCCTCCCCGACGAGGCGACCGACCCGTCCGACCCCTTCGCATGGCTCGCGTTCGACGGGCGGTGGGGCGAGCACCAAAGCGGTCCGTTCAACGGCCCGACCGGTCCGAACGCGAAGGCCCACTGGCTCGAACCGGCCCCATGGTTCGACGAACTACGTGACTCGAGCGTCGTCATCCCCGCCGGCGACTCCGTCCTGGTCGAGGTGATCGACGTCTTCTGCAACGCTGCCGAATGGGGCGCGGGGGCGCTCATCACCCTCACCGTGACCCCGACGCGGGTGGTGCTCAGCTCGATCCTGCTCATCATCGGGCTGACCTTTCTCGCCCGCCGGACCGACTGGTCCCCGACCCCGGCATCGCCGATTCGCCGTCGCCGCCGGGCGGGCCAGATCGTGCGTACCGCCGGCCGATGTTACGCCCACCAACCGAAGGTCTTCATCCTGGCCGGGCTCGTGTACCTGCCGGCAGCAATCGTGACAGGCCTCCTGGCCCGGCTCGTGCAGCTGATCCCGTTGGTCGGCACGTTCCTGTCACTCGCCAAGAACTCTGGCGGGACGAACCTGATCCTCGCCGCCCTCGTCGGGAGCGTCGCCAATGTCGCCGCGTTCTTCGTCGTCAACGCCGTGGTCGCCGACTACCTCGACCACGAGCGGGTGGGTGTCGATGGCCTCGTCGATGCCGTTCGGCACATCTGGAGCCGCCGGCGCGACCTGCTCGGCGCGTACGTGCGCACCTTCGCGGTCGTGTTCGTACTGCTGGCCAGCTTCGTCGGCATCCCGTGGGGTATCCGACAACTGGTGAGGTATCAGTTCGTGCCACAGGCGGTAGCGCTCGACGGCCAAGATGCGCGCGGAGCGCTCCGCTCGAGTTCTGACGCCGTCCGGGGTCGATGGTTCCACACCGCGCTCCTGGCGGCGTTGCTCAATGGCCTCGTTCTCGTGATCGCACTCGGTGTCGCGCTCGCCCTGCTCGTGCTCGCCTCCGGGTTGCCGCTGTGGCTGTTCGCAGGGCTCGCCGCCCTCGTCGGCGCTCTCGTCGTACCATTCGCGTCGATTGCGATGACGTTGCTGTACGGCGACGCCTTGGCCGCCGCCGACGAATGAGCAACGCCGGTGGTGAACGGTCCGATCGAGCTGCCACCCGATAAGACGATGCCACTCAGAGCGCGATCGAGGACGTCGTCACCGAGGCACCGGCTGACCATGCATCGACTCGAGGCGATGGGTGGCTGGGCGCGGCGCGAGCAGTCCAACCTCGCGAGCGATGCGCACCGCATCCGAGCGCCCCGAGGCCTGAAGTTTTCGGTAGATCGCCTTGATGTGCGATTTGACCGTGTGCACCGAGATCATCAGCTCGTCGGCCACATCGGCATTCGACATCTCGGTCGGCAGCAGGCTCAAGACGTCCGACTCGCGGTCACTCAATGGCGCGACCTCGAGCGCACGGAGCGTCGCGGCAGCTCGACCCGAGGACGGTCCGCGAACAGGGTCTGCTCGCGCAGCATCGCCATCGACAGCGAACGAGTCGCCGAAGTGCAGCGAGCCATACAACCCGTATCGATCCGCGATCCGTGTCGCGGCCTCGAGTGCAGCGACACGGCGGGACGGCTCCGCAACCGAGCAGAGCATGAGCGCGTCCAACGCCCGACGGGGAGCCCTTCGTTCGAGTTCGCCGAGATCGAGGGCGGTGAGTTCATTTCCTGCGGCGGCCAGGTCGCGTCGCGCAAGGTGCAGGCGAGCGAGCCCGAGACTCCGCGGTATGCCCTCAGAGAGATGCGGCATGAGTTCCCCGGCGCGTATCAGATCGGCGGCATCGATCGCGCAGCGCAGCGCCATCTCGCTCACGACGGAACGGAACAGCGGCGAGAGTGCGTGCTCTCCGACTCCCGTGTACAGCACGTTGTCGGCGCGTCGCAGACCAGCATCCGGCGCTCCGGTGCGTCGAAGTAACTCGATCATCGTTGCTTGGAGGACGACGACGAACGAGGACGTTTCGTCCATCAGGCTCGCGATCGCCACCGCGTCGTCGAGCAACTGACCAGCATCGTCGAGTCGATCGTTCTCCATGGCAACGAGCGCCGCAGCATGAAACAGCCGTGAGTTGTGGACCTGCGTCGGGCCGAGTTGTCGATCGAACGCCGCCATGCCGGCGTCGACGGCGCGTGCCGCTTCGGTCATGCGGCCCGACCAAGCAGCGCCGAACGCCGTCGCGATGAGGTGCACCGAGCGAACGGCAAACGAGTTGAACCGGCCGTCGATCGCCATCTGCCAGGCCGCATCGGCAGCCGCGTGATCATCGGCGATCTCGAACGTGATCGGGATCTCACGCCAGTACGGGGCCAGCGCCGGGTCGGGGGGCGCAACTCGGAAACGACTCGCCCATCCCGTTCGCAACCGTTCCATGTCTCCGAGCACAGCGGCGAGCATGATGTCGAGCCAGAAGGCCCGCGTCGGCTGAGCGCCGGGGTCCGGATGTTGGTCGAGCGTGCCCAGCAGGCCGATTGCGTCGCGGAGACGGGCGCACGTTGCGATGAGGAACGCTAGGTCGATCGTCCGGCTGCGGTCCTCGGAGGTGATCGCCGACGGCAATCGGTCGAGGAATCGGGCGAGGCCATCGCTCGGCAGCGCGGGGACGATCTCGAGATGACGCTCGAGCATCAGACGATAGGCCCGCTCGGGTTCCATCGCATCGATGAGGTGATCAAGCGCCGCGACGTACTGCTGCTCGCTCAGCAAGTGGTCAGCAGCTCGGCGGTGGGCGGCACAAAACTTCTGCTGGTCGATGGAGGCGAGCCGGTGTCGGAGGGTCTCGGCGAAGAGGTGGTGGTACTGGTACTCCGTCCCTCCAGGATCGACGCGTGTCGTGAAGACGCCACGTCGTTCGAGATCCTCGAGCACCCGACCGGAATCGTTCCGACCGGTGACCGCTCGGCACAGTGCAGGCGTCAAGACGTCGAGGATCGACGTCTCCAGGAGAAACTCCCGGTCGGCTTCGGGCAGGACCACGAGTACCTCGTCGGAGAAGAACTGGGCGATCGTCCGATTCGTACCGGTGAGCGAGCCGACGATCGATGTTTCATCCCGACCCGTCTGGATCGCGAGGGCGGCGACCTGCACACCAGCTGGCCAACCCTCGGTGCGCTCGTACACCAGGTCGAGTGTTTCGGGTGCGATGTCGAAGTGGGCGACGTTGTGCAGCACGGCGCCGACCTCGTCGCGATCGAACACGAGATCTTCGGGGCGCAACACGGTGGCCCAACCCTGCATCACCCATTTTGCGACCGGCAGCGCTGGTTCGAGTCGGGTCGACAGAACGAGGCGGATGCCGTGCGGCAGCCTCTCCACGAACAGCTCGACGAGGTCGTGCACCGCCTGATCCTGGACCAAGTGGTAATCGTCGACGGCGATGGTGATCGAGCTGGACACAGGCCGAACGTGTTCGAGCTCGTCGAGCAGGGCCTGCACGAAGTCGATGTCAGCCTGTTCGCCGTCCAAGAGGCCGGCGTTCAGCGCCTGGAGTGAACCTTCGACCACCGATCCGATCGACTCGGTCACCGCCATCCAGAACCGTTGACGATCGGTGCGACCCAACAGCGATCCGACCATGGCGACCGGCGAGTCAGAGACGTGCTCGAACTCTCGAAGGGCGACCGATTTGCCGTACCCAGCGCCTGCGACCAAGAGGACCACGCGTGCCGGCGAGGTGAGGATCGCGCTCGTGATCCGGTCGCGCACGACGTGGCCGGCGGGAAGCGGCAGCCACACGCGAGCCCGTTCCGGGCTCGCGTCCACCATGTCGCCCCGCACACGATCCACCGAAAGATTGTATGCGTTGGCTCAAATCCCGACGAACGGAGCGCCGCCAAACCTCTGCATATCACCCGGTTGGGGGGATGACAGGTCGCTGATCCCTTCCTATCGTGCCCGACGACTCTCCCGACACCCGAAAGGTCACCCATGCCGATTCTCGACATCTTCTGGACCATGTTGTGGTTCTTCTTGTTCATCTCGTGGATCTGGCTGCTGATCTCGATCTTCGGTGACATCTTCCGGAGCGATATCTCGGGGTGGAGCAAGGCGGGTTGGTCGCTGTTCGTGATCGCCCTGCCGCTCCTCGGATGCCTCGTCTACCTGATCGTCCACGGCGACGGGATGCGCAACCGCGATCTGGCCACGTCGGCCGCGATCGACCAGGCTCAGCGTGACTACATCCGCAATGTTGCCGGATCGGCACCGTCCACCGCCGACGAGATCGCCAAGTTGGCGCAGCTGCGCGACAACGGAACGATCAGCGCCGAGGAATTCGCATCGTTGAAAGGCAAGCTGCTCGCCTCGTGAGCAGGTGAGGAGTTCAGCCGGACCTTCAGGAGAGGACCAGCTGATGATGCAGATGACGGCTCGGCAACGGATGCCCCTTTCGCGGCTGACCAGCGCGGTCGATGTTCGGGAACCGGTTGGGATCGCGAGCGCTCCTGGCATCGACGTCGGGGCCTGACGATGTGGACCGCAATCGGGTCGACGCTCAGCGAGGCGATCGGCATTGCGTTGAGCCCGATGCCGATCGCTGGATTGATCGTGCTGCTGAGCGCCAAGAATGGTCGCGCCAAGGGCGCCGCGTTCGTCGTTGGCTGGATGATCGCACTCGCCCTCGTGGTCACCGTGCTCGCCGTCGCGTTCGGGGCCGTCGACGACTCCACCTCGGCGGGGACTCCGACGTGGGTCGGCGTGGTCGAAGTCGCCCTCGGCCTGGTCCTGTTGTTCATCGCCTACCAGTCGTGGCGTGGCCGCCCCAGGGGCCCCGGTGACGTTGCCGAACCAGGTTGGATGCGGGCCATCGACGGGATGTCGACCGTCGGTGCGCTGGGCGTCGGTTTCGGGTTCATCGCGCTCAATACCAAGAACGTCCCGCTCTCGATCGCCGCCGCGTCCGCCTGGGCCGGCCAAGGGACGAGCGGTGGCGACCTCGCGATTGCGATCGTCACCTTCACCGTGATCGGTTCGATCAGCCTGATCGCACCGTTGGTGTTGACCCTCGTCGCTCGGGACACCGCAGCCACGGTGCTCGACGACGTGCGCACGTGGCTCATGGCCCACAACGCCGTCATCATGACGGTGCTCTTCCTGCTCCTCGGTTCCAAGATCCTCGGAGGCGGCATCGCCGCACTCGGGTGAGTCACCCTTACGTCGTCGTGGAGCCCTGTCAGTGGCGACGTCGACTACCATGCCCATCTGCGCCGGGCTGTTCTGTTCGGCAGTCCCTCTATTGGAGGGATTCGTCGACGACGAGATCGTGTCATGGTGGCTGCGAACGACGATGGCCGACCTGCGGCCACGGGTGATTGAAGAATATGGGAGACAACGATGACCGATGACAACTTGATGCTGTATGTGGCGAGCTACGACGATGCCACGGCCGCGGGCGACGATTTTGCAGCGCTCAAGGCTGCACGTGACGACGGGCTCGTCGTGGTCGGCGCCGTCGTGATGACACGAGCTGACGACGGCGACGTGGACGTGAAAGAAGTCGGCGACGGAGACGTCGCGGGTGGCGCGGCCCTGGGTGCGATCGGTGGACTGGTCGTCGGCCTGTTCGCGCCGCCGCTCCTGCTCGCGACCGGCATCGGGGCCGCTATCGGTGCGGGTGTCGGTGAGGTGATGAAGCACCATGAGGAGAAAGCGATCGGCGTCGACGCCGACGAGTATCTCCCGCCGGGCTCGTCTGCGATCGTGGCAGTCGTCGACGACGCCTACCTCGACGGTGTCGACCGGGCGCTCGGCAAGGCCGCCAAGAAGATCACCAAGGCGATCGACTCCGGCGACTACGACAAGGTCAAGAAGGCCGTCCAGAAGTCGGCCGGCAACATCACCGACGCCATCGAATCCTGACAAGTCCTGCACTGCACAGCCCCTCGCCGGGGACAGATCCGGCGAGGGGCTGTGCACCGCACTGATCGGCGCATCGGCCGCTCGGACCCATTCCACGAACATCCGCGCGGCGGTCATGCCGTGCACTCATAACACGAGGTCGAAGTCATGATCTATCTATGGATATTCCTTGCGATCGTCTGGCTCGCGCTGTTCATCGCGCTCGGGATCAACACGCTGCGGCGAGGGCACTGGGTGATGTTCATCATCGGGCTCTTCCTTCCGATCTTCTGGATCATCGGTGCGCTGATCCCGCCCACCGAGGCGGCGATGCTCGAAGAGCGCTAGCCCACACGCTCGTCGAGGAAGACCCTTCGACCACGCCACGACTCCTGAAGGGGGGGCTTACATGTGTACGTCGATCACGATCGCGAACGCGGACGGCTCGTTCACCTACGGCCGCACGATGGAATGGGGCGAGTTCGATCTGTTGTCGCGGGTGGCACTGACGCCACCCGGTGTGGAGTTCACCGGTACCACTCCCGACGGGGCGCCGGGCAGGTCGTGGACATCGACCATCCCGACGATGGGCCTCGACATGTTGCACCACGACCGGTGGATCGCCGACGGGATCAACGCGAAAGGGCTCGTCGTGGGTCTGCTCTACCACCCAGGGTTCGCGACCTACCCCGACTACGACTCGTCGAACGCGTCGCGTTCGATCGCCCCGCTCGACGTCGCCCCCTATCTACTGACGCAATGCTCGAGCGTCGACGAGGCCCGTGACGCGATCGCGGACGTGATGATCGCCCCCGTGATCGTCGACGCGATCGGCATGCCTCCGCCAGTGCACTTCGTGGTCGTCGAACCATCCGGAAAGACACTCGTGATCGAGTTCGCCGGGGAGACCCGATTCTTCGACAACCCGCTGCGGGTGATGACGAACGCCCCCACGTTCGACTGGCACGAAATCCATCTGCGCAACTTCGTCAACCTCTCGGCCACCGCCTTGCCATCGCGTGAGATCGCCGGACTCGACTTCTCACCGATCGGTGCCGGGAGCGGCATGCTGAGCCTGCCGGGCGACTTCACTCCGCCCTCACGTTTCATCCGTGCCGTGGCCTGGTCGCAGACGAAACGGGCGACCGCCGATGCCGACGAGGGCGTGTACGAGGTGTTCCGTGAGCTGGACAACTTCAACGTCCCGCTCGGGATGGCGGAGGGGTCGGGCGGCACGAACGACTCGGGCCCGGGCATCACCAACACGATGATGCGCAGCTCGACGATCTGGACCACCGCGTACGACCTGGCGAACCCGACGCTCTACTATCACACACAGCACAACCGTCGTGTCCGCAAGGTGGAACTCGGGCGCGTCGATTTCGACGCCCTCGGCGGAGTGGTCACCACGATCCCACTCGACGAGGTCGCGTCCCAGGACATCGAGGACCGGACATCTGGGTTCCCGCTCACAGTCGCATGACCGATGCGATCGTTCAACCTATGAAGCGCTGACCACCCACGAAAGGACACTGCCCCGTGACGAACAACATCTCCCCTCCAGGCTGGTATCAAGACCCGACCGGGCAGGGTGACGGTCGATATTGGAACGGCTCGAGCTGGACCCAGGCGGTCGATCGCGGTGGCGTCACCGTCAACGTTCCGATCGACCCGAGCATGGCGTTGATTCCCCCGCTGGCGGGTACCCAGGTGGCAGTCCCGACACCGCCGCCGGCGCCGCCGATGACACAAGCCACTACGTCGAACCGCTCGCCACTCGGGATCATCGTCGGCGTGCTGGTCGTCGTGGTCATCGCCGTCCTGGTGTTCGTTCTGGTCAGCAACGACTCGTCCGACACGCCGACACCCGGTACGGATGCACCACCGGCGACCCCTGCGCCGGCAGCAGAGGACGGCTGAAGTTCGGGCGACCTGCGCCGGTAGGCGCCGCCAGGAAGAGCCCGGACATGGGTGGGCGACATGATAGGACCCATCCGAACCCATCGACGGGAGGGCCCTCGTGTCACCCACCATGACCGCTCCGTCCGAGCTGCGTTCCGGCAATCCGGCGCTCAGCGAAAAATTCATCGACACCGAACTTCTGTCAGGCGTGACGGCCGATCGAACCATGTCCGCCGTCGGTGTCAGCGCCAAGACACTCGTCCTGTTGGCGTTCGTGGTGGCAGGCGGAGCGTGGGGGTGGACTTCGGCCACCCAGGAGTTCCCCACCGAGCTCGGTGCGGGCTACGCGGACACGACCCTCATCCACATCTGTTGGCGCTGCACGTCGACGAACGGTCTGGTAGACGGTCGAATCGGCGTCCTGCACCGTGGGCTTCGTGCAGCCTCCGTTCTCCAGGAGGTTCCCGTCCGAATCGAACATGGTGAGGGTCCATGAGGTTTCGAACAATCTCGGCGTCCACCTTGCCGTTGGTCTCGGCGAGGCGGGCCTGCATGTTCTCCAGACGGCGCAGATGGAGTCGGGCGTCGTGTGTTTCGGACAAGTGCCGTCGGCGGTTGGCCACCCAGGACGGCTCGACGACGTCGCAGACTCGCGGAGCGCCGGATTGTCGGTCCCGGTGGTGCCGCGCTGACGGGGCCGATCAAACCCGCGACGACCCTGGCGTTCGCTCTGGACCCGACCGTGACGGCCCTTGAGGGTGGCCCTACGGGCGTCGAGCCCGGCGCGGGAGGGTTCCGAGAGGAGCCGAGTCGTAGCACCATCGTCCACTGGCAACTCGCACGTCGATGAGGCGCTTGATGGTGTCATCGACGAGACGAGGAGACACTCATGAAACGACATCTGATCTGGATCATCGCCGGCAGTGCCACGGTTGGTCTGACGGTTCCCGCGTTCGCGGCCATGCAGTCGGCGACCGCGTCGGACGACAACAGCGTTCCCGGCGAGCTTCGGGGGAACTGCGACGAGGCCGAGCACGCGAACGACCCGAACTGCTTGATCGTGACCGTACCGAATCCGACCGGTTTGCCGACGTCGACCACGATCGACATTCCGATCCCGCCGACATCTACGACCTCCGTGACCACGACGAGATCGGCGTCGGACGGATCGAACACGCCAGGTGCCCCGACGACGTCGCTCGATGACAGCGTACGTGGCGGTAATGTCCCGTCGACCAGCGAGCCGGACGACGTCAGCGGTCCGTGCGACGAGGCCGAGCACGCCAACGACCCCCGATGCGCCGGTGGAGCAGCCGGAGTCGGCGACAAGTCCGGCCGTGAAGACAGCACAGATGATCGTCCAGGTCACGACAGTGGAGATGACAGCTCAGGGCACGGTGACGATGACGATGACGGATCCCGACACGGTGGAGATGACAGCTCAGGGCACGGTGACGATGACGGATCCCGACACGGTGGAGATGACAGCTCAGGGCATCGTGACGATGACAGCTCAGGGCACGGCGGCGATGACAGGTCAGGGCACGGCGGGCATGACAGGTCAGGGCACGGTGACGATGACGGATCCCGACACGGTGGAGATGACAGCTCAGGGCACAGTGGAGATGACAGCTCAGGGCACGGCGGCGATGACAGGTCAGGGCACAGTGGAGATGACAGCTCAGGGCACGGTGGAGGCGATTGAGCGTTCGATCACTCAATGGGTCTGCCGTTCAGTGGCGGGGTCGCATCTTGTGGGTGCGGCCCCGTCGCCGCGTGCGATGGGTGAGACTGTGGTCGTCACCGAGGGACAGGAGAGATAGTGCAGGATGATCGAGCCCGAGTGCTGGTGCAACCCATCTCGGTGGGATCGCTCGTCGCCCGGTTCGCGATCGCTGGGCTTGTCGCGTTGGTGTTCGTCGCGGCATTCACAGCGTTCGCGAGCCGACGAGTCGGGACCGAGCAGGCGATCGAAGAAGCTCGGCGAGTGGCGTATGTCAGCTCGGTCGGTCTGATCGGCCCCGTCCTCGGAGACGATCTGCTCACAATGGACGTCGAGGCGCTCGACCGGGTCGATGCGGTGGTGCGGGAATCGGTGCTGCGCGGTTCGCTGGTTCGGGTGAAGATCTGGAGTGAGGATGGGACGATCGTCTATTCCGACGAGGCTCGCCTGATCGGTGAGCGGTTCACGCTCGGCGACGACGAGCAAGCGATCTTCACCAGCGGTGAGCAGGGCGCCGAGGTGAGCGACCTGTCCAAGCCGGAGAACAGGTATGAGACCGAATCGAAGCTGCTCGAGGTGTACTCGCTGACCGAGACGGGGTCGGGAACACCGCTGCTGTTCGAGGCCTACTTCCGCTACAGCGGTGTCACCGACGTGGGACGTCACTTGTGGGCGCAGTTCGCGCCGATCACAATCGGCGCGTTGATCGTGCTCGAGCTCATCCAGATCCCGTTGGCGTGGTCGATGGCGCGCCGTCTCCAGTCGAGTCAGCGAGAGCGCGAACGCCTGCTCAGGCACGCTCTCGAAGCCTCCGATGCCGAACGCCGTCGGATCGCGAGCGATCTCCATGACGGCGTCGTCCAAGAGCTGACGGGGGTCTCGCTGACGCTCGCTGCGCAGGGTCGCAGCGATTCGATCGATCCACGACAAGCTCTCGACGCGTCCGCTGCGATTCGCGGCAGCATCAAGTCGTTGCGGTCGCTCCTCGTGGAGATCTACCCGCCGAACTTGCAGGAGGAAGGACTCCAGTCGGCGATCGGCGACCTGCTCAGCGGACTTGAAGCGAGAGGGATCGAGACGCGCCTCGACGCCGACATGGGCAAGGACGCTATCGATGCTGAGGCGTCGGCCCTCGTCTACCGCGTCACCCAAGAGGCGCTCCGCAACGTCGTGAGCCACGCAGCCGCGAAACACGTTCGCGTCACGCTTCGCGTCGCGGACGGATCGATCCGCCTCATCGTTGATGACGATGGTCGCGGGTTCTCTGCGGGCACCCTCGACGAGCGCACCGCCGATGGACACGTCGGATTACGCTCTCTGGCTGGACTGGTCGCCGACCTCGCCGGCACGTTGGACGTCCGTTCCGAGCCGGGCGACGGAACGCGCGTCGAGGTCTCCATCCCGATCGATGCAAGGATTCGGCGATGACATCGGAGACCAGCTCGAGCAGCACCCGGATCCGGGTGGTCATCGTCGACGACCACGCAGTGGTCCGCTCGGGATTGGAGCAGTTGCTCGCCACCACCGACGACATCGAGCTCGTCGGGACCGCGTCGAACGGGAACGAAGCCATCGAACGCGTCGACGAACTGCGCCCCGACGTCGTACTGATGGACCTTTCGATGCCCGAACTCGACGGGGTAGAAGCGACTCGACGCATCAGCGAGGGTCATCCAGGCAGCCACGTACTGGTGTTGACCTCGTTCTCCGATCAAACCCGAATCCTCGACGCGCTCGGCGCGGGTGCAGACGGCTACCTGCTCAAGCACAGCGACCCCGACGACATCGCGGACGCGATCAGAGCGGTCCACGCCGGTGGCTCACCGCTCGATCCGAAAGCGGCAAGGACACTGCTCGAGTCGCGGCGCTCCCGGCAACACGCACCCCAGCTGACCGACCGCGAGCGCGAAGTGCTCCGGCTCGTCCGCGATGGCCTCGCCAACAAGCAGATCGCCCGTCGGCTCGGCATCGCAGAACGGACCGTGAAGGCCCACCTGACGAGCGTCTTCCAACGGCTCGGCGTCACCGACCGGACACAGGCCGCACTCTGGGCGAGCGAGCACCTCGACCCCCCCGACTGAGACCCCGTGGCTTCGGCCCAATACGCGAGACCGACAGGAAGGCGCACGTGAGCGAACCGGCGATCCGCGCCCCGACCTCAGCGCCCCGAATCGTCCGAACCCGAACCTGATCTGCCGGACCCCGACTCCGAGTCGCTCGTACCCGAATCGTCCGAACCCGAGTTGCCGGAACCTGAACTCGAGTTGCTCGTACCCGAGTTGCCGGAACCCGAGTTGCCGGAACCTGAACTCGAGTTGCTCGTACCCGAGTTGCTTGTACCCGATTCGTCCGAACCCGAACCCGAACCCGAGTTGGCGGACCCCGAGTTGCTCGTACCTGAGTTGTTCGTACCCGAGTCGTCCGAACCCGAACCCGAGTTGGCGGACCCAGAGTTGCTCGTACCCGAGTCGTCCGAACCCGAACCCGAGTTGGCGGATCCCGACCCCGAGTTGCTCGTGTCGGAATTCTCGGAATCGTCTCCGCGCTCGATGGTCGTGCCGGAGTGGTCGGAGTCATCTCCACGTTCGATGGTCGTGCCGGGCCCAACGGCGACGGTCCGCTCGACTGACGCCGTGGTAGTGGTGGTGGTGGTGGTCGCTGTCGTCGTCGCAGTGGTAGTCGACGGGATCGTGGTCGGCCTCGGCACGGTTGGAGGGACGGGATCGGGTTCACCTTGCGAAGCGGGACTCCGCCACACCGATGCGGATGTCGGCGCCCCGAGGTTCGGGAACAGGCTCTCGCGGATCGCGTACACCGCACCGGCCGAGCCGACAACGACGACCAACGCGACGATGGCCGCCGACACACGCGCGCCCAGCCATGAGTTGTGCGAACCTGCTCCGGCCCCGTCGACCTCGCGAAGATCGGACGGCGTGCGAGCGAACACGGTCGCGAGATGCGCCCCGTCTGGTCCGTGCCCACGGTCGAGCCAATAGTCACCCACGGTTCCACTCTGCCTCGAACAGGGCACGGCCGCCATCAGACGATGGTCGTAGTACCAGGGTCCGATTCAGGAGCCGGGCACATCCGACAGCCGGGCGAACTCAGCCGTTCGCGTTGGCGGTTCTGCCGGATTGACGGCGTACCAAGGGGAAGCCCGATGCCGTTGGTGTCGCCGAGTGCTTGATCGCCGACGGAGACGTCGCGTGCTGCACATGTCGGGACGGTCGGTCTGCCTCACGGTCGGTTGGCATCTCGGTGGCACCGCCTCCAAGTGGCGGTTGCGACGCACGAGCACACTCAGTCGGCGAGTTGCTCGATGAGCCAGTCGAGCGTTGCTTCCGGGGTGCGGCCCTCTCCCGCGGCAACGGCGGCGTGCCAGCCCTCTTCTCCCAGCTCTTCTCGCAGGCGTGGACGGAGTTGTTTCCGGAGACCGAACGCGCTGAGGGTACGTTGTGGCTTGCCTCGAGTGATGGCGAGCGCCTCGGCGGCAACATCGTGTCGACCGAGCTCGGCGGCCACGAAGGCGCCACTGACCACACAATCGCGATCCGCCAGGGGTGGAGCAAACCGTCGCACGAGCGTCTGCGCCTCGCGAAGGTTGCCGATGGTCGTCTCCAATCTCGACGACCCACATCCCACGACGGCCCGGAGCAACGGCACGTAGGCGCTGAAATAGGGCGGGGTCTCGTCGGCCAGGACGTCGACGATCAGCTCGGACTCCTCGAGTCCTTGCACCCGGAGGGCGATCGTGAGATCGACGAGCGTGATCGGGTCGACGCTGCCCAGTGCGGTCACCGCACGGGCTACCCCGTCGACGCCGTCGACACCGAAGGCAGAGAAGATCGCGTCGGCAGCGTCAGCGAATCGGGCCTGACCCAACGCGATCTCGGCCCGCAGATACGACGACAACGGCACCACGCCCGAGCGGTCCTCGAGTTCATCGAGCACGATCGACGCTTGGCGAGGGTCGGCGGCGGCGAAGTGGTGGATGACGAACGCCGACGCGATGTACCAATGGCGCAGGTCGCGATCGTCGTGGCGGATCCGCTCGGCCGTAGCGTGCGAGTGCTCGAAATCACCTGAAATCTCGGCGAGACCCATACCGCAGAGGGCGAGCCTGTCTTGGTCGGAGATGTCGTCGCCGACGAGCTCACTCAGCCTGCCCAACGTCTCGCCGGCTTCGACGAGGAGACCCGCCGAGAGGAGACAGCCAATGCACTCCGCGAGCAGATCGACAGCCGTGCTCACGTCACCCGAGTCGATCGCCTGCCGCAGCGCACCGCGCTGGTTGTCGATCTCGGAGGTATCGCTGGACCAGCCCGGGTTCGAAAGGTCCATGGTTCGACCTCGACTCCAGTCGAGTACCCAATCGACATGTCGGGTGCGGACCGCATCGCCTTCGCCGCTGGCTTCGAGTTCCCTGACGGCAAATGCACGAATCGTGGCCAACAGGCTGTAACGGGTGCCTCGGGCGGTGAGCGTGGTCTGCACCATCGACTGGTCGACCAGCGCGTTCAGCTCTGATCGAACCGAACCGGCGACCACCCCATCCCCGGCAGTCACAGCCGTGGCAGCGTCGGCACTGAAGCCTCCGTCGAATACCGAAAGCCGGCGCAACACCGTCCGGGTGCCGGCATCGAGGAGGTCGGCGCTCCAACCGATGGTGGCGTCGAGTCCGCGGTGGCGTTCGATGCGGCGTCGATCGCGACGATCGGTGCCGCCGTCGAACAGGCTGGCAGCCAGTTCGGTGATCCGGTATCGGTCGACTCGGGCGGCGGCCAGTTCGATCGCAAGTGGCAGACCGTCGAGTTGGGTACACAAGGTCTCGATGTCGACGAGGTCCTCGGCGGTGGGTGCGAACGAGGGGTCGCAGAGACGGGCCCGATCGAGGAACAGTCGCGCGGCGCCGGACAACGCCGCGTCGGTCGGGTCATCGAGCGCACCCAACGATCCAACCGCGACGAGCAACTCCCCGGGTACGGCGAGGCCTTCGCGGCTCGTCGCCACCACCGACAGATCGACACAGGCGTCGAGCAGACGGTCGACCAGATCGGCTGCGTCGTCGAGCACGTGTTCGCAGTTGTCGAGCACCACGACGGCGTCCCAGTCACGCAACGGCCCCCAGTCCCCGACAGCCGGCAGCCCGAGGCTGGTCAGCACCACATTGGCGAGATCGCCACCCATGACGGGCGTGAGATCGACGAACCAGGCACCGTCGCGGCGGCCAGACGAGACGGCGAGCGCGTGTTCGACCGCCAGCCTGGTCTTGCCCGAACCTCCAGGCCCGACAATCGTGACGAGCCGATGGTCGACGACCGTACGGGCGAGCGCTGCGAGTTCTTCTCGCCGACCGACGAATGAGGTGCGAAACACCGGGAGCCGATCGTTTCGAACCGGGGCGGTGCGCAGTGAGCCCACCGATTCGCCGTCGATCACCAGCTCCTGAACGGACTCAGGCTGTTGGAGATCCTTGAGCTTGTGGACCCCTCGATCCTGCCATGCGACGCCCGCCGGCAACACCGAGGCGAGCTCGGCTGTTCGGCGCGACACCACCACCTGGCCGCCGTGCGCGGTCGACATCAGCCGAGCCGTGCGGTTGACAGCGGGGCCGAAGTAGTCGCCATCGCGCTCGTCGACCTCACCGGTGTTGATCGCCATGCGCACCCGGATGGGCAGACCGGCGGGCCATGCCTCGGACCTGACCGCCCGCTGTGCATCGACGGCTGCTGCGACGGCGTCGGCCGCACGCGTGAACGCCACCGCGAACCCGTCTCCGCCCGTGGCGAACACGTAGCCCGAGTTGTGCGCGATGGCGCCGCGGAGCAGATCGTCGTGACGAGCAAGCACGGACGGCATCGCGGCAGGCGCCGTGTCCCATGCTTTGGTCGATCCCTCGATGTCGCTGAACAGGAACGTGACCGCGCCCGTCGGCCGAAGCGTCGTGGTCACCTATCAGCCCTCACCGCGTAGCAAGGCCATGAAGTCGGCAGCCATCGCGCCCGTGGTGTCGCCACGCAACACCTCCGCCATGTCGCGACGCAACCGGTCGGCGACTTCGCCGTAGAGGCCACGCTTGATCGCCGTCAGCGACCCAGTGGCCTTGACAGCCCGCTCCTTCGCGATCGCGATCGCCCGATCCACGACGTCAGCTTCCGGAGCGACCTCGTGCACGATGCCGGCTGCGAGGGCTTCCGTCGCGGAGTACCGACGACCCGTGGTGAGTGCCTCGTTCACCGTCGCCGACGGGAGCTTTGCCGTAACGATCGCCTGCTCACCGGGGAGCAGGAACATGTCGAGGTCGACCTCCGGAAGACACCAGTACCCGCGGTCGGTCCGCATCACGGTCACGTCATGGCACAAGCTCAGCATCGCTCCCGCACCGAATGCGTGCCCGGTCACAGCTGCCACGGTCGGAACACCGATCTCGATGATTCGTGCAAGCAGCCGATGAACCTGCTCGAGATAGCTGGACACGTCGCCGCTGCGCTCCATCATCCATGCAAGATCGAGTCCGTTCGACCACACCTTTCCCGATGCGCTCGTCACCAACGCTCGAGCACCGTCGGCAGCCTCGATCTCGTCGAGCACCGAGGCGAATGCCTCCAGGACGGCGAGCGACATGGGGTTGTCGCCGTCGCCGAGGTCAAACCGGTAGACGTGTCCATCGGCGCCGTCGTTCACAGGTGAACAGTAGTCGCGCTGCGCCCGGCCACGACTTTCGGATCGTGTCCATCGGGAAGTGATCGGTGAGGAAGTCGTCACGATTAGCGTGGTTCGCTGACCTTGTTCAACATTGCCGGCCCGCCTGAGCGACGTCCGTGGGGGTGGCGGACGACGTTCCCGTGGTCATCGAATCCTCCGTGCGAGGGCGCCGCCCGCTGACCTGGCGGCCTCGGACGCGGCGGGAATTGGGTGGACCGAGCCAATCGGAAGCGCGATCGTGGAGGTGCGGCGAAGGGAGGCCTGCCATGGGTGATCGACGACGGACGCGGTCCGGACGACTCTGGGTGCTGGGGGTCGTGGGTCTTGCGCTCTCGGCCTGCGGCGCGGACCCGGCGCCCTCCGCTGAGCCACTACAGCTCGAGGGGCTCGAGACCCCGCCGATCGGCGATCCGACGGGCACGGCGACGACACATGAGTTCGACATCGCAGCCGATGCCGCAACCGCGCTCGCGGAGCAGGCCGGCGCCCGACCAGCACCAGCGGTTCGGGTGGCAGGGCCTGAGGTCGCTCCCGCTCCGGAGCGGCAGGATCTCGACCAGCCGGCGATCTGGCCGGCGGCCGACGTCGTGTTCGCCACGCCCGAGGAGGCAGCGGCCGACTTCGTTTCCGCTGTCCTGATCTCCGAGGGGGATCCGGCGCTCGGCGAGTTCCAGCAGGGCGACGCCCGCAGCGGCGAGATCGCGGTGTTGTTCGCAGGTGAGACGGGCGATCTCGATCCACCGATGGAGAAGGGCGTACTCTTCCTGCGTCAGATCGGCCCGACCGATGGCTGGTACGTGATCGCGGCGGCGAGCGACGGCGCCGCAATCGACACTCCGTCCGCGTTGGAGGAGGTCCCTGCGGGACCGGTCACCGTCTCGGGTGAGGGCCGCGGCTTCGAGGGCACGCTGGCCGTGTCGGCCTTCCCGCCCGGCGACGACACCGCCACGATCGATCTTCAGATCGGCGCCGGCGGTGCCTTTGCCGATCTCGAGCCGTACAGCGTCGAACTCGATCTGTCCGGGGCTGCAAGTGGCGAGGTCGTGGTGATCCTCGTGCACGGTGATTCCGGGCTCGGGCAGGACCCGAGCACGTTCGCAGCGATCCCGATCGTGATCGCATCCGCGCCTTCGGCGACCATCCCGCCGACCAAGTGAATTGCCGCGGTCGCGACGGCTGCAGCTCGACGGCGCCTCACGCTGACATCGACGACTCGTTCACCACGAACAATGATCTCGTGATCGAAGCGATCGCCGCCCACTCGACGACTCGAGTTCCTACGAATACGCCACGTACGCCACCGAATGCTTCGACCTCGTAGCCGGCGAAGACGTCCTCACCCAGAGTTGCCGCAGGGCGAGGATCAGGAGACGACGGGGACCTCGACGGTGAGGTCGTTGCGGGCCCTGACCGACCTGACGAGCCGCTCGGTCGGACCCACCTCGCATCCCGACCACACCACCGAGTCGACGACCTCGCCGCGAACGACGGCATCGGGGGCGACGACCGCGCGCCGCCCGGCAACGGTCAGATTGGCGTACAGGTAGTCGGCGAGGGTTCCGCAGTCGACATGCCATCCGGCGAACGGCACCAATTCGAGCAATCCTGCTTGCTGTGCGGGAAGCCACACGGAGCGATACAGGTCCGAGAATCCCTCGGGCAGATCGTGCACGGCGCGGTTCGGCATCAGCGACGCACCGGCGAAGCGCCACATCCCTTCGAAGTCCGGGCGTCGCGGGTCGGGCGTGACGAGCAGTCGGATGGTTGCACGATCCCAGCCCGCCACGAATGGTCCGATGTCTCCGATCAGCAGCGCGTCGCTGTTGATCACGAGCAGATCGTCGTCGCCCACCCACGACGCCACGTTGGCGACGCCGCCGGCCGTGCCGAGCAGTTCCTTCTCGACCGACAGATCGATGCCGCTCGGACACCACCGTTCGAATTCGTCTCGGAACCCATGAACGTTGACAACGGTGTGGTCGGTCTGACCAGCTGCATGACGGAGTGCCATGTCGATCATCGGGGCGTTCCCGACGGGACACAGCGGCTTGGGCAGCAGATCGGTCAATGGGGCGAGCCGAGTCCCGTGACCGGCGGCGAGCAGCATCGCAGACAGGTTCGGTTGTGCTCGGGGGCGATCCAGCCCACCATTGGCCGTCACGGTGGCCGGAGCTTCTGCGTACGTCGACATGCGCCAGCGAAGTTACTCCGCGCACGGGTTTCAACGTTGGAGTGCTCGGATCGACCTGACCACCGCCTCGGCGATGAACGTTTCCACCGGGTGGCATGGCCATGCAAGTACGGCGGTCTGCCTCTCGTTCACTCACCGGCGAGCGTCAGCAGCATCACCGTCGGCTCGGTGGCCGCCAACGAGTGGGGTGCACCCGACGCCATGCACAACCAGGACCCTGGGCCCAGATCGAGCTGCTCGGCGTCGACGGTGAAGCGAAGACGTCCCGACAGGACTTGGACCACGGCGGTTCGGGCCACCTGGTGCTCGGTGAGCTGTTCGCCGGCGTCGAAGGCGAACACGGTGGCGTTCAGCCCGTCGCTCCGATGAATCACCTTGGAGACGACTGCGCCACCCTGGATGGTCACTTCGCCGGCAGGATCGGAGATCAAGGTGTGGGCCATGACGCGATCATGCACCAGGCCATGCACGCGACGCGTATCCGGTGTTCGGCGACAGCCAAGGCGAGTCTGCAAGGCCTGCAGCACGAGCGTGGGCGCGATCGTCAGCGGACATCGTCGGGTCGACACCTCGAACTTCCGTTGACCGCAGCGATACGTGGACTCAGCTGCGGCCGAAGACGGCGACCAGGAAGTCGGACTGTTCCGTGAGCGGGCGCAGATCCCACGTTCCGAAGCTCGACTCCACGGCCAGGCCCGCAGCGTGGGCGTCTGCGAAGAACTCGTCGAACGCATACCCGCGCCCTGCACCGAAACCGGTGACGACTCGGCCGCCTTCACGAAGATGGGCTCCCAGCCGCATGAGGACATCGCGGCGCGTGCTCGGCGCGAGAAACGTCATCACGTTGCCGGCGCAGACGATGACGTCGAATCCCTCGGCAATACCGTGAGACGCCAGATCCAATTCGGCCAGATCACCGACGAGCCACGTCGGCCCGGGGTGGTCGTCGTTCGCGGCGGCGATCAGCACCGGGTCGGCGTCGACGCCGACGATCTCATGACCGAGCCCAGCGAGGATCGCACCAACTCGGCCCGGACCGCATCCGGCGTCGAGAATCCTGCCGGAGCGAGGCGCCATCGCATCGATCAACCTTGCCTCGCCGGCCAAGTCGTCGCCCGCGGCTGCCATCTTCCGGAATCGCTCGACATACCAAGCCGAGTGATCCGGATTCGCCTTGATCAGTTCGACCCACCCGCTCGTTTCGACCATCGGTCCCCCTCACTGTTCAGCATAGGGATCGCCAGTGCGGAGGAACGGTTCGCTCCCGGCACCGACATCGGTCACGGGTTGGCGAGCGGGCGGTGTCGCCCGATGCCAAAGCGGGGCTGGGATCTCGCAGGTCCGGAAGCGGGAGCGGTCGGACATTCGGCGGTGGGAACGTAGCCCGACGACACGACGCCGACCACTCGGATCGGAAGTGGTCGATGCAGACGTGTCACCGTCACGTCCCGCGGAACTGTTTCCCGCCCGACGACGACCACTCGTCGCGCAGACTGGCTCGAAGCCGGCCGACGAAGCGCAACTGTGCGATCAAGCCGATCACCACGAGCCCGATGTACAGCGCATACCACCACCAGTCATCGGCGAGTTGGTCGGTCACCTGTGTCGAGTCGAACTCGGCCGTCTCGAGTGTGCCCGAGAGCAGCATCACGCCGAATACGACGGTGCTTGCACCGGCGAGCGCCGTGAGCACCGTGAGCAGGAGCGTCGGGAAGTCACCGGCGATCGCGATGAACGCGAGCAATGTCCCGGCGAGGACACCGACCAGCACGATCAGCCAGGACCAGGTCGTGCCGATCGCCACCATGAGACTGGAACCGAGCGCAAAGCCGATGGCGCCCATGGCGATGAGCACGGAGATCTCGTAGTAGAGGTAGGCCAGCGCCCAGAAGGCGAGCGCAACGAGCAGGCCCACGATCCAGGCCAACGCAGACCGGAGGAACCCGGCATCGGTGATGCCGTCGATGAAGCCGGCACCGAGGGCGAACCCGGCGAACGCTCCCCAGATCGGAATGATGATGCGCATCGCGAGATAGCCGCGAAAGCACACCAACGAACCGACCGCCACAGCGAGCAGCCCGACGATCACATCCTGCACGTCGTCTCCATTCCGACAGGGCCCTCGATCAAGGCTCGGCGGCTCACCATAGTCCACCTCAGGGAGGCATCGTCCACGCCGTCAGCGAGCAACTCGACAGCCGAGGCCGTCTGCGTCGGCGACGGCACGTCGTGTGCCTCCGCGAGGTGCGTGAACCATCTGTCGGCGGCGTGGTCGACCTGGCAAGATGGAACTCGTCGAACAGCACTAGGGAGGTCCAGAATGAACATGCGAGCCTCGGGCGCCGAGCCGAACGAGACCTCGGCGATCACGGGTGATCAGGTTCGACGATTCGGACCACCGGCGATCATCGCGATCGCCGCGCTTCTGTTCGTCGTGCAGAACACCGAGCAGGTCAAGTTCGAGTTCCTCTGGTTCGACTTCGAGTGGCCGATGTGGATCATGCTGGTCGTGTTCGCGTTGGTCGGCGCGACCGTGTTCTACGGTGTCGCCCGCCGCCGGCGGCGGCGCCGCCTCGAGGCTGACGATGAACGGGAGTGACAGCGACCGACGCGTGCACTCCGCGCGACTGCATTGCGGGTGGCCGGACCGCTAACGACGCGCGAGATGGAGTGGTTCGATGGCGACAGCGGATCACCTCCCGACGATCGGCGACCAATATGACGTCGAGCGCCGATCGCTGTTCTGGTGCCCCGTGCCACCGGCAGGAGGCTGAGTATGCTGCAGCCATGTTCGGTCCCCAACTCGACCTCATGCCGGGCGAGACGATGGTGCTCCACGCTCATCCTCACTGGTGGTTCTTCTGGAAGCAAGTCATCGGCAGCGGTGGCCTCATCGCAGTCATAGTGCTCGCCGTCTGGGCGGATGGGACCTTGGCGACGCTCCTGTGGTGGGTGGCGCTCGCCGGTTTCGTCTTCTGGCTGCTGAACACGGTGTATCAGTTCGTCCAGTGGCAGACCACACGCTTCGCGATCACCGACCAACGAGTCGCGTACCAGAGTGGATTCTTCCGGCGCCGAGGCGTCTCGATTCCGCTCGATCGGGTCAACAACGTGAACTTCGAGCAGAACTTCATCGCGCGCCTGCTCGACAACGGCGTGGTCACGATCGAGTCTGCCGGTGAGACCGGGGACTCGGTGTTCGAGAACGTCGCCGACCCTGATCGGGTCCGCACCCTGATCTTCCAACAGGTCAAGAAGAACACGTCCTCCCAGTCCGAACGTGATGCGTCGGCGCTGGCCCGGGCAATCAAGTCGGAGCAAGAATCGGGCGGCTCGGACCAGCAATCCGTCGAGGAACGGCTCGCCAAGCTCTCGCAGCTACGCGACTCGGGTGCCATCACCGATGAGGAGTACGCGCAGAAGCGCAACGACATCCTCGGAAGTCTGTAGCGCCCGCGCCGGCCCCCGACGAGGGTCGGTTGCGCGTGCGACGCAGGCGCTCCGGTTGCGGCCGACCTCGTGCACGACCGGTGGTGGTGGCCTTCAGATTTCGGAACAGATCCGTCGGCAACTGCGAGTGCACGAACTGATCGCCGGCGCGCCCGACACGTCCTAGCCGGATCCGAGCGACATCCCGAGCCGATGTCTCGTGTCCGAGATGTCGTGAAGCCCGACATGTTCCCGATCGTCGATGCGAATCTGCGACGTGGCGCCCGACTATTCTCGCGCCTCATGTCGGCGGAATCTGGAGGCTGCGGTACCCCGCCCGGGCAGGTGATCGAGGCGCGACCGAGCGCACTCGGACGGATCGCCGTCGTCGTCGTGCTGATGTGCGGCGCGCTGACCGTTGCCGCACGTCCGACGTCGGCATCAACGAGCGGCTACGTGTCCCTCGAGGCACCACAGCGGGTGCTCGACACCCGACCCGGCGCACGGACCGCCGACAACAAGCAGGCCGGCGGGGGTCTCGTTGCCGCGGGCGGGGTGGTGCGTGTCCCCCTCGCCGGACGAGTCGGGCTGCCCGCTACAGGTTCCAGCGGTGCCGTCGCCGTCAGCTTGAACGTGACGGTTACGGAGGGTCGGGGTCCCGGGTTCGTCACCGTGTACCCCTGCGGGTCGCGACCGACCGCATCGAGCCTCAACTACGCAGCAGATCAGACGGTGCCGAACGCAGTGATCGCGACCCAGTCGACGTCGGGTGACGTCTGCCTGTACACGCTCGCGGCGGCCCACCTCATCGTCGACGCGTCCGGTTGGTTCCCGGCCGGCACGTACGATCCACTCCGAAGTCCACAGCGCCTCTTCGATTCGCGCCCGGGTTCCAGCACGGCCGACGGAGCCCAGGCCGGCACGGGTCGGCTGAGCGCGGGACGCACGGTCGAGGTCGACGTCGCCGGGCGGGTGGGGCTCGGAGGTGCGCCCGCGACGGTCGTGTTGAACGTTGCGGTCACCGAGACGGGGGCACCGGGTTTCGTCACCGTCTTCCCCTGTGGCGTGCGGCGGCCGACCGCGTCCAACGTGAACTACCTCGCCGGTCAGACCGTGCCGAACCAGGTGATCGCCAAGGTCGGCGCCGGCGGGCGCGTGTGCGTGTACACGCTCGCCGCCGCGCATCTGATCGTCGACGTGTCCGGGTCGCTGCCTGCCGAGTCCTTCACGCCGCTGGGCGCGCCGCAGCGAGTCGTCGACACGCGGCCCGACGGCGGTGGGACAGCAGACGGGACGTATGCCGGCCAGGGTGCCCAACCCGGACGTTCAACCCTCGAACTGCAATTGGGTGAACGGGTCGGCGTACCGAAGGATGCCTCGGCCGTCGTGCTGAACGTGACCGCGGTGACGCCACTCGCACCCGGCTTCGTCACGGCGCACCCGCGTGGCAGCTCGCGACCTACGGCGTCGAACGTCAACTATCTGCCCGGGCAGATCGTGGCCAACTCGGTCGTGGCCCGCGTGGGCATCGACGGACAGGTCTGCCTCTTCTCCCTGGCGACCACCCACCTCGTCGTCGACGTGGCCGGGTTCCTCACCGGCCCTCCCCCGGCCGGATCCGGCCGGCACTGCCCGGTGGCCGACGCCGACACCCCGAACGCCCATCCGACGTTGATCAATTACGGCAACACCTTCATGTTCGACTACGACCCGAATCGTTGGACCGGCGGAGCCGTCGACCGCATCGCGGTGCTCGCTTGTGACCTGCCCGGCAACGTCAACGACCAGGGGGCCGCCGAGGTTGCGGCGTGGGCGAACGCCCAGGTCGCCCCCTGGTTCGCCGAAGCGTCTCGCGGCCGATACACACAGAAATTCGAACCCCACCCCCTCGGTCGGATCGAGCGCCAGAACGTCGACGAGTGCTTCATCGATCCGCGAGCTCTCACCGGCGACCCGTTCACCAACGTGATGACGTACATCCACGACCTGTCCGGCTCGTCGGGCAGGGCCACCCCGGGCGCGTTGTCGTATGGTCCGCCCTCGGCAACCGGCCGCAGCGGACGAGTCCAGGTCGACAGCGCACCGCAGTGGATCCACGAGATCGGACACACCCTCAACTGGCCGCATTCGTTCGTGGAGCCCACGTGGCCGTACTCCAACCCGGTCGACGTCATGAGCGGTGGCTACAACGGCGAGCACACGCTCGCGATCAACCGGCTCGCGGTCGGATGGATGAATGACGACCAGGTCGCGCTCCACCCCTCGGGCAACGCGTACTACGCACTCGACCGACCCGCCGGCGATGGCCTCCAGCTCGTGATGCTTCCCGACCCGTCACAGCCGTGGTGGTCGATGACCCTCGAAGCGCGGCCCGCCACCGGGCGCGATGCGACGATCAAGGAGCCGGGCGTCGCGATCCACGTCGTAGATCAGCTGTCGGGCGGTGGCACGTTCCGACGGCAGGGGCAGGCGCTCGGCAACGACTTCTCGACTTTCTCGTACAAACATGTCATCGCCGTCGGTAAGAGCGTGACGTTGCGGGGTGTCACCGTCCGAGTCGTCGCGGCAGTGGGCGACGGATACCTCGTGCGGGTGACCGGCACGTACCATGCGGCCGGGTCGCTGCCGACGTTCTGACCTCCGCGTCGCCCGACCGGAACGGCATCACGAAGTCATGTGGTCACCTCCGGTCGACACCAGGAACGCAAGCTCTGACCAAGCTGGGGAACAGCCATGCTCATCGGGACATCGATGTGTCACCGGACGGGCAGAGTTCTGCTAGTGTCCTGTCAGGCTGATCCGTAGAGAAATATTGGTTGATCGGGAATTTCTCTGATTCGGTCGCGTTGTCCGGTGTTGTACGCCAACATCGGAGGGACGCCATGGCCAAGCGAGGACGACCGACCGTCGAGATCATCTTGACTGGGACCGAGCGACGACAGCTCGAGAGTTGGGCGCGCCGGCACTCGAGTGCGCAGGCGTTGGCGATGCGCTGCAAGATCATCTTGGCGTGTGCGGACCCGGGCCTGTCGCGTCAGCAGGTCGCGGATCGGGTCGGCTGCAACCCGGCGACGGTGACGAAGTGGCGGAAGCGGTTCGCCGAGCAGCGACTCGACGGACTGATCGACGAGCCAAGGCCCGGGGCGCAGCGGACGATCTCCGATGAGACCGTCGAGCAGGTCGTGATCGACACCTTGGAGTCGACGCCCAAGGACGCCACGCATTGGTCGACGCGGTCGATGGCCGAACGCCATGGGATCTCGCATCAGACGGTGGCCGAGATCTGGCGGGCGTTCGGATTGAAGCCGTGGGAGATCGACGAGTTCAAGATCTCCCCCGACCCGCAACTCGTGGCCAAGATCCGTGACATCGTCGGGTTGTACATGAACCCGCCCGTCAACGCGGCGGTGTTCGCCGTCGACGAGAAGCCCCAGATCCAGGCGTTGAACCGGACCGCACCGATGCTGCCGATGATGCCCACCACCGCACAACGACGCAGTCATGACTACAAACGCAACGGCACCATCGATCTGTTCGCGGCGCTCGACATCGCGTCGGGCAAGGTCATCCACGACCTCCGCCCGAACCACACGTCGGCCCAGTTCATCAAGTTCCTCAACAAGATCAACCGCGAAGTGCCCGACCACCTCGACGTGCACGTCATCTTGGACAACCTGTCGACCCACAAGACCCCGGCCGTCCACAAGTGGCTGCTGCGGCACCGCCGGTTCCACTTCCACTTCACCCCGACCTACGGATCGTGGATGAACCTCGTCGAACGCTGGTTCTCCGCACTCACCACCAAGAAGCTGCAACGCTCCGCCCACGACTCCGTCAACGCACTCGCCGCCGACATCATCGAATGGGTCGAACACTGGAACGAGAACCCGACCCCGTTCGTCTGGCACAAGACCGCCGACGAGATCCTCGAACGACTCGGCCGCTACTGCGCCGACCTCACCAACACCACATTCGTTGACGGATCAGCCTGACAGGACACTAGCGGTTCGACAACCAGTCGACCGCCTCCTGGTAGATCTCTGGGAGGGTGTGGTCCTCGAGAGGGTTGTGGTCGAGGAGGCCGACTTCGTCACGGAGCTGCTGGTAGACGATGGTCAACAGGAAATTCTGTGTCGGTGTCGGTGATCGTCGGACAACGGTGAGCAATCGGCTGGCCACATCGACGTCGTCGAGCGCCCATGCCAGCGCTGCGATCGGGATGAGAAGGTCTGGTAGGCCGTCATTGTCGGCACCCTTGCCTGCTGCGCTCTGCGCTGCCGCGAACTGGCGTCGGGTCGACTCGATATCGCCCGTCGATGCGGTAGCCGCACAGACCAGCGTCGGCGTCGACCACGCCATCAGCCCTGGATCGAGGGTGTCGTGGAAGTGCCGATGAAGAGCCTCCCCGTTTGCCCGCGCGTCCGGCGGGCTACGCGTGATCTGGGTGGCGAGGCCGATGAAGTAGTACATGCTCCACGGATAGTCGAACGGGCTGCCTTCGAGACGCGAGCGAAGCTCGACCAGCATGCCGGCGGCCTCGTCGAGCCGTCTGCCGATTGCCAAGTGGACCGCTCGGTACGCGAGGGCTACGTCGGCGATCGTGTTGGCCCCGGCATCCTCGGCGAGCATCATGGCTTCGTCCACGAGCCCGATGGCCCTGTCGACGTCTTGGAAGGCGATCATCCACGAATTGATGATCAACGCCGCAGCTTTCTCCTCCGGTTCGCTGCCGTGTTCGAAGAACTCGAGGGCCAACCTCGAATCATTTGCTATGCGGTCGGGTCGACGCGACGGCAGGCCGGCACCGGCGCACACGAGGTGCAGCATCCCCCGGTCGTGATCGCTGAGCGGTAGGTCGGCGAGGTAGCGATCGATCCGGTCGATCGCGGCGAGCGCCCGCTGGCTGCCTTCCACTCGGTAATAGTCGCCCAGCGCGGTGAACAACACGATGAGGTCATCGGTCCGGCCCGCCGAGGCGAGCCGATCTTCGACCGCGCGGTGATCTTCGTAGCGACGATTGACCCAATCGACCATCTCGAACGATGTGTATCTGTCCTGAACCGGGTAGCTCAGAAGATGGTCCAACATCCACCGACAATGACGTTCCAGATAGACGTCAGGGTCGGGCTTTCGCTCCCACTGTTGACGAGCGAAGAGCTTGACCGTCTCGAGCAGTCGTTGGTGGCCGTCGTCTGCCGAGCGAATCAGGCTTCGATCGGCCAGACCACCCAGCGTGCGGGCCGGAATCCCGACATCGAGCCCTGAGCAGATCGCCTCCACGTCGTGGGTCTCGAAGCTTGTGGGGAAGGCCGCCAGCTGCAGCAGGAGTTCTTGCTCGTACCGGTCCAACATCTGCCAGGTGTCCTCGAGAACACCCAGGAGTCTGGCCTGGCGGCGACCGCGGCCACCGCGACGTTGGGAGAGCAGTTCGAAACGGCGGTCGAGGCGCTCGGCCA
Organism: uncultured Acidimicrobiaceae bacterium; assembly: GCA_963701575.1. Classification (GTDB taxonomy): domain Bacteria; phylum Actinomycetota; class Acidimicrobiia; order Acidimicrobiales; family Ilumatobacteraceae; genus Ilumatobacter. The sequence goes on from CAVPAQ010000007.1 coordinate 122,999, forward strand.
GCTCGTCGAGGCTGAGCTGGCGAAGCTGAGCAGCCGCCAACTCGATCGACAGTGGCAAGCCGTCGAGTTGCTCACAGATCCGAGCCACCGTCGTTACATCCGCGGGCAAGAGACCGGTTCCGATGCGCTCGGCCGCGGCATTGAAGAGCGCGACAGCGGGCGAAGCCAAATCGCTCCCGACACCAAGGGGGCCGACATGGACTTGGCGCTCGTCGATCAGCTGGAGGGGCTCCCGGCTCGTTGCCAGGAACCGCGGGCTCGCAGTTCGTTCGAGGAGCTCGTCGACCGCGTCTGCGACGTGGTCGGTGATGTGTTCGCAGTTGTCCAACACGAACAGCAGATCGCGATCGGTGATCAGCGCGGCCAGCGCACCCACGAGATCAGCACCGGCGACCTGCAGACCGGCCGACGACGCTACGGTCTCGACGATTTGTTCCGGGCTCGCGACGGGGACGAGGTCGACGAACCACACGCCATCGACGAACCGGTCGGCCAACTCGCCGGCCACCGCCGTTGCCAACCGGGTCTTGCCGGTGCCTCCGATGCCCAACAGCGTCACCAGCCGGTGCTGGTCGATCAAGCTGCCGACCTGATCGATCTCCAGCTCCCTGCCAACCAGCGTGGTGCGTTCCACCGGGAGGTTGTGACGGACGGCGTCGAGACTGCGCAGAACGGGGAAGGATCCGCTGCCGTGCTGGAACAGCCGCTCGGTCGCCGACAGGTCCTTGAGGCGATGCTCACCGAGATCGACCATCTCATCGAAATCGACGATGCCGGCTGTCACCGATGAGACGAGGATCTGGCCGCCGTGCCCGGCCGACATGATGCGGGCTGCCCGGTTCAATGTCGGCCCGAAGTAGTCGCCGTCGCGTTCTTGAGCTTCCCCGGTGTGAATGCCCATTCGGACTCGCAGCGGCGTCGGCACGGGCCAGTTCTCAGCCTGTAGCAGACGCTGAGCATCGGTTGCCGCCGCGAACGCGTCACCAGCCCGGGCGAACGCGGCCGAGAACGCATCACCCGCCGTGCTGAATACATAGCCGCCGCTGCCTTCGATGACCGAACGCAGGATCTCGTCATGGCGTTCGAGAGCCGCCTGCATCTCCGTCGGGTGCGACTCCCACAGACGGGTCGATCCCTCGACGTCGGTGAACAGGTACGTCACCGTCCCGGATGGCGGCGTTGGTGCAAGCACACCAGAGGATTGCACACGACGATGCCGGACCGCGGAGCAGACCGCTCATGGAGCGGTCTGCCGATTCGGGTCAGCCGTCGAGGAAGCTTCCGACAACAGCGACAACACCCTCGGCATCCATCATCGTTTCCGCGTGCCCCGTCCGCGGACCCTCGACGGCGTCGCGGTTCGCGGACGGAGCAGCGATTCAGCTGTTCAGCGGGCGCGGTCGGAGGCGTCGTAGGTGATGGTGCCGTCGATGCCGGCCTCCAAGTGGCCGCTCTCGCCCGAGATGTCGGCGAACCAGACGGTGCCGGCGAACACGTCCCCTTCGCCGAAGGACACCTGAGCGAACCGGCCGGTGCCGGTGACCGAGGTGGCCGGGAAGGCGATCGACGCCGACCCGTCGAGACCGATCTCGCCGATCTCGATCACATACTCGATCGTGATCGCGTCACCGTTGGCGGCGGTCCACGTGATCAAGCTGGTCGGATCCGACAGGCACGCCGTGCCCTCGATCTCGAACCGACCGAGATGGGTCGCATGCCCGGTCCCGGTGATCACTTGCAGCGGAGCACCGAATTGGCAAGTGTCGACCGTGACGAAGTCGGCCTCGGCCGACACGTGGAACGGGCGAGTCTGTAGCCCGTGCTCCGCATTGGCGACACCGGAGCCGACCAAGCCCATCAGGCCCACGAGCGGCAGTGCCAGTAGCGAACGAATCGTGATGCCCTTCATGATGACCTCCTGGATCTCTGCCGGTTGCGGTGGCAGCTTGTTGGGCTGTGTCCCGGTGGGACAATTCCAGGATGAATCCGCGGCGCGTGGGGAGCGCGTGGGCAGGTACGGAGATCGCCGGCCGGCCCACACGACGGCATCCGGCACATGTGACCAGGTCGGGCAGATGAGCAACTACCCGCTCGACCCACGACGGTCAGGCACAACGATCGGCTGACAGGGGGTGGCCGCGAGGATCACCCGTTCGATCGCAGTCCGGGCTTGGGCGAGCACGGCCGGATCGTCGTGGAGGATGTATGCCGTGTTTGCCGCGATCACCAACGCGTTCAATTCGAACACGAGCGTCGCCACATCGGTGTCGCCGTGTCGAGGATGGCTTGCCCGCGCGTTCCCCGTCAGAGCGGGTCCGTCGCACGGCGATCGCCGGAATTTCGGTCATCGATTGACAGGTTCAACAGATTCCGGCCGACCGAGGAGACATCCAATGATCGAAGCCACACCCACTGCCATCGCCGCCGAGGCACATCGCGACAAGTGGATCGAGGCGGGACGCGGCTGGGGTGCTCGGGCCACGGAATGGGCGTATCTGTTCGAGCCCTACGCGCTCCCCGCCAACCAATTGGTGTTCGACCGATTGGAAGTCGGCCCGACCACCCGCTACCTGGATGTGGCATGCGGCTCGGGGTTCGCGGCCAACATCGCGCACGGCCGCGGCGCCACCGTCAGCGGACTCGACGCCTCCCGGGCCTTGATCGACATCGCGAAGGCCCGCACCCCCGACGGCGACTTCCGTGTCGGTGACATGTTCGCGCTCCCGTTCGACGAGGGATCGTTCGACGTCGTGACGAGCTTCAACGGCATCTGGAACCGATGCGACGAGGCGCTCGATCAGGCGCGAACGGTGCTCGCCGATGACGGGTTGCTCGGTTTGACGTATTGGGGCTCGCACGCTCGCCTGGGGCTCATGCCGTACTTCATCGCTGTCATCCAGCACTCGCCACAGAGCCACCAAGCAGCGACGATGGAACTGGGTGAGACCGGAAACGTCATGGCGGACATGCTCGGGGCAACCAGCTTCGAGATGCTCGACCAGGGAACCGTCGAGGTGATCAACGAGTGGCCCGACGTCGACACCGCCGTGCGCGCACTCGCGGCCGCCGGCCCGTCGGTCCCCGCCATCCGAGCCGTCGGTTACGACAGCTTCTGCGACGCACTACGCGAGGTCATCACACCGATGCACGACCAGGACGGGGGCGTCGGCGTACGCATCTCCTCCGAGGTGGGATGGGTGACAGCCCGCCCGACCTGACTTCGATCACCGGCTTCACCGCTGCTTCGGTGAAGCCGGCGTGACCCGACCACCTCGAGCCGCAAGACGTCGGGTGCGGGCGGCCGCCACGAACGACGCCGGCTCAGCTGGCGGTGTCGGGGCCGATGACCGCGGCGACTTGTACCACCATGTCAGCCGGGAACCCACCGAGGCGGGCGTGCTCGCGAATCGTGTCCGCGTCGTCGGTCTCGTGGACGCAATAGATCTTGTCGCCCGCCACGTAGCTCGTGACCCACGTGTAGGGCACGCCGAGACCGGACACGACCTCGTTCGACTTGGTGGCGATGTCGGCGAGCTCGTCGGCCCCGAGTGTGCTCGCGCCTGCGATGTTGCGTTCGATGATGAATTGCGGCATGTCGTGCTCCTCGTTGTCGGTGACGCCATCAACGGCATCTGGGGCAATCATCGATACCCGCCGTGTGCACAAGCGTGCGATGCGCGGGCTCGCCGTCGCACACGCATCCGCACACGGGTCGGTGCTCGAATGACCGCGTGAGTCGAGACGGAGATCTTGGTCTGTCCGAAGGTGTGCAAGGCTTGGAGAGGATGCTCCACATCACGTTGATCGGCTCGCCGACTATCGAGGGCCCGAACGGCGAGCTGCGCGAGGTGTGTGGCAGGAAACCATGGGCGTTGCTCGCTCGCGTGCTGCTGGCCGATCGCCCGCTGACCCGCCGGGAGTTGAGCGCCGAACTGTTCCCGGAGGCGGCGGACCCGTTGGGGTCGCTGCGGTGGTGCCTCGCCAGTCTTCGCAAGGCGATCGGGAGCGCCGAGGTCCTCACCGGTGATCCGGTCCGACGGGATCTGCCCGACTGGGTCAGCGTCGATGTGTACGACATGCAGGCCGGGGTGATCGAACCGGCGAACATCGGTGAGCTGCTCGAGGGCGTCGATCCACCATGCGGGCCCGAGTTCTCGACATGGCTGCTCGTCGCTCGCCAACAGGTGTCGTCTCGCATCGCAGCTCAGCTCCGTGATGCGACGATCACGGCGATCTCGCGGGGCGAACACGAGCTGGCGGTCCAACTGGCCGAACTGGCGGCGCGGCGATCGCCATACGACGAGGGCGCGCAGGTGTTGCTCGCCAGAGCGCTCGTCGTCGCCGACCATCCCGTGGCGGCGCTCGCACACGTGACGGCTGTCGAGTCGCTGTTTCGTGACGAGCTCGGTTGCGACCCGACGCCGGCCCTGCGGAGCGCGGCCCGAGCCAATGTCGCGGCAGCACCGCCCGGAGTCTCGCCTGCAGCGCTTGCGTCCAGCCTGCTGTTGTCGGGCCAGGCTGCGATGTCGGCGGGCGCAGTCGAAGCCGGTCTCGACTGTCTCCGTCGCGCCGGCGCAGAGGCAGAATCTGCAGGGGACTCGAGGCTTCGCGGTCAGTGCCTGTTGGAGTTGGGCAGCGCTCTCGTCCACGCCGTACGCGGGTTCGACGACGAAGGAAGCGTCGTGCTCGAGCAAGCGGTGCAGCTCGCTCAGACCGCGGGCGACCTGCCAACGGCTGTCGCGGCGCTGCGCGAGCGCGCCTACGCCGACACGCTCGCGGGACGACGCCCCGAGGCCCAGCGCCAGTTGACCCTGGCCCTCGACCTCGCCGACGGTGCGCCGACCCTGTTGCCCGGTCTGCATGCGGTGGCCGGTCTGAATCTCGCCGACTGGGGCCGCCCCGACGAGGCGATGGAGCAGTACGACGCTGCGATCGAGTTCGCCCGATCGGTCGGGGACAGACGCTGGGAAGGCTGGGCGCTCGGGCTCGGCGGATGGGCGGCCCTCGGCAACGACCGCCTCGCTCAGGCTCAGGACTGGCTGCAGCGTTGCCTCGACGTCGTCCACGAGACGCACTGGATGTCCTTCGAGCCCTGGCCGATGGCTGCGCTTGCCGAGGTGGATCTCGCTCGACGGTGCCCGTCGAGCGCACCGGACGACCTACAACGCATATTCGCCTCGAGTTGCCAACTCGAGGATCCGTGCTGGGAGGGCGCCAGTGGACGCGTGCTCGCGCTTCATCACGCCCGAGCGGGCGAGACCGAGGACGCACTCGGCTGGATCACCGACGCCGGTCACCGCGCCCGGCGCAGATCGGACACCTGGGTGGGGATGATCGGTGCGATCTTGCTGACAGAAGCCCAGATCCGCGAGTCGATCGGTGACACGACCGGGGCGAACGCCACCGCCCGAGAACTCGTTGCCTTCTCCGCGCGTACCCAACTCGACCAACTCTTGGCGGACGGCCTGAGGATCACCCGTTCCACCACGTAGGCGGCCGGCGCGGCGACCGCGCCGGCCGCTCGCCCTCAGGCGCCCATCAAGTTGACGTAGATGCCGCTGCGGATCATGTCGGCGGTCGGGTCCGACAACGCCCCGAGCCAGAACTCCTGCCACGCGGCATCGGTGGCAATCGTGTCGGCGTAAGCACCGTACGCGTCGAGGTCGTCGAACGCCGTGCTGACGAGCGTCGTCATGGGATGTGCGCCGACGACCGACTGCATCGCCCGCGGCCGACCACCCATCCGCTCGACATGCGGGAAGGACTCGGTGACCTTGGCCATGAAATCCATGAGCCGTCCCGGCCTCGCTCGCCACTGCGTGGCCAACACGACTCCGAGCTTGCGGTTCGCGGCCTGGAAGCCCGGGTCGACGTCGGTGAACAACGAGCTCTCGACCTGCGTCGCTGCTCCTGTGCCCATCGCACGGCGATAGAACTCCTGCCACGCCGAGTCGGCCTGCAGCTTCTTGGCATTCGCGACCCATTCAGCGTTGCTCGCGTAGTTCACCGACATGGTCAGTGTCCCGATGTCGCCACCGGTCATCGCCTGCAACGGAGCGGCGGCCATCCCCAGGCCTTGCAGACGCTCTGCGGCCTCCATGTGGAGTGCCATGTGTTCTTCGGCTCGGCCGGGTTCGCTCCTGAACCCAGCAAGTGATACGACAGCCATGATTTCCCCTTCGGTGTTGATTCCCCCGACTTGCCAAAGTAGCAGTACTCGGCAGGCCCCTCGAACGGGTCCCGACGAAGCGAAGCAGATATGCGAGCACTTCGAGAACGCACTGAAGCTGTGAGAGATCAGGGATGCAGTCTTTCCGAACTGGTCCGCCCAGCTGACCGGAGACGACAAGTACCTGCGCAATTACACGATCGACCACATCGTCCCGAAAGCTCTCGAGTGTGCAGACTGGGACAACTGTTCGCGCCGGCAGACGAAACCGCGAGTGCGTCGCAAACAGCAGCAGCTCGCGCCGGCCACCGCACCAACGGAATCGACATCGCCGGCCCGCGGACCTCGTGACGCCGACCCCGGCGGGCGAGGCGGACGGTGCCCCGCGCAGGTCAGCCACCGACGGAGATCGGGACTGCTTCGTCGGATTCGTCGGACTCCTCGGAGTAGCCATCGACGTGTTGTCCTTCGACGTCGATGTTCGGCAGCAACCGGTCGATCCACTTGGGGAGCCACCAGTTGCGGTCACCCAACAACTCCATCGTCGCCGGGACGAGCAGCATTCGCACGACCGTCGCATCGACCGCGACGGCGATCGCCAGGCCCAGACCGAACATCTTGAGACTGCGATCGTCGCCGATCACGAACGACAGGAACACGCACACCATGATCAGCGCGGCTGCCGTGATCACGCGAGCGGTCGCGGCCAAGCCGTCGGCGACTGCGACGGCATTGTTACGACGCTTGTCGTAGTGCTCCTTGATGCGCGACAGGAGGAAGACCTCGTAGTCCATCGAGAGACCGAACACGATCGCGAACATCATCATCGGGATCCACGGTTCGATCGGGCCGGTCTTGTCGACGCCGATCAGCGACTTGCCCCAACCCCATTGGAAGATCGCGACGAGCCCACCGTAGGCGGCGCCGATCGACAGCAGGTTGAGGATCACGGCCTTGACCGGCACGAGCAGCGAACGGAACACCGCCATCAGGAGGATGAACGACAGGATCAGGACCGCGCCGATCAGCACCGGCAGCCGCCGACCCAGATACTGCGAGAAGTCGATGCCGCCGGCGGTCCACCCGCCGACCTTGGCGTCGAGTCCGGATGCCGGGATGATGTCCTCGCGTAGATCGTTGACGAGGCGCTCGGTCGCAGCATCCTGCGGTGACTGGGCCGGGGTCACCTGGATCAACGCGAGGTCAGGGGTGAGGGGAGCGACCTGTGGTGGCGGAACCTGCGCCACGCCGTCGGCAGCGGCGATCGTCGCAGCGAACGCATCTAGCCGGGCCTGATCCTTCGCAGCATCGCCGGCGACCGTGACGATGATCGGACCGCCGACGCCCGGGCCGAACCCGTCCGCGAGCAGGTCGTAGGCACGACGGGCGGTCTGGGTCTGGGGCAGGTTGCCGGTGTCGCCGAACCCGAGGCGGATCGAGAACAGCGGCACGGTGAGCAGCACGAGAAAGCCGGTGGCACCGATCAGCACGGGCCACGGCCGGTGCTGGACGAATCGAGACCACTTGTACCAGAACGTCTGATCGTTCGGCTTCGGCGTGCGATGCGGCAACGGTGCTCGCAGGGCAGGGATTGCGAAGCTGCCCGCATAGAGCGCGACGACCAGGACCACACCGATCAGGAACGGCACGAGGTTCTCGGTGAGCACGCCGACGATCGCACCGATGATGAAGATGCTCACGGCGGCCAGGGCGGCACGCGTCGTCGTGTTGACGCGGTGGCGGACGATGGCGAGGAACGCCGGCAGCAGCGTGAGTGAGGCGGCCATCATCATCAGCACCCCGGTGATCGCGCCGACGGCGAGACCGTTCATGAACGCCAGGCCCATCAGGAACATGCCACACAGAGAGATCAGCACTGCGGAACCAGCAAACAGCACCGCCCGTCCGGCCGTGTCGATCGCGTCGACGATCGCGTCGTCGACGTCGAGCCCGTGGTGCAACCCCTCGCGATAACGCTGCACGATGAACAGGGCGTAGTCGATCCCGACGCCGAGACCGATCATCGCCGTCATCTGCACCGTGAAGTCGGGCATCGAGATCGCATGCGAGGCCAGCGTGACCAAACCCGCACCCGTGACCAGACCGACGATCGCCGTGCCGATCGGCAACCCCATCGCCAGCACCGAGCCGAACGCGAGGATCAGGATGATCATCGCCGCAATCAAGCCGTACAGCTCGGACGCCGGCAGCTCGAACTCGCCGAACACGTCACCGCCGTATTCGATCGTCAGGCCGTCGATCTCCGCCGGTCCTCCGGTGATCGGGGCGTCGAGCGCCTTGATCTTGTCGGCGAGATCGAGGAACTCGGTCTGGTTGCGATCGGTGATGTTGAGCTGGGCGAACGCGATCGTGCCATCGGCGCTGACCTGGCCCCGACTCTCGTACGGGCTGATCACCTCGATGCCCTCGAGCTGGTCGATCTTCGCGAACAGCCCGTTCATGGCATCCACGACCTCTGGGTCGTCGACCCCCTGCGGGGCCGCGAACACGACCTGCCCGGTGAAACCGGCGCGCTCGGGGCTGACCGCCTGGATCTGGTCGATCACATCGGCCGACTCGGACTCGGGCGGCGTGAAGTCGGTGCTGAAGGCAGAACCGGCTGCGCCGGCCAAGATGTTGACGACGAGCAGCACCGGGACCCAGATCGCGAACACGACGATCCACTTCCGACGGACACAGAATCGAGCCACACGAGCGAGCACGGAATTGAAGATTACGCCCCGCCACGTCGCGGCGCGCACGGGTTTCCGGTCAGGAAGCTGGTCCCGCTTCGACTCCACCATCGATCTGCTCGTCGGTCCGGGCAGATCGTCATATGCGCCTCGTACGCAGCCCGGCGATGAGTGAGCGCTCGCTACCTCCGCGCCCCGGGAGACGCAGCGGCCAGCTCAGTCGTCGTCTTGATACGGCTCGACATCGCCGAGCGCGAGCAGGGCTGCGTTGACGATGCTGCCGGCCGAGATACCGGTCAGCTCGTGCAGGTCGGTGACCGTGCCCGACTCGCCGAAGCGATCCACGCCGAGCGCATACTGGCGCGCGCCCAGTGCGGAGCCGATCCAGGCCAGGCTGTGGCTTGCTGCGTCGTGCACACTGACGATCGGCCGGCCGCGCTCGGAGCGCGGAACCATTCGATGCAGGTGGCTGGGCGCCTGCACGACCCGAGCCGTCGCGGCTGTCCGAGCCAGCCCAGCCCGCCAACTGCGGTACACGCGGTCGGGGCTGGTGAGGTGGATCACCGAAGCCTGCACGCCTTCGGTGTCGAGCTCGGCTGCCGCAGCGAGCGCCTCGGGAGCCATCGCCCCGGTCGTCGCGAGCGTCACGCCCGGGCGGCCGTCCTCGGGTGCATCGACCAACCGGTAGCCGCCGAGCAACACATCACTCCGGAGACGGTCCTCGCCCATCCGCCCCAGCGCGGCTGCAAAGGGAGCCTGATCGATCGGACGTGTCGAGAGACGGAGGTAGCCGCTCGTTCCGCCGGGCTGCGACAGCTGATCGAGTGCATCGCACAACAACCAGTCGACCTCCGTCGCATAGGCGGGTTCCGAGTAGTTCAGGTTCGGCAGTTCGGCGCCCACCGACGCCGTGATCGTCGATTGATGAGCGCCTCCTTCCGGCGCCAGTGTCACCCCGGCCGGCGTTCCGGCAACGACGAACCTGGCATCGCTGTACAGGCCATAGATGAGTGCATCGAGCCCGCGCAGCACGAAGGGGTCGTACACCGTTCCGATCGGGAGGAGGTGCTGGCCGTGATGATCATGGCTGAGCCCGAGCTGGCCGAGCAGCATGAACAGATTCATCTCGCTGATCCCCAGCTCGATGTGTTGCCCATCCGGAGCAGGGGCCCAGGCCAACAGTCGATCGGCGCCGCCGTGATCGTCGCGGTGGCGGTGCGAGTACACGCCGCGCTTGTTGATCCAACCACCGAGGTTGGTCGAGATCGACACATCGGGAGCGGTGGTCACGATCCGTTGGCCGACCCCCGGTACGTCGGCGAGGCTGGCCAACACCCGGCCGAACGCCTCCTGCGTCGACGTTGCGCCCTTGACGACGATCGGGCGCGCCGCCGACGGGACGGACAGGATCGGACGCGGCGTACGCGGAGCGTTGTTGACGGCGCCACCGACCCTGCCGCACAGGCGACCTGCAGCCGTGTCCGGATCGAAACGGTCCCACTCCGTCGCAGCGTCGAGGCCGACCGACTCACGGAACGCGTCGATCTGCGCCGGACCGAGCAACGCAGCGTGGTTCATCGGGTCACCGGCGATCGGCAGACCGTGACCTTTCACGGTGTAGGCGAACACGACCGTCGGACGGTCGTGGTCCCGATCAGACTCACGGAAGGCCGCCAGCAACTTCGACAGATCGTGGCCACCCAGGTCGGTCACCAACGACTTGAGTTGGTCGTCGTCGAGCCGGTCGGTGATCGAGACGACGGCGGGATCGGCATGCACGAGGAACTTGCGACGCACGTCCGGACCCCGCAACGCGAAGAGTTCCTGGTACGCCTCGTTCGTCAGCGCATCGATGTGCGCCTCGAGTGCATCGCCGCCCGGTTCGGCGAACGCCGCGCTCAGGCGCGAGCCGTACTTGGCCTCGACGACCTGCCAGCCGGCGTCGGCGAAGAAGCGTTTCAAGCGCACCGCAGCGATGTCGGGGATCACCCGATCGAGGCTCTGACGGTTGAGATCGACGACCATCGTGAAGTTGCCGAGCTGCTCGGTGGCCGGATCGGCGATCGCCTCCCAGATGTTGCCTTCGTCGAGTTCGGCATCGCCGACGAGAGCGATGAAACGGGCGGGCGCCTGGGCACCGAAGTGCGAATCGGTGTACCGACGGGTGAGTGCGGAGAACAGCGGGGCGACCGCTCCGAGCCCGACCGAGCCCGTCGAGAAGTCGGACACGTCGGGGTCCTTGGTCCGGGATGGGTAGGCCTGGAGCCCGCCGAGCTCACGCAGCCTGGTGAGATACGACCGGTCCAGTTCGCCGGTCAGGTACTTGATCGCGTGGTACACCGGCGCCGCGTGCGGCTTGACGGCGACCTTGTCGTCACCGCCGATGTGGGCGAACCACAGCGCCGTCATGATCGTGGTGATCGACGCGCACGACGCCTGATGCCCACCCACCTTCACCTCATTGGTCGTTCCGCGGCGATTGGCATGGTCGATGATCCGAGTCGCGAGCCACAGCACGCGGCGCTCGACCTCGCGCAGTGTGTCGAGGTCGGGCACGTCGTCCCGGGTCATGTCGTGCGCCCCGGCGACGACCATCGGGACAGCGTTCGTGGACCGGATGGTCGCCGGTACCCTGGAGGCGTGGGAAGCCATGTCGTGGCGTGCCCGTCGTGCGGCACGAAGAACCGGGTACCGGCGGTGTCGACCGGACTCCCTCGATGCGCCAACTGCCACGTCGACGTGCCGTGGTTGATCGATGCCGGCGACATTGACTTCACTGGCGCAGTCAACACCAAGTCACTCGTGCTGGTCGACCTGTGGGCTCCGTGGTGCGGGCCGTGCCGAATGGTCGCCCCGGTGGTCGAGCAGCTGTCGCGGGACTTTGCCGGCCGGCTGAAGGTCGTCAAGGTCAATGTCGACGAGTCCCCCCGTGTCGCACAGCGGTACGACGCCCGCAGCATCCCGATGTTGTTGGTCCTGCGAGACGGCGAGGTCGTGGAGACCGTCGTCGGTGCCCAGCCCGACCACGTCTTGCGGCGGCTGATCGAGCTGCACCTCTGACCCGCCGTCGCAGCGCGCTGCTCCGAGGCTGCGCCGGACGATGGGACCTTTGTCGGTGGCGGGTCACCTCGTCGAGTGGCACGATCGTGGTGGTGGGCGCCTGGCGCCCAGCTCGGAGGTGTCGACGTGTCGGCGAGTCGGGTACCAACGCTCAGGTTCATCGGTGGCGCGCGAACGGTCACGGGCAGCAAGACCCTGATCGACACTCCCGACGCGCGGGTGCTGGTCGACTGTGGATTGTTCCAAGGAGCCAAACAGCTCCGGTTGGCGAATTGGAACCCTTTCCCCGTGCCCGCCGAGTCGATCGATGCGGTCGTGCTCACACACGCCCACATCGATCACTGCGGTTTCCTGCCACGGCTCCGGCGACTCGGCTTCAGCGGACCCGTCTACTGCACCGACGGCACTCGCCAGCTGGCGGGGGTCGTATTGCCGGACTGCGGATACCTGCAGGAGGAGGAAGCCGACTACGCGAACCGGATGGGCTTTTCGAAGCACGACCCGGCCGAGCCGCTCTACACAGCTGACGAAGCGACGCAGACTCTGAGGCTGTTGCAGACGGTTGGGTTCGGCGATGTGCTCACCGTCGTGCCCGGCGTCGAGGTCACCTGGCGCCGGGCGGGTCACATCCTCGGCGCCGCCTCGATCCACGTGCGACTGACCGATGTCGGCACCGATGTGGTCTTCAGCGGTGATCTGGGTCGACCGTCGCACCCACTCCTGTTGCCCCCCGACGCGATCGGATCCGCCGACGTGGTGGTCATCGAGTCGACATACGGCGACGAGGAACATCTCCCGATCGATCCCGAGTACGAGTTGGCGCGGGTGGTGAACGACGCCGCGGCGTGCGGCGGCGTCGTAGTGATTCCCGCATTCGCGGTCGATCGCACCGAGGTGGTGTTGTGGCATCTGAACCAGCTCGTCGAGCACGGTGTCGTGCCCGACATCCCGGTGATCGTCGACAGTCCGATGGCGAGCCGTGCCCTCGTGCTGTACCGCTCGGCTGTCGAGCATCGCTCGGCGGAGATCCGGCCCGAACTGTTCGGCCGCGAACTGTTCTCATCGATCAACCTGACCGAGACGCGGACGACCGCCGAGTCGAAGGCGCTCAACGATCGGCGCGGGCCGATGGTGATCGTCTCCGCATCCGGCATGGCCACCGGTGGGCGGGTGGTTCACCATCTCGCTCGGCGGATCGGTGACGGGCGCAACTCGGTCGTACTGGTGGGCTTCCAGGCACCGGGCACTCGCGGCGACCACTTGCGCTCGGGCGCCACCACGCTCAAGATGCTCGGTCACTACTACCCTGTGCGAGCCGATGTGGTGTCGATCGATCTGTCGACCCACGCCGACCAGTCCGAGTTGATGGACTGGGTCGCAACGGCCAACGGAGTGAACCGGGTCTACGTCAATCATGGTGAGCAGGCAGCGTCCGATGCGCTGGTGAATTCGATCGCCAACCGATTCGGTGTGATCGCCGTGGCGCCGCATCCCGGCGAACGGGTGCGCCTCGATCGGATGCCGAACCACGCTGCCAGTGGCCCGCCACACTGATCGATCGCGCCGCCGCGCCGCCGAGTGCAGCGCCGACGACGGCAAGGTCCACCGCGGTCGATGTCAACCGGGTGCTCGACGGAGACCTTCAGTCGCTCGGTGCTGCGGGCGCCGTGGGGTGCTCGCAGAGTTGCAGCGGCGAACCCCCGTGGTACTCATAGGTTCGACCACCCGCTCCGAGCACGACCAGCGTGCCGTCGACCACACGCGGGAGGTACTTCATCCCTGGCTGTGGACAGCCCAGGCTGGAGTCGCCCCACGTGACGGCCCGAGCCTCGACGACCGTCACCTCACGGGCCGCGATGCCGAGTCGCCCGGCGAGATCGGCCACCGCCGCGACCACCAATGGCATCATCGGATCGAGCGCGAAACCGCCCGATGGAGGCGCGGCGGTGTTCGACGTCGGCGGTTTGGCCACGACCGACGGTACCGGGGCGGGTCCTGTCGACTGGTCGGGCGACGAGCCGGTCGGCTGTGGGGCCGAGTTCGATTCGGATACAGGCTCCGTCGACGACCCGATATCGGGGACGGTCTCGGGCGACACCGACTCGTCGGGGGTCGGCGCGGCAGTCGTCGCAGGAGCGATGCCATCGACGGTCGGCAGGGGTGCCGAGCTTTCCACCGGTCGTGCCACATCTCGTGCCATGTCCTCGGAACCGCATGCGGTGATCAGGAGCACGGAGCCCGCAACGACGAGACCGGGCCGACGAACACGGTGCCGGTTTGCTTGCGATGGCGGCGGCGGCGACGGGCGAGCGATCATCCCCACTCTTTCACGTCGCGGCCCGACACCACCTTCAGGGATCACCCAGCGATTCCCCGGGAGCCGACACCGGTGTCGAAGCAGTGCGCCCGCCGGTTATCCACAGCCGCTGGTAGGGTCGAAGATCTCGGGTCGGAACCTCGCTCGGGCATTCCGGTGTGCCGCCGGTCAATGCCAGCTGGGTACCAGGCCCGGCATCGAACGGCTGAAGTCCCGTGTCGCACCGCCGGGTGCCGCGGTCCGACGGCGACAAGGAGACAGTATGAGCCAGGCACGATTCCAGAAGCGTCAGCGGGAGATGCAGCGCGCCGAGAAGGCAAAGGCCAAGGCAGCTCGCAAGGCCGAGCGCATCGAGAATGCAGCCGAAGCCTCTGATGACGTCACTCCTGAAGCCGACGCCGGCGCCGTGATGGCCAAGCTCGAAGCACTCCACAAGGCGTTCGCCGACGAGCAGATCGGCTTCGACGAGTTCGAGGAGTCCAAGCAAGAACTGCTCAGCCAGCTCCAGATCTAGCGCGGCAGACGCCGTCGGGCGATTGCACAACTTTGCCGGCGGCGGCTCGGCCGCGCCGTGCGAATTTCCGCGGTGTCGCCGGAACCCAGCAAGGTGTCGCTGCCTCGGCGCCGGCACCATGGCGCGATCGTTCAGGAGCCGGATCCGACATGAGCACCCTCGACCCCCGCACACCGATCATCGTCGGTGCCGCTCAGCTCAACGACCGCGAGCACGGCTCGGAACCGATCGACCTGATGACCCGCAGCGCCGAGGCCGCGCTCGACGACGCAGCATCGACCGCGTTGCGCGACCGGATCGGTGCGGTACGGGTGGTTTGGGGGGTCTGGCCGTACGCCGACCCTGGGCGCCTGGTCGCCGATCGGATCGGCGCCGCGACCGCCCGCACCTCCATCACCACCGTGGGCGGCAACCAGGTCTACGATCTCGTCACTGACACCGCCGTGCGTATCCAGCGCGGTGATCTCGACGCCGCCGTGGTGTGCGGGGCCGAGACCTTGCGAACCCGCCGCAGCGACCGTGCCCGCGGCACGCGTACGGGGTACCTCGTCGAGCGCGAGGGCGCCGCACCCGACGAGGTGTTCGGCACCGACAAGCCGCTCACCAGCGACGCCGAGCGGGCGTTCGGGCTGGAGATCGCCGCCCGCTTCTACGCCATGGCCGAGACCGCACTGCGACACCGCCTGGGCGAAGACCCCGACGAGCACCGACAGCGCATCGCAGCGCTGTGGGCGCGAGCCAGCGCGGTTGCCGCCGCCAACCCGAACGCGTGGATTCGCCGCGCGGTGTCGGCTGAGGAGATCGCCACGGAGTCCGCCGCCAACCGACCGATAGCGTCGCCGTACCTCAAGCTGATGACCTCGAATCTGAACGTCGATCAGGGCGGGGCGATCGTGATGACATCGGTCGCGGAGGCGCAGGCAGCCGGCGTTCCCCGCGATCGGTGGATCTTCCCGTGGACGGGCGTCGGCGCCGCCGACCACTGGTACCCGACCAATCGCTGGGCATTCGATGAATCGCCGGCGATGCGGATCTCCGGACTGCGCACACTGCAGCTGGCCGGCATGTCGGTCGACGAATGCGACCTGATCGACCTCTACTCGTGTTTCCCGGTCGCGGTGCAGGTCGCCCAGCGCGAGCTCGGGATCGACCCGGTCAGAGCCTTCACCATCACCGGCGGACTCACGTTCGCGGCGGGGCCCCTCAACTGCTATTGCCTGCTCCCGCTCGCTCGGGCGGTCGCGCTGCTGCGGGAAGCACCCGATCAGCGAGCGCTGCTGACGGGCAACGGTGGATCGTTCACCAAGCACAGTTCGCTGATACTGGCCGCTGAACCGTCGGGCGACGGATTCCTCACCGACGACGTGCAGGCTGCCGTCGATCGATTGCCGTCACGGCCGACTCCCTCCGAGCGCGTGCGCAACGTCACCCTCGAGACGTACACGATCACGTCAGACCGCGAGATGCAGCCCGAGATGGCGATTTTGGCCGGACTCGACGCCCACGGTCGACGTCATTGGGCCAATTCGAGCGATCCGGCCTTGATGGCCGAGCTGTTGACGAGTGATCAATCCGGTCGGGCGTTGCACCTCGACGGCGACGTCGGCATGCTCGCCTGACTCACCGAACGGGTCGATCGGACATCAGGTCAACGTCGGTCGAGGCTCGAGCCCTGCAGCCAGATAGCAGGCGTCGACGATCTCCATGTTGCGGACGCCGTCATCGGCAGTGGTCGGAAAAGGCGCAGCATCGTTGATCGCATCTCGGAACGCGACGAGCTGATGGAAGTAGGTCGACGAGCGGTCACCCTCGTGGCGCTGCGTGCCATCCGCCGTGTCGACCGTGATCACCGCGCCCCCCTTCTGGGGGGCCAAGGGATTGTCGGCCATCATCGTTCCGAGCTCACCGACGACCTTGAGATAGGCGACGACCGAGTCGCCCTCGGCGATCATCGAGGACCCGACCGATCCGGTCACACCCGAGGGCCACCTCAGTTCGGCGACCAACGATCCGTCGATCCCCGGCACCGGGCACACCGCATGCGCCGACACGACGTCGGGGTCGCCACCGGCGGCGAAACGGGCCCACTGGATCGAGTAGCAGCCGAGATCCATCGTGGCGCCACCACCGATCCCGAGATCCCACCGGATGTCGGTGCGAGGAATCCGGCCGTCGGGGATGTCGAACACGGCCTCGATGCGGTCGAGCCGACCCAGCACGCCTGAGTCGATCACCGATCGGATCTGGGCGGCGTACGGGTGGTATCGCCAGTGGAAAGCCTCCATCACGACCACGTCGCTGCCACGGGCCGCGTCGGCGATCCTCCTGGCGTCGTCGGCGTTGGCGGCGAAGGGCTTTTCGCACAACACGTGCTTGCCCGCCTCGATCGCCTCGATCGCCGACTCGCGGTGGTAGCTGGCCGGTGAACCGATGTACACCGCATCGACGTGGTCGGACGCGATCAACTCGGCCCATGAGCCGTACGCATGCGCAAGACCCCAATTGGCCGCCGCTTCCTCGGCGCGGCCCAGGTCGCGGGCGCCGACAGCGGTCAACTCGACCCCCTCGACGAGGGGCGCAGGGTCGATCACCGCTGCCTGTGCGATCCGTGATGCTGCGACGAGTCCGATGCGGATGGGCATGCGGCGGATGGTAGCAAGCAGCTCTACTCTGTTCGCCGTGGCGAGCGACTTCGATACCCGAATTCGGGAATGGCGTCCCGATCTGGACAGTGCCCTGCGCGGGCTGTACGGGGTGGAGGCCGGGCGGGTCGCCGACGGGTTGGTCGCCGCAGCGCGGCGCGCCAACGGACGACGTGACCTCGAACTGGTCGAACTCGACCGGCGCCGAGCCGCCTCGCCGTACTGGTACCAGCAACCCGACCGGGTCGGCTACATGGCATACGTCGACCGCTTCGGTGGCGACCTCGCCGGCGTGGGCCGGCGAATCCCCTACCTCACCGAGCTGGGCGTCGACACGCTCCATCTGCTGTCGCTGCTGCAACCCCGAGATGGCGACAACGACGGCGGCTACGCAATCCGCGACTACCGCGCCCCCGACGCCCGATGGGGCACCGCCGCCGAACTGAGCGAGCTGATCACCGAGCTGCGACGCAACGACATCAGCCTGTGTGTCGACTTCGTGCTGAACCACACCAGCGACGACCACGAATGGGCGCGCGCTGCTCAGGGCGGCTCGCCGTACCACCGTGCGCTCTACCGGACGTTTCCCGATCGCACCGGACCCGACGCCTGGGAGGCGACGCTCCCCGAGGTCTTCCCCGTCCTGTCGCCCGGCAACTTCACCTGGAACGCGGAGATGGAGCGGTGGGTGTGGACCACCTTCCGCGAGTTCCAGTGGGACCTCGACTGGTCGAACCCCGACGTCATGCTCGAGGTCGCCGAGCTCGCGTTCCACCTCGCCAACCTCGGCATCGAGATCCTGCGCCTCGATGCGATCGCCTTCACCTGGAAGCGACTGGGTACGAATTGCCAGAACCAGCCGGAGGCACACCTGATCGCGCAGGCTCTCCGCGCGGTGATGGCAATGGCGGCACCGGCCTGTCTTCTGCTCGCCGAGGCGATCGTCGGACCCGATGACCTCGTCGGGTACCTGGGTCGGCACGACCGTGAGCGACGCGAGTGCGAGCTGGGCTACCACAACCAGCTGATGGTCCAGTGCTGGTCGATGCTCGCCTCGCAGCGCGCCGACCTGGCGCGCAACGCACTGGCCCGCCTGCCCGACGTCCCCGCGCGTGCGACCTGGTTCACCTATCTGCGATGCCACGACGACATCGGCTGGGCGATCGACGACGCCGACGCGCGCAGCGTCGGCCTCAGCGGCGCCGCACATCGCGAGTACCTCGCGGCCTTCTACCGGGGCGAGTTCTGGCAGACGTTCGCGCGTGGGCTGCCGTTCGCAACGAATCCGACGACGCGAGACGAACGATCGTGCGGGATGACGGCGACACTCGCAGGGGTCGCCGCGGCGCTCGAGCAGTCGGATGCGGCCGCGCTCGAGCTCGCCGTCGGTCGCATCCTGCTGGCCTACGGGATCGTGTTCGGGTTCGGCGGCATCCCGATCATCTACATGGGCGACGAGCTCTGCCAGGGAGACGACCACGCCTACGTCGACGACCCGGAACGAGCAGCCGACAGCCGGTGGACGCACCGACCGGCGTTCGATGAGCGACTGGCGGCCGATCGGCACGACCCATCGACGCTCAGTGGCCGTGTCTGGGCGGGGATGCGCCATCTCGTCGAAGCGAGAAGGATCTGCCAGCCCCTGCACGACGACGACGCGATCGTCAGGGCGTTCGACGCCGGATACACGTCGGTGTTCGCATGGCATCGCCACCATCCTCGATTCGGCGACCTGATCGGGCTCGCCAACGTGGGCGCCGGTGTCGTCACCGTCGATCGCCATCCGACCCTGCCCGATGGCGCGCGCGACGTGCTCGCGCCCGACGACCCCTCGCCCTGGCGGCTGGCACCGCTCCAGGTGCGGTGGATCACCGCCGAAGACCGGTACGCGACCATTCCGACGTCAGCGCTGCTGCAGTGAACGTCGTCGCCACAGCATCAGCGGGTCCGGGCGCGATCGCCATCGGTGGCGGCGTGGTGCTGGTACTGATCGCGGTCGCCGACCTCGTCAACACACTCGTCTCGACGTTCACCTCGTACGCCAGGTGGTGGCCGTCGCGGGTGATCGGCCGGTCGACATTCGTGGCCATCCGATCCGTCGCCCGCCGTCTGCCGGAGGACTCGAAGTGGCGCGAGCGAATACTCGCCGTGTTCGGGCCGCTGCTGGTCATCGAGCTGCTGTTCGCCTGGGCCTTGCTGCAGATCGTGGGATTCGGCCTGATCTGGTGGGGTCTGGGCGACATCCCGACGATCGGCAGCTTGGGCGACGCTTGGTACTACTCGGGCGTCATCTTCTTCACCGTCGGGTTCGGCGAGATCGTGCCGACGGAGGTGATTCCGCGTCTGGGCGCGATTCTCGAGGCGTTCTTCGGGGTGATCACGGTTGCGCTGGTCATCGGCTATCTGCCTTCGCTGTACTCGGCCTACTCGGATCGTGAGCGCACCCTCATGACCCTCGATGCCGGCGGGACCGACCGGATCACACCTACGGCGCTCGTCATGGCGTGGGCTCCCGACGCCGACCCGAAGAAGATCGACGCTCAATTCGAACGCTGGGAGCAGTGGGCGGCCGGCATCCTCGAGACCCACTCCACCGTGCCGTTGCTGGCCATGTTCCGATCCCACGATCAACGCCAGAACTGGGTCACCGCGCTCGGCCTGCTGTGCGACGCCGCACTGCACGCTCAGATCATCATGGGTTCGACCGACGGACACTCGTACTGGTTCCTGCGCCGCGCCGAGGCCATCTTCCGCGAGATGACCCAGGGCGTCGACCTCGGCGCGTATCAGGACGACGATGGTGACGCTGCGCCGCCGCAGCTGTTCCACGACCTCTATGCCGAGCTGAGCGCACACGGCTTCCAGCTCCGCCCGTTCGACGAGGCGGCGGCCTACGCGCGAACGCTGCGCCAGACGTTCGCCCCGGCGATGGAATATCTGATCGACGACCTGCTGTGCCCGCGCGGCTTCTGGTCGATCGACAGCACCGTACGCAGTTGGTCGGCCGACCACGACCTGGGGTGACACGACTGCCTACGATTCGGTGATGGGGATGATGTCGATGTCGCGGGCCATCACGATGCACGCGACCGAACGGCCCCACGAGCCGGCGCTCACGTGTGGGGACGTCACGCTGAGCTGGCAGGAGTTCGACCGCCGCACGAACCGCCTCGCCCGGGCGTTCGCCGCGTTGGGCGTCGAGCCCGACGATCTCGTCACGATCGCATTACCGAACTCCACCGCGTTCTTCGAGTCCGCGTTCGCCGTGTGGAAGCTGGGGGCCACGCCACAACCGGTCTCGGCCAAGCTGCCCGGCCGTGAGCTGGAGGAGATCGTCGAACTCGCCGACTCGAAGCTCGTGATCGGCGTCGAAGCCGGCCGGATCGCCGACCGCACGTGCGTGCCGATCGGCTACGAACCCGACCCGACTCTCAGCGATGCTGAGCTGCCCGACGCGATCACGACCCACTGGAAGGCGCCGACCTCCGGAGGCAGCACCGGTCGGCCGAAGATCATCCTGGCCACCAACCCCGGCGTGTTCGACACCGAGGCGGCCCAGTTCCATCTGCCCGCCCGTTCGGCGTGCGTCATCCCCGGTGTGCTGTACCACAACGCCCCGTTCTCGATCTCGTCGCTGGCGCTCGTCTCGGGCAACCACGTCATCAACTTCCCACGGTTCGTGCCCGAGCAGGTGCTCGACGCCGTCACCGAACACCGCCCGAAGTACCTCTACATGGTGCCGACCATGATGACCCGGATCTGGAAGCTGCCCGAGGAGGTTCGCGCCGCTGCCGACATGTCGTCGCTCGAGGTCGCCGTGCACATGGCCGCCCCGTGCCCACCGTGGCTGAAGGAGGAGTGGATCGAGTGGGTCGGCCCCGACGTGTTGTGCGAGCTCTACGCCGGCACCGAGGTGCAGGCGATCACCTGGATCACCGGCCGCGAGTGGCTCGAACACTACGGCTCTGTCGGCCGTCCGATCGTGGGCGCCATGAAGGTCGTCGGCGACGACGGCGAGGATCTACCGCCCGGCGAGATCGGTGAGATCTACATGCGCGCCGATGGCGGCCCCGGCTCGACGTACCGGTATCTCGGCGCCGATCCGAAACAGCTCGCCGACACCGAGTGGGAGAGCCTCGGCGACATGGGATCGATGGATGAGGACGGGTATGTGTACCTCGCCGACCGTCGCAAGGATCTGATCCTGCGCGGCGGCGCCAACATCTATCCGGCCGAGGTCGAGCACGCCCTCGACGAGCATCCGGCCGTGCGCAGCTGCGCGGTGATCGGTGTGCCCGACGACGACCTCGGCCAGCGCGTCCATGCCGTCGTCGACGCTCCGGGCGGGGTCGATGTCGACGAGTTGCGGGCGCATATGGCCGAGCGGCTGGTGAGCTACAAGTGCCCCGACGACTACGGCTTCGTCGACGAGCCCGTGCGCGACGATGCCGGCAAGGTACGCCGATCGCTGCTGGCCCAAGAGCACAGCTGAAGCAGCCGGGTCGCGTCAGGCGTGGCCCGTGACCGCCGGCCCGAGCACGAGTTGGTCCGCGACCGGTCGGCGCCCGCGGTATTCGGGGCCCGCGAGCACGTACGCCGTCGCCGCCAACGCAATCATGATCAGCGAGCAGGTCGTGTAGGCGAGAGCCCTCCCACCCTGGGAGTACAAGACGCCTGCGAGTACCGCCGTCAGTCCGCCGGTCAGGGTCTCGGCGGCGCCGAGGATGCCCTGGGCGCCGGCCTGGCGTTCGGCGGGCGCCACCACGCCGACCGCAACCGCAGTGCTCGACGCGGTGAGGCCGTCGCAGATCGCATGCACGGCCCCGACCCCGAGCATCGCCAGGCCGGTCGGCATGAACCCGTAACAGAACATGAATCCGGCGCCGAGCAGGAGGCCGAGCGGTCCCAGTCGAAATGGCCCGATGCGTTGCGCCAGCCGTCCGCCATACGAACCGAGGAAGATCAGGGGCAGCGCGAAGATCGTGATGCCGACGTTGGCGACGATCTCGCCGGCCTCGAGGTCGTCGAGCACCACGGCCCACAGCGCGTCGAACGTACCGATCATCAGGAACAGGCACGAGCCCATCAGGAGCGCGGCGACCATCTGCCGGCTGCGCAGCAGATCGAATGCGAACCTGGAAGTCGGCGGGCTGCCGGCCGCGGGGCCGGCCTCGGTGATCGCCACCACGAAGACGACCGGCAGGCAGCACAGCGACAGCACGGCGATCGTGAGAAACGGGGCCGAGAGCCCCAGCGTCGGCACCAGGATCGCCGACAGCGCGGGGCCGGCGGCGAACCCGGCCACATCAGCCGACAACAGCAATCCGAGATTGTTGCCGAGACGTTCGGGTTCGAGATTGACGACGATCCGCCGGATCGCCGGAAAGGCCATCCCGATCCCGATCCCCGACACGAATCGACCGATCAGCAATGGCATCAACGACTCACCGAAGGCCATCACGAGCAGACCGAGGACGTTGATGACCACACCGGCGATCACGAGTCGCCTGGCATGTCCGCGGTCGGCGATCGGAGCCAGGAAGATCTGGGCGACGAACGACGACAGGAAACCGACCCCGACGATGACCCCCAACCACTCGGCCTGGATGCCGTACTCGTCCCGGAAGTCGTCGAGCACGGTGAACATCACGCCGTAGCCGGACGACATCACAGCCGTCGTCAGGCCGAACAGGAGTACCGGCGATCGCTGCACCCGAAGATGCTACCGAGCCGGCCCGGGCAGCGACCCGACGAGTTTGCGGGTCTCGTCGAACAGCTGACCGTCATCGACGAAGGCGGGGTCGAATGCGACCTGGTCGAGCCGTTCGGCCACCGCTCGCGCCACTTCGATCTCGTCGGTGCCGTCCCACGCCGCGGCCAGTTTCGGATTGGGTGACCCCGGCCCCGCACCTCGGCGGACGGCGGCATCGCCGAAGCGGTCCTGCAATCGACCCCACCGACCCCGACGCCGGCGATATCGGAGCTCGCCGACCGACCGCGCAAGCGCGAGCACTGCGGCGCCGACGACGACGCCCAGCACCATCCGCAGCCGATGGCGATTCACGTAGGCCCCGGCGCCGGCGGCCAGATCGCCACCCACCGACCCGATCCGTGAGTCGGCCGACAGCGGCACTGCAGCGGTCGGATCGAAGGGCTGCCAACCCGTTTCGGGGAACCAGACCTCGACCCAGGCGTGGGCATCACTCGACTTCACTTCGAACACGCCGGCGATGCGATCGCGTTCGCCCGGCAGGTAGCCGGTGACGAGACGGGCAGGCACACCTTGCGTGCGCAGCATGATCGTGAGCGCGCTCGCGATCTGCTCGCAGAAGCCGAGCTGTGAGTCGAAGAGGAAATCGTGCACGGCATCCTCGCCGTCATCGGGAAGTGGTGCGGTCAGCGAGTACCGGACGTTTGCGCTCATCCAGTCTTCGTAGGCGCGGATGACGTCGTAGGTGTTCGTCCGCCCGGCCGCTAGCCTGCTTGCCAACGCCACGGTCTCCGCCGTCGTCGACGGGGGCAGCTCCAGATATCGGTTCAGGGCCTGACGGCCGCGTGCGGTCAGACGATCACCGATCAGACCCTGGCGACGGAGCAGCTGCTCGTCGACCTGGGCGCGTGCCGACACGACCGTGTAGATCGACCCCTTCGGCAGGATCGTCGTCGCCCGGAGCGCGCTGTCGGGACGCACCCAGACATCTGCGTCGACGATCACCTGGACGGCCCGATCGGCGTGGAAGATCAGATTGGGCATGTCGACGTCGAGGTAATAGGTCTGCACGAACCGGTCGATCTCGACGTCGTCGGCGAGGCCGATGTCGCCGACGGCCGACGGCACTCCGATGTTCGGTCCACTCCTCCGGACCCCATCGTCCGGGTCGGCGATCCAACGACGGCCATCGAACTCGGCGAAGGTCTGGCCGCGCCAGAAATCGGGTTCGGGGGCGCGGACCCGCATGACGACGTCATCGCTGAGGGCGCCGCGCACCGAGGTGTCCATCTCCTCGGCGAACCCCGTGTAACCGCCCGCCTGGCCGGCCGGCGCGCGAGGTCGGGCC
Source organism: uncultured Acidimicrobiaceae bacterium (assembly GCA_963701575.1). Classification (GTDB taxonomy): domain Bacteria; phylum Actinomycetota; class Acidimicrobiia; order Acidimicrobiales; family Ilumatobacteraceae; genus Ilumatobacter. Next base: position 147,452 of record CAVPAQ010000007.1, read on the forward strand.
CGCTCCGGGCGACTCCCCGCCACTTCGTACCGTTCCGTCCGGCCCCGCGATCGCGCCTGGCACGCCGATGTCGTCGGCCTGACGGATGAAGGTCGGCAGCGTCAAGCTCGCCGGTCCGGTCGGAACGGGCACCACGGCGAGGATCGCCACCGTCGCGGCCATCCCACACCCGATGCCCAAGGCGCCGGGCAGCCGATCGACGAGGGGCCGGCGACCAGATGTGCGGAACGCCTGCGATGTTCTCGGCGAAGTCGTCGGTGACGGTGCGACCGAGCGTCCGGACAGCCGGGACAGCGAGATGCCGAAACACGTCGCCCATGCGAGCAGCCACCAGATGATCCGATCGTCGACGCGGAACCCTGATGCGTACATCACGACGACCGCCGAAATCCCGAGCCCGACGCGGATCGTTCGACGATCGTGGCACTCGAACCCGTGCAGCACGATCAGCACCATCAGCACTTGCGGCAAGGGGCCGCGCAAGTAGCCCAACAGGTCGACCAGACGACCGCTCGACACGACGATCATCGCGATTGCCGATACGGTCCCCGTGGCAATCGCCAGGCGCATCAGACGAGATGGCGCCCGTCCGCTCACGATCGTGCGAGCGCTCACCGCCGCACCCGCACACGCCCCGAGCGCTGCCGCGATCGTGACCACCGGGCTGTAGCCGAGCGCCCCGGCCAGCATCGCCAGTGCGACGATCGTCGCCGCCGCGGCCCACCACCTCGCGGAGACCGAACCGGTCGATTCCGGTTCGGGCGTCTCGAACCAGCGCCGGGGGGTCGGCGGCACCGGCACCGATCCCAGCTCTGCGAGCGCAGACCACCGAGCGGCAGCTGCGACGTCGCTGACCGGAACAGGTGGATCGGCACCGATCGCGACCGAGACCGCGACGCCGGATCCCAAGCCCTGTTCGAGTGCCCGCCGCACGGCACCGGCCTCCACATCCGGATCAGCGCAGTCGGGCCGCGCCCTGACGAGCCAGGCCTGTGCGGTGTCGCTGTGCCGATCGTGCACCACCAGTTCGCCGGCTCGAATCGTCGAGGCCCAATGCACGAAGCGTTCGCTGTCTCCTTCCCGCCACGGTCGGACGCCGTCGATCTCACCGGCGATCGCACCGGCAGGCCCGACGAACTCCCCGTCGTCGGCGGAGAGTGACCGATCGACGACGACGTCGCGATAATTCACACGCGCTGCGACGAGATGCTCGCCGACGATCAGCACCCGGTGACGGCTCCACCAGAACAGCCCGAGCGGGCCCGCCGACCGGATACGCACGTCGAGCCGATCCAGCATGCCCCGCCGCTCGACGACGGCAGGCTGATCGAAGCCGTGTTCGGTGGCCCAACCGCTCGCGATGATCCGGCCGTGGGCGAGCACGTCGACCCACACCGGTCGTGGCGAGCTGATCGACAGCGAGAGTGCGAACTCGTCGCCCTGCGTGATCATCGGCGGGAGTCGAGCACCGTGGACCCGCACGCTCCGCAGCGTGACGACACCGGCGCCGAACGCTGCGGCGAACAACACGAGGCCGGCCGCGAGCACGATGACGACCGGGGTGGCGCCGGTCAAGCGTGCGATCGCAACGCCGCCGATCCACGCCAACAGCAGCCCGATCCCACCGGCGGACACTCCGACGGGCCGGCTCATGTCACGCCGTCGGAGCCGGCACCAGTTCGAGGCACTCGAGCACGACCTCGCGCCCGGCGCGAACCGATCCGGCGGCGTCGGAAACGATGACGCGGTGGGCAAGTGCCGATTCTGCAAGCCCGACCACGTCGTCGGGCACCACGAAGTGTCGACCTGCCATCGCGGCGCGGGCCTTGGCGAGCCCGATCAGGGCCACACCCCCGCGCGTCGAGGCGCCGAGGCGAACCCTCGGATGCTTGCGGGTCGCGTCGAGAATGGCCACGACATACCGGGCGAGGGGATCGGCCAGATAGACGTTGGAGACGATCGAACGGGCGGTCACGACATCGTCGATGTCGACCACCGGCACGACCGCGTGCAACCGATTGCGCCCACGGCGGCCGGTGAGCACCTCGACCTCGTCGTCGGCCCCGGCGCGCCCAGGCGTGACGACGGCGGCGAATCGATCGACGGCGCCCTCGCCGAGCGGGTAGGTCCCCGTCATCTCGAGCGGGTTCTGCGTCGCAACGAGCAGGAACGGCGACGGCAACGAGCGCGTGACGCCATCGACGGTGACAGCCGACTCTTCGGTCGCCTCCAGCAGCGCCGACTGCGTGCGGGGGTTCGCACGGTTCAGCTCGTCGAAGACCACGATGTTCGAGAAGATCGGTCCGGGACGAAAATGCATCTCGAACGAATCGCCATGGGGCATCATCGTGCCGGTCACGTCGCCCGGCAGCAGGTCGGGCGTGCCCTGGATACGGTGGAACGAGCCGCCGACCGACGAAGCGAGGGCCTGGGCGAGCAGCGTCTTGCCGACGCCGGGGATGTCCTCGATCAGCAGGTGCCCACCCGACAGCAAGCACGCGATCGCGGTGTCGACGGCGTCGCCACGGCCCGCCAACACCCCTCCGATCGACTGTGAGATCCGTGCGGCGACCTCGGCTACGTGCGCAGTGTCCACCGCGCGCGCGTGCGGTGGGGTCTCCAACACGTCGCTTCTGGTCGATTCCGCCGTCACGTCCATCCCAATCATCATGCTGGCAGATCATCGGAGCAAACTGGGCTCGCCTTGAACCGGGGCACCCGGAAGGCGGTCGGTCGCTGGGCACCGCACCGGCATGGAACCTGCTCAGTGGGCGGTGAAGCCGCCGTCGACGACCAACGCGTGACCGGTGATGTAGGACCCCGCAGTGGTCGCGAGCAGCAGCAACGCTCCGTCGAGTTCGTGCTCGAGACCCATCCTCGGAATCGCCGAGAACGTCCGGATGTACCGCTCGCTGCCCTCGTCGCCGAGCATCGGTTCGGTCATCTCCGACGGGAAGTAACCCGGGCACAGAGAGTTGACACGGATGCCCTTGCGAGCGAGCTGCAGCGCGAGCTCGCGGGTCATGTTGACCACCGCCCCTTTGCTGGCGCAGTAGTTGGCCTGCTTGATCGGCGTCGACCCGACGAGGCCGAGCATCGAAGCGACGTTCACGATCGACCCACTGCCGCGTTCGGTCATGTGGGGCACGCACAGCTTGATCAGGTGCCAGACCGCCGTCGTGTTGACCGACATCGCTTGCTCGAACTGGTCGAGCGTCTCGTTCTCGATCCCGACGATGTGAGAGACGCCGGCATTGTTGACGAGCACGTCGATCCGACCGGCGGCCGCCAACGTCTCGGCGACCAAGCGCTCACGGTCGGTCGGATCGGCCACGTCCGCGGAGATCACGATCGACCCGGGCAGTTCGTCGGCGAGCGACTCGAGCCGGTCGGCCCGTCGAGCGGTGACGACAACCGTGGCCCCGACCGAGTGGAGCACGCGTGCAAAGCGTGCGCCGAGGCCCGCCGATGCACCGGTGACCAGGGCGACCTGGCCGTCGAGGCGGAACATGTCGAGCGGATCGCCGATCGTCACGACCGGATCCTGACGGACAGACAGGTGACGCAGCCTTCGAGCTTCTCGAACTCGGAGATGTCGACCTCGACCACGCGATACCCCATCGACCTGAACAGCGCCGCCGATTCAGGTGCGTCGGCCGACATCAACAGCCGATCTTCGCCGAGCAGCACCACGTGCGCCCCGGCCGGCTCCGGGACGGCGAGGAACCGGTCGAACGCGCCCGGGTCGTCGACCAGCTCGAGATATCCGACGACGGTGAGATCCGGTAGCGCGGTCACCGCCGACTTGAGATGCAGGACGCGGTGAACAGGGACCGGGCGAACGTTCCAACCGCGAGGTGCCAGCACCACGGCCAGTTGCGCCACCGCCGGCGCATTCGTCCGGCCGCCGACGCCGACGTAGACCGTTCGATCGACCTTCAAGACGTCGCCGCCGTCGAGCGTTCCCGGCTCGACGATGTGATGGATCTGCAGCCCGGCCGCCACCGCTGCCGCCTCGGCCCCGATCACCTCGGCCTGCCGGCTGACAGCACCGGGACGGGTGATCACACACAGATCGTCGAACACCACCATGGCGTCCTCGATGAACACCGCGTCAGGGCATTCGTCTGCCGGCTCGACCTCGACCGTGCTCCAACCGTTGTCCTGCAGTGCGGCGACGTAGGCGTGCCACTGCGCGTTGGCGAGCTCGACGTCGATCGGCGACCGATCGATGTGGGTGACCACACCATCGGCGAGCAGCGGACCCGGGGGACGGATGAGGGCGCGAGGCACGACCGTCGACATTATCGGCGAGGCGCAGGTGACCTATCGTCGACCACGATCCGAGGAGGACGAATGAGCAGGCTTGTGCGACGCGGCTGGGTGCCGCCACACAGTGAAGAGTTGGTCGGGCGGATCGCCGAGCACGTCGCGATGGCCGACGTCGACTCGCTCGACGCACAGCTGATGGAGTTGGCCGACGCCAACGCACGTATCCACCTGCACGACTGCGTCAACCTCAACCCGGCTGCGAACACGATGAACCCGCGCGCCGAGGCACTGCTGTCGTCGGGCCTCGGGTCGCGTCCATCGCTCGGCTACCCGGGCGACAAGTACGAGATGGGCCTCGAAGCGATCGAACGGATCGAGGTGATTGCCGCCGAGTTGGCGGCCGAGGTCTTCCACGCTCCGTTCGCCGAGGTGCGGCTCGGCTCGGGCGCGCTCGCGAACCTGTACACGTTCATGGCCGTGACCCAGCCCGGGGATGCGATCATCGTGCCGCCGCCAACGATCGGCGGTCACGTCACCCACCAGCGCGCCGGCGCGGCGGGCTTGTACGGACTCGACATCCACGAGGCCCCGATCGATCCGACTCGGTACACCGTCGACGTCGATCGCCTCGGTTCGCTGGCCCATCGGATCCGCCCCAAGCTGATCTCGATCGGTGGCAGCCTGAACCTGTTCCGTCATCCCGTCGCCGGGATCCGTGCGATCGCCGATGAGGTCGGTGCGATCGTGCTGTTCGACGCCGCCCACCTGTCCGGTCCGATCGCGGGCGGCGCGTGGCCGAACCCACTCGACGAAGGCGCCCACGTGATGACGATGAGCACCTACAAGAGCCTCGGGGGACCTCCCTGCGGTCTACTGCTCACCACCGACGCCACGATCGCCGAACGCGTCGACGCGATCGCCTATCCGGGGCTGACCGCCAACTTCGATGCCGCCAACACGGCCGCGCTGGCGATGACGCTGCTCGACTGGAAGGCATACGGCGTCGCCTATGCAGCGGAGATGGTCGCCACAGCCCGAGAGCTGGCTGCCGAGCTGATCACTGCAGGCCTGCCGGTGCACACCGGTTCCGACGGGGCGACCGCGTCACACGCGTTCGCCCTCGACGCCGGCGCCCGAGGTGGCGGCCACGCCACCGCCAAGGTACTCCGGACCTCGAATCTGCTGACGTCGGCGATCGGGCTTCCCCACGACGTGAGCGCCGGTGTGCGGATCGGCACCAACGAGATCGTGCGCTGGGGAATGCACTCCGAACACGTGCCCGAGCTCGCCGAGCTGATCGCCCGAGCCTGGCACGCCGACGGCCCCACCACGGTCGCCGCGGACGTGACCGCCTTCCGCAGCCGATTCCAGCAGCTCCACTTCGTCCGCTGACCCGAGTTGCGAGTTGGGAGATGGGAGATGTGCCTGGCACATCTCCCAACTCAGCTGGCGAGGGGTGAGCCGAGACGGCGGGTCACGGCAACTCGGACCTGATCGTCGAACGAGCGGACGTGGGCCTCGACGGCCTGGGCGCAGGCATCGGCATCGCCGGCTCTCAACAGTTCGAGGATCTCGATGTGCTCGTCGACCGCGTGGCGGGTGTCGGCGACGTCGGCCAGGTACATGTGCCACACCCGATCGCTGTGGGCGTAGAGCATGTCGAGCGTGTCGGTGAGGAACCGATTGGCGCTCGCGTCCCAGATGATCTCGTGGCAACGGCGATCGACGGCCAGCAGCTGCTCGGGCGGTACACCGCCGCGCAGCGACGCCTCGATCACGGCTGCCATCTCGGTCCAGTGTCCCGCGGTGCCGCGCACGCACGCGAGGCGGGCCGCGAACGGTTCCATCATCGCCCGTGTCTCGTACAGCGTCGAGAGTTCGGCAACGTCGATCGCCGCCACGAACATGCCACGCCGCGGGATGACGGTGACGAACTGATCCCTGGCGAGGCGCTGGAGCGCCTCTCTGATCGGGGTGCGGCCGATGCCGAGGCGCTCCTGCAACATGTCCTCGCGCACCACGTCGCCGGGCGCGAGCTCGAGGCGGATGATCATCCGGCGAACTCGTTCGTAGGCCTGTGTACTCAGCGATGCAGTCGTGATACATTCATGATATATCAGACCTGCGACCAAGGGGTACCTCGTGAGTGATGCTGTGAATACCGTTCCGTCCCATGCCAAGTGCGTCATCATCGGTGCCGGCATCGTCGGCAACTGCCTGGCGGGTCATCTGGCCCGGCTCGGGTGGACCGACATGGTGCTGATCGACAAGGGCCCGCTGCCCAACCCCGGCGGCTCGACCGGGCACGCGTCGAACTTCATCTTCCCCGTCGATCACAACAAGGAGATGGCGCTGCTCGGCGTGCAGAGCGCGAACCAGTATCGCGAGCTCGATCGTTCGGTCGACTCGGGTGGCATCGAGGTCGCGCGCACCCAAGCCCGCATGGACGAGTTCCAGCGTCGTATGACGTCCGCTGCGGCATGGGGCGTCGACGCCGAGCTGCTGACCCCTGCGCAGGTCAAGGAGCTCGTGCCATTCATCAACGAGGACGTCATCCTCGGTGGCTTCCACTGCCCGACGGTGTCGGTCGTCGACTCGCTCGACACCGGCACCCTGTTCCGCAACGAGGCGATCGAGAAGACCGGGATGCAGGTCTTCGCCAACACCGAGGTACTCGATATCGAGACCGAGGACGAGCCGGGGACCGGCCTCAAGCGGGTCACCGCCGTCGTCACCGACAAGGGCCGGATCGAGGCCGAGTACGTCGTGATCGCCTGCGGCGTGTGGTCGAACCGGATCGCCAACATGGCGGGTGCCACGATTCCACTCGTGCCCGCCGTGCACCAGATGGCCGACGTCGGTCCGATGGATGTGCTGGTCGAGACGAACAAGGAGATCGGCTACCCGATCGTGCGCGACATGGACACGTTCTGCTACGAGCGCCAGTCGTCGGGCTCGATGGAGGTCGGCTCGTACGCCCACCGCCCGATCCTGCACCACCCCGACGACATCCCGTCGAACGAGGAGGCCGCCCTCTCCCCGACCGAGATGCCGTTCACCGCTGACGACTTCGACCCGCAGATGGAACAGGCGATCGAACTGATGGACATGCTCGGCGACGCCGAGATCAAGTACGCGATCAACGGTTTGCTGTCGCTCACCCCCGACGCGATGCCGTGCCTCGGTGAGACCACCGAGGTCCGCAACCTGTGGTCGGCTGCGGCCGTGTGGGTGAAGGAAGGCCCGGGCATGGCCCAGGTCGTCGCCGAGTGGATGACGTACGGCTACCCGCGTGTGATCGACGCCCACGGTGCCGACATCGCCCGCTTCTACCCGCAAGAGCGCGGCGACGACCACATCTGGTCGCGGGCGGAAGAACACTTCAACAAGACCTACGGCATCGTCCATCCCGCCGAACAGTGGGAGCACCGCCGCAACCTGCAGGTGTCGCCGTTCTTCTCGCGCCAGGAGGCGCTCGACGCGTTCTTCTTCCAGGCCCGCACATGGGAGCGCCCGCAGTGGTACGGCAGCAATGCCGATCTCGCCGAGCGCTACGGCGTCAAGGAGCGCGAAGTCGAGTGGGACAACCGCTGGTGGAGCCCGATCACGGTCGGTGAGCACCTCAACATGCGCGAGCACTGCGGGCTCGTCGACTTGTCGGCGTTCCAGCTGTTCGAGCTGAAGGGGCCCGGGGCGGTCGAGTTCTCCGACTATCTGGCGGTCAACAAGATCGGCCCGGTCGGTCGGGCGACCTACACGCCGTGGCTGACGCCGGACGGCGGCTTCCACTCCGACCTCACGATGCAGCGCCTCGCTGACGACACCGTGATGGTGGTCACCGGCGTGTTCGACGGCGGGCGCGACCTGCACTGGATCCGCAAGTACATGCCCAAGGACGGCTCGGTCACGGTGACCGACCGCACGCTCGAGATCTCGACGCTCGGTCTGTGGGGCCCCAATGCCCCGGCGCTGTTGGCCACCCTGACCGATCAGGACCTCTCGCAGGAGGGTTCGCCGTACGGCTCGATCGTCGACGTCACGTTGCACTGCGGCGGCACCGACGTGGCGGCCAAGCTGTTCCGCATCTCGTACGTGGGCGACACCGGCTGGGAGATCTACGTGCCGTGGGACCAGGCGACGCTGGTCTGGGATGCCTTGATGGCGAACGGTCGTGATCAGTACGGTCTGCGTCCGACCGGGGGCGGCGTCTACGGCACGTCGGGTCGCATCGAAAAGGGCTACCGCCTGCAGGGCGCCGAGTTGGAGAGCGAGTACAACCCGCTCGAGGCCGGCCTCGCCCGCCCGAAGGTGAAGTCCGCCGACTTCGTCGGCAAGGCGGCATACCTGGCCGCCCGCGAGCAGGGCGAGCCGGAGGTCCACATGTGCACCCTCACCGTCGAGGACCAGCACGACTCGCAGGGCCGCGTCCGCTGGATGCAGGGCGGCAACGAGCCGATCTGCGATCTCGACGGCAATGTGATCTTCGATTCGCACGGTCGCGTGTCGCGGGTGACCACGGCCGGGTACGGCCCGTCGGTCGGCAAGCACATCCTGATGGCCTACCTGCCCACGGCGATGGCGGCGCCGGGCACCGACCTGCAGGTGATGTACATGAACGAGCTGTTCCCTGTGAAGGTCGTCGGCACCGGCGGCCCATTCGATCCCGACGACACCCGACTCAAGGGCTGATTGCGATGCGCATCCTGGTGTGTGTGAAGCGGGTGCCGGCGCCCGGATCGAAGATCAATGTCACCGCCGACGGACAAGCCGTCGACGCGGCCAACCTCGGGTTCACGATGAGCCCCCACGAGGAGTGTGCCGTCGAGGCTGCCGCGCAGCTGATCGAACAGCACGGCGGCGAGGCGACGGTGCTCACGCTCGGTGCACCCGAGGCCGAGGAGCAGGCGCGCTATGCGGTCAGCGTCGGCATGCAGCGCGCCGTCTTGTTGCCAACGACCGATGGCGAGTGGGATCCACAACGCACCGCTCAGGCGATCACCACCGCGATCGGCGAGCTGGAGGCCGCCGATGGGCCGTTCGACGTGATCTTGTTCGGCAACGAGTCGGCCGACTCCGGCGGATTCCAGGTCGGCATCCGTGTCGCTCATGCGCTCGGCCGCCCGATGGTCAACGGTGCCAAAGGACTGGCGCTGGCCGACGGGGTCGCCCACGTCGAGCGTGAGGCAGATGCCGGCCGCGAGGCCTACGAACTCCCGTTGCCTGCGGTGGTCGGCGTCAAAGAGGGCATCAACCTGCCGCGATATCCGACCATGAAGGGTCGCCTCGCCTCGAAGAAGGTCGAGGTCGCCTCGATCGAACCCCGCGGCGACGTGGGCGGTCTGGCCAAGATCACGCTGCGCCAGCCGCCCGAACGCAAGTCGGAGACGATCGTGCTCGGCACGGGACCCGACGCTGCTGCGGCCGTGGTGGACGTCCTCGAAGAGATCGGAGTCCTGTGATGTCCGGCACCACACTCGTCGTCGTCGAGCACGATCGCGGGATGCTCGCACCCGCGACCCTCGAGGCATTGACCGCAGCCCGTTCGTTGGGCGCCGATGTCGAGGCGCTCTCGATCGGCGCTGCGGCCGACGAGCTCGCCGGCGAGCTCGCGGCGTACGGCGTGTCGGCCGTGCACCAGGCACACCACGACCTGCTCGACGATTACGGGCCGGAGGCATGGGGCGAGGTCGTCGCGCAAGCGGTGCACGTCCTGTCTCCTGCCGTCGTGCTGGCCGCCGGCACCGATCGGGGCAACGAGGTGCTCGCACAGGCGGCCGCCCGCCTCGACCTGCCGTTCTCGGCCAATTGCACCGAGTTCCGGCCCGGCGACACCTTCGAGATGACCCGCGTTCGATGGGGCGGCTCACTGCTCGAAGATGCAGCGCTCGAAGCCGAGGTCAAACTCGTGACGGTCGCGCACCACGCCGTGGAAGCCGAACCGGCGGAGACTCCCGGAGCCGCCACTTCGATGCCGCTCGCCGTCACGCTCGATCCATCGTTGGGTCGTTCGACGGTGAAAGGCCGCGTCGAGCGCGAAGCCGGCGTCACGCTGGCGACCGCACCGGTGGTCGTCGGCGGTGGACGTGGCGTCGGTTCCGCCGACGGGTTCGCCGTGCTGGATGAGCTGGCGAACGAGCTCGCCGGCATCGTGGGCTGCTCGCGGGCCGTCACCAACAACGGCTGGCGCAGCCACACCGCACAGGTCGGCCAAACGGGAACCCGTATCGCCCCCGACGTCTATTTCGCCTGCGGCATCTCCGGGGCGATCCAACACTGGGTCGGGGCGATGGCGAGCAAGAACATCATCGCCATCAACACCGACCCGGCCGCCAACATGGTCAGCAAGGCCGGCTACGCCGTGATCGGCGACCTGCACCAGGTGGTGCCGGCGATCACGGCCGAGATCCGACGCCGACGCACTACCTGAGGGAGCCCCCTTTTACCCTGTTCAGAGCGCCACACGCAGCCGGCAGGGCCGGAGTGCCCTGGTCAACGGTGTGGGATGCGGAGGACAGTGAGGGTGAAGACGCAAGTACGACCGCGAGGTGGTACCCACCATGGCGACACGATGGTTCGCGCTGTCGGCGAGACCCACGCGTGCGTTCCTCGGCCATCCGACCTGGATGGTCGTGGCCGCTGCCGTCGTGCTGGTGGCTTGCTCGGGTGGTGACGGCGGGCTCGAGAACCACGTCGCCACCACCGAGCAACCGCCTCCGACCGGCACACCGGCAGTCGCCGACCCGACATCCGGCACGAGCCCGACATCCAGCACGCAGTCGACGCCGGAGACGACGATCGACGCAAGCGATGACACCGCGCCGCCCACCACGACCGACGAGCAGGTCGCACCAGCGGCATGGGAGCCGATCGATCCGGCATCGGGGAACTGGCTGGCGTTCGCATCCGCGCGCACCGGCTCACGAGAGCTGTTCGCGATCGACGTGGGGACCGGCGACGAGCGACAGCTGACCGACCGGCTCGGTGACGTCTATCGACCGGCATGGTCTCCCGACGGCTCGATGATCGCCTTCCAATGTCCCAGCGTGGCCGAGCCGACGGACCAAGACTCGGGTCTCGGAGCCAGCGATATCTGCGCCGTGGCGGTCGACACGGGCGAGATCACGTTCCTGACCGACGACGCGGCACCCGATCAGAGGCCGACGTGGTCGCCCGATTCGTCCCAGGTGGCGTTCATCACGATCGACGACGATGGCGTCGCTCGCGTCCGTTCGGTCGAGGTCGGCGGCGGTGAGCCACGACTTGTGACGGAGGGTCTCGCTCCGGCCTGGTCGCCCGACGGGTCCGAGCTGGCGGTCGTGGGGATCACCGGCGAGCTGGCGATCGTCAACGTGGCGTCGGGTGAGCGGCGCCCGCTCGCCGACACCGGTACACCCAGCGCGAATCCGGTGTGGTCACCAGACGGGAGCGCGATCGCTTTCGCGTGCGTCACTGGTGAACCGGGTCCTGAAGACTTCATGCCACCGACGGACATCTGTGTGATCGCAGCCGACGGCACGGCGCCACGCGTGCTCGCCGACGGAGGTTCGACCGCCTCAGATCCGACGTGGTCGCCCGACGGTACGGCGATCGCCTTCACGAGCGGTGAGTTCTTGATCGCAGCGAACGAGATCGTCGTCGTCCCGGCGGCGGGCGGTTCCCCTCGGTCGATCGCGTCGGGCTACTCCCCGGCGTGGTCGCCCGACGGTCGGTCCCTTGCCATCGTCGCGGGGACGGAGGGCATCCAGCTGATCGACGGCGAGACCGGGGACACCTCGGTGGTGAGCGTCGATTCGACCGTCGGAGCACTGACATGGGCGCCGATCGATTGAAGATGCGGATCGGGGCTGTCATCTCGGTGCTCGCCCTCGCCGCATGCAGCGGCGGCGACGCCGGACCTGCCTCGAGTTCCCGATCGCCGACGACGACGGAACCGAGGGTCGTCGACACTGATGCCGAGCCGCCGCCGACGTCCGACACCGTTCCCGAGCAGCTCCAACTGATCGTGGAGCCGAAGATCGACCTCGTGGACGGCCAGATCGTGACCGTGACCGGTCGCGGTCTGCGGCGGGCTGACATCGTGGTCATCGGTGAGTGCGCCGACACCGCGCCGCTCACGCCGGACGACTGCGAGCCGGCCGTGTCGATCCATCCTGAGGGGCGCTTTTCGATGGCCGACGACGGCACCTTGGCGACGAACTTCCAGGTGTACGCACGTTTCACCACCCGTGCCGGCACCGCCATCGACTGCCGTGACCCGCAGACCGACTGCCTGATCGCCGTGTCGTCGGCCCTGTCCGCCGACCCGCTCGCCGATGCAACGGTTCCGATCACGTTCGATCCGCTCGGCGAACTCGCCCAGCCCGGCGCGTCGATCACCGCCGATGAGGGCCTCGTCGATGGACAGACGATCGGGGTGTCGGTGTGGGGTCTGCCGCCGGGGACGCCGGTGGCGATCGGACAGTGCGTGGCCGTCTCGGACGGGTCGGAGACCTGTGAGACCGAGATCGAGGTGTTCGCTCCACGCTTGTCGGCGGACGCGACGGGTCGGGTCGACACGACCGTGTGGGCACAGGTCGAGTTCGAGGGCTACGAACAGGTCGAACCGATCTCGTGCCGGCCGCCGACCCAGTGCCGACTGGACATCACCATCGAACCCGACGGGATCTGGGAAAGGCCCCGGCGCTGGGCCTTTCCGTTGACGTTCGACCCCACCGCTCCCCTGGCGGACCCACCGGAGGTCTCGGTGATCCCGTCGACCGGCCTGATCGATGGGCAGGTGGTCGAGGTCGCCGTGCCCGATGCGTTGGCGGCCCGGCCCAGTCTGGTGATCGTGCAGTGCGCAGGAGCCACCGCTCTCGACCGTTGCGACGTGCAGACTGCCGTGTGGGTGCCGACGCCGGCCACGACCGACACCATCACCATCACCGTGCGAGCGCTCATCGCGACCGCGGGTGGCGACGAGATCGACTGCCGTCGCAGCGACGCCGACTGCTCGCTCGGGGTCACGGGCGATCTATCCGTTCCCGTTCGACGGTGGGGCGTGGCCACCATCCAGTTCGACGAGCATGCAGCCTTGGCGCCGCCACCGACCGTGCAAATCACCGAGGGCGGGAGATTCGAGGAGCGCGCCTACGTGACCGTGATCGGAACCGGCTTCTCACCTGGTGGCGCAGTACAGCTGGCGCAGTGCTCGGTCGGCTCGTTCCGTCCCCAGGCTTGCAGCGCGGTCGGAGTCGTGCTCGATCATGCCGACGCCCGAGGATCGGTCGAAGTCTCATACCCGGTGCTCCTGACGGCCGGTGCCGCCGACTGCAGCCAAGCCGGCCAGTGCGAGGTGCGGGTGGTCCCCGGCCCCGGGTTCATACCTGGATTCGACGAGCGGACCTCGGCGGCGGCACCGGTTCGGGTGACGCCGCCGGTCGGCGGCGAGCGCTACCTGCATCGGGTGTTCGACGACGTCGAGATTCGGGCCGGGATCGTCTATGGCCGTGGCTTCGACGGCGACGGAACACCGATCGACCTGATCCTCGACGTCTACCTACCGGCCGGCGACACCGCCGACGATCGGCCAGTGCTGATCTGGTCCCGCGACAACGCCGCCGAGTTCGCCCGCCGCGGTTTCGTGGTGGTCACCACCCATCTCGACGTCAGCCCGACGAGGGAAAGCATCCAGCTCGGTTACGAGAACACACTGCCGGTGTTCGACTGGCTCGCCCAGCACGCCGACGAGTTGCGGATCGACACCGACCGGATCGCCGCTGCCGGCCAGTCGCGCGGCGGCTTCATCGCCACGACGCTCGCGTACGCACCGAGCGCCGCCGACGGCGACCCACCGCTCATCGCTGCCGCGATTTCGCTCGCCGGCGGCTCGGTACCCGACCTGATCGAACAGGGCGAGCCGCCTTCGCTGATGCTCCACGGCGAACTCGACGGCCGCGTACCGCTCGCACTGGCCGAACAGACCTGTGACGCAGCCGCTGTTCAGGGTGTCGAGTGCACGCTGGTCGTCTACCCGGATCGCAACCACGAAGTCGGATTGTGGAACGATCTGATCTTCGATATCTGGGATCGGGTCGCCAGGTTCCTGGTCGACGAACTGGACCTCGATTGACGTCGGATCCCACCGAGGATCACTAGTGCCGAGGACCACCCTTGCGTGGCTGTTCAGCCGAATTCGGTCGGGTGAGCAGCAACTGCGACTGGGCCGCGCCGAACTCTTCGAACTCCAGATCGGGCTCGAACCCGAGCCGTGCCAGCAGCCGCAGCGACGCCAGATTCGCGGTCTGGGTCACCGCCACCACGACGTCGTCGTCGGTGTCGGCCCACATCCAGTCGAGCGCGGCGCCGACCCCCTCCGCTGCCAAGCCGCGACCCCAGTGCTCGGGGAGCAGCTCGTACGTCAGCTCGAGCACACCACGCCAACGATCGAACGAGCAACCGCCGACCACCTCGTCGGTCCGCACGTCGGCGACGCAGAATACGCCCCACCGTTCGCCGACCGCAGCCGTACGCGCGGCCTCGACATGGTCGTCACCGACGGGTCCACCGAGGTAGCGCCGCACGTCGGGATCGGTCAACAGTCGGATGATCGTGTGTTTGTCGCCCTCTCGGAAGGCTCGCAACCGGAGGCGCTCGGTCACGATCTCGGCGTCGGTCCACGGCATCGCTGCCGCCTCAACCCGGCTCGACGACCGCCGGGTCGCCGACGACGGCCGAGCCCGGTTCGAGCACCGTGGCGTAGACCCGGCTGATCGGGCCGTTCGAGTAGTGGATGCGCTGGAAGTCACCATCGGTGAACCACCGGGCGTTCTGCTTGCACGGCACCGCGAACGAGGAGATCTCGCAACGGACGGAGCCGATCTGCAACCGCACCCCGGGTCGCACGTCGGCCCACCCGAGCCCGCTGATCGTGACGTTCTCGCCGGCACGACCCGGCCCGATCGGGTGTCCGTCGGCGGCCAGAGCGGCGATCACCTCCGAACTCCACAGGCACAGGGCCTGGAACGGCCGACCGTGGTGCTGGCGCGTCGCCTGGCGGTCGCCGACGACGCCACGGAAACCGACCTCGACCCGGTCGACCGGCAATTTGGGCACCCCTCCGTCCGATCGGTGGAGCGCCGCCACGACGCCCTCGGATGTCGACGGCAGCGCGTCGGCCGCGACGAGATCATCCCTGGCCGACATGAGTTCCGGCCACACCTGCTCGATCACGGGCAGCAGGGCGTCGAGGTCGTCGTGCATCGGATCGACACCGTCGAGCGCGGCTGCGAGACGACTTCGGCGGGCGGTCTGGTACGGCACCACACCCGGCGGCACGAGATCGAGCAGGTCGAACGCGTGGCCGAGCGTCTTGCGCACATCGGAGGCGCTGAACATGTGAGGCCCGACACAGATGTCCATCGCCCGAACCTATTCCACCTCGGGCGTCGGATGCACACTGTCGGCGAGGCGCTGGAGGACGCGCTCGGCCAGTACGACGATCCGCCCTGCGACGAGATCTCCGACCGCAGTGTCGACCCACACCGGGTCGACTGGCCGGTCGATGGATCGATCCTCACTCGACGGATTGCACGCCCACCGCTACGGCGCGAAACGTCGCGAGCGAGTCGGCTGGGCCGGAGGTTGGCCTAGCCTCATGACTCATGGAGAGGCGACGCAGTCAGACGATGGAGAGGCGCTGACGTGAGCGGCCTGGGCGGCCCCCACGTCGAGCTCGGCATGTACCCGTTCGCCTCGGTGAGCTGGGCGTGGGACGAGATCTGGGCAGCCGTACATCAGCGAGCGCCTTGGACTCCGGCGTCGCTGACGCGGTCGGGCGACGTTCACGCCCGCTGGTACGACTCGGACTGTCTGATCACGCACGTCTGCGGCTATCCGTTCGCCTCGCTGCACCGCAACGACATGCACCTCGTCGGCGCGTTCGCGCTCGACATCCCGGAAGCAGACGGCGCGTACTACCGCAGCGTGTTGCTGAGCCCGCATGACCGAACGATCGATCAGCTGGTCTCGAGCGACGCGCATGCCGTCGCCAACAGCGCCGACAGCCTGTCGGGATGGCTGAGTCTGCTGGCCGCCACGGTCGGACCCGGCGCCGAGTGGCCGGGCGGGGTCACGTTCACCTCGGCCCACAGCGACAGCCTGCTGGCACTGGCGAACGGCGAGGCCGACATCGCCAGCATCGATCCGTGGACCCTTGCCTTCGTCGCCGCCGAGGAGCCCGAACTGATCGCATCGTTGCACCGGCTCGGCCTGGGGCCCCGCGTGCCCACCCCGGCGATCACGGCGAGACGAACCGTGGCACCCGACCAGCTGACCGGGCTCCGTCGCGCCTTTCGCGAGGCGCTCAGCGACGAGGCGACAGCATCGGCGCGCGGCGCGTTGCACATCACCGGGTTCGTCGATCACGAGCTCGAGGTCTACCTCGCGACGCTGCAGCTCGGACCAGTCCGCTGAGCTGCCTGACAAGATGGCGTTGACCTCACGTGTGAGTTAGTCTGCCTGGACACTCGTACCGGGAATAACACCACATTTTGGGGGAATGGTGGCTGAACAAGCCGATCCGCGGACCCGCCGCAGGGGTCGCGATCGCGAATCAGCGAGCACCCGTTCCCGTCTGCCAGAGCAGCGACCGTTCGCACAGCCGCGCCTGCTGCACGGCCCGACCGAACTGGCGACCAGCGACCAGATCGAGGCGCTCCATCAGGCATCGCTGCGGATCCTCAGCGAGATCGGCATGAAGGTGCTCGACGACGAGACGCGCGCGCTGTTCGTCGGTGCCGGTGCCACCGCGCACGACGATCTGATGGTGCGCTTCGACCCCGAGATGATCGCACCGATCATCGCCACGGCACCGAGCCAGTTCACGCTGCACGCCACCAACCCGGCGCATCACCTCACGATCGGTGGCGACCACATCGCGTTCGGATCAGTGGCGAGTGCACCGAACGTCGCGGATCTCGATCACGGGCGCCGAACGGGCAACCGGCACGATTACCAGAACCTGCTGCGGCTGATCCAGTCGCTCAACTCGATCCACTTCACGCCGGGCTACCCGGTCGAGCCGGTCGACATCCACGGGTCGGTGCGCCACCTCGAGGCCACGCTCGACCTGCTCACGCTGACCGACAAAGCGATCCACGTCTACTCGCTGGGCCGCCAACGCAACATCGACGCGATGGAGATGGTGCGCATCGCACGCGGCATCACCGATGCCCAGCTCGACGAGCAGCCCAGCCTGGTCAGCATCATCAACACCAACTCGCCGCTCACCCTCGACGTGCCGATGAGCCATGGCATCATCGAGATGTCGCGCCGCAACCAGATCATCTGCGTCACCCCGTTCACGCTCGCCGGTGCGATGGCGCCGATCACGCTCGCCGGCGCCCTGTCACAGCAGAACGCCGAGGCGCTCGTCGGGTTGATGCTCACCCAGATCGTGCGTCCCGGCAGTCCGTTCATCTACGGCGGCTTCACCAGCAACGTCGACATGCAGTCGGGTGCGCCGGCGTTCGGAACCCCCGAGTACTGGAAGACGGC
This sequence comes from uncultured Acidimicrobiaceae bacterium, assembly GCA_963701575.1. Lineage (GTDB taxonomy): Bacteria > Actinomycetota > Acidimicrobiia > Acidimicrobiales > Ilumatobacteraceae > Ilumatobacter. The sequence goes on from CAVPAQ010000007.1 coordinate 165,260, forward strand.
GATCGTCGGCGGCCAGCTCGCCCGCCGGTACGGCGTGCCGTACCGCAGCTCGAACACCTGCGCCGCCAACGCGGTCGATGCCCAGGCTGCGTATGAGTCGATGTTCTCGATCTGGGGCGCGATCGGCGGTGGCACCAACTTCATGATGCACGGCGCCGGCTGGATGGAAGGCGGCCTGCACGCCAGTTTCGAAAAGATGGTGATCGACGCCGACCTGTTGCACATGGCCTCGGCCGCGCTCGACCCGTTCGAGGTCGACGACGACACGCTGGCATTCGAAGCGATCAGGGAGGTGGGGCCGGGCGGCCACTTCTTCGGTACCGCACACACCCAGGCCCGCTTCCGCAGCGAGTTCTACCGGCCGCTGATCAGCGACTGGCGCAACTACGAGAACTGGGCAGACGCCGGCAGCCCCGATGCCGCCGGCAAGGCCGACCGATTGGTCAAGGCATTTCTCGCCGAGTACGAACCGCCACCGATGGACGCCGCCATTCGCGCCGAGCTCACCGATTTCGTCGCCCGGCGTTCCGCCGAGGGCGGCGTCCCCGTCGATTACTAGCAGTCGAGGAGAAGATATGAAATCATCAGCGCAGGTCGTGGTGATCGGCGGTGGCGTGGTCGGAGCCTCCGTGCTGTTCCACCTCACCGAGAACGGCTGGACCGACGTGGTCCTGGTCGAGCGCAAAGAACTCACCGCCGGTTCCACGTGGCACGCCGCCGGTGGTATGCACACCCTCAACGGCGACCCGAACGTCGCCCAACTCCAGCAGTACACCGTGCAGCTCTACAAGAAGATCGAGGAACGCTCGGGCCAGAACTGCTCGATCCACCTGCCCGGTGGCATCACGCTGGCATCCGACAGCGACCGCATGGACTGGCTGAAGATGGCGGTCGCCCGTGGCCGCTACCTCGGCATGGACGAGCTCGAGATGATCTCGCCGAAAGAGGCACAAGAGCTGTTCCCACTGCTCGACACGCAGTACTTCATGGGGGCCATGTGGGACCCGATCGAGGGCCACGTCGACCCGACCGGGGTCACCAACGCCTACGCGATCTGCGCCCGTCAGCAGGGTGCCGAGGTGTACAAGCAGAACTGGGTGAGCGCCCTCGAGCAGCGCCCCGACGGCACCTGGACCGTGATCACCGAGCGGGGCGGAATCCACGCCGAGCATGTGGTCAACGCCGGTGGCCTGTGGGCCCGCGAGGTCGGCCGGATGGCCGGGCTCGAACTGCCCGTGCTGGCGATGCAACACCACTACCTCGTCACCGAACCGATGGACGAGGTCACGGAGCACATGGCCTCGACCGGTCGCGAGATGCCGATGGCGATGGACTTCAAGGGTGAGATCTACATCCGCCAGGAGGGCGACGGCATGCTGCTCGGCACGTACGAGCAGAACTCGCGGCCATGGTCGGAACACGAGACACCGTGGAACTTCGACATGGAGCTGCTCCCGCCCGACCTCGATCGCATCGAGCCCGAGTTGAGCGTCGCCTTCCAGCACTACCCCGCGATGGCGACGGCGGGCATCAAGACGATCGTCAACGGTCCCTTCACGTTCACGCCGGACGGCAACCCGCTGGTGGGCCCCGTGCCCGGCCTGCGCAACTACTGGACGGCCTGCGGGGTGATGGCCGGTTTGTCGCAGGGTGGCGGCGTCGGCCTGGCACTCGCCAACTGGATGACGGAGGGCGACCCGGGCTTCGACATCTGGGGCATGGACGTCGCCCGATTCGGTGATTACGCGACGCTCCCCTACACCAGGGTGAAGGCCGAGGAGAACTATCGGCGACGCTTCCGGATCACGTTCCCGAACGAACAGTTGCCGGCAGGCCGCTACCTGCAGACGGTTCCGATCCACGACCGGCTGGTCGAGCACAACGCGGTGTGGGGCGCCGATTTCGGGCTCGAGTCGCCGCTGTGGTTCCAGCGCCCCGGTGAGGAGCCGGTCGAGAACGTCACGTTTCGCCGCTCGAACGCGTTCGACCTGGTCGGCGAAGAGTCGCGAGCGGTGCGCGAAGGGGTCGGCCTGACCGAGGTGACGAACTTCTCGAGGTATCGAGTCACGGGCCAGGGTGCTGCCGAGTGGTTGCAGGGCCTGTTCACGAACACGCTGCCGAGGGTCGGGCGGATCAACCTCACGGCGATCCTCAACCATCACGGTCATGTGATCGGCGAGTTCTCGGTGGCCCGCATCGGCGACGACGACTTCTTCTTGTTCAGCTCGCTCGGCGCGACCGAACATCACCGCCGGTGGTTCCTCATGAACATGCCGGCCGACGCGGCGTTCACCGTCGAGGTGGTCGGCCAGAAGTTGGTGGGCCTGTCGATCGCCGGGCCCAAATCGCGCGAGGTGCTCCAGTCGCTCACCCGCTTCGACATGTCGAACGAGAACTTCCGGTTCATGGACTTCCGTAGGCTCGAGCTCGGCATGGTCGAGTGCTGGGTCGGCCGGATGACCTACACGGGGGACCTCGGCTACGAGATCTGGGTCGCCCCCGAGTACCAGCGCAATCTGTTCGATGCGCTGATGGAGGCAGGCGAGCCGCACGGGATGCGCCTGTTCGGTGTGCAGGCGCTGCTCACGATGCGCCTCGAAAAGATGTTCGGCACGTGGTTTCGCGAATACCGGCCGATCTTCACGCCGTACGAGTCGCGAATGGACCGATACATCAAACTCGACCACGATTTCATCGGGCGCGCCGCACTGGAAGCCGCGCCGCCGCCCACGCGTTACCTGTCGTACTTCGAGGTCGACACCGATCCCGACCATCCTGCCGACGTGATCGGTGACGAGCCGGTCTGGCATCGCGGTACGGACGGTTGGCGCGTCGTGGGCTGGATCACGTCCGGCGGCTATGCCCATTACGTCGGCAAGTCGTTGGCACTGGGCTACATCGAGGCCGGCGTCGCCGATGACCCGGGCGAGGGCGGTTTCGAGATCGAGATCATCGGACAACGCCGCCCCGCGACCCTGCTGCACGAGCCGGTACTCGACCCCGAAGGCACGAGGATGCGGGGCTGACCATGGCCCGCCTCGTCGATTTCGAGCGCCGAAGGGCGCTGCTCGACGAAGTAGTCGTCCATCTCAGCGAGCACGGCCTGGCGAACGTCTCGTTGCGGCCGATGGCGGAAGATCTCGGGCTCAGCGTCAATTCGCTGGTCCATCACTTCGGCACCAAGGACGACCTCATCCTCGCCGCACTGCGACGATCCGGGATCGTGCAGCAACAGATCGAGGATCGCTGGCTCGCACGCAGACCGCAGATGTCGCAGGCCGACCTGCTGCGGGCCTGGTGGCGCTGGATCACCGCGTCACGACAGAATCTGGCCATCGTGCGGCTCGGGATCGAGGCGACCGCTCTGGAGGCAACGCTCGAGGGCCTCCCCCGCCGGGTGCGTGGCGAGCAGATCGGTCTGTGGCGCACGAACATCGAAGGACGCCTCGTCGCGGAGGGCGTTCCGCGAGAACTGGCGGTGATCGAGGCATCGCTCGCCAAGGCGATGTTCACCGGACTCGTCGTCGATCTGCTGGCCACCGGCCAGAAGGCACGTCTGACCCGTGCCCTGGAGGTTGGCCTCGCACGGCTGGAACAATTGGTGTGGTCGAACGCCGGCCTCGGCGATCCACACCAACAGGCAGCCTCGCCACAGCCCGACCGGTAGGCACGCGGGTGTCCGGCGGGCGAACCCGCCGGACACCCGGAAGGCCGTCACCGGCCTCAGCCGATGATCGTGTGGCTCACGATCATCGGCTCACCCTCGGTGGTGAACTCGAAGACGTTGGTATACGTGTGGCCCCTGTAGCCGTGGAAGCTCAACAACATGTTGTCGTTCACCAGCATCGGCCGGATCCATTCGAGCGAGGTCCACGAACCGAGTCCGACATACGCCTGCAGGCCGCCGTCGTCCACCCGGTGGGTGATCCCCAGGTAGGTGCCGACCCCGTCGTCGGTGTACATCGCCGCCACCGCGTCGCCATCACGACGCCGCCAGGCGTCCATGTTGTCCTCGACGATGGCGACCATCTGCTCCTGACGCGCTGTCAACTCACCGTCACCTGCCAACACGATCGCCGAATCGCTCCCGCCGTCGGAACCGCGTGCGACCCATCCGCCAACCGCGCCCAGGAGCAGGGCCAACACGGCGACCAGCACGATCGCTCCGTACCGCCGGCCGGTCGACGAATGCCGATCCGTCACTGCCGGCGCCTGCACTTCTTGATGTGTGCGCTCCATCGTCTTCATGGCGACCTCCTTCCGTTCCGGGGATATCGCCTCTCGGCGTCGTCCTCCGTCATCTGTATTGTCGTAATTGGACGTGTGGAAATCGCGTGGAAATCGCACAACCGACGGTTGCCGGGCGTCCGGACGGGAGGCGATCGATGGCCCGACTCGAAGTGCGGTTGTTCGGCGGATTCGAGGTCAGTCTGGAAGGACACACGGTCACCGGGTTCGAATCGGCCACCGATCGAGCACTGTTCGCCCGGCTCGCCGCCGAGCCCGGACAGTTCCTCTCTCGCCCTGCCCTTGGCGAGCTGCTGTGGCCCGAACGGCCTGAAGGTCGGGCGCTCGGCAACCTCAGACACTCGCTCGCAGCCCTCCGTCGAGCGATCGGCGACGGCGAGGCCGACCATCCGGTCATCGTCACTTCGCCGGCCGGCGTCGCCTTCGACCCGGGGGCCGATGCGACCGTCGATCTCGCCGAGTTCCGGCGGCTGGCGGCGACCGCTCCGTCGTCGGCCGGCGCCGTGGCGGCATGGGAGACAGCCCTCGCCATGCGCCGCGGACCCTTCCTCGAAGGTTTCGAAGCCAAGCTCAGCGCCGAATGGGAGACCTGGCTGATCACGATGCGGACCACCGTGGACGAGCAGGCAGCCGCGGCGCTCGGTCGCCTCGCTGAGCTGGGCGAGCGCCGCGGAGCGTACGGCGGCGCGATCGACCTCACGCGCCGGCGGCTCGAGCTCGAGCCGTGGAACGAGCAGGCCCACCGACAGTTGATGCGGTTGCTGGCGTTCGACGACCAGGGCGCTGCAGCCCTGGTTCATGCTGACACCTTTGCGGCTGCGTTGGACGAGGAACTCGGCATCGCACCGACCACGGAGACGAGGCTCCTGGTCGACGACATTCGGTCGGGCCGATTCCCGCTGCGCCCGCTCGGCGTCCCAGGGCTCGGCCCGCGTCCGATCGGTGCGGCGACCGCCGAGCCCTGCGTCGGACGCGCCGGCGAACTGGCCTGGCTCGACCAGCATCTCGAACAGGCGCTCGCCGGATCGGGCAGGCTGGTCTTCGTCACCGGGCAGGCCGGATCGGGCAAATCCGTGCTGCTGCGGACGTTTGCGTCCGAGGCCGAGACCCGAATCGGCGCCCTGAGGGTGTTGGCGGGCACGTGCAACGCGTTCACGGGCTCAGGCGACCCCTACCTGCCGTTCCGCCAGATCCTCGGGCTGTTGTGCGGTGACATCGAACGAGCGTGGTCGCAGGGTTCGCTGACCGCCTCCGGGGCTTCGCAGCTGTGGGCGGGCCTACCTGCTGTCGTCGAGACGCTCCTCGACGAGGGCCCATATCTGCTGGGGTCACTGCTCGACGTCGATTCGTTGTGGCATCGATTCGAAGCGGGGTTCCCGGACAGTCCGCTGGCCGAACGTCTCCGCGCGACGACGGCCGAGGCTGCTCGACACGCCACCGATCCGATGCGGGGCAACAACCACTGCTCGATCAGTACGTGCGGGTACTCACACGGATCGCCAGGCGACACCCGCTGCTGCTCACCATCGATGATGCGCAGTGGGCCGACGCCGGCACACTCGAGCTGCTGCAGCACCTGGCCCGCCAGCTGGCCGGCGTTCCGATCCTGATCATCGCCGCCTACAGATCCACTGATCTCGTCCAGAACCTGGCGCCTGACGCGCTCACGATCGTGGTCAACGAGGCGCGAGCACTCTCGAGTTCGGAGAGTCTGCTCCAGCTGGAGGGAAGCCGGGATTTCGTCGACGCCTGGCTGGACACCGAGCAGAACCTCTTGGACGAGGACTTCAGGGATCGGCTGTTCGGGGTCACGCACGGCCACGCGCTGTTCACCGTCGAGATCGTGCAGGCATTGCGCGACCGGGGCGAACTCGTCGTCGACGAGCACGGCCGCTGGGTCACGGGCCCGACGATCACCTGGGACGCACTCCCGCCCCGCGTCGAAGCGACGATCGCTGCCAGAGTGGCACAACTCCCCGACGAACTGCGCCGCGACCTCGAGGTCGCCAGTGTGCAGGGCTCATCGTTCACCGCCGAGGTGGTGGCCATGGTCAGAGTCGTACCGCCACCCGACGTCGAGATGCGACTCGGTGGACTCACATCTCCACCCCACCTCCTGGTCGAGGGCGACGGCATGCTGCGAGTCGGCACGAACCGTCTGGGCCGATACCGATTCCGACACGCGCTGTTCCAGCGCTACCTGTACGAACGGCTCGCGGCGCCCGAGCGACGATTGCTGCACGAGGCGACCGGGCGCGCGATCGAGCAGCTCTACACCGGTCGATTCGACGAGGTGGCGGTCGACCTGGCGAGGCACTTCGACCGTGCCTGCTTGATCGACGAGACGATCGAGTACCTCGATCTCGCCGGTCGTCGAGCGATGCGGCTGTCGGCCGAGTCCGAGGCGATCGGCCACTTCGAACGAGCAATCGAGCTGCTCGACTCGTTGCAGGAGTCGGTCGAACGCGACGTGCGCACGGTCGCCCTGCTGACGTCGCTCGGTGCCTGCCTGCAGGCGCGTTCCGGATACAACGCAACAGCGACCAACGCCGTCTACGAACGGCTGCGCGGGCTGATCCCCCGGATCGGCCCGACGATCGAGGGGGCCCAGGCATTGGGATCGCTGGCCATGGTCGACGGGCTGCGGGCACGGTACGCCGAAGCCCTTGCCGAAATCGAGCAACTGCTCACGATTTCCCGACAGCTCGATGCCGCTCCGATCGAAGCCGTCGCCCATACGGTCGCCGGATGGCTGCTGCTCATGACCGGTCGCTTCGCGGAAGCAGACGAGCGCCTCAGGTCGGCGCTCGAGCTGTATCAACCGGAGTGGGACGGCTGGCTCACCTACGCGGTGGGGTTGCACGTACCGAGCACAGCGCTGGCATGGCGGTCGCTGGCGCTCTGGTACCTGGGATACCCCGATCAGGCGCGGCGCTGCTCCGAGGAATCGATCACATGGGCTCGACGTGCCGACTATCCGTTCGGTCTGGTGTTTGCGCTGTCGGTCGCCGGCTGTGTGCTGTCGGAACACCTGGAGCAGACCGGTGACGTGATCGCTGCCGCAGAAGAGGCCGGCGGGCTGGCCGATCGGGAAGACTTCAGCTTCTATCGTGCCGCCGCCCGCCTCCACGCCGGACAGGGTCGCGCCATGACGGGTGACCTCGACACAGGGCTGGCCGAGATGAGAGACGGCCTCGCCGGCTGGTCCGCGCTGGGGACCGACGCCTTTGTGACATGGATCCGAACGGCTCTGGCCGAGATGCTGACGAGAAACGGGCAGCTCGATGCGGCCAGCGAGGTGCTCGACGAGGTCGAACGCCGGTTGGCCACCGGCGAGGAACGGATCGCGGAGGTCTCCCTGGCGTTCATGCGCGGCCTGGTCCTTCGAGCCGCCGGCAACGGCGAAGAGGCCGAGCGCCACTTCCGACAGGCGATCGAGGTCGCCATCGAGTTCGAAGCCCGCGGCCCGCACCTGCGGGCGGCGACCGCCCTCGCCGAACTGTTGTGCGACGGCGGGAGATGCTCGGAGGCGCGCTCGGTACTGGGGCCGATCGTGGAATGGTTCACGGAGGGGGCCGACACGCCGCACTTCCGCGCCGCGCAACGGGTGCTCGGTCGTTGCCCGGGGTGACGAACAGCGACCGCGAGATGACCTGGGCCGAGCGCCTGCTCACGCCAGATCGGAGCGGAGCAGATCCATCAGCAGACCGTCGTGGAAGGTGCCGTCGGCGCCACGCTCGTACTGGCGCATCACGCCGACCTTCTTGAAACCGACCTTCTCGTAACATCGGATGGCGGCGACATTGTCCGCGGCCGGATCGATGACCAACCGGTGATGACCTTCGACATCGAACAGGTAACGGGCCAGCGTACGCACCGCGTCGGCACCGAATCCTTGATCGTGCACGTCGGGATCCAGGTAGATGTCGACGCCGGCATGCACGTAGTCGGGGTCGTCTTCGGCCTCCCATTGGATGGCACCGACGACACGACCCGAAGCGTCGGCGATCACCAGTAGTCGAATCCCCTTCTCATCGATCGCCCGGCGCACCTCGGCTTCGACATCGTCCCCACGCCAGCGGCTGCGAACCTCCTGCGTCTCACGGATCCTCACCAGTGCGTCAACGTCAGCCTTGGCCGCGGGCCGAAGGCTGACCAGGTCTCCGTGCAGTGGCAACACCCGTGGTCAGAGGTCCTTCATCAGCCGCAGCGCGTCGTAGACCGCGGCGTGGATGTTGCGACTGCTGACGGCGTCTCCGATGCGGAACAGCTGGAACTCGCCCTTCGGGTTGCGGACGAGGTCTTGCCGACACCCCTCGATCAATGCCCCGTAGTCGACCGCACCGAGATTCGACGAGAAGTCCTTGAGTTCGAAGTACACGTCGGCGAGCGCCGCCGTGCCGTGGTCGGTGACGACCCAGTCGACGTGCCGCACCGATCGATGGCCGGTGTGGTCGCTCCCGAGCTCGACGCACAGACGACCGTTCTCGGGGCGGACACCGAGCACCCGCTGGTGGAGTGTGATCCGCGTGTCGGTCTCGTTGAACGCGCGGGCATACGGCACATGGTTCATGCCACCGACCTCGATCCCGAACATCCGCTCGGGCGTGACGATCTCGAGGTTCGCCCCCGACCACGCGATCATCTCGGCGGCCGACAGGGCGGAATGGGTGCCGTTGTCGTCGAAGAACAGCACGTCGCCGGTGGGTGTCACGTCACCCCCGAGCACGTCCCAGCTCGTCACGAGCCGATCGGCACCCTCCTCCAGTTCGGGAAGTTGTGGTTGGCCACCCGTGGCGATGATCACCACATCGGGTTCGAACTCCGCCACGAGTTCGCCGTCGGCGTATGTGTCGTAACGGACATCGACGCCGAGACGCTCACATTCGGCCACCCGCCAGTCGATGATCCCCTGCAGATCCTTGCGGCGCGGGTTGCGCACGGCGAGATTGATCTGCCCGCCGGCCCACGGCATCGCTTCGAGCACCGTGACGCTGTGCCCGCGCTCGCCGGCCACCCTCGCGGCCTCGAGACCGGCCGGGCCGGCGCCGACGATCACGATCCGCCGAGCCTGCGGTGCCCGACCGATGTCGTGCGGCATCGTCTGCTCGCGACTGGTGGCGGCGTTGTGGATGCACAGCGCCTCACCGGCTTCGTAGATCCGATCGAGGCAGTAGGTGGCACCGACGCACGGACGGATCTCGGTCTCGCGGCCCTCGATGATCTTGCGCACGATGTGCGGATCGGCGAGGTGGGCCCTGGTCATGCCCACCAGGTCGAGCTTGCCTTCCCGGATCGCGTGTCGCGCCGAAGCGACCTCGTCGATCTTGGCGGCGTGCATCACCGTGAGGCCGGTGTGCTCGCGCACCATGCCGGCGAAATCGAGGTGCGGCACCGACGGCATGCCGTGGATCGGGATCACCTCGGTGAGCGCCGCCTCGTTCTCGATGTGGCCGCGGATGACGTTGATGAAGTCGATCAAGCCGGCCTGCTCGAATCGCTCGAGCACGTCGAGTCCGCGCGGCGTGTCGATCCCACCCGGCAAGGTCTCGTCGATCACCATCCGGATCCCGACGATGAACTCCGGCCCGACCCGCTCTCGGATCGCGGTCATCACATCCCACCCGAACCGCAGCCGACGCTCGTCGTCGCCGCCCCATTCGTCGGTTCGGCGATTGGTGAGCGGCGACAGGAACTGGTCGAACAGGTGCCCGTAGGCCTCGATCTCGACACCGTCCATCCCACCGGATTGCATCCGCTCGGCGGCGTCGGCGTATTGGGCAACGATGCGCTCGATGTCCCAGTCCTCGGCCGGCTTCGGGATGCCACGGTGGGCCGGCTCGCGCAGGGCCGAGGCCGACACGATCGGCAACCAGTCGTCCTGCCCCCAGCCGCTGCGACGACCGAGGTGGGTGATCTGGATCATGCACGCCGCACCGTGCTCGTGGACGTCGTCGGTCAACCGGCGGATCCACGGCACGATCTCGTCGTCGTAGGCGTGCAGATTGCCGAACGCCGGTGGGCTGTCGGGCGCGACGACCGCCGAGCCGGCCGTCATCGTGAGGCCGATGCCGCCCTTGGCCTTTTCGACGTGATACAGCCGGTACCGGTCCTTCGGCATCCCGTCTTCGGAATAGGCCGGTTCGTGCGCCGACGAGAAGACACGGTTTCGCAGTGCGAGATGCTTGAGCTGATACGGCTCCAGTAACGGATCAGTGGTCATCGCTGGAATCCCGCGCCATGAGCTCCAACGCTAGTGCGCAGCGCCCCGGTGGAAGCCACGTGTACTGGTCTGCCCGCTCCCGTCGATCATGATGGGCACATGCCGCACAAGGAGATGCACCGGACCCATCGAATCGGCTGGTTGCGCGCCGCCGTGCTGGGGGCGAACGACGGGATCGTGTCGACGGCGAGCCTGATCATCGGAGTCGCCGCATCGAGCGCATCGCGCAGCGAAGTACTCGTCGCCGGGATGGCCGGGTTGGTCGCAGGCGCGATGTCGATGGCGGCCGGTGAGTACGTGTCGGTCAGCTCGCAGGCCGATACCGAAGCCGCCGACCTCGGGCGCGAGCGTCGGGAGCTGCGAGACGAGCCCGAGCGCGAGCTCGAGGAGCTGAGCGCCACCTACCGGGCTCGCGGGCTCGACGCCGAACTCGCCCGGCGTGTTGCCGAAGGCCTCAGTGCCCACGACGCCCTCGGGACACACGCTCGCGAGGAATTGGGGATCTCCGACGCGACCGCGGCACGGCCCGTACAGGCCGCCTTCACGTCGGCGTCGACGTTCGCCGCCGGCGCCGCGTTGCCGCTGTTGGCCGCTGCGGTGACGACCGGCACCGCTCAGATCGTCCTCGTCGCGATCACGGCGCTGGCCTTCCTCGCCGTGTTGGGCGTGGTCGGGGCGCGGGCAGGAGGCGCGCCGGTCGTCGCCGCAGCCGTGCGGGTCACCTTCTGGGGTGCGTTGGCAATGGGCGTCACGGCGCTGATCGGCACGCTGTTCGGCGCCGTCGTATAGGCGGCGATCCCCCAAGGCGGTCTAGTTGACCATGCGGTCGTGGCCCACCCAATACGGCTTGCGGAGTTCGGTCTTGAGCACCTTGCCAGAGGGATTGCGCGGGATGGCGTCCATCCGCTCGACCGAGGTCGGGCACTTGTAGCCGGCCAGGTTCTCCTTGCAATAGTCGATGAGCGCCTGCTCCGTCGGGTCGGCGCCGGCCGCCGGCGTGATGATCGCCTTGACCGTCTCGCCCCACCTCTCGTGCGGCACACCGATCACGGCGACGTCGGCCACATCGGGGTGCTTCATCAACACGTTCTCGATCTCGGCCGGGTAGACGTTCTCACCACCCGACACGATCATGTCCTTCACCCGGTCGTGGATGAACAGATAGCCGTCCTTCAGGTACCCGGCGTCACCGGTTCGGAACCAGCCGCGCCCGTCTTCGCCAAGTCCCTCCGGAAACGCCTCGGCCGTTGCCACGGGGTCGGCCCAGTAGCCCTTCATGTTCTGGGCGGTGCGACACCACACCTCACCGACTTCGCCGTCGGGCAGATCGGTCATCGTCGCGGCATCGACGATCCGTAACTCGACGTCGCCCCACGGTTCGCCGGCCGAGCGCAGCAAGTACGCCTTGGGTCCACCCGGATCGTGATCGTGGGCACGCAGGATCGTGATGCCGCCGGTGGTCTCGGTGAGGCCGTACGCCTGCACGAATTTGCACCCGATCTTCTGCATCGAGCCGACCAGCACCTGCTCGGTGATCGGCGACGCCCCGTAGACCATGCATCGCATCGTGGAGAAGTCGACCTCGTCGATGTTCGGCATCATCAGCAAGAACTGCAGGACGGCCGGAACCAGCAAGGCGTTGGTGATGCCGTGCTGCTCGATCAGCGAGAGGATCGCGGCAGGGTCGATGTCACGCATCAACACATTGGTGCCGCCGTTGTACAGGCCGACCACGCCCCACCCGCTGCCGGCGACGTGGAAGAGCGGCATGGCAACCAGGTTGACGCTGTCGCGGTCGAAGAACCACTCGCCCGAGGCGAAGTCCATCATGCCGAAGAAGTTGGCGTTGGTCAGCTCGACGCCCTTGGGCAGCCCCGTCGTCCCGGAGGTGTAGAGCTGGTAGCACGTGTCGCCGACGGCCGCGGGCACAGCCGGATCGTCGTCCGGATGGGCGGCGAACCAGTCCTGGTACGACTGGTGATCATCGCTGTCACCGAGCACGACGATCGTGGTGACGGTCGCAAGGTTCATCTTGGCGAGGTGACCGAGGAACTCGGCGCCGATCAACAGCACCCTGGCCTCGGCGTTGTTCAGGATGTATTCCATCTCCGGTGGTGCGAGGCGCCAGTTCACAGCCACGGTGACGGCGTTGATCTTCCCCGCCCCGATCAAGAAACTGAAGTACTCGGGGGCGTTCTTGTCGAGGAAGGCGACGCGCTCGTGAGCGCCGACCCCGGCCGCCAGCAGCGCGTTGGCGACCTGGTTCGATTCACGATCGAGTTCGGCGTACGTCCACGATCTGTCGTCGCAGATGAGCGCGATCTTGTCAGGCCGCTCCGCGGCATGCACCCTGCTGATGTCGCCGATCGACGCAATTTCGGACATCGGTACCTCCCGGTCGGTGGCCGCGCGTGTCGCGCCGGCACCCGCACCAAGTTAGTCGGCGGTCGAGTCGGCGCTCACCGTGGGTCAGTGAAGGTTCCCGCCTCTGCGCGGCGTGCGTCCGTGGCGGTGCAACGTGATGCTGATCGCCTGCTCGTGCAACCATCGCGGCAACTCGACTTCGGGAGCACCGACAGGTGGCGAGTCGTCGACCGCCACTCCGGCCTGGTGACACCGGCGCAGCACGAGGTCGTCGACCTCGCTGCTGCGAGCCCCGACGAGCCGAACGCGGTCGACGCCGAGCGACGCGAGCCTGGCAGCGAACGCGGCGTCTGGCTCGACATCGACATCCGAGATCACGTTGGGACACCCCGTCGAGCGGATCGCGAGATCGATCAGCGCGCGCTCGCGATCTGACGTGCGGGCGCCGTACCGAACCGCGACGCCACCCGTGAGAGGCCGATACCGGAACAGATTGCGTTCGGCGACCAGACCCGTGACGTCGACCTCGGCCCGCCCGACCGTTCGCATCCAGCCTCCGAACCGGTCTGCAACTCGATCGACACCGATCGAGGGATCGTCGACCCAGGCACTCAGGCTCGCGACGTAGTTCGGCCCGCCGGCCTTGGTGGTCGGGCCGACGGCCGACCGCTTCCAGCCGCCGAACGGTTGCCGCCGCACGATGGCGCCCGTCGTTCCACGATTCACGTAGAGATTCCCGGCCTCGACACGATCCATCCACCGCAGGATCTCGGCGGCATCCAACGCCTGGATCCCCGCTGTGAGGCCGTACCCGGTGCCGTTCTGGATCTCGATCGCGTGGTCGAGATCGTCAGCGCGAACGAGCCCGAGAACCGGTCCGAAACACTCCGTCCTGGCGAACCACGAGCCGGGTCGAACCCCCATCCTGATCCCCGGGGACCAGAGCCGCCGGTCGTCCGAACGGCACTCGGGAGCGAGCAGCCAAGTTTCGCCGGGCTCGAGCGTCCCGAGCGCGCGCTCCAGTGCACCGGCAGGTGGGTCGATCAACGGACCCACATCGGTCGCCGGCTGCCCAGGCGGCCCAATCCTCAGCGTCGCTGCGGCATCCCGGATCCGTTCGAGAACTGCCGGGTCGTCGTACAACGACGCGTCGATGATCGCCAGACTCGCTGCCGAGCACTTCTGTCCCGCATGACCGAACGCCGACCTCACCAGGTCGGCGACGGCATGATCGAGATCTGCGGTAGCGGTGATCGCGATCGCGTTCTTGCCGCTCGTCTCGGCGTGCAGGCGCAGTTCCGGCCGCCACACATGAAACATCTCCGCCGTCTCGTACGCGCCCGTCAACACGACGGCATCGACGTCCGGATGGGTGATCAGCCGCCGACCGACGTCGCCATCGGGTGCCGGTAGGAATTGCAGCACGTCGCGAGGAACGCCGGCCTCCCAGCACAGCTCGGCGATCAACGCGGCGGTGCGCACCACCTGCGGCGCCGGCTTGAGGATCACCGTGCTCCCCGCAGCGAGCGCGGCCAGCACTCCGCCGGCAGGGATCGCGAACGGGAAGTTCCATGGCGGTGCCACGACGATCGTGCCGCGGGGCACAGGGCTCGCCCCGCTCAACCTTGCGAGATGTATCGCATCCCGGGCGTAGAAGCGGGCGAAGTCGACGGCCTCCGACACCTCGGGATCGCCCTCCGCGATCGTCTTCGCTGCATCGTCGACCATCGTCGCCAGCACGCGCCCACGTTGGGCTGCGAACACATCCCCGACCCGGTTGATGATCTCGGCGCGGGCGCTGACGTCCAGCTTCGTCCAGGTCCCTTGCGCTGCCACTGCGGCGACGATGCAAGCGTCGACGGTCTCCACGGTGATCTCCGACCCATCGGTCCGAGCGCCCGCCCCGTCGACGGACTCGAGGCAGCGGGCGATCCAGGCCCGGTTGGCCGCCCGCGTCCAATCCGTGTCCGAGGTGTTCTCGAACGGTGTGCTCAGAGCGATCGACACGGGCGGGAGCGAACGGTCCTGACGTCGTCGAGGGCGCTCATCGACGTGGTGGCGCGCTCGCACCGAGGTTCGGAAGCGATCCGTCTCGGTGGCGAACAGGGCCGCGTCGGAGGCGAGGTCGAACACGTGGGTCAGGAAGTTGTCGGGCGACGTGTTCTCGTCGAGCCGACGCACGAGATACGCGATGGCGGCCGGGAAATCGTTTCGCTTCACGACGGGTGAGTACAGGATCACACCACCCGCCGCGTCCCGCACCGCCTCCGATTGTGAAGGCGCCATCCCTTCGAGCATCTCGATCTCGAGTCGGTCCGGACGGCCTGCGGCGACCATCTCATCGCGCAGCACGAGCGCCCACGCGACATCGAACAGATTGTGGCTCGCCACCCCGACCCCGACGGCGGCATCGAAGGCCTGCTCACACAGTGTGTCCAGGACGGCCTTGTAGTTGGCGTCGACGTCCTCCTTGGACGGGAACGGCGCAGGGTCCCAACCTCTGAGCTCTGCTTCGACGATCTCCATCGCGAGGTTGGCGCCCTTGACGAGGCGGATCTTCGTCCGGCCTCCGTGCTGCCGGAGGCGCCGAACTGCCCACTCGCCCAACTCGCGAGCCGACGCGCTCACGTCGGGAAGGTACGCCTGCAGCACGATGCCCGCGTCGAGGTGGCCGAACTCCGGCTCGTCGAGGACCCGACGGAACACGGCGATCGTCAGGTCGAGGTCGCGGTACTCCTCCATGTCGAGGTTGACGAACTTCGGCGGATCGAATGACGCGGCCGTGCGGAACAGCACCCGGAGCGGCTCAGCCACCCGATCGATGGTGTCCGTGAATGCAAGGGTGCTGATGTCGGCGCAGATCGAGGAGATCTTGACCGACACATAGTCGACGTCAGGTCTCCGGAGCCGATCGACCACCATGGCGAGACGACGGCTCGCCTCGCCCGTCCCTGCGATCGACTCACCGAGCACGTTGACGTTGCATCGAATCCCTTCCGAGCGACGCCGGGCGACGTGATCGGCAAATGCCGGGTCCTCTGCGGGGAGGATGACCGCGGCCGACTCGCTTCGGAGGCGCCTCGTGACGAGCGGCATCACGAGACGGGGGGCGACCTGAGCGCCTCGAGCTCCGACTCGGAGCAGAAGTCGATCGACCGGCGCGAACGACGAGAGATCAGCGTCCTGCACGAGTTGCGCAAAGCACTCGGCGGCCTTGCTCGCAACACGGATACGAGTCACCTCGTCGGTCAACCGCACGGTGAAGTCAGCGGCCTTCGGGTCGCGAACGAGCGCTTGCAGCCGCCGACGCCGCAGCCGTGCGCGGCGGCCGGACCGGGCGTCGATCGCCGCAGCTTCGTCGACCAGTCGGCGCGCAAGACCGACCGCTGCTTCGATACGCCGTTCATCGACTTCGTCCTGCGCCGGTACCTGCACACGGTGTTCCATGTAGATCATCCAACTCCAACGCGACAATCGTCGCCAGCAGGAAAGGCATGCCGCCGACTCCGTTCGTACACGGCCGATGCCCGACCGATGGGTGTCCCGGGTGCCGGCTGATCTTCGCTCCGCCCGATGTCGGGCCGACCGGTCGGCGTGTCGGTCACCGCCACCCGGCAGCGGGCGGTCATCGACAACACCGGTCAGTACCACATGTCGGGCATCGAGGCTTTCTTGCGGCCGATGTAGTCGAGCAGTGCCTCGTCGATCGACTCGTCGAGCGGCGGGGCCTGATAGTTGGCCAACGTTTCGGCGACCCGCTCCGCGGCGCGTTGCTCGGTGGTCGATTCACCGGCATCACGCCACTGCTCGAAGCTGTTGTTGTCGGCCGTGGTGCTGTCGTAGAAGGCCGTCTCGTAGTGGCGCAGCGTGTGTTGCGACCCGAAGAAGTGCTTGCCGGGACCGACCTCGTGAAAGCCGTCGATCGCGAACTCGTCCGCTTCGAGCGAGACGCCCTCCAGATAGCGATGCAACGCCCCGCAGAAATCGGTGTCCATCATGAACTTCTCGTAGCCCATCGCCAAGCCGCCCTCCAACCAGCCCGCCGAGTGCAAGATGAAGTTCGTGCCGCACAGGATCGCCGACATCATCGACATCGTCGATTCGGCCATCGCCTGGCCATCTGGCACCTTCGACGACGTGAAGGCGCCGGCGCAGCGCAACGGCAACCCGACGCGACGCGCCAGCTGGCCGACGACGAGTGAACCGATCGCCGGCTCGGGGGTGCCGAACGTCGGCGAACCCGACCGCAGCGCCATCGACGACAAGAAGTTCCCGTAGATGACCGGGCAGCCGGGACGGATCAGCTGCGCCAGGGCGACGCCGACCAAGGTCTCGGCATGGGCCTGAGCGATGTCGCCCGCCAGGGTGACCGGGCCCATCGCACCACCGAGGATGAAGGGCACGATCACCGGAGCCTGGTTGGCCTCGGCATAGGCGCGGATCGCACCGGTCATGGCGTTGTCCCACACCAGTGGCGAGTTGACGTTGACGTTGCCGAGGATCACGCAGTGCTCGTCGAGAAAGTCGCGCCCGAACAGGATTCGCGCCATCTCGACGGAGTCGCGCGCACGCTCGGGGATCGTGACCGATCCCATGAACGCCTGGTCGTTGTACTTGATGTGGGTGTACACCATGTCGAAGTGGCGCTTGTTGACGGGCACGTCGACGGGTTCGCAGATCGTGCCGCCGGAGTGATGCAGCCACGGCGTCGTATACGTGAGCTTGACGAAGTTGCGGAAGTCCTCGATGGAGGCGTATCGACGACCTCCGGCGAGGTCTCGCACGAACGGCGAACCGTAGGCCGGTGCCATGACGACGTTGTTGCCGCCGATCACGACCGACTTGTCGGGGTTCCGTGCATGTTGCACGAACTCGCGCGGCGCTGTTTGCGCGAGCTCGCGCACGAGCCCCGGTTCGAACCGCACTCGTGTGCCATCGATCGAAGCGCCGGCGGCTCGAAACTCCTCGCGATCCTGCTCCTCGTTGATGTCGATGCCGATCTCGGCCAGGATCTGGTCGGCCTTGGCCTCGATCAGATCGAGCCCGTCGGGCGCGATCAGGTCCTGCGGCATCACCTTGCGTGTGATGAACGCCGGTCCGGACGGACCGGAATCGACCCCCGTCCGCTCCTCGACTCGTGCTGCTCGCCCGCCCCCGCGTCGCGCCATACCTACCCCTTTGTCGTCGTGCTCGTGTCAGCCCATCACGGTGCCGGATGTGACCGCTTTGTCCCTGCGACGCGAGAACGCCCCCAGGTTGATCATCTCGCCGGTGAACTCGCCGCGGAACTGCACCGGATCGACGTCGTGGTCGTGCCCGGCCATGGTGGCATCGATGATCGACCGCATGTACTGGCCGGCGATCGGCGCATTCTTGAACTGGTTGCCGCTGGTGCCGCACGCCATGAAGAAGCCGGGTAGCGATGAGCGGTCGTAGATCGGCACCCAGTCGTCGCTCGCGTCGTACAGGGCGGCCAACCCGACCGGTTGCGAGGGCACGCCGAAGTCGGGCACACGCCTGGCGACGCGCATCATGGCCGTCTCCCACACCTCGACGGTCGGGTATTCGGAGTTCGTATCCGGATCATCGACCCAGTGCAGCTCGTCGCACTCTGGCTCGGCTCCGCCGATCAACAAGGTGCCACCGATCTGGGGGCGGAAGTATTGACCGATGTCGAGGTCGCTGACGAACGGGGCGCCGTCCTCCAAGCGCAGCCCGATCGGGGCCGGGGCCGTGAACACTTCCTGGCGCAGAGCGCGATGGCGGATCGTCATGTCGTCGGTGACACCGGCCATCTTGTTGATCAGACTCGAATGTGGCCCACCCACGTTGACGACCACGGGAGCCACCAATGACTCGCCCGACGCAAGCGTGACGCCGCTCACCGCGTTGTCGGTGCGGTCGATCGACACGACCTCCGATCGGAACCTGAACTCGGCACCGTGCAGACGGGCCGCGTACGCCAGGTTCTTGGCCGACAACATCGGGTCGTCGATGAAGCCGCAGTTCGGGCTGTAGAGCGCGGTCAGCTCACCGTCGGCGTCGTCGCCGAAAGCCGGGTCGTCGATCCGCTTCGGCGGGTAGTACTTGCCGACGTCGAGCAGCGGAAAGCGCTGCCGCAGCGTGGCCGCATCGAGCACCTCGTAGGGGATGTCGAACTCGTCCCACCATGGGATGATCGCCGCGCCGTCGTAGCCGGTCGTGCGGAAGATCAGGTTGCCGGATTCGACGAAACGGGCCATCCCGTCGGGGTCGGCCACGCCGAGGTGACGTTCCCAGTCGAACCACATCTGAGCTGCTTCCCAGGCGGTGAGGATCGCGTCTCGAGTCGAGTAGCTGTAGCGGATGATCGACGACGAGGCACTCGTCGACCCGGCCCCCGCGCCAGCCCCCTTGTCGACCACCACGACCTGTCGACCGCCGCGCGCCAACTCGAGGGCGACCGACGAACCGATCACCCCTGCCCCGATCACGATCGCATCGACTCGCGCCACGTTCACTCCGCGACTACGCCGTTGACGATCGTCTCCTGCCACGCCCGGGTGTCGGCCACGGAGTTGAACGTGAACGAATGCAGTGCCTCGATGCCGAGCTGCTGCGCGTCATCCGCAAAGGCGACCACCATGTCGGTCGGATCGAAACCACCCGGCGACATCATGTGCATCACGGTCGAGCGGTTCTTGGCCAGATACCGCATCGATGCGCCGATCCCGAGGCGCGTGCCCATCGTCATCAGGCGGGCGCGGTCGACCACGCCGGGAACGCCCAGCTGCACGGGCAGGGCGAGTCCGGCGGCCCGCTCGGTGACCAGCCACGAACGGATCTTCTCCTCGTCGAAGCACATCTGGGTCGACACCCAACCGCCGACCCCCGCCTCGGCCAGCACGGCCTGCTTGGCGTGCAGCTGCCGCGTGATCTCTGCGTCGTCGATCATGGCGTGGCCATCGGGATACCCGGTGATGCCCAGCCGATCCACGCCGGGGTCGGCGGCGAGCAGGTCGCGAATGAACGGGAGCGCGCCCTCGTACGGGCCGGCCGGTTCGGCAGCATCGCCGGCGATCACGAACACCTCCGGCACATTGTGGTCGCGCAGCCAGGTCGCGAGTCGGGTCACGTGCTCGGGCCCCTCGACCAGACGGGCGGAGAAGTGCGGCACCGGTCGATGGCCGAGTTCGATCAGCTGCTCGGTGTACTCCTGGGTCGCGGCGATGCCCTTGGCCGGCGAGCAGGTGACCGAGACGTGGGCTCCGGCAGGCAGATCCTCGATCGCTTGATCGATCGATTTCATCGGCACGATCTCGTAGTGCAGATCGGCGACGAGATCGCGCATGGAGGCTGAATAGCCCACGCTCGATGGCTCGTCGTCCCGACCTCGCCACTTCTTCAGCACGTTCAACATCTCTGGCTCCTTGTCAGGCGAATGCGTCGGGCAGCTCGGCCTTGCGGCGAGCCACGTAGTCGAGTAGTTCGGCATCGATACCGTCGTCGATCGGCGGAGGCAGGTACGAGGCGAGCTGCTCCTTCCAGATCTTGTTGGCGCGCTGAGCCGCATCGAGGGCACCGTCCTCCAGCCACTGCTCGTAGCTGTTGTTGTCGGCGGTGTTCGATCGATAGAACGCTGATTCGAAGTTGGCGAGGGTGTGGGCCGTGCCCAGGAAGTGCATGCCGGGCTCGTGCTCGAGGATGGCGTCGAGCGCCTGTCCGTTGTCGCTGAGATCGATTCCCTTGACCAACGTCGCCATCGCGCCGAGCTGATCACAGTCCAGCACGAACTTCTCGTATCCGATCGCCAGCCCGCCCTCGAGCCAGCCGGCCGCGTGCAGTACGAAGTTGACGCCGCCCAGCACCGTGGGCTGCAACGTCGACGCCGACTCGTAGGCCGCTTGCGCATCGGGCAGCTTCGAGGCACAGAGCGAGCCTCCCGATCGGAACGGCACACCGAGCCGACGCGCGAGCTGAGCCATGGTGTACAGCACCATCGCCGGCTCGGGCGTGCCGAACGTCGGAGCACCGCTCTGCATCGACATCGAGCTCGCGAACGATCCGAGGATCACCGGCGCACCGGGGCGCACGAGTTGGCAGAACGCCATGCCGGCCAACGCTTCGGCGAGGCTCTGCGCCGCCACTCCGGCCGACGTCGCCGGCGCCATCGCCCCCGCCAGGATGAACGGCGTCATGATGCAGGCCTGATTGTGGGTGGCGTAGACCTCGGCCGACTCGAGCATCGTGGCGTCCCAGACCAACGGCGACGATGCGTTGATCAGGCTGGTCAACACCGTGCGGTCCTGCAAGTCGCCGCCGAACGCGATACGGGTCATCTCGACCGAGTCGAACGCTCGCTCGCCGGCCGTCACCGACCCCATCAACGGTTTGTCGCTGTAGCGCAGATGGCTGTACAACATGTCGAGATGGCGTTTGCTGACCGGCACGTCGACCGGCTCGCACACCGTCCCGCCGCTGTGGTGCAGGTAGGGCGACATGTAGGTGAGCTTCACGAAATTCTCGAAGTCGGCCAGCGTGGCGTACCTGCGCCCTGCATCGATGTCGTGCACGAACGGCGACCCGTAGTTGGGCGCGAAGACCGTGGCATTTCCACCGATCTGCACGTTGCGTTCGCTGTTGCGACCGTGCTGCGTGTAGATCGCCGGCGCGGAGGCTTGCACGATCTGACGGCACATCCCGCGCGGGAATCGCACACGTGTGCCGTCGACGTCGGCACCGGCGTTGCGGAACCGCTCGATCGCCGACGGGTAGTCGCGGATCTCGACACCGACGACCTCGAGAATCGTGTCGGCATTGTGCTCGAGCATCTCGAGGCCCTCGTCGCTGACGATCTCGAATGGCTTCAACGTCCGAGTCAGAAATGCGCTGGCGGACGTGTCGCCGGCCGCGCGCAGCGTGCGCCGGGCGTCGCGGCCACCCCCTCGTCGACCCCGAGTCGGTGCGGATGATTCGTCGGTCATGCTGGTGCTCCTCGGCGGCGGCGGCCTCGGCCCCCGGTGTCTGCGGATTCGGTTGGTTGGGGAAGGGTGACGAGCGCGCCGACGTTCGGCATCGGAGCGGTCGCGTGCGGGAGTGCCATCGCTGCCACGAACAACTCCTGGAAACGCGGCTCGATCGCGGTCTCGATCTTGATCACCTCCCGCGCGGCTCGTTCCATCTCCGCGCGCAGGGAGCGCGAGAGCAACGCCTGGACCGCTCCGGTGCCGGCCGCGTTGCCCACCGCGTGCACCGATGCCAGCGGGCAGTCGGGCACCAGCCCGAGCACCATCGCCCGCAGCGGGTCGATGTGGGCACCGAACGCGCCCGCGAGCCGTATGTCGTCGATCGGTGGGTTGCCGGCGCGCTCGATCAGCAGATCGATGCCGGCGCGCAGCGCCGCTTTCGCCAGCTGGATCGCCCGCACGTCGTTCTGGGTGATCGCGACTCGTCCGACTCCCTCGCCGTGCAGCACGTACGAGAAGGTGCGGTCCTGGACCACGATGCGCGGCGTGCGATCGGCGAGTTCGCCACGGATGACGCCCTCACGGTCGATGATGCCGGCGAGGAACATCTCGGCGATGACGTCGATGATGCCAGAACCGCAGATGCCCGAGATTCCGATGTCGGCGAGCGCGGTGTCGAACCCAGGGTCGTCGCTCCAGACGTCGATGCCGATCACCTTCAGACGCGGTTCGAGCGTTTCGGGGTCGATCCGGACGCCCTCGATCGCGCCCGCCGTGGCCCGCTGGCCGCTGCTGATCTGTGCACCTTCGAAGGCCGGCCCGGTGGGGCTCGAGGCCGCGAACTGGCGCTCGGTGTTACCGAGCACGATCTCGGCGTTCGTGCCGATGTCGACGAGCAGCTGCATGCCCACCGAGCGGTGTGGACCCTCGGCGAGAATCGCTGCCGCGGTGTCGGCCCCGACGTGGCCCGCTATGCACGGCCCGACGTAGCAGCGGGCATTCGGTCCGACGAGATCCAGGTCGGAGGCCCGCGTCGTGATCGCCCGGTTGGTGGCGAGGGTGAACGGCGCCTGACCGAGCGGCGTCGGGTCGATCCCGAGCAGCACGTGGTGCATGATCGGGTTGCCGACGAGCACGATCTCGAGCACATCTTCCCGGAACGACTCGACCTGGTCGACGAGGTCTCCGATCAAGCCGTCGAGCGCCGTGCGGACGGCCTCGGTCAGGGTGCGGTCGCCGCCGGGATTCATCATCACGTACGACACCCGACTCATCAGGTCCTCGCCGTAGCGAATCTGGGGGTTCATGCGCCCCGCCGATGCGAGCACCTCGCCAGTCGTCACGTCACAGAGATGTCCGGCGATCGTCGTCGACCCGATGTCGATGGCGACGCCGAGCGCCCGGTCGACGAAACCGGGCCAGATCGCGACGACCCAATCGAGTTCGTCGATCGCGACCGTGACCTTGCCGCCGGAGCGGGCGAGGACGGGCTGGAGCGAGGCGAGCGAACCGAACGGCACGAATGGTTCGGTGCGCCCGTGCTGCTCGGCGACGGCTCTGGCGACCGATCCGGCGGCGCTCGCCTCGTCGCCGAGTTCTGCCGCCGGGACTTCGACATACCAGAGCGTGAACGAGGGGTCGATCGTGACCGGCGGCAGATCGAGGTCCTTGCGGACGACCTGCTTGTGCACCTGGCTGGCCTGAGGGATGTCGATCACGACGTCACCGCAGACGGTCGCCGCGCAACCGAGCCGCTGACCGGGAACGAGGTCGCGGGCGCCGCGATAGTCGGTTTCGATCGGGGCCGACGGACCGAGCGCATCGGCACCGACCGTGAGACCCCACTTCGCGAACGAACCCACACTCGGTGCCACCTGGCAGCGCCCACAGATGCCGCGGCCGCCACACACCGTGTCGAGATCGGCCCCCAGAAGGCGCGCCGCTTCGAGCACGGTGGTGCCGTGCTCGACGGTGCCGTTCAGACCCGACGGCGTGAAGACGATCCGGTGATCGCCCACGAGGATCGGATCACCCGGCCGGTCGCCGACGACGGCCTTCGCGGCCACCGCGTGCACCCTCGCCGGCGGGGGCATTCGGGTCGCGATTGGCACGGATCCAAGCTGCGCAATCACGGTCGGTGCCCATCAGGACGTCGGCGGCCATGACCGCCGACTTCACCTCGGCATGCAACGGGTTCATGATCGCCGACGTCATCCCGGAAGCGATCGCCATCGACAGGAACGTGCCGGTCACCTGGTGCCGATTCGGCAGACCGAAACTGACGTTGGAGGCGCCACAGGTGGTGTTGACCTTCAACTCCTCGCGCAGCCGGCGCAACAGCGCGAAAGCCTGTTGACCGGCGGTACCCATCGCTCCGATCGGCATCACGAGCGGGTCGACCACGATGTCGCTGGCGGGGATGCCGTGGTCGGCGGCGCGGTGCACGATCTTCTCGGCGACAGCGAACCGAACATTCGGATCCTCGGAGATGCCCGTCTCGTCGTTCGAGATCGCCACGACGGCGGCGCCGTACTTGGCGACCAACGGCAGCACACGCTCGAGCACCTCGTCCTCACCGGTGACCGAGTTCACGAGCGGCTTGCCCTGGTACACCGACAAGCCTGCTTCGAGCGCCTCGATGATCGAGGAGTCGATCGACAGCGGCACATCGGTGATGGCCTGCACCAGCTGTATCGCCCGCGCCAACATGGCCGGTTCGTCGGCGAGCGGGATGCCGGCGTTCACGTCGAGCATGTGGGCGCCGGCCTCGACCTGCGCGATGGCGTCCGCTTCGACCCGGCTGAAGTCGCCGGCCTTCATCTCTTCTGCCAGCAGCTTGCGGCCGGTGGGGTTGATGCGTTCGCCGATCATCACGAAGGGGCGACCGAACCCGATCACGACCTCCTTGTTCGCCGAACTCAAGCGTGTCTCCGTCATCGTTCCTCCGTCTCGGTATCGCGCATGCCTGTGTCGCTCGCGCCCGTCTCGTCGTCGTCTTCGAGTTCCTCGAGGGCGAGCAGCGCCGCCCGGTCGACGTCGGAATCGTCGATGTCGGCGACGAATCCTCCGGCGTATGCCAGCTTGCCGAGGTACTCACGCGAGTAGCTCGTCTCGATACGACTCGCCTCCAGCTCGGCCGCAGCGGCCAGGTCGCCTTCGCAGACGACGCTTTCGCGCCGCCACTGGGCGATGTCCTCCTGGGCCGTGTAGATGTTCGCCTTGCGCTTGGCACGATCGATGGCGCGTTGGAACTTGCCCGACAACACGACCTGGTGGCGTTCGCGTCCGGCCTGGCCGTTCACCTGAGCCGGGATGTCGCGCCAATAGATCGTGACCAGCGTCTGGGCGCCACTCGTGCGGCGGCCCATCAGCTCATCACCGTGCCGTTGATGGCCGAGCCGAGTGCGACCCGTACCGGGCGAGCGAACGGTTCGAGCCCGGTCGGCTCGTGGCTGAACTCGAGTCCGAGCATCGCTGCGGCGGCACGACCGGCCTCGACGAGTTCCGGGTCGTCGCTCTGCGACAACAGCACCACGCGGCGATAGTTGCCGAAGTACATGTCTCGCAACTCGGGGTGCTGCTCGATGCCGAGACCCTGCCAGATCAATGCCGTGAAGTGCTTGGCCAGGAAGTCGGTCAGGTAGAAGGTGCCGAACTCTTCGGCGTGTAACGCCGCGAAACGTTCGGAGCCGGCGAAGAACTCGTAGCAGTGATCACCCGGCAGCCGCGAGACCTGGCGGTCGGTGTGCTCGATGAAGGCATCGAGCAGCCCTCCGGTGCCGCAATCGGCGTAGCCCAGGAAGATCTGACGGTCGGGTTCGACGTCGGCCAAGCGAGCCTCGATCTCGGGCACGATCCGCTCGGGATGATTGTGCAGCGGGGCGGGCAGGTAGACGACCTCGACCGCGTCGGTGAGTCCGTCTTGCTCCAACACGGCACGCAGCTCGCGAACCAGCGCGCCACACGCCAACAGGAGCGGCTTGCTCACTGGACCGAGGGCCCCGCAGGTTCCGCGCGGCGCAGGCCTCGGCGAGCGCTGACGAGTTCCTTCGCCGTTTCCGCTGCGACGGCGGCGTCCCGGCAGTAGGCGTCGGCGCCGACTGCCTCGCCGAACTCCTCGTTGAGCGGTGCGCCGCCGACGAGCACGATGAACTTGTCGCGCAGCTGCTTCTCGGTCAACGTGTCGACGACGACCTTCATGTACGGCATCGTCGTGGTGAGCAGCGCCGACATGCCCAGGATGTCGGGCTGGTGCTCCTCGAGCGCCGCGAGGTACTTGTCGACGTCGCAGTTGATGCCGAGATCGACGACTTCGAAGCCGGCGCCTTCCATCATCATCGCCGTCAGGTTCTTGCCGATGTCGTGGATGTCGCCCTTCACCGTACCGATCACGATCTTGCCGATCGGTTCGGCACCGGTCTCCGCCAACAGTGGCCGGAGGAGTTCCATCCCTGCCTTCATCGCGTTCGCGGCCAGCAGCACCTCCGGGACGAACAAGATGCCGTCGCGGAAATCGATACCGACGATCCGCATGCCTTCGACGAGGGCCTCGTTGAGCACCTTGTCGGCGCCCCAGTTGCGATCGAGCAGGATCGTCGTGCCCTCCACGATCTCGCTGGCCATGCCGTCGTACAGATCGTCGTGCATCTGCTTCACGAGTTCGTCGTCAGGCAGCGTGGCGAGGTCGATCTCCTCGTAGTCGTCGTCACTCACGTTGTTCCCCCGTGGGATGCAGCTGGGGAGTCCTACCGGAAAACCGGCGGGCTCAGGTTTCCATGATGCGGAACGTGTCCGCATCGTGGAACACTACCACGGCGCACGGCCTACGTCACCCCTCGGAGCCGAGTCGATGACGCCCGGCCAGCCGATCGGAGATCGTCTGTGCCGTTTCGACCACCGCGTCCGCGATCTCTGCCGCAGCTCCCGGCGCCGGGAACCGATACGACGGTCCGTGAGCGTGGATCGCGCCGATCACCATGCCGGCAGGATTGACGATCGGTGCGGCCACCGAGTTGAGACCCTCCGACATCTCTTCGTACACCCACACGAATCCGGCACGGCGAATCCCGTCGAGGCGATGGCGCACCAGCGTCGGGTCGGTGATCGAGTTGTCGGTCCACGCCTCAAGCGGCCCGGAGAGGAACCGTTCTCGGGCTTCGTTCGATGCGTACGCCATCATCACCAGCCCCGAGGAAACGACGTGCGCATCCACGCTCTCGCCCGTCCAGTCGCGAACCTGCACCTCGTGATGGCCGTCGACCTGGTCGAGGTAATAGACCTTGTTCCCGTCGAGCAGACCGAGCCCGGCTGCCTCGTCGATCTGCTCGACCAACTCGACCAGGTGCGGGCGAGCCAGCGACACGAGATTGCGTCCGGGGCTGGCCGATGCCGACAACTCGATGATCAGCTCGCCCAGGGCATACACCCCGAGCACCTCGCTCTGCTCGACGGCACCGAGTTCGACGAGCGTGCCCAACAGGCGCGAGACCGTGCTCTTGGGGAGTTCGACGCGTTCGGCGATATCGGAGACGCCGGCGGGCCCGCTCGCGAGGCACCGCAGCACGGTGAAGGCCCGCTCGACCGACTGCACCTTCGACATGACCCCGACTCCTTCGTCGTCCAGCATTCCACAATGCGGAACAGGTCCACAATACGGTCAACCAGCCGGAACCGGCGAAAGGGATAGTGTCACGCGCCGTGAACGGCGCGCACGCGGTCGACGACAACGGTGATGATGCCAGTAGAGCACCCAACGTAGCGACGCACTCGGCCGAGGCAGGCGCCGGGACCGGTGGGCCACTCACCCACTCGCTGGCCTGGGCGACCTGGGCGCTGTTCGTCGGGCTCGGGTTGATGCTCAGCGGCGCCGGGCTGTTCGCCACGATCATCGGTATCCGCAGTGAGCTCGAGGGCTTCCCCACCCTTGCGATCGGACTCGTGGCCGCTGCGTACTACCTGGGTTTCCTGATCGGATCACGCATGGCACTTGCTGCCCTGGCGTCCGTCGGCCACATCCGCGTCTACACGGCGTTCGCCTCGATCCTCGCCGCCTCGATCCTGTTCGCCGGCATCGTCGTCAGCCCGTGGGCGTGGATCGCCGTCCGCTTCGTGGCCGGTGCCTGCCTTGCCGGGCAGTACGTCGTTGCGGAGTCGTGGCTGAACCACCTCGTGACCAACGCCAACCGTGGTCGCATCCTCAGCTTGTACTCGATGGTGACCATCGTGGCGTTCGGCGTCGGCCAAGTCAGCGTCAGCGTGATCGACCCGACGACGCTGACTGCGTTCGGGATCGCTGCAATCGTCATCTCGCTGGCCGTGAGCCCGGTCGCTTTGTCGGAGGAAGCGGCACCTCCGATCGTGACGTCGCCCAGCCGCATGACGATGCGAGAGCTGTTCGCAATCGTGCCGACCGGCGTGGTGACATCGATCCTGGTCGGCATCGCCCACGGAGCGTTCCTGGGCCTCGCCGCGGTCTACGCGACACGCGGCGGCCTGGCGCGCCACGAGATCGGCGTCTTCGTCGCCCTACCCACCGTCGGCAGCCTGCTGTTCCAGCTGCCGATCTCCGCTGCGTCCGACGACATCGACCGGCGTGCGGTCGGAGCATTGGCGGCATTCACCGCAGCGGCTGCCGGCGTGATGCTGGTCATCGCAGACGTGGGCTCGTGGGCGAGCATGGGGGCGATGGTGCTGATCGGGGGCACCACCTTCCCGCTCTACTCGATCGCCGGCGCCTACACCAACGACTGGGTGCCCAGCGACAAGCTCACCGCAGCTGCGTCGCAGCTCGTCGTGCTGTTCGGCGCCGGGGCGTTCGCCGGGCCGTTCATCGGGTCGGTGGTCATGAGCGTCACGGGCAACAGCGGGTTCGCCTGGACGGTGGTCGGCGTGCACGTCACCATCGGGTGTTTCCTCACCGTGCGCATCATCCAATGGCGCGCGCCGATCCGCGCCAAGCCCTGGAACGAGGTCGCGCTCGCCGGGCGGGTGTTCTACCTGCCCGCCACGGCCGTCGGAATGGGCCGGCGGATCCGCCAGACGCGAGACCGCCGAGTACCGCTGGCCGGGCTCGACGCGTTGACCAACCATTCGATCGAGCGCGACGACACGGGCGAGCTCATGGTCACCGAGGGGTGGGGCGACGCTCCGGCGCCGGCAGCGCCGTCACCCGAGGACTGAGCGACCGGACAAACGGTCGGCATGCGAGCGGCCCGCGACGCTGCGAAGAAATTTCGGGGATTTCTTCGATGATCCGAGAGCACTGCCGCGCTCACCGTGTCGGCCGTCGAAATCAGCTCGGTAGGCCCCGACATGACGATCCACCAGTCGCCCGAGCGCGCGTCGTGGACCGCCCTCAGGGGACCCTGGGCGCATGCGTCGCTCGACACCACAACGGTGGCATCATCCCAGGTCAAGGACTTGCAATCGAACGTATGTTTGATACGATGGCGACATGTTCAGCAATCTCCTGGAAGGTCTGATGGGGCTCCCCGACGGGGCGCTCGACGACCGAATTCGCGAGATCGCCCTCGAACGCCGTCGGCTCGACGCCGAGTTCGCTGCAGCCATCAAGATCGCCGAGAACCGACAGCTCGGTGCCCTCGATGGTCACCGCACGATCAACTCGTACCTGCGAGCAACACTCAACTGCTCGAGCACCGTCGCCGGCCGCCTGCGGGCACAGGCACACGCCGTCGACGAGATCGACGGGCTCGGCGAGGCCTGGCTCGCCGGCCGGATTGGCGACTCGCAGATCACCCGCTTCGCCGTCGTCAACGGCAACTGTCGGGTACGCGACCGACTGTCCGAGTTCGCCCCCATCCTCCTCGACCATGCCGAGCATTTGCCGTACAGCGACTGGGTCCAGTGCGTCGACCGGTTCGTGGCCCAAGCCGACGAAGACGGAGCGCACGACGAGCGCGACGATGCGATCGAGCATCGCGATGCGCACGTGACCCATGTCGGCGGCATGGTCGACATCACGGCCCACGGCGGCGAGGGGCTCACCGCAGCCGAACTCATGGCGATCCATCAGCGGTTTGCCGAGGCCGAGTACCGGGCCGATGTCGAGGCGCGCCGTTCCGAGTTCGGCGACGCCGCCGAGCAGCACCCTCTTGCGCGCACCGCCGGACAGCGACGCTTCGATGCCCTCGTCGCGATCTTCCAGCGCGCTGCCGGCGCAGAAGGCTTCGGTTCGACCGGCGACCCACTCGTCAACGTGGTCGTCGACGCCGCGACGTGGGCGCGGGTGCTGGCCGAGTCGGGGCTCGCTCCGGCCACTTCGCTCGATGGCCGGCCGATCGACCCGTTCACGGGTCTCGCCCGACCGTCCGATCTGCTCGACGAGCTGGTGGGTTCATCGAAGTCGCTGGAGGACTTCCGTTGCGAAACGAGCTCCGGGGTGACGCTGCATCCGCACGACGTGCTGCGAGCGGCACTGGCCGGCCACCTACGCCGCCTGGTCGTCGACGGCGCCGGGGTGGCGATCGACCTGGGTCGCCGGCGCCGGCTGTTCGAAGGCCCAGCTCGCGAGGCGGCCAGGTTGCTGGTGCTCCGGTGCGAGCATCCCGGCTGCGAGCTCCCCGCCGATCTGTGCGATGTCGACCACGCCGATGAATGGACCGACGGCGGGCAAACCGACCAGCACAACTCGAGGGTCCGCTGTGGCAGCCACAACGTCGACAAGTCCAAGCGCCGATGGCGATCGAGACGGGCCTCGAACGGCCGTCCCTACACCGTTCGAGCAGACGGCACGATCATGCTCCCCGTCGGGGTTCGTCCACCAACGTTCCCGAGCGAGGAAGACCCCGACGACATCGAGCACCAGGCGAAACTCGCACGCGAGCGAGCCGGCGCCCTAGCGGCGGCGTGATCAGGGCAGAGAAATGTCTGCGCTACGGCTGCAACGGGGTCACGAACGCCGTGCTCGGATGAGAGCACACTGGCATGCGGCAGCGTAATGTCGACAGCCGCTCAGATTGCCGGATCTGCGTGTCAAGAGCATTGGTCGGATCGTGCGAGACCGCGGGCCGACGACCGCGTCGTCGTGACCATTGTGCTCCGGCACAGCCACCCTGCCGTAGGATCGTGGGCCTTGCCCGGCAATGTCATCTTCCCCAGTGATTCACCGATCGGTGCCGAGCTGGCCGACGCCCTCGCGAACTGCCGCTCGATCTTCTTCGCCGGTCTCCCCGGTGCCGGAAAGTCGCTGTTCGTGCGGGAGCAGGCCCTGCTCGCCACCCGGGCCGGGAAGCGGGTCCACCTCCTGCGGTGGGACGCCGTACGCCCAACGTTCGAGACCGACGCCGTGCTGCAGCGATACCCCGACACCGACGGAGTCACTCACCCGGTCGTCCGCAAGGCTGCCGGTCGCTGGGCGCGTCAGGCGATCGCCCGATGGCACGCCGAGTTCCCGGGGTCCGACCATGTGCTGATCGGGGAACTGCCGATCAGCGGCAATCGCTTCGCGGAATTGGTCCACGTCCACGACGACGACATCGAACCGCTGCTGGCCGGTGACCTGACCCGGTTCCTCGTGCCGGTCCCCACCACCGAGGTTCGTCGCGTGCTCGAATCGAAGCGTCAGGGTTCGATCTCGAGCCTCCTGCACGCCGACGAGGCGCGAGATGCACCGATGAACATTCTGCGCCAGGTCTGGACCGACACTCGCCGCAAGGCAGCCGAACTGGGCCTGGTCTACGGCGACGACACCGCGGCCGCCGACGAGTACGACCCGACCACCTACCGACGCTTCTTCGAACACCTGCTGCAGCGTCGGAACTGTCGCATCTTGCACGTCGACACCGTCTACACCGTCTACACCGAGGTCGGATCCTCTCACGACCTCGACGCGCCGACCGAGGAGTTGGTGCCGTCAGCCGACGAGATCTCCAATGTCCTCGCCTCGTTGGAAGCCACGTGGACCACCGACGAGATCGTCCGGTCGGTCGACGCCTGGTACGAGGTCTGACGCCGCACCACTTCCAGTGGAGAGCGTGTTCGACTCCGCCCTCACGCGGTTGGCGCGGGTACTCCTCCTCATCGCGGAGATCTGAAGCTCGAGGTACATCTGGGCACGCTGGCGTGCGGCGGGGTGACCCCGCCGGAGTTGGAGCGCGGACCTCGTAGGTGCTGTGCAACCGAGAAGGCACCCTCAGCAGGCGGCGTGATCATCAAGCACTGCAATAGGGCCGCGATCGAGTGGTCGTTGTCGATCCGACACCGAGATTCTGTGCTCTTGTGACATGTGCGGGCCACTTCGATGGTCTTGCTATCGGAATGCCGGTTACGAGCGAGCGCAATTGATTGCGCCTCCGCGGTTCTGACGTGGACACCGCTTGGCCCGCGACGATGCAACAGTTCAGCCCATCAGTGGTTCCGTACGTTGGTCCGCCGGACCGGTCATCCACATGTCGGTCCGTGTTTGACGTCGATGGAAACGAACTGATTGAAAGATACATAGCCGGACGGGAAGCTGAAGTAGGTATGTACTGGAGCGCCATCGAAGGTTCCGTACGCAGACGCAGTACGAAACTTCTGGTGTCCTTGGTTTACAAGCGTCGAACATCGGTCAACCGCATGACGAACCAAACCAAAATCGTCAAGAGCGGGTCCATCGTTGCCGTATACGTATCGATCGGAGATGGCGCGCCACTCAAGCGCCAAGACAGCCTCGCGTCCGTCTGACATTGCGACGACGGCGTCGTTGACCGATGCAAAATTGAGGTGCTCGCGGTCGTATGTGACATTCGACGACTCTATGTTGGTGAAGCCCCAACGCACATCGCTCTCAACTGGCGGTTCGCCAGGTTCAACGAGGGTCAGAGTCGATTGGTAAACGAACAGGCTCCAGGGTGTCTTAGGAGGCGCAAGCCCGCCACCGTCGATTGCGACGCTCTCGTTGAATAGTTGAACGAAAGTCTCGCGGCAGACCGTGCCAGGCGAGATGATTTCTTCGTCGGGGCAATCCCCAAATAGGGCGTACGCGTACCCGTTGGTCTTGAATCGCGCAACGGACGAATCGGCTGCCGCGTGCGCAGCCCCAAGGGCGAACAGTACAGCCGTCATGAGCGCGATGCGAAGCTTCACAATACTCCCCTTGCGTATCGTCGTGGCAGCAAATCATCGTTCACACGCACGTGAACGTCAATGGGATCGCCAATCCGCCGCCTCCCCAAAGCGAGTTCGTCCTCGCGGGTCCTCGCACGCCCGTACTCGCCCATCCGCTGGCGGGCACGGCCCGCCCTAAACGCAATGCCGTTCAGTTAGAACTACGGCGGTGTAGTTTGGGTGGATGGCTCGTGCTGGTTGGGTGAAGCCGAAGTCGGAGCGCCGTCTGTCGGATCTGGTGTCGGTCGGGTTGTTGACGCGGGTGTTCCCGCCCAATGTCGTGGATGAGATGATCGCCGAGTGCGGGCGGACCGAGCAGCGGCATCGGTCGTTGCCGGCTCGCACGATGGCGTACTTCGCGGTCGGGATGGCGTTGCACTCGGATGGGTCGTATGAGGATGTGATGGGGTTGCTGACCGACGGTTTGTCGTGGGTTGATGTCGAGTCGGTGCCGGTGAAGTTGCCGTCGAAGTCGGCGATCTTCCAAGCGCGTGAGCGGTTGGGGTTCGAGCCGGTGGAGATGTTGTTCCGGCGGGTCGCTCGACCGTTGGCGACACCAGAGTCGCTGGGGTGTTGGTTGGCGGGTCGGCGGCTGGTGGCGATCGATGGCACGACGTTGGACGTGGCCGACACCGAGGCCAACGACGAGTTCTTCGGCCGCCCGGGTGTCAACAAAGGAGAGCGCTCTGCGTTTCCTCAGGCCCGGGTGGTGGCGGTGGGTGAGTGCGGCACCCGGGCGATCATCGACGCCGAGATCGGCGCCTACACGACCGGGGAGAACACGTTGGCGACGGCGTTGTGTGACCGGCTCGAGCCGGGGATGCTGGCGTTGGCGGATCGCGGGTTCTGTGGGTTCCCGTTGTGGCAGCGGGCCCAGGCGACGGGGGCGGATCTGTTGTGGCGCGCCAAGTCGGACATGAAGCCACGCCATGTCGAGACCCTCGACGACGGGACGTGGTTGGCCGAGTTCCGCTTGTCGGGCAACGCCGGTCGCGACACCGAGGCGTTGATGATCCGGGTGATCGAGTACACGATCGACGACGGCCGGTCCAACGACACCGTGTACCGGTTGTTCACCACGATCCTCGACCCCAACGAGGCGACCGCGACCGAACTGGCTGGCGCGTACGCGCAGCGTTGGGAGATCGAAACCGCGTTCGGCGAGTTGAAGACTCATCAGCGTGGCTCACATGTGGTGTTGCGCTCGAAGTCGCCGCCGCTGGTGCTGCAAGAGATCTGGGGGCATCTGTGCTGCCACTACGCGATCCGCACCCTGATGTTCCAAGCCGCTGACACCGCCGAGGTCGACACTGACCGGGTCAGCTTCACCGCTGCCCTTCGCATCGCGCGCCGCTCGATCTCACAGGCGCGCGATTTTTCCCCCTCTGCACCTTGACCGGCTCTGGGCCCGGGCACTCGCCATGCTCGCCACCCGGCTCAACCCGCACCGGCGCCGACGATCCAGCCCGCGCCTGATCAAACGCAAGATGCCCAAGTGGCACGTCAAGCGAGCCCGACACCGAACCTGGCCACAACCCAGAGCCGGACCACCCACCATCACCATCCAACCCGCAAACTGAACGGCATTGGCCCTAAACGGCACTTTCGATCGCCGGCATGACGTCGGGCGGGCGCTCGTAGTCGCGGCACGGAGTCCTCCGGAGGGCACCCCGGACTGCCCGGGCGACACGTCGGCGACGGTGTTGTTCGGGCGCGGCCAGCAGTTGGCTGACCCTTGTTGCCGGGCGCGATCGACTCGGCATCCTCGATGTCACCTTCGCCGATCTCGTGGTCACGCCGATGTGGTCGATCGCAGTGGCCAGCCCAGCGCGAGGGGCCGTCGTGGGAGCAAACTGTTGGTGTGTACCAACACTTTGTGGGTCTGGTGCGCCGTTGGTAGTAGAGGAGGACGTGAGGATGTGGCCCGCGAGATCTTCTGCCGATGTCCTTGACGAGCGCGATGCTCGGATCGATGAACTGTTCCGGAACGAATACCGTGGCATGGTCCGTCTCGCGTACACACTGATCGGCGACAACCCGCGTGCCGAGGACATCGTCGAAGATGGCTTCATCGATGTGATCCGCCGCATCGACGAGATCCGCCGACCCGCCGCCTATCTGCGCACAGCGGTCGTCAGCCGTTGCCGATCCGAGCTGCGTCGACGGCGGGTGCGGGCACTGCACCCACCCGAACGGCCCGACGATCTCTCGTTGGGTGCCGACGATCTGTGGGACGTGTTGGCGAAACTGAACGAGGATCAGCGGACCGCGATCGTGTTGAAGTACCACGGACGTTTCCGATCCTCCGAGATCGCCAAGATCATGGACATTGCCCCTTCGACCGTGAGGTACCACCTCCGCGCTGGGCTTGCCGCGCTGCGAGAGGAACTTGAACCGTGAATCGCTTCGACGAACGACTGACTCGTGAACTCGACGAGATCGCCGACCGAGCGACCACGTCACCGTCGGCGCTGACCACGATCCGGTCGCGGGCCGCCAACTACACCGAGGACTACGAACAGGAGGTCATCGTCATGCTTGCCCCTTCTGACACCAACACCCGACGACCGCGCTGGATCGTCCCAGCGGCACTCGCAACCGCAGCAGCCGGGGTTCTCGCCGTGATCGGCGCAGTCGTGCTGAGAGGAACCAGCGACAACAGTGCCGAACAGCTCCCGGTCACCACCGAGCTGCCTGCACCTGCGGTGACAGATCGGGGTCGGTTGACTGAACTCACTGCTGACCAGCAAGGAGCGATCGCCGTGGTCATCGCGCACAATGACGCACAGAACGCCCGGGACGGCGAGACCATGCTGGCGACGCTCACCGCCGACGCCGTCTGGACGGCGGTCTTCGATGGTAAGGCACAAGACCCCCTGACCGCAGAGGATTACGTAGCGGTGGTCACGGGCTATGGCCCAGCGTCCACGACCTTCACGGGTGAGCCGATCGTGTCTCGGGATCTGTGGGTGGCGGTAACCGCACACCGAGACACCGGTGCGAATCGCGACGGCCTCATGGTCTACGAGGTGCGCAAGGTCGACGGTCAACTGAAGATCGCGGCGATCTACTGGATGTCGTAGGACCGGTCACGCTCGACCATTTCGACCTGCAACCAGATCCGGTAGGACCGTCAGACAATCAACATCAGACGACGGAAGGGAGGCGATCGTCATGCGGCCTTCAGGACGGGTCACACTGATTCGACTGACGATGGCGATGGCTGTAACGGCGATGTTGCCGACCGCATGTGGCGGCGCCGACGCCGAGATCGTGGAGGTGACGGGGACATCCAGTTGCGTCGACGTGAAGGACGGTATCGACACTGGCGTCGGTGACGGGTTCCGCGACGCAGAGTACGACTGCACGATGAACTTGTCGGATCAGCGACTCGATAGCGAAGGGGAAACGATCACGTCATGCGATATCACGGAGGACGGTGAGACGACGCTCGCTGAGTGCCGAGGAACCACGGTGCTCACCAACGACGGCGGCACCTGGGAGGGAACCTTCTCGGGAACCTCCACGTGGAGCACCACCAATCCATCGCATGTCCACGACCTGGACTTCGTGTTCGTCGGCACCGGCGAGTACGAGGGCCTTCAGTTCGTGGCCACGATGGAAGGCACCGATTATCCGTGGAACGTCACCGGACAGATCGAGCCGATCGACTAACCGGCCGTTGACGGCCACGTCTCGCCCGGCCATGAGGGTGCCTGGCCCTGTGCTGGCTAGTGCTCTGACCACATACGTTCGCGCGTTAGGCGGCGCGGCGGGGGTGGCCCCAGCGGCGTTGGTGTTCGCTGCGGATCTTGGCCCGGTGTCGTCGTTCGGCGGCGAGGATCTTGGGGTCGCGGGTGTGGGTGTTGCGCCAGCGAAGGTAGGAGCGGATCGCTCGAGCGAGGGCGGGATGATCTTGGTGGTCGCTGTTGGAGAGCACGAACTGACGCAGCGGTCCGAAGTGCGCCTCGATCGGGTTGGCCCATGACGCGTAGGTCGGGGTGAACACCAGCTCCACGTTGTTGGCCTCGCACCAGGCGCGTACGTCACGGTTCTTGTGGTGATTCAAGTTGTCCAAGATGACGTGGATCGGGCGGCCGTCGTCGAGCCGGGCACGGATCGACTGGATTGCCCGCAACGTTGCCGCTGAGCCTTTGCGAGGTTCGATTGCTCCCCACAGTTCGTCGTCGCCGATCGAGTAGCAGGCATACAGCTGCCGGGATCCGTGCGGCTTGTGGTAGTTCGCCCGCAACCGCACCGGCTTGCCTTTGGGCGCCCACGAGGTGCCACCGAAGGGTTGGATCGTGAGCGGTCCGAACTCGTCGAACGCGAACGTGCGACCACGCTCGTGTTCGAGCAGGTACTCGATGCGCGCCAGCTTCTGTTCCTTCAACGGATCGGGTGATTCTTTCCAGGTCTTGGTGCGTTGGAACGTGATCCCCTCCGCGATCAGGATCTGGCGCAGCCGCTCCCGACCAATCCGAACCTTGCGGCCACGCCTGGTCGCGAGGTAGTCGGCGAGCTTGCGGATCGACCAATGCGTGAACGGACGACCCAACTTGCGGGGTCGCGTGGTGGCCGTCTTGACGATCAACGCTCGGTCAGTCGTCGTGATCTGGCGGGGCCGGCCACCCGCCCACTGAGGGTCCAACGATCGCATCCCCAGATCGTTGAACCGGTGGATCATCTCACGCACCCGATCCGGCGACGTCTGCACCAGCCGAGCGATCGCCGCCACATCATTGCCACCAGCGGACGCCAGCACGACCATCGCCCGCCGCCACTTCACGATCGATCGGTCCGTCTTGCCGCCCCGACGGACGATCTGTTGGAGCTGACGGCCTTCCGCGTCGTTCAGGCGACGCACCTGCACACGTTTCGTCATCCCACCAGGAAAACAGACTCCGCCGCCCGAGTGGTGGACGCGACCCACCAACCAGTGTGGTCAGAGCACTAGCCGACCGCGACTCCCTGGGCGAGGAGTTCGGCCGACATCTGTTCCCGGCACGAGCCGCAGATCCCGGACGTCAGCGGAGGGGGCGACTCGCGTTCGAGCAGACGTGCGTCGACAACCAACCGCTCGATGCCGAGCCACGCGCCGTCGAAGCGACCGCGACCGCACCAGCTGCACAGCGCGATCGGCTCCGAAAGGTGGTCACGCTCGATGGTCGGGTCGAGCAGCGCAACCGGGCTACGTGCCTCTTGGAAGACGAGGACCGATCGGAAACGAACGCCACCGTCGGCGACCGGCGAAACGGCCATCTCGAACCATCGCCGAGCGCGAGCCGAGTCACACCGAAACGGCACGCGCACCTCGGACTGTTCGGAGCGAACCTGCTGCACCACGAGCTGCCAGAGCTCGCGCAGCTCATCGTCGTCGATCGACTCCCACAACACCCGCTTGTCGTCGGGCCGCTCCAACTCCGGAGCATCGTTATCGATCGCGGATTCGACCCAGCCGGCACCGACTTCGGTGAGGTAGTCGGACGCATCGATCGAGTACTCGACGGTGAGGACCGCAGACTCTGAGGACGGCGAACCGGGCAGCTCGGCCCGCCCCGACTCGATCGAAGCCTCGATGCCGTCCCACACGGACGGGGGCGTCTCGATCGGCGCGAGATCGGCCGCGTCGAGGCTCTTCAACGCACGAATGATCCTCTCGGTCGCGTCGCCGGACTGCTGGGCCATGTCGACAGGGTACCGCTCGTCGGCGCCGGGTCGGATCGCTGTGGCCGCTCGCCGATGGTGATCGAACAACATCGGTTCCGAGGCGAGCTCCGGACCCCGTGTAGAGCGACGCTGAACCGCCCGACATCCGGCCTCTTGTCAGAGTTGACGGGTCGCAGGACGAGGGTGTCGTCATCGGGCGCGAGGTATGGGCCGGGTATTGGGCAACCAGACTGACTGAGCACAGCTCGCCGAGCGCCGTTCGGCAGCTGAGTCATGCCCACGGTCGGCTCCGAGGGCGCCGCCGCCCAAGGCGCGGTCGGTCACGCCACATAACTGGCGCACTCGGTCAGGTCGATGCAAGCATGCGCTCCCGCACATGTCGCCTGAATCCGCGCCCGTGCCGACGCGTTGCGACAGCTCGTGCCCACCACCACGGCCTTCATCGGCGCTTCCGACGATTCCGACAGCCGAGGTTGGCGAGGTTGGCGATCTCCGTGGGCGTACTCTCGATTCGCGATCAGCGGTCGTCGGCTATCGGACGTCCGAAGTCGACAGCTGCGATCACCTCGGGCGGAGAGAAACCTCGCAGTTCCGAATCCGGTTGGCTTCCCAACGCGTCGTTCACCGTCGAAAACGCCAGGCGAAGTGCGACGAACACCGTCATCGCGAACACGTCGGCGTCGCTGAAACCTGCCGCCCGCACGTCATCGACGTCTGCCTGCGTGATTGCGTTCGGATTCTCGACCACGGCACGCGCCCAGCGCGCCATCACCCTCTCGGCCTGGGTCAGGCCCTCGTCCGAGCCGGTCAGCACCCCCACCGCAGTCTCGGTGTCGGACTCCCTCGCCAGCTTTCCGCCCCACGCCATCGAACAGTAGGAGTCACCGAGAGTCGAGGCGCATGCTGCGACCAGGATCCCTCGCTGTCGCATCGAGAACCCGGCGGACACCGAGCCGAAGAGATCGAACAGCGACTCCTGGCTCTCGGGCTGCCAAGCCCACAGTCTCGACGCGTTCATCACCCAACCCATGTACTTCTGATCGTCATCAAAGATTCGTTGCGTGCCTTCGCTGCGCGGGGGTTCGTCGAGGAACATGATCGCTTTCTACTCCCTCGCAACAACATGGACCATGCTGCCGGCCTGCGGTGGCGCCGCAGCGCCGGCTCCAACCGTCAGTCGATCACTCGGCAACGGCATGTACCGGGCGCTACCTGATGTCCAAGCTCGGGTGACGCTTTGACACAGTGGCGTGCGCCGGGATGATCCCGTCAGATGGCACCCAGCATTCGTGCCGCCTCGACGGTGTTCTCGAGCAGGCAGGCGATCGTCATCGGACCGGTGCCTCCGGGCATCGGGGTGATCGCGCCGGCGACCGCCTGCACGGCTTCGAAATCGACGTCGCCCACGATGCCGGACTCGGACCGCGAGACGCCGACGTCGATCACGGCTGCGCCGGGCTTGACGTGCTCGGCGGTGATCATGCGGGCCTGGCCGGCAGCGGCAACCAGGATGTCAGCCTGGCGACACACCTCGATCATGTCGGGCGTGCGCGAATGGGCGATCGTCACGGTGGCGTCGACACCCTTGCGGGCCAGCAACAACACCTGTGGCAGCCCGACCAGGGTC
Organism: uncultured Acidimicrobiaceae bacterium; assembly: GCA_963701575.1. Lineage (GTDB taxonomy): Bacteria > Actinomycetota > Acidimicrobiia > Acidimicrobiales > Ilumatobacteraceae > Ilumatobacter. The sequence goes on from CAVPAQ010000007.1 coordinate 205,446, forward strand.
GAGCGACCGACCACGACGGCGCGCTTGCCCTTGATCTCCACGCCGTAGCGATCGAGCAGCCGCATCACCCCGAGCGGGGTGCACGGCACATGGCCCGGAAGACCGCGCACGAGCCGGCCCATCGAGCGCTCGGTGAGCCCGTCGACGTCCTTCTCCGGCGGCAACAGCGCCAGCACCGGCTCGGGGTCGAGATGGGCGGGGAGCGGGAGTTGGACGAGGATGCCGTGCACCGACGGATCGGCGACCAGATCGGCGACCGCCGCCTCGACCTCCGCCTGCGTCGACTCCTCCGGGAGCTCGACCCCCTTCGACACCATGCCGGCCTCGCCGAGCTTCTTGTGCTTCATGCGGACGTAGATCTGGCTCGGCTTGTCGCCACCGACCAGCACCGTCGCCAGGCACACGGCGGGTGACCCCATCGCCTCGATCTCGCCACGGATGCGGGCGACGGTCTCGTCGCGCAACCGAAGGCCATCCATCAAGATCGCCCCACCGGGCGTACGTTCGAAATCATCCATGTCAGGACAATCCCACGATCTGGCCCTGGTCGTCGAAGTCGATCCGCGACGCAGCAGGAGCAGTGCCGAGGCCCGGCATCGTGCTCATGGCCCCACAGATCGGGTAGACGAATCCCGCACCGACCGACGCCCGGGCTTCGCGCACGGTGAGGGTGTGCCCTGTCGGAGCGCCCTTCAGCGAGGGGTCGCCGGAGATCGACAGGTGCGTCTTGGCGATGCACACCGGCAGGTTGCCGAAACCGTTGTCCTCGTAGGTCTGCAGCTGCTTGTTGGCGGCCGCTTCGTACTCGACCCGTTCGGCCCCGTAGATCGTGGTGGCGACCTTCTCGATCTTGGTCTTGAGGCTGTCGCCGTCGCCGTACAGGAAGTGGAAGCCACTGTCTTCTTCGCACGCCTCGATCACAGCCTGCGCCAACTCGATCGCTCCGGCACCACCATCGCTGAAGTGGGTACACACGGCCACCCGCGCCCCCACGCTCTCGGCGATCTTGCGAATCGCGTCGTGCTCGCTGGCGTGGTCGGTGGGGAACCCGTTGATCGCCACGACCGGTGTGACACCGTGGGCCTTGACGTTCTCGATCTGCTTGCGCAGGTTCGCCGCCCCGGCGGCGACGTCGTCGGGGTTCTCGGCCAGCAGGTCTTCGGGCAGCGGCTTGCCGGCGACGATCTTGTACTTGCCGGAGTGTGCCTTGAGCGCACGCACCGTGGCCACGAGCACCGCAGCGTCGGGCACGAGGCCAGAGGCGCGGCACTTGATGTTGAAGAATCGCTCGGCACCCATGTCGGCGCCGAACCCTGCCTCGGTGATGAGGTAGTCGCCACCACGGATACCGATCAGGTCACCGATCACCGACGAGTTTCCGGTGGCGATGTTGCCGAACGGGCCGGCATGCACGATGACCGGGGTGTTCTCGATCGTCTGGAGCAGGTTGGGCGACAGCGCATCGCGCATGATGACCGCCATCGATCCGGCACCCTGGATCTGCTCGGCCGTGACCGGCTCGCCGGTCTTGGTGTAGCCGACCACGATGCGGCCGAGCCGCGCCCGCATGTCATCGGGCGAATTGGCCAACGCCAGGATCGCCATCACCTCGGACGCTGCGGTGATGTCGAAACCGGTCTGACGTACGACACCGTCCATCTTGCCGCCGAGCCCGATCACGATGTTGCGCAGGGACCGATCGTTCACGTCGAGCACACGACGCCACGTGATGTTGTCGAGGTCGAGCCCCAGCTCGTTGCCGTGGTGCAGATGATTGTCGACCATTGCGGACAGCAGGTTGTGGGCGGCGGTGACGGCGTGGAAGTCACCGGTGAGATGCAGGTTCAGCAGCTCCATCGGGATCACCTGGCTGTACCCGCCGCCGGCGGCACCGCCCTTGATGCCGAACGTGGGCCCCATCGACGGTTGGCGCAGCGACAGCACCGCGTTCTTGCCGACGTGCTTCATCGCCTGGCCGAGACCCACCGTGGTGGTGGTCTTGCCCTCGCCGAGCGGGGTCGGCGTGATCGCCGTGACGACGACGTACTTGGCCTTCGGGCGATCGCTCAACTCGTCGATCGCATCGAGGCTGATCTTGGCGAGTTCGCGGCCATACGGGCTGAGCAGATGCTCGCCGATACCCATCATGGCGGCGATCTCCGCCATCGGCTTCGGCGTCGCCGCTCGTGCGATCTCGAGGTCGGTCGGAAAGGACATGCGAAACAACTCCCAGGGCTGAAGAAATCACGTCTACCACGTGAAGAGGCATGTTCAGTGTCGCACAGATACCGATCGTTCCACAATACGGAATCGTTCCGTCTGGTGGAACCTGCCATCCTCGCCTGGGCTAGAGTCTCGGACATGGCGCGCCACCAGCACCGGCCGATGCAACGACTCACCCAGCCACTCGTTCGAGACCACGGTGAGCTGCGACCGGCATCGTGGGACGAAGCCCTGGCACGGGCCGCCGAGGGCCTTCGGCGCAACATGGACGCGCACGGCGGACGGTCGATCGGTTTGTTCTCGTGTTCGAAATCGACGAACGAGATGAACTTCATCGCCCAGAAACTCGCCAGAGCCGCGCTGGGCACCAACAACATCGACTCCTGCAACCGAACTTGACACGCGCCCTCCGTGGTCGGTCTGGCCACAGTGTTCGGAGCGGGTGGCGGCACGTCGTCGTATCAGGAGGCCGAGGCCGCCGATGTGATCGTGATGTGGGGGTCGAACGCCCGCAACGCCCATCCGATCTTCTTCCATCACGTCCTCACCGCGATCAACAAGGGCGCCAAGCTCTACGTCGTCGACCCTCGTCGCAGCGAGACCGCCCAGTTCGCCGACCGCTGGCTGGGCCTGCACGTCGGCACCGACATCGCGCTGTCGAACACGATCGCACGCGAGATCATCCACACCGGGCTCGCCAACATGAGCTTCATCGAGCGGGCGACCACCGGATTCGACGAGTATGCGGCATCGGTCGAGCCGTGGACCCTCGAGCGCGGCGAACAGGTGACCGGCGTCCCCGCCGCCGCGATCCGCGAGCTGGCCCACGCCTACGCCACCGCCGATGCGGCGCAGTTGTGCTGGACGCTGGGCATCACCGAGCACCACAACGGGGTCGACAACGTCCTGTCGCTGTGCAACCTGGCGATCCTGACCGGACAGGTCGGTCGGTTCGGAGCCGGGTTGACGCCTCTCCGCGGCCAGAACAACGTCCAGGGCGGCGGCGACATGGGCGCCCTGCCCAACAAGCTCCCCGGCTTCCAGGACATCGTCGACCCACAGGCCCGCGCCAAGTTCGACGCCGAATGGGGCGTAGAGGTGCCGGCCGAGAACGGATGGCACCTGACCCAGATGTTCGAAGCGATGGAACGCGGCGATCTTCGTTCGGTGTTCGTGATCGGTGAGAACCCGGCCCAGTCCGAGGCGGATGTCAGCCGTGCCGTCGAGCTGCTGACGCAACTCGACCATCTCGTCGTGCTCGACATCTACCTCACCAAGACGGCCGAACTTGCCGACGTCGTGCTGCCCGGTTCGGCTTCGTGGTGCGAGTCCGACGGCACCGTCACCAACTCGGAACGGCGAGTGCAGCGGGTCCGCAAGGCGCTCGACCCACCCGGCGATGCGCGCGACGACATCGACATCCTGCTCGACCTGGCCCGCCAACTCGGCCACGACTGGCAGTACGCCGATCACGAGCAGATCTGGAACGAGTTGCGGCGCCTGTCGCCGATGCACGCCGGCATGTCGTGGGCGCGTCTGGAAGCGCTCGGTGGCATCCAATGGCCGTGCCCGTCCGAGGACCGCCTCGAGCCGCCGTATCTGCACGGCAGGCTCTGGGCCGACGACCCTGCCGAGCGCGGACGGCCGGCGCCCTTCAGCGTGGTGGTCGACGATCCACCCGTCGAGGTGCTCAGCGAGGAGTACCCGCTACGACTCACCACGGGCCGCCGCCTCGACTCGTACAACACCGGCGTGCAATCCGGCGGCTACCGCAGCCCGAACCGGTTGGGGGAGACGCTCGACCTCTCGCCGGAGGACGCCCAACGACTGGGGATCGCCGACGGCGAGATCGTTCGCATCAGCTCGGCCCGCGGACACGTGGAGGCTCCCGCACGCATCGACCCGGGGTTGCGGCCGGGATTGGTGTTCATGACGTTCCACTTCCCCGACGAGGTCGACGTCAATCAGCTCACGATCGACGCCACCGATCCCAAGGCCGGCACCGCCGAGTTCAAGGCCGCGGCCGTACGAGTCGACCGGCTCGTCGAGGCAACTGCACCGTGACCGCAATCGGCGACGCTCAGATCGCCGCGATCGCCGCGCTCGGAGCACCGGGCGACTGGCTGACAGGCACACAGCGCGTCGACGTATGGCGCCAGGTCCGAGACAGCGCGACGAACGAGCTCGATCACGCCCGCCGAGCTGCGCTGTCGCCCAACTCTGTCGTCGGCGCGCACCCCCCGACCGACGACCTTGCTGCTGCGGCCGTCGAGGTGGCGCATCGAGTCGGCTCCGACCCCGGCCGGCTGACCCGCGGATGGGCCGACGAGCAGATCGACGCGCTCGGCGAGGAGGTCTACACCGAGATCGTCGGGGTCACCGCGATCGCCAGCGCAATCGATCGTTTCCACGTTGCGATGGGCGAGCCGATTCCGGTCCTTCCGATGCCGCAGCCGGGTGAACCCCATCGCGTTCGACCCGATGGCGTCGGCGACGTCGGGGCGTGGGTGTCCCAGTCCTCCGGGCCCACGACAGCGAACGTCAGCCGCACGCTCAGCCTCGTTCCTCAGACGAATGCGACGTGGCGGTCCCTCGTCGACTCGCACTATTCGCGCGGGCCGGAGTTCCTCGAAGCAGTCTGGTCGCGGGCACTCCCGCGCCCGGCGGTCGAGTTGGTGGCCACGCGAACCACCGGGCTGAACGAGTGCTTCTATTGAACGTCATCGCACACCACGCTGCTCCGTGTGAGCAGCGAAGCCCTTGGCCTCGATGTCGACTACGAGCGGGTGCTCGACCGCGAGTTCCTCGGCGACGTCGGTGTGCCACACAGCGCCGAATTGCTCGCATTCACGAACGCCGTCCAGCTCGGCGCACCGGACCCCGCCGCGGCGCGTGCGCAGCTGCATCGTGCCGTCGGACCGGATGGCTTGCTCGAGGCGGCCGCGACGATCGCCGTGTTCAACGGGCTCGTCCGTGTCGCCGACGGCACCGGCATCCAGCTCGACGGCGGGGTGTTTGCCGTATCTGCTGCCGACCGCGCCCTGCTCGGGATCGACCGATTCACCGGGTCGGCGAACGGCGGGTCCCGTCCACCCTCGACCGCTGCCACACGGTTGTCGATCGACGAACTATTCGGCGACACCACCCGTACACCATGACGACTCGAACGGAACGCACCATCACATGGACCTGAAGACACGCGGTGTTCCTCCCACCGACGACGAACGATCGGCGGTCGACGTCGTGCTCGGGCCATCACCGGCTCGCGATCTGCACGATGTGCGCGGCGGCCACGAGGCGCGCGATCGGCGCCATCTCCTCCTGCCGACCTTGCACGCCGTCAACGACCGGGTCGGGTGGATCAGCCAACCGGCGATCGACTACATCGCCGAGCGTCTCGATGCGTCGCCCGCCGAGATCTACGGTGTCGCGAGCTTCTACGCCCTGTTCTCTCTGACCAAACGCCCAACTCACCAGGTGCACGTCTGCATCGATCTCGCGTGCCGGTCACAAGGCGGCCTTGCCGAAGCCGACCTACCGGAAGGCGCCCACCCGTCCCCATGTCTCGGGCTGTGTGAGCGAGCGCCGGCCGCGTTCGTCACGTCTGCCGGTACCACGCCGACCCAAGCGATCGCCGGGCACGTGACGGCGGTCGATGTACGTCACTGGGCGGGTGGCGACACCCCCCGCCCAGAGGCCGAGCCGGCGACCGCCGTCCGCCAGACCGGCGACGAATCACTGGTCTTGCTCCGTCGAGCCGGTCGGGTCGATCCGCTCGACCTCGACGCCTATCTCGACGACCGCGGGTTCGCCGCTCTCGAACGGGCCCGCCAACTGGGCCCGGAAGCAACGATCGCCGCGGTCACCGCCTCCGGGCTGACCGGGCGAGGTGGCGCCGGATTCCCCACCGGCCGCAAATGGGACGCGGTACGCACACAACCGGCGACGCCGCACTACCTCGTGGCGAACGCCGACGAGTCCGAACCGGGCACCTTCAAAGACCGTGTCCTGATCGAGAACGATCCGTTCGGGCTGATCGAGTCGATGTGCATCGCCGCACTGGCCACCGGCTGCGAAGTGGGGTACGTGTACCTCCGCGGCGAATACCCGCGCGCCGCCACCACCCTGCAGCACGCGATCGGCGCCTGTCGCGACCGCGGTCTGCTGGGAGGCGATACCGGCTTCGACATCGACATCGTCAAAGGCGCGGGCGCCTATATCTGCGGCGAGGAAACGGCGATCTTCAACTCGATCGAGGGGTATCGGGGCGAACCGCGCAACAAGCCGCCATTCCCGTTCGAGGTCGGGCTGTTCGGCAGGCCGACCGCAGTCAACAACGTCGAGACACTCATGAACGTGCCGTCGATCCTGCTCGACGGCGGCGCTGCCAATCGTCGTCTGTTCTGCCTGTCGGGAGCGATCGTGAACCCCGGCGTCTACGAGTTCGAGCTCGGCCTCACGCTCGGCGAGGTGATCGAACGGGCCGGCGGGCTGCCGGCCGGCTCGGAGCTCCAGGCGGTGTTGCTCGGCGGCGCGGCCGGCGGGTTTGCCGGCCCCGACGACCTCGACCTCGTTCTCGACCTCGAGAACACGCGCGCGGCCGGCCTCACGCTCGGCTCCGGCGTGGTGATGGTGCACGATCAGCACGTCGACCTCGTCGACCAGTTGCGCCGGATCGCGGCGTTCTTCCGCGACGAGTCGTGCGGCCAGTGCGTGCCGTGCCGCGTCGGCACGGTTCGCCAGGAGGAAGCGATCGAACGCCTCGCCGGCGGGGCCCGCAACGGCGAGCTCGATCTGCTCCGCGACATCGGCCAGGCCATGAAGGATGCGTCGATCTGCGGCCTCGGCCAAACCGCCTACAACGCGATCGAAACCGCAATCGTCAGACTGGGAGCGTTCTCATGAGCCAGCCCCGAGCAACCGGTGCGGAATTGACGCGAAGCCGATTCCGAACCACCGGTGGTCGCACGGCAACTTTGTGTCGAATCCGAACCGAGCGTGGCGGCCAGTGCCGGTCTGGAACCGACCGAAAGTCGATTCCGAACCACCGGTGGTCGCACAGCGACTGTGCGTCGAATCCGAACCGAGGAGGGGCAGCGTGACCGACATCAGTCTGTCGATCGACGGAGCCGAGGTGTCGGTGCCAGTGGGCACCACGATCCTCGACGCTTGCGGCGGAACGGGTTGCGGCATCCCGACGCTCTGCTACGGCGACACGATCACGCCCAAGAACGCATGCCGGGTGTGCATGGTCGAGGTCGAGGGTTCGCGCGTGCTCGTCCCCTCGTGTTCGCGCCAGGTCGAGCCCGGGATGGTCGTGCGTACTCGTTCCGAGCGTGTCGACCACGCCCGCAAGATGGTGCTCGAGTTCCTCGGATCCTCCGTCGACCTGTCGCTCACCGAGCATGTCGACGACTGGAACGCCGAGTACGGCGCCGACCCGACCCGGTACGGCCCCGAGGCCGCGACGGTCGCCCAACCGGTCAAGGTCGACAACGACCTGTACATCCGCGACTACGCCAAGTGCATCCTGTGCTACCAGTGTGTCGACGCCTGTGGTGAGCAGTGGCAGAACAGCTTCGTGATCGACATCGCCGGCCGCGGTTTCGATGCCCGCGTGTCGACCGAGAACGATGTGCCACTGCCCGACTCGGCCTGCGTGTACTGCGGCAACTGCATCCAGGTCTGCCCGACGGGCGCCTTGATGTTCAAGAGCGAGTACGACATGCGCGAGGCGGGCACCTGGGAGCCCGAGCGTCAGACCACGACCGACACGATCTGCGCCTTCTGCGGCGTCGGCTGCAACCTCACCCTGCACGTGCAGGACAACACGATCGTCAAGGTGTCGTCACCGCCCGACAGCGCGATCACGCACGGCAACCTGTGCGTCAAGGGCCGTTTCGGATTCCAACACGCCCAGAACCGCCCCGCCGACTGAACCGCGCCGGCAGAATCAGGCGTTCACCGATTCGCGAGGCACGTCCGACTGCTGCGTCTGCACCGGCTTCGGTGCACCCCTGAAGTAGAACCACAGAGTCGGCACCAGGAACGCGAAGTACGCGGCGACCCTGATCCGCTCGGGGTCCGAACTCCAACCGAACAAGCCCTTCAGGAAGTCGTACGTCCAGCCCTCGGCCAGCGGGCCGCTGGTGATCTCCCACACGGGCGTGCTGTACCAGGCGCCCTCGAACTCGAAGAATTCACGGAACTCGTGGACACCCTTGGCGAACAGCCCGGCCGCGAACAGAATCAGCAGCAGACCCGTCCAGTTGAAGAACTTGCGCAAGTCGACCCGATCGCTTCCGAGGTAGAACAGATAACCGATGACGGCGGCAATCGCCAGGCCGAGCAGCCCGCCGATCACCACTTCGACCCCCGAGGAGCTCGAGGTCTCGGCACCGAGCAGGAACAGCACCGTCTCGAACCCCTCCCGGGCGACGGCGACGAATGCGATCACGGCGAGGGCAGCGCCCGATCCGTCGATCGCAGCGTCGATCTTGCCGTGCAGTTCGGACTTGATACCGCGGGCGTTGCCACGCATCCAGAAGATCATCCAGGTCAGGACGCCGACGGCGGCGAACGCCAGCGTACCTTCGATGAACTGTTCCCATTTGCCCTCGAATTCGCCGACCGCCTGGTAGAAGATGAAACCGGCGATCACACACACGATGGCTGCGGCGGCGCTACCAGCCCACACCGGGCCGACACGGTCACCACGCCCGGTCTTGTGGAGGTAGGCGACGATGATCGCCAGAACGAGCGCGATCTCGAGACCTTCGCGCAGCGTGATCAGGAAGCTGGAGCCCATGAGGCGACATGTTAAGCATGCCTACCAACATTCGTCAACCTCACTGGCCAAGTTTCGGCGGGTGCGCTGTGTCGGATCGACGCTGGTCAGACCGTTGCAGGTTCGAACGAGACCGGCACCGACAGCTGCTCGGCGGTGAGGTGACACTTCGAGGTGTGACCGGGTGCCAGCTCGATCGTCTCCGGATCGGTGACGTCGCACAGCCCCATGATCACGCGGTGGCAACGAGTGTGGAACACGCACCCTGACGGTGGGTTGGCGGGGCTCGGGATCTCACCCTTCAGGGGAATTCGCACCCGATCATCGCCGTCCACGCTCGGCACCGCGGACAGCAAGGCTTCCGTGTACGGATGGTTCGGTCCGGCAAAGATCTGCTCGGTCGACCCGAGCTCCATGATCCGCCCGAGATACATGACAGCGATCCGGTCGGAGAGATAGCGCACCACGCCGATGTCGTGGGTGATGAACAGGTAGCTCGTGCGCTCGTCGTTCTGGAGGTTGGCCAACAAGTTGAGGATCGCGGCCTGCACCGACACGTCGAGCGCGCTGGTGGGCTCGTCGCACACCACGATGCGCGGATCGCCGGCGAAGGCACGAGCGATCGCCACGCGCTGTTTGAGCCCACCCGAGAGCTGACGAGGCTTCATGTCGAGGTGCCGTTGCGACAAGCGCATCGCCTCGGCCAGGTCGTTGACCTTCTTGTCTGCCTCGGGCCCCTTGATGCCCGCCAGCTTGGTCACCGAGCGGTGCAGGATCCGTCGCACCGTCCACATGCGATTGAGAGCCGAATCGGCGTTCTGGAACACCATCTGAAAGGCGCGAATCGAGTCGACGTGGCGATCGGTCGCCTTGTCCTTGATCCGCCGACCGTCGAGCTCGATCGAGCCACCGAGGTCTGGCTCGTGGATGCCCAGCAGTGTCTTGGCAAGGGTCGACTTGCCTGAACCCGACTCACCCACGAGTCCGAGCGTCTCACCCTCCTTGAAACCGAGGTCGATGCTCACCAGGGCAGGCACATCGTGTCCACGCTGCCGGAAGGTCTTGGAAACGGCTGCCAGCTGCACGATCGTGTCGGTACCCACGTCGAAGTCGGTGTTCTCGTGCTCGGGAGCCTTGATCTGGTCGATCGCGTCGGCGTGGTGGCAGCGCGTCCAGTGCCCAGCGCTGCGGTCGACGATCGGCGGCGCCTCCGTACGACAGACGTCGTCGGCGAGCGGGCAGCGATCGACGTACACGCACGTGGGGAGGTCGGTGCCGATCAACGGCAGGTTGCCGGGAATCGTGAACAACGAACGATCGGTCTTGCGGACACCGTGGCGCGGGATCGAATTGAGCAGCCCCATCGTGTACGGGTGGCTGGGGTTGTCGAAGACCTCGTTGACGGTGCCCTCCTCGACGACCCGGCCGGCGTACATCACGCCGACCCGGTCGCACATGGTGCGGATGACACCCAGGTTGTGGGCGATCAGCAAGATCGCAGCGTTGGTCTCCGACCGCAACTCGCGGACGAGGTCGAGGACCTCGGCCTCGACCGTCGCATCGAGCCCGGTCGTGGGCTCGTCGAGCACCAGCAACTGGGGGTCGCCCACGAGCGCCATGGCGATCACGACACGCTGCAGCATGCCTCCCGAGAGCTGATGAGGATAGCGATCGAGGACCCGGTCGGGGTCGGCGATCTTCACCCGTCGCAGCGCCTCCCGGGCGCTCGCAGCCGCCTCTTCCTTGGACTGGCCGAGGATCCGGAAGCACTCGGCGACCTGCTTGCCGATCTTGAGGGTCGGGTTCATCGACAGCACCGGGTCCTGGTAGACCATCGAGGCTTTCGTCGCCCGGAACTTGCGGAGTTCTTCGTTCGACATCTGGGTGACGTCCTGGCCGGCGGCGAGGACACGACCACCCTCGATGACGGCATTTGCAGGCATGTATCTCATCGCCGCATATGCAGTCGTCGACTTGCCGCAGCCGGACTCGCCGACGAGCCCGTACGCCTCGCCGGGCCGCACCTCGAAGGTGACACCGCGCAAGACCGCTCTCGGCACACCGCGCACGAGATAGGACAGCTGTAGATCCTCCACAGACAGGGCAGCGTTCGGGTTGGACGTGGCAGTGTCGCTCATGAGCCCTCCAGGACCGATTGCACCGAATCGGCGATCAGGTTGGCGGCGATCACGAGGCTGGCGATCGCCATCGCCGGGAAGAAGGTCGACCACCAGTAGCCCGAGACGATCGAGTTGTAGTTGTCGCTGACCTGGGAACCCCAGTCGGGGGACGGTGGGGGTGGTCCGGCGCCGAGGAACGACAGCGTCGCGATCGTGAACACGGCGTAGCCGATGCGAACCGTCAACTCGACAACGATCGGGCTCGACACGTTGGGCAGGATCTCGCGGAACATGATGAACGGCGTCGATTCGCCCCGCAACTTGGCCGATGCGACATAGTCGAGCTCGGCTTCGGCCAATACCGCCGAGCGAACCGTGCGAGCGACGACGGGGGTGAAGAGCGTGGCCACGATCCCGATGACCACCCAGTTGGACTTGCCGAGGGTGGTGACCGCCAGAAGGCCCAGCAGCACGACAGGCAGAGAGAGGAACGACTCGACGACGCGGCTTGCGACCGTGTCGAACCAGCCCCTGAGGTAGCCCATGAACAACCCGAGGATGACGCCGAAGATGACACCGAGGATCGCCGCCACCGGTGCCAACTTGAGCACGTCACGCGCACCCGCGATCACACGCGAGAAGACGTCACGCCCACCCCGGTCGGTGCCGAACAGGTTCGACCAGGACGGGGACGCGTTGAGGTCGGTGCGGTAGTCGAGCGGGTCGTGTGGGGCGATCAGATCGGGCACCAATGCACAGAGCACCCAGAACGCCATGATCGTCACCCCGATGATGAACGATGGACGTCGTCGGAGCAGCCGCCAACTCTCCCGGCGTGCCTGCTTGCGGTCGTACAGATTTGCCGCCGCCGCCTCGATGAAGGCATCGACGTCGACGATCGAGTCGTCAGGGGTCGGGGGAATCTCGCTCATGAGCCACTATCCAGTCGTACACGTGGGTTGAGGAAGGCGATCAGCAGGTCGGCGAGCAGGGTCGACATCATGTAGATGATGCCGACGATCAGCACGGACGCCTGCAGTACGGGGATGTCCTGCTTGCCGACCGCATTGAGCATCGTCGTGCCGAGGCCGGCGTAGTTGAAGACCTTCTCGACGCCGACGATCCCGCCGAACAGGTACCCGATCTGGACGCTGATCACCGTGATCGTCGGCGCCAACGCGTTGCGCAGGATGTGTTTCCTCATCACCTGCCCCGGCGCCAGGCCCTTCATCGTCGCCGTCCGGGTGTAATCAGCGTGCAGGGCGGTGATCACGCCTGCACGCGTCATTCTGGCTATGTACCCGAAATACGAGATCACCATCGCCATCGCGGGTAACAGCAGGTACTCGAGCTGCCCGAAGATGCCGGTACCGGCCGGTGGGTTGGCGTAGACCTTGCCGACCTTCCAGTGGACGGCGAACAGCGCCAGGAGCACCGCGGCGGTGACGAACTCGGGGATCGACGACGAGGCCAGACCGGCGTTGACGACCGCTCGGTCAGCCAGCGTGTCCTGGCGGCGGGCGGCGAAGATGCCGGCCGCGATCGAGATCGGGATCGTGATGACGAACGCCAGGATCGCCAGCTTCGCCGAGCGGCCGAGCGCAGGGATGATCAGGTCGACCACCGGACTCTGCGATTGGAACGATTTCCCGAAGTTGAGGGTGAAGATGTTCTTGATCGACGTGAAGTACTGCTGGAGTATCGGCTTGTCGGTGCCGATCAGGGCGTTGTAGGCGGCCACGTCCTCCGCTTTCGCGGTCGGACCAAGCACCTTTCGGCCGATGTCGCCCCCGAGCACGTTGACCAGGAAGAACACGATCGTCGCCAGCAACCACAGGTTGATGACGATCGCCCCCAGGCGTTTCAGTATGAATCGACGCATCTCGACACCCCCAGTTCGAGTCGGCGCACATGTGTGCGACCGGTCACATCACGGCTTAGTTGACGGCCGATTGTCCGGCAGCGGTGAGCACCCCCCGGGCCCACCGCTGCCGGACTCGAATCGCCCGTTGTGCGGGTCACGCCGTGAAGCCGGCCTTGCCGCAGTAGTAGTGGCCGAGGCCCGTGCTGACGATGCCCTGCACGTTCTTCTTGTAGGCCGTCAGCGTGTTGTAGAAGTACGGGATCACGTACGGCCGGTCTTCGCTGGCGATCCGCTGCACCGGCTTGATCGCCTCCTTGCGGCTCTCGAGATCGACGGTCGCCTGGTAGGCCTTGACCGCCGCGTTGAACTCCTCGGAGAGGTAGTGCGCCGAGTTCCACTCACCCGTTGCGTAGGCCGCGACGAGGTAGCGGTCGGGCGTTCCGCGGTTGCCGTAGTCGACGATGCCAAACTCCTCGCCGCCGTCACAGCCGGCCGGCGGTGTGGTCGAGTCGTAGACCTTGCACCAGCGGTCGTAGAACGTCGCAGTGCTCTCGACGTTGAGCGTGATGTCCATCCCGATGTCCTTGAGCTGCGACTGCACGAACTCGGCCAGCAGCGGGATCTCCTGGAGGTCCGGGGCGTGCATCGTGATCGCGAGGCCGGGCACGCCTGCCTCCTCGAGCAGCGCCTTGGCCCGCTCGACGTCACGCTCGATCTGCGGCTGCGTCGAGTCCCAGAACTCGTACACGGGAGCGATCGGATGGTCGTTGCCGATGTCGCCGCGACCCTGCAGCACCTGGTCGATCAGCGCCTGACGGTCGATGCCGAGCGCGACGGCCTCGCGGATCTTGGCGCCGTTCTCGCCGCTGAACGTGCCCTCGCGGACGTTGAACCAGATCTGGCGATGACCGGCGCCGCGGATCGACTCGACCGTGACCTGGTCGCTGTTGAACAGGGCGTCGGCGTCGCTGACCGCGAACTGGATCACCGCGTCGGCCTGGTCGCCGAGCAGGCCGTTGATCTGGGTCGCGTTGTCGTCGGAGAACAGGATCTCGAGCCCGTCGAGGTACGGAACGCCGCCCCACCAGTCCTTGTTCGGCTTGTAGGTGGCGCCGGTCGCGATGTCGTACGTATCGAGGATGAAGGCACCGGTACCGTTCGGCTGCTGGTCGAACAGCGTGCCCAACTCGTAGTCGGCGGGCGTCATCGAGGCCTGCGGGTTGTACGGCGAGACGAGGTACGGGAACTGACCGTCGGCGTTCAACAAGGTCACTTCGACGGTCAGATCGTCGATGGCCTTCACCGAATCGGGGGTGATCGACGCCGACAGGTTGGCCCCGGCCAGTCGACCGAGCGCCGCCACGACATCGGCCGACGTGAAGTCGCCGCCCTGGTGCCACGTGACCCCGGGGCGCAGATTGAACGTCCAGACGCTGCCGTCGTCGTTCGGGCTCCAGGACTCGGCGAGCATCGGTTCGAGCGCCGCACCTTCACCCTTGCCGCACAGATACTCGAACGATTGCACGACCGGCGTGTAGCTGCCGATGTTGTCCATCGCCACCGGGTCGAGGGGGCTGCCAGGACGCTGAGAGGCGATCCGCAGCGTGCCGCCCTGCTGGATGGCGCCGGCGGGCGGCGCCGGCGCGTCGGTCGCGTCGGGACCCGACGTCGCGTCCGGACCCGACGTCGCGTCCGGACCCGATGTCGCGTCAGGGGTGGCGGTGTCGTCGTCACCGCCGCACGCGGCGATCAGGCTGCCCATCGTGGCAACGCTCAGGCCGAGCACCGAACCTCGAACGAGGAACGTGCGGCGCGACACGGCTCCGGACGCGAAATCATCGATCAACTCGTTCTCGAGCGGACCGACCTCGCCCTTGATGCGGCGAAGCAGTGAACGATTCATGTATTCCCCCTACAGATATGGTGAAGCGGACCAGTGGTCCGATCGCACGGACCCTAGCCACCCGGCAAGGTCGGGTCAACATTGTGAGGCAACACGCCTTTTCCTGGTACAGATGTTCAAGTGCCGCCAGGGAAGCCGAGTAGCGGTGACGCCGGGAGGAGCCGGGCCACCTCATCTCCGGGTCAGGTCACCGATGGTGCCGATCGAGGCGGCTCGCGCCGGCATCGATGCCGGGGAGCTGCGCCTGCACCTGACCGAGCCGCTCTGCTGCGAGCCCGGTCACGACCTCTTCGACCTCGACCCACGACCGCGCCCGGGGACCGCCGTCGATGTGCCGGTTGTACGGCTGGTCGAACGCGATCACGACATTGCCGGCAGCACGTAGTTGCTCGATGTTGTGGGGCGCATCGTCGATGTACGCGTGGGCCTCGACCTCGAGCTTGGCCCCGAGAAAGCACAGGTCCCGGTACGGGATGCGGTTGGCGTCCAGCCACGCAGCGGTGTCGCCGACGGCCTTCTCGTGCCCCCAGTGCACGTACAGGCGGTGCGTGATGATACGGATCCAGATCCCGGCGTCGGACAACCGCCACAACGCGTCCGCCGCGCCGTCGATCACGGGCATCGTGCGAAACATGTCGTGTTCCATCACCGCGACGCGGTGATAGTGCGAGTACTCGCCGGGCTCGAAGCCCCACTCATGGAAGTCCCACGACCGTTGCAACGGAAACGTCTCAGGGTCGACACCCCGTAGTTCGGCCATGATCTCGCGGAATCGCACTGTATGGTTCCCGACGACGCCGTCGAGATCGACCCCCAGTACGAAGTGCTCGGGCTCGGGTCGGAGGAGTTCGCTCGAGGTCGTCGCCACCCGCCCAGCCTGCCAGAGTTGGGCATGACGCGGCAGCGACAGCGACAGCTTCGACTCGGCATCGACCTCGACGGTGTGGTCGCCGATTTCAACGCCGGCTGGATCGAGCGATACAACGCCCAGTTCGGTTCGGAGTTGCTCCCCGAACATGTCGACATCTGGGACGCCCCCACGCTGTTGACCCATTTCACGAACATGAGCGAGTTCTGGGCATGGGCGCGCACAGCGGGCGGCGGAGCCTCCATCTTCCGAGTGCTCCAGCCGTACCACGGAGCGATCGAGGCACTGGACAGACTGAGCGCGCGCGATCACATCGTGATCGTCACGACCAAACCACGCTTCGCCGTGCACGACACCTACGAGTGGCTGGCCGAGCACCGCGTGCCCACCACGGAGATCCACATCGTCGACGACAAGTCCGCGGTGGCGTGCGACGTCTATCTCGACGACGCCGACCACAACATTGAAGCGCTCGTGCGGGCCAGGCCGGCCTCGCTCGTGTGCCGCTACGTCCGACCGTGGGGCTCGCCCCACGCCGGTGCGGTCGACGTCGCCGACTGGAGCGACTTCGAACACCAGGTCGAGCGGTTCCGCCGTCGGGATACCGACGAGTAGGGTCGGAGAAGTACCTGCTAATGCGGTACGAACAGTGTGAACACCGTTCGCCGGCTCATTGCATCCGACGAACAGAACAACTGGAGGATCGATGAGATCACGACAATTCGCGGGAGCGCTCATGGCGCTCAGCCTGGTTGCCGCGGCCTGCGGCGGCGACGACGACAGCGCCGAGGGGACTACCGCACCGACCGAGGCCGTGCCCGAGACGACCGCCGCCGAGAGCATGAATCCCGACTGGCCGGAGAAGATCGTGTTCGGCTTCGTGCCGTCCCAGGAGCAGGAGACGCTCCAGGACGACATCCAACCGTTCATCGACGTCTTGCAGGAAGGCCTCGGCATCGAGGTCGAGGGTCGCGTGACCGCCGACTACACCGGACTCGTCACGGCGATGGGCACCGGCCAGGCCGACCTGGGCGCCTTCGGGCCGTTCGGGTACGTGCTCGGCAGGGACAACTTCGGCAACATCGAGGCCTTGATCCAGTCGATCCGGTTCGGTTCGGCCACCTACCACGGCCAGTGGATGACCAACGACGCCAGCATCTGCAACGAGCCACCGGTCGAGGGCACCGCGCTCGAGAACAAGGACGGCGAAATCGTCCAGGTTCCCGCCACCGACGCAGTCGCCCTCCAGGTCGGCGTCTTCTTGGATGACGGAACACCACAACTCGGTGAGACCCTCGACGACGGCACCCCCGTCAGCCCTGGATACTCCTGCATCGGTGACCTCTCGAAGGTGGCCGGCAAGACCGTCGCCTGGGTCGGTGAGACCTCGACGTCGGGCTACGTGTTCCCGGCGTTGCAGCTCAAGAACCTCGGCATCGACCCGACCACTGGCGTGACCGGGTCGTTCACCACGAGCCATGACGCAGCGGTCATCGCGGTCTACAACGGCGACGCCGAGATCGGCGTCTCGTTCGACGATGCCCGGCGCTCGATCCGCGAGACGAATCCCGATGTCGGCGCCGAGAACATCGTGTTCTCGATCACGCCCGAGATCCCGAACGATGTCGTGGCCGTGCGCTCGGACCTGCCGCAGGACCTCAAGGTCGCCATCTACGACGCGGTCGCCGCGTTCCTTGCGACCGATGAGGGCGAGAAGATCTTCGACGACATCTACGGCTGGACCGATATCCGTCCTGCCAACGAAGCCGATTTCGACATCGTGCGCAACGCCGCCACCGAGCTCGGCATCACCGAGCCGTTGTGACGACGACTCGGCCATGAGCACCGCACCCCGCCCCGACACCAACCGGCCATTGATCGGCCGAGTCATCGGAGAGATCCGATGATCGTGTTCGACGACGTCTCGGTTACGTATCGGGGCGGGGTGCAGGCCCTCAAGAACGTCAGCCTCACGATCGACGACGGCGAGTTCGTCGTCGTCGTGGGGCTCTCGGGCGCCGGCAAGTCGACCTTGCTGAGAGCCCTCAACGGACTGGTACCGGCCACGTCCGGATCGATCACCATCGACGGCGTCGAGGTCATCGGCGCAAGTACCAAGACGATGCGCGAGGTTCGCTCGCAGATCGGGATGATCTTTCAGACCTTCAACCTCGTCAACCGTACGACGGTCATGAACAACGTCCTGATGGGTCGGCTCGCCAAGGTGCCTGCGTGGAAGTCGACGCTCGGCCTCTGGAGCACCGAAGACCGCGAGCACGCCTTCCAGGCGATGGAACGCGTCGGTATCGTCGACAAGGCCTACGTGCGGGCCGCCAACCTGTCGGGCGGCCAGCAGCAGCGGGTCGGCATCGCGAGGGCACTCGCCCAAGAGCCCAAGATCATGCTCGCCGACGAGCCTGTCGCCGCGCTCGACCCCGTCACGACCCACCAGGTGATGGGCGACCTGCAGCGGATCAATCGCGAGCTCGGGATCACCACCCTGATCAACCTCCACTTCCTCGACCTCGCCCGCCACTACGGCAGGCGCCTGATCGGCCTGCAGGGGGGCGAGCTGGTGTACGACGGCGACATCTCCGACGTCGACGACGACACGTTCCGCGAGATCTACGGCCGGGCGATCACCCCCGACGACTTGCTCAACGAGTCCACCGACGCATGAGCGACATCGCAGCGCACGTCTCCACCCGACCGCGCAAGCCACGTCCCAGGTCGACCAGCTATCTGCTGGCCGTCTCGCTGGTGGCGTTCACCATCTTCGCCGCGGACCAGATCGACCTGCGGTGGAGTTCGTTCGTCGACATGTGGACCAACCCACTGTGGAACCGGTTCTGGCCGGTCCCATGGGACTGGGTGTTGAACCGTCACAACGTGTTCGCCCCATTGGTCGAAACGTTCCAGATCGCGATCATCTCGACGGTCATCGGCTGCTCACTGGCGCTTCCGATCGGATTCGCGATGTCGAGGCTGACGACCCCGAGCACACCTGTGTTCTGGTTCTCCCGATTCGTCATGAACATCGTGCGAGCGATTCCCGACCTGATGTGGGGCAAACTGCTCGTCACGGCGATCGGGATCGGTGCCTTCGCAGGGGCATGGGCGCTCACCATCTTCTCCCTGGCCGTGATGGTCAAGCTGTTCAGCGAGACCGTGGACGCGGCCGACCCGCTGCCGCTCGAGGCGGCGCGCGCAGCGGGCGGGCGGCACACCCCGGCGGTTCGCACCGCGGTGCTCCCCGAGGTGTTCCCCGCCTTCGTGGCCTATGCGCTGTATGTGTTCGAACTGAACATCCGAGCCTCGCTCGTGCTCGGTCTCGTCGGTGCCGGCGGGATCGGACGTGTCATCGAGACCCAACGGTCCACCTTCAACTTCGATCGCCTGCTCGGGATCCTGATCATCATGTTCGTGATCGTCGTCGTGATCGAACAGGTCAGCGTCGCGATCCGGAAGCGGCTGGTATGACCGACACCGACGTGATGATGCCGGCCGACACCGATCAGCCGATCGGTCGTCCCCCCCGGCCGGTCGCGGGGCGCAACTGGCGAATCGGGATCACCCTGTTCCTTCTGATCGCAGCGATGTGGTCGTGGACGGGGCTCGACGCATCGTTCCAGGACGTACTCGATGCCCCGGGCAAAGGCTGGAACATCGTCAAGCAGATGTGGCCGCCGGCCTTCAGGACGGTTATCGACCGCGGCGCTGTCGGCAAGATCTTCGAGTCGCTCTACGTGGCATGGATCGGCACGATCATCGGGGCCATCATCTCGTTCCCGCTCTCGTTCTTCGGAGCGAGCAATGTTGCACCCGCAGCCCTCCGGATCCCGATCCGGATGCTGTTCAACGCGATCCGAGCGGTGCCCGAACTGATCGTCGCCATGTTGCTGCTCACCGTCGCCGGTCTCGGGCCGTGGGCCGGCGCAATGGCGATCGGGCTGCACTCGGTCGGCACACTCGGCAAGCTGTCGACCGAGGTGATCGAAACCTCGGACGAGGGCCCGCTCGAGGCGATCTCGGCCGCAGGCGGCACATTCCTCGAGAAGATGCGATGGGGAATGGTTCCCCAAGTGCTACCGACGGTCATCGGCTACTGGCTGTTCCGGTTCGAGATCAACGTCCGGGCCTCGGCGGTGCTCGGCCTGATCGGCGCCGGCGGGATCGGCGGCGAGCTCGTCTCACAGCTGAACTTCCGCAACTTCCCGGAGGTCGGGGCAGTTCTGCTGATGGTGATCGCCATGGTGCTCGCCATCGACACCATCTCGGGCTTCGCCCGTCGTCGCATCATCGCCGGCAGCGGCCGCCGGATCGACGACGAAACGGGGAGGACCGCTGCGCTGATCGGTGACCTCGGCGGGTCGGGGCTCGTTGGATGAGCCGGCCGGTGACGCTGGGAAACGTGGGAACTCGACCGTTGCCCGGAACGACCTCGTCCTCATGATGCATCGGCTCGTTCTGTTCCTCGCACTGGCCTCGGCCGGCGTCGTGGGCTGCGGCAGCGACAGCGCTGCACCGACGCGGGCGTACACCGTCGACCTGCAGATGGTCGACAACGAAGATCGGTACAGCTACGTCGCCGTCGGCGAGGTACCCACCTTCGAGGCCGGCGATCAGGTCACCTTCATGGCCGAGAACATCGGCACACTCAACCACGACCTGCAGGTGGTCGACCCCGACGGTACGGCGATCGCGACTGCGGCCGCGGTCGCTCCCGGCGCCACGCTCACCCTCACCGTCGATCTCGACGAACCCGGGATCTATCAGTTGAACTGCCTCGTCGACAATCATCTGACCCAGCACCACATGCAGACCCTGATCGAGGTCGTCGACACCTGAAATCACGCGATCGCGTCGCTCGGCGTGCCAGACTCGCTGGTCGATGGGACTCGGCATCATCATCCCCGTGGTAGTGATCGCAATCGGCATGCCACTCGCACTGGCGTGGGCCAACAAGACGTTCAAGAGTGGCACGGGCGCGGAGGGCGATGTCGTCCATGCTCCGGCGGCACGGCTCACCAGTAACGCGCTGCGTACGCTCGCCACACCACCGTGGCGGGTCGTTTACGAGATCGGCGACGACAAGCTGGGGGGCATCGAGCACGTCGTCATCGGAGCCGCCGGCGTGTTCGCCCTCCAGACGTCGATGGACCCGTTGCCGGTCGCCGTCGAGCCGAATCCCGATCCCCACGAGATCGCACAGGCAGCGATCGTGCGCGGCAGCCTCGACGATGCGCTCGCACGATGCGCGATGTCGAGCGATCGGCTGGTGAGGGTCCATTGGGGAGCGGGCGCCAGCGGCGCGGTCGATGTACTTCCCGGGCTCACTGCGGTCGCCGGCGCATCGCTCGGCGAGTGGACCGATTCGCTCGCCGGGCAGTCGCTGTCGCCGGCGCAGGTCGACTTGGCATGGCAGACCGTGCTGACGTCGATCGGTCGCCCCGACCCGCTGGCCTAGCCGTTCCCGGCCACGTCCCGGTCGAACGCGACGACGCGCTCGACGAATCGTTGCTGGTCGATCAGGTGGGGATAATGACCGTGATCGGGCCACAGCTCGACCTCCGCCGTAGGGACGCGGGAGCACAACCAGTCGTGGTAGTCCGGCCCGGGATCGATGCCGTGCAACGACAGATACGGCACGCTGATCCCACCTGTGACCGCATCGGCCACAGCATCGATCTCGACGATCGGCGCGTGCAACAGGAGATCCCACACCCCGAGCACGACGGACTGGTCGGCAGTGCGCACGTGTTCGACCCGCCAGCGTTCCGCCCCGGCGAGCGGCCCGGCCATCTGTTCGAAGATCGCCGAGACCGCGACCTGGAACTCGTCGACCGTGCCGGTGAGCATCGGCTCGAGTTGAGCGAGGACCTCCTTGAACCCGCTGAGTGCAAGTGGTTGGTCGACGTTGACGACGCCTCGACAGGGGCCGTCTGCTGCATACGCAGACGGCACGGCACCGCCGAGCGAGTGGCCGATCACGAGTGCGTCGTCGATCTGCTCCTCGGCCAGTACCGCGCCGAGGTCGGCGGCCATCGTGGCGAGGTCGTAGGGCGCGACCTTCGACGACGCTCCGTGACCACGCAGGTCGACGGCCACCACGCGGTAGCCGGCAGCGATCAATGGCGCGAGCAGCGGATCCCACGTGCGGCGACTCTCGGTGATGCCGTGAACGAGCGCCAGGGGCCGCCCCTCGCCGGCGGCGAAGTAGTCGATCGTCACGTCCGGAGACGGGTGCGCGTGCATGCCGTGGCCTGAACCCATGTGACGAACCGTAGTCAACTCGAGCGGGGGTGCACCGGGGCGGTCAGCGGAACAGATCGCGGCTCGAGTCGCGAATCACCGGGGCCATCGACGCCGTGTCGTCGGCCACCCAGCCGTAGCCGCGCACGACCGCGACGGGGACGCGAGACGTGTTGCCCTTCACCAGCTCGGAGGCGGCCGCGAGTTCGTCGGCGACACAGATCTCCTGCACCCGGAACTCGTGGCCGTGCGGGTCCTGCTGGCCGATGTAGCTGAGCAGTGGATCGATCCCGGCAACGCCGATTGCGATGTCGGTCTGGCCCTCTCGCCACGGCCGCCCGAACGTGTCGGTCACGACGACCCCGACGTCGACCCCCAATTCGGCGAAGCGCGACCGGGCGCGCCGCGCCGATTCGTCAGGATCGGTGGGCAGCACGAGGACGCGGTCGTGGGCGCCGCTCGACGACTGGTCGACCCCCGAGTTGGCGCACACGAACCCGTGAAGCGTCTCGGTGATCAGAACCGGTCCGATCTGACGCACGATCCGCTTCGACTGGCGCAGCACCACCTCGATGACGCGTGCATCCTTCTCCCAGGTTCGCGCCCACTCGGTCGCGAACGCGGACGGTTCGACCGAGGCGAGCTCGACCGCGCACCCTTCCGCCTTGGACACGATCTTCGAGGTGATCACCACGATGTCGCCGTCGACCAGTTCGATCCGTTCCGCGACGAGCGCCGCGATGTCGTGACCCGGCTCGATCTCCGGCAGGTCCTCGACGGGGATGATCGTCAGCGCTGCTGCCACGGACGAACCGTAGCGCCGGCGACGCCGGGGCGCCCAGGTCGGTACGATCGCTGCCGTGAGCGAGATCGCCAACTGGCCACTGCGCCGATGGATCGTTGCGCTGGGCGTCTCGCTGGTCGTCGCAGCGGCGATCGGCCTCCCGACCGACGTGATTCCCAATCCCGTATTCGGACGACCCGTCGGCGTCACCTGGTGGTCGTATCCCGTGCTCGTCGTCACGGCGGTTCTGAGCGGTCTCCTGGTCGCCACCTACGTGCGTCGCAACGGGATCGACGATGTCGTCCCCGACGAGCTCGACACGCCGGGCAGGGCGGGCGGCGTCGGCGGGCTGCTGTCGTTCTTCGCCGTCGGCTGTCCGACGTGCAACAAGTTGGCCGTCGTGGCGCTCGGCTCGACCGGCGCGCTCGACTGGTTCGCGCCGGCACAGCCCGTGCTCGCCGGATTGTCGATCGTGCTGCTCGTCTGGGCACTGCGCTCGCGACTGCGAGGCGAGACAGCCTGCCCGATTGCCGCATGATCACCTGACGAGGGCAACATGGTGCCCATGGCAACATCCGTCTCGGAGACCTTCGACCCCTCGGCTTGGACGAAGGTGCCAGGCTTCGACTTCTCCGACATCACGTATCACCGCGCCAACGACGTCGGCGCAGTACGGATCGCGTTCGATCGTCCGGAGATCCGAAACGCGTTCCGGCCCAACACCGTCGACGAGCTGTATACCGCACTCGATCATGCGCGCATGTCGAGCGACGTCGGTTGCGTGCTGCTGACCGGCAACGGCCCGTCGCCCCGAGACGGTGGCTGGGCGTTCTGCTCGGGAGGCGACCAGCGAATCCGCGGCAAGGACGGCTACCGGTACGCCGCCGGCGAAACAGCCGACACGATCGATCCTGCCCGGTCGGGCCGCCTGCACATCCTCGAGTGTCAGCGCTTGATCAGGTTCATGCCCAAAGTCGTGATCTGCGTGGTACCGGGATGGGCGGCGGGCGGCGGGCACAGCTTGCACGTGGTCTGCGATCTCACGATCGCCAGCGAGGAGCATGCCAGGTTCAAGCAGACCGACGCCGACGTGGCCAGCTTCGACGGCGGGTTCGGGTCGGCCTACCTCGCCCGATTCGTCGGTCAGAAGTTCGCTCGCGAGATCTTCTTCCTGGGGCGCGAGTACTCGGCCCAGCAGATGCACGAGATGGGCGCTGTCAATGCGGTGGTCCCGCACGCGGACCTCGAGGCAACCGCCCTGCAGTGGGCGGCGGAGATCTGTGCCAAGAGCCCCACTGCGCAACGGATGCTCAAGTACGCCTTCAACCTGATCGACGACGGTCTCGTCGGGCAGCAGATCTTCGCCGGCGAGGCGACGCGGCTGGCATACGCCAGCGACGAGGCCGCCGAGGGCCGCGACGCATTCCTCGAGAAGCGCACCCCCGACTGGTCAGGGTTTCCCTATTTCTACTGAGTGCGCGAGCTCCCGCGGGGCCGAGCGTTTCCTCACGATCGAGCGGGTCGACGACGAGCGGCTCGCCACGTTCCGCTTGAACGAACGTGGCCTCGCCAATCGGCGGAGCAAGCGCGACGATGCCGGCGCCGGCCTGTTCTTGGCCGAGGGCGACCTCGTGGTGCAACGGGCACTCGACGCAGGATGTCGGCCGTTCCGTGCGCTGGTCGATGGTTCACGCATTCCCGCTGTCGCGGATCGATTCGTCGAGGATGGAGGCGAGGCCTTCGTCGGCGGCGACGAGGTGCGCCGGATGGTCGCCGGACTGGGGGTACTGCATTCGATCATCGCCCTGTTCCACCGTCCGGCCCGCCCGTCCGCCAGCGAGCTCGTGTCGCGTTGCGCCCGGCTCGTCGTTGTCGAGGGGGTCGACAATCCGGCCAACATCGGATCGATCATCCGCAACGCTGCCGCGCTGGGATGGGACGGCGTGTTGCTCGATCACACCAGCGCCGACCCCCTCTCTCGGCGGGCGCTACGGGTGGCGATGGGAACAGCGTTCTCGCTCCCTCACGCCCGCACGACGACGCTCGTCGACGAGCTGCACACGATGACCGACCGCGACCTGTACTCCCTCACGCCCGACCCACTCGCCACCGACATCCGGCAGATCACACCGGTCGGACGCAGAGCGGTGGTGATCGGTTCGGAGCGGGCCGGTCTGAGCGAGACCGTGCTCGCGATCACGACACCGGTGCGGATTCCGATGGCCGACGGGGTCGACTCGCTGAACGCCGCTGCAGCCGCTGCTATCGCGTGCTACGCGCTGGGCTGACGGCTGTGGCGGCGTTTGTCGCGTCGCGAGCCGCTCACCGAGGGTTCCCAGGTGAACGTCGAGCGGGCCACCACGGCCCCGCCGACCCCCCAAGCCAGGACGACTGCCATCTTGCCCCACGTGAACGCCGGCGCGTCGACGAGCGGATTCAGCGTGTTCTGGAACGAGTTGACGAACGGTTTCAAGGGGAAGACATCACCGACGAGTTCGAGCCACCGCGGCGGATCCTGGAGTGGAATGAAGATGTCGGACACGAAGGCGAGCGGCAGGATCGTCGCATTCGCGACCGCCGGCGCCGAGTCGGCGTTGGGCACCAGGCCGGCGACGGCCAGCCCGAGTGCAGCGAAACAGGCCACCCCGACCGCGAACGTCAGGATCATTGCCGGCGCCTTCGCAACGTCGATGGTGAGGTCGTAGGCCACGACCCCTAGCGTGAGCTGCAGAACCACACCGAGCACGGCGATCGCGAGTGCACCGAGCAGCCATCCCGCGAGATACACGCTCGGCGGCATCGGCGTCGACCGCCAGCGTTTGAGGATCCCGTCATCCCGGCGGATCGGCACCATGTTGACCAGGTTCGTGTACGTCGCCGACACCGCGGTGAACGCCGCCAGGCCGCCCGTGTAGAACTGCTGCACCGACCACGAACCCGCCGGGGTGTCGACGGTGCCGTCACCGAACAGGGCATTGAACAGCACCAACATGAACAACGGCAGGCCGAGCGTGAAGAACAACCCGACCGGGCTGCGCATGAACGTGAGGATCTGATAGCGCGTCTGACCCCCGACGAGCGCGAACGTCGACGGCCAGCTCATCCGAGCCCCTGGGCGGGCTGATCGTCACCGAGTTGCAGAAACACGTCCTCCAACGACGGGCGTCTGACGCTCAACCCGGCGAGTTCGAATCCGCGCTCCACCGCGGCAGCGGTGATCGCCGCCAACGCCGCCGTCGGCCGGCCGGTCTCGAACGTGACGACGCCCGCGGAGATCTCGACGCTGTCCGGTAGCGCCAACTGTTCAGGACTCGCACCGTCGGGCAGCTGGAAGGAGATCGTGGTGTTGGGCGCCGCAGCCATGAGTTGTTCGGGGGTTCCCTCTGCGATCAGGCGACCGCCTGCCAGAACCCCGACCCGGTCGGCCAGTTGCTCGGCCTCGTCGAGGTAATGGGTGGTCAGCAACACCGTGGTACCGCCGACGCACAGCTGCCGGATGAGCTGCCACGATTCGCGCCGCGCAGCCGGATCGAAACCTGTCGTCGGCTCGTCGAGGAACAGCAGCTCCGGCCGACCGATGATGCCGAGCGCCAGATCGATCCGGCGGCGCTGCCCGCCCGACAGGGCTCCGATGCGGGAATCGATCTTCTCGGTCAGCCCGACCATCTCCACGACCTCGTCGATCGGGCGACGATCGCGGTAGCACGAGCCGTAGAAGTGCAGGGCCTCGCGCACGGTCAGTTGCAGCTCGACCCCCGAGCTTTGCAGCACGATGCCGATCCGGTCGCGGAACTCGCGCCCGCCGACAGCGGGATCGATGCCCAGCACCGAGACGCCACCGCTGGTGCGACGACGGTGTCCTTCCAGGATCTCGACCGTCGTCGACTTGCCGGCGCCGTTGTGACCGAGCAACCCGTACACCTCGCCTTCGACGATCTCGAACGAGATACCTGCGACCGCGTCGATGGCGCCGTAGCGCTTGTACAGATCGCTGACCTCGACGATCGCCACGAGTCAGCCCTGTCCGTACGCAGCCGACGTGATCGGCAGACCGGTGTCATTGCGCAGGTGCTCGGCTGCGGGGACGAAGTAGGCCATGAGTTCCTCTGCGACCGCCGCGCCGTCGTCGAGTGCTGCGCACGTGCGCTCGACAGCTGCAGCCATGTGGACGAGCCAACGATCGCGCTGGAGTGGGCCGATGTGGAACGGGAAGTGCCGCATCCGCAGCCGTGGGTGACCACGCTCTTCCATGTAGGTGGTCGGGCCGCCCCAGTACTGCGCCAGGAAGAGAGCCAGCCGATGTTCGGCAGGCCCGAAGTCGGGGTAGTCCGGATACAGCGGAGCCAGCACGTCGTCACCGGCGACGCCCTCGTAGAAGGCGCTCACGAGGCGTTCGAAGAAGGGGTGTCCGCCCACACGGAAAAACAAGCTGGGCGCCGTGGACTCGGAAGTCACGGCGCCCAGCCTAGGGGGGAGGGTGTTGGTCGGAAGTGCCCGGCTCAGGCCGAGGGAACGAACTTGCGGTATTCGATCAGCTCATCGCGCTTGAGGACGAACGGTGTCGAGCCGTCACAGGCGTCGAGAATGACAGCCTCGTCGGCGGCGAGCAACACCAGAGCGGTGATGACATCGTCGCCACGCGTCAGCTCGATGACGTCGCCCGTTTCGATGTGTTCGTTCAGCAATGTGGTCATGATCTCCTCCGTCCGGCGGGCGGTGTTTCCTTCCGACTGCCTGTCACATCTTGTATCGGATGCAACCACGGAGATCTTGAGACATTCCTGAGGGGTTTTGTGTCGTTTGCCACAAGCTCGTGAGGACCTATCACGAGCACTCACAATTTCACGCAAACTCCGGGTCGTCCCAGTCGGGGAAGACGTCGGGAAAGCCATCGCTCACGCGGTCGGTGTACACGGCAGGTCGCTTCTCGAGGAAGCTCGTGACACCCTCTCGGGTGTCCGCGCTGCGACCACGGTCGAGGATCGCCCGACTGTCGGCACGATGCGCCTTCATCGGGTGGTCGGCGCCGAGCATGCGCCACATCATCTGCCTGGTCAGCGCGACCGAAACGGGTGCGGCGTGCTCGGCGATGTCGGCGGCAATCGTACGAGCGGCCTCGAGCAGCTGATCGGGAGGATGGATGCTGCGCACCAACCCACCGGCGTGCGCCTCGTTGACATCGAAGACACGTCCGGAGAAGCTCCATTCGAGTGCCTGGCTGATCCCCACGACACGCGGCAGGAACCAGCTCGACGCCGCCTCGGGGACGATGCCACGCCGGGCGAACACGAACCCGAAGCGGGCCGCGGTACTGGCGACCCGGATGTCCATCGGCAACGTCATCGTGACCCCGACGCCGACTGCCGCCCCGTTGATCGCCCCGATCACCGGCTTCTTCGACTCGAAGATCCGCAAGGTGAGCATCCCACCGCCGTCGCGAGGCACTCCGGCGTCGGAGATCACGTCGCTGCCGCCCCTGGCGAACGTGTCACCACCGGCGGACAGGTCGGCACCGGCGCAGAACGCTCGGCCCGAACCGGTCACGATCACTGCACGCACATCGTCGTCCGCGTCGGACAGGTCGAACGCCGCCAACATCTCCGCGAGCATCGTGCCGGTGAACGCGTTCAGCTTGTCGGGGCGATGCAGGGTGATCGTGGCGATGTGGTCGGCGACGTCGTACAGGATCTCTGAGAAGTCACTCACGTCCCGAACATAGCGATCGGCCCCGATCCGGCCCGTCATCGGCTGATCTGCGTCGACCGCCGGTGACCGCTCGTCCGCCTCGTCACCTTCAGTCTCCACAGTCGTATCGTTCGGGCTTTCCGGATTATTGCAGTCCTGCGGCGTGCTAGACCATGCCGATGCAAACACCAACTCAACCAGGGCCACGACCTCGGATGTGGAGGTCTCGTTGGGCAGCCATCGGTGCCGCCATCGCAGTCACGCTCGGTGCTGGAGGGCTGTGGGCGGCTGAAGCTGCCAGCCCGCCCTCGGTGTTCGTGGCGATTCGCCCGACCCGTGTGCTCGACACCCGGATCGACGCTGGGCTCGCTGGTCCCTTCGTCAACGCCAAGCCGCGACTGCTCGACGTGACCGGCACGGTGCCGGTCGTGCAACCTGGCGACAAGATCACCACGGGCGCACCCGTACCCGAAGGAGCGACAGCGATCGTGGCGAATGTGACCGCCGTGCTCCCCACGACGGCGGGCTTCATCGCCGTGCGTCCTGGCACTGCGACCGGAAAACCTGCGACGTCGAACATCAACTTCACGACCGGCGGCGTGGTGGCCCCGAACTCCGTCACCGTCGAACTCCCCACGACAGGTGCCCCATCCGGCAACATCCAGCTCTGGTTCACCGGCACCTCGCCGAACGCGACGACAGACCTGTTGGTCGACATCGTGGGGTACTACCGACAGGGTCCGGCCGGGCCGCAGGGCGAGCCGGGGCCCGCAGGGCCGGCGGGTGAAACCGGACCGGCGGGCGCGACCGGCGCCACCGGTGTCGGGTTCCGCACCGACTGCGCCGACCTCAGTCTGAGCACCTGGAACGCAACCACGTCCACCTGGGAGTGCACACAGACGCTCTACGCGAGGGGGAACAGCGTCGGCCGGAGCAGCCGGCTACGGGGCGAGGATCTACAGCGACCTCTACCGCGGCATGTTCGTCCAGGGTGCCACCGGTTGGTTCGACGCCTACTTCGGAGGGGACGGCGGAATCAGTACCAACGGACTCGTCGATCGCTCGGGCGCATTGCGAGCACTGGCCGTCAACACCGGCACGACCCCGATCGAACCGGGCGACCTCGTTGCGGTCGTCGGCGTGACCGAGTCATTGGATGCCCAGCCGATGCTCGGGGTTGCGCGAGTCGGCGCAGCGAATGCCGATGCCGTGATCGGTGTCGCCGAGCGAGCGATGTCGCCCGGCACGGATGACAACGATGGCAGTGCCGACCTCGTGCCGGTTGCCGGCCGCATCGAACCCGGCGGGTATGTCGTCGTCGTGACAAGCGGGCTCGCTCCTGCGGTCAAACTCAACGGCTTGACCGCTGCGACCGACATGCGGGTCGGCGCAACGCTCGAACTGTCGGCGGACGGCACCATGCGCACGTCGGACGGCACCATGCGCACGTCGGACGGCAGCAGCACCACCGTCCAGATCGGCCGCGTGGTCGGACCGATCGATGAGGTGAACGGCACGGTTCCGATGTTCGTCGACATCAAATGAGTCGACCGGTCACAGCACGTGTCGTCGTTCGGCAGCGAGCGCCGAAACACAACACGGCCAGCGTGACGGAATCCACGACCTGAGCCTTTCGCGACGCTCACCACGGCTCACCGCCCGGCTCGCCGATTCCGATTCGGATCGTTCGCCGGCAAGGCACGGTGAGCCCGAGTTGCCTGATGGCAACGAGCGGCGAGATGGAGCGCAGCCAGCGGGCGATCCGGTCGAAATCAGACGTCGAGGAAGCGGGAGGCGGCGATACCCGAGCCGATCATCCCGACGAGCGCACCGAACGCCAGGATGACGATGGCGACCGTCCACTGGTAGCCGTCGATCACGACCAGCGCGGTCATCCCCGAGGAGTCGGGGAACCCCTTGACCCCCTGGGTCCACCGCCAGTTGATGAACAGCATCGAACCGACGGCCACCACCCCGCCGAGCAACCCCTGGATGAGGCCTTCGAGCATGAACGGGACGCGGATGAACCAGTCGGTCGCTCCGACCAGCTTCATCACCTCGATCTCGCGACGGCGTGCGAACATCGCGGTTCGGATCGTGTTCCAGATCAACAGACCGGAGGCGAACATGAGCGTGATCCACAGACCGGTGGTGTACGTGCTCACGAACCCCTGCAACTTGCTGATCAGATCGAGCTGTTCCTCGGCCAACGTGACCGAGTTGACGCTGGGAAGCTGCGTGTAGCTCTCCTTGAGCCCGCGGAGGAAGTCGACCTCCGTCGACTCGGCGGGCACGATCTTGAACAGGGTCGGGATGTTGGTCTCGTCGAGCAGCTCGCGGGTGGTGGGATCACCGGCCAGCACGCGATCGGCGTCGGCGAGTGAACACTGGATATCGCAATACTCGAACGACGCGATGGTGCCGACACTGACCTGCTCGTCGAGGGTGCTGGTGATGAAGTCGAGACCGTCGGGTTGGGTACCGGCGTTGACGAACACGATCATCTCGACGCCGCCCTCCCAACGCTGCAGGAGGTTGTCGAAGCCGTGCTGGATCAGCAGGGTGAGCCCGAAGATCAGCAGCGACACCGCCGATGTGATGATCGCCGCGGCGGTGAGCGTGACGTTGCGCTGGAAACCGGCGAGGGTCTCACGCAGTGTGTAGGTCAAAGCGAGTAGAACACTATCGCACACCCGGCGAGCCTGGTCGCGGACGATGACGCCGCGGTCGAGCTGGATGACCGCTGCGCATCGCGTTGACGATGCGCTGATCGTGAGCGGCCATTACGACGGCGGGCCGGTCTCGTTGATGCAGCGGTCCAGCAGTCGTATGACGCCCTCGCCGGTGGTCGGGTCGAGGTCGCCGGTGGGCTCGTCGGCGATCAGGATCAGCGGACGGTTCACGATGTACGCGCCACTGAGATGCGTCCGCTGCTCGCCACCGGACAGCTGATGCGGGCCCCGGTCTTCCTTGCCCGCCAGACCGACGAGGTCGAGATGGCCGGGGCATGGCCGGCGGATGACGTGCTTGGGCTTGCCGATCACCTCTTGGGCGAAGGCGAC
>CAVPAQ010000008.1:0-159537 GCA_963701575.1 uncultured Acidimicrobiaceae bacterium
GTCGACACAGATCGCGTCGCGGCGTCCTCAGAACTCATGCGGACCGCCGAGCCACGCGTTCGTCGGGCCCCCACCGCGCCAAGGTGGATCGAGAGACTCGATCCACCCCGAGTTCGGCGACGTCGAGCGTTCAGGAGGTCTTGCGGAGCGCGTCGATCAGTTCGGCCTTGTTCATCGACGAGCGGCCCTCGATCTCGCGTTCAGTCGCGAGCTCATGCAACTCCTTCACCGTCATCTCCTCGAACGGCGTGGTGGCCGGCTTGCCGCTGAGCCGCCGGGTCACCTGCAGGCGCACGTCGTCGAGCGCGTCGACAGCATCGGAGAGACGGCGCTTGATCTCGACGTCTTCGACGAACTTCGACATCCGGTCGCCGGCCTCGTTCACTACCTGCTCGAGCTTTGCGATCGCGTCGCGCAGGGGACCTTCCTTGCTGGTGGTCGTTTCCTTCGTGGTCTGGGTTGCCTTGTCGGTCATCGTCGATCGCCTTTCAGGACGATGGTCTGGAGCCATCGGTCCGTCTCCATTCTCCGAAATGAAGCAGCCCGTGGTCTAGGGCCGAACGCCAGGATCTCGATGACGGGACTGGACGTGTTCATCGCTCCAGTCGCGATCTTGCCGCACCGTGCCGACCGTTTGCCGACCAGAACGGGGTAGCGGGTGGAACTACCGAGTCTCGACGACTGTCCCCACCGACCCGAACGACGATCGATGGGGTGGTCACCGAGCAGGTCGTGGGAGCGCTCGGCGTCCGAGGTGTGGCCTTTCTGCTCTGTCGGCCCGGGTTGGCGTCACCGATCATGGATGTCGCCCAGATGGAAGCCGTCCGTGAGGGGGTCTTCGGTGATGGTGATGAGCAAGCAGTCGGCCACCGCTCGCCGGCGATGGGAGCAATTAGCGGTCGTCGTGATCGGCCTCGTCGCCGCGTCCGCTGCGGTCGGCGCAAACGCTGACGCCGAACTCGTCATCGACCAGGTCGGTGGCGACATTCCCCGAAGTGCCCAACCCGCCCAGGGTGAAGGCGATCACGCCGCGCAGTCGGTGGCACTGTCGGCAGACGGCCGCCGCGTGGTGTTCGGCGTGCCCAACCAGCCGTTCTCACTGGAGCCCGGCCCCCCTCAGTACTACACCGGCGGTGTGGAATCGTTCGATTGGGACGGGGCCGCATGGAACCGGGGGCCGGCGATAGCCACGGCGACCGAGTCCGACCGCCTGGGAACGTCGGTGGCCGTGTCGGCCGACGGCAACCGGATCGCCGGCGGAGCCCCGGGCATCGACGAGTTCTCTGCCGGCTACGTGGTGGTGCGCGACGCCGACGACCCCAACGGTACGGCACTCATCGAGGGTGACGAGGAAGGCGACGCATTCGGTGCAGCGGTGGCATTGTCCGCGAACGGCAACCGGCTCGCGGTCGGAGCACCGAGCCTGGGAGCCAGCAATCGATACCCGTATTCGCCCTATCAGTTCGGAAGCGTGCGGGTCTTCGACTGGGACAGCGCCACGTCGTCGTGGACCGCCGTCGGATCGAAGCTGGTCGGCGACAGACGCGATGACTACTTCGGAGCGTCGGTGGCACTGTCGAACGACGGCACACGGCTGGCGGTCGGTGCGCCGGCGAGCGGTGTCCGCCGCGTGCGCGTCTTCGACTGGGACTCCACCCTCGCCGACTGGACGGAGATCAGCCCGGATCCGCCTGACAAGGGATTGGGATGGTCGGTGGCCCTGTCGGCTGATGGGAACCGCCTCGCCCTCGGCAGCGCCGGCAGGCGCGGTGCGGTCACGGGATTCGCGATCGTGCTCGACCGGGACACCGCAACGTCGACGTGGAACCAGGTCGGCCAACGCATCAGGGCCGACCACAGCGGCGATAGCTACTTCGGCGAGTCGATCGCCATCTCGGCCGACGGGAACCGCCTCGTCGTCGGCACACCGCAAGGCGCGGGATACGCCCGGGTCTACGACTGGGACCCGACCGGGTCGAACTGGGCAGCAGTGGGCCAGCGCCTGACGGGCGACCGGGACGACGACAACTTCGGCGAGTCGGTGGCCATCTCGGCGGACGGCCGCCTGCTCGCGGTCGGGGCACCCGGAGGTCTACCCACGGGCTACCGCAACGGGTACGTGCGGGTCTTCGAGATCCTCGACCAGATCACCACGACCACGCCTGCACCGACGATCCTGCCCCCGGGCGACAACCTGCCCGCAACCGGCCGCACCGGCCTCCGCCCCACCGCCGAACTGGCCCTCGTCCTCGTCGGCGCCGGGATTGCCGTGATCCTCGTGGCCCGCCGCCGCCCCCGTCCGATCTAGATCTCGCTCACCCGGGGCGCGGTGTCCTCCGCTGGACCCATTCCCTCGCGAGCGGGGTCGATCACGGCCGTTGTTCGAGGCGGTGGACACCGACTTCGGCCCCCGCAGCTCACGACGACGTGAGGGGACGACAGCCGTCCCAGGCAGCCGTCCCGGGCAACCGCCGCAGGCAACCACCGCAGGCAACCACGCAGGCAACCACCGCAGGCAACCACCGCAGGCAACCACCGCAGGCAACCGCCGCAGGCAACCGCGCACGCAGCCGTCTCGCGCAGCCGCCGCAGGCAACCGCCGCAGGCAACCGCGCACGCAGCCGTCTCGCGCAGCCGCCGCAGGCAACCGCCGCAGGCAACCGCGCACGCAGCCGTCTCGCGCAGCCGCCGCAGGCAACCGCCGCAGGCAACCGCGCACGCAGCCGTCTCGCGCAGCCGCCGCAGGCAACCGCCGCAGGCAACCGTCTCGCGCAGCCGTCTCGCGCAGCCGTCTCGCGCAGCCGCCGCGGGCAACCGCGCACGCAGCCGTCTCGCGCAGCCGCCGCAGGCAACCACCGCAGGCAACCGCCGCAGGCAACCGCCGCGGCAACCACCGCAGGCAACCACCGCAGGCAACCGCGCACGCAGCCGTCTCGCGCAGCCGTCTCGCGCAGCCGCCGCAGGCAGCCGCCGCGGGCAACCGCGCACGCAGCCGTCTCGCGCAGCCGCCGCAGGCAACCGCCGCGGGCAACCGCGCACGCAGCCGTCGCAGCCGCCGCCGCGGGCAACCGCCGGGGGCAACCGCGCACGCAGCCGTCGCAGGCAGGTGGGTGGCAACGCAGGCAGGCGGGTGGCAATGCAGGCAGGTGGGTGGCAATGCAGGCAGGTGGGTGGCAATGCAGGCAGGTGGGTGGCAATGCAGGCAGGTGGGTGGCAATGCAGGCAGGTGGGTGGCAATGCAGGCAGGTGGGTGGCAACCCGGGCAGTCATCCGTGACGCTGGAGCGCCAGGCGATTCGGACCGATGGCAGCAGATCTGCCCGGTCGGCCCTGCCCCGTCGGCCCTGCCCCGTCGCTGCTCGGCCCGGCTCGTCGCCCGGATGGATCTCGGCATCGTTCCCACTCGCGCACCGCACCCAGCCCGCGACCGCGCGGTGCTGTGCGGTGTTGCGCCGGCCGTTCGCTGCGGCCCGGTATGACGGCGAAGTCCGGTCGATCGCCGCGCACCAGGAACTCTTCCGATTTCTCGCTTCTCGAGGTTGACAATCGAACATATGTTCGATACAGTTCTCTCATGACCACCGCCACCGACCCCCTCGCCACACTGGAGGCGTTGGTCGCATGCGACCCGGGGTCGATGACACTCAGCGACGTGATCGCCACCACCCGACGCGTCAAAGGCGTCCGCGGCTGGCTCGACGGCCTCGAAGCCCAGCTCGGTTCCCGCACACGCGAACTCGACGTGCCGGTCGCCGATCTGTTCTCCCGCAACGCCGGCGTGTCGGCCGCCGAAGGCCGCCAGAAAGACCGCCGCTCCAAGGCACTCGAAGACGCCCCCTCGTTCGTCGACGCACTGGCCCAGGGCGCCGTCACCGCCGGTCACGCCGACGCACTCGCCAACGTCACCGACCGGCTCGACGACACCACCCGGTCGTCGTTCTTCGACCACGAAGACTCGCTGCTCACCTGTGCCGCCACCAGCACCCCCGAACAATTCGGCCGCCACTGTCGCGACCTCGTCAACCGCCTCGCACGCGACCAAGGCATCGAACGCGCCGAACGCCAACGCCGCAACACCTCACTCCGACGCTCGATCGACCCGGTCACCGGCATGTACCGCATCAGCGGCGAGTTCCACCCCGAACTCGGGGCCCGCGTCTTCACCGCCCTCGACCTCGAAATCGCCGCCCTCACCGCAGCCGCCGACCGTGACGACAGCAACGCCCGCGGCGACGGTCGCAGTGTCGATCGCAATCGGCTCGCCGCCCAGGCACTCGGCAACCTGATCGGCGCCGGCCATCACGACGCGCGGCCCAACGAGGTCGATCTGACCGTCATCGTCGATCACCACACCCTCCAACACGGCCTCCACCAACACTCCGTCTGCGAGTTCGGCGACGGCACCCCGATCCCACCGGTCACCGCCCGGCGCCTGGCATGCAACGCACGCATCCTGCCCGTCGTGTTGAACGGCGACAGCGTCCCCATCGACGTCGGACGCGAACGACGCCTCGCCAACCGTGCCCAGCGCCGGGCGTTGCGGGCGATGTACCGCACCTGCGCCTTCCACGGCTGCGACACCCGATTCGACCGCTGCGAGATCCACCACCTCCACCAATGGGAACTCGGCGGGCCGACCGATCTCGAGAACTTGCTGCCACTGTGCAGCCACCATCACCATCTGGTGCACGAAGGCGGCTGGCGCCTCGAGCTCGACCCCGGCGATCGCACATTGACCATCCGAGACACCACCGGTGCGGTCTGGGCCACATGCGGCATCCAACTCCCCACCCCGTGCCCGGGGGAATGCCGCGACGACCAACACCCCCGATGCCGACATCGCCATCGACAACCCACCGACCAAACGGTCGCCGCTGCCCCCACCAACTGAGGTGTCGGGGCGGCTCCGCCGCGTCCCCACCCAGTACGGCAACGTGCCCGCACCATTCCGTGCCCGGCAGCCTCGAAGCCCAGCTCAGGCTCAGCTGACGCAGCTCATCTCGACGGGGCTCGGCTCGGCAACACCACGCGGACGGGACCGCAATGGATCGTCGCAATGGATCGTCACTCAGGGGCGAGCGAACTCGATCCAGCCCGCCTCCACGAGCTGAGCGAGGCCATCGGCCACATTGTCAGCCAACTCAGCCAACTCAGCCAACTCAGCCAACTCAGCCGGCTCAGCCGGCTCGGCCGGAGCGCTGTTCGGCCCGGCCTGACCAACCTGACCAACGTGATCGACCTGACCAACGTGATCGACCTGACCAACGTGATCGACCTGACCAACGTGATCGACCTGACCAACGTGATCAACCTGACCAACGTGATCAACCTGACCAACGTGATCGACCTGACCAACGTGATCGACCACGTCGGCCAGGCGATCGACGATGTCGGCGGCGGTGCCCGGCTCGTCGAGCGCGATCCAGATCAGCGCCGCCATCCCCAACAGGTCGGCGGCCTCGTCCTGGCCGTCCTGGGGCCACGGGCGGCGCACCAGCACCCGGTCGGGCGCCACCCGCCACAGCACCTGAACCTGGCGGGTGTAGCGCAGCGAGTCCTCGTCGCCCATTCAGCCGCCTGCGGCGATGTACTGACGCATCCACTCGACGGTGGCCGTCAGACCGGTGTCGAGATCGACCGGATCGATCGTGAACAGCGAACGCAGCAACGAGTTGTCGGCCTGGCTGTGCGGCACGTCACCGGCCCGGTTCGCCACGTGCTCGACCTCGATCGGCAGGTCGATCATCGTGCGCAACCGATCGATCACCTCGAGCAACGACGTGCGCGTGCCGAACGCCAGGTTGACCGGCGTGTCATGGCTGACCCTGCGCTGCAATGCATCGACGATCACATCGGCCACCGTGCCGACATAGGTGAAATCGCGGGTCTGGGTGCCGTCACCGTGCACCGTCAGCGGCTCACCACGCAGCGCCGCGTACACGAACGCCGGCACCACCGCCGCATAGGCATGGCCCGGCGCCTGACGCGGCCCGAACACGTTGAAGAAGCGAAACGCCAGCGTGCTCATGTCATAGCTCTTCTGCCACGCCAACGTGTACTGCTCGGTCGCCAGCTTGCTGGCCGCATACGGGCTGACCGGCAGCGTGGCCAACCCCTCGTGCTTGGGCAGCGTGGGGTTCGAGCCGTACACCGACGACGACGACGCCACGATCACCTGCACGTCGCGACCCGAGGCCCGGGCCGCGCGGGCCGCCTCGAGCACCCGCAGCGTGCCGACCGTGTTCGCCTCGTGACTGGCCACCGGATCCTCGATCGAGCGCGGCACCGACGGGCGCGCCGCCAGGTGCACGATCGCATCGACCCCACCGTCGCCGTCGACCGCATCGCTCAACGCATCGGCGTCGAGGATCGACCCCTCCACCAACCGGATG
This sequence comes from uncultured Acidimicrobiaceae bacterium, assembly GCA_963701575.1. Lineage (GTDB taxonomy): Bacteria > Actinomycetota > Acidimicrobiia > Acidimicrobiales > Ilumatobacteraceae > Ilumatobacter. The sequence goes on from CAVPAQ010000008.1 coordinate 6,392, forward strand.
TCGATGCCGTTCAAGTTGGCGACGGCGCCCGTCGACAGGTCGTCGATGCCCACCACCTCATCGGCGCCGGTTCCGGCCAACCGCTCGCTCACGTGTGAACCGATGAACCCGGCCGCACCGGTGACGAGAACGCGCATTGCGCCGAGGCTACCCAGCGGGCCGGGCGTCGATCCCTTTCCCTGTTCTGCACCCGATCCGTCACCCGATCCGGCACCCGATCCGTCGGGCCGGTCCGATAGGCCGGGTCGGCGCGCCCGCGGCGACTAAGTTTCGAACGTCATGGCATCCCTCGAACGCCGCGTGCTCGTGGTGTGCACCGCGAACGTGTGCCGCTCCCCCGTCGCCGAACGGCTGCTGCAACGCGAATGGACCGACGCCGGCATCACCGTGCGGGTCACCTCGGCAGGCAGCCTGGGCGGGCGCAACACCGTGCATCCCGCAACGCTCGAGGCAGCCAGGTTCGCACGCGTCGACCTGAGCGACCACGAGTCACGCCTGCTCACCGCCGACATGATCGACACCGAGGGCGTCGACCTGGTGATCGGCATGACCCGCGAACACCTGCGGGCGGCGATCGGTCTGGAATCCACGTGCTGGCCGCGGGCGTTCACGTTCCGCGAGCTCGTACGGCGCACCAGCCAACTCGCCACACCACCGACGTCCTGGGAGGACTGGCTGGCGGTCTGCCACGAGGGGCGCAACCTCGGCGATCTGATCGTGCCCGAACCCACCGACGACCTCCCCGACCCCTACGGCCGCCCCCTCAGCGACCACATCATGATGGTGCAAGAAGTGGCCGGCGCCAGCGCCCTGCTCGCCCGCTCGACGCCCACCTGAGGGCCCTGCCCGGATCGCTGCGGGCGTCGGGCGGGCGCCGGGGCTAATGTTGAGGCGTGCCGTGGTTGGTGACAGATGACGCCCGGGTGCTCGCCTCTGCAGAGGTCGCCGACGCCCGATCCGCACGCCGCAAGGGCCTGCTCGGGCGCGACCATCTCGACGGGGCGCTCGTGCTGCGCCCGTGCCGGTGGGTGCACACGATGGGGATGCGCTTCCCGGTCGACGTCGCCTTCCTCGACGGTCATGGTCGAGTCGTGAAAACCATGCACATGCACCAGCGTCGCATCGGAGTGCCCGTCTGGCGGGCCGACACGGTCATCGAGGCCGAAGGCGGCAAGTTCGCCCGCTGGGGCCTGCACGTCGGTGACGTCATCGAGGTGCGAGAAGACGACTCGTGACCGCCGAGGGCGGGCAGGTGACAGGCACCGGCGGCGGCACGCTCTGGCTGGTGGCCACCCCGATCGGCAATCTGGGCGACCTGGCGCCCCGCGCGATCGAGGTGCTCGCCGCCGCCGCGCTGGTGTGCTGCGAGGACACCCGCCGCACCGGCCGCCTGCTGCAGCACGCCGGAGTCCGCGCCGAACGGTTGACCGTCGCCAACGACCACACCGAGTTCCATCGCATCGCCGACGTGCTCGACGTGCTCGGATCGGGCGGCGACGTCGCGGTCGTCACCGACGCCGGCACGCCCGGCATCTCCGACCCCGGCGAGCGCCTGGTTCGAGCCGCGATCGACGCCGGCTACGGCGTCGCCGCCGTGCCCGGGCCCGCCGCCGCGATCACCGCGCTGGTGATCAGCGGGCTGCCCACCGACCGATACGTCTTCGAGGGCTTCATCCCCCGCAGCGGGCGCGATCGCGTCCGACGCCTGACCGACATCGCCGCCGAGCCACGCACGGTCGTGCTGTACGAGGCGCCCCACCGGATCGCCCGCACCATGGCAGACCTGGCCGAAGCCTGCGGCGGCGACCGCCGGGTCGCCGTGTGCCGCGAGCTCACCAAGCTGTACGAAGAAGTGCTGCGCGGCACCCTCGCCGATGTCGATATCGGCGAGCCGCGCGGCGAATACGTGATCGTGCTCGCCGGCGCCCCCGTCGACGACGCGCCGGTCGACGACGACACCGTGCGAGCCGCGCTGCGCACCGAGCTCGCCGATGGCGCCACCAAGAAGGACGCCATCGCGGCCGTCGCACAGCGCCTCGGCCTGCCCAAGAAACAGGTCTACGCACTGGCGATCACCGAATGACCACCCCGCGGCCGATCCAACCGATCCAACCGGATCAACCGGATCAACCGGATCGACCACATGACATGCCCCCCGACACCAGCACGGTGCCGAAACGACACCAAGTCGATTGACGACCGACGGGTACGCGTCGGGCGACTCTCCGTCGATTCGAGACCGACCCCGCGGTGCTGTCAGACGTCGGTACCCTCCCTGGGATGAGCGAGTACGTCACGGTCGCGGTCACCGGCCCCAGTGCGGCGTTCTTCGACCTCGATCGCACGCTGATCGCGGGGTCATCGGCGTTCACGCTCGCCACCGCCGCCCGGGCGATGAAGATGATGCCCACTCACGAACTGTTGCGCGACGGCGTGTCGGCAGCCACCTTCAAGCTGCGCGGCGACCACGACACCGGCAAGAGCGACGCCGCCCGCGACCGCATCCTCGGCTTCGTCAAAGGGCACCGCCAAGACGACCTGCTGGCGCTCAACGAGCGCGTGCTCCCGGTGCTGCTGGGCCGGATTCGCCCCGAGGCCCGCAAGCTCGTCGACATGCACCGCCATGCCGGGCGTGCCACCTACATCGTGTCGGCTGCACCGCAAGAGATCGTCGAGCCGCTGGCGATCTCGCTCGGCATGACCGCCGGGCTGGGCACCCGGGGCGAGGTCGTCGACGGCAAGTACACCGGCCGGCTCGACGGGCCGTTCTGCTATGGCCAGGGCAAGGTCGACGCGATCACCGAGCTCGCCCGATTCGAGGGCCTCGACCTCGCCCAGTGCTACGCCTACAGCGACTCGGCCAGCGACCTGCCGATGCTGAGCGCCGTCGGCCACCCCGTCGCCGTCAACCCCGATTCGAAGCTCGAGCGCCACGCCCGCGTCCACGGCTGGCCGATCGTGATCTTCAGCCAGCGCACCAAGACGGTCATCCGGCGCACCATGGCCGGGGTCGCGTCAGCGGGGCTTGCCGCCGGCACGTTCGCCGCCGGCATCGAGCTCGGCACCCGCCGCTCGCGCCGCGGCCTGTTCCGCTAGCCAGAGCGACGGGTCAGCCGCGTGGGATCAGGGCGAGTTGGCGGGAGTGCGCGACCAGCGTGCCCTCCGAGTCCCAGATCTCGCCCGACTCGTCGAACATGCCGTTCTCGATGAACGTGCTGAAGAAGCGGCACCGCAGCGGGCCCGGCGCCGGCACCCCGCGCACGTGCACCGTCAACTCGAGCGTCGGCGACCATCCGACCGGGAACCTGCCGCTGTTGAACACCACCGGAGCGAACGCGTCGGCGGCCATCAACAGACCGAATGCATCGATCGGTTGATCGTCGGGCAGCTCGAACCAGCCCAGCATCTCGGCGGTGCCGCTGGGCTGCCCATCACGGAAACCGGCATCGATCGGCCGAACGCTCGAGCGCACACGATGATGAAAGCCCGAGTCGACCGGCGGTGCGGCCCGCACACACTCGTCGATCGGTGGCAACTCGGGCGGCGCACCGACGATCAGCGACGGCCCACCCGGCGTCTGGTCGGCGAACGTGCCCAGCAGCGCCAACACATCTGTGCCGGCCGACCGCATCGCCGCCCGCACGGTAGCCATCCGCCGTCCGACACGCAGCACGTCGACGGCGATCTCGACCGGGCCCGGCTTGCCCGGCGACAGATAGTGGGCGGTCAGCGTGAGCGGCGGCCGCCCGACCGCGTCGGCCATCGCACGCGCCGCGAGCGCGATGACGTACCCGCCGTTCGCGTTGCCGCCGATGTCCCATCCCTCGGCGATCTCGGCGTCGTACATGCCTTCGCCCCGCAGCCTGACTGCGGTGGCTCGTTCGAAGTCTCCGGACATCGGCGGAACGATACGAGCGCGATGGCGTCCGAGGCGTGTCAGGCACCATTCCGTTACCCCGCGCTCGATCGGCGAACCTGATCGCTAACGTCACCCGGGTGAGCCGGTTCTATGTCACGACCCCGATCTACTACGTGAACGCCGAACCCCACCTGGGGCACGCGTACACCACCATCATCGGCGACGCCCTGACGCGCTGGAACCGGCTGATGGGCAGCGACGTCAAGTACCTCACCGGCACCGACGAACACGGCCTCAAGATCCAACAGGCGGCCGAGGCGGCCGGCAAGACCCCGCAGGCGTTCTGCGACGAGATCGCCCCCAAGTTCGCCCACGCCTGGGAGCGGCTGAACATCGCCAACGACGATTTCATCCGCACCACCGAGCCACGCCACAAGGTGGCAGTGCGCGAGCTGCTGCAGCGCTGTTACGACGCCGGCGACATCGAGCTCGGCCTCTACAGCGGCAAGTACTGCGTGGCCTGCGAGGAGTACTACACCGACGACGAGCTGCTGCCGGGCGACTGCTGCCCGATTCACAAGAAGCCGGTCGACACCTACGAGGAGGAGAACTACTTCTTCCGCCTCAGCCGGTTCCAGGACCGTCTGCTCGACTGGTATGCCGCTCACCCCGGGGCGATCAAGCCCGACCACCGCGCCAACGAGGCGCTCGGTCTGATCAAGGGCGGCCTGCGCGACTTCTCGGTCAGCCGCACCAGCCTCGAATGGGGCATCCCGCTGCCGTGGGACCCCCAGCACGTCGCCTACGTGTGGTTCGACGCCCTCACCAACTACCTGTCGGCCACCGGCTACGGCGACCCCGACCAGACCTACACCGACTGGTGGCCCGTCGACTACCACCTGATCGGCAAGGACATCATCCGCCAACACTGCGTCTATTGGCCGGCGATGCTGATGTCGGCGGGCGTCGAGCTGCCGAAGGGTTGGGCGGTCGGCGGGTGGCTGTTGGTCGACGGCGAGAAGATGGCCAAGAGCGGCGGCAACGTGGTCAACCCGCTCGAACTGATCGACACGGTCGGCGTCGACGGGTTCCGCTACTACGTCCTGGCCGAGACGCCATACGGCACCGACGGCGACTTCAGCTACGAAGGTTTGGTCGCCAAGTACAACAGCGACCTCGCCAACAACCTCGGCAATCTGGTGGCGCGAGTCGCCACGGTGGTCGCCAAGAAATGTGACGGCATCGGCCCGGCGCCGCGCGCCGACAGCCCACTCGCCGAGGCCGCCTCGGCGGCGTACGAGGGCGCCGAGCGGGGCTGGGACGACGTCGCCCCGTCCAAGGCGCTCGATGCCACGTGGTCGCTGATCCGCGCCACCAACGCCTACCTCGAAGCGAACGAGCCCTGGAAGAGCGAGCCCGGGCCGGGGGTCGACACCGTGATGGGTGACGCGCTCGAGGCACTGCGCATCGTGTCGGTGCTGGCCTTCCCCGCCGTCCCCCAGACCGCCCAGATCGTCTGGGAACGGATCGGCTTCACCAGCGACATCGCCGAACAACGACTGCCCGACGCCGCAGCGTGGGGCGGCTACCCCGGCGGCCTCACGGTCACCAAGGGCGATTCGCTGTTCCCGCGGATCACCTGACGCCGTGCCGCCCCAGTTCTTCGACTCGCACTGCCACGTCCACGACGAGCGGATGCCCGGCGGCACCGCGGCTGCGGTCCAGGCCGCACGCGACCATTTCGTCGCCGGCATGGTGACCGTCGGATGCGACCGCGCCACCAGCGTGGCCGCGATCGCCACCGCCGCCCAGTTCGACGACGTGTGGGCAACGGTCGGCCTACACCCCCACGACGCCGGCCAGGGGGTCGACACGATCGTCGACCTGCTCGACGGGCCGCGGGTGGTGGCGGTCGGCGAGGCCGGCCTCGACTACTACTACGAGCATTCGCCACGAGATGTGCAACGTCGGGCTTTTGCCGAACAGATCCAGCTCGCCCACCAGCTCGGCCTGCCCTTGGTCATCCACAGTCGCGACGCCTGGGACGACACGTTCGACGTGCTCGCCGCCGAGGGCACCCCGGAGCGCACCGTGTTCCATTGCTTCACGGGCGGCGGCGGCGAGGCACGACGCTGCCTCGACATCGGCGCCTTCGTCAGCTTCTCGGGGATCGTCACGTTCAAGTCGGCGGCCGAGGTGCAAGCGGCCGCCGTGCTGGTGCCGCTCGACCGGATGCTGATCGAGACCGACGCCCCGTACCTGGCTCCGATCCCCTATCGCGGCAAACCCAACCAGCCGGCCTACGTGTCGTGGACCGCCCAGTTCATCGCCGATCTGCGCGATGCCCCGATCGGCATGGTGGCGTGGGCCACGACCGCCAACGCAGGCGTCATGTTCCCCGGCGTCACGCTGCCACCAGACCATTCGTGGACGCCCGACCAGCCGGTAGCCTGAACGCCCCTGCTCTGCACACCCCCATGCAGCGGGGCAGAATGGTCGCCAACCAGCGACAACGCATCATGAACCAGGACTTCGCCCAACGCCGTCGAGTCGCCCTCGCGCTCGCCATCACCGTCATCGCCGTACCGGCCGCATTCTTGCTGAACCGCAACAACGAGGTCAGCACCGCCCCCACGGTCACGGTGGTCGGCACGATCGCCGGCCAGCAGTCGAACGGCGACAGTTCGAACGGCGCATCGAACGACACGTCGGATTCGGCGAATGCACCGTCGGCCACCGATGCGATGGGCACCACCGCGGTCGGCTTCCTCGACGGCACCGTGCCCGGTCGCGACTCGGATCCGGCCACGATCGCGATCCCCCGCCTGCCGGAGTCGATCAACGGCATCGGCACGTTCAAGCGCGACATCACCAGCGTCGCCGGTTGCAGCGCGAAAGGTGCGCCGTTCAACGCGCGCATCACGGTGACCAACCGCGACAACAGTCGCAGCGTGCAATGCATCAACAACATCGGCGGCATCGCGAGCGATGCCGACGTCGTGCTGCACGCCGACGCCTTCGTGCAGATCGGCGATCTCACCGATGCCCCGATCGCCGTGCAGATCACCTGGTGACGCACTCGCGGACCCGCATCCACGAATTGCTCGGCGACGGTGGCCTCGCGCCTCGCCGCGATCTCGGCCAGAACTTCGTGGCCGACCCCAACACCGTGCGCCGCATCGCCAGGCTCGCCGACGTCGGAGACGGCGATCGGGTGATCGAGATCGGTGCCGGGCTCGGCTCGCTCACGCTGGCCCTCGCCGAAACCGGAGCGGCGGTCACCGCGGTCGAGGTCGATCGCGGCATCGTGCCCGTGTTGCGCTCGATCGTCGGCGAACTGCCCAACGTGACGGTCATCGAAGCCGACGCAACCTCGGCCGACTGGCCGGCCATCCTCGCCCCGCACACCGACTGGACGCTGGTCGCCAACCTGCCCTACAACGTCGCAACACCGCTCGTGTGCGACCTGCTCGACGAAGTCCCGGCCGTGTCGTCGATGCTGGTGATGGTCCAGAAGGAGGTGGCCGAACGGTTCGCCGCCGGCCCCGGTTCGAAGCAGTACGGCGCGGTCAGCGTCAAGATCGCCTACTGGGCCACCGCCAAGCTCGTCGCCACGATTCCCGCCTCGGTGTTCGTACCCCGTCCCAACGTGGAATCGGCGCTCGTGCGCATCGACCGCCATCCACCACCCGACATCGACCCCGACCCGTTGTTCGCACTCGTCAAGCAGGCGTTCGGGCAACGCCGCAAGATGCTGCGCCGCTCGCTGGCGGGCACCGTGACGCCCGAGCAGTTCGCGGAGGCCGGGGTCTCGCCGGAGGACCGGCCCGAACAGCTCGGCCTCGCCGCCTGGTGCCGTCTCGCCACCGTCACATCCGGTGCGCCCGGATCCGCCCACCGGGTGTAACACTCGATCGCGATGGTTCGGCTCCATGCACCGGCGAAGTTGACCCTGTCGCTGCGCGTCACCGGCGTCCGCGGCGACGGCCTGCACCTGATCGACGCCGAAATGGTCAGCCTGTCGTTGCACGACGTCGTCACGATCGAACCGGCCGGCACCGGGATCACCGCCCGCGGTCGCTACGCCGACGGCGTGCCCACCGACAGCTCGAACCTGGTCGCCAGAGCACTCGCGCTCGCGGGCCGCACCGCACACGTCACGATCGACAAGCGGGTCCCCCACGGCGGCGGCCTCGGCGGGGGCTCCAGCGACGCCGCGGCCGTGTTGCGATGGGCGCAGTGGGGCGAGACCCCCGAAGCGCTCGCTGCCGCCGCCCGCATCGGCGCCGACATCGCATTCTGCCTGGTCGGCGGCCGAGCCAGGGTGCGCGGCATCGGGGAGCAGATCGAACCACTCCCCCACATCGACCGCGCGGTCACGTTGGTGATCCCGCCGCTGGGCGTCAGCACGCCCGCCGCCTACCGGGCCTGGGACCGGTTGGGCGGACCGACCGCGCCGGGCCCCAACGATCTCGAGCCGGCCGCGATCCTGGTCGAACCCGAACTCGCGCGGTGGCGCGACCGCATCGGCGACGCCTGCGGGCGAACCCCCGTGTTGGCCGGCAGCGGCGCGACCTGGTTCGTGCACGGCGAACACAGCAACGCCCTCGCTGCACTGGGCAACGAGGGCGCCGAGATCATCGCCGCGCGAACCATCTCGTCATCGAGCGAATCAGAATCGATCGATGGGGACGGTGTCGTCGGCAGCCGGACAGATTGACGGTGCTATTTGCGACGCTGATGGCGCGTACGGCGAAGCATCTTCTTGTGCTTCTTCTTGCGCATGCGCTTGCGACGCTTCTTGACGAGCGAACCCATAAGGCTCGCAACGCTACCGGCCAAGTGATCGAGACGGAACGCCGAACCCGAGCAATCCCCCCAAATCGGCGGATTCCTGCGCAAACCGTGCAATTCGCTGCCATCCGCGGGGCCACGGCACCGATCGGCGTCCGCGAGCTGGCCAGGTGGCGCTACCGTAGCGACCGCACGGCCGGGCGACCGGTCAGCGACCGTCCGGGGTCGTTCAATGGTAGGACAGCGGTTTTTGGTGCCGTATATAGGGGTTCGAATCCTCTCCCCGGAACGATGACTGCCATATCGCGTGCCGCCATGTCAGGAGCTGCCCGGTGACCGTGTCCGCGATCGTGCTCGCCGCCGGCGCAGGCACCCGCATGCGCTCCGAGCGGCCCAAACCGCTGCACCGCATCTGCGGCCGCCCGATGGTGCTCCACGTCGTGCACGCACTCGAGAAACTGCAACCCGCGCACACCGTGCTGGTGGTCGGTCACGGTGCCGAGCAAGTCACCAAGCGGGTCCAGGAGGATGCGCCCGGCTGGGCCAACGTCACCTTCGTCGAACAGATCGATCAGCAAGGCACCGGTGACGCAGCAGCGATCGGCATGACCGCGCTCGCCGGCGACGACTACGACGACGACGCGATCGTCGTCATCCTGCCGGGCGACGCACCACTGCTCACCCCCGAAACGCTCGACGATCTCGTCGCCACCCACGTCGCCAACTCGAACGCGGCCACGATGCTCACGAGCATCATGGACGACCCGACCGGCTACGGACGGGTCGTCCGACACGCAGACGGGCGCGTGCTGCGCATCGTCGAACAGCGCGACGGCACACCCGACGAGCTCGACGTCCAGGAGGTGTGCACCAGCATCTACGCGTTCCGGCGCGACCTGCTGGGGCCGGCGCTTCGGAACCTCACCTCCGACAACTCCCAAGGCGAGTTCTACCTCACCGATGTGATCGGCGGTCTGGCGTCGATGGGGCATCGGGTCGGCGCCGTACAGGCAGCGGCCGCCGAGACCCAAGGGGTCAACGACCGGTGGCAGCTCGCCCTCGCCGAGCGCGAGCTGCGCAACCGCACCAACCGGCACTGGCTGCTCAACGGGGTCACCATGCTCGACCCCCGCCAGACGTTCATCGATGTCACCGCCAGGGTGGGCCGCGACGTCACGATCTACCCCGGCACGCTGCTGCAGGGCGCCACGGTGATCGGCGATGGCTGTGACATCGGGCCGGCGACACAACTCGACGGTTGCGTGGTCGGGGCCGGCAGCGTCGTGCGTCACACCGTTGGCGTCGACGCCGAGATCGGTGCCGGCGCGACGGTCGGACCGTACGCCTCGCTCGGCCCCGGGAGCAGCGTCGTTACCGGCACCATCACCGGACCGTTCTACACTGCTCCTGTCGACGCCTGATCAACGACGCCGATCCTTCAACGCCGATCCATCAACGCCGATCCATCAACGCCGATCCATCAACGCCGAACCTTCGACGCCGAACCTTCAGAGCCGAACCAGCCAGCAGCCCGGGGAGGGGCGTCCACCATGGAGAAGGTCACCACCAAGAAACTGGCCATCTATTCCGGGCGGACCCACCCGACGCTCGCCGAGGAGGTGGCCACCTATCTGGGCCAGGGCCTCGGCGAACCGAACATCGTCGAGTTCTCCAACGGAGAGATCCGCCCCCGCTTCGGCGAGAGCGTTCGCGGCTCGGACGTGTTCATCATGCAGAGCCACTACGGCGTCGACGGCCGGTCGGTCAACGATTCGATCATCGAGCAACTCACGATGATCGACGCCGCCTACCGGGCGTCGGCCAAGCGCATCACGGCTGTCTGCCCGTTCTACGGCTACGCCCGCCAAGACCGCAAGGCCGAGGGCCGCGAGCCGATCACCGCCCGCTTGATCGCCGACATGTTCAAGGCAGCCGGCGCCAAGCGGATGATCTCGCTCGACCTCCACTCCGGCCAGATCCAGGGCTTCTTCGAGGGCCCCGTCGACCACCTCACCGCGGCGCCCGTGCTCGAGGCGTACGTCCGCTCGCAGGCACCCGATGCGCCGGTGATCGTGTCGCCCGACTCGGGTCGCATCAAGGTCGCCGAGCGCATGGCCCAGCATCTCAACGACTGCGAGGCCGACATCGCCTTCATCTACAAGCGACGTCCGAAGGGCCAGGCCAACGTGGTCGAGGCGAAAGAAGTGATCGGCGACGTCAAGGGGCGGCTGTGCATCCTCACCGACGACATGATCGACACCGGCGGCACGATCGTGTCGGCCGCCGAGATCCTGCTGGCGCGAGGCGCGACCGAGGTGTGGGCGATGGCGACCCACGGCGTCCTGTCCGGCCCGGCCGTCGACCGGCTCAAGAATGCACCGCTCAGCAAGATCGTGCTCACCAACACGCTGCCCCTGCCGCCCGACAAGCAGCTGCCCAACATCGAGGTGCTCTCGGTGGCCGAGATCATCGCCGAGGCGCTGAGTGCCGTGTTCGACGACACCAGCGTCAGCGAGATCTTCGGCGGCGAAAACCTCGCGTGACCGTTCTGTCTGGGGTCGCCAGCGCTCAGCCATTCGGCTGAGCCTCCGAGCTGTTCTGTCCGGGGTCGTCAGCGCTCAGCCATTCGGCTGAGCCTCCGAGCTGCGGTGCTCGCTGCGCTGCGCTCCTCGCCTGCTCGGCCTGCGCGCCGCGCTCGGGCCCACGAACGGGCCGCACTTCCTACCGAGCTCTCTCGCTTCGCTCGATCGCCCAACCTCAGGTGCCGGCCGAGGCTCCCTGCCAGGGCTCGGGCGATCTCTCGTCGCGGTCGGTGTGGGGTCGGGTGACCGTGCCGCTAGCATGGCTCGCTGCTCGTCTGACCGTTCGTAGAGGCTGATCAACCCATGTCTGAGACAATTCTCGTTGCCACTCCAGGGCGCTCCACCGGTAGCGCCCACTCGCGCCGCCTGCGCGCTGAGGACACCATCCCCGCCGTCGTGTACGGCCTCGGCATGGATCCGATCAGCATCGCCGTGGGTCGCCGTGACCTGCGCCTTGCCCTGTCGGGCCCGGCCGGCATGAACACCATCCTCGATCTCACCGTCGACGGCACGGTCTATCCCGCGATCGTGAAGGACGTGCAGCGGCACCCCGTGCGCCGCAACGTTTCCCACGTCGACTTCATCCAGATCAACCTGAACGTCGAGATCACCGTCGACGTCCCGGTCCACCTCGTCGGCGAGGCCAAAGAAGTCCTGGCCAACAACGGCCTGGTCGACTTGGCGATGAGCGAGATCGAGGTCGTCACCGCACCTCGCAGCATCCCCGACTCGATCGTCATCGACATCTCGTCGATGACGATGGACAGCACGATCACCCTCGGCGAGGTCGAACTGCCCGCAGGCGTCACGGCAACGGCTGATCCCGACCTGCCGGTCGTCACCGTCCTCACGATGCGCACGCCGCTGCTCGACGAGGAAGACGCCGCCGCCGAGGCTGCCGCCGAAGCCGAGGGCGCCGTCGAGGGTGCCGGCGAGGGTGCCGGCGCCGAGGGCAGCTCCGGCGACGACGCCGGCGAGTGACCACCCGGCCTCGCCGCTGAGATCATGGGCCTGTTCGATCGGCGTGCCGGGAAGGGCACCCCGTTCGATTGGCTGGTCGTCGGTCTGGGCAACCCCGGCACGAAATACGCCGGGACACGCCACAACGTCGGCGAGGAATGCGTTCGCCTGCTGTCCCAACGCCACGACGCACCGCTCAAAGCCGGCCGCGACAACTCGCTGGTCGGCGAAGCTCGCTTCGGCACCGGCCCCGATGCCGAGCGAGTCGTCCTGGCCTTCCCGATCACGTTCATGAACGACTCGGGCCAGGCCGTGTCGGCGCTGATCCGCAGGTACCGCATCGACACGCCCGAGCGGATCATCGTCGTGCACGACGAACTCGACCTCGAGCCCGGTGTGCTGCGCCTCAAAGCCGGCGGTGGGCTGGCCGGCCACAACGGTCTGCGCAGCATCACCCAGCATGTCAAGACCCAGGACTACCTGCGGGTCCGGATCGGCGTCGGCAAGCCTCCCAACAAGGACCGCGGTGCCAGCCACGTGCTGACCCGCGTCCCCAGCCGCCAGCGCGACCTGCTCGACACGGCGGTCTCCGAAGCTGCCGATGCGGTCGAGATGATCATCGCCGAAGGAATCGACGCGGCGATGCGCGAGTTCCATGGCCGCTGACCCGCACCAGCCGCTCGCCCCACTCGCCGCACTGCCCAGCCAGCTCCGCGACGAGCCGGGGCTCACCCGCGCGCTGGGCGATCCCGGCGCCCGGCTGGCGATCGTCGAGGTCGCGAGGCCGATCTCGATCGCCGCGCTCGCCAACCTCTCGAACCATCGTCCGCTGGTCATCGCCTGCCCGACCGGCGCCATGGCGGGGCAGCTCTACGACGACCTCAGCCAGTACCTCGGTGCCGATGCCGTCGCCCACTTCCCCGCCTGGGAGACGCTGCCCTTCGAACGGGTCAGCCCGGCCGTCGAGACGATGGGTCAACGCCTCGAAGTGCTGTGGCGCCTGCGCGACAGCGAGCGCTGCCCGCAGGTGATCGTCGCCGGCGTACGAGCACTCCTCCAGAAGCTCGGACCCGGCACGATCGACGTCGAACCGATCGTGATCCGCACCAACTCGATCGTCGACCCCGACCAGCTGTCGGCACAACTCGTCGAGTTCGGCTACCGCCGCGAGGAGCTCGTCGAACACCGGGGCGAGTTCGCCAGGCGCGGCGCGATCGTCGACGTCTATCCGTCGACCGCCGACGCTCCGATCCGCATCGACCTGTGGGGTGACGAAGTCGACCGCCTCACCGTGTTCGGGGTCAACGACCAGCGGTCCATCGACGATCTCGAGATGGCGACGATCTTCCCGGCCCGCGAGCTGATCCCCAGCGACGACGTACGCGACCGGGCCGCGGATCTCGTCGGCAGCGAACCATGGGGCAGGGAGCAATGGGAGCGGCTCGCCGAGGGCGCCCATTTCGAGGGCATGGAGTCGTGGGTGCCCTGGCTGGTCGACGAGGACGTGCTGATCACCGACGTGCTGCCGTCCACGGCGAAGGTCGTGTTGATCGAGCCGCGGCGCATGCGCGACCGCGCCGCCGACCTGCTGGCGGAGGAGGACGATCTCGCCAAGGCGCTCGCCTCGACGTGGGCGCGCGACGCCGACAAGGAGTTCCCGCGGCTGCACGCCGAGCCCGATCGTCTACTCGCCGACAGCAGGTCGTTCTGGACGATCGACTCCACACCGGATTCGCCCGACACCCCGGTCGTCCAGGCGTCGGGCTGGGGACCCGTCGGTGGCGACGGTTCGGGCCTCGCTGCCCGCCTGACCGAACTGATTCGGCAAGGATTCACCGTGACGGTCGCTGCCGACGGCGCCGGATCGGCCTCGCGGCTGCATCAGATCCTGCTCGACCAGGGTCTCGACTTCCCGCTCGCCCGCGACGGGGCGTTGACGCGGGCGGGCGGGGCGATCGTCGTCGCTCCGCTGCACCGCGGTTGCACGCTGACGAACGCCAAGGTCGCAGTGGTCGCCGAGAGTGATCTGACCGGTCGGCGCCGCGCCCATCGAAAGGCCCGCCCGCGGCGCCGCGAGGGCACCACGACGTTCGAAGACCTCAAGACCGGCAACTACGTGGTGCATCACCAGCATGGCGTCGGCCACTACGAGGGCATGGTCAAACGTACGATCGGCGGTGTCGAGCGCGACTACCTGCTCGTCGCCTACAAGGGCGGCGACAAGCTCTACGTGCCCTCGGATCAGATCGACACGCTGCGCCAATACGTCGGCGGCGAAGCGCCCACCCTGCACCGCCTCGGGGGCAGCGACTTCGCCAAGGCCAAGGGGCGGGTCAGATCGGCGGTCCGCGAGATCGCCCAAGAGCTCGTCGTGCTGTATCAGACCCGCGTCAACGCCGAGGGCCACGCATTCGGCATCGACACCCCCTGGCAGCGCGAGATGGAGGAGGCGTTCCCGTTCGTCGAGACGCCCGATCAGCGCACCGCGATCGACGACGTCAAGCACGACATGGAACGTCCCTTCCCGATGGACCGACTCGTGTGCGGCGATGTCGGGTTCGGCAAGACCGAGGTCGCGATCCGCGCCGCCTTCAAGGCCATCCAAGAGGGCAAGCAGGTTGCCGTGCTGGCCCCGACCACCCTGCTCGCCAGCCAGCACGGCAACACGTTCGCCGACCGGTTCGCCGGCTATCCCATTCGCGTCGAGGTGTTGTCGCGGTTCCTCACCGCCGCCCAGGCCAAGCGGGTGCTCGCCGGCCTGCGCGACGGCGACGTCGACTGCGTGATCGGTACGCACCGCCTGCTGGCAGCCGACATCAGGTTCAAGGATCTCGGGCTGCTGGTCGTCGACGAGGAACAGCGCTTCGGCGTGCAGCACAAGGAGCAGATCAAACGGATCAAGACGAACGTCGACGTCCTCACCTTGTCGGCCACGCCGATCCCGCGCACCCTTGAGATGTCGCTGGTCGGTATCCGCGACCTCTCGCTGCTCCAGACACCGCCCGCCGACCGTCAACCGATCCTCACCTATGTCGGGGAATACGACGAGCGGGTCGCGATCGAGGCGATCCGGCGTGAGTTGCTGCGCGAGGGGCAGGTGTTCTGGGTCCACAACCGGGTCAGGTCGATCGACACTGCGGCGGCCCGGCTGCGCCAGCTCGTCCCCGAGGCGCGGATCGCCGTCGCCCACGGCCAGATGGACGAGGGCACGCTCGAGCAGGTCGTGGTCGACTTCTGGGAGGGCCACTACGACGTGCTCGTCTGCACCACCATCATCGAATCGGGCATCGACATGCCGACCGTCAACACGCTCGTGGTCGAGCGCGCCGATCTGCTCGGTCTCGGCCAGATGCACCAGCTTCGGGGGCGGGTCGGTCGCAGCGGTAGCAGGGCCTACGCCTACCTGTTCCACCCGGTCGACCAGGTGCTCACCGAGGAGGCCTACGAACGGCTCAAGACGATCGGTGAGGCCACCGATCTCGGATCCGGATTCAAGATCGCTATGCGCGACCTCGAGATCCGGGGCGCCGGCAACCTGCTCGGCCAAGCCCAGTCGGGCCACATCGCTGCGGTCGGCTACGACCTGTACTGCCAGATGGTCACCGAAGCCGTCGCCGAGATGAAGGGCGAGCCGGTCGTCACGCGCCACGACATCAAGCTCGACGTGCCGAGCGACGCCTATCTGCCGATCGACTACGTGTCGAAGGAGGAGCTGCGGCTCGAGGCATACCGCCGCCTGGCCGACGTCACCAGCCATGAAGCGGTGAGCGACATCCGCACCGAGTGGGAGGACCGTTACGGCCCCCTGCCCGAACCGGCCGAGGCGTTGCTGATGGTCGGAGAACTCCGCGCCGAATGCCACCGGCTCGGCATCGTCGACATGCAGATCACGCCCCAGCAGGCGCGGCTCGCACCGATCGATCTCAAACTGTCCGCCACGATGCGGCTCAAGCGCCTGTCCAAGGGCGCGATCCACAAGGAAGACCTGCGACAGCTCGTGGTGCCGATCCCGCGCGGGCAGGACCCGGCGACCTTCCTCGTCGGGTTTCTGCAAGAGCTGATCCCCGCCGAGGCCACCGCCGGCGTCTGAGCCGGTGCCACTGGGCGCTACGGCCTCACCGCTCCCGAACGGTAGGTTGTCCGACGTGATCCGACGTTCCCCTCTTCGTCTGTCCTTCGCGGTCGCCGCGGTCGCCGTCGCGCTGTCCGGATGTGCGACCTTCACGAACACCGAAGTCGCTGCACAGATCGGTGACACCGAGATCGCCGTCGACGAGTTCGAGCCCCTCGCCACCGAATACTTCGAATATCCCGACGTGTTCGGCACGACACCGGTCTCGAACGGACGCGGCGATGCCGAGCAATCCCGCCTCTTGTTGGGGGTGATGGTCCGCCAAGTGCTCACCAATGAGTTCTTCGACGCCTACGACCTCGACGCGTCGCAGCAGCGTCAGGAGTTCAAGGACAACGTGTTGGCCACCTCGCCCATCGGGACCATGAGCGACGCCATGCAGAACTTGATCGCCGACATCGAGGACGGGTCTCGAACGCAGGTGCTCACCCAAGTCTCACCGCCGAGCGTCGAACAGCTTCGGGCGCTGTACGAAAGCAGCCCGGCGAGCACCGGCATGCTGTGCATGCGCCACATCTTGGTCGAGACCGAAGCCGACGCGAACCGCGTGCTCGCCGACCTGAACGCCGGCGCGGACTTCGCAACGCTCGCCGCCGAGCGATCGATAGAACCTGCCGCCGCCGAAACGGGCGGGGCGCTCGGCAACGCACAGAACGACTGCATACCGCTCCAAACGGTGCTGCAGAGCTTCGACCCCGGGTTCACCGCCGGAGCGCTCGAGGCAAGTGTCGGCGTCCCGTCAGCTCCGGTCGAGAGCTCGTTCGGATGGCACGTGATCCTGCACCGGCCGTGGGACGAGATCGCACAATCAGTCGTCGCCCTGCACCGACCCGGCGACACCGGCGGGTACCTGTTCGATGGCTACTTGGTGACGGCCGACGTCGAGATCAGCCCGCGGTTCGGCACCTGGGACGCCGCCTCCGGTTCCGTCCTGCCGATCGGCTGACCGTGCCCCGGCCACGCCCGCGCGTCGTGGTGATCGGGCTCGGCCCCGGCGCCGACGACCACGTCACCAGCGAGACGCTCGCCACGATCGATCGCGTCGCGCCGCGGTTCCTGCGCACGAGCGTCCACCCGAGCGCACACCTCGTGCCGGACGCCGATTCGTTCGACGACCTGTACGAACGAGCCGATCGGTTCGAGGACGTGTACGCGGAGATCGTCGAGCAGCTCGTCGCGGCGGCGATCGAGTACGGCGAGGTGCTCTACGCGGTGCCCGGCTCGCCACTGGTGCTCGAGCGGTCCGTTCGCACGCTGCGCGCCGACGACCGTGTCGAAGTCACGCTCGTGCCGGCGATGTCCTTCCTCGACGTCGTCTGGGCCCGGCTCGGCATCGACCCGATCGAGGAGGGCGTGCGCCTCGTCGACGGGCACGAGTTCGCCACCGCAGCCGCCGGCGAGACCGGGCCGATGCTCGTTGCCCACACCCATGCCAACTGGGTGCTCTCCGACATCAAGCTGTCCGTCGACGACCCCGACGGTCGGCTCGACGACACACCCGTCGTGTTGCTGCAGTCGCTCGGCACACCCGACGAGCGCATCACTGCGACCACCTGGGCGTTCATGGACCACACGATCCAGGCCGACCACCTGACGTCGCTGTACATCCCCGCGCTCGGCGTCGCAGCCGGACAGGGCTACCTGCGCTTCCACCAGCTGGCTCGAACGCTGCGCGAGCGGTGTCCCTGGGACGTCGAGCAGACCCACCGCTCTCTGGTGCCGTACCTGATCGAGGAGACCTACGAAGTCGTCGACGCGATCCAGGCGCTCGACCCCGACCAACCCGCCGGCGACGAGCACCTGATCGAAGAGCTCGGCGACCTGCTGTACCAGATCGAGTTCCACGCCACGATCGCCGAGCAGGAGGGTCGCTTCACGATCGCCGACGTCACCGCCGGCATCCACGACAAGCTCGTTCGCCGCCACCCACACGTGTTCGGCGATGCCTCCGGCAAGCTGGCCGCCGTCGATGGCTCCGAGCAGGTGCTCGCCAACTGGGACGCGATCAAACGCGCCGAGAAGAACCGAACGTCGGTATTCGAGGGCGTCCCCCTGTCGTTGCCCTCGCTGGCCTACGCCAATCAGCTGCAACGCAAGGCCGCCAAGTCGGGCTTCGACTGGCCCGACGTCGGCGAAGCCCTACCGAAGATCGCGGAGGAGAGCGCCGAGATCGTCGCCGCGGCCGACTCCGGAGACAGCGATGCGGTCGCCGACGAGCTCGGCGACCTCTTGTTCTCGGTGGTCAACATCGCCCGGCACCTGGGCGTCGACCCGGAACTGGCGTTGCGCGCGGCGTCCAACAAGTTCCGAACACGATTCGAAGCGGTCGAGACACTGGCTGTCGACCGCAGCCTCGACCTCCACGAACTCGACCTCGGTGCGCTCGATGCGTTGTGGGACGAGGTCAAACGGCGCGCCTGAGCGACGACCGGCGGGGCGCTCGGCGGCGCTACGAGCGCTGCGCCTCGGCGAGCAGCGACTCGCCGAATCGCTGGCGCAGATGGAAACGGTGGTCGCTTCCCTCTTCGATCGCCCGGGCCGCCTCGTTCACCGACAGTGCCCCGAGCACCTGCGTGAGGCCGAGGATGACGAGATACGCGCCGATCTTGCCCCATTGGTCGGGGCCGCTACTCTGGTCGACCGTCGAGAGAGCGCCGAGAAACTGCATCTCTGCCAGCATCACGATCGAGACGATCGATGCGACTCGCAGCGGACGGTGACGGGCCTCGGCGACATGGGCGACACGCTCGAGGGCGAGCAGTGGAATCAACAAGAACACCACCTGGAGGACGAACCCGGCGGCTTTGCCGACCCAGTCGTCGGACACGTCGACGATCTGTGCGCCGACGAACCATGCGCCGGCCACCGCGATCGGGAGACTGACGGCCGCCGCGATCGCGCTACGACGCTTGCCGGTCGCCCGATTCACGTTCACGGTGGCGAGCGCGATCCACGCCATCCCGACGGGGATCGCAGCGAGCGCAACCAGACGTTCCATCACGCGCAACAAGTCGAACAGCTCCCAGGTGCGATCGACCTGGCTGGAGAGCACTCCCGATGCACGATCCTGCTGCCACAGCAGCAGCACGAGGATCGCACCACCGATCGTGAGCAGACACAACACCGACAACAGGACGGCCATCGCCATCCGCAGCGCACTCGCCCCCTCGATCGGCGGACGGGCAGCCGACAGCTCGCCGTGTTGAGGCTGACGAAGGCGGTCCAGAAACGAACTCTTCGACGACGGACCGCCATCGCTGCCGGAGCCACCCCCCGGTCCGGGGGTCACCTTCGTCCGCGTCACGGTGTGACGGGCCTCCTCGACGCGTGCGGTCGTGGACCCGAGGTGCTGGCGCGGCGCGCCCGACTGGTCGCCCGTCACCGTCATTGGCTCAACTCCCACACCAGGCTTATCGTCGCACGATCGGCTTCGCTTGAGTGGGCATTCCCCACCAGTTACTCACCAGTTACTCACCAGTTACTCACCAGGTACTCGCCTGGCGCCCGGGAGGTTCTCGCACGAGACGGCGTTCACGCTCGGTCGCGCCAGCTGCCACACTGTTCGCCATGCGTGTCCAGGTCGCCCATCCCTCCGAGCACGCCGGCATCGCCGAACTGCCGTTTCGCGATCGACTCGAGACCTGGAACATGCGGAACGTCCACGATGTGCTGGGCCTCCATCGCCACGTCGTGAAGCTGATCGAGTTCGGCGATGTCTCCTACGTCGTCAAGGAGCTCCCCGACCACCTCGCGCTGCGCGAGTATCGGCTGCTTCGGGAGATCGCCGATGCCGGGTTGCCGACCGCGGAGATGGTCGCCGTCGTCACCGGCCGCACGGATCCAGCGGGGCATGCGCACGGCGAGGGCATGATCGTCACGCGCCATCTCGACTACTCCTTGCCCTACCGCTCGTTGTTGATGGGGCGCGGTCTCGAGATCCCCTACCTCGGTGACCGGGTGCTCGACGCGTTGGTGGTACTGCTCGTTCGCACCCATCTCGCAGGCTTCTTCTGGGGAGACTGCTCACTGTCCAACGCCCTGTTCCGACGCGACGCCGGCGCCCTGCAGGCCTACATCATCGACGTCGAGACCGCCGAACAGCACGATGTGCTCACCGCGGGTCAGCGCGAGTTCGACCTCATGATCGCCACCGACAATGTGGCCGGCGGGCTCCTCGACCTCCAGGCCGACGGCCGGCTGGCCAGCGGCATCGACCCGATCGAGGTGGCACTCGCCATCAACGATCGTTACGAGGCGTTGTGGAACGAGATCATGTTCGAATCGACGGCACAGATCGGCGACATCGTGCCGCTCCAGCGACGGCTCGACCGCCTGCACGACCTCGGCTTCGACGTCGAAGAGATGGAGCTCGTCACCAATGAGGACGACGTGTCGGTCAGTTTCATCCCCAAGGTCGTCGAGCACGGCTTCCACGCCGAGCGGCTCAAGAACCTGACCGGACTGGTCGCCGGTGAGAACCAGGCTCGCCGGATGCTCAACGACATCCAGGGCTATGCCGCCTACCTCCACACCGAGTCAGGCCGCTCGGTGCCGTTCAACGTCGCCGCCGTGCGGTGGCTCGATCAGGTCTTCGAGCCGGCGATCGCGCTGATTCCGACCGATCTCTTCGATCGCCTCGAGGCTGCGGAGATCTTTCACCAGCTGCTCGAGCACCGGTGGTACATGACCGAACGGACCGGCGCCGAGCTACCGATGGCGGAGGTCGTCACCGACTACCTCCGCCTGCTCGCCGAGGCCCCGTCCGAACGGGTGCAGCTCGACGAACCGACCGGAGAGATCAGGCTCCCGAACGGGTTCGATTCGGATACTTCGGATACTGTGGAGGACGTATGAGTGAGATCGTTCACGTTGCAGGCCGCGAAATCCTCGACTCCCGAGGCAACCCCACCGTCGAGGTGGATGTCGTGTTGGAGTCGGGCGCCATGGGTCGAGCCGCTGTTCCGAGCGGCGCCTCGACCGGCGAGCACGAGGCAGTCGAATTGCGCGACGGCGGCGATCGCTACGGCGGCAAGGGCGTACTCACCGCGGTCGGCTTCGTCAACGACGAAGTCGCCGGCGTGATCCGAGGTTTCGATGCCCTCGACCAACGCGGTATCGACCGTGAGCTGCTCGACCTCGATGGCACCGACAACAAGAGCCGGATCGGCGCCAACGCGATCCTGGGCACCAGCCTGGCTGTCGCCAAGGCAGCCGCGAACGAGCTGGAGATTCCGCTCTACCGTCACGTCGGAGGCGCCAACGCCCACGTGCTCCCCGTCCCGATGATGAACGTGCTCAACGGCGGTGTCCACGCCGACAACTCCGTCGATTTCCAGGAGTTCATGATCATGCCGGTGGGCGCATCCTCGTTCAAGGAGGCGCTGCGGTGGGGTGCGCAGACCTATCACGTCCTCAAGAACGTGCTGCACGACAATGGCCTCGCCACGGCGGTCGGCGACGAGGGCGGCTTCGCACCCGACCTCGAATCGAACGAAGATGCGATCAAACTGCTGATCGAGGCGATCCGGACTGCCGGATTCACCCCCGGCGAAGACATCGCGATCGCTCTCGACCCGGCGGTCAGCGAGATCTACCGTGACGGCATGTACCACCTCGAGGGTGAGGGCAAGGTGCTCTCCGCGGCCGAGCTCGCCGCCTACTGGACGCGACTGGTCGACACCTACCCGATCGTGTCGGTCGAGGACGGCATGGACGAGAACGACTGGACGGGTTGGGCCGAGCTCACCGCCGCGATCGGAGACCGCTGCCAGATCGTCGGTGACGACCTGTTCGTCACCAACAGCCGCCTGCTCCAGCGCGGCATCGACGAGAACGTCGCCAACTCGATCCTGGTGAAGGTCAACCAGATCGGGTCGCTCACGGAGACGCTCGACACGGTCGAGCTGGCCACCCGCCACTCCTACACATCCGTGATCTCGCACCGTTCGGGCGAGACCGAGGACGCGACCATCGCCGACCTCGCGGTCGCCACCAATTGCGGCCAGATCAAGACCGGGGCGCCGGCGCGTTCCGACCGGGTGGCCAAGTACAACCAGCTGCTGCGCATCGAGGCAGAGCTCGGCGAGGCAGCCGAGTTCCGCGGTCGCTCAGCGTTGGCACCCCGTTGAGGCAGCGCTGACGCGTTCTGAGGGTCGCCGCCTGTCAGACTGGGCGATGTGAGCGGCAAGGGCACTTCGACGGTCGATCGACCGAGCACGCCACCGCGCGCCTCCGATCGAGGACGCTCGCGCCTGGGCGACATCACCCGACCGGTACAACTCGATCGCCGAATCGCCCACCATCGCCGCAGCAACTTCGCGCTTGCGGTCGTGGCTCTCGCCATCGCCGGCGCGCTGGCCGCGGCCCTGTTCCTGCTGCCGATCCAGACCTACTTCAATCAGAACGACCGGCTCGACGAACGGCGCGATCAACTCACGCAGCTCGAAGCGGTCAACGACGACCTGCGCGGCGAAGTCGCCAGGCTCGCCACCGACGACGGTGTGCGCGAGGCAGCCCGCGAGGAGCTGGGCTTCGTCGAACCGGGCGAGCGCCGCGAGTCGGTGCTCGACCTTCCTCCCGTTCCCACCGATCTGCCGGACGGTTGGCCCTACAGCCTCGTCACCGAGATCACCGCCCTGCGGCGCAACCCACCGCCGCCCCCGGCGCCGGCCACTCCCTGACCGAACGCTACGTCGAACTGCCGACACGACGGATCCCTCGGCCGTCCCTGGCCACCTCCGTTTCACCTGTTTTCGCAAGTTGCGCCACGCCACGACCGTCGACGAGGCGGCGACCGGGCAATGCGAAATGAGGTGAAACGAGTCGACCCGGGGCGGCGCACCCGCCGAGGAGCGATCCTCCAACATGACGGAACCGACGCCCTCAGTGCGACACCATCGTGAACGACATCAACGTGCGCCGAGCGATCGTCGACACGGCACTCGCGACCGGGCAGCGGCGAAATGAGGTGGAACGAGTTGGCCCCGGGGCGGCGCACCCGCCGAGGAGCGACCTTCCGATCTGACCGAACCGACGCCCACAGTGCGGCATGAACGACATCAATGTGCGCCGAGCGATCGTCGGCACGGTACTTCGGGCGCATCGACCGATAACGGTCGCGGAGGTGATCGACGCCGTCGTGTCGTCACGGCCCGTGACGAACAATGGCGCACCGCTCTCGCCCAGGTTCACCGCTGACGTCTTGCGATATCAAGCTCGGTTGGGTCGGCTTCGCCGTGTTCGCCGCGGAGAGTACGTAGCCATCCGCGACGCCTGGTCCCGCACCACTGCCTGGCGCTACGCCAACTGGGAGATCGGCTGGGATCTGGCCCACCCCTCGGAGGTCGGAGACGGAGACGGCGACGGAAACGGAGACGGCGACGGAAACGGCGACGGCGATGACACCGGGGTCGTGGGTACCGCTCCATTACGGTGAGGCGCGTGAGAACGACGATCGGGCGGCTGCGTGTGGCGATCGCGATGGTGCTGGCCGTCTTCGTCGCCGGCACCATCGGCTACGCGATGTTCGGCCTTTCGCCGGTCGACGCGATGTACATGACGATCACCACCATCACGACGGTCGGGTACCGCGAGTTGAACGGCCCCGACCTCAGCAATGCCGAGAAGGTGTTCACGATGGCGATCATCGTCACGGGTGTCAGCACGGTGTTGTACACCTTCACGCTGTCGGTGCAGGTGATCGTCGAGGGTCAACTCCGGGAGTTCGTCGGGAGGCGCAGGATGGACAGGAAGATCGCATCGATGCGAGAGCACGTGATCGTGTGCGGCTGGGGCCGCGTCGGCCGAGCAGCAGCCAACGACATCATGGCGACCGGCCGCGTCGTCGTCGTGGTCGACATGAACGCCGAACGGGTTGCCGGCCTGACGATCCCGACCATCGTCGGCGACGCCACCCACGACACCACGCTGCGCGACGCCGGTATCGAGCATGCGACCGCTCTGATCGCCGCCCTCGAGGGCGACGCCGAGAACCTGTTCGTCACCCTGTCGAGCCGGGCCATCAACCCGGATCTCTTCATCGTGGCCCGCGCCAGGCAGGAGGAGAGCGTCAACAAGCTCAGCCGGGCAGGGGCCGATCGGGTCGTCAATCCGCAGGAACTCGGCGCTGCCCGCATGGCATCGTTCGTGGTGCAACCCAACGTCGCCGAATTCGTCGACGTCGTGATGCACGAACGGTCGATGGATTTCCGGATGCAAGAGGTCGAGATCCAGCAGGACTCTGCACTCGCCGGGATCTCACTGCGCGACGCCAACCTGCGCCAACGAGCCGGTGTGCTCGTCCTCGCCCTGCGCCTCGACGACGGGGCCTTCAACACGAACCCCGATCCCGACACCATCATCCATGCGAACAACGTCATCATCGCCGTCGGCACGGACGAGGCACTCCAGCACCTCGTCGAGGTCTGCCGCTGACGTCGCCATGCCGCGCACGCACATCCTCCTCGACCTCGACGGCACCCTGAGCGACTCCGAACCCGGGATCCTGCGGTCGCTGCAATGGGCGTGCGAACAGGAGGGCTTCCCGATTCCCACCGATGCCGAGGTCCGCTCGGTGATCGGCCCGCCCTTCGAGATCGGTCTGCCATCGATCGGCATACCGGACGACGCCCTGGAGCGCGTGATCAACACCTACCGCGACCGATACACCCGCCTCGGCGCGTTCGAGAACACCCTCTACGACGGCATCATCGAGATGCTCGATGCGCTCGCGGAGCTCGGAATGTCGCTCTCGGTCGCAACCGCCAAGCCAGAGCAGACGGCCCACCCGATCCTCGACTACTTCGGTATCAGCGACCGCTTCGACGTGCGAGCCGGCGCCACGCTCACCTCGCAGCGACGCACGAAGGCCCAGGTCATCGAGTTCGCACTGCGCGAGCTGGAGATCTTCGCCGATCCCGACCTCAGCGAGCACGTCATCATGATCGGCGACCGAGACCACGACGTGCGCGGGGCGATGCACCACGGCATCGCCTGCATCGGCGTCACCTGGGGTTACGGATCGATCGAGGAACTGCTGGGTGCCGGCGCCGTTGCACTCGCAGAGGCCCCCGCCGATGTTGTCGAGTTGGCCCAGCTGCCGTACCGTTTGCACCACTCATGAGCACGCAGCCGATCGAGAGCAACCGCGCCGGGTCACCCGTCGAGTACACGTTGTGCGACCCGCCACCGCTCGCGGCACCCCGCTCGGGGGCCGATCGCTACATGCGCCGGCTGCTGCGCCTCCCGATCGACGGCCCCACGGCGACCCCCGCCGACGCCCAGAAGGCATTCCAGACCTCGATCATGGTCGCCACCGTGCGCTGTCTGCTGATGTACGTGGTGTTTCCGTTCGTGCTCCCAGCGATCGGACTGGCGAGCGGCGTCGGGCCGTGGATCGGCCTGCCGATCAGCCTGGCTGCGATCGTCGCGATCTCCATGAGCATCCGCCGGTTCTGGCGGGCCGACCACTCGAAGCGCTGGCACTACACGGTGCTCGGAACCACCGTGATCGGCTTCTTGATCTATCTGGTGATCAAGGATCTCACCGAGATCCTCCGCTGACACCCCCAGGTCACCGCGCCACGCCCCAAACTTGGGTGAGCCTCCATGTCCGCACTCCTGCTCGCCGCCGAGACGAGTGAGATCGAGGTCACCGAGACACTGGTCGTCGGAGTGCTGCTGATCGCCGCGTCGGTCGGTATCGCCGTCAGTCGTCTGCGGCTGCCGTACACCGTGGCGTTGGTCATCGTCGGTCTCGCGCTCAGCCTGTTCGGCGTCTTCACCGACATCAACCTGACCAGCGACCTGATTCTCCTGGTCTTCTTGCCACCGCTGCTCTTCGAGGGCGCGATCAACATGGACCTCTGCGGCTCGCATCCGCTCAGCAGCAGGCGCTCTCGGACGCGGCCCGCTCGGGACGAATCGGCGAGCACGTGGTCCGTACGAAGTCGAAAGCGATCGACATCGCCTTCGAGGAAGGCGAACTCACCCGGGGCTTCGACGGCGCTCTCGACCCGGTGCTGTATCCCGACGAGGAAGCGGCCGGACCCGACTCGTGACGAGCGTTCAGGTGAACAGCGACATGGCGAGGTGTGTTCAGTCGTCGAAGGCGAGGAAGCTGACGCCGTCGCTCGGTGCGCTGCGGCCACCCTGCGAACCGGATGCGGCCGCTCTCCAGAAGGCCCGGTAGCTCGGATACTCGAGCTGTGGCGTCACCCAACCGCTGGCGACCAGTTCGTCGTGCAGCCTCGGGAGGTTACGCCACGGAACGCCCATGTCGACATGGTGGGCGAGGTGCCAACCCGTGTGGTACGGCACCATCCAATAGCGCGCCAACAGCGATTGATGGATGACATGGGTGGTCTCGCGCCGATCGCGCGAGCGGATCATCCCACCGTGCTCGGCGATCGCCCGCAGCCGGTTGGAGACGCGCCACAAGCTCGACCATGAGGCGATCCAGACGACATAGGCGAACGGCCGCATGAACGCGATCGAGGCGCCGAGCATCACGAGCTGCACGGCGAGGATCTGGAGCGCCTCCGGCTTACGTCTGCGGATTGCACCGAACAACACGCGGAAGTTCTTGTACGCGCTGATGCCGACCAGGTCCCTGGTGAGCTTGCGACGCCAGGAGTCGGCGGGGATCGGATACCCGGCATAGAGCGAGGCGTCGGGCTCGTCGGGGCCCATCTCGTCACGATGGTGCGCGAAGTGCGCTCGCCGATAGGCCAGCATCGCCTGGTACGACGGGTAGGCCATCAAGAAGCGCCCCGTCCAGTCGTTGGCGCGACGATTCGAGAAGAGCAAGCGGTGGGCCGCTTCGTGTCCGAGGATGTTCAGACACACGTGACCCCGCGTCATGAGCACGAAGGCGATCAGGTACGCCCACCACGTGTTGATCACTGCGGCGACGATGACGACGCCGAACGACTGCAGCAGCGTCGAACCGACCGCGATCACGTTGCGCCCGTTCGGAATCCGGCGCAACTCGTCGCGCAGCTCGCGTGTGGGCTTGGCCCGCTCGTTGAGTCGTTCGGTCGGCAGCACGTCGGGCAGCAACTCGGCCGATGGCACCAGAGTCGGGCGTGGCGTCAACGTCATCGACATGCACGAGATGTTACATTGAATGTTCGTTGTGAGCAATTCACGTAATGTCTTCAACTCACCGGCCTGCGACTCACCGGATGACGCGGAGGCGGCGATTCGACCGCTCAACGCACGTTCGCTCGCCCTGTCGGCGCTGCTCGGTACACACCCGCCACAACTGCCGGCGCGGGCCTTCGTGGCGCTGGCACGGCTGTTCGACATCCCCAGCGGCACGATGCGCACCGCGCTGTCCCGGATGCTGGCGAACGACGAGATCGTCAGGATCGAGGGCCGCTACCTGCTGAGCGGGCATCTGCTCGACCGCCAGCGCGCCCAGGACACGGGGCGTCGAGATGCACGCATCGACTGGGACGGCCGATGGCACACGATCGTGACAGCGACCGACCAGCGCGACGTCGCCGACCGTCGCCGGTTCCGATCGATGATGGCGAATCATCGATTCGGCGAGCTGCGACCGGATATCTGGATGCGCCCCGCCAACCTCGACGCCCCCCAGGCACAACCGGAATGGATCAGCACCTCGGGGTCGCTCGACGGCATCGACCCCGAGTCGCTCGTACGACGACTCTGGAACCTCGACGCGATCGCGACCGAGGCCCACCGGTTCCTCCAGCGCATCGACGAGCTCGAGACGGTGACGGACTGGCACGATGTGCGCTCGATCCCCGAGGTGTTCACGACTTCGGCAGCAATCGTCCGGTTCCTGCGAAGCGAACCGCTGCTGCCACCCGGGTTGACTCCAGCCGGCTGGCCGGTGTCCGATCTACGCCGCAACTACGACCGATTCGAACGGTCCCACCAAGCCCTGTTGCGCTCGTTCCTCCGCTCCGCCTGAGGCGCGCGACGTCGCCGCGGCAGGTGGTCTGCGAACATTTTCGGGTCGCGGTGCCGCTCCCGTGGTGTCGCGGGTGCCGAATGAGGCATGATGTTCTCCGGTCGACGTACGGAGTCGGCCGTGCAAGCCATCCACGTCTCAGACCGAGGGGAGTCACAGTGGAGATCAGCGTCACCGTCAACGGGGTCACTCATACCAACGACGTCGAACCGCGCACGCTGCTCGTGCAGTACATCCGCGAGCACGTCGGGCTGACCGGCACCAACATCGGTTGTGACACCTCCTCGTGCGGTGCGTGCAGCGTCCATCTCAACGGCGAAGCCGTGAAGAGCTGCACGGTGCTCGCGGTACAAGCCGACGGGCAGGACCTCACCACGATCGAGGGCCTCGCAGCAGCGGACGGCACGCTGCACCCGATGCAGCAGGCGTTCATGGAGAACCACGGCCTGCAGTGCGGCTACTGCACGCCCGGCATGGTCATGGCGGCGACCAGCCTCCTCAAGGAGAATCCGAACCCCACCGAACAGGACGTTCGAATCGGGCTCGAAGGCAATCTGTGCCGCTGCACGGGTTACCACAACATCGTTCAGTCCGTCCTCGCCGCCGCCGGAGGTTCCAAGTGATTCCCGCAGCATTCGACTATGTCCGGGCCGGATCGGCCGAAGAGGCGATCAGCCTGATCGCACAGCACGGCGACGAGGCCAAGTTCCTCGCCGGCGGGCACAGCCTGCTGCCGTTGATGAAGCTGCGCCTCGCGCAGCCGACGGTGCTCGTCGACATCGGGCGCGTCACCGACCTGTCGTACATCCGCGACGCCGGCGACCACGTGGCGATCGGCGCGCTCACCCGCCACATGGACGTCGAGAACAGCGATCTGCTCCACACCCACGCTCCGTTGCTGGCGCACGCCGCCGGCCACGTCGGCGATCCCCAGGTTCGCCACCGTGGAACGATCGGCGGCTCGATCGCACACGCCGACCCGGCGTCCGACCTGCCGGCCACCACGTTGGCGCTCGGCGCCACCTATGTGGCCCAGGGCCCCAACGGCTCCCGCGAGATCGCAGCAGGCGACTTCTACGAGGGCTTCCTCACCTCCGCCCTCGAACCCGACGAGATGCTGACCGAGATCCGCGTCCCGAAGATGGACGGCGCCGGCTGGAGCTTCCAGAAGTTCAACCGCAGGGCCCAGGACTGGGCGATCGTCGGCGTTGCCGCCTGGCGCCGAAATGGCGATTCCGGCGTGGCCTTGGTCAACATGGGCTCGGTGCCGGTGCTGGCGACCAGCGTGTCATCGGCACTCGCCGGCGGCGCTTCGATCGAGGACGCCGCCGAGCTGGCGGCCGCGGAGGCGGACCCACAGGGCGACCTCAACGCGAGCATCGAGTACCGCACCCACCTCGCCAAGATCTTGGTCAAGCGAGCGCTCAACGAAGCGACCGGCTGACCCGACTCCCCGATCCACCGCGACCGACCGGAGGGTCGCCAGCGTCCGGCGCCGGCCCCGTCGAGCGTCACCCACACATGGGCGAACGACCGTACACTCGGGCAACAGGCCACCCCACAGGTGAGAGATGTCCGACGAAACCCACCAGATCGATCAACGCCATCTCGACGCGATCGCCGACGCCGATCAGTACCCCTACTGGTACGAGGACGCTGACGAGCCCGATTCGAACCCCACCCTGGTACGCACCGAGAGTTGCGATCTGTGCATCATCGGCGGCGGCTACACCGGGCTCTGGACGGCAATCCTCGCGAAGGAACGCGATCCGTCGAGCGACGTCGTATTGATCGATGCCTCCGAATGCGGCTCGGCCGCGAGCGGCCGCAACGGTGGCTTCATGGACGCCAGCCTCACCCACGGTGTCGGCAACGCGATGTCGCGGTGGCCCGACGAGGTCGAACTGCTCGAGGAGCTGGGCGAACGAAACCTCAACGAGATCGAGGCATCGATCCGCAAGTACGACATCGACTGCGACTACGAGCGCACCGGCGTGATCTCGGTCGCCAACTCGTCTCATCCGCCGTCGTATCTCCAGGAGGTCCGCGACGAGTACGAGCTGTTGTTACGCCTGGGTCACGACGTCGAATGGCTCGACGCCGACGCGATGCAGGCCCAGGTCCACTCGCCGATCTTCACCGGTGGCCTGTGGGACAAGAACGGCAGCGCGCTCGTCGACCCCGCCCGCCTGGTGTGGGGTCTCAAGGCGACGGCCGAGTCGCTCGGCGTTCGGATCTACGAGGACACCAAGGCGACCGATCTCAAGCGCGACGGGATCGGCATCATGGTCACGACCCCGCTGGGTGCGATCCGGGCCGGCAAGGTGGCACTCTGCACCAACGCCTTCAAGCCGATCCTGAAGCGGCTGAGCAACTACATCGCCCCGGTCTACGACTACTGCATGGTGACCGAGCCGCTCAGCGACGAGCAGATGGCCTCGATCGGGTGGACGCACCGACAGGGCCTGTCCGAGTTGGCCAACCAGTTCCACTACTACCGCCTGACGGAGGACAACCGCATCCTGTGGGGCGGGTACGACGCCGTCTACTACTGGGGCGGCAAGGTGTCGAGCGAACACGAGAGCCGCCCCGAGACCTGGGCCAAGCTCAGCCAGCACTTCTTCGAGACCTTCCCGCAGCTCCACGGCGTGCGTTTCACCCACATCTGGGGCGGCGTGATCGACACCTCGAGCCGGTTCTCGGTCTTCTGGGGCCGGGCGATGGGTGGTCGTGTCGCGTATGCGCTGGGCTACACGGGCCTCGGTGTCGCAGCGTCCCGCTTCGGAGCGTCGGTGATGCTCGATCTGTTGCACGGTCGGCGCAGCGTCGCCACCCAGACCCAGTTCGTGCAGTCGCGCCCGCTCCCGTTCCCACCCGAGCCGTTCCGGTTCGCCGGCATCCAGGCAACCCGCTGGTCGCTCGACCGGGAGGACAGGACCGGCAAACGCAATCTGTGGCTGCGCAGTCTCGACAAGATGGGCCTCGGCTTCGACAGTTGACGCCCGACGCGCCTGGGCGGCGCCGATACGTCGGCGCCGCCCAGTCACAAGCTGTCGTCCGCAGTGGCGGAACTCAGATCAACCTTCGATCGGAATCGGGCCGTCCCAGTCCGCGAAGGTGGGGACGACCGGTGTCGGCACCGCAACCTCCGACGGCACATGATCCCAGTAGTCAGCCGTGTGGAACACCGGTGTCGTCACCGCAACCTGCGGCGCCACATGATCCCAGTAGTCGGCCGTGTGGAACACCGGCGCCGTCACCGCAATCTGCGGTGCCACATGATCCCAATAGTCGGCCGTGCGGAACACCGGCGCGTCCGAGATCCACTGACCCTCCGGGATCTGCGCCACGACCGGCTGCGCGACCGGCGCCACCACACGCAGGTGATCCCAGTCACCTTCGACAGCCGGCTGCACCACCTCGTAGTGAGTGGGAGTCATCAACACCACGGGGGGAACCAGGCCGACCTCCCAGTTGTCGACGGTGCGCTGCACAACCCGACATCAGCGGTGGGCTGAGCCCGAGCTCCGCAGCGGTCGACCGTGCGGATCTGCGGCGTCCGCACTGCGATGGGCTCTGCTGCGGTCTCGTTGCTGTCACCGAGCGTGGCGATCACCGCGACACCGGCGCCCGCCGCGAGCACACCCAGGAATGCGAGCCAACGCATCCATCGGATCGGCCGACGCCGCTCCGGAGCGATGGCGCCATGCTCTCTCATCCACTCCTCGGGGACCGTCAACGGTGCCTGCTCGAGCGCACGGACATCGTGCTCCAGCGTGTCGCCCTCGTGGAGATCCAGTACTTCGTGTTGTTCGAGTTGCCGTACCATCACTCCTCCTCTCATTCTGTCCTCTCGATTCCAGTGTGGACCTCACCCCTGGACGATCGCTGAACGGTCGGACTCGCAGCGATTGCAGCGCGCTGTACCGACTTTCGACCCTTGCTGAACCGGACGCCGGGCGCGCACGATGAAGGCGAGAACGGAATCCGATGCTTCGCGACCAGATGATCCGAGTACTCGGTCCGATCGATCTGCTCACGGCGACTGGACCGCAGTCCGTAGGGAGCCGGAACTGCCGCGCCGTACTCGGAGCGCTGGTGATCGCCGCCGGCCACGCGGTGTCGACCGATCAGCTCCAAGCCGTGCTGTGGGATGGCAGGCCGCCGAAATCGGCGGACAACTCACTCCAGACCTATGTGTCACGACTGCGCCACCTGCTCGGACACGACACGATCGTGCGCGCCGATCACACCTACCGCCTGGAGGTGTCGCGCGATCAGATCGATGCCATCCGGTTCGAGGACCTGCTGGCGAGCGCGACCGATCTGCGGTCCGAGCCCGTTCGCTGTCAGCGCGAGTGCCGACAGGCGCTCGCGCTCTGGCGCGGCGAAGCCTTCGGCGACCTCGCCGACGCGGAGCCGTTCCGCTTGGAGGTGATGCGACTCGACGAGCTGCGGGTGACCACCATGGAGCTTGCGCTCGAGACCGAACTGGCGCTCGGCCGTCACGAGATCGCCGTCGCTGAGTTGGAGGGCGCGGTCCAGGAGCATCCCTACCGCGAGCGTCTCTGGCATCTGCTCATCGAAGCGCTCGTTCGCGACGGTCGGCGGATCGACGCCCTGCGGGCGTGCCAGAGCTTCCGCAACACACTCGCCGGCGCCGGATTGGACGCCAGCGACGAGCTCCAGGCGCTGGAGCACCGCATTCTGGAGGGGCCTCGCCCGACACACCTGACCCCGACGACCGATGCCGGCCCGGAGTGAGTCCGTCGTACCAGTCGTCCGGCCAGTCGCCGCTGCGCGTCGATCGAGGATCGCGAGGTAGCGTCGCCGTCGTGACTCCTTCGGACGTCTTCGACGCGCTGACCCAGCACGGGTACCTGCCCGACGACGGATTGACGACCGCCGTGTTCCTGGCGCTCGAGCTCAAGCGGCCGCTGCTGCTCGAGGGCGAGGCCGGCGTCGGCAAGACCGAGCTGGCGAAGGTTCTGTCGGCGTGGACCGGTGGCGAGCTGATCCGACTGCAGTGCTACGAGGGCATCGACGTGACACAGGCGGTGTACGACTGGGACTACGCGCGACAGCTGCTCCACCTGCGAGCTGCCGAGGCCACCGGTGAGACCGTGGGCCGCTCCTCGGATGCGATCGAAGCCGAGCTGTATCAAGAGCGGTTCCTGATCAAGCGCGCCCTGCTGCGTGCGATCGGGCACGGCGACGGCCCGCCGCCCGTGTTGTTGATCGACGAGATCGATCGCGCCGACGACGAGTTCGAGGCCTACCTGCTCGAGGTCCTCTCCGACTTCCAGATCACCGTGCCCGAGGTGGGCGTGTATCGAGCGACGGCGCCGCCGATCGTGATCCTCACGTCGAACCGCACCCGCGACGTCCATGACGCGCTCAAGCGGCGCTGCCTCTACCACTGGGTCGAGCACCCGAGCTTCGAGCGCGAGGTCGCGATCGTGCGACTCAAGGTGCCGGCATGTTCACAGGCGCTCGCCCGTCAGGTCGCAGCGGCCGTCGAGTCGATGCGCGACCTGAACCTGTACAAGCCGCCGGGTGTCGCTGAAACGATCGACTGGGCAAATGCGCTCGGGCGGCTCGGTGTCGCCGAACTCGACGAACGCAGTGTCGCCACCACGCTCGGAACGGTGCTCAAGTACCGCGAGGATCATCACCGCGTCGAACAGCACGGCGTCGCAGAGATCGTGAAACAAGCGCTCGAACGCGACCAGCGCTCGAGCTGATCGGAACGCGGTGGCAGCAGCGCACGGCACTCGCGACGGTGGTGAGATCGCGGTCGCGTTCAGCCGGGTGCTCCGCGGCGCCGGCATCGACGTGCCGACCAGCTCGACGATCGCGTTCAGTGAGGCGCTCGCAGCGACCGGTCTCGATGATCGCGACACCGTCTACTGGACCGGGCGAGCGACGCTGATTCGACGCCCCGAGGATCACGAGCTGTACGACCGGGCGTTTCGGGTGTTCTGGGATCATGCAGGTGCGTACGTCGACCTCCGGCCCGACGAGGAGACGATCGACCTGACGCTCGCCGTCGACGACGACTCGGACGACGACGGACGCCCCGACGAGGCCCCTCCCTCCGACAACCCGGTGATCGAGTTGAGGTTCAGTGCGACCGAGGTGCTGCGCCAGAAGGACTTCGCCGACTACACCGCCGAAGAATTGATCGAGGCACAACAGCTGATGAGCACGATGCGCCTGGTCGGCTCGCCGCGTCGTTCGCTGCGCCTCACCGCCGCCGACCGGCACACCGACCGCCCCGATCTGCGCCGCACCGTGCGGGCCGCGATGCGCTCGGGTGGCGAGCCGATGCGGCGGCACTACCGCAGGCCGAGCACCCGCAACCGTCGGCTCGTGCTGCTGCTCGATGTCAGCGGATCGATGGAACCGTATGCCAGGGCGCTGATCCGGTTCGTCCATGCAGCCGTCGCCGGCCGTCAGAAGGTCGAAGCATTCGCGCTCGGGACGCGGCTGACGCGTCTCACCAGGGAGCTGTCGTCTCGGGATCCCGACGAGGCACTGCGGCGGGCGGCCGACCGCGTGGCGGATTACGGCGGCGGGACCCGCCTCGGTGACGGCCTGCGGATCTTCAACGATGAATGGGGTCAGCGCGGCATGGCTCGCGGAGCGATCGTCGTCATCCTCTCCGACGGCTGGGATCGGGGCGATCCGGAGGTCCTCGGGGAACAGATGCAGCGCCTCCAGCGCGCCGCCCACAAGGTGGTGTGGGTCAATCCGCTCAAGGTCACGCCCGGCTACGCGCCCTTGGCTCGCGGTATGGCAGCCGCGCTCCCCCACGTCGACGCGTTCGTCGAGGGCCACTCGATCGACGCGATCGAGCAACTCGCGACCGTGATCAGCCAACCCTGAGTCGATTCGGGCAAACTGGACACCATGAAGGACCTGCTCGACGACATCGATCGCTGGCGCGCCGAGGGGAAACGGGTTGCACTGGCCCGTGTGGTCGACATCGAAGGCTCGGGCCCCCGCGACCCGGGCGCTGCGATGGCCGTCAACGAGATCGGCGAGGTGGTGGGCAGCGTCAGCGGCGGGTGCGTCGAAGGCGCCGTCGTCACCGAGTCGCTGTCGATCCTCCAAGGTGACCGAGCGGCCGGGATCGTCACGTTCGGTTACAGCGACGACGAGGCCTTCGCGGTCGGGCTCACCTGCGGTGGAACGATCCGGCTGTTCATCGAGGAGATGGACTGGTGAGCACGATCTACGAAGCGCTCGCGGCAGCGATCCGGGCTGAGCAGCCCGCAGCCTTGGTCACCGTAGTCGAGGGCCCACGCGTCGGCGCCAAGCTACTGGTGCGGCCCGACACCGAGCCGATCGGTTCGCTCGGCGATCCCGAACTCGATCGGGTCGCTCACCGCGACGCACTCGCCGAGCTCGAGGCCGGGCGCTCCGGCATCCGCCACTACGGACCGCAGGGTGAAACCACGCCGGAGGACCTGCTCGACACCCCGATCGTGAGCGTGTTCGTCGAGAGCTGGGCGCGCCCACCCCAGATGTGGATCTTCGGCGCCGTCGATTTCACTGCAGCACTCGCCAAGGTTGCCAAGGTGCTCGGCTACCGCGTGATGGTCTGCGACGCCCGCGAGATCTTCGCCACGCGTCGGCGCTTCCCGATGGCCGACGAGGTGCGCGTCACCTGGCCGGCACCGATCTTCGAGCAGCGCGGCGCCGAACTGGGCCCGCGCGACGCAGTGTGCATCCTCACCCACGATCCGAAGTTCGACGTGCCGGCCGTTCAGGGTGCCCTCGCGACCCGGGCGGGGTACATCGGAGTCATGGGCAGCCGCACGACACACGCCAAGCGCATGGAGCGACTCGCCGAGGTTGGGATCAGCGAGCCGGCCGACGTCGAACGGTTGATGTCGCCGATCGGCCTCGACCTCGGGGCACGTACTCCGGAGGAGACGGCGATCTCGATCTGTGCCGAGATCATCGCCCGACGCACCGGGCGCGTCACGCCGTCGCTACGCGACGGGAGCGGGCCGATTCATCAGGGGCCGACGAGGCGGTCGAGCCCTGACGCCGTGTCCGCTGCGGTCGCCGCTTCCGACGCGGCCACCGCGCCGACGATGTCGCCGTAGCGCAACGATTTGTCGGGCAGGTGTGCCGCCTCGACGTAGCTGCCCGAGTTCGGCGAGTGAACCATGAGTTCTGCACCGAGATAGATCGATACGTGCCCGGGGTAGTAGACGAGATCGCCCGCCTCGGCATCGTCGTGGTCGACCTCGATCGACGCCCGGATCTGGTCGCGGCTGACACGCGGGATCTCGATCGACGCCTGATCGAATGACCAGATCGTCAGACCGGAGCAGTCGAACCCGACGCCCGGCTCGGAAGTCAGGCTGCGATAGGGAACGCCGAGCTGCGAGAGTGCAGAGAGCGCCGCCGTCTGCTTGTCGATACCGACCGACGCCCACTCGTCACGGAGCTGATCGGCGTCGGCCTCGAGATCGGTAGCGGTCATCGAGGCGGTGAGCTCGCGAGATTGCACGAATCGCACATAATCGACGGGACTCTGCGAAGTGCGCCAACTGGCCAGCGCGTCGAGCGCCCGAGCTGCCTCGGCGGCGATCCGCTCGGAGTTGGTTCGCCGCGCGGCATCAGTGGAACCGGTCGCCATCGAGGACAGACCGATCGTGGCGACGAGGGTGGCAATCGCGAGCCGGCGAAACGCCGCAGCTCGCGAGGAGTGGTGAGTCGTATCGGTCATAAGGTCTCGCAACGGGCCCAACACCCGAAGGAGAGAACGACATTATCGTTACCCAACCGTAATAAACAACCCGGGATGACATCCGTTCGTCACAATTGGGCCCACATCGTTGCACCGCAAGGGTTCGCTCAACCGGCCGGGTTTGCGATTCGGCATACTGCCACGATGAGTCCGGACGATCCGCACGACGATCCGCACGACGATCCGCACGACGATCCGCACGACGATCCGCACGACGATCCGCACGACGATCCGCACGACGATCCGCACGACGTGACGACGGTGGCCGTGCTCTTGGCGGCGGGCGCCGGCTCGCGCTTCCGCGGGTCGGTCCACAAGCTCGCCGCGGTCGTCGACGGCCGCACCGTGCTCGATCGTTCCGTCCAATCGGCGCTCGACGCCGACATCGGTCCGGTGGTCGTCGTGGCCGGCGCCCTCGATCTCGCCGATCTCGTCCCGGTGGGCGCACGAGTGCTCCACAACCCCGACTGGGCCGGCGGCCAGAGCACCTCGTTGCAGACCGGTGTCGCCGAGGCCCGACGCCTCGGTGCCGACGCGATCGTGGTTGGGCTGGCCGATCAACCGTTCGTCGAACCGGATGCGTGGCGTCGCGTCGCCGCATCCGCGTCACCGATCGCTGTCGCGACCTACGGCACCGAACGACGCAACCCCGTCCGACTCCATCGCGACATCTGGCCGCTGCTGCCCAACGAGGGCGACGAGGAGCGCGATCGCTCATCCGACTGAGCGCCGAACTGGTCGAGGAGATACTCTGCCCTGGGTCGCCAGCCGACATCGACACCGTGGAGGACCTTCAAGCATGGCCGAACAAATCGTCAACGAATTCACCGTGAATCGTCCCATCGACGAGGCGTGGCCGATCATCTGTGATGTCGAGAGGATCGCTCCTTGTCTACCCGGCGCCCAACTCGAGGAGATCGAAGGCGACATCTACCGTGGCAACGTGAAGGTGAAGTTGGGGGCCGTGTCGACCAAGTTCAAGGGCGAGGCCCACTTCGTCGAACGCGACGACGCGAACCACACCGCCAAGCTCAAGGCCAAAGGTCGTGACACCGGCGGGCGAGGCAACGCCGAGGCTGACATCCACGCCACGGCCGAAGCCCTCTCGCCGACCAGCACGAAGTGCATCGTCACCGCCGATCTGCACATCACCGGTAAGGTCGCACAGTTCGGCCGGGGCATCATGGGCGATGTCAGCCGCAAGCTGATCGATCAGTTCTCCCACAACCTCAACACCATGCTCGACGAGCAGGGCGTCGACACCGCCGCCGATGCTCCGGCCGAGACTGCAGCCCCCGCGGCGGGCGAGCCCGCCCCGGAGGCACCGACGGTTCGCAAGATCGAAGGGCCGGCCGCCGAGCCGGTCGATCTCGCCGACATGGCCGGACCGGCGCTGCTCAAGCGGGCCGCGCCGGTCGTGATCGCCGTCGTGTTGCTGCTGCTGCTGCTTCGACGCCGCAGGTGACCTCCGACGCCGTCGATCGTGCTCGGGTTCGCGAGCTGCTGGGACGCGAGCCACAGGGCCGCTACGAGATCGTCGTTCGCGATTCCGGGGGCGGTCCGGTCGTGCTGCGCAACGCTGCATTCCTCGACGACGGCACACCGATGCCGACGCTCTACTGGCTGATCGATCCCGACGAGATCCGCCGTATCGGCCACCTCGAGGCGTCGGGCGGGGTCAACGCCGCCGAAGCGGCTGTCGATCCCGACGAACTCGCCGCCACTCACGCCAGGTACGCCGCGCAGCGCGATGCGACGATCCCCGCCGATCACGTCGGCCCTCGCCCATCCGGCGGGGTCGGCGGCACCCGGCTCGGCGTGAAGTGCCTGCATGCCCACTGGGCGTGGCATCTGGCCGGCGGCGACGACCCCGTCGGGCGGTGGATCGCAGGTCATCTCGACCCGGATACCGCTCGAGCGGACGCCGATGTGGCCGACACCGAGGTGTTCGTGTCCGGCGACCGCACCCGGCTGGCGGGTGCTGGCGATCTCCACGTCGAGATCCCGTGGGGCGCCGACGATCTGACCGCACGTTGGCTGCGCGACACCGATCCTCCACGACCGGAAGCGCTCACCAACGCACTCGGCACGATCACCGACCACCTCGATGATGTGATCCGCGAACACCCGGACCTGCTGAGTGCTGACCGACTGATCTTCCGGGGTCCCACCGTCGAGTCACTGGCACGTGTCGAGATCGGCAGCGCCGACACCCCCGACACGATCGAGCTGACGCGGCAAGCGGCGGAGGAGATCTTCCGAACCGTCGCCACCGAGGCGGCGTGCGATCGAGCCCACAATCCCGGACTACCGTTGGCACACGTGGATACGATCCTCGCGACGTGCACCATCGTGTTGGCGTTCATGCGACGACTCGGCCTCGGTCACGTCTCGCTCCAGGTGCGACGCCCGAGCTGAGCGATGGCCAGGCACCCATCGTCCCTGCTCCGGCGGCAGCCCTCACCGCGGCTGTACGGTCAGCGGGTGATGCTTCGTCCGATCTCGGCGCACGACTTCGCGGCATGGCGCGAGGTTCGGGTCCGCAACGAGAACTGGCTGGCGCCCTGGGAACCGATGCGGCAACCGGGCATGCCCGATCTCGCGAGGGATCGCCCTGCGTTCGAGGCTCGCTGCTCGGCGAGAGACCGAGAACGCTCGAATGATCACGCCTACCCGTTCGGGGTGTTCGTCGATCAGCAGTTCGCCGGCGAGGTGAACCTCAACAACATCACGCGCGGCGCCCTCCAGAGCGCCTCGGTCGGATACTGGATCGATCAGGCCCGAGCCGGCCACGGCTACATCGCCGAGTCGGTGGTGGTGCTGATCCGGTTCGCATTCGAGCAGCTGCAACTCCATCGCCTCGAAATCTGCATCGTGCCGCGCAACGTGAACAGCCGGCGCGTGATGGAGAAGCTCCGCCTGCGCAACGAGGGCGTCGCAGAGCGGTTCCTCGAGATCGCCGGCAACTGGGAGGATCACGTGCGGTACGCGATCACCGCCGAAGAATGGGCGATGCGTCGAAATGAGTTGACGACAGCCTGGATCACCGTTTGACGGTCTGACGACCGCCAAACGGGCGCCGCCACTCGGGTCGGCGGATCAAGGAGTTCAGCGGTTCAGGGCTCGCCGGCGAGGCGGAACGCCTCGGCCTTCTCCTGGCGAATCTTCGTGCGCCGCTTCCACATCTTCGTCTTCCAGTGCCGCCGGTTGCGGGTCTGCTTCGCAACTTTGTCCTTGGCGACATCGGAGTCGTGATGGTGGACGGGCTTCCAGGCGGTGCCCGGCTCGTGCAGATCTTCTGCATCGAGTCCGGCGCTCACCTCTTGCGCGACCTGATTGAGCTCCACATGAATTCGATGCCGTTCGCCGTGGGCGTGGGCACGAAGTTCCTGTTTTGGCGGCAACGGCACTTCAGCAGTGCGGTGACGCTGGCTCATTGGCTACCTCCTCGGTTGGATTGGTGTAGCTCTCCCCGTACTCGAACGTTAGCTCACCGCAGACCCCCGGCGGGCATGGTCTTTGGTAACAATTCTGCGCGAATTCGCCAGAGATCGACACCCAGCAGGCTCACCACCCGACCAGAGAGGCTCTCGATGCCGTCGACCTGCGCTATTCCTTGCTCGAGATCTTGG
The DNA here is from genome assembly GCA_963701575.1 of uncultured Acidimicrobiaceae bacterium. Taxonomy (GTDB): domain Bacteria; phylum Actinomycetota; class Acidimicrobiia; order Acidimicrobiales; family Ilumatobacteraceae; genus Ilumatobacter. The sequence continues at coordinate 47,059 of CAVPAQ010000008.1, forward strand.
CCTTCAGCGCCGCGATCCGCTCCTCGAACCACGGCTGCTTCACGGTCCACAGCTGGGGATCGAACTCACGCTGCACGGCGTCGGCATGCTCGTCGATGAGCGCCATGTCCTGGATCGTCTTCTTGGTGATGATGGCCAGCTCGCGCGGCGCCGTCGCCGCACCGCGCGCGAACTCGTGTGCTGCGGTCAGCAGTTCGTCGTCGGGCACGCATTTGTAGGCGAGCCCCACCCGCTCCGCCTCGGGACCGTCGAGCACCTGGCTGAAGACCACGGCGGCCATCGCACCCTGTTGGCCGACGATCCGACGCTGCATCCACGTGTGGCCGCCGCCAGGGTGCAGCCCGATCTGGAGGAATCGGGTGTCGAATCGAGCTCGGGTCGCGGCGATGCGAATGTCGCAGCCGAGGGCGAGATTCATGCCGGCGCCGACCGCCGGACCGTTCACGGCAGCGAGAGTCGGGAGCGGGCTGCGTGCGATCCGTAAGAAGCCCTCGTACACCTTGCCGAGACTTTCGCGGGTCGCCGTCTGCAGGTTGCCGAGATTCGCGCCGGCGCAGAACGCAGATCCGGCGCCGGTGACGATGACCGCCCCGACCGACTGATCGGCTTCGAAGGCGTCCATCGCCTCGACGATCGCCTCGACCATCGGAGCCGTCATCGTGTTGCGTTCGTCAGGATTGTTGAGCGTGAGGAGGGCGACAGCCTCGTTGACCTCGGTCAGGACCAATGACATGAGGGCAGTCTTGCAAATCAACTCGCCCGCGACCCGATCGGCGGCGGGCAAGTGTCACAGACGAGAAGTGTGAAACGGATCACAAACAAGGAGTAACGTGGTGTTCGTTCACGTGAACAACATCGATTCCCGAGAAGGGGGAGACATCATGAAAAGCAAGCGTGTGCTTGCCGCTGCTCTCGCAGCAGCGTTGGTCCTCGCAGCCTGTGGCGGCGACGACGACACCACCGCCGACACGACGGCCGACACCACCGCCGACACGACGGCCGACACCACCGCCGACACGACGGCCGACACCACCGCCGACACGACGGCCGACACCACCGCCGACACCACCGCCGACACAGCGCCTCCGACGACGGCCGACATGACCGACGTCACCCCGCTCAAGACCTGCTTGGTGACCGACCTCGCCGGAGTCGACGACAAGAGCTTCAACGCCAGCGCCTGGCAAGGTGTGGTCGACGCCATCGACCAGGGCTACGCCACGGCCGAGCCTGACTCGTTCTACTTGGAGTCCGACGTCGAAGCCGACTGGCAGCCGAACATCGATCAGATGGTCGCCCAGGGTTGTCAACACATCGTGACCGTGGGCTTCGCCCTGGACGCAGTGACGCAGGAGAACGCACCGGCGAACCCCGACATCAACTGGACGATCGTCGACGTCGACTTCTTCGACTTCTCCGCCGATCCCCCCGTCGACGTCACCTACGACAACGTCCAAGAGCTGACCTACCAGACCGACGAGGCTGCGTTCCTGGCCGGTTACGTCGCAGCATCCGTGACCCAGACCGGCGTCGTCGGCACCTTCGGTGGCGGCAACTTCCCGACGGTGTCGATCTTCATGAACGGCTTCTACTACGGCGTCCAGCACCACAACGAGGTCAAGGGCACCGACGTCAAGGTCCTCGGTTGGGATCCTGAGGCAGCGGACGGCCTGTTCACCGGCAACTTCACCGACCTCGACCTGGCACGTAGCACCGCTCAGAGCCTGCTCGACGAGGGCGCCGACGTGATCATGCCGGTCGGCGGCCAGATCAACCTCGGCGCTGGTGCGGCGATGGAAGACATCGGAATGGGCGCGACCGGTGAGGTGTTCGGTGCGTTGATCGGCGTCGATACCGATCAGTACATCTCGGCGCCCGAGTACAGCGACCTGTGGCTGACGTCGGTCGAGAAGGCGCTGGCCACGAAGGTCACCGAGTCGATCGCCGCCGACGCCACCGGCACGTTCACTCCCGGCGTCCAGCGTGGCTTCCTGTCGAACGACGGGGTCGGCATCTCGCCGTTCCACGACTTCGACAGCATCGTCTCCGACGAGACGAAGGCCGAGGTCGAAGCGTTGCGTCAGGGCATCATCGACGGGACGATCGACGTCGATCCGCTCGGCAACTACTGATCCGTCCGGCTCACGAACACCGAGCCATCGACATGGCCGGGGCCCTCGCTCGAAAGAGCGAGGGCCCCGGTCGTTTTCATCCGTCTTGCATCCGCACGGCACGGGGCGAGAGACTGCAGATCAACTCGGGGGTCGGAAGGGAGTGGATGTGCAGCTGGAACTACGGGGGATCACGAAGCGGTTTCCGGGAGTGCTGGCGAACGACTCGGTCAACCTCACGGTTGGTTCCGGAGAACTCGTCGCGCTGCTCGGCGAGAACGGGGCCGGCAAGAGCACCCTGATGAACGTGCTCTACGGGCTGTACTCCGCCGACGAAGGAGAGATCCTCATCGACGGCGAACCGCTCACGCTCGGCTCCCCTGCCGAATCGATCGAGGCCGGAATCGGCATGGTGCATCAACACTTCATGCTGATCCCGGTGTTCTCGGTCGCCGAGAACGTGATCCTCGGCGTGGAGCCCACCAATCAGCTCGGGGTGATCAATCGGCGCGGCGCGGAGCAATCGGTCCGCGAGATCTCCGAGCAGTACGGCCTCCAGGTCGATCCCGCTGCACTCGTCGAGAACCTACCGATCGGGATCCAGCAACGCGTCGAGATCATCAAAGTGCTGCGACGCGACGCTCGGTTCCTCGTGCTCGACGAGCCGACCGCGGTGCTCACGCCCCAGGAGGTCGATGATCTCTTTGCGATCATCACCGAGCTCAAACGATCCGGCAAGGGCATCATCTTCATCAGCCACAAGCTCAAGGAAGCACTCGCCATCGCCGACCGGATCGTGGTCATGCGCCAGGGGCGCACCGTCGCCGAAGTCGATCCTGCCACCACCAACGAGGAGGAGCTGGCCACACTCATGGTCGGTCGGCCGGTCGACCTCGTGGTGCACAAGGAACCAGCCCAGCCCGGCGACGCGATTCTCAATGTCGAGCACCTCCGAGTCCTCGACGACCGCAACCAGATGGCGGTCGAAGGCGTCTCGTTCACGGTTCACGCCGGCGAGATCGTCGGGATCGCCGGCGTGCAGGGCAACGGCCAGACCGAGCTGGTCGAGGCGCTCACCGGACTCCGCACGCCCATCGCCGGGCGGGTGATGATGAAGGGCACCGACCTCACGACCGCCTCCCCGCGCACGATGCACCGCGCCGGCGTGGCCCACGTCCCCGAGGACCGGCAGAGAAGCGGCCTGGTGCTCGGCTTCACGATCAGCGAGAACGTCGTGCTCGACTCGTACTACACCGAGCCGTACTCGCACGGCATCGTGATGGACTGGACCGCGGCCCACGACCACGCAGAGGAACTCGTCGAGCAGTACGACGTCCGAACACCCGGTGTCGACGTCAACCTGTCCACGCTGTCGGGGGGCAACCAGCAGAAGGTGATCGCGGCCCGCGAGTTCAGCCGCGATGTCGATCTCATCATCGCCTCCCAGCCGACGCGCGGCATCGATGTCGGCTCGATCGAGTACATCCACTCTCGGATCGTCGAGGAGCGCGACGGGGGCGCGGCCGTGCTGATCGTGTCGTCCGAGCTCGACGAGGTGATGGCGTTGTCCGATCGCCTGCTCGTGATGTTCGACGGCAAGGTCGTCGCCGAGCTCGACCCGAAGCGCACGACCAACTCCGAGGTCGGGCTCTACATGCTCGGCTCGAGTCCCGAGTCGGTCGTCAACAACCACGAGGAGGCGTCATGACCGAGCCGAGCCCGACCGAGCCGAGCCCGACCGAGCCGAGCCCGACCGAGCCGACCACGTTGGAGAAGATCACCGGCGTCGGGAGCCGCGCTCGCGAGGCGTTGATCGTCCCCGCACTGGCGCTGATCTCGGCCCTCATCGTCGGTGGGTTCATCATCGCCGTCACCGACGTCGACATCCTGCGGCTCTGGGGCAGCGATCCGGGCGAGGCCTTCTCGCAGACGCTGCAGGCGGTCGGCGGCGCCTACAAGGCGTTGTTCACCGGCTCGCTCGGTTCGTTCAACGCCATCTCGGAAACGCTGTTCGCCGCCACCCCGCTGATCCTCGCCGGGCTGGCCGTCGCAGTCGGTTTCCAGGCCGGCTTGTTCAACATCGGCGCCGAGGGCCAGATGGTGATCGGTGGCATGACAGCGTTGTACCTCGGGATCACGATCGACGCTCCCACGATCGTCCTCCTGCCGATCGCGCTGCTCGGAGCCATCATCGGCGGGGCGGTGTGGGCCGGGATCGCTGGTCTATTGCGAGCGAAGACCGGTGCCCACGAGGTGATCACGACGATCATGTTGAACTTCATCGCCCTGTTCCTCACGCAATGGCTACTCAAGACGACCGTGTTCCAGCAGACCGGGCGCGACGACCCGATCTCCAAACCCGTCAACAAGGGTGCCCAGCTCCCACACCTGTTCGGTTCCGACTACCGGGTGACGATCGGACTGCCGATCGCCCTGGGTGCCGCCGCCTTCGTCCACTGGCTGATGTACCGGTCGAGTATCGGCTTCCAATACCGCACGGTCGGTGCGAACCCCGACGCCGCCAAGTACGCAGGCATGAACGTGGTGTGGCTCACGGTCGCCGTGATGGCAACCTCTGGCGCGCTGGCAGGCCTCGCCGGTGCCAATCAGATTCTCGGGCTGCCGCCGTACCAGGGTTCCACGTCGTTCAGCGGCGGCATCGGGTTCGACGCCATCGCGTTGGCGCTACTCGGGCGATCGAAACCGATGGGTGTCGTATGGGCCGGCTTGCTGTTCGGGGCCCTGACAGCAGGCGGACGCGAGATGCAGGGCGTCGAACGCATCCCGATCGACCTCGTCGAGGTCATCCAGGCGCTCATCATCGTGTTCATCGCGGCACCTGCGCTGGTGAGGGCGATCTACCGCATCAAGACCACCGACGAAGGCACCGGACAGATCACAACGGGGTGGTCGGCATGACCGTCATCGATGCCAACTTCGAGGGCGACAAAGTCAGGGCCACTCCGGAAGAGCGCCGGGCCCGGATACTGGCTGGGGTCTACTTCGCGCTGGCCGTGTTCGTGTTGTTCGCGTTCGCGTTCGACAGCGACGCCCGGCTCGACGCCACGTTCAAGCTCGCATTGCCACGCGACCGATTCGAACCGATCGACTGGAATTTCGATCCACGGATCATGTCGATCGTCGTCTCGATCATCCTCGCCATTTTCGGGATCGTGCAGATCGTCAGAGGGTTCGGCCGCTGGGCCAACCTCGTTCTCGGCGCGGCGATGATCCTGTTCGTGCTCGCGTTCCTCGGGTGGGCGGCGGCCGGGCAATCGTTCAGCCTGATCGGCATGCTCACCTCGATGGTGGTCCTCTCGGTCCCGATCACCTGCGGCGGCCTGTGCGGCCTCATGTGCGAGCGGGTCGCGGTCGTCAACATCGGCATCGAGGGCCAGCTGCTGAGCGCAGCGTTCGTCGGGACGATCGTCGGTTCGACCGCGGGCAAGTGGGGCGGCCTGATCGGAGCTGTGCTCATCGGCGCCTTGCTCGGTGCCGTGCTCGCCGTGCTGGTCATCAAGTATCGAGTCGACCAGATCATCGCCGGTGTGGTCATCAACATCTTCGCCCTCGGGCTCACGTCCTTCCTCGCCACACGCGTCCTCGGTCCGAACCCCGAGTACAACTCACCCGGCCGGTTCGACACGATCTCGATCCCGTTGCTCGAAGACATCCCGGTGATCGGCAACATGTTCTTCAAGAACAACATCTTCCTCTACGGGTCGCTCCTGCTGGTCGTGCTGATCCACATCGGGCTCTTCCACACCCGCTGGGGGCTTCGTTCGCGGGCGGTCGGCGAGCACCCGAAGGCGGCCGACACGCTCGGCATCAACGTGTACCGGGTCAGATACCGCAACGTGATCCTCGCCGGCACGATCGCCGGGTTCGGTGGCGCCGCCCTCACACTCGGGTCGACGGGACGCTTCGAGGAGAACATGACCGCCGGCGTCGGCTACATCGGCCTGGCGGCCATGATCTTCGGTCGCTGGCGGCCGTTCGGGGTCCTGGGCGCAGCACTGGTGTTCGGGTTCGCGCGAGGCCTCCAGCAGAAGCTGGGCATCCTCGGCACGCCGATCCCGTCGGAATTCCTCTCGATGGCGCCGTACATCGTGACGATCATCGTCGTCGCCGGGCTGGTGGGCAGAGCCAGGCCACCTGCAGCCGACGGGCAGCCGTACATCAAGGACTGAACGTCGCGCCGGGCCCGATCGGCTCCCTCACGGAGCCGCCCACGACGATCAGTTCGCAACCACGGCGCACGGCGCCGGTGCATCCGGCGTGCGATCGTGGATCCACCAGGGCGCCGCGCCCCATGCTCGCCGCCTAATGTCGCGGACATGACGGCCGAGCCGCTGATCGACGTGAGCCTCGACGCGGTCATCGTGGCGGTCACCGACGACGAACCCCGACTGCTGGTCGTCGACGACGAACAGGGGGCGCTGCTGCCCTCGGGCCCCCTCGACCTGGTCGGCGATTCGACACTCGAACTCGGGATGAGACGCTGCGTGTGCGAGCAGACGGGACTGGAAGTCGGCTACGCCGAGCAGCTCTACACGTTCGGTGACCGGGGTCGGCGGGGCAACGACCCGACGACCCGCCCGATCAGTGTGGCATACCTCGCGCTGGTCGAGGAGAGTTCTCCCCTGCCCGGCGCCTCGTGGGTCGGGATCTACGACCTGCTCCCCTGGGAGGACCATCGCGACGGCGAGCCGGCGATGCTCGCCGACGATCTCGGGCAGCGACTCGATCGCCGGGCGACCAGCGACGAACAACGCGAGCGGATCCAGGTCGCGTTCGGTCCACCCTGGGACGGGATCCGCGTGGTCGAACGCTACGAACTCCTCTATGAGGCCGGCCTCGTCGCCGAGCACGCCATCGACCGCGGTCGGATTCCGGTCGACGGCGTGGGGCGTTCGATGCAACTGGATCACCGCCGGATCGCCGCCGTGGCACTGGCCCGCCTCCGCGGCAAGCTCACGTACCGGCCGGTGGTCTTCGAGCTGCTCCCCGAGCGGTTCACGCTGCTCGAACTGCAGCGAACGGTCGAGGCCCTCGCCGGTGTCCGCCTCCACAAACAGAACTTCCGCCGCCTCGTCGAGCGCTCCCGCCTCGTCGAGGGGACCGGCGAACGAGCCGACTCCCGGGGCGGACGGCCGGCCGAACTGTTCCGCTACCGACCGGCCGTGCTCGTCGAACGACCGCGACCCGGAGTCGGGCAGCCGTACCACTGAGCGCCGTCCCGGGTCCCCACGTTGTCACGGCCCAGGTTCGGTGCTAACTTGAGGTTGCAGTAATACTCAAGTTGAGTATTACTATGGACGACAGGAAGCACCGATGACGATCGACTCCTCCACCACCCATCCGCTCGCCGGTATCGTCCCCGACGTCGAGCTGGCGATCCTGGGGCCGATCATCGCCGACATCGAACGGCTCAAGCGCGAACGCAACGCTGTGGTGCTCGCCCACAACTACATGACGCCCGACATCTTCTACGGCGTCGCCGACCTGCGCGGCGACTCGCTGCAGCTCGCCCGGATGGCCGCCGAGACCGACGCCGACGTGATCGTGATGGCGGGCGTGCACTTCATGGCCGAGACGGCCAAGATCCTGAGCCCCGACAAGACCGTGCTGATCCCCGACGTCCGGGCCGGCTGCTCACTGGCCGAATCGATCACCGCGGCCGACATCGAGGGCCTGCGCGCCCAGCACCCTGGGGCGCCGGTGGTGACCTATGTGAACACCTCGGCAGCCGTGAAGGCCGCGTCGGACATCACCTGCACCTCGTCGAACGCCGTCGATGTGGTCAACTCCTTGGGCGTCGACAAGGTGCTGTTCCTCCCCGACCAGTACCTGGCCAGCTGGGTCGCGAGCCAGACCGACGTCGAGATCGTCACCTGGGCGGGTGCCTGCGAGGTCCACGAGCGGTTCACCGGCGAGCAGCTCGTCCAACTCCGCACCGACCACCCCGGCCTCAAGATCATCGCCCACCCCGAGTGTCCGCCCGACGTGTTGTCCGAAGCCGACTTCGTGGGCTCCACCTCGGGCATGACGAAATGGGTCGTCGAACACGAACCCGCGCAGGTGGCGATGATCACCGAGTGTTCGATGGCCGACAATGTCGCTCAATCCGTACCCGGCACCGATTTCATTCGGCCCTGCAACATGTGTCCGCACATGAAACGGATCACGGTCCAGAACATCCGCACCTCCCTGGAAGACATGCAGCACGAGGTCGAGGTCGATCCGGCCGTCGCCGCCGATGCGAGGGCCGCGGTCGAAGCGATGCTCGCAGTCGGCTCGCCGGGCAGCGGTGATCGGCGCCTCGGGCGATGACGCTTCCGACGAACACCGACGGCGATCGCATCGCCCTGCGGGAAACCCCGCTCGTCGTCGTCGGGTCCGGTGTGGCCGGCCTGTCCGCCGCCCTCGGCCACGGCGACTGCATCGTCTTGTCCAAGACCGAGCTGGGCGACGGATCCAGCCGGTGGGCGCAGGGCGGCATCGCCGCCGCGATGGGTCCGGACGACGACCCCGGCATCCATGCCGCCGACACGCTGCGTGTGAGCGCCGGCCTCGAGCGCCCCGACATCGTATCGATGGTGACGGCAGCCGGGCCCGATCGCATCCGGTGGCTGATCGAGCTCGGGGCACTCTTCGACCGCGGTCCCCAGGGCGACCTGGCACTCGGACGCGAGGCCGGTCACGCCCGGCACCGGATCATCCACGCCAACGGCGACGCCACCGGCGCGGAGGTCATGCGGACGCTCGTCGAGGCCGTGCGAACCCGTCCCGACATCGAGACCCTCGACGGGATGCTCGCCCTCGACCTGATCATCGACGCGGGTCGAGTGGTCGGCGTGCTCGCCGCCGACCACGTCGGCCGGCTGGTCGGCATCCTCGCGCCGTCGGTCGTGCTGGCGACCGGCGGGCTGGGCCGCCTCTACCTCCACACCACGAACCCCCACGAGGTCACCGCCGATGGGTTGGCGATGGCGGCCCGCGCCGGGGTCGCCATCAGGGACGCCGAGTTCGTCCAATTCCATCCGACGGCCCTCGACTCGACCCTCGACCCGATGCCGCTGCTCACCGAGGCCCTGCGTGGCGAGGGAGCCCACCTCGTCGACGCCGACGGCCGGCGTTTTATGCTCGACGTCCACGACGATGCCGAGCTCGCGCCGCGCGACGTCGTGGCCCGGCAGATCTGGCTCCAGCGGCGCCGCGGTCCGGTCCATCTCGATGCCCGCATGATCGGGCCGGGGTTCCCCGACCGCTTCCCGACCGTGTGGCAGATCGCACAGCGGGCCGGACTCGACCCCCGGGTCGACCTCCTACCGGTGTCACCAGCCGAGCACTTCCACATGGGCGGGATCGCGACCGACCAGCTCGGTCGCACCTCCGTGTCGGGGCTCTACGCCTGCGGTGAGGCATCCTCGACCGGCCTACACGGCGCGAACCGACTGGCGAGCAACTCGTTGCTCGAAGGGCTCGTGTTCGGAGCTCGTGTTGCGGATGCCGTCACCGACGACCGCGGGCCGATCGAACATGGCGACCTCCACGTACCCGCTGCAGCCCTCGAACTCGACTTCGATCGACTCGACCGGCCGAGCAGCGACATCGAAGAGCTACGCGCCGTGATGTGGGATCACGTCGGCGTCGTCCGCAATGAGGCCGGATTGCGCGAAGCGCTGGCCAAGATCGACGAGCTCCAACCCCGCCTCGCCGGTCATCCTGTCGGCCGCAACCTCGTCGACGCAGCACTGCTCGTCACCCATGCCGCACTCGACCGCACCGAGTCGCGCGGCAGCCATGCCCGAGCCGACCACACGGCCACCAGCGCAGTGGCCGACCACACCGTGCAGCGGCCCGAGCCCGTGTCGACCACCCGTCTCACCGCCGCCGCACCCAGCGCCAAGCAGGCCCCGGCGTGACCATCTCGCCCCCGCCGGCCCACGCGGTCGACGCGGTGCTGCGCCGCGCCGTCGAGGAGGATCTCGGCGACGCCGGCGATCTGACGACGACCGCGATCTTCGACGCCTCGCACCGCTCGCGCGGCGAGATCGTCGCCCGGGCCGATGGCACGATCGCGGGGTTGTCGATCGGTGCGAGGGTGTTCGATCTCCTCGAGGGTGACGTCTCGGTGACCTTCTGCGTGGCCGACGGCGACACCGTGGCGAGCGGCACCGTGCTGGCCATCGTCGAGGGATCGACGCGAGCGATCCTGACGGGCGAGCGGATCTGCCTCAACCTGCTCGGCCACCTGAGCGGCATCGCCACCGCGACCCGCGCCGTCGTGGATGCCATCGGCGATGCTCACACCAGGGTGGCGGACACACGCAAGACCACACCCGGGCTTCGGTCCCTCGAGAAGTATGCGGTCCGCTGTGGCGGCGGCATCAATCATCGCTTCGGCCTCTACGACGCGGCGATGATCAAGGACAATCACGTTGCGGCAGCCGGTTCGGTGGCGGCTGCTGTCGACGCGGTGCGGCGCCGGGTGGGTCATACGGTCATCGTGGTGGTCGAAGTCGATCGGCTCGACCAGATCGAACCCGCCGTGGTTGGCGGCGCTGATGTCATCCTGCTCGACAACCTCCGCGGCGACGAGCTGCACCAAGCGGTCGTGCTCGTCGACGGTCGGGTCCGGACCGAGGCCTCCGGCGGCGTGACTGCGGCCAACGTGGCAGCGATCGCGCAGAGCGGCGTCGACGTCGTCTCACTCGGATGGATCACCCACTCCGCCCCCCGCCTCGACGTGGCACTCGACCTCTGACGGCCACCCTGGCGGATCGCTCCACGCACCCTGACGAGCCCGGTCCTGCCGAGATCGCCGTAACGTAGGGCGTTCGGGCGTCGGTGACCATTCGGGTTTCCAGGGCGTCATACCCCCGAAATCCCCCTTCGAAAGTCACGATGACCTCCCTCACTGCACTCGTTTCCGGCGCGCGCGCCCACGGCGTCCTCGATCGCAAGCAATGGATCGACCGCCCCAAGACCGATCTGCTCTCGGGCCTCGTCGTCGCCCTCGCACTGATCCCTGAAGCGATCTCGTTCTCGATCATCGCCGGCGTCGACCCCAAGGTCGGGCTCTACGCCTCGTTCTCGATCGCGATCATCATCGCCTTCTCCGGCGGCCGTCCGGGCATGATCTCGGCAGCGACCGGCGCGATGGCGCTGGTGCTGGTGCCGCTCGTCGAGAACTACGGCATCGAGTACCTGTTCGCCGCCACGATCCTGGCGGGCATCCTGCAGGTCGGCCTCGGCTATCTGGGCGTCGGTGAACTCATGCGGTTCGTGCCGCGCACCGTGATGCTGGGATTCGTCAATGCTCTCGCGATCTTGATCTTCATGGCCCAGGTGCCGCACATCCTGCTCTCCGACGACGCCTCCCGTGGCGACCGATGGCTCGCCAATGGTGCCGCGATCATCGTCGGCCTGGTGATCATCTACGGACTACCGCGCCTCACCAAAGCCGTGCCGTCACCGCTGATCGCGATCGTCGCCATCACGGGAGCTGCCATGATCTGGCACCTCGATCTGCCGACGGTCGGCGACATGGGCGAACTGCCGAGCAGCTTGCCGTTCGTGGCGTTGCCGCGGCTCCCGCTCGCCTTCGAGACGCTGTCGATCATCTTCCCCGTCGCACTCACGCTGGCGCTGGTCGGTTTGCTCGAATCGTTGTTGACCGCCCAGCTGCTCGACGACCTGACCGACACCAACTCCGACAAGAACACCGAAGCCCGCGGCCAGGGCGTCGCCAATGTCGCCACCGGTTTCCTGGGTGGCATGGCCGGTTGCGCCATGATCGGCCAGTCGATGATCAACTACCGCTCGGGCGGCCGTACCCGCCTGTCGACGCTGGCCTCCGGGGTGTTCCTCTTGGTGCTGATCCTCGCACTCGGTGACCTCGTCGCCCAGATCCCGATGGCCGCGCTCGTCGCCGTGATGATCATGGTGTCGGTCGGTACGTTCGATTGGCGCAGCATCAGTCCATCGACGATCAAGGCCCATCCGATCACCGAGACCATGATCATGGTCGCCACCGTCACCATCGTCGTGTTCACCCACAACCTCGCCTACGGCGTCGGGGCGGGTGTCGTGCTGTCAGCGGTGTTCTTCGCTCGTCACGTGAGCGATCTCGTGAAGGTCACCAGCGTCGTCGACCCCGACAACGTCGAGCGCCTGTACGCCGTCACCGGCGAACTGTTCTTCGCCTCGACCCACGACATCGTGCACGCCTTCGACTACGACGCCGTCGAGGTCGGTCGGGTCGAGATCGATCTCACCGACGCCCGGATCTGGGACACCTCCGCGGTGTCGGCACTCGACACGGTCGTCGCCAAGTTCGAGCAACGTGGTATCCACGCCGAACTGGTCGGCATGAACGAGCACGCCGAACGCCTGCACACCCGCACGACGGGCAACGTCTCGGTCCACTAGCGAGCAGTGCTGCCAGGAACTCACGCTCCCGGCTCGAGTCACGACCCTCGGGTGAGTTCGCTGACGGCCTGCACCTCGATGCCGCCTCGTGGGCGCTGGGTGAGCGTGACGGTCACCCGACGGGGTTGGGCCGTTGCCATGATCTCGCCGGCGATCTCGGCCGCCATCGCCTCTGCGAACACGGCGCGGTCGCGATACCCCCAGAGATAGAGCTTCAGGCTCTTCGATTCGACGCACCACTCGCCGGGGACATACTCGATCACCACCGTCGACAGGTCGGGCTGCTGCGTGACGGGGCACATCGATGCCAGCTCGTCGTTCGTGAACCTGACTTGCGTGACGTGGGTGGGCGCCGGGAACACCTCGACGTGGTCGATGGCATGGCGCACGGTTGCCCCGAGCACGGTGAGTCGGTCGGTCATACCCGGAAGGCTAGGAGTTGGGAGATGTGCCCGGAAACCCTGCAGACAAGTCGCTGCACTCGATTTCATTCCACGAGGTCTCCCTGTCGCGACCGGTCGCGGTCCGCCGATCGGCTCCCGCTCCTGATACATCTCCCGTCTCCTACGCTGCGGGAGATGGTGTGCAGCGATACGGTGGCACGATGATCGACGAGCTGATCCACCGAGCGCCCAAGGTGCTGTTGCACGATCACCTCGACGGCGGGCTCCGTCCGGCGACGGTGCTCGAACTGGCGAACGAATACGGCTACGACAAGCTGCCCACCGACGACGTCGACGAGCTGGCGACATGGTTCAACCGAGGCGCCAAACGCAACGATCTGGTGCTCTACCTCGAGACGTTCGCCCACACCGTCGGCGTGATGCAGCATCGCGACGCGATCGAGCGCGTCGCCTACGAATGTGCGCAGGACCTTGCCGCGGATGGTGTGGTGTATGCCGAGGTTCGGTTCGCCCCCGAACTCCACATCGAGGCCGGGCTGAAGCTGCAGGAGGTACTCGATGCCGTGCTCGCCGGGTTCGAGCGCGGCGCCGCCGGCACCGACCTTACGATCTATGCGATCTGTTCGGCGATGCGCACTGCGGCACACAGTCGCGAGATCGCCGAGCTGGCCGTTGCCAACCGCGATCGCGGCGTGGTCGGGTTCGACATCGCCGGTGCGGAGGCGGGCTATCCGCCGTCGCGGCACCTCGGCGCCTTCCAGTACGTGATGCGCGAGAACTTCCACTCGACGATCCATGCCGGCGAGGCGTTCGGGCTGCCGTCGATCTGGGAGGCCTTGCAGTACTGCGGCGCCGCCCGGCTCGGCCACGGGGTGCGCATCGTCGATGACATCGTGGGTCCTCCCGGCGAGGAACAACTCGGCCGTCTCGCGTCGTTCGTGCGCGACCGCCGGGTGTGCCTCGAGTTGTGCCCGACGTCCAACGTCAACACCGGTGTGTGCGCCTCGATCGCCGACCACCCGATCGGCATGCTGCGGCGGCTGCGCTTCCGGGTCACGGTCAACACCGACAACAGACTCATGAGCGATACGTCCATGACCAACGAAATGCGACAGCTCCGGACCGCGTTCGGATGGGGCCTGAGCGACTTCGAGTGGCTGACGATCAACGCCATGAAGTCGGCGTTCGCTCCATTCCCCGAACGCCTCAAGATCATCAACGGCCTCATCAAACCGCGGTACGCGTTGCTCAACGCCGAATCATCCATGGGAGCACTCTGATGCCCATCACCGTCACCCTCGTCGACCATCCCCTGGTTGCCGACTCGCTCGCCCGCATCCGCGACCGCGACACGCCCAACCCGTCGTTCCGGAGAAACCTCGAACGGATCGGCACACTGCTGCTCGCCGAAGCCACGAAGAATCTGCCGACCGTCGAGGGCACGGTCGAGACGCCACTCACCACCGCACCGGCGCGTCGACTCGCCGTGCAACCGGTGATCGTGCCGGTGTTGCGAGCGGGGCTGGGCTTCGTCCACGCCGCTCAGGAGTTGATGCCCCTCGCCGACGTCGGTTTCATCGGCATCTCACGCGACGAGGAGACGTTCCAGCCCAAGCCGTACGTCAACAAACTGCCCGAATCGCTGGCCGGCCGCCCGATCATCGTGATCGATCCGATGCTGGCGACCGGGGGTTCGCTCGTGCACACCATTGCGCTGCTCACCGAGCGAGACGCCCCCACGCCGATCACCGTCGTCTGCGCGCTGGCCGCGCCCGAGGGCATCGAGCATCTACGCGACGAGGGCCTCGACCTGCACATCGTCACGGCTGCCATCGACGACCACCTCAACGAACACGCGTTCATCGTGCCCGGCCTCGGCGACGCCGGAGACCGCCAGTTCGGCACCGGCGGCTGACGCACCGATCACGGGCGTGGCCGACATCCGCGGGCGGCTCAGACCGCTCACCCCATATGCAGCTCCGATGGCGCTGGCGCTCGTCGTCGGCGCAATGGCGGCGACCATGTTCGCGACGCACCGCCCCGGTCACTGGTGGGGCGACGACTGGGCGCTGTACATCCGCCAGGCAAAAGGTCTGCTCGACGGGAACCCCGGGCAGGTGATCGACGACAACAGCTTCACCGTCCAGGCCTCGCAGGGGCCGGCGTTCAGCCCACCGCTCTACCCGTGGGGGTTCCCGCTGCTGCTGGCTCCGTTCGTCGCCGTCGTCGGCACGAACGTCGACCGGCTCGCGATCGTTCCCGTACTGAGCGCATGCGTGTTCGCGTGCTGCTGGTACGCGCTCGCCAGGGCGAGGGTCGGGATGCTGGTCGCGCTGACGGGCATCGTCGCGATCACGCTGTCGCCGTTGCTGCTGGGGTGGACCGAGCTGATCCAGTCGGAGCTGCCGTTCATGGCGGTCACGGGGCTCGTTCTGGTCGGCCTCGACCAGGCAGCACGGTCCGGTGTTCTGACACGGGCGACCGGCCGGCTGTGGCCGCTGGTGCTGCTCGGTTGCGGCGCCGCGGCGGCTTTCTCGGTGCGACGAGAGGGTCTCGCCATGGTGCCGGCGATCGCTGCCGCACAGCTCGCCGCGCTGATCGCCACGCGCGACGCTGGCTGGTGGAGGGCAGGTTCGGCGCGGCTGGCCCTGTCCATCCGGCTCGCGGTCCCCCACGTCGTCGCGCTCGCCGTCGTCGGCCTCGTCCAGGTGGTGCTGCCCAGCACCTTGGTGCCGCAGTACTCGGGCACGACCGTCAAGAACGTGTGGCGACTCGCCGACAAGCACGTCGATCACCTTGCGGAGGTGGTCGGCCTCAAACGATCGTGGGAGTCGAACCCGACGATCTTCGGCAACGTCGTTCTCGGATGGGTCGCCGTCGGCCTGTACCTGCTGCTCGCGGTCGTGGGGATCGCACTCGCGCTCGGCCCCAATCGACGGCGCGACCTGCACCTGGTGGTCTACGCCGCCGTCGCGCTCACGATCGGGGGCAGCTTCCGTGTGGCGATCAATCGTTACGTCTGCAGCGTGGCGCCGGTGCTGATGCTGCTGGCACTCGTCGCACTCACGACGGTGCTCCGTAACCGGCGGCTCGGGTGGCTACCGACGGCCGTGGCCACGCTCGCTCTCGGCGGCATCGTTGCCGGGAACGTCGCCAATGCCCACATCCGCATCGACCGGGCCACTGTGGTTCGCGACAGCGGCCAGGTCGAGTGGGGCCCGACCCATCCTGACGCGATCGCGATGTTCGACGTCGTGAGGGAGCTCAGCGACCCCGACGACGTGATCGCCGCCCCCAAGGCGAGGGCGATGACACTCGAGACCGACCGCCGCGCCGTGCAGGTCGACGACTTCCGTCCCCTTCCGACCGACATCGAGCTGACGCTGATCGTGACCGAGCGCACGGCGAACCTCACCGACACGCTGCTCGATCAACCCGACGATTTCACGGAAGTGTGGCGAAACGCCCGGTTCGTGGTCTTTCAGCCCAACAACGCAGCCAGAGCGGCCACGAACGGCGCCGGGTCCTCGTCGACCGCTTCGCCGTAGAGCTTGACCTTCGGCTCGGTGCCGCTGGGCCGGATCTGCACTCGTACCCCTCCGTCGAGCTCGAATCGCAGCAGGTCAGCCTCTGGGTACTCCTCGGTGCCGATGACCGATCGTCCGCCGATCGCGGCGGGCGGGTCGGCCCGCAGGGCTGCCACCTTGGCGGCAGCTTCGGCCGGTGTCATGCGGACCGAAGCGTCCGCGAGCACATGACGGCCGTACCGAGTGGCGATGTCGTCGAGCCATTCCTGCAGCGTGCGGCCCTCGGAGGCGGCCACCGCGGCGATCTCCGCGAACAGTACGGCTGCGCTGATGCCGTCCTTGTCGAGCGGTCGCTCGGCCACGAGATACCCGAGCGCCTGCTCGTACCCGAGCACGAAACGTAGGTCAGGTCGGTCGAGCACGGCGCGCGCGATCCATTTGAAACCGGTGAACGTCTCGGCCGAGTGGACACCGTGGGCGGCGGCCATCTTGCCCAGCAGCGACGACGAGACGAGCGTCGTGACCACCAGCCGGTCGGGATCGTCGTCGAGACCGAGCAGGTAGTCGCCGAACAGCCACCCGATCTCGTCACCGCCGAGGCGTCGCCAGGATCCGTCGGGTTGCGGGATCGCCGCAGCCAGACGGTCGGCATCGGGATCGTTGGCAATCGCCACCTGGGCGTCGAAGCGCTGTGCGACCTCCATCAACAGGTCCATCGCACCGGGCTCTTCGGGGTTGGGGAACGAGACCGTCGGGAACGTGCCGTCCGGCTCGAACTGCTCGGCGACGACGTGCGGGGCGTCGAATCCCGCGGCCACGAACGCGCGCAGCAAGGTGGCCCCGCCCACGCCGTGCAGGGCGGTGTATGCCACGGGCACCCCAGCGACCTCGGGACGACGCCTGACCGCCGGAATCGCGGCCAGATAGGCATCGATCAATTCATCGCCGACGCTGGAGATCAACGGATCATCGGGCGCCGACAGCGTCACCGCGGTCGGATCGACGCGATCGATGCACGCCGAGATACCGACGTCGTGGGGCGGCACGATCTGAGCGCCATCACCGAGATACACCTTGTAGCCGTTGTCCGCTGGCGGGTTGTGCGAGGCGGTCACCACGATGCCGGCCGCAGCGTCGAGTTCGGTGATCGACCACGCCAGCACCGGCGTGGGAACTCGCTGATCGAACAGTCGAGCCGGGATGCCGACGGCGGCCATCACCCGCGCCGTATCGAGCGCGAACACGTCGCTCTTGCGCCGGGCATCGAACCCGACCACCACCCCGCGCTCGCGAGCCAACGGGTCGGTGTCGAGGAGGTACTGGGCCAGACCGGCCGCGGCTTGTTGGACGACCAACCTGTTCATCCGCAGCGGGCCCGCCCCGACCGCAGCGCGCAAGCCGGCGGTGCCGAACTGCAGCCGGTCGGAGAATCTCGCCGTCAGTTGCGCCGGGTCTCCGTCGATCAGCTCGAGCAGCTCGGCACGGATGTCGTCGTCGGGCTCCGCCGCCAGCCAGCGCTGGGCGGTGGGCAAGTAGTCGCTCGTCACCCCACCAGCGTACGCAGCTCGACCAGCGGGCGGGGACCCACGTGCGAGATCACCTCTGCCGCGGCGAGCGACCCGAGCCGGCCGCATTGCTCGAGCGTGCGACCCGACGTCAAGCCGTGCAGGAATCCGGCTGCGTAGAGATCGCCGGCGCCCGTGGTGTCGATGATCCTTCGAACCGGTTCGGCGGGCACCTCGAGCAGTTCGTCACCCGTGATGATGATCGAGCCTTTGGCCCCGACCGTGATCGCGGCCATGTGACAGTGCCGACGAAGCTCGTCGACGGCTTCATCGAACGTGTCGGTCTGGTACAGCGCGATCAGCTCGGATTCGTTGCCGAACAGCAAGTCGACCTCGTCGCTGACCAATGCGTGGAAGTCGTCGCGGTGACGGTCGACACAAAAGGAGTCGGACAGGGTGAGCGACACGAGCCGACCCGCCTCGTGGGCGACTCCGGCCGCGTGCCGGAACGCGGCCTTCGCCTCGTCGCGGTCGTAGAGGTATCCCTCCATGTAGAGCACCTTGCCATCGGCGATGGCGGCGTCGTCGAGGTCGCCGACGCCCAGCAGACTCGACGCCCCGAGATACGTGTTCATGGTCCGTTCGGCATCGGGGGTGACCACGATGATGCACCGTCCCGTCGGCACGTCGTTGCGGTGATCGCCGGCACGGAACTGCACGCCGACGGCGAGCAGATCATGACCGAACGCGTTGCCGAGCTCGTCGTCGGTGACCTTGCCGACGTACGCGGCCGAGCCGCCGAAGCTGGCGATGCCACACATCGTGTTCGCTGCCGATCCGCCGCTCATCTCGACCGCGGATCCGAGCGCCTCGTAGAGCGCGACCGCACGGTCGGTATCGACCAGATCCATCCGCCCCTTGACCAGCGAGTGCTCCTCCAGGAACCGATCGGATGCGTGTGCGATCACATCGACCAGTGCGTTGCCGATCCCGACCACATCGAATCGGGCGTCGCCCCAGGCCATCCGGTCGCCGATCGCAGTCACGTTGGGGCACGCTACCGGGCCAGGAGGGGGTCGGACTCCCTCCGGGCGGACGGCGGGTGATCCGGGGCCACGACACATCGGATGGGCGTCTGACGGCCTCGGGGATACGATCCGGCCACGTGACTGCTCTCGACCCATTTCGCCTGCCGCGATCGGCTGCTCCGGTGCGCTATGACCTCGTGCTCGAACCCGATCTCGACACGTCGACGTTTCGCGGAACCGTCGACATCGCGATCACCGTGTCCGAGGCGTCGAGCGAACTCGTGCTCAATGCGATCGAGCTCGACATCGACGCCTGCACGCTCGATGGCCTTCCGGTTCCATTCCGGCTCGAGGAAGCCACCGAGCGCCTCTTCGTCACACCGGCCGACGCAGTGGTCGCCGGTAGTCATGTGGTGTCGTTCGAGTTCAGGGGCGTGTTGAACGATCAGCTGCGCGGGTTCTACCGCAGCACCTATCGCGACGAGAGCAACACCGAGCGGGTCATCGCCACGACCCAGATGCAGTCCACCGACTGCCGTCGCGCCTTCCCCTGCTGGGACGAGCCCGATTTCAAGGCCATTTTCAGTGTCACACTCGCCATCGCTCCCGACTTGTTGGCCGTATCGAACGGGCCCGAAACCGGACGCGAGGAACGCGCCGACGGCAAGACGGTGGTTCGCTTCGCCGACACGATGGTGATGAGCTCGTACCTGATCGCCTTCGTGGTCGGCCCGCTCGAAGCGACCGACTGGGTCGATGTCGACGGCATCCCGGTGCGCATCGTGCACCTTCCCGGCAAGGGTGGCCTCACCGGCTTCGGTCTCGACGTCGCGGCGTTCTGCCTGCGGTGGTTCCAGCAGTACTACGGCATCCCCTACCCCAGCGACAAGGTCGATCTGGTGGCGCTGCCCGATTTCGCGGCGGGGGCCATGGAGAACCTCGGTTGCATCACCTTCCGCGAAAACCTCCTGCTCGTCGACCCGGCGACGGCGACCCAGGGCGAGCGTCAACTGGTCGCCGACGTCGTGGCCCACGAACTGGCGCACATGTGGTTCGGTGACCTCGTCACCATGAGTTGGTGGAACGGGATCTGGCTCAACGAGGCCTTCGCGACGTTCATGGAGCTCGCCGCGTGCGACGCCTATCGCCCCGAGTGGGAACGCTGGACGTTCTTCGGGCTGGAGCGCAGCGCGGCGTTCGAGGTCGACTCGCTGTCGTCGACCCGTCCGGTGGAGTACGAGGTCGAGTCTCCCGCCGACTGCGAGGGCATGTTCGATGTGCTCACCTATCAGAAGGGCGGCGCGCTCCTGCGCATGCTCGAGCAGTACCTGGGCGCCGAGCGGTTCCGGCTCGGTGTCGGCCACTACCTGAAGACCCACTCGTACGGAAACACCGAAACGAGCGATCTGTGGGACGCGATCGAGCACACTTCCGGCGAGCCGGTGCGGCGCATGATGGACTCGTGGATCTGGCAGCCCGGTTATCCGCTGGTTGCCGCATCGATCCACGGCGACGAGCTGGTGCTGTCGCAACGCCGGTTCTCCTTCGACCCCGACGATGTCTCGACATCGCTGTGGGCGGTGCCATTGGTGATTCGCCAGGGTGATCGAGTCGATTCGGTATTGCTCGATGACGACGAGCTCCGGGTACCGATCGGACCCGAAGCCGTGATCGTGAACGTCGGCGGCCACGGCTTCTACCGAGTGTCGTACTCCGAACAGCTGCGATCCCGCCTCACGCGCGACGTCGTGGCGGCGATGACGACCCTCGAGCGATACAACCTGGTCGACGACGCATGGAACGCGGTCACGGCTGGGACCCTCTCGGCCATCGAGTTCCTCGAGCTGGTCGAGCGTTTCGGCGACGAACGCGAATACGGCGTGTGGCAGAGCATCGCGATCGGCCTGCGCAATGTTCGCCGTCTGCTGGACGACGACGCCCCCGCCGTGGCCGGCTATGAGCGACGGGTCGTCAACCTCGTGGGTCCGGCCTTGGCCGACCTCGGAGAGCCTGCGGCAGACGAGACCGAGCTCAGGGCGAAGCTGCGTGGACTGCTGTTGGCCGTGATGGCCGTCCAAGCCGGCGACCAGGCGGCTCGCAGCCGCGCCCGCTCGTACTACGAAGACTGGTCGCGCGATGCGTCCTCGGTCGACGCCGACCTCGCCGCCGCTGCGACCGGTGTGATCGCAGCGACGGGCGACGCCGCCGACTACGAACGCATGCTCGACCTGGCCATGAACGGCGCGACCCCGCAGGTGCAGTTGCGACATCTGTATTCGCTGGCAGAGTTCGGCGATGCCGATCTCGTGCTGCGCACCTGCGAGCTGGCCATGAGCGACCGCGTGAAGACCCAGAATGCACCGTTCCTGTTGCGCGCCTGCATCGGCAATCGCGAGCACGGTGCCACTGCGTGGGACTTCGTGCGGCGTCGGTGGGCTGAGGCCAACGAGCGCTTCCCGCGCAACACGATCTCGCGCATGATCGAGACCGTTCGCCTGCTCGACCGGCCGGCGCAGGTCGTCGACGTGCAGGCGTTCTTCTCCGAGCATCCGATCGAGCAAGCGGCCAAGACGCTCGAACAGGTCCTCGAGCGCCAACACGTGAACGCCGACGTGCGGGCCCGCAACGAAACGCCGTTGCGGGAAGCGCTTCGCCTCCCCTGACTGGTTCTCCCTCCCCCGACCGGTTCTCCCTCCCCGACCGAATCTTTCGGCGAGGAAATATCTCGACGAGGAAATATCTCGGCGGCGTGCATCCGTCGGGGCGTGTCGGTTCGTACTACCAACCGAGTGGCTGTGCAAATCCTGCGCTGATCACTCGGTGCCGAACCAACCAGGGCTCCTCGGGCCCGGCACAAACCGACAACTCGATCCGAAAGGTACTACCGACATGAAGCGACTTCTCGCAGGTATCGCGGCCATCGCCGCGATCGCCATGGTTCCCGGCGCCGCCAGCGCTCAGGACGCCACCCAGATCACTCTGCTCCACGGCATTCCCGGAGCCACTGTCGACGTCGCCGTCGACGGTGCGGTATTGATCCCGGGCTTCGAGCCCGGCGCCACCCAAGATCTGACGCCCTTCGCCGGCCAGACCCTGACGAACGTCGAAGTCCGCCTCGCCGGTACCGAAGACATCGTGATCGGCCCGGTCGCCGAATTCGCCGTGCCCGCCAGTGGCAACTGGACCGTCATCGCTCACCTCGACGCCGACGGAGTTCCGACCATCACCCCGTTCGAGAACAACACGGCGATGACCGCTGACGGCCAGGGACGTCTGATCGTTCGGCACGCGGCCGAGGCTCCCGCCGTCGACCTCGTCGTCGGTGACGCCCGCCCGGTGGAGGGTGCCGCCAATGGCGCCAGCGCCGAGCTCGACCTCCCCGCCGGTGAGATCGCCGGCGCTCAGCTCGCCCCAGCCGGTGGCGACCCGATCGTCGATGTGCCGACCGTGACCCTCGAGGCCGGTACCGACCTGATCGTCTATGCCGTCGGCTCGCTGGTTGCCGAGCCCGCCACGTTCACCTTCTACACCCAGGTGATCGAGGTCGGCATGGAAGCGGCTGCCGGTGACGGCACGCCCGCCCCGACCGCCGTCAACACCGGTGAGCCGGTGGGCAACTCGGTCAACACGGCCGTGCTGGCCGCTGCTGCCGGCATGTTGGTGCTCGCAGGTGGAGCGTTCGCTCTCCGCCGCCGCAGCGTCGAAGCCTGATTAACTACCTCACATGACAGAGCTCGCCCGACCCCGACGCCGTTCACCGGCCAGGGGTCGGGCGTTGCTCGTTTTCGGGGTCGTGACCGCAGTGGGCGCGGTCGGCCTCGCCGTCTGGGCGTTCGCCGCCGGCCCCGAGGTCGTCCTCGACGTCGAGGACGCGGTCGCCGTCGAGACCCCGATCACCGTCCCACCGCTGTCGACGTCACCGTCACAACCGGAGGCGCAACCGGCGACGACCGCCGAGATCGATTCCTCCGAGTCGACGACCACGACTACGACGATTCCGCTCTCACCGCTGGCCGACCTGCTCGGACCGCAAGGCAACGCTGTTCCCCCCGAGATCGAACCACGCCGGCGGCCGGCGTCGCTGTCGATCGGTGCCCTCGACCTGGACGGACCAGTCCGCAGCGTCGGGCTGCGTACCGATGGTGCGCTCGAAGTGCCGGGCGCCAGCGAGATCGGTTGGTACCGCTACGGAGCGGCACCCGGTTACGAAGGCGCGACCGTGCTCGCTGCTCACGTCAGCTGGAACGGTGAGATCGGCCTGTTCCATCGCCTCGGCGACCTCGACCCGGGAGCGCGAGTCGACGTCACCCTCGAGGACGGCTCGCGGCGAACGTACGAGGTGGTCGAACGGACGCTCTACGACAAGGATGGGTTGCCCCGTGAACGGATCTGGCGCAACACCGGCGAGGAGACATTGGTGTTGATCACCTGCGGCGGCTCGTTCAACCCCGAGATCCGGCGGTACCGCCAGAACATCGTGGTGTACGCCGTTCCCGTCGCCTGAGCGACCTCGGGGCGCGCAACGGCCGGGCCCGACCCGACGTACGACCTGGTCAGTAGATCTCGATCAGGCCGGCGGCGCCCTGGCCACCGCCGATGCACATGGTGACGACACCCCACTTGGCGTTGCGACGCTTGCCCTCCAGCAGCACGTGCCCGGCGCACCGGGTGCCGGTCATCCCGAACGGGTGACCGATCGCGATCGAGCCGCCGTTGACGTTGTACTTCTCGGGGTCGATGCCGAGCTGGTCGCGCGAGTAGAGGCACTGGCTGGCGAACGCCTCGTTGAGCTCCCAGAGGTCGATGTCGTCGACGGTCAGCCCGTGGCGCTTGAGCAGTTTCGGCACCGCGTAGATCGGGCCGATCCCCATCTCGTCGGGCTCACAGCCGGCAACCGCCCAGCCCTTGAAGGCGCCCATCGGCTCGATGTTGCGGCGTGACGCCTCCTCGTCGCTCATCAGCACCACGGCAGCGGCGCCGTCGGACAGCTGGCTGGCGTTGCCGGCCGTGACGTAGTTCCCCTCACCGCGAACCGGCTGCAGCTTGGCCAACCCCTCGAGCGTGGTGGTCGGACGATTGCACTCGTCGCCGGTGACGGTGTAGTCGACGATCGTCTCCTCCTTGGTCTCGCGGTCGACCAGCTTCATCTTGGTCTCCATCGGGACGATCTCGTTCTCGAACAGCCCGTTCTCCTGGGCGGCCGCCATCCGCATCTGCGAGGTGTACGAGTACTCGTCCTGATACTCACGGGTTACGCCATACCGTTCGGCCACGATGTCGGCCGTCTCGATCATCGCCATGTAGATCGCGGGATACATCTCGGTCAGACGCGGGTCCATGTTGACCGTGCCACCCATGCCGGGGCTCGGGATCGAGATCGACTCCACACCACCGGCGACCACGCAGTCGGCGCCGTCAGCCTTGATGTAGTTGGCGGCGACAGCAATCGAATTGAGGCCCGACGAGCAGTGGCGCTGGATCGTGTTGCCACCCGTCGTGGTCGGCAGACCGGCCAGCAGGCTGGCGAGACGGCCGAGGTTGCCGGCACCGTGAGCACCGTTGCCGAGTGCGACGTCTTCGACAGCCTCACGCTCGATGCCCGCCTTGTCGACGGCGCTGCTGATGGCGTGCGCCGCCATCGACATCGCCGGCGTCATGTTGAAGCCGCCGCGGGCCGCTTTGGCCAGGCCGGTTCGGGCATAGGAAACGAATACTGCTTCGCGCATCAGGAGCGCTCCTGTCTGGGTGGAAGGGGACCGATCGAGTCCGCAGCGACGCTACCGACGTCACGCCGCCCGATTCCATTCGGAGCCCAGCCGGACGCTGTGGGCGCCACCGGCGTGCCCATCGAGCACTCGTGTCCGCCCGCCTCGGCCCGGATAACCTGTTGCGGTGGCGTCTGGGGCGGGGGAGCTTCGACGAACCCTGGGTGTGTCCGATGCCGTCGTCATCGGGATTGGGTCGATGATCGGGGCCGGCGTGTTCGCGGCCTGGGCGCCAGCCGTCGAGGCAGCGGGCAACGGTGTCCTGATCGGGCTGGCGATCGCGGCGCTCGTGGCATGGTGCAACGCGACATCGTCGGCCCAACTCGCTGCCGTGCATCACGAGTCCGGCGGCACGTACCTGTACGGCCGACGGCAACTCGGACCGGGCTGGGGTCATCTCGCCGGGTGGGGTTTCGTGGTCGGCAAGACGGCATCATGCGCTGCGATGGCGTTGACAGTCGGCGCCTATTTGTGGCCGGCGCACGACCGGGTAGTCGCCGTCGCAGCCGTCGTCGGGATCACGGTCGTGAATCTCGGCGGCCTCAATCGAACCGTCGCCGTGACGAGGGTCTTGCTCGTCGTGTCGCTCGGGGCGCTCGCTGCGGTCGTCATCGCCGGCTGGTCGAGTCCGACGGCGTCGTTCGACCGGCTGACGCCCATCGACGCGAGTGCGTTCGGTGTCGTGCGATCTGCCGGATTCCTCTTCTTCGCGTTCGCCGGCTACGCCCGCATCGCCACCCTCGGCGAGGAGGTCCGCGACCCTGAGGTCACGATTCCACGTGCGATCCCGCTCGCCCTCGGCGCCGTGCTGGTCGTGTACGCGATCGTCGCCGTCACCGCGATCGCGGTCGTGCCGGTCGACGACCTCGCTGCGACGACGGCTCCTCTGCGACTCGTGGTCGAGGCGGGGCGGCTCGACGGCCTCGGCGCGGTGGTTCGGACCGGTGCGGGTATCGCTGCGCTCGGTGTGCTGCTGAACCTGATCCCCGGGGTCTCCCGCACTGGGCTCGCGATGGCCCGCAATGCCGAGCTCCCGCGCTGGTTCGCCCACGTCGACGCGGCGCGGTCGCTGCCGCTCCGGGCCGAGCTTGCCGTGGCGGTCGTCGTGATCGCGATGGTGGTGGTGATCGACCTGCGCAGTGCGATCGGGATCTCCGGTGTCGCTGTGTTGACCTACTACGCGATCACCAACGCCGCCGCCCTGACGCTCTCCGCACGGCAGCGGCGATGGCCTCGAGCGATCGCCGTCGTCGGGCTGATCGGATGTGGCGTGCTGGTGGCGGCCCTGCCGCCCCGCGCGATCCTCACCGGAGCGATCGCCCTCGCGGTCGGTGTCGCCGTCAGGCTCGCCACCACCGCGACCTCGAGCTGAGGGGCCCCTCCCCGGCGACGGGTGACATAGGGCTCGCTGCTCGCACGGCATGACCCATGTCACTTGCGCTGGGGAAATGGATCGGGTCAACTGGATGCCTGGTGAGTGTGCGGCGCTTTGGGGGCGGCGGCGAATGAGTTTCGTCACGAAGCCGGACGGGGTTCGATATGCGTATGCCGTCGCTCGAGGCGTCGGCCGATCGGTCGACCCGGAACGAACAGGGGACATCATGAGACGGAAGTTCATCACCGGCCTGCTGGCGGCGGGAGCACTGCTCGTCACCGGCCTGGCGCAACCGGCGCAGGCAACGGGCGGCCATCATCACGGCCACCATCACGGCCACCATCACACTCGCCACTACAAGCAGCGCGTATTCGCCGATGGCGGTGTCATGGCCGGCTCCACCAACGGCATCTCGTTCGCACCCGACGGCACACTGTGGGTCGCGAACGTGCTCGGGGCCACGATCACACAGATCGATCCGGACAGCGGTGAGATCCTGAGCAGGCTGACGGCCGCCGATGGTGTGCTGTTCCCCGACGACGTCATCGTCGGGTCCGACTACACCATCTACTGGACCGACATCGGGCTCGGAACCGTGTTCAAGAAGCCGTTCGGAGCGCCGGCGTATCCACTGGTG
This sequence comes from uncultured Acidimicrobiaceae bacterium, assembly GCA_963701575.1. Taxonomy (GTDB): domain Bacteria; phylum Actinomycetota; class Acidimicrobiia; order Acidimicrobiales; family Ilumatobacteraceae; genus Ilumatobacter. The sequence continues at coordinate 73,848 of CAVPAQ010000008.1, forward strand.
TTCCCGATTCCGGGCGGGCTCAACAGCGCCAACCCACTCACCCTGTCCGATGACGGATCGCGACTGTTCGCAGCAGGATGCTACGGCGGGCCGCCTGCAAACAACTCGTTCGTCGAGCTCGACCCAGACCTCGACCTCGATTTCGTGAGCGCCGGCATCATCAGGACCTACCGCGAAGACGTGCCAGGGTGCGCATCCAACGGGATGTCATGGCACGACGGAGCGTTGTACGCGCCGCAACCGTTCACCGACGAGATTCTGCGCATCGACGCAGATGCGGGCACCGACGCGGCCACCGCGGTGATCACGCCGGTGACGACGGGCTACAAGGTGCCGATCGGCACGGCGTTCGACTCGCACGGCGACCTGTATGCGCTGGCACAGGGCGTTGGTGAGGTCGTGAAGGTCGACCTCACCAACGCCGATCTCGCCAACAACCGCACGGTGATCGCCGAGATCCCGGTCGGCTGGGCCGACAACATCGCCATCAACGCCGACGACCGGATCTTCATCTCGAGCGCCAGTGATTCGGCGATCGTCGAGGTGATGCCCGGCGGGGCGCTGCGAACGGTGGTGCCCGGTCAGTTCGAGCTGCCGCTGGGGGTCGCCGTGATCGGCAAGACCCTCTACACCGCCAACGTCGGTGGGCTCTGGGGCTTCAACCGCCGGACGGGCGAGCAGACCAGCGTGCTCCGGGCGGCGTTCGGTCTCACGGACTTCCCGTCGACCACGAGCGTCGTCGCGTGGGGTCGGAAGCTGGTGGTGATGTCCGCCCTCAGCGGTCAGATCTCGATCTGGGATCCGAAGACCGACACACCGGTCGCCAACAACTTCTTGTTCCCCCCGACCGATGCGCAACCATTCCGCAGTCACCTCATCGTGACGCAGGCGAACGGCGAGATCGTGCGGCTGTCCAGGGACCTCGTCCCGACCGACGTGATCGGCAACATCCCGGGCGCGAGCGGCCTCGCCCGCAGGGGCGGCAACGTCTACGTCACCGACAGCGATGACGGCACCGTGCTCCAGATCATCAAGCACAAGAAGGTGCTCGCCACGCCGATCGTCCTGGTCGACGGTCTGTCATCACCGGAAGGGATCGACATCCAGGGCAACAAGATGTACGTCGTCGAAGGCGGCACCCAGTCGCTCACGCGTATCAACCTCGAGTCGGGCAAACGCAAGACGATCGCCACCGACCTCGGGTTCCAGGACCCGAGCCCGCTCAGCGCGATCGGATGGTTCAACAACGTCACGGTCGCCGGCCGCGACATCTACGTCAACGCCGATCGCGCCAACGTGATCTACGAGTTTCGCGCTCGGTGTCATCGTCACCGCTGAACGTGCGGGCCGGGTGACCACCGCGGTCACCCGATCCCGCTGAGAACGACAGCGCCGTGTCCCGATGCGACCACATCGGGGCACGGTGCCGGCGCGCCGGGGCGCGCGCCAGCACGCGAACTGCGCGATGAAGGTCCGGCTCCGAGCACACCAGCTTCGAATCAGCCCTGAGCGGGCAACCCGCGCCGGCATCGACCCGCCAGTCATTCGACGCGATCCGTCCCTGTTCAGCGGCTGTCTCGACGGCAAGCCTCGATCATCAACACACCACGTCATCGACACACCGGATCATCGATACACCACGTCATCGGACGCTCCGCTCTTCACTCCGTCAGCGGAGTGAGCACGATCTCTCCTTCGGTCCCCTGGCAGGACCCCGGATTCGTACAGCCATCGGCGATGTGGGTGAGCGCGAGCGGCTGACCGATGGGCCCACTGATCGTGTACGTGCCCGACCCGCTCGTGTTGGCGGTGCCCGAGTAGGTGAACGTGCCGCGCGAGGAGATCGTCATGGTCTCGGCGTTGACGATCGATCCGGTGTCAGTGGGCGTGAAGGCGAGGCTCACCTGACCACCGACGACCTTGCCCTGGAGCGTGAACGGGGCGGTGATGTCGACCTCCCCCGACACCGAGAGGCGCTCCCCGCCGCCGGAGGCACTGAATTTGGGGAGCCGGCAGTTCACCGACGCGGTGGCGGTGAACACCAACGAGGTGTTCTGGCGGAACACCCACCGCTTGACGGCTTCGAAGGGGGACATCCCCGACTCGTCGATCGGCGCAGTGGCGCTGACGGTGTAGACGCCCTCGCCGACGTCGACGCACTGCCAGCGCGGCGCCGGGGAGTCGAGTTTGCGGATGGTGCCAGGTTCGAGCTTGAATCCGGGGTGGCTCGTCGGGCCGACGACCTGCGCGGCACCCGAGCTCCCGAACGTGATCGCGCTGATGGTGAAATCGCGCATCACGGCGAATTGGTAGCCGCTCTCACTCGTCATTTCGAACGTGCCGTTGTGGATCTGGGCTGCAGGCTTCCACGGCTTGCCGAGGTCGCGGTCCTTCGGTGACACCTCCTCCAGACCGATGGTCAGGGTTCCGGTCGGGTGGATGATCCTCGAGAAGTGCCCGATCTCACCGGACACGACGGCGACGCCCGCACCCGGATCGAGCTCGGCGTCGAGCCCGACGAGTTCTCCGGTTCCCTCGTCGTCGATCAGGATCGCGAGCGGCACCTGGGCCAGCCCGTCGTCGGTCGTGACGAGATCGGTCGTCAGTGCGAACGCGACCGGCTCGTCGAACGTCAGGCCGCTCGGCTCCAACGAGTACACCAGCGAGGCGGGGTCGAGCGCGGCCAAGTCGTCGGGCCACTCGTCAGCCGGGAGCGCTGCGACGGCGACCACGGTGTCGTCGGCGACCGCTCCGTCGGGGAACGACAGCACGAGTCGTCCGTCGTCGCTGGCCACCTCGGCCCCCGATGGTGTGACCGTGACGCCCTCGTCGGGCGACAACGGCGTGAACCCGCCGGCGTCGTTCGCCGTCGAGGAGGTCGCGGTCGAGGTCGGCGCCTCGCCGTTCTCCGAGTTCTCGTCGGTGGCCGGTGGCGACGGTGTCGTCGACGCCACGTCGACGTCGGAGCTCTCGTCGACGACCGCCATCGGGTCCGATGGCGACGACACCGGTGGGGAAGCGGTGCCTCCCCCGCCGCAGGCCGCGACGGCGCCGATCATCGCCCAACCGAGCAGCCATCGTCTGGCCACGTCACCTCCCGACCCCGGTTCCTCACCGAGGTGTTGAAAGCACCCGGAACAGCGACTCAACCGGCCGGATGCGCCCTCATCCGAGGGACGATAACCCAGCACGGACTTCCCCGTCGCACTGCATACGAACGACAACCGACACGGGGCAAACACCCCGCCGGACCACCCGGCAATACAGCGGACCGGAGCGTTCGGGGTGACCGTGGCACACACGCCCCACCTGTCCGGCGATCAGGTTGGGCAGCCCCGGGCGGGCCAGAACGGCGACGATCCGGAACCATCCGGCCAACCGGTCACCGAGCCGTCAGGTAGCCGGCTTCGTGGCGCGGACGAAGGCGGACATCAACTTGCCGTCTGCGGCGGCGAACTGATCGATGTCGATGCCCTGCGCAGCGAGCAGGTCCGCGGCGTCTGCAAGGTGGTACACGCGGGTGGGCACCATCTCGATATCGCTGAAGCCGGCCTGTGTGAGCAGTGATCGATATTCGTCCTCGTCGAGTGCGCCGGCCAGGCAACCGATCCAGGCCTCGACGCTGGAGCGGATCCGTGGATCGATCTCACCGCGAGCGACCACGTCGGAGACTGCGAAGCGGCCTCCAGGTCGGAGCACGCGAAAGGCCTCGCGCAACACCCGGGTCTTGTCGGCCGAGAGATTGATGACACAGTTCGAGATGACCACGTCGACGAAGTCATCGGGGAGCGGGATGTCCTCCATGTGCCCCTTCAGGAACTCGACGTTCTCGAGCCCGGATTCGGCTTGATTCCGACGGGCCAGTTCGAGCATCTCATCAGTCATGTCGAGCCCGTAGGCGCGTCCACTCGACCCAACCCTGCGCGCCGACAACAGCACATCGATGCCGCCACCGGAGCCGAGGTCGAGGACAACATCTCCCTCGTGAAGATCGATCAGCGCCGTGGGGTTGCCGCAACCCAACGATGCCGTGCCGGCCGCCGGCGGGAGTACGTCGGTTTCGTCGCGGGTGTAGAGATCGCGGGTGATCGGGTCGTCGTGACCGCATCCACATCCGGTGGGCGATGACGGGTCGGCCAAGAACTGGCGGGCCATCGCGCCGTAACGGTCACGAACCTGCTCGAGGAGCCTGGCCCGCTCGGTGTCGGTGCTGTTCGTCATGGGAACCTCCTGAACCTTCGTCTCTATCATATCGATATTTGTCAATATGAAAAGGGGGTGACGCTCGACGGGTCGTCGGAGATCACCGATCCGCACTGACTCAGGAGTAGACGTGGATCTCTGCCTGGTCCATCTGCTCCATGAAGGTGAGGTATTCGGCGACGATGACGTCGTCCAACGCCAGATCCGCTTCTGCGACCTTGAAGTGATCCATCGACGGGCCGCACGCATAGATGTGGGCGCCGAGCAGCTGGAGTTGACGAAGCTTCTCGTGAGGCGGGATGTGGCCGACCTTGTCGAGACCGGTACGGGGGAAGCGACTGAACGGGCGGCCGAGGCCGTGCATCTTGGCCACGTATCCCTTCGCGAGCACCTTGACCGCTGGTCCTTGGAAGTACAGCGACACGTCGTGGCCCTCGAGCGCGGCAGCGAGCGCGAAGCCGAGCGGGGCGAGCAGTTCGAACAATCCGTCGTCCTCGACGACCGCGGCGAACTTGCGCGTTGACCGTCGCGGGGTTCCCTTCTCGATCGTGAATCGCCACGTCGACCCGGTGGTGTCGGCGTTGACGAGTGCGTTCCCCGTGACGCGACACCATGCCCGCAGATCAGTGTCGATCGCCGTGAACGCGTCGGTGACGACATCGATTCGGTCGCCTACGTCGAGTGCGGACAGGGCTTCGTGCACCCGGTAGGCGATGAACGTCGTGATCGTGCGACCAGGCAGATCGAGTCGGGTCCGAGTTTCGAGTTCTGTGACCATCTCAGTACCTCCGTTTGCGGAGAGACCACGTCGGTGGCCTCGGGCCAGTTGCAGGCCGACGACCAGTTGCCGCACAGCGCCGAGTGCAGTCGAGCGCGAATGCCCCCGGGGCCAACAGCACCTCCCCGATTGCTGCGACGACAAAGAGAGCGGTCACCGTCCCGGGGCTGTCGGGGGCCTCCTCGGCCGGCACAGGTGGTTCCTGACCGGTGACGGCGACACCGACAACGAAGACGACCAGCAGCGCAGCAGCCGCGAGCAGCGACCATCCACCCCATCGGACGACGCCATCCCCAGAAGGTTCAACGCCTTGCGGATCGTGGGCTCCCGACTCCCTGTGCAGATTTGTCGACTCCGTCATGGGTCCACACCCCATCGCGCCTGGATCGTCCGATCCAATTCTGGAGCCGCCCCGCCGAATGGCGCCAGGGTCAGAGGTCCACGCGCAATGCTGGACCTCGATCGTTTCGGCGCCGACCGGGGCCCCGATGGTCAAGCTCGCCAGATCGCCCGCGCCGTCGTCGACGCCCACAGCCGACCGCAATGAGGTTCCACGCACCGATCATGCGGAGAACACGCCGGGACTCGTTGACCACATGCGCCGGGAGCCGAGTAGGGGTCGCTCGTTGCGATGTGCGAGCTCGCTGCCACGGTGATCGGCACTTGCGTCTCGGGACGCTCGGCCCACCCGAGCGCAGTTGTTGCCACGCCCGATCTGACGGACTGCGCTCGTTGCGTCGATCAATGTGCTCGCGCCCGGCGCGACGATCGAATCCGAAGCGAAGGTCAGCTGGCTGGGGGCGAGACCCCGCTCCCGACCCACCGCATCCAACCCCAGGACCGCTTCAGGTCCCAGAAAACAAGTGGAGCTGAGGGGAATCGAACCCCTGACCTCTTCATTGCGAACGAAGCGCTCTACCAACTGAGCTACAGCCCCTGATTTTCGGACGGGAGTGTACCCGCCGGGGCGGGCGAAGCGTCAGTGATGCATCCAGTCGCTCGGCCACGAGCCGCTCTCGCGCTGGCGAACCTGCGACAGGAGGTAGGCGTAGCCGCACAGCGCGAGGAAGGCGAACGCGAACAGGTAGAGCATCGCCGGTTCCTGGGTGGTGGCGGCGAGGAACAACGTGGCCCCGGCAGCCAGCACCAGCATGATCAACACATTCGATCGGCGGCGCCGCAGCTGATCGGCGGCCGAGACGTCGTGGCGAGCCACATGGGCCTGACGGTGCTGTTGCTGTGGACGAGGTTGGCCACCCGTGGGATCGCCATGCGTGCGACCGCGAGGCGACGGCTCGCGCACCTGGGTCGCCATCCCAGCACGACCCGATTGCGCGCCGCCGTGCGTACGTCCCGAGCCGGCCTTGCGCATCTGTGCGGGCTGCACGCCGGGCCGGCCGGAAGCCGCCGGGCGGTGCAGCGGCGACTGGGCCAAGGGGCGGGCCATGCCGCGCATCGGGCCCGAGGCGCGATTCGGAACGGTTCCCTGGAGCTTGTTGAGCTGACGCCGGAAGTCGGTCACCGACGAATTCGGCCGATTCTCGATGCGGGACCGGAGCAGTGGCGGGATCAGTACGGCTGCCCAAGCAGCAGCTACGACCAGCAGGACGAGTTCGCCCATGTGTGAGATCCTTCGTTCGGCGACTGGGACAACGACCGATGTAGCTCACAACCATCGGACTGGATACGACGGTTACGGGCCAACAACGCTTCGTTACGATTCTACGACATTCGTAACACAGTCGGCAACGTCAAGCGTCAAGCGTGACGATGTAACCACTGAGAGTGTCGGAGTCGAGTGTCGGAGTCGAGTGTCGGAGTCGAGTGTCGGAGTCGAGTGTCGGAGTCGAGTGTCGGAGTCGAGTGTCGGAGTCGCAGACCGCACCGGGCGGCGCGAACCGACACGAAACTCGACCCGACCCACACCGGGTCACGGCTCTTCGGGGCGTCGATACGTTCCCGAGCGGCCGCCGGTCTTCTCCCACAGCGCCAACTGCCCGATCGTCATGCCGCGGTCGGCCGACTTGCACATGTCATAGATCGTGAGCGCCGCCACCGAGCACGCGTGCAGCGCCTCCATTTCGACGCCGGTCCGTTCGATGGTGTCGACGAATGCCTCGACCGCAACGTGGTCATCGCCGATGTCGAAGCTGATCGACACCGCGCCGACCAACAGCGGGTGGCACAACGGGATCATGTCGGAGGTGCGCTTGGCCGCCTGGATGCCGGCCACGCGGGCAACGGCCAGCACGTCGCCCTTCTTCACCTCGCGGTTGGCGATCGCTGCGGTGGTCTCGGGTTTCATGAACACCTTGCAGCGTGCCACGGCCCGGCGATGGGTCGGCTCCTTGAGGGTGACGTCGACCATGCGCGCATGGCCGAGCGGATCGAGATGGGTGAACTCGAGATCGCTCATGCGCGACCCACGGTACCGCACACCGAGCTCGCCGACCCCGGCACGCGGTGCCTGCACCGCTGCGGACCGTCAGCGCCGTACCGGCCCGGTGTCGACGACCTCGAACCAGTCGCCGGAGATCGACTTCAGCTGGTCGAGCTCGGCATCGTCCCACGACGCGCTGTGTGCGCCCTGAAAGAACCAGTTCGACCCGTTGTCAGCGACGATCAGGCCGTAGCGCTGCATCGCCTGGGCGATCACTCGCGCCTGCCCGGACAACACCGAAACATCGAAGGAGGCCTTCAGTCGGAGCCGCAGCCCCATCGGGGGCAGCGCAGGGTCGGTACTCGACGAGGCGAAGTGCGTCGCCGGTAGGACATAGCCGCGCTGCGTGCGCGAGAAGGTCACTCTGATCGCGTGGCGGATCTCGCCGGTTGCGACCTCCTCGTAGCGGACGAGGCCGGGAAGAATCGGCAGCCCGGCGGCGTCGGCACTCGTCCATCCGAGTGGCCGCAGCGCGTTCGACGACAGGTCGAAGCGGGCCCCGCTGGCGGCGGCCCAACCGGCTCCGGAGCGCGACGCCGCGAACAACTCGAACAGTTCGCACGTTCCGGAGCGCACCACCAGCACGTGGCGGTCGCCCGACGAACCCGGACCGCCCTCCACGGGCGCATCGAGCGGAATGGGGAACGGGCCCGGATCGCTCTCGTCGCCGTAGGGGTCGTAGAAGATCGGGACCTCGGTCTGGGACGCCGGCACGATGGCGTACGGGATGCCGTACGCCGGGTTCTGGCCGAAGTCGGGATGGAGACGGGTGCCGCCGTTCGACTGGATCGCAGCGATGACGGCGTCGGAGTTCGCTCGCAGCGGGGCGCGGGAGATGTCGGTGTTCCAGGCGTTGTCGGGCGGGAAGAGTTCGCAGCCGCCAACGGTCGGGCCGGGCACTCGCACCCGCTCGGCCGACTGACCGACGCTGGCCGGATCGTTCAGTACCGTGACCGCTGCCGAGGCGACACCAGCGAGGGCGGCACCGCACGCGAAGACGACGGCCACGGTGTGCCGTCGCACGTTCAGCCGCCGATCTGGCTCATCGTGCGCGTCGGGCGGATGAAGTTGACCTGATTGATCTGATGTCCGGCCCACTTGGTGCCGACCGCCGCCTCGATTCGCTGCGCGATCTGGTCGTCGGTCTCGCCGTTGCGCATCGCATCGCGCAGATCGAACTCGTCGGTCGCGAACAGGCAGGTGCGGAACTGGCCGTCGGCCGTGAGCCGGACGCGGTCGCAGTCGCCGCAGAACGGCTTCGTGACGGTCGGGATGACGCCGACCGTGCCGTTACCGTCGAGATATCGCCACAGGTTGGCGGGTGCAGCCCCTCTGGCGGGAACGACCTCGATCGGCCATTCGGCTGCGATCGCGGCGACGATCTCCGCCTGTCCGACCACCTGGGCACGCTGCCAGGCATCGCTCGCGTCGAGCGGCATGAACTCGATGAAACGCACCTCGATGCCCTCGTCGCGACCGAAGCGGGCGAGATCGACGATCTCGTCGTCGTTGGTGCCCCGCTCGACGACGGCGTTGATCTTGATGCGATCGAACCCGGTTTGCCTGGCCGCCGCGATGCCGTCGAGCACATTCGCCAATTCGTCGCGCCTGGTCATGCGGAAGAACTTGTCGCGATCGAGCGTGTCGAGGCTGATGTTGATGCGATTCAGCCCCGCCTCGCGCAGGCCGGGGGCGAGGTTGCGCAGCGTCGCACCGTTGGTGGTCATCGCCAGGTCGACGCCGAGCGCAGCGAGCTTCGAAACCAGCCGGGTGATGTGGGCCCGGATCGTGGGCTCGCCGCCTGTGAGGCGAATGCCGTCGAATCCGTACTGCTCGACGCAGATCCGTGCCAGACGCTCGATCTCCTCGAACGTCAGGATCTCGGAGCGGGGCATCCATTGCATGCCTTCCTCCGGCATGCAATACGTGCAACGGAAGTTGCATCGATCGGTCACCGAGATCCGCAGATCGCGCACGACGCGGTCGAAGGGATCGATCAGATCACGTGCCCCGGAATGCGACATCCGAGCAGCCTAGGGCCAAACCGGACCACGCACATGAGCGGCCCCGCCCTGCGCCCCGGGGATCAGCCCTCCATCATGACGACGGCGACCTCGGAACCTGCCGGCAGGCCGTCGCCATCGGGAACGATCGCGATGGCGTTGGCGAGCGCCGTGGCGGCGAGCTGGTGGCTGCCCTGGGCGCGTGCCGAGCGCACGTGACACCGGCCGTCGTTCTCGAAGCTGGCGAGCACGCGCATCAGGTGCGTCTTGCCATCGGGCCGACGGGTGAGATCGTCGTCGGTCAGCGCAACGTGGCTGCGGCGCGCCAATCTGCGGTGTCCCATCATCCGTCGCAGCGCTGGGCGGGCCAGCATCTCGAAGCTGACGATCGAGCTGACCGGGTTGCCCGGCAAACCGAAGATCGGCGTGCCGGCGATCGTGCCGAACGCAAAGGGCTTGGCCGGCTTGATCGCGATCTGCATCCAGGTCATGTCGGCGATTCGGCCGAGGACGGCCTTCACGACGTCATAGTCGCCCATGCTGACGCCTCCGCTGGTGACGATCGCATCGCAGTCGGAGGCCGCCCGACGCAGCACCTGTTCGAGAGCGGCCTCGTCGTCGCGCACGATGCCCATGTCGACGACGTCGCAGCCGGTTTCGCGGAGCAATCCGGCGAGCATGCGACGGTTGCTCTCCCGAATCTCACCCGGCTCGAGCGGCCGGCCGTCCTCGACCAGTTCGTCGCCGGTCGACAGCACCGCGACCCGGACCCTTCGGTGGGCTTGCACCGTGCGAGCATTGATGCTGGCCAGCACTCCCACCACCGCCGGAGAGGCGACCGTGCCCGCCGGGAACAGCACGTCGCCGGGTTGGACGTCGTCGCCGGCATGCCGCACCGCAGCACCCGCTTCGACGCCTGCGTTGACGCGCACTCGACCGTCGGGCAGGCGGTCGGTCTCCTCGACCATCACGACGGCGTCGCAGCCGGCCGGCAGCGGCGCGCCGGTCATGATGCGGATCACCTCGCCGCGCTGCAGCACATGGTCGGTCGCCGCGCCGGCGGCCACCTCCCCCACGACCGGCAGCTCGACCGGCACCGACGCGGTATCGGCGGCGATCACTGCGTAGCCATCGACGGCGGAGTTGTCGAACGGCGGAACCTGCTCGTGGGCCACGACGTCAGACGCCAGCACCAACCCCTCGACCCGATCGAGCGTGACCTCGACGGCGGGGATCGGCGGGCAGCTGCCGATCACGAAACTCTGGGCATCCTCGAGCGCAATCACACAGCGCACGGTACCGGTCGTACGGCTGCGGCGGCAGACTGGAAACGTGACTGACGGCCAACCGGCGTCCGCCCCCCTGCCGAGGGCTTTCCCCGCCGACGGGTATCGGGCGCGCTGGAGTACATGGGACGGTCGGCACGGCGAAACGCTGTCGCTCGAATGGCAGAACGAGGCCTGGACGGCGACCGGTTCGGTGGAGCGCGAGAACGTTCAGTACGTGATCCGCCTGTCGCCGTTGTGGCAGGTTCGCCAGTTCCTCCTGTTCCGCGACCTGCCTGAACCCGACCTGTGGCTGGGCACCGACGGCGGAGGCCGGTGGGGCGAGGTCAACGGCGCCCACCGCACCGAACTCGACGGAGCGTTCGATGTGACACTGCGATGCACACCGTTCACCTACACACTGCCGATCCGCCGCTATCCACTGCTGGTGGGTGACTCGACGGACTTGCCGGTGCTCGAGATCGACGTCGAGACGCTCGGTGTCGTGCCGGTCGAGTATCGCTATGAGCGCCTCGACGAAGGCAAGTGGCGCGTCACCCGGTCGCGCACCGCCGACAGCTCCGGTCCGGACGGCGCCGCATCCGACAGCCCTGCATCCGAGATCGTCGAGTTCGATGTCGACGAATTCGGCCTGGTCAACGATCTCGTCGGACGCTTCCGCCGGATCGGCTGAGCCCGTCAGGTACTGGCGTACTGGGCGAGCAGGCTCGCCGCGCCCTCGGACATCTCGGGGTTGCGGAGGGCGAACGCGATCGCGGCCTCGAGGAATCCGACAGGGCTGCCCGTGTCGTAGCGCTCGGTGCGCGACAACACCGCCGAGAATGGCGATCGGGCGGCCTGCACCCGAAGTGCATCGGTGAGCTGGAGTTCGCCTCCGCTCCCGGGCGTGAGGGCCTCGATCTCGTCGAAGACATCCGGTGTCAGCACGTACCGACCGACGAGGATGAAGTCGCTCGGCGCCTCCGCGGCAGGCGGCTTCTCGACGAGGTCGGCGACCGGGATCACCCCGTCGTCGTCGATCGGGCCGGCGGGAGCGACCACGCCGTACGAGCTGACCTCGCTGCGCGGCACCTGCTTGACGCCCACGACGCTGCCCCCGGAACTGGCGCACACACCGTTCATCTGCGCCAGCAGTGATGAATCACCCATCAGTTCGTCGGGCAACAACACGGCGAACGGCTCGTCGCCGACCGCTTCCCTGGCGCACCCCACGGCGTGACCGAGCCCGCGCGGGTTGTCCTGATAGGCGATCGTCACCCGCCAGTCGCGACCGATGCTGGCCAAGCGGTCGGCGATGCGGTCATTGCCCTTCTCGCGGAGTGCGTTGATCAAGTCGGGATCGGCAGCGAAATACTGCTCGATGGCCGGCTTGTTACGGCTGCTGATCACCACGATGTGCTCGATGCCGGCACCCACCGCCTCGTCGATGATGATCTGGATCGCGGGGGTGTCGCCGATCGGCATCAACTCCTTCGGAACAGCCTTGGTGGCCGGAAGGAACCGTGTTCCCATGCCGGCCGCGGGAATGACGGCGCTTCGTACCTGCACAGCGGCGACACTAACGCGGGACCCTGCGGGGGCCGAGAATGGTCATCGCGCCGACCGGCGACGGCATCTCTTGACACACCGACCGCGAAGCGGCGCCGCGATGCCGGTATCTTTCGATATCGCCATGCCCACGTATGTGTACAAGTTCATCGAAACTGGCGAAACGATCGAGGTGCAGCAGTCGTTCGACGACGACGCGCTGACCGAGGCGGTTCACCCTGACAGCGGCGCGACCATGGCGGTGAAGAAGGTCTTCCTTCCCGTCGGCGTCACCTTCAAAGGCGACGGCTTCTACAAGACCGACAGCCGGTCGTCGAAGAAGTCGACCGCGTCGGCCCCGGCCGCTTCGTCCGAATCCGGTTCGACCGCCGGCACGACCGCTGCGTCGAGCGATTCGTCGAGCGGTGCGTCGACCACGAGCACACCGAAGCCGTCGTCCGACACCAAGCAGTCAGGCGGCTGACATGCTGATCCCGCTCAGCGACCGAGCTTCCGAGCTCGGCGCAGAGATCGGGATCATCGGTGGGTCCGGTTTCTACGAGCTGCTCACCGACGCCACCCAGGTCGAGGTGCACACGCCGTACGGCGAGTCCGCCGCCCCCATCACGGTCGGCGAGCTCGCCGGCCGACGCGTCGCCTTCCTGCCCCGCCACGGCCGCCGACACGAGTTCGCCGCCCATCGGGTTCCCTACCGGGCCAACATCTGGGCGATGGCATCGCTGGGCGTCAGAGCGCTGATCGGCCCGTGCTCGTGCGGCTCGCTGCAATCCGACGTCCACCCTGGCGATTTCGTGGTGGTCGACCAGCTGGTCGACCGCACCCACGGGCGACCCGACACGTATCACGATGTCGGCGGGCCGGAGGGAGCACCCGGCCGCGACGGCTCGGTTCACCATCAGTCCTTCGCCGACCCCTACGACGACGATTTGCGGCGTGTGCTGGTCGCAGCTGCCAGATCCACCGACGTCGCGGTGCACGACGGCGGCACGATGGTGGTCATCAACGGGCCGCGATTCTCGACACGGGCCGAGAGCCGCTGGTTTCGCCAGATGGGTTGGTCGGTGATCAACATGACCGGGTACCCCGAGTCGGTGCTCGCCGCCGAGGCCGGGCTCGCCTACGCAACGGTGGCACTGGTCACCGACTACGACGCCGGCGTCGACGGGCACACACCGGTCACCATGGAGGCCGTCCTCGAAGTGATGCACGGCAACGTGTCGCACCTTCGTGACGTGCTGACTCGGGCCCTCCCTGCGATAGCCTGACACCTCCGACTTCCCCTCGTCCTGTCTCTCCAGGGAGGGTTTCGATGTCGAACTCTCGTTCTGTCCCGACGATCACCGTTTCGCTGCGTCGGCTGCTCGTCCGCCGTCCGTGGATCCAATGGATGGTGATCACGGCCGTCGCGCTCGGCATCGCCGTATCGGTCCACGATCGATTGCGTCAGGTCGACCTCGAGCGTGACTCGTGGGGTGACACGCTCCCGGTTCTGATGGCGACCGGGCCGATCGAGGTCGGCGAGCCGTTGCGCGTCGAGGTACGAACAGTACCGAGCGCAGTCGTGCCGAAGGGTGCGATCACCGAAGCGACCGACCTCGTCGCGCGCCGGCGCATCGGAGACGGCGAGATCGTGACCCTGCTCGATGTCGTGGCCGACCGAGGCCCCCAGGCGATGACCCCCACCGGTTGGCTCGCCGTACCGGTCATCGAATCGCCGCGCTCGGGCGCTTCGGTGGGCGATCGGGTCCGGGTTGCCAGCGATGGCTTCGTCCTGAGTGCGCGAGCCCTCGTGGTCGATCGGTTCGACGAGGTCACCGTGCTCGCCGTTCCGGCTGACGAGGCTCCCCTGCTGCCGGCCGCCGCCGACGCAGGGTCGCTCACCTTGCTGCTCGAACCGTGAGTTGCGGGTCGTGACTCAGCGCCAGCCGGCCGCCGCCACCACGAGCACGACGACGCCCAACGCCACGCGGTAGATCACGAAGGGGGTGAAGCTCCGGGTGCGCAAGAGGCGCAGCGTGCCCCACACCGCCAACCAGCCCGACAAACAGCTCGTGATGACGCCGACGATCATCGGCGCGAGCAGGCCATCGGGAACGCCGTCCACGAACAGCTTGCCGACCTTCAGCAGGACGGCGCCGGCGATGACCGGGACGCTCATCAAGAAGCTGAGTCGAGCCGCCGCATCGCGATCGAAGCCGATCCAGCGCGCCGCCGTCATCGTGATCCCAGACCGCGAGGTACCCGGGTTGAGCGCCAGCGCCTGGGCAGCTCCGACCAGCAGTGCGTCGCGGGAGTTGAACTCGTCGACGGTCCGCCGGCCCATCTGACGGTCGGCCCACCACAACAGCAGACCGAACCCGATCAGCGACACACCGATGATGACGGGGGTACCCAAGCGCTCGTCGATCCAGCTCTCCAACAACGCGCCCACGAGGGCCGCCGGCACGGTCGCCAGGACGAGCAACCAGGCGATCCGGCCATCGTTGTCGATCGGCCGTTCGCGATGCCACAGCAATCGAAGACCCTCGCGGACATACGTCGCGAGATCGCGCCGGAAGTAGGCGACCACGGCGACCAGCGTCCCGAGGTGCAACGCGACATCGAACGCCTTCTCGACCGATGGATCGCCAGGCGTCTCCCAGCCGAAGAACCATCTCGTCAGGATCAGGTGACCGCTCGACGAGATCGGCAGGAACTCGGAAAACCCCTGGACGAGGCCCAGAACGATGGCATGCAGGATCGGCATCGGCGATGACGGTACCGGCATACGATCCGGTCCATGACGATTCGGCGATCCTCCCGTCGTCCCCGACGGCTCTTCGTCACCGGGGGCGCCGGATATCTGGGTCGCCACATCGTCAACGGCCCAGCCAGCACGGGTTGGGAGATCGTCGCGCCGTCTTCACGATCGGTCGACCTGCGCAACGCCGAGTCGGTCCGGTCGGCGATCGGCGACTGGAAGCCGACCGCGATCGTGCACACGGCCTACCGGAGGGGCGATCGGGCGTCGATCGTCGATGCGACGCAGAACGTCGCCGAAGCCGCCGAGCGCCACGGCGTGCGCCTCGTGCACGTGTCGACCGATGCGCTGTTCCGCGGCCGGCTTGCCCCCTACCGGGAGATCGACGAGCCGACCCCGGTCACCGACTACGGCCGGGACAAGGCCGACGCGGAACGAATCGTTGCGGCGACGGCTCCGAGCGCGATCATCGTTCGCACCTCACTGCTGTACGGATCGCGCGAGCTGTCGGGTCACGAGCTGGCCGTGCGCGACGTGATCTCCGGACGCTCCACGATGAAGTTCTTCACCGACGAGATCCGTTCGGCGGTGATGGTCGACGACGTGGCCGCCGCGCTCGTGCAACTCGCCGAGCGACCGGATCTCGACGGGCTGCTGCACCTCGGCGGCCCAGAGGCACTCAGCCGAGCCGAACTGGCGATCCGCACCGCCCGCCGTCATGGTTGGGACGAGTCGAAGCTGGCCTTCTCGACGCTGGAGGGCTCGGGGCTCGTTCGCCCCTCCCGCGTCGTGCTGGACTCGTCGCTGGCGACCTCTTACGGCTTCTCGCTGCACAGCCCGACCGCGGGGTGAAAGACCCCCGCACAGCGCACCCGGTAGCCGTAGGTACCGACGATCGCCAGCACGGCCGAACCGACGGCGAGGACCGCGAACAGCACGATCTTGCCCACCACGGGTCGACGACGACGACCGCGATCACGCCCACCACCTGGAACACCAACTGCGCAACTCGCCTCGCAGCAGACATCGCCCGGAAATCTTCGGCAGGACCGATCCCGAGTTAGCGCTTGGCGACGTCGGTCGTCGTCATGACCCGCTCATCGTGACGTCGTGGATGACGAGGCTGACGCCGGCTGCCCGCATCGGCAGCCAATCGACGTCGCCCCCGACCTCGGCGATGTCGAGCAACATCCTCTGCAATGTGGAAGCGATCGTGAACTCACGGACCGGTGCCCCGACCTGGCCGTTCGAGATCAACAGACCCGCAGCACCGGTCGAGAAGTCGCCGCTGATCGGGTTGACACCCGAGTGGATGCCGGTGACGCTCTGCACCAGCAAGCCGTCGTCGATGTCGGCGACGAGCTCGGCCTGCGAACGGGCGCCGGGCACCAGCGCCAGAGCGAGCGCCCCGACGCCCGGCATACCCGAAAAGCCTCCGCGCACGGCGTTGCCGGTCGACACCGTGCCGGCCCGCCGAGCCGAGTACGAGTTGTGGGTGAACTGGTGCAACACTCCGTGATCGATCAACGCATTGCGGCGCGCCGCCAATCCCTCACCGTCGACGTCGGTCGCCGTGTACGCGAGCGGATTGGTCGGATCGTCGACCAACGTGACGAAGCTCGGCGCGACCTCGTCGCCGAGGCGGTCCTGGAACAGGCTCCGGCCCTTGACCACGGCCTCGCC
The DNA here is from genome assembly GCA_963701575.1 of uncultured Acidimicrobiaceae bacterium. Lineage (GTDB taxonomy): Bacteria > Actinomycetota > Acidimicrobiia > Acidimicrobiales > Ilumatobacteraceae > Ilumatobacter. The sequence continues at coordinate 90,529 of CAVPAQ010000008.1, forward strand.
GTTCAACGTCGACGAGATGATGCCGAGCAGCTGCGCGGTGACGAACGGGTCGAGCACCACCGTGGTGCGCTTCGACGGCGGCTTGGTGGCGCCGAGCAAACGCGTCGCCCGGTCGGCCGCCTCCTTGGCGGCGCGTTCGAGGTCGAACATCGATGGCGAGCGGCCGACGCTGAAGCCGAAACCGGTCTGGGTCTCGTCGCCGTCGTCGGCGAGTGTGGAGACGCTGACGTAGCAGCCGTTCTCGCGTCCCCACTGGCGAATGCCGGTGGTGGTCGCCACCGCTGCCTCGCCGAACGCGTCGGCGTAGTTCGAGTCGTCGATCCGGACGCGTGTGTCGATCCCGAGCGTCAATCGCTCGAGCTGTTTGGCCAACTCGACCTTCGCGTCGGTCGGATATTCGGCCAACTCGGCGTTCCACAGCTCCTGGTCGGTGACCTCGACACCGTCGGGCTCGGCAAGGCCCGCCCACTCGTCGACAGTGCCGAACTGGACGTTGTCGCGCGCCTCGGCGAGCACCTCCACAACGGCCGACTCATCGAGCGTGCCGGCATAGGCGAAACCGGTCCGACCACCGCTGATCACCCGGATGCCGATGCCTGCTGCCTGTGCCGAGACGAAGTGCTCGATCTCGCCCTGATAGACGCGCACTTCGGTGTCACCGCCGCGCGACACGAACGCCTCCAGCTGCTCCCCCGGCTTGGCCTGGGCGACAACGCGATCGGCGATGTCGAGCAGATCGCTCACGACGCGGTGCCTCCGATCGTCATCGACTTGACGCGCAGCGTCGGCTGACCATCACCGACGGGGACTCCCTGACCGTCCTTGCCACAGGTGCCCGGGTTACCCATCGCGAAGTCGTTGCCGAGCATGTCGATGTCGCACAGCACCTGCGGTCCGTTCCCGATCAGGTTGCCCTCCCGGAGCGGCTCGGTGATCTCGCCGTTCTCGATCAGGTAGGCCTCGTTCATGCCGAACACGAAGTCCCCCGTTGCGGTGTTGACGCTGCCACCGCCGAGATGGCTGACGAACACGCCGTGCTCGGTCGAACCGACGATGTCGTCGGGATCGTCGGTGCCGTCGAGCACGAACGTATTGGTCATCCGCACCATCGGGAGGTGCATGTAGCTCTGTCGACGGCCATTGCCCGACGGAGCGCGCCCCTGCTTGCGCGAGCGCAGGTGATCCCACATGTAGTCGGTGAGCACCCCGTTCTCGATCAGCACGTTGCGCTGCGTCGGATGACCCTCGTCGTCGATCGCCAAGGTGCCCCACTCGGTCGCCAACGTTCCGTCATCGACCAGCGTGACCAACGGCGAAGCGACGAGCTCACCGACTTTGCCGGCGTACACGGACGCCCCCTTCTGCACGTGGTCGGCCTCGAGCCCGTGACCGCAGGCCTCGTGGAACAGCACGCCTCCCGACCCGTTCTTGATCACGACCGGCACGGGCCCCGACGGGGCAGGCCGGGCCCGGAGCTTCACGATCGCCTGACGGGCCGCGTCGCGTGCGAGTTCCTCCACGTCGACGAGATCGAAGGCTTCCCAACCGACCGTCTGCCCCATCGATTGGAAGCCGGTCTGCATGCCCGTGTCACCGTTGGCGACCACGCTGATGCGAGCCAGCACGCGCACGATGTCATCCTCTGCGAGCAGCCCGTCGCTGTTTGCGATCAGCACTTTCTTGCGACTGTCGCCGTAGCCGGCCGACACCTGCACGATCTCGCTACCGGCCGCCCGAGCGGCTTCGTCGATGCGCAGCACGAGCTCGACCTTGGCCGCCTTGGCGATCTCGTCGGGATACCGATCGACCCGGTTGACGATGCGCGGATCGGAACGGGTGAGCGCGATCGTTCGCGTGCCGCCATCGCCCCGACTCGCCGCCGCAGCAGCAGCCGCGGCGGCCTCTGCGAGTCCTGCCTCGCTGAGATCGCTCGTGTGGGCGAACCCGGTGGTCTCGCCCTTGATCACGCGGATGCCTGCGCCGCGGTCGCGACCCGACGTGACCTGCTCGATGCGGCCATCGTCCAGCCCGACCGACGTGTTGCGTTTGTCCTCCGCATAGATCTCGGCGAAGTCGGCGCCTGTGCGCAGCGCCGCTCCGAGCGTTCGTTCGATGACGTCCTGGTCGATCACGTCGGGCAGCCTACGCGAAGCCGTCGCGGGTGGCCCGTCGGGCTCTGGGAGACGCCCGGTGAGGCCGAGCGATCGCGGCGCCGCCGATATGCCACCGGCTACAGCCCGATCGGTTGTCACGAGGTCGTCACGTGGTTCATCGGCGACCTGGCGTTAGCGTTGGCGGCGGTGAACGTAGCGGTCGGATTGAAGGGCGAAGCCAGGCTCGTCGTTGGCGAGGCCGATACCGCCCGCGCCCTCGGTTCCGGCGACGTCGAAGTGCTCGGCACGCCACGGCTCGTCGCACTCTTCGAACAGGCCACGATCGAAGCGCTCAGCGGCATTCTCGAGCCCGGCCAATCGACGGTCGGCATGCGCGTCCAGATCGACCATCTGCAACCCACTCCCGTCGGTGCGGAGATCGTCGTCGAGGCGAGCCTCGAGAAGATCGAGGGTCGGCGCATCACGTTCACCGTGACGGCATCGGATTCTGGCGGCCTCGCCGCCGCCGGCAAGGTCACCCGGGTCATCGTCGACGTCGATCGGTTCATGAGCAAATGCTGCAAAGCCGGCTGAGCGCGTTCGCGATCACCGCGACTGCGGTCCTGCTGATCGCCGGCTGCGCCAATGCCGACGGCACGGATCGTGGTGCGATCCGCGAGAACGTGATCGAACCCGGCATCACGGCGATCCAGCAGGCGAGCGAACAGGCGTGCAACCAGGACGCTGCAACCTTGCGCACCGCGATGGAGACCTACGAACTGCTCGAGGGTGCACCGGCACCCGACGAATCCGCACTCGTCGGCGAGTACATCCGAACGGCATCCGACCTGTGGGACATCGAGGACGGCAAGCTCGTGCCGATCGATCCAGGCTGCGAGTCGGTCGCGACCGATGCCCCGGACGCGGTCGAGATCACCACCTCGAGCGAGCCCCCGCAGAGCGCTGACGAAATGTTCGCGAGTTTCACCGCCGAGCAGATCGCAGCGGTCGGCGGCGAGCCGTGTGCCCGCGAACTGGCTGCGATCTTCTCCGGGGCCGACACCTACGCCGATGACATCGGCACCGATCCGGACGGCCTGGCACAACTGGTCGACGAGGGATACCTCGAGACCATGCCGACACTGTGGGAGATCACGAACGATCTGCTCACGCCCGTCGACGGTTCCGGTTGTCTGTCGCTGGATTGACGACCTGCCGGTCAAGCCGGCACCCGAACCGGCCGAAGACCTCCACGGTGCTCTCCGTGCATCCCCGTACCGGCAGCGAGGCAGCCCATGCACATCGGTTTCAGGTCTGCCAGGTCGATCGCGCTGCTGACCGCCGCTGCCCTGGTCGGTTCGGCATGTGGATCGGGGGACGAGCAGACGAACGCAGTGCCGGTCGCACCGGTCGGTGCCGGCGACGTCCCCTCCACGGTGGTCTCGAGCACGGACTCGACGGCCCAGCCCGATCCACGGCCGTCGACGACGGTTGCGACGGGGCACGCCGAGTGTGCACAGGATCGCCACACGTTCGAGGTCGCGATGGAGGCCCACCTCGCACGCGAAGGCCGACCACCCGACGCCGAACGCGAACTGGTCGACAACGGACTGCTGCGAACCGAGAGCAGCAGCTACGACCTCGTCGACGGCGAGCTCGTGAGGGTCGCAGACGCGCTGTGCGACGACGAACCGATCCGGACTGCCAGACCGCTCACCACCGAGCGGGTGTTCGGCTCGTGGCCGGATGCACTCGTCGAGCAGTTCGGCGGTCCGGATTGTGCGCTGGAACAAGCGGCCGTCATGGCAGCCGCCCAGAACTTCATCAATCGTGAGTACCGCAGACCGGAGACATTGGCCGACGTCGAGGGCGACCTGGATCGACCGATCGTGCTCTGGGAGTGGAGCGGGGATTCCCTGGTGCCAGTCGCTGGTTCGGGATGCACCGACCCCGCGGCGGCCGACACCGCGCTCGCCTGTCGGACCGAGTACCGCACACTGGCGGTGTCTCGTGAGGCGTATCTGGCAGAGACCCGAGACGGCATCGAACCGACGGGGGATGATCTGGTGGCAGCGGGCTACCTGCTCACTGCACCTGAGTCGTTGGTGATCAGCGATGGCGTGATCACCGCGGTTCCCGGGGGCGACTGCGACGGGATCGAACTCGTGCCCGAGCCCGCCCAACCCGACGATTGCGACAGCGATCGGCGGACGCTCGAAGTTGCCGCAGAGGCGTACCACGCCCAGCGCGGCGAGTGGCCGGCCGAAGAGATCGATCTCGTGACCAGCGGCATGCTGCGCACGGAGTCCGCCGGCTACGACCTCGGCGCCGGCGGCCTCGTCGTGGCCGCCCCAGGAGGCAGCTGCGAGTAGCGCTCAGGCGAGATTGCTGCTGCGCGGATAGACGTCGGCCGGGTCGGTCATGATGTTGACGAGGTACGGGATGCCGCTGGCGAACGCCCGGTCGAGCGCCGGGCCGATCTCATCTGGGCTCGTGACCATTTCGCCGCCGCCGCCGAGGCTCGTGACGACCTCGTCGTAGCGGGTGTTCGGCTGCAGGTCACAGGCGACGTCCCAGCCGTAGATCATCTGCATCGGGTGCTTCTCCAGTCCCCAGATGCTGTTGTTGCCGACCACCATCACCACCGGCAGTCGGTGTCGGACAAGCGTATCGACGTCCATCAACGAGAAGCCGGCGGCACCATCGCCCAGCATCACCACGATCTGCGCCTCGGGCCGCACGACGCGGGCGGCGATCGCATAGCCCATGCCGTTGCCGAGGCAGCCGTACGGCCCGGTGTCGAGCCAGCCGCCTGGCTGCTGGACCTCGACGTACTTGCCGGCGTACGACACGAAGTCACCGCCGTCGCAGATCACGACTGCGTCACGATCGAGCCGCTTGCGCAGCTCGCCGTAGATCCGTGTCGGCTTGATCGGATCGCTGTCGGCCGCCAACAGCGGTGCCTCGACCGCGACGGCCGCATCTTCGGCGGCGCGCAGCTCGGCCAGCCAGCCCGAGTGATCGAGCCGTTCACCGGTGTGGTGAGCAAGACCGCCCAGTGTGAGCGCGATGCCCCCCACCACGGTCGGCACATCGATGTGGCCCGCAACCTGGGAGGCGGCATCGACGATGTGGGCGACCCGCGCCTCGCCGAACCGACCGAATCCGACCCGGAAATCGAGTGGCGTCCCGATCACCACGACGAGGTCGGCGCGCTGCTTGAGCAGACCGCGCGTGCGCAGGAACGCATGCGGGTGATCGGCGGCAAGCATCCCGCGGCCCAGCCCGTTGAAGAAGCACGGCACGCCCAACGCCCTCGCTGCGGCCTCGAGTTCGTCCCAGGCACCATCCCAGTAGGCGTCACTGCCGACGAGGAACGCCGGTCGCTGCGCCCCTGCGATCAATCTGGCCAGACGCGCCACCTCGTCGGGGTCGGGCTCCACAGCTCGGGTCTCGCCGGTGTCCGGCACGTCGCCCTGCGAGGGCCCGAACAGGTCGAGCGGGAAGTCGAGGAACACGGGCCCGCGATGGGGCTGGGCCGCCAGCCCGATCGCGTCGTGTACGACCGCGCCGGCGGTGGTGGCCTCGGTCACCGTGGAGGCCTGCTTGGTGATCGGCGCCAGCACGGGGACGTGGTCGAACTCCTGCAGCGATCCGGCACCCCACCGGGCGGCGGGAGCCCGACCACCGAGCACGACCAGCGGCGAACCGTTGAAATGCGCCGACGTGACGGCCGAGACGCCGTTCGTGACGCCGGGGCCGGCCGTCAGCGCCGCCAGGCCGGGCCGACGGGTGAGCTTGGCGTACGCCTCGGCCGCAAACGTGGCCGACTGCTCGTGGCGTGTATCGACGACGCGCATCCCCAGGTCGCGGGCCGCCTCGTACAACGGCCAGATGTGTCCGCCGTTGAGCGTGAACATCACGTCGATCCCGAACGCCTGCAGCGCCGCCACCGTCTGCTGTCCGGCATGCCCATCGATTCGCGTCATGACCGGAGGTTAGGCGGCCCGCCGCGACGCGTTCCCTCCGGCCGTATCCGCAACCGAACATCGCTCCGGCAGCCCGAGTACCCGGTCGACCGAGCACCACCGGCCGCCACCGGATCGCGCACGGGACCGAGCGATCGTTGCAGCGCTCCACGGCGAGAGCACGCAACAGGTAGCGTTTGCCCCCGTATGTTTCTCGAGCGTGTGAACGAGCCAGGCGACCTGCGCGACCTGTCCTACGAGGAGCTCGACGCGCTCGCAGGCGAGATCCGGGACTTCGTCGTCGCCGCCGTGTCGGAGACCGGTGGCCATCTCGGCTCGAACCTCGGAGCGGTCGAGTTGTCGATCGCGCTGCACCGTGTCTTCGAATCGCCAACCGATGCGATCTTGTGGGACACGGGTCATCAGGCGTACATCCACAAGATCCTCACGGGTCGACGAAACGGCTTCGAGCAACTCCGCCAGGAGGGTGGTCTGTCGGGATACCCGAGTCGCGAAGAGAGCCGGCACGACCACATCGAGAACAGTCACGCCTCGACGGTGCTCAGCTATGCGTACGGCATGGCGGTGGCCCGCGATTCCGGGGTCGATGACCATCGCCACATCGTGGCCGTCATCGGCGACGGGGCGATGACGGGCGGGATGGCCTACGAGGCGCTCAACAACCTCGGGCACAGCAAGCGCCGCGTCATCATCGTGTTGAACGACAACGGCCGCAGTTACGCGCCGACGGTGTCCAATCTGTCGGCCAACAGCCAGGGCGCCGACGAGCGGGCCAGCCATCCCAGCATCCCGACCAAGCTGACCGACAAGTTGGCGCACGCACTCACCGACATCCGTCTCAACCCGGTGTACGTGAGGCGTCAACGTCGCCTCGAGGAATTCCTTGCCAACCTCCCGGCGATCGGCCCGCAGGCCGAGAAGGCGATGGAAGGTTTCAAGGCCGGTGTGCGCGAGTTCCTGCAGCCACCCTCGTTCTTCGAAGCGCTCGGTGTCCGATACGTCGGCCCGGTCGACGGTCACAACGTCGCCGAGATGGAGGCGGCGTTCCGCAACGCCGAACTGTTGTCGGCGGAGGGCCCGATCGTGGTGCACGTGCTCACCCAGAAGGGTCGTGGCTACTCCCCCGCCGAGGACGACGACGAAAAGCATCTCCACGATGCGCCGGTGTTCGACCCGATCCAGGGCCCGCCGAAGGCGGTGCCGACGGGTTACACCCAGGCGTTCGCCGAAGGCGTCATCAAGGTCGCCGAGCTCGATCCGCGGATCGTCGCCATCACCGCCGCGATGCCGGGCCCGACGGGGTTGCTGCCCTTCCAGGAGCACTTCCCGGACCGCTGCTTCGACGTCGGTATAGCCGAGCAGCACGCCGTCGCCGGCGCGGCCGGAATGGCCATGTGGGGGCTGAGGCCGATCGTCGCGATCTACTCGACATTTCTCAACCGCGCCTGGGACCAGGTGGTCTACGACGTCGCCATGCACCGCCTGCCGGTGATCTTCTGCCTCGATCGCGCCGGCATCACGGGCCCCGACGGCGCCAGCCACCACGGCGTCTACGACATGGCCCTGCTCTCGAAGGTGCCGGGTATGCGGGTGCTCGCCCCGAGCAGCGCTCAAGAGCTCCAGCAGATGCTGCTCGATGCAGCGGCGCTCGCCGACGAAGGCCCGGTCGCCATCCGATACCCGCGCGGCGCGGCTCGCCAGGTCGCCGATGACGAGGTCGGGGTCGGACTCCACGCCCGCAAGGCGCGTTCGGGCGATGGCAGTGTGTGCCTGCTGGCCGTCGGCCGCATGCTGGAGCCCGCCGAGAGGGCAGCGAGCGAGCTCGCCGACGAAGGCGTCGAGGTCACGGTCTGGGATGCCCGTAGCTGCGCCCCGCTCGATCCGATCATGATCGCCGATGCTGCGACACACCGCTGCGTCGTCACCGTCGAGGACGGCATTCGCGACGGCGGTATCGGCATGATGATGTTCGATCAGATCGGTGAGATCGAACCGGCCGTACCCGTGGCGATCCTGGGTGTGCCGACGCAGTTCATCGCATACGGCGATCAGAAGCAGATCCTCGCCCGGCTCGGGCTCGACGCCACCGGCATCGCGGCGACCGTGCGTTCGCTGCTCGCCTAGGTCACCCCAGGTGGACATCGACCTCGCGGCCGAGCTCGCGTTCGCGCTCGACATGGCCAACGTCGCTGACCGGTTCACGCTGCCGCGGTTCGAGCACTCGGATTTCAGCTTGGGGTGGAAGGACGACCGCACCGAGGTCACCGAAGCCGACCGTGGCGCCGAACGATTGCTCGCCGATCACGTGCTCGCCCAACGACCCGGCCACGGCTTCTTCGGCGAGGAGTACGGGCTGCAGGGTGCCACCGAATCACCGTGGCGCTGGATCGTCGACCCGATCGACGGCACCTCCGGGTTCGTGCGGGGCATCCCGGTGTGGGCAACACTGGTCGCGCTCACGCACAACGAACGCGACGTCGCCGTGGCGGTGATCTCGGCCCCGGCGCTGGGTCGCCGATGGTGGGCCTCGCTCGGTGGCGGAGCGTTCGCCGACGGCCGGCGATGCCAGGTGTCCGACGTGAGCGAACTCGGCGAGGCTCAGGTGAGCGTCACGTTCAACCACGGCTGGGACGAGCTCGGGCTCACCACCGAACTCGTGTCGATCCAGCAGCAGGCTCGACGGGCACGGGGGTTCGGCGACTTCTGGCAGCACTGCCTGGTCGCCGAGGGTGCGCTCGACCTGGCGGTCGACGCGGTCGGGATCGCGCCGTACGACATCGCCTCGGTACGCCTGCTCGTCGAAGAGGCCGGAGGGCGATTCAGCGACCGCCACGGCAACGCCACTCATCTGCACCCGACAGCGATCAGCAGCAACGGCGTGCTGCACGATCAGATCGTCGAACTCCTGGGGCGTTGAGCGACCGGCCGGTCGCGCAACGATCAGCGCATCACTCGGTCACGAAACAGAACTCGTTGCCGCCCGGATCGGCCATCACCTGGAACGACCCGTCATCCTCGTCGATCGTCCCTCCGATCTTGCGCGCACCCAGCTGTTCGGCCTGATCGATCGCCGATTCGATCTCGTCGACTTCGACGTCGATGTGAATGCGATTCTTTCCTGCCTTCGCCTCCGGCACCTTCTGGAAGCCGAAGAAGAACCCTTCCTCGTCACCGTCGAGCACGACCCAATCGGCGCTCTCGACGACGACCTCTCCCCCGATCATCGCTTGCCAGAACCGCGCCAGCGCCTCGGGATTCGAACAATCGACAACGATCTCGTGCAGTGTGCCAATGGCCATGCAGGTACCGTACGACCCATGGCGACGCCATTCCAGATCACGATCGATTGTCACGATGCACACACCATGTGTGCCTTCTGGTCGGTCGCGCTCGGATACGTCGAGGAGCCGCCCCCGGCCGGCTATCTCTCGTGGGACGACTTCCTCCGCGCCAACGAGATCGTCGTCGCGAAGCCCGGTTCGATCGGCGCCCTCGTCGACCCCGACAACATCGGCCCGCGCGTGCTCTTCCTCCGCGTTCCCGAGGCAAAAGTCGTGAAGAACCGGGTCCATCTCGATCTCCGCGCCGGCCGAACCGATGCCGACAAGCAGGCCAAGGTCGCCGAGCTGCTCGCGGCGGGCGCCACCGAGATCCGCCGCGTCGACGAACAAGGCAATTGGTGGATGGTGATGGCCGACCCCGAAGGCAACGAGTTCTGTGTCACGTGAACCGAAGTCGCTCGATGCAGCGAGTGCAGCGATCCGTAGCGGCCGACGCGCGAGCGGGGCGTCGCTCGCCCCGGCTCTGTGGGCGTCGACCGTCTGGGAGTCCGACTCGATGGCGGACGCCAACCGTCGCGCCACGAGCTTGCGCGCCGACGAGTTCTATGGCCGCTACGCCAACCCGACCGTGCGCTCGTTCGAAGAGGTCATCGCCGAACTCGAAGGCGCCGAGGACGCGATGGCCTTCGCCTCGGGAATGGGTGCCATCGCGACCACCGTCCTGGCACTGTGCTCGTCGGGTGATCACATCGTCGCCACCAAACAGCTCTATGCCGGCACGCTGGCGTTCCTGCAGGGGCCGTGTGGCCGGTTCGGCATCGACGTCAGTTTGGTCGACGGCACCGTCCCCGGCGCCATGGCCGCCGCGGTACAACCAGGACGAACGATGCTGGTGCTGGCCGAGACGCCGTCGAACCCGCGCCTCGAACTGTGCGACCTCGACGAGATCGGCTCGATCATGGGGCCGTTCACCGTGGTCGATTCCACGTTCGCAACCCCGCTCGGACAGCAGCCGCTCGCCCACGGGGTCGACCTGGTGCTGCACTCGGCCACCAAGGGCATCGCCGGCCACAACGACGCCACGATCGGTGTGATCGCCGGCGAGAAGGAGCTGGTCGATTCGATCTGGGGATATGGCGTGCTGCACGGGGCGATGGCGTCACCGTTCGATGCCATGAACGCGCTACGCGGCGTCCGCACGCTGGCGGTACGAACGGCGCACCAGGCGGCCACGGCGCAACGCCTCGGCGAGTGGCTCGAAGCGCATCCGGCGATCGCCTCCGTTCATTATCCGGGGCTGGCCAGTCACCCCCAGCACGATCTCGCCAAGCGGCAGATGCGCCAGTTCGGCACCGTGCTCGCGTTCGACCTCCGGGGCCGCCGCGACCATGTCGCAACGTTCCTCGATCGCGTCCGGCTCGCCAGGCGTGCCACGTCGCTCGGTGGACCCGAAACCCTGGTGTGTCACCCCATGACCACCACGCACGCCGGCCTCAGCGCACGCGACCAAGCCGATACCGGTGTCACCGAAGGCCTCATCCGGGTCAGCGTCGGCCTCGAAGACGCAGCCGACATCATCGCCGACTTCGACGACGCCCTGTCGTGACTGCCGGCCGATCGGGTCGGCGCCGGCTCAGGCGATGAGATCGGCGGTGACCGACTGCTGCTGGCGGAGGCGGTTGGTCATGAACACGAGCAGCTTCCACATCAGGTCGGGCTGATTCGCGACCAGTGCCTTGAATTCCCACGCGGCGATCGATGCCGTGGTCACCGGACCGACCGCTGTGACGGTGGCGGAGCGCGGCCCATCGTCGATGAGGCTCATCTCGCCGAAGAAGTCACCCGCGCCGAGCGTGACGCGCAGATTCGTGCGCTCGACCTTGACCTCGCCGGCGATGATGAGGTGGAATCCCTGGCCGTTGCGGCCCTCCGTGATGATCTGATGACCGTCGCGGTGCTCGACGATCTTCATCCTCTCCCAGATGCGGCCCAGGTCACGCTGGGACAGCCCCGCGAACAGTGGAACGCCCTGCAAGAGCGAGATTCCGTCCTTCTTGGTGACCATGCATACCCCCGGGTCGAGATGGTCCGCTCACCTTAGCCTCGAACGTCTGGCAGGACAATCGATGCCGGCGGGATCTGCCGGCCGCGAATGCATCGCCCTCGCAGAGATCCCGGGCCGAACGCACGTTGCCCAGAATGGACGGTTCGGCCGGCCGCATGTGTCCGCGCGGCCGTTCGCGATGCCACACTGCCAAGCGATGTGGACCCTCGTGATCGCTGCAACGTCCGCGTTCGGTGTGATGTTCGTCGCCGAGCTCGGCGACAAGACGCAGCTGTTGGCGTTGGGTTTCGGCGCGCGGTACCGCCTGCGGACCGTGGCCATCGGGCTGGCGGTCGGCTATGCGGCGGCGGGATCGGTCGCCGCGCTCGTCGGTGGCGTACTGGGGGCCGCGCTGCCCGAACGGGAGATCGGATTGGCGGCCGGCGCGCTGTTCCTGGCCTTCGCCGTGCTCACTCTGCTCGACGACGAAGGTGACCATGACGACGAGCGCGACGAGGAGCAACGGGTCGTCATGACCCGCAGCTTGGTCATGTCGATCGCATTGACCATTGCGATCGCCGAGATGGGTGACAAGACACAGCTCTCCACGGCCGCCCTCGCCGCACGCTCCAACCCGTTCGCAGTCTGGGTGGGGGCGACCGTCGGCGAACTGACGGCCGGACTGATCGGCGCCGTTGCGGGCCAACGAATCGGAGCGAGATTCGACACTCGCGTACTGCGGATCGCCTCGGCCGGGCTGTTCGCCCTGTTCGGCGTCGCACTGCTCGCCGCTGCGTGGTGACGGGTACGCCCACAATCGACCCACACAGTCGACCCACAGTCGACCCACAGTCGACCCACGTCGACCCACGCCGGCCGAGGTCAGCTGTAGTACGGGTTCTCGCCGGTGGTGTGGTCGGTGAGATCCTTCACACGCTGCACGGCGGGAAGGGCCTCGCTGAGCATCGTCTGGACACCTTCGAGCATGGTCATCTTGCTCATCGAGCAGCCGTGGCATCCACCACCCATCGTCATGTACGCGGTGCCCTCACCATCGTGGCCGACGTACGTGACGAAACCACCGTGGGCGGCCAACGCCGGGTTCACCTCGCTGGAGACGAGTGCCTCGATCTCGGCCGACAGCACATCGTCGCGGGTGAGACCTTCGATCGACGGCGCCTCGGGGCGATTGGGGTTTCGGATGACGAGGCCCTGTGATTCGGTGTAGTCGAGCGTTGCATCCTGCAGGAGCTCGACGTCTTGGGCCGGAATGATGACCTTGATCGACACGTCGTCGGCACCCTCATGGGTACGGACCTCGTCGGTGAACGCAGCCTTCAGGTATTCGTCGAAACTGAGGTCGTAGCGGAAGTCTTCGCCGGGGCTCGACGCGATGGCGAGCCGCAGGCCGAGCTGCTCGGCGTCGGTCTCGTCGGCGCGGAGTTCGACCAGCTTGGCGAGGGCGTCATCCGTGATCGTGATGACCGGCAGGCTGGCTGCCCGCCCTGCGTCGTTGCCGGACGCCAACGCTTCGAGGGGACTCATCTCGTAGAGGCTACCGTCGCGTCCCGTGAACCCCGATCCTGGACCCGCACTCACCGGCGACTGGTACGTCGATCATCTGCTCGCCGACGCCGAGCGCTTCGCCGAGCTACTGGAGGCTGCAGACCTCGACGCGCCGGTCGCGGCATGTCCCGGCTGGGACATCGCACGGCTCGCGGAGCACCTCGGCCAGATCCACCGCTGGGCCAACTTCTGCGCCGGAAACGGCCGGGCCCCGAGCGAGCAGGAGGCAGCATCGCTCGAATCGTTCGACAGGGCGAGATCCGCCGACTGGATGCGCGCCGGCGCGGCCGAACTCGCCACCACCCTGAGGGCGATCGACCCGGCCGCGCCGACGTGGCATCCGTTCCCCGTCGCACAGGTGGCCGGGTTCTGGCCGCGGCGCCAAGCGCACGAGACAGCCGTTCACCGATGGGACGCCGAACGTGCAGCGGGCCGACCGGCTGACGTCGACCCGATTCTGGCCGGCGATGGCATCGACGAGTACTTCGAGATCGCCATCCCCCGACTGGTCGAGCGCAAGCAGATCGCACTACCTGGCGGCAGCTTGCACGTGCACTGCACCGACGTACCGGGCGAGTGGCTGGTGTGGGCCGACGACTCCGGCTACCAGATGATCCGTGCGCACCAGAAGGGTGACGCGGCGCTGCGCGGCCCGGCCGAGGCGATCCTGCTGCGCCTCTGGGGTCGGACCTCCCTGCGCGCCGACGAGATCAGCCCGGTCGGCGACGAGTCGGTGCTCGACGCCTGGCTGGACATCGGCGGCGTCTAACGGCCCGTCCGGGTTCAGCGGGCGCGGGCGCTGCCTGCACCGCCGTCGACGACGATCCGCTGACCGGTCAGGTAGCCGGCTCGTTCGCCGCACAGATACACGACCACGTCGGCGACGTCGGAGGGTTGGCAGACGCGGCCGAACGGAGAGCTCCTGTCGAGCTCGCGCAGATCCTCCATCTCCCGCTTGCCGTAGATCGCCCGGGCCAGCCGCACACCCATGTCGGTCTCGACCAGTCCGGGTGCCACGATGTTGACGTGGATGCCGTGCGGCATCTCCTCCTTCGCCAGCGTGTAGGCCAACGACTCGAGCGCTGCCTTGCCCATGCTGTACGGGGCGCCGTTCGGGCCGTGCGAATGCGCTGCGACCGACGAGATCATCACGATGTCGCCGCGGGCCGCGCGACGCATTCCCGGCAGCACGAGCCGGCAGGCATGGTGGGCGCCGATCGCATGCGTGTTCAACACCCGTACGAGCTCGGCGGGGTCGGTGTCGGCCACCGAGTTGCCGCGCGATGCGATGCCGGCGTTGCAGACGAGCAGATCGACATCTCCGAGGTCGCCGACGACCTGGTCGACCATCGCCTGCATCGCCTCGGCGTCATCGACCGATGCGGCGTAGGCGTGGGCGACTCCCCCGCCAGATCGGATCGCATCGACCGTCTCGCCCGCAGCGTCCGAGTCGCGCCGGTAGTTCACCGCGACCGCGGCGCCCTCGGCTGCCAGCTGCTCGCTGATCGCCCGTCCGATACCTCGACCGCCGCCCGTCACCAGCGCGACTCGACCCGAGAACTGACCGACCGATGCATCCATATGCCAACCTTGGCAGGTGACCGAAGGCAGCAGGAAAGCGATCATCGCAGCGTTCTTCGCCAATCTCGGGATCGCCATCGCGAAGTTCGTCGGATTCCTGATCACGCGATCGGCCGGGTTGTTGGCGGAATCGGTGCACTCGCTCGCCGATACCGGCAACCAGGGCCTGCTGTTCTTGGGTGGCGCCCGAGCCAAGCGCACCGCCACTCCCGAGCATCCATTCGGGTACGGACGCGAGCGGTACTTCTGGGCGTTCTCGGTGGCGCTCGTGCTGTTCTCGATGGGTGGACTGTTCGCCTTGTACGAGGGCATCCAGAAGTTCCGGCACCCGCACGAGGTCGATCATCTCTGGGTGGCGATCGGGATCCTCGTCTTCGGACTCGCGCTCGAGGGCTATTCATTGCGGACGGCCGTGAAGGAAGCCAACCACTCCAAGGGTGAAGGCATCAGCTGGTACCGGTTCATTCGCAATTCGAAGGAGCCGGAACTCCCAGTCGTATTACTGGAGGACACCGGAGCCGAGCTCGGCCTCTTGCTGGCGCTGGGTGGTGTCATCATGGCGAAGATCACCGACGACGGTCGCTGGGACGCAGCCGGCTCGATGGCGATCGGTGTGTTGTTGATCGTCATCGCGATCGTGTTGATCATCGAGATGAAGGGCCTGCTGATCGGCGAGTCCGCGAGTGCGCCCGATCGTGCGGCGATCGTGAAGGCGATCGAGGGGTCGGCCCACGTCGGTCACCTGATCCATCTGCGTACCCAGCACCTCGGCCCCGAGGAGATCCTGGTTGCCGCCAAGGTCGAGTTCGATTCGTCGCTCACGTTCCAGCAGTTGAGCCGCACGATCGATGACACCGAGGTCAACATCCGGGCGGCGGTGCCGACCGCCCGCTTGATCTACATCGAGCCCGACGTGAAGCGCACCGACAAGGAGTCCCAGCTGCGCGCCGACAACGACCCCGAGTAATGCGTCGAGCGACGGGCCGCCCCGGTGCGGCGCCGGGCCGAGCACCGCGCACGCCGCGCACACTGGGCCTCCTGGCGGTGGTCGCAGCGATACTGACGTTCGCCATCAGCCTCTCGGTCGTCAAGTGGCCGGGCATCCCGGGATCGGTGATCGCCTGGTGGCGGCTGATCGGCTCGTCGCTGCTGTGGTGGGCGTTTCTCGTCGTGCGCCGGCAGCGAAGCGGCCGATCCCTGCCGACGCTCGAGGCGTGGAAGCTCGCCACCCCAGCTGCGCTGTGCTTCGGCGTGAACATCTCGCTGTTCTTCCTGGCCCTGACCCGCACGAGTGTGGCGCACGCCGACTTCATCTCGTCGATGTCACCGTTGATCCTGATCCCGGCCGGGTTCGTGTTCTTCGGCGAACAACCCGCATGGCGGGCATTGCGGTGGGGTGGCCTCAGCGCGATCGGGCTCGTCATCATCCTCCGGGCCGGATCCGACACGGGGGTGGCCACCGTCGGCGGCGATCTGCTCGTGGTCGCCGGCGTGATCGGCTTCGCCGGCTATCAGCTCCTCGCGAAGCGCGCCCGCGGACACGGGATCGAGCCGTTCGATTTCATGGCGATCGTGATGACCGTCGCGCTCGTGACGGCAACGCCAGTGGCGATCACGACCGCCGGTTCCGACCTCTGGCCGCTGAGCACGAACGCCTGGATCGCCGTGGCCATCTTGTCGGTGATGACCGGCATGGTCGGTCATGGATTGCTGTACTACGCCCACAGGTCCGTGCCCATCGCGACCATCAGCCTGCTCCAGACCAGTCAGCCGACGATGTCGACGTTCTGGGCCTGGGTGCTGCTGGGCGAGACGATCACGATCGGTCAGGTTCCCGGCATGGCGCTGGTGACGATCGGCGTCGGCATCGCGGTCTGGTCGAGTTATCGGTCGTCACCGTCCGTCCGCAACTGAGCGGTCTACCGTACGAGGGTGCGCGAATCCGTCGACCTGCTGATCCACGGCGACACCGTCATCACGATGAACGACGGTCGCGAACAGCTGACCGACGGAGCCGTCGTCGTGCACGACGGCCGCATCGTCGCAGTCACGTCGCGAGCGGACGCAACACGACGATTCGATGCCACCGCGACGCTCGGCGGCCGCGAGACCGTCGTCATCCCCGGCCTGATCAATGCCCATCAGCACCTGACCGGCGATCGGCTGCTGCGCTCGACGATCCCCGACGACCTCGGCCTCGACGATGCCCTGACCCGGTGGGCGCTCCCCTCACACACCGCCCATACCGGCGACCTCGACGAACTGTCCGCGACCCTGTCGCTCGTCGAGGGCGTCACGAACGGCATCACGTTCACCGTCGAAGCGGGCACTGTCGCCCACCCCGACCGAGTGCTCGCGGCCTTCGATGCCGTCGGCGTCGGCGGCGCACTCGGGTCGTGGGGATGGGACGTCGGCGACGGGCCCTACACAGGTTCGGTCGACGAAGTGCTGGCCAGACAGACCGCCACGCTGGAGGCGACCACCGGACACCCGACCGTCGACGGCTGGGTCACGCTCGTCGGCCACGACCTGATGAGCGACGATCTGGTCACGGCCGCCGGCGAATTGGCCAAGTCGCACGACACCCGTCTCTCATTCCACATGTCGCCCAGCACAGCGGACGCCACGGCCTACCTCGCTCGCACGGGGCGGCGGCCGCTCGAACACCTGGCCCATCTCGGGGCCTTGGGCGATCACGTGCTGATCGCCCATGCAGTGCACATCGACGACGGCGAGGTGGGTGTCGTGCTCGACCACGACGTCGCCGTCGCGTCGTGTCCGTGGGCCTATCTACGGCTTGGTCAGGGGGTCACGCACTCGTTCCGGCATCAGCAGTTGATCCGCCAGGGCGGAAGGCTCGCGTTGGGCTGCGACAGCGAGAACGCCGGCGATTCGATCGACATCCTGCTCGCGGCGCGATTGTTCGCCGGACTCTTCAAGGATTCCGCTGGCGATCCGACCCGGTTCTCGGCCCGTCAGGCGTTGGCACTCGCCACGATCGACGGGGCCCGTGCGATCGGGATGGACCACGAGATCGGGTCGCTGGAAGTCGGCAAACGGGCAGACGTGGTGGTCGTCGACACGACCGGCCCGATCTGGACGCCTCACGCTGCCGACCCGTTGCTCGCTCTCGTGTGGGCGAGCGATGGACGTTCGGTTCGCGATGTCGTGGCGTCGGGTCGGGTCGTCGTGCGCGACGGTGTCTGCACGGGCATCGATCTCGAAACGTTCACTGCCCGGGCGCAGGAAGTCCACCGCGACCTGGTATCCAGGTGCGGTGCGAATCCTCGTGACCAATGACGACGGCATCCATGCCCCCGGACTCCTGCATCTCGCGCAGGCCATGACCCATCACGGCGATGTGGTGGTCGTGGCGCCCGATCGCGAGTTCTCGGGTGCCGGCGCGGCGATCGGAGCGATCTGGGAGTACACGCCACACGTCACGAAACACGAGCTGGACGGAATCCCCGAAGCGTGGGCGGTCAACGGACCGCCCGCACTGGCCGTCATGTACGCCCGGCTCGGAGCGTTCGGCGACCCGTTCGATCTCGTGGTGTCGGGCATCAACCCCGGTGCCAACGTGGGCCGTTCGGTGTACCACTCCGGCACCGTCGGGGCCTGCCTGTCCGGTCGCAACGGGGGCTGGTCAGGCGTCGCCGTCAGCCAGGCATCGGCCGGCTGGGGTGTCGAGGGGCAGGCCTGGGAGGAGGCAGCCAAGCACCAGAAATGGCACACCGCTGCCACCGTGGCGAGCGCGTTCGTCGGTGGCTTCATCGCCGACCCGCCCAACGAGGTCGTGATCGCCAACATCAACGTGCCCGATCTCGAACTCGACGACCTCGCGGGGTGGTCGATCACCGAAGTCGGTCAGCTGCCACCACGGTCGATGTCCAGCGTCCACCTCGTGCAACATGCCATCGATCCCAATCACTTCGACGTCAAGGTGTCGTGGGGCGAGCCGATCGACCTGCCCGAGCACACCGACGGTGGTGCGATCGAGCGCGGCACCGTCTCGGTCACCTATCTGACCCGCCTCCAGGCCGAGCCGCGCAACGACCTCGCTCGCGCCGAGGACGCCCTCGATCGCCTGCTGGCGTGACCACTCGGTCGGCGTCGCTGCGACCGCCTGCGATCCACCGATCAGCCCGATGGGCAGGATGGTCGAACTCTGTCCGAAGCATCAGGTTATGTGGCGAGGTCGATAGCGTCCACCTTGCTCACGAAGCGGGGCTGGAACCGCGTGGGTGATGGTGCGAGCCATCGGAATCACGGCGCACCGCCGTGCCACAAGCAGAAGGTCAAGATGTCGGACATCATTCGTGAGTCGTGCAGTGTCGCACGTGGATCGGGATCGACCGGCGCGCGTTGCCGCCGCGAATCGGATGGACGATGACCAGCCGGGCCAAGCGACTCCTGGTCGGCACGCCGCTCGCCAGCGCCGATGAGCAGCACCAGCGATTGGGCAAGCCCACCGCGCTCGCGGTGTTCGCATCCGACGCCATCTCCTCGACGGCCTATGCGACCGAGGAGATCCTGCTGGTGCTCGTGCCGGCGACCGGGCTCGCCGTCGCATTGCACCAACTGCTGCCGATCTCGATCATCGTCATGGTGCTGCTCGTACTCGTGATCACGAGCTACCGCCAGACGATCCACGCCTACCCCAGCGGAGGGGGCTCGTATGTGGTGAGCCGTGAGAATCTGGGCGAGATGCCGTCGCTCGTGGCCGGCGCATCGTTGCTCGTCGACTACATCTTGACGGTCGCCGTGTCGGTCTCGGCCGGTGTCGCGGCCATCACATCGGCGTTTCCGGCACTACGGCCGGAACGGGTGCTGATATGCCTCGGCTTCATCGCCCTGATGATGCTCGGCAACCTGCGCGGCCTCAAGGAATCGGGACGTCTGTTCGCGGGGCCGACCTACGTCTACGTCATCAGCCTCGGCGGGCTGATCCTGGTCGGACTGATCCGGCTCGTCACCGGCCACCTCGCGGCACTACCGCCGAACGATGCCGCGATCGACGAGCTGACCGGCGGTACCGCCCTGACAGGGCTGACGGTCCTGTTGTTCCTCCGCGCCTTCTCGTCGGGCGCGGTCGCCCTGACCGGCGTGGAGGCGATCTCGAACGGGGTGCCCGCATTCCGGAAGCCCGAATCGCGCAACGCGTCGACCACTCTGATCATCATGGGTTCGATCCTGGGCGGGTTCTTCTTCGCGATCTCGATCCTCGCCAACCAGCTCAAGCCCACACCGAGCTACGACGAGACGCTGCTGTCGGTGATGGGACGAGCGGTGTTCGGCGGTGAGACGGTCCCCTACTACGTGCTCCAGTTCGCGACGTTCGCGATCCTGATCCTGGCGGCCAACACCGCCTTCGCCGACTTCCCGCGCGTCAGCTCGATCCTGGCCGCCGACGGCTATCTGCCGCGCCAGCTCGCGAATCGTGGCGACCGACTCGTGTTCTCGAACGGCATCGTCGCCCTCGCCGCTGTCGCCGGCGTGCTGATCGTGATCTTCAGCGGCGACACGAGCAAACTGATCCCCCTCTACGCGGTCGGGGTGTTCTGCGGGTTCACGCTGTCCCAGGTCGGCATGGTGCGGCACCATCAGTCCGTCCGCGACCCGGGCTGGCAACGCAATGCTGCGATCAACGCGACCGGCGCGGTCGCCACGCTGATCGTGCTGGTGGTGGTGCTCGTGTCGAAGTTCACGATCGGGGCCTGGATCCCGGCCGCGCTGATCCCGGTCATCGTGTACATCTTCAAGCGCATCAAACGCCACTACGACACGGTGACGACGGCGCTGCGCGCCGAACCCAGCGATACGGTCGCCCGGCACTCCCACACGGTCGTGATCCTGGTGGGCACGGTCAATCGCGGGGCGCTCAAGGCGGTCGCCTACGCACGCTCGATGAGTCCGGACCGGCTCGTCGCGATCAGCGTCGTCAGCTCGGCCGAAGAGGAACGCAGGATCGTCGACGCATGGGAGGCGTTCGCGCTGCCGGTCGAGCTCCGCACGGTCTTCTCGCCGTTCCGTGACCTGACCGGGCCGGTGATCGCCGCGATCGACGAGCTCGACGACGAGCGACCTGACGACGTGGTGACCGTCGTGATCCCCGAGTTCGTCGTGAACCACTGGTGGGACCACACGTTGCACAACCAGAGCGCGCTGGTGATCCGCAACCGGCTCAAACAACGCCCGAACACCGCGATCCTGTCGTTGCCGATCCAGGTCAGCGACATGAACCCCAACCCGGAGCACAGCCCGGAGCAGAGCCCCGCGAGGAGCAAGTCGTGACAGAGGACAGGGACCAGCACATGGTGATCGTCGGGTCGGGTCGGGTCGGGTCGGGTCTCGCTGCCCGATTGTTCGATCACGGCTACAGCGTGACCGTGATCGATTCCGACCGAGCCGCCTTCCGACGCATCCGGGAATCGGCGGTGAACAAGATCGAGGGCGTCGGCTACGACTACGCCACGCTCGTCCGAGCCGGCGTGGAGCGCGCGGTCGGACTGGCTGCGGTGACCAACGGCGACAACACCAACATCGTCGTCGCCCGCACCGCACGCGAGGCATTCAAGGTGCCGCGGGTACTCGCGCGGATCTACGACGGGCGGCGGGCGGCGATCTACGAACGACTGGGCATCCCGACCGTCGCGTCGGCACTGCTCACGATCGAGATGTCGTTGCGCCAGCTGCTCCCCAACGAGGACTCGGTCCGATGGGTCGATCCCAGCGCCCGCGTGTGCATCGTCGAGCATCCGGCACCCGTTTCCCTGGTCGGAGCGAGGATTTCCGACATCGACCGTGACGGCGACGTGCGAGTCGTTGCGATCCGTCGGCTGGGTTCGAGCGTGCTCCCGTCCGACGGGCTGGTCCTCCAGGAGGGTGACGTGATCTATGCGGCGGTCGACGGTGAACGGCTCGATGCCATCGAGCAGTCCGTGTTCGGATCGACGAGCCGAGGCCGGTCATGAGGATCGTCGTCGTCGGTGCCGGCAAGGTGGGCACGTACATGGCTTCCGATCTCTCGGCCAACGGTCACGACGTGGTCATCGTCGAGCGGGACCAGGGTCGCATCGATCGGCGGCGCGGACTCCCCGAGTTGTTGCACGTCACCTGGGTCGTCGCCGACGGCTGCGAGGTCAGCGAGCTGGTCACGGCCGAGCCGGAGCTGGCCGACGTGTTGGTCGCTGCGACCGGGGACGATGAGGACAACCTCGTCATCTCACTGCTCGCCAAGCAGGAGTTCGCCGTGCCCCGCGTGCTCGCCCGCGTCAATCACCCTGCCAACGAGTGGATGTTCGACGAGCTCTGGGGTGTCGACATCGCCGTGTCCACTCCCCATCTCCTCTCGGCGCTCGTGGAGGAGGCGGTGTCGGTCGGCTCGCTCGTGCGCCTGATGCAGGTCGCCGGCGGCAAGGCACGACTGGTCGAGATCACGCTGAGCCCCGATTCACCCGTCGTGGGGAGCCAACTCGTCGACGTCGGGTTCCCGCGCGGCGCGAGCATCGTCGCGATCGTGCGGGCCGGCGATGTCGTGGTGCCACGCGGTGACACGATGTTGTACCGCGGCGACGAGGTGCTGATCCTGGTGACCGACGAAACCGAGCATCAGGTCACGCAGCTGCTGGTCGGCCCGTGACCACCCGAGTCGTGCAGCGACGCACCCGTCAGGGCAGCAAGGTGTACGCCGGATTGATCACCACGAGCTGACCGTGCTCGCCGCGTCCGACGCCCTCGTACAACACGGCACCGCCCGCTTCGAGCCCACGGATCCGTCAGGGCAGCAAGGTGTACGCCGGATTGATCACCACGAGCTGACCGTGCTCGCCGCGTCCGACGCCCTCGAACAACACGGCACCGCCCGAGTCGTGCAGCGACGCACCCGTCAGGGCAGCAAGGTGTACGCCGGATTGATCACCACGAGCTGACCGTGCTCGCGACGTCCGACGCCTTCGAACAGCACGGCACCGCCCGCTTCGAGCCCACGGATCCGGGTCCGGCCGGTGAACACTGCGACCGCCGTACCGGTTCCGTCGCTCACGGTGACCCGCAACATCGGCCGGCCGGACGGCGCAGCGCGATGCTGGCTGCGAACCTCGCCACCGAACCGGGCCGGCTGCCGTTCTGCGACATCACCGATCCAGCTGACCTCCACACCCTCGAATCGTCGCTGCAGCCGACGCGCATCGATGTCGGCGACCGTCAACGCCAGGCGCTCGCGCAACGACGGCTGTTCCTTCACAGCGTCAACGTACCGCTCGGACCCCACTGCCCCTCTCCTGACCGATACGGACGGCCGATCACCCGATGTGGTCGTCGGAGGTGCTGTTCGCCCGCCACCGGCCACGAGATCATCGGCGGCCTCACCGCCGGTCTCCGAGATCACCTCGCATGCTGTTCGGCGAGCCGCAGGCCTCCGATCGTGCTCGGAGGTTCGGTACCGTCGACATTCGTCGTGTCGACGTCACGATCGGTGGGCGGGGGCCATGTAGAACCAGAACGGAAACGGCGCCCCCTGGGCCTGCAGCGACTTGCGTGCTGCCAGCAAGGTCGCACCGGCCGCGGTCTGCTCGAAGAACCAGGCTTCCGCGGCGCGACCGCCGGGAGGCGGGCCGGTGACCAGCTCGAGCGCCGCCTCGTCGTAGTAGGCGCGGATGTCGTGGCAGACGGCAACGGTGTTCTTGCCGGGTAATGGCGCTTCCTTCCATCCCGCACCCTCGGCCCACGCGTGCAGCACTCCCAACGCGTCGACGACTCCGTCGGCATCGAGCACCCGACCCACCGCGGTGACGCCCCGTTTGGCGAGTGCCCGGTCGTACGCCGCTCGCAGGCCGCGCGCCTCGTCGACGGCGGGTGGCGCGCTCGGGTCGTAGCGCGGCGGCAACACGCACGCCATAGGGGTCTCGTCCGACTCGATCACCTCGGGGTAGGTCTCGATGATCGGGCCATCGGCTTCGAGCAGCGCCAGGCCCCTGCGCAGCACGTCGGTTTGGAACGCAACGTCGCACGGCAGACCGAGCGGACGTCCCAACGGGAACTCGCAATACAGCGCCCGTGGCGGACACATGCGCTCGACGACTTCGATCATCGATGCCAGCACGATGGTGGCCAACCCGGCGGCCTCGAAGACGTGGGCGAGCGTACTCACGGTACGCGTGCACAGTGGTCAAACCGGGGTGAGCAGAACCACGTCGACGGCGTCCGCGATCAGCTCGGCCGCGCACGCCGGCCCGGTGTCGAGGCGTAACTCGGACACGGTGTCGGGCTGGTTGCCGGCGAAGGCGAAGTGACGAGGTGCGACCTCGCCGATGATGCCGTCGGCGGCGAGCTCCTCGAGGCGGTCGATCGGGTACACGACGTTGAGATCGATCTGGAACCCGGAGTGATCGAAGTTCGGGCTCCAGTGCCCGAGAATCAGGTCACGGTCGCCGCGGTCGAGCACCCGGTAGCTGGTATCGCCCTGGGTGAACTGCGGGTCGTCGGGCCGGTGCAGCGCCGCCGAGGTGACGATCGCAACCCGGCATTGCGAGAGTGGCTTGCCGAGACGCGTGAAAGCAGGATCTTCGAACTCGGGCACCGGCAAGGTCGCCGAGTGGGCCCGCATCGCTTCGTCACCGGTCATCGATCGTCACTCCGTTCACCTCACGCTGTTCACGTCACGCCAAGGCGGCGTCGACCCGACAGTAGGCAGTACCGGTCACCTGCCCAGAACCGGGCATGCCCCGCCGGAGGGCCCGGTCCGTCTCGGACTGCTGTTCCTGACGCACCGACCGGTGCGAGTGCAGGGTCATCAACCGACTGCTCTGGCCTCGAGGTCGAGGGGCGGGTCGGTCCAATTCGGGTGGTGGATCGTTCGTGTGGCTGCCGCGCTGATTCCGTTGGCGATCAGTATCGGGTCTCCGGCCGGCGGGAAAGCCCACGCCTGCCCCGCGCCGCTACCTCCCATCGGAAACACCGTCGCGACAACGGTTCCGTCCGCGTAGAAACCGACCGGGCGGGTGATCATCTCGGCGAATCCGAGCAGCTTCGACACGTCGTTCGCCAGGGAGAGCGCCTGCACGTCGGTGATCGCGGACTCCTGCTGCCATGCGACCGTGGCGTCGACCTGCTCGCTGGCGATCAGGCCGTTCGGGACGACATCGGACAACGACGCAACATCCTCCAGGCCCAGCCCGGGCAGTTGGAGCCGATGGATGTGAGCGGCCACGCCTGCTTCGACGGTGCCGGCGGTGTGATCGTGTACGAACACGATCCAGTCACCGGTCGGTCCGAACGCGATCTCGGTGATGCGCGTCGCAGGGTCGTCGAGGAAGACCAGGAGTTGCGGATCGCGACCACGGTTGTCCGCCAGGAACAGCCCGGCGCGTCCGATGCTGTCGATGCCGGCCGAGGCGACCGCCAGACCCGATGGGTGATATGCCGCCGCCCACGTGGTGGTGAGCGAACTCACGTCGATCTCGTCGGCCGGATTCGACGCGCTGACGTGCCGAACTGCCGAACCGTCGACGCTGGGCGCGATCAACGACGTGCCTTTCGGCTGCGTCCAGGAGATCCCGATCGTTCCGGGCGAGAAACCGCTGGGACGTGGGCCATCGGCCGAGACGATCAGATCGTCGTCGACCAGTAGCCGATCACCCGCCGGATTCCAGTCGAGTCGATGCGGATCGCGATCGACATGGGCGAGACAGCGCAGGTCACCCGAGGCGGGGTCGAAGCTGTAGAGATCACCGTCGCGGGAGAAGGTGATCTCGCCACCGTCACTCGTCAGATCGGACCAACCCGGTGCGCAGTTCACGACATCACGCACGAGCGGGATCGACGTATCGGACAGTGCCCGGTGGTCGAGGTCCGCCACCGACGTGGAAGTCACCGCGGTCCCCGGGTCGATCGAGCCGGAGACGGCTGCCGTCGACGGGGCGATCGTCGCGTCAACGGCGAGGGAGGGCGCAACGCTCGCGGTCGATGGTGCCAGCGTTGTGCCGGTCGTAACCGGAGCGACCGGAGACGGAGCATCGGCCTCCGAGGAGGGCTCCGACGCACAGCCAACGGCCAGCGCACAGATGATCAGTCCACCGACCATCAACCTCCGCCCTCGTGTCACCGCCGCACCCTAGACGCATCGGAGCGCGACAGAGGCCAGAATCAGGGGCGATGGGCATCGAGCTCGATCACACGATCGTTCCGGCCCGCGACGGCGAAGCATCGGCGCGCTGGTTCGCCGAGGTCTTCGGGCTGGCGGAGCCGACCCGTGTCGGGCACTTCTGGCAAGTGTCGACCGCGAACCGGGTCGATCTCGACTTCGACACGTACGGCGAAGGTGACGATCTGTTCACCTCGCAGCACTACGCCTTCCTCGTCGACGAGGCGGAGTTCGACGAGATCTTCGCTCGACTGCAGGCGCGAGGTGTCCGGTACTGGGCAGACCCGGGTCGCAGCAGGGCCGGTCGGATCAATCGTCGTGACGGAGGCCGCGGCGTCTACTTCGCCAGCGACGACGACCACCTGCTCGAGATCATCACTCGACCGTACGGCGGCTGACCGAAGTGAGCGCTGCGCGCTCGGCGCAGCGACAGCGGGCAGAGAGCCCGGATCATTCGAGTTCGGGGTCGTCGGAGCTGACCCGTTTCGCGTCGTGCGGCGCGGCCGCCACGGCCACGCGCAACGCCGGAGGGAACCGGCTGGTCGGCGGCGCGACGTCGTTCCATCGCATCCAGTCCGACAGCGATGTGATATCCCGCTGCCGAGCGTCCCCTTCCAGCTTGAGAGGGGTCAACCCGTCCGATGATCCGACACCATTCATGTTGGCCTCCTCTCTCCGGTTCCAGCGAACACCACCGAGGTCCGATCGACCAGGGCCGAAGGGCTGTGCTTGCGATCGATGATCGCCACCTCCGACAGCACGGCGTGTCAGCCTGCGGCGTCAGGCAGAGGTCGAGCCGTCGTCGACGACGCCGATCAGCGCTGCGAAGCGGCGCCGCCACTCGACCGAGCAACGGTCGGATTGCACATTGGCGAGAGCCGTGCGACCGAGCGGCAGCGTCCCCGGAACCCGTTCGAGCATCGATTTGTCCTCGGCGCCGATCGCGCGGTCGAACGCGATCACGTACTCGGGATCGATGCCGAAGTCGTCGTTGCGCCACACCACGAACGTGAACAGCGAGCTGGTGTCGTCGACCGGAGTGGTACACAACAGCAGAATGTGCTCGAGGCCCTCCTCGTACCGGATCGTGCTGCGCACCGTGAGCGGAAGCTGGAAGCCGGTGCTCATGCGGCGATGCACGACAGGCTGCAACGTGCCCGTCGTGGCGAGCGCCTGATCCGGATTGCCCACGTCGACCTCGTAGGTGAACCCGAACCACCCGTCGTCGAGATCGCCGACTTCGATGTGCGGCACCACCAACTCCTGCGAATCGCCGAAGGTGCCGGTGTGAACCCATGGAAAGTGGCTGACGTCGCAGAAGTTGTCGACCATTCGCGTCGCACACACGTCCCAGCGCTGGATGCCACTGTTGATCCGACGGAACGATCGATCGCCTTCCTGGGCGATGATCGGGATGCCGCCGGCGGGCTCACCCGGGCACATCCACACCAGCCCGTAGCGCTCCTCGACGCCGACGCATGCGAGGTGGGCGGCGGGAGGAATCGCGGCACCCTCGCCGGACGACGGCACGCCGACACAGCGCCCATCCGAGCCGAACGCCCATCCGTGATACCCGCACGTCAGCACGCCGTCGGTGACAGTGCCGATCGACAACGGGGCTTCGCGATGCGGGCACCGGTCGGGTGCACCGATCAGGTGGCCGATGTCGCTGCGCCACAGCACGTATCGGCCGCCCAACAACGTCACGGGATACGGTCCAGCGCCCACGTCCGCACTCTCGGCGACCGGATGCCACGCCGAACGGAGCGCTGGGCTCGAGATGAAACCGGTCATACTCCCCACCTCTCGCGTCGACCCTTCTCGCGTCGACTGGTACCGCCGCCGATCTGATCATCGGCGCAGGCAGGCTAGCGAGTCACGAGTGGGGCTATGGTCGCTCTGCAACCCCCGTAGTGCGCCCCGGAGGCCAGTGATGCAGGAATCGACGTACGACATCCACCCCAGCGAAGCGAGGTGGACACACATCGCCCTCCGCGTGGACGACATCGACGCCACCATCGACTTCTACACCTCGATGACCCCACTGGTGCTCATCGACCGCCGCCAGGACGACAACGGGTTCGGCGCATGGTTGGGCATGCCGGGTGCCACCGACAACCCCTTCATCCTGGTGGTCGCGCAGTTCCTGCCGGGCTGCGATCCCTACGCGGACGCACCCAAGGAAGTCCTGGCACCGTTCGCCCACCTCGGCATCGAGCTACCCACTCGCGACGCGATCGACGAGGTCGCCGACCGGGCCGAGGCTGCCGGTTGCCTGGCGATGCCGGCCACGATGATGCCACCACCGATCGGATACATCTGCATGGTCCGCGACCCCGACGGCAACACGGTCGAGTTCTCGTGGGACCAGGGCGTCTATGCCACGCTGCGCGATCGATTCGGCGAGCCCGGATCGAGCTGAATCGAGCACCATCGACGTCGCTCGATCGCGACGTCGGCGCCGCGCCACCACGGACGTGAGCGGCAGATGTCCGCCAGGCGCTCCGAACGGCGCCTGGCCGGACAATGCGGGTCAGGCCGAGATGCGTGCGATACACGTCTCGCCGGTGGCCCGGTTCGTGGCCCTGGCCACGAAGCGATCGGTGCCGGCCCGGTTGGCGGTTCGACCCGACACGGAGAACGAACCACTGGGGGCGACCGTACGCCTCGTGCCCTCGAAGATCACCGTACGGTTGTCGACGATCCGAACTCGCCACGCCTGACCGTTCCGGTTGGAGTCGACCTCGAACTCGTACTCGAACGTCGAGCCGCGGGGTTGGACCTTGAACTTGTAGTCGGTTCGGGCGCTGCAGTCGCCACGCTGGACGATGTCGCCCGCTTTCGCCGACACGGGGCTGACGCCAATCACCCCGAATGCGGTGACAGCCGCGGCGGAAGCGGCGAGCGTGCGAATGGTTCGGTTCTTCATGGTGGCACTCCTGGATTAGGCGAGGAGCCGGATGCTCCTTCGAACATCAGCATCAACGACAGGGAGCGCGAGCGACCAGTGGACGATGGTGCTACGACCTCAGCGCGGTGTCACACGGCAGCGCCGCCAGACGGAGGGCGGACGGCAAACGTGTCGAGTGCGAAGACTTCGTCGACCGGCACGCGGTCGAGACCGAGTCGGCGCTCGGCGCGGCCAAGCGCGTCGTCCGAGCTGCCTGCGCGGGCGGCGCGCTCGGCACGCCCAGGTCGGTGACGTCGACGGTCGAGGTCAGCTTGTCTCGACCCGTTGCGGGTCGGCGGGCCCAGCCACGCCGACCACCATCGCACGCGCTCACGAACCTGCGGGGCGTTGGGCGAACGCTGTCCACATCTGCGGCTCGTCAACCACGTCGAACACGTCCTGTGTCTCTCGATCGAAGGCGCGCAGGCTCGCCTCGTCGAGGAAGAACGCGAAGCGACCGTCGGGTGACCACGCCACCGACGGGAGGTAGAAGCTGCTGCTGAGTTCGACGAAGTCACCGGTTCGCAGATCGATCAGACCAATGCGCGTCGTGTTGTTCGAGGGCACGATCACGACGCACATGTTGCCGTCGGGCGACAGCGTGCTGCTGCGGTTCGCGCCCCATCCGTAGACCGCCTGGAGCATCGGTGACGAGCCCAACGACGGATCGGGCTGCACCGTTCTGGTCGTTCCGGTCCGCCGGTCGGTCACCAACAGCCCACATCGCAGCTGCGCGTCGCAGTCTCTCGTGACGCTGAAGTCGCCCGACAGTGCCAGCAGGTCACCCGGCCCGATGAGGTCGACCGAGGACTCGCTGATCACGTAGTTCTTGCCGACGGTGAGGACGACGAGTCCACCGTCGTGGTCGACCAGGATCGGCCAGCTGCCGGCGGGTAGTTCGATCGTGGTGCCGGTCGGCTCACCGGCCAGATCCACCTCGACGTACGTCATCGGTTGGTCCCAGGGCTGATCGTCGGAAACGCGCCAGAAGCGGTCGGTTCCAGGGATCCACAGCGGTTGCCACGGATCGCCCACATCCACCGGCTCCGATTGGCCATCAGCGTGCACCACAAGGCTCTTGCCGGTCGCCGGATTTCCGACCAGGAGCCAATCATCACCGACGATCAAACCACTGGGATCCCCGCCGAACAACGACAGAGAACGTTCCAGCCTGGTCTGGGCGGCGAGATCGAGCTCGACCACGCGGTTACCGTTCGCGATGCCGATCAATGTGAGGTCGACCCCCGCGAGCCGCGGGTCGACCTCGATGGCCGTCGACACCGGATCGGGAAGCGTGCTCGTCGTCGTACTGGGTCGCGGCTTCGGAATGGTCGTCGTGATCTGTGGTGGCGGCAGCGATTCACCCACCAGCACCACCGTCGTCCCCGGCGCCGTGGATTCCGGCGCGGTGACGCTCGAGGTCGCAACGTCGCCGGATTCGCCGACCCGACCGAGCGACCACCCCAGCGCCAGCGCCATGAGCCCTACGACCGTCGCCGTCACGACCAGCCGACCTCGATCGGAGCCGAGCCAACCGGTCGGGTCGACCTCGTCCGAACGGACGACGACTTCGTCCGACTGCGCGGGCGGTTGATCGGGGCGGTGACGCGTCCGGTCCTGAATCTCGGCGTTCGTCGTCAGCTCGATTTCGATCCGCTGCGGTTCGGGCCGTTCGTCCACCGCCCACCATCAGATCACAGACGCGCCTCTGGCACTGTTCAGTCCGCCGGCTGGAAGCTGTTCGTCACATCCCACGTGACCACGACCTCGCTCGACAACCCGAACGGGCACGCGAGCCGAGACGGCTGATCGACGACCCGTCGACCGAATACAGATCATCCACCTCGGTCTCGGCGAGTCCGGTGCCCGCAGCCTCGCGACGTCAGGCGATCGGCACGGCGTGGACGACGATGTTCTGGCGGTACCGGCTGATGTCGGGGTCGAAATCGCCGCCGCAGACGATCAGCACCAATGTCTTCGTCGCCGGTTTTGCGCCAGATCCGTTCTCGCGGGAGGCATCCTTGTCGTACATCGTGCGACGACGGCCGCCCGCGCCCACGGCGCGGTTCAGTCCGGGCCTGGCCGTGCGACCAACGTGTTCCACTCGACCGGCTCCGACAGCACCGGGAACAGTTCACCGCTCTGACGATCGTAGGCGAAGAGGTCTGCCTCGCCACCCCAGCCCCAGCCCAGATCACCGTCGACATTCCCCAACAGGAAGACGAACCGGTCATCGGGCGACCAGGCGATGACCGGCATGAACTGACGGTCGCCGAGGTCGTAGACAGCGCCCGAACCGAGGTCGATCAGGATCAGGCTCGGCTGGTCAGCGGAAATCCGCATCGCCGCACACAGCGACCCGTCGGGTGAGATCGTCTGGATGCCTGCCCCCGTCCAGTTGCGCAAGCTCTCGATCACCTGGCCACTCGACACGTCGACGTCCACTCGCCGCACATCGCCGCTCAGCCGATCCGTGACGACCAACCCGCACCGGAGCTGTTCGTCGCAATCCCAGGTGACCACGGTCTCGCTCGACAGCCCGACCAGGTTCCCCGAGCCGAGATGGCTGACCGAGGACCCGTCGACCGAGTACAGATCACCGGCCGCCTCGATGACCAGGCCCCCGGCCGGGTCACTTCCCGAGGGCCAGCTGGAGGGCGGCAGTTCGATCGCGGTGCCGACCGGACGGCCGGTCTGATCGACCAGCTCGAACCGCGTTTCCGGGCCCCAACCGTTGCCATCCATCGGGCGCCAGAACCAATCCGTGCCGGCCTGCCGAAGGGGTAGCCACGCGTCGCCCGAATCGAACTGTTCGAACGAACCGTCGTCGTGCACCATCAGGCTGGTGCCCGACATGTCGCCGCTCACCACCACCCAATCGTCGCCCACGACCATCGATCCGGGGTCGGCGGAAAATGGACCGAAATCTCGCCGTATCACCGTGCGACGAGCGAGGTCGAGTTCGGCGAGGACGTGCCGCTGCTCCAAACCGACCAGCGTCAACTCGACCCCCGCCAGTCGCGGATCGACGTCGACGAGGTAGAGCGGAAGCGGAGCAAGCCCAGGGGGGATCGTGGTGGTCGTCGTGGGGGATGGCCGCGTCGTGGCTGTGGCGGCCGACGGTAACGTCTCACCGGACGGCAGCAGCGCACTCTCGGGCTCGGTCGACACCGGCGTCGTGAGGCCGGACGTCGAAACCTCGCCGCCGCCTCCGGTTCGGCCGATCAGCCATCCCAGCAGCACAGCGACCACGCCGACGATCGCCGCCAAGGCGAAACGCCGCAGTCGATCGGAGTCTGATCGTTCCGGCTCCCCGCCGCTCGGCCCCGTGACGATCTCCCCGGCCAGATCGCCCTCCGACGGATCCGACTGCCCGCGTTGCCAGCGACTCGTGAACCCGCGATTCGAGGTGTCGTTGGCCGAGGTCAGGTCGATCTCGATCGGTTCGGGCTCTGGACGATCGTCCATCAATTCCATTGGACCAAATCGGCGGGCCGAACGCCACCGCGATCGCTACGGTTCGGGGCATGGACGCCCGCTCCGTCGTCGAGCAGTACCTGACCGCAGTCTCGAACGCAGACGTCGACGGTGTCGTACGACTGGTGACCGACGATTTTCACAACGAACACACCAGCACGCTCGGGTCGAGTTCGATCGGGCGTGACACCTACCGCGAGCGGCTCCCCGGGTTTCTGGCCCAGTTCGCGGCACTGCACTACGAGATCATCGACATCATCACCCAGGACGATCGGGTCGCCGCCAGGTATCGCCTCACCGCCAATTTCGACGGGCACCCACTCGACATCCCCGGTGTGATGCTGTTCCAGATCCGAGATGGATTGATCGCACGCCGCACCGATGTGTGGGACAGCCTCACGTTCTTGCGCCAGACCGGCGCGGTCGACGAGCGCCCGTCCCGGTAGGGTAGGGATCGGTACGCAACGGAAGTACGTAACGAACGGGGAGCTCGCTGGCGCGGCGGGCTGAGAGGGTGGACGCCACCACCGACCCGAGAACCTGATCCGGGTAATGCCGGCGGAGGAACGACATGGACGAAACGGTCATCGTGGTCACCGGATCGGAGCCGCTCGACGCAATCCTCGTGGCGGCGCTCCCACCCAACCACATCGTCATCGCCGCCGACGGCGCCCTCGATCACTCGTTGGCGGCCGGGCTCACACCAGCCGGTCTGGTGGGCGACCTCGACTCGATCTCGCCCGAGGGGTTGGCCTGGGCGCGCGAGCACGCCACGATTCAACAGCACGACCCCGACAAGGACCACACCGACACGGAACTCGCGCTTGCGATGGCCGTCGACCTCAATCCTGCCCGGCTGATCCTCGTCTCGGGCGGCGGAGATCGGCTCGACCACACGTTCGCCGCGATCGGTGCCCTCGGGCACCCCAATCTCACCAGCGTTCCGGTCGTCGAGGGTTGGTGGGGAACCCAACACGTGCGGGTGCTGCATGGGCCGGGCCGGTTGCGGTTCGATGAGCCTGTGGGAACCACGATCTCCCTGATCGCCCTGCACGGCCAGTGCAAGGGTGTGACCGTCTCAGGCGTGCGATGGCCACTCACGGATGGCCGTCTCTCGCCAGTGGCCGGCCTCGGCGTCAGCAACATCGTCACCGGCGACGTCATCGAGATCGTCGTGTTGGAAGGTGTCGTCACCGTCATCACCACTCCGGCGGGCACGAATCCTGCTGACGAGCCGGCATGAAACGCGGCTGGACGGCTTGGATCGTCGCTGCCGCGCTGCTCGGCGCGTGCGGAAACGACGGCGCCGCTACCGACTCGACGACGAACGAGCCGGACACCATCACGCTCGTCGCATACGACTCGTTCCCGGCGACCGATCCCGAGAACCCGATCTACGTCGCGCTGGCCGAGTTCACGGCACAGACCGGGATCGACGTCGAGGTGCTGATCGCCGGCGACACGGGCACGATGCTGTCGAAAGCGGTGCTGACCGCCGGAAATCCCGAGGGTGACGTGATGTGGGGCGTGGACAACACGTTCCTCTCCCGGGCCGTCGAGGCCGACGTCTTCGAGCCGTATCTGGCCGCGGGGGTGGCAGAACTGCCCGAGGAGTTCACCGGGCTCGTCCCCGACGCGGCGGCGACTCCGGTCGATTTCGGGGATGTCTGCGTCAACTACGACATCGCGGCGTTGCAGGCGGCCGGCGTCGATCCGCCGACCTCGCTCGCCGACCTCGCGCTGCCGGAGTACGACGGCATGCTCGTGGTCGAGAACCCGGCCACGGAGTCGCCCGGCCTGGCGTTCCTGCTCGCCACGATCGCCGAGTTCGGCGATGACGGGTGGGAGGCGTATTGGGCAGAATTGCGCGCCAACGACGTCGAGATCGTCGACAGCTGGACGCAGGCGTACTACGAATCATTCTCGCGGTCGGGTGGCTCGCGGCCGCTCGTCGTCAGCTACGGATCGAGCCCTCCGTTCGAGGTGTTGTCCGCAACCGAGCCGCTCGACGCTGCCCCGACCGGGGTCGTTGAGGCCACGTGTTTCCGCCAGGTCGAGTTCGCTGGGGTGCTGAGCGGCACCGACGCCCCCCTGGCCGCCGGCCGACTCGTCGATTTCCTGATCTCCGAGCGGTTCCAACGCGAAGTGCCGTTGAATCTGTACGTCTTCCCCGTCAACCAGGCGGTGCAGCTGGCCGATGAGTTCGTGCGCTACGCCACCATCCCGGAGCGACCGCTCGGCCTCGACCCCTCGGTGATCGACGCCGGGCGAGCGGACTGGATCGACCGGTGGACCGCCGTCGCGACCGGCTGAACGGCCTGCCGAGATGGTTCGTGGCAGCGGTGGCGCTCCCCCCACTCGGGTTCCTGCTCGTCTTCTATGTCTGGCCGTTCGGCACCTTGGCGTGGCGCGGTCTCAGCGTGCAAGCGATCGTCGACACGCTCGGTCGACCGGCAACCTGGCGGGTGCTGTGGTTCACCACCTGGCAGGCCGTCGCGAGCACGGCGCTCGTGATGGCGCTGGGGCTGGCTCCGACGTGGGCCATTTCACGCTTCAGGTTTCCCGGTCGCCGAGCGCTGCTGAGCCTGCTGACCGCCGTGTTCGTCCTGCCGACCGTCGTCGTCGGCGCGGCGTTCGTCGCGCTGCTCCCCGATTCGCTCGACCGGAGTATCTGGGCGATCCTGGGCGCCCACGTCGTGTTCAACCTCGCCGTGGTCGTACGCACGGTCGGCGCGGTCTGGGAGCAACTACCCTCGGACCTCGACCACGCAGCGGCAACGCTGGGGGCCAGTCCTGGGCGGGTCTTCCGGCACGTCACACTCCCGCTGCTGCGTCCCGCGATGGCCGCGGCCGGGGCGATCGTCTTCCTGTTCACGTTCACGTCGTTCGGGGTGATCCGGGTACTGGGCACCCCGGGCACGACGACGATCGAGGTCGAGGTCTGGCGACGCACCACGCAGCTCGGCGACATCGGCGGCGCAGCGGTGCTCTCGGTCTTGCAGCTGGTCGTGCTCGCATCCTTGGTCGTCTGGTCGGCGCGCTCTCAGCGCCGGTACACACGGATGATCGACCTGCGGGGGTCGGCTGAACGCCTGCCGCCGACGGGCCGCCAACGATGGACGGTCGCGATCAGCGTCGGTGCCGCATCGATCGCCGTGACGATGCCGCTGTTCGCTCTGATCGAGCGTTCGCTGCGTACCGACGGGTCGTACTCGCTCGCGGCGTGGAGGTCGCTGGGTGACGACGAGATCCGGCCCGGGCTCCGGCTCGGCATCGACCCGCTGGGCGCGCTGCGCACCTCGGCGACGACCGCGGTCTGGGCAACGGTGTTCGCGGTCGCGATCGGCGCCATGGCGGTTGTCGCGATCACCGCGCTCGGGCGCTCGGGCAAGCTGCTCGACACGGGGTTGATGCTGCCGCTCGGTACGTCCGCCGTCACGATCGGGTTCGGCATGCTGATCACGTTCGACACGGATCCGGTCGACTGGCGCGCCTCGTGGTGGCTCGTGCCGGTCGGTCACGCGCTGGTGGCGGTGCCCTTCGTCGTGCGGTCCGCGCTGGGGGTCGTGCGCAGCATCGACCCCGACCTGCGCGCCGCTGCGGCGACCCTGGGCGCCCCTCCGGTTCGGGCGTGGGCATCGACGACGCTGCCCTTCCTGCGGCGTCCGCTCGCCACCGGCGCGGGGCTGGCAGCTGCGATCTCGCTCGGCGAGTTCGGAGCGACCAGCTTCCTCAGCCGATCGGGCTCCGACACGTTGCCGATCGCGATCGAACGACTGCTCGGTCGCACCGGCCGTCTGTTCCAGGCCCAGGCCTTCGCGCTGTCGAGCATTCTGGCCGCTGCCACAATTGCGATCGTGCTGCTCGTCGACCTCGGTGCATCGGACGATCGGGGGAATCGACATGCTCGACGCCCGTGATATCACGATGTCGTACGAAGGCCGGCCGCTGCTCGACCACGTCTCGTTGCGCCTCCAGCCCGGCGAGGTGGTCGCGCTGCTCGGTCCGTCCGGCAGCGGCAAGAGCACTCTGCTGCGCATCATCGCCGGTCTGGTCGTGCCCGATCGCGGGCAGACGTTCATCGACGGTCGCGACGTCACCGAAATGCCGACCCATCGGCGGTCGATCGGCATGGTCTTCCAGGACGAGCAGCTGTTCCCCCATCTCTCCGTCGCCGGCAATGTCGAGTTCGGGTTGAAGATGGCAGGGATGGCCCCGCGCGAACGACACCTACGGATCGACGAGATGCTCGCACTGGTCGGTCTCGGTGGGTTCGGCGAACGTCGGATCGATCGGCTGTCCGGGGGCGAGGCCAAGCGGGTCGCGCTCGCCCGGACGCTCGCCCCCTCGCCGAAGGTGCTCCTGCTCGACGAGCCGCTCACGGGCCTCGACCGTGAGCTGCACGACCGATTGGCCGGAGAGGTCGCGGCAATCCTGCGCACGGCCGGCACCACCGCCGTGTGGGTGACCCACGACCCGACCGAGGCTGCGGTGGTCGCCGACCGGATCGTGCTGCTGGGCGCCGACACGGCCTCGTAGTCTTCGTCCTCGTGAGCATCGAGATCATCGAGCTGGAACCCGCCGACACGTACCGGCTTCGGCGGACGGTGCTTCGTGACGGAACGTCCAGCGACGTGGTCGAGTTCGACGGCGACGATCTGCCCGACACCGTCCATCTCGGCGCGCGGGTCGACGGCGCGCTCGTGTCGATCTCGACCTGGTTGGTACGCGAGGCCCCCGAGCATCCGAACATGCGCGGTGTGCAACTGCGTGGCATGGCCACCGCTCCCGCGCACCGTGGCACCGGGGTCGGCACCGCGCTGCTCGAAGCCGGGATCGAGCGTTGCCGGAGCGCAGGCTTCGGCCTGGTGTGGGCACGCGCTCGCACGGCAGCGTTGGGTTTCTACGTGCGTCATGGATTCCGGCCGACCGGGGACGACTACACCGACGCCACCACCGGATTGCCCCACCACGACATCATCCGCTTCCTCGACTGACGGTTTCCCTTTCGTCCCGCCGTCGCGCCCTCACTGCTGGCGGAGGTCAACGTGCAACACCAGTCCCCGAACCCAGCGCCGGCGGCCCAGACCGTCTCAGCGCCCGACGATCCCGATCCGCCGACGCTCCGGCACCGGGCGGGCCAACTGCGCCGGCTCGCGACGTCGATCGAAGGATCGTTGGCGATGTTGCTCGTCGACGCCGGCGCCGGAGGCGGCTGGGACACCAACCGGGCCCGGTTGTGCGATCGCATGCTCCACCGCAATCTGCACCAGCTGCATCAGGCGGCCGACGAACTCCGGGAGGCGGCGCTCGTCTGCTGCCATCGAGCCGACGAGCTCGAGGGCCGCCACCGGACCCAGGTCGCGTGAACCGGGAACGCACCGATCACGAGTACATCGCCCGGCTGCGCGCCCGCACGTCGGATGCACTCGACCAGCTCGACGAGCTCCGCTGCGACGACCCGTGTGCGACAACGGCGATGCGGGTCGTCCGACTCACCCGTTTCACGCTCGCCTGCTTCTGGATTCCGACGCTCGACGATCTGCTCGACGCACAGCGACCGAAGCCGAGCAGCATCCGACCAGCCGGATCAGAACACGCTGGCCGGCGCCAGTCCGTCGATCTCGATCCGGCCCATCAACCACGCCAGGCGGATCGCGGGGGTGAGGGCCAGCGCCGCTTCGGGGAGCGCGGTCATACCCATCGGCTGGCGGGCCGTCCAGAACATCCCCATCAGCCGTAGATCTCGACGCACGTAGTCGGCGGGCATCTCGGCGAATCCGTATCCGAGCTCGAGATCGGCGCGATGCACTTCGACCTCGCGCTGGCGCATCAAGGGCAGCGAGGCCTTGGGCCGCACACCGGGCAGCATCGTGACCGTGCCGCTCCAGTCGACGGCTGGGTCGGTCAGGCGGGCGTCGAGCACTGCGGACGTCGACGTCACATCGTCGACCAGCTCGGCCCACGAACGCGTCGAACCCGATTCGATGTCGCCGTTGCGTCCCTCGACACCGTGCGGGTACTGCACGAAGCCGTCGAGCATGCTGACGACGCCATCGGCGTTGCGGGCGATGTGCGTGAGCACATGACCCAGGGCCCAACCCGGCAGCGCGCTCGGTCGACTCGGATCGACCGGATCGAGCGACCGCAGGTGCGCCGTCAACGCCGCGTGCGAGGCGACGCACGATTCGATGTCGCGCCGTACTTGCGCCAGATCGACTCGATCGCCATCCACGGTGCGACCGTACTCCGTTCGTGGCAGGCTTGACCGATGCAACGCACCCTGCGCAGCAACGGAGGCACGAAGGGGTATCCACGATGCAACTCGGCATGATCGGCCTCGGCCGAATGGGCGCCAACATGGTTCGCCGGCTCATGGGCGATGGGCACGAATGCGTCGTCCACGACGTCAGCGCCGCGGCGATCGACGAGCTCGCCGGTGAAGGCGCGACCCCTGCTCACACGCTCGAAGCACTCATCGCCGCCCTCGACGCC
This sequence comes from uncultured Acidimicrobiaceae bacterium, assembly GCA_963701575.1. GTDB lineage: Bacteria > Actinomycetota > Acidimicrobiia > Acidimicrobiales > Ilumatobacteraceae > Ilumatobacter. The sequence goes on from CAVPAQ010000008.1 coordinate 129,148, forward strand.
CCGCGCCACGTGTGGGTGATGATCCCGGCGGCCTACGTCGGGGACACGATCGACCGGCTGACGCCGCTGCTGTCGCCGGGTGACACGATCATCGACGGTGGCAACTCGTGGTATCGCAACGACGTCGACCGCAGCGGGCCGCTGCTGGCCGATCACGGCATCGACTATCTCGACGTCGGCACCAGCGGCGGGGTGCACGGGCTCGAGCGCGGCTACTGCCTGATGATCGGCGGCGCGACCCCAGCCGTCGAACGATTGGCGCCGGTGTTCACCTCGTTGGCACCTGGCGTCGACTCGGCTGAACGAACGCCCGGGCGCAACGGCGATCCCTCCCCGGTCGAACACGGGTGGCTGCACTGCGGCCCCTCGGGCGCGGGGCATTTCGTGAAGATGGTGCACAACGGCATCGAGTACGGCTTGATGGCCGCCTATGCCGAGGGGCTCAACGTGTTGGCGAAGGCGAACATCGGCGCCCTCGACCACGCGGTCGACGCCGAGACTGCCCCGCTCGACGATGCGAAGTACTACCAGTACGACATCGATCTGTCTGCGGTCACGGAGGTGTGGCGGCGGGGGTCGGTGGTGTCGAGCTGGCTGCTCGATCTCACGGCGGAGGCATTGCACGACGACCCGTTGCTCGATCAGTACGCCGGTCACGTCAGCGATTCCGGCGAGGGCCGATGGACGATCCATGCAGCGATCGACGAAGGCGTTCCCGCGCCGGTGCTGTCGGCGGCGCTCTACCAACGATTCAGTTCGCGAGGCCGGTCCGATGTCGGCGACAAGGTGCTCTCCGCGATGCGAGCCGGTTTCGGCGGCCACCACGAACGGAAGGACTCGAGCCGATGATGCTGATCGACTCACACCAACCCAGGGCCGACGCGCTCGTGCTGTTCGGCGCCACCGGCGACCTCGCCAAACGCAAGCTCTTCCCAGCGCTCTACCACCTCGAACGCACCGGCCAGCTCGATGTGCCGGTGATCGGCGTTGCTCGCAGCGATTGGTCGGACCAGGCGTTCTGTGAGCATGCCCACGACGCGATCATCGCCGCCGACCCCCACGCCGACGCCGCCGTGCTCGAGCCGCTGATGAAGCGACTCGACTTGATCCAGGGCGACTACGCCGATCCGGCAACGTGGGAAAGCCTGCGCGACACGCTCGATCGCAACTCATCCTCGAACGCGGTGTTCTACATGGCGATTCCGCCGTCGATGTTCCCGGAAGTGGCCAGCCGACTGGCATCGGTCGGCCTCAACGAGCGGGGCCGGATCGTGGTCGAAAAGCCGTTCGGGCGCGATCTCGACTCGGCGCGCCACCTGAATGCCACGCTGCACACCGTCTTCCCCGAGGAGCGGATCTTCCGGATCGACCACTACCTCGGCAAGGAGAGCGTCGAGGACCTGCTCGTCTTCCGCTTCTCGAACACGATGCTCGAGCCGATCTGGAATCGCCGCTACGTGCGCAGCGTGCAGGTGACGATGTCGGAGACGATCGGGGTCGAAGGCCGCGGATCCTTCTACGACGGCGTCGGCGCCATCCGCGACGTGTTGCAGAACCACCTGCTCCAGGTGGTGTCACTCCTGGCGATGGAGCCCCCGGCCGGCTCGGATCCACAGTTCCTCCAGGACGAGAAGGCCAAGGTGATGGCGGCGATGTCGCCGGTCGACCCGGCCCGGCTGGTGCGCGGTCAATACGTCGGATATCGCGACGAGCCGGGCGTCGCTGCCGACTCGTCGGTCGAGACCTACGTGGCAGCACAGCTGACGATCGACTCGTGGCGATGGGCGGGCGTACCGTGGTTCGTCCGGGTCGGCAAGGGGCTCGCGTCGGCCGCGACCGAAGCCGTGATCGAGTTCCATTCGCCGCCTCGCATGTTGTTCGACGAGGCGGGAGGTCCACCCCCGGGGCGCAATCTGGTGCGGCTGCGGCTCGGCAAACGCGACGGTGTCACGTTCACGTTGCAGGCGAAGACACCCGGCCCCCATCTCGACAGCCAAGACGTCGATGTCTCGGTCGATTTCGCTGCTGCGCTCGGCGAGCGCTCCGAGGCGTACGAGCGCCTGCTCGGAGACGCGCTGCTCGGTTCACCCCGCCGCTTTGCGCGCCAGGACGTCGTGGAACAGACGTGGCGAGTGATCCAACCGGCGATCGACGAACCCGGCCCCGTGCACCCATACTTCCGAGGCACCTGGGGGCCGGCCGAGGCCGAGCGCCTGCTGGCGACCGGCGACCACTGGTTCGATCCCAGCAGCTGACCGGTCATTCGGCTCGCAGCAACTCACCGGTCGATGCCCGCCGACGAATCGGCTCCCTCGACGGGCGGCCGTGTTCGGTCTCACCGGCGCTCTCGGCGCGGTGATCCCCGGTCAGACCTGATCGTGGCGTCGCCCGAGCTCGTAGACGTGGGTGTCGCCCCCGCAACAGACCCAGGACCACATGCTAGGTTGCGTCTCATTCATCGGGCTGTTGTTCCCGAATAATGAGAATTCATGTGGATCATCATCACCCTCGCCGCGGCGACGTTCCAGATCCTTCGGACGTCGCGCCAACACGCTCTGCGGTCGGTGTTGTCCACGAGCGCCGCCGGGTACGTGCGCTACGCGTACGGGGCCCCGCTGGCGGTGGCGCTCAGCGCCGTGCTGTTCGCTGCGCTCGGACGGGAGGTGCCCGACATCCCCGAGCGCTTCTGGCCGATCATCGCGACGGCAGCGGTGTCGCAGATCGTCGGCACTGTCGCGCTGCTCGCCTCGTTCAAGTTGCGCGACTTCGCGATCGGAACCGTGTACTCCAAGTCCGAGGTGTTGATCGTCGCCGCACTGGGCGCCGTCGGCCTCGGTACCGCGCTCGAGCCACCCGGTTGGATCGGTGCCGTGCTGGTGACCGTCGGCGTCGCCTGGTTGGCCTCGAAGGGCTCGCTGCTCGGGCTGCTCCGCCACGCCGCCGACCCTGCTGCGCTGATGGGGCTGATCGCCGGTGCCGGATTCGCGGGCGCTGCGATCGGCATCCGAGCGGCCTCGCGCAGCTTGACCGACGCACCGTCGTTCGATCGCGCCGTGCTCACGCTCACCGTCTTGCTGCTCGTGCAAACGGCCCTCAACACGGTCTGGTTCCTGGCGACCGACCCGCCCCAGATCACCCGCACCGCGATGGCGTGGCGGACGGCAGCATGGGTCGGCGTGTTCAGCCTGCTGGGTTCGATCGGATGGGCGTGGGCCTTCACGCTCGAGAGTGCCGCGAAGGTCCGCACGCTCGGCCAGGTCGAATTGATCATCGCGTTCGTCGTCGCTCGGGTCACGATGGGCGAGCGCCACACCCGTACCGACTACGTCGCCAGTGCCACCGTGCTCGCAGGCGTCGCCGTGGTGGCCGTCCTCGGTTGAATCGTCGACCGATCCACCGCCGACCGATCCACCACCGACGGTCGACACTTGTCCGTACAAAGAGTACGTTGCACACGTGGGCACGACGCATTGGGATGCGGTCTGGCAGAACCGAGATGCCGATCAGGTGACCTGGTTCCAGGCCGAACCAACGGTGTCGTTGCGGATGATCCGATCGGTGGCCGGCCCCCACGACGGCATCATCGATGTCGGAGGGGGCGCCTCGCGGCTGGTCGACCACCTGCTTGCGGCCGGCTACGACGATGTGACCGTGCTCGACATCGCCGCCGAGTCGATGCAGGCGTCTCGACTCCGCCTCGGCCCGAGCGAGGAGCATGTCAGGTGGATCGTGGCCGATGTGACCGCTGTCGAGTTCGATCGCACGTTCGACGTCTGGCACGATCGTGCCGTGTTCCATTTCCTGATCGATGCCGCCGATCGCGCTCGATACCTGGCGACGTTGAGCGCCGCGCTGCGGATCGGCGGGCACCTGGTGTTGTCGACGTTCGGGCCCGATGGCCCGGAACGCTGCAGCGGGCTGCCGGTTCGTCGTTACAGCACCGACCTGATGCAGGAGACCCTCGGCGCCGGATTCGAGCGGATCGACGACGAGATCGAGGAACACAACGCGCCCAGCGGTGCCGTCCAGCACTTCGTGTACGGCCTGTTCCGCCGAGTGAGCTGAGCCTCAGTTCATCGCTTCCCGCCGCGGTATGACGACGATCGTGCCGTCCGGCTCGCGGTGCACCGTGACTCGGACACCGTAGAACTCGGCCAAGGTCTCGGGCCGCAACACCTGCTCGGGGGCGCCGCTCGCCACCACGGTTCCCTCGTGCAGCAGAGCCAGCCGATCGCTGTACAGGCCCGCCAGCGTCAGATCGTGCATGGCGGAGATCACGGTCAGCCCATGTTCCCTGCGCAGGCGGGCGACCAGTTCGAGCGCTTGCTGCTGGTGGCCGATGTCGAGCGCGCTCGTCGGTTCGTCGAGCAGCAGGATCGGCGCTTCGGTCGCCAACGCCCGGGCGATCACGAGGCGTTGCCGCTCGCCGCCGCTGAGCTGTCCGAGTTTGCGGTCGGCGAACTCCGAGAGTTCGAGGCGATCGAGCACGTCGCCGACCATCGCCCGATCGTGTCGGCTCTCGGTCCCGAAGTAGCCGACGAACGGCGCGCGGCCGAGCAGGGCGTATTCGAAGCCGGTCATGTCCGACGGCATCAGCGGGTCCTGCGGCACGTACGCCACCAGTGCCGCCCGGCGCGATCGCGATCGCAGTGCCATCGACGCACCGTCGACGACCACCTCTCCGCGGGAAGGAATCACACCGACGATCGCCCGCAGGATCGACGACTTGCCGGCGCCGTTCGGTCCGATCAGGCCCAGCCATTCCCCCGACCGAACCGTGTCGCTGAAGCCGCGCACCGCGGTTCGCTTGCCGAAGCGCACCGTCAGATCGCGGAACTCGATCGAGCTCATCGCGAGATCTCCCTGGTGCGTAACAACACGATGAAGAACGGAGCACCGACGAACGCCGTGACGACCCCGATCGGCAACTCGGCAGGGGCGGTCAGTATGCGACCGGGGATGTCGGCGAGGATCAGGAACGCGGCGCCGAAAGCGACCGTGAGCGGCACGACCCGTCGATAGCTCGCGCCGGCGATCAGGCGAACCATGTGCGGAACGACCAGGCCGACGAAGCCGATCAACCCGCTCACGGCCACGACTGCGGCAGTCCCCAACGTCGCCGCGACCACCACGATCAGGCGCACGCGAGTGACCGGGACGCCCAGCGTCATCGCCTCGTCGTCGCCGACCCGCAACAAGTCGAGCTGGCGCCGGTGGAAAAACAGCACGACACAGCTGACCGTCACGTACGGGAGCACGAGGCGCACGTCGGCCCACTGTGCGGTGGACACCCTCCCGAGGATCCAGCTGTACACCTCGCGCACGACGTCCGAGTTGCGTTGCAGCACGAACGTCTGCATCGCGGTCAGCAACGACACCATCGCGACACCGGCGAGCACGAGTGTCGACGTGCTGCGAACGCCACCGAAGGACGCTCCCACCAGGTACGTGACGGCCACCGCGGCCAGTGCGAACACGAACGCCACGGCGGGAACCGGGTCGACCGGCCAACTCGACCCGGCGTCGTCCCAGATCGCGATCATCAACGTGGCACCCAACCCCGCTCCTGCGGCTGCGCCGAGCAGATAGGGGTCGACCAGCGGATTGCGAAAGACACCCTGATAGCTGGCCCCGCCGACCGACAGCATCGCCCCGACCAGGCCCGCCAGCACCACCCGCGGCATGCGGATGTTCCAGACGATCGACCACTCCCGCTCACTGACGCCGCTGTCGATCGAGATCAGCGGCAGGTGATCGAGCAAGGCGAGAGGCACTCGCCACCACACGGGTCCGGCCGGGCCGATCATCGAGCCGAGCAGCACGGCGAGCACGACCGCGAGCACCGAGGCCGGGAGCCACCCGACCCGGAATCGTCGGTCGCCGCGCTGCTCGACGTTCACGGCATCAGCCCGCAGCCCGCGTCGCAGCGAGTCGGCCGACCGCTTCGCCGGCGGTTTGGAGGTACTCGACGATCCGCGGACCCCATCGAGATGCGATGTCGTCGTTCATCTCGACGACGCCGCCGGTCGCGACGGCGTCGAGCGAGTCCCAGCCCGGCCGGGCGGCCACCGTGGCTGCCGTCTCGCCGCAATACAGGGTGCACGCCAGGAAGATCAGATCGGGGTTCTCGGCGATGATGAACTCGGCGCTGAGCTGCGGATACGGATTGCCGTCACCGACCGCGTCAGCGATGTTCACCAGCCCGATCTCGCCGTAGACGGCACCGATGAAGGTGTCGCTCGTGACGGAGTACAACGTGTTGTCGAGTTCGTGGTAGTAGGTCAGCGGCTCGTCGAGCACGGGCAGGTCGGCCTTGACGGCTTCGACGTCGGTCTCCATGCCGGCGACCAACTCGGCGGCCTCGGCCGCGTGTCCGGTCGCCGCACCGAGCTGTTCGATCTGGGCGTAGACGTCGTCGAACGACACCGCAGCGGGCCCCTCCCAGTGGGCGATGCCGAGCGAGTCGAGCTGTGCGAGCAGATCGGGATTCGTGCCGTCGGTCACGATCAGATCGGGTTCGAGGCCGGCGATCGACTCGACGTTGGGCTCGTACCCGCTCACACCTTGCATCTTGTCGGCCGCCTCGTCCGGGTAGTTCGAGAAATCGTCGACGGCGATCACCTGCCCGCCGGCACCGATCGCGTACAGCATCTCGGTCGCGGTCGGCGACAGCGAGATGATCGCCGACGGGAACCCGTCGTCGACCGTTGCGTCCACCGTCGTCTCGGAAGCGCCGTCCATGATCGTGCCGTCCGTCGTGACGTCCGTCTGGTCGGGTGCCTCGCCGGCCACGGTGGTCGCCGTGTCCGCGGCCGTCACATCTGGCGCTGCGGCGAGCGGGGTGGAGTCGTCGTCAGCGCACGACGCGACGATCAGCACACAGCCGGCCAGCAGGCCGGCAATCTTGCGGGTGTTCATGAAAATCCTCCAACTGGGGAGGACAAGTGGGCCGTGATCGGAGTCCGATTCGCGAACCGCCCTTGCCTCGAGGGTCTGGTTGTCGCGCACAGCCGGGTCGACCGGGCTCGTCTCGATCGAGTTGCCGAACTCGTCGAGAACCACCGTTGCGGGACAGCGCCGGAATCTCACCGGACTTCGCACCAACCGTGCAATCGAGAACAGTACACGGTCGGGCGTCGCTCGCGACAATGCAATAGGCTTCCCCGCCTGATGACTGACGAGGCCGACACCACCACCGAGGCCCTCACCGACGATCCGAGGCCGGACGACTTGCGCTCGGTGCCCTCACTCGTACTCGTGAACACCGGCAACGGCAAGGGCAAGAGTTCCGCCGCCTTCGGGGTGATGCTCCGCGCCCTGGCCGTCGGCTGGAAGGTCGCCGTCACCCAATTCATCAAGTCGAGCGACTGGAAGGTCGGCGAGGAGCAGATGGGCCGCGAGCTCGGCGTCGACTGGTTCGCGTTCGGTGACGGTTTCACCTGGGACTCCGACGACCTCGACACCGACATCGCACATGCCCGTGAGGGCTGGGCCACCGCGAAGTCGCTGATCCAAGCGGGTGAACACCAACTGGTCGTGCTCGACGAGCTGACCTACCTGTGCAACTGGGGCTGGGTCGCGGTCGACGACGTGGTCGCCACGATCGCCGGCAGGCCCGATCACGTGAACATCGTGGTCACCGGCCGTGACGCCCCTGGTGAACTGATCGCGGTCGCCGACACCGTCACCGAGATGACCGAGATCAAGCACGCCTACCAGCAGGGCATCCGCGCCAAACGCGGGATCGACTACTGAGCACGACCAGGTCACCTGGAACGTCGGGCGGTGGACACACGTCCGACATCATCGGCTGTGTACCGTCATGAACGTGACCAAGAGCGCCCACGTGGTGGTGGCTACCGACCGATTCTCCGATGATCTGGCACTGCTGCTCGACCGGTTCGGCTTCCGTGTCGACGTCATCTTTCCCGCTGATTCGCCCTCGACGGCGATCGTGTCGGGGCTCGGCGTGCGGTTGCGCCTCGAGTCCTCCCCCACCCCTCGTCCGGTGATCCTGCATCTGCTCACCGACGAGCCGGGTGACTCGGTCACCCTTCCGGGTGGCTCGGTCATCGAGCGCCGCCCCCTGAACGTTGCGTACGTGCTGCCCGACAACCAGCCGTCGCTGGTGATCTCCCGCAATACCGGCGAGTCCGGCGTTGGCCGGGCCGGCATGCGGTATCGGGATCTGATTCCCGATCGATGGGGAGGTCGCTTCATCGCCTCCCACATCACGATTCCCGACGGAGGGCCCGTGCCCGATTACGTGCACTTCCACAAGGTCCGCTTCCAGCTGATCTTCGTGAAGTCGGGTTGGGTGAAGGTTGCCTACGAGGACCAGGGCGAGCCCTTCGTGCTGCGGGCCGGTGACTGCGTGATCCAGCCGCCCGAGATCAGACATCGGGTACTGGAGAGCTCGGCAGGTCTCGAGGTGATCGAGATCGGCTGTCCCGCCGAACACGAGACGATCGCCGACTGGTCGATGCCGCTCCCGAACGCCCAGGGTGACCCGTCGCGCGAATGGGACGGCCAACGGATGGTGCGCCACGTCGCCGAGGGCGCTCCGTATCAGCCCTGGCGGATCGGCGGCTGGGAGTATCGCGACAGCGGGATCGGCGCCGCCACCCAGGGTCTGGCGGGCGTACGAGTCGCCCGACCGGCAGGCCGGGCCGACGAGGCATGGGTGGCCCACGACACCGAGTTCTCCCAGATCGTCGTGCTGAACGGCGAGACCACGTTCGAAGCCGATGGCAGCGAGCCCGTGCGATTGGCACACGGTGACAGCATCGCCATTCCCGGCGGACTCGCGTATCGGTTGTCCGACCCGACCGGCGACTGCGAATTGCTCGATGTCACGATGCCGGCAGAGTTCGTCTGCACCTGACGAGTCGCCCCGCTGCTGCCCGCCACCGGCACACCGGCGCCACCTCCGCGACGCCTCGGTTCGATTCAGGCGACCACCGAGATTCCGGGGCGGGCCGGCGTCCGGATGCCGGATGGCCCGCATGAACCGGCGCCGCGTTCGGCTAACCGATGTCGCGCCGGTTCATGGCCACCAGCCCGATGAGAACAAGTCCGGCCGCCACAACCAGGAGCAGCACGAGCGGCCGCAATTCGAATGACGCCGCCGGCAACGCCGGTACGTGCTGGAACGGCGACACGTTGCGGGTCCACTGCGGCAGGTGCAAGGTCTCCGAGAGCAGACCGACGACGGCGCTGACAGCGACGCCCGCCCACGCGACCGGCGCCCACCTCGGACGCCAACCGACCAGGGCGAACGTCAGCCCCGCCAGCACGAGGAGGGCAGGGACCATCGCCAGCACGGCTCCGAGCACCGGGAGGATCTCGCCGCCGCCTCCCAATTGGGCGGCGGTGCCGAGCCCGGTCGCCAATCCGCTCACCAGCATCACGACGATCGTCCCGGCTGCGGCCACCGTCAGGTAGCTGAACATCCACCGGTGGCGGCTCACCGGCGTCGCCAACACCGGTTCGGCTCGAACGGCGAACTCCTCCGTTCGCAGGCGCAGCACGGTCGACACGGTGTAGCCGGACGCCGTCAGAGCAAGCATCAGCACGGTCGTGGCCAGGAAGATCTCGGTGGGAGTTCCGACACCGAACTGGGCGAAGAACTCGGCGATCGCTTCGCTCTCGAGCATCTTCTCCGCCTGGTCGGCGACCAGCCCGAAGAAGAAGCCGAGGATCGCCAGGCCGATCGTCCACGCGATCAGCGAGGTGCGCACGAGACGCGTCGCGAGGGCGAGTGGCGTCGCCAGATGCGGGCTCGCCGCGACCGGGCCGGGACGCTGCGTGAAGAACCCGGCGCCGAGGTCGCGCCGCGCCGACAACACGACGCCGACTGCAGTCAACCCGCCGGCACCCAGCACCAGAGGGATGAGGACCCACCACCGTTCGTCGTCGAACGCCCGGATCGACTGCGCCCATCCGAGTGGTGACAGCCACGTCACCCAGCTGGTCCCCAGATCGCCGACCGCGCGCATCATGAAGAACACGCCGAGCGTCGTACCCGCTGCGGCGTTCGCCGCTCTGGCACTGCTGGCGATCTGTGCAGCAGTGGTCGCGACCCCGATGAACACCAGGCCGGTGCCACACGCGATCGCAGCGAACGCCAGCGTGCCGGTCGCGGGGAGGCCGAACGCAAGCAGGCTCAGCGCCAATCCAACGGCCACGACGATGTCGACGACCGCCACCCACACGACGGCCGCAGCGAGCGGCGCAAGCCGCCCGACGCAGGCCGCCCTGACCAGTTCGGCCCGGTCGGTCTCCTCTTCGGCCCTGGTGTGGCGGATCAGCAGGAAGTTGCACATCAGCGCCACAGCGATCAGCGTGTACACCAAGGTCTCGTTCATGACCACCGCACCGAGGGTCGGGTCGTCGAGCCCGTAGCCCGGGCCGGCGAACGCCTTGAGTGCGACGTCCGCCTGAGCGAGGGATGCATACTCCTCCAGATCGGCGGGGGTCTTGTACAAGCCGACCACGCTCGCGACCGACGCCGCGAAGATGCCGACGACGGACACGATCCACACCGGCGCACGCAGACGGTCACGGCGCACCATGAACCGGAACAGGTGACCGAACCCGGCGAGCGGTCTCGTCGGTGACGGGAGGTCGTGGGTTCCGGTCACCAACGTCGCTCGGGCCAGCAACGTCGTCACGGCGCCATCCCCGCACCGTTCGCGGCGAGGTCGTCGCCGTACTCACGCAGGAACAGCTCCTCCAGCGTCGGCGGCTGGCTGACCAGCGATCGGACTCCGAACCCCGCGAGGTGTCGCATCACCTCACCGAGCGCCGCGTTGTCGACCTCGAATCGAAGGAACGCCTCGTCTGCTCGCACGGCGTGCACTCCCACGGTCGTCTCGAGCCCGGTCACCGGGCGATCGGTCGACACGGTGATGGCGGTCCGAGTCGTCGTGCGAAGGTCATCGAGCGTTCCCGATTGCACGGTGCGCCCATGTCGAATGATCGTGACGCGGTCGCACAGTTTCTCGACCTCGGCCAGAATGTGACTCGACAGCATCACGGTGCGACCCTCTTCGGCGACGGACAGGATGCAGTCCTGGAACACGGTCTCCATCAGCGGATCCAGGCCGGCCGTCGGTTCGTCGAGCAGCAGCAGCTCGGCACTCGACGACAAGGCGAGCACCAGTGCAACCTTCTGTCGATTGCCCTTCGAGTAGGTGCCCGCCTTCTTGCGCGGATCGAGTTCGAAGCGCTCGATCAGCTCATCGCGCTTGGCCGTGTCGAGGTCCCCCCGGAGCCGGGCGAAGTAGTCGATGATCTCACCACCGGACAGGTTCGGCCACAAGCTGACGTCGCCAGGCACGTACGCGAGGCGCCGGTGCAGAGCGACTGCGTCACGCCACGGGTCGCCGTCGAGCAGACGCACCTCGCCGCTGTCGTGACGCAGCAGACCGAGCAACGTGCGAATCGTGACCGACTTGCCCGACCCGTTCGGTCCCAGGTAGCCGTGCACCTCGCCCGTGGTGATCTCGAGGTCGAGACCGTCGAGCGCCCGGGTCGGGCCGAACGTCTTGACGACGTTTCGGAGGGAAATGGCTGTCGACATCGTCTGCTCCTTCCACCAACGACGATACGACGGCTCAGCCCCAACGGCGAAGAACGGCCGATCGCAAGACGATCGAACCCAGGGGCGCCTGGGGAGTTCTCCCGATTCACAGATGCCGGCCGAGCCGCGATGGTGTCGGCATGCACCACGCCGACGTCCCGACCGGATCAGCACGATGGCCGCCCCCGCCGCCGTTCGAGCCCGCCGCCCGACAACGACCGGCAGGGGCCGCAGCCATCGCGGTCGGGATCGTCGGCAGCATCGTCGGATCCGTTGCGTTCGTCGTCGCCTGGTTGATCAGCAACATCACGCTCAACACCTGCCGCTCCGGCGGGTTCGACGGCACCGTCGACGTCGGACGGGCCCGGTTGTGGTTGTCGGTCGCCACGGTGTTCTGGGTGGCGATGCCGATCGTCGCCGGGGTGTTGGCCAAGCAGGCGGGCCGCAACGTCCATGTCTGGTGCGTGATCGCGCTGACCTTCGCGCTCGCCGGTATCTGGGCGGTCGCCGAGCTCGGGCCCTGGGAGCTGTGCATGTGAGCCCGCCTGTTGTGATGGACGTCGTGATGGAGTGGTGTGATGGGTCTTGGTCGGGCCACCACTAGCCTGCCCCCTCGTGTCGATTCCCACTCCCGCCGCGCAAGTCGTACGAGGTTTCGTGATGGGCGCCGCCGACATCGTTCCCGGTGTGTCGGGCGGAACGGTGGCACTCGTGCTCGGCATCTACGAGCGCCTGATCAGTAACGTGCACACCGGGGCGCAATCGCTCAAAGCCCTGTTGACGGGCGACCTCGAGGGCTTCGGCACGACGATCCGTCAGGTCGAGTGGGTCTGGCTGCTGTCGCTGCTGGCGGGGATTCTCACGGCCGTTGCCGTGCTCTCCTCGGTGATCCAGCGACTCCTCGATGAACAGCCCGTGCGGATGGCGGCGCTGTTCTTCGGGCTCGTGATCGGCTCGCTCACGGTCGCCTGGCGGATGATCCGCTCGGTCGGCCCCCCGCAGATCGCGACGATCGTGGCCGTCGCCGTCGCTCTCTTCCTCGTGCTCGGGTTGCGCAGCGACACCGAGGTCGTCGAAGGAACGGCCGAGATCGTCACGAAGTCGTGGTGGATCTTCTTCTTGGCAGGAGCACTGGCGATCTGTGCGATGATCCTGCCCGGCATTTCCGGGTCCTTCATCCTCGTCATGATCGGCATGTACACCGAGGTGCTCGGCGCAGTCAACGAGCGTGACCTCGTGGTCCTCGGCACCTTCGCCCTCGGATGCGTCGTCGGTCTGGCGCTGTTCTCGACCGCACTGACCTGGGCGCTCGAACATCATCACGACCTGGTGATGGCGGCGATGGTGGGGCTGATGCTGGGCTCGCTGCGGGTGTTGTGGCCGTGGCCGCTCGGTACCAAGACCACCGATCTCAACTGGCCGGCCGACGATGTGACGGTGCCGGTCCTGCTGGCGATCGCCGGTTGTGCGCTCGTGATCGGGGTCGAAGTCGTCGCCACCCGGATGCATCGCCGGGCGCTGGCACACTGAGCCTCCGCCCACACGACGTTCGACAGCCCGGGTTCTCAGGCGCTCGCGGGCGATGAACGCGTCGCCGCAGGCTCAGCTGGCGAGCAGGCCTTCCGAGCGCTCGGCGACGAAGGCGGCCAGCCGGGGGCCGAGATCCGGCGACTGGGTAGCATTGAGCCGGTAGGCGGGTCCGTACAGCGTGGCAACCGCAACTTGCCGGCCGCTGGCGTCGCGGATGGGAGCGGCCACACCGTTCACGTCGAGGTCGAGTTCCTGATTCGTCCAGCAGAAACCTCGCTCGCGCGCAGAATCGAGCCGGCGACGGATCAAGGTGACGTCGACGACGGAGTATTCGGTGGCGACGGCGAGCGGCTGTGCCACATATGCGTCGAATCGGTCGGGCGACCAATCCGTCATCGCCATCAGTCCAGGGGCCACGAGGTGGAACGGATACGAGACGCCGGCGGGATCGGCGACTTGGACAGCCGTCTGCGAACGAGCACTGTCGAGGTACAAGAACCCGTCGCCATCGTCGATGCCGACGGCAGCGTTCTCGCCATAGACCCGCTCCATCTCGGCGATCAGCGGACGCAGCAGCTCGCGGATCATGGCCGGCGACCGACCGACCCGGCGGGTCAGAACAGCGAGGCCGGCACCGGGCCGAGCGGCGCCGGCCGCGGTTCGCTCGACCATGCCGAGTTCGTCGAGAATGCCCAGCATCCGAGCCGTCGTCGACTTCGACAATCCCGAGCGCCGCGCCAATTCACGGACCCCCACCGGTTCGTCGGCGGCGACCACGAGCTGGAGCAACCCGAAGGCGCGGTGCACCGGGCCGACCGGTCTCGTCGAGGGTCTCGATACAGGCCTTGACGCGGTGCCCCGATCACTCATACGCTGCAATCTGAACACAAATAGGACGTCCTAATCAATAGGACATACTGGTGAACCAGATCGGGGACCGCCTTGCACGACGCGCCGTTGACTCCTGACTTCATTCCCCACGCCTGGTGGCCCCTCGCCTCCGCTCGGCTCGTCGATGGGTTCGTCGAGTTGACGTGGCCCGATGGCACCACCTTCGATGCCTATTCGCTGTGGCTCGCCGAGAACGCCGAGGGATACGGACTCGAACCACTCACCCACGAATCGATGCTCGAGCCCCGCGACCTGCCTGCGTCGTCCGATCTGGTGGCGGCATCCATCGACGACGATGGCGCCTTGACGCTGGATTGGAACGACGGGCGCACGGTTCGCGTCCACCCCGGCTGGCTGCGCTACGTCGCCGACGACGCCCATCTCCCCGCCACCTCGCTGCCTGCGCCGCAGATGTGGACGGGGGCCGACTTCTCCGAGCCACCGACGATCGACGGCTCGAACATCCTCGCCGACGATGATGTGCTCGACGAATGGATCGCGACGCTCGTGCAGTACGGGCTGTGCCGTCTCACCAACACGCCCACGGACCTCGACTTCGTCGGCCGGCTGATCAGCCACGTCGGGCCGATCCGAGACACCAACTTCGGGCCCGTGTGGAGCGTGCAGCTCAAACCCAACCCCGACTCCACTGCCTACACAGGACTCGACCTCGGCCAGCACACCGATCTTCCCACCCGCGAGGTGCCACCGGGGTTCCAGTTCCTCCACTGCGTCGAGAACACGGTGCAGGGTGGTTGGTCGCGTATGAGCGATGGCTGGGCCGTCGCCGAGGCGATCCGTACCGAGCACCCCGACGCCTACGAGGCCCTCACGACGCTCGAGTGGGTGTTCATGAACCGCGCCCAGGACGCCGAGCACCGCTGGATCGGTCCGATCATCGACCACGGCGCGGCGCGCCAGCCCCTCACCCTGCGGGCGTTCTACCCGGTGCGCAGCGCTCCGCACATGGACACCGCGGACATGCCGCGTGCTTATCAATCGTTGCGGGTGTTCGCCGAGATGGCCCGCGATCCGCGCTTCCAGGTCGCGTACCCGTTCCGGCCGGGCGATCTGGTCGGTTTCGACAACCGGCGCATCCTGCACGGGCGCGACGCCTTCGAGAGCAGCGGGGCGCGCCATCTGCGCGGGTGCTATGCCGATCACGACGACTTCTACTCGCGCCTTCGGGTCCTGCGCCGCGGCCGAGTCCGTCGCCCCTCGACAGATCAGACCAGCACCACCCAGACCAGCACCACCCAGACCAGCAGCCAAGAGGTTCCAGCATGAGTTCCGTGTTCATCACGTGCGCCGTCACCGGCAGCGGCGACACCGTCGGCAAGAGCGACAAGGTTCCGGTCACACCCGAACAGATCGCCGACGACTGCATCGCCGCCGCCCGCGCCGGCGCCGCCGTCACCCACATCCACGTGCGCGATCCCATCACCGGGGCGGGCGCTCGCGAACCCGACCTGTACGCGGAGGTGGTCGAGCGCGTGCGCGCCAGCGACGTCGACGTGGTCATCAACCTCACCGCCGGAATGGGTGGGGATCTCACCTTCGGATCGGCCGAGCAGCCGTTCCCGGTCGACGAGGCCGGCACCGACATGGCCGGCGCCACCGAACGGCTCGAGCACGTGCGCCGGATCATGCCCGAGATCTGCACCCTCGACTGCGGCACCATGAACTTCGGCGAGGGCGACTACATCATGACCAACAGCACCGCCACGCTCAAGGCGATGGCCCGTCAGATCCAAGCGCTCGGCGTGCGCCCCGAGATCGAGGCCTTCGACACAGGTCATTTGTGGCAGGCCAAGGCGTTGGCCGACGAGGGCCTCATCGACGACCCCGTGATGATCCAGCTCTGCATGGGTGTGCCGTGGGGTGCGCCGCCCGACATCAACACCTTCATGGCGATGGTCAACAACCTGCCCGACTCGTGGACGTTCAGTGCGTTCTCGATCGGCCGTCGCCAGCTCGAGTACGTGGCCCTGTCGGCGATCGCCGGCGGCAACGTACGGGTCGGGTTGGAGGACAACCTGTATCTCGGCCGCGGCAGGCTGGCCACCAATGCGGAGCTCGTCACACGCGCGGTCGAGATCCTGGAGAGCATCGGCTACGGCATCAAGGGTCCCGACGAGGTGCGCTCCGACCTCGAGCTGACCAAGCATGCCTGACGCCGAGATCGCGCGGGCGGCTGCGATCGGCTGCGGCGTGATCGGGGCCGGCTGGGTTGCACGGCTCCGACTGTGCGGGGTCGACGTAGCGGTCTTCGATCCCGCCAACGATGTCGCCGAGGTACTCGACGAGGTCTTCACCAACGCCCGTCAGGCCTGGCGTCAGATGGAGCTCGAGCCACCACCCGGGCTGATCGGCTCGCTGACGATCTGCGAATCGATCGCGGATGCCTGCGCGGGAGCCGAGCTCGTCGTCGAGAGCGTGCCCGAGCGGATCGAGGTGAAGCATCGTACGCTCGCCGCCATCGACGCAGCAACCGAGGCGACGACGATCATCGCCTCGTCGACATCGGGGTTCCGACCCTCAGTGCTCGCAGAGCCGCTCGGTCGGCCCGAACGGCTGATCGTCGCCCACCCGTTCAACCCGGTCTACCTGCTTCCCCTGGTGGAGCTGGTCGGCGGGACGGCGACGGCGACGGACGTCATCGATCGGGCGCGCTCGATCTACCAGTCGATCGGGATGCACCCCCTCCACGTGCGTGCCGAGATCGACGCCCATATCGCCGATCGTCTGCTCGAGGCGGTGTGGCGCGAGGCGCTGTGGCTCGTGAACGACGGTGTCGCGACCACCGAAGAGATCGACGACGCGATCCGCTACGGGTTCGGCTTGCGGTGGGCCCAGATGGGCCTGTTCGAGACGTATCGGATCGCCGGTGGTTTGGGCGGAATGCGGCACTTCATCGCCCAGTTCGGCGAGTGCCTCTCATGGCCGTGGACGAAGCTGATGGACGTCCCCGAGCTCACCGACGAACTGATCGACACGATCGCCGAGCAATCCGACGAGCAGTCCGGGCACTATGGCGTGCGCGAGCTGGAACGGATCCGCGACCGCAATTTGGCAGCGATGCTCCTGGCACTCGAACACAACGACTGGGGCGCCGGGCGGACCGTGGCCCAGATGCGCGATCGACGGACGTCGAGCTGACGAACATCGAGCTCGGCCTTTGCTCACGATCTTGATCGGTGCGGCACTAGTTTGCGTGCTTCCGAGCAAATGGAGATGTGATGAGGTTGCACGACTGGCGCTTTCGACTCACGCGTGACGTCTGGGTGCGCCATCCCGGCGTTCGAGCCGATCACGAACTCAGCTTCGGCGAACGATCCGCCGACCGGTTGCGCAACGGTATGGGTTCGTGGATGTTCGTGTTCGGCGCCATCATCTTCCTGTTCGGATGGATGCTCGGAAATCGCAACGTCGGATTCGACCCGTATCCGTTCATCCTGTTGAACCTGATCCTGTCGTGTGTGGCCGCCATGCAGGGCGCGATCCTGTTGATCGCCGCCCGTCGCTCCGACCAGATCGCCGCCGAGCTCGCGACATCCGACTACCAGACCAATCTCGATGCTGTGAACCGCATCAAGGCGTTGGAGGCGATGATCTCCGACATCCATGCCGTCGTATCCGTTCCGGGCCGCGCTCAGCCGGACGGCACCGCGTGAGCGGCCACCGAGCAGCACACGGTGGCCGCGTCGCGCTGACGGTCGGCGCGCTCGGTGTGGTCTTCGGCGACATCGGGACCAGTCCGCTCTATGCCTTCCGCGAGTCCCTGGCCGGCGAGCACGACCTCGCCGTATCGGAGGCGAACGTGCTCGGGGTGCTCTCGCTCATGTTCTGGTCGCTGATCATCGTGATCACGATCAAGTACCTACTGATCGTCATGCGCGCCGACAACAACGGCGAGGGTGGCATCCTCGCTCTCGGGGCGCTCGTCACCGGGGGCGGCAGGCGCAACCGGTTGCTCGTGTTGCTCGCCTTGTTCGGCACGGCCCTGCTGTACGGCGACGGCATGATCACCCCGGCGATCTCGGTGCTGTCGGCGGTCGAGGGCGTCGAGGTCGCGGCTCCGTCGGTCGACCACTTCGTGGTGCCGATCGTGGCGATCATCCTGGTGGTCTTGTTCTCGGTCCAGCGACACGGCACCGCGTTGATCGGGCGCTTCTTCGGCCCGGCGATGCTGGCGTGGTTCGCCGTGCTCACCCTGCTCGGTGCCAACGAATTGGCAACCGAACCGCGAGTGCTGAAGGCACTCGATCCCACCTACGCGGCGCGTTTCTTCATCGACAACGGCGGCCGCGGCTTCCTGGTGCTCGGGTCGGTGTTCCTCGTGGTCACCGGCGGCGAGGCGCTGTACGCCGACATGGGACACTTCGGGCGTTCCCCGATCCAACACGGCTGGTTCTTCCTGGTGCTCCCCGCGCTGGTGATCAACTATCTCGGACAGGGCGCATTGCTGCTCAACGATCCCGAGGCGATCGAGAACCCATTCTTCCTGCTCGCGCCCGAGTGGGCACACTGGCCGCTGATCGTGCTGGCGACCGGGGCGACCGTGATCGCGTCGCAGGCGTTGATCACCGGCGCTTTCTCGCTCACCGTGCAGGCTGTCAACCTGGGATATCTGCCCCGGATGCGGACCGTGCAGACCTCGGCCGACCAGCGCGGCCAGGTCTACGTGCCCAGCGTCAACTGGTTCCTGTTGGCCGCCTGCCTCACGTTGGTGCTCACGTTCCAGTCGTCGACGCGACTCGCAGCGGCCTACGGCGTCGCCGTCACCTTGACGATGATCATCACCACGGTGCTGATCGCGGCGATCGCCAAACAACGGTGGGGATGGTCGACGATCAGGATCGTTGCGGTCACCACTCCCCTGTTCGCGCTCGACCTGGCGTTCGTCGTCGCCAACCTGTTCAAGGTGCCCTCAGGTGGCTGGATCCCGCTGCTGATCGGGATCGTCGGCTTCACGATCTTCACGACGTGGGGCACCGGTCGACGTCTGCTCACTGCTCGCGTCGCTCGGGAGGGACTCACGATCGATCGCTTCCTCGTGGGTCTCGCCAAGAACCCCCCGATGCGGCATCCGGGAACCGGGGTCTATCTCCATCGCACCCCCGGTCAGGTCCCGCCCGCTCTCCTGGCCAACATCCGCCACAACGACAGCCTGCACGACACGATCGTCATCGTGTCGGTCACCACTGACGATCGAGCCCACGTGAACCGGGCCGAGCGCGACCGTCTGACGCATCACGGCATGGGCTTCCACAGCCTCGAGATGCGCTACGGCTTCACCGACGAGACGAATCTCGCCGAAGACCTCCGCTCCTTGATGGCCGATGGCCTCACGTTCGACCCCCAGCAGACGACCTACTTCCTGGGCCGTGAACGCGTCACCGCCACCGAGCGGCCCGGCATGGCGATGTGGCGCGAACGCCTGTTCGTGTTTCTGTTCCGCAATGCCGGCGATCCGGCGATCTATTTCGGTCTGCCGCGCGACCGCAGCGTCGACATCGGCACCCACGTCGACATCTGAGACATCCCCACCACCTCGTTCACGCGCTCCGGCCGGCACGGCGCGTCAGACCGGGTCCGTCGGGGTCTGCCAGGCCCGCAGGCAGGTCGATTCATCAGGAGATCTGCGAGTGCTCGCGAGCTCCGCGGCCCGGATCGGCGTCACGTTCGATCGCCTCGATCGCAGCACCCGTGTCGGGGTCGAACAGATGAAGCTGACGGACATCGACCGACAGCCGCAGCGGCGCCCATCGGTTGACGTGGTCGTGCCCGTCGACCGTGGCGATGATCGTCGCCGCGTCTGCCGATTCGTCGACACCCGACCCGGAGATGGTCAGGCCGGCATCGTGACGTTCGTCGCCGACGACCTCCACCGCTCGGATCACCGGTGCATCGATCAAGGCGTGTACCCACCGGACTGGACCGACGTGTTCGTGGAACCGAACGCTCAGCTCGAACTCGCCGAGCGGATCGCGACGGAACGCCTCGGGACGGATGCCGACGATCACCTCGTGCCCCACCAACCGATCGAGGCCGGGCCACCGGCGAGCGTCCACACCGAGCGGCACTCGGTAGGGGCCGATCCGCAGCCCGGGTCCCGATCCTTCGCGAACCACGACGGCGCCGAGCAGGTTCATCGGCGGGCTCCCCATGAACTGGGCGACGTAGGTATCGGCGGGCCGTCGGAAGATCTCGATCGGTGCCGCACACTGCACGATTCGACCGGCCCGCATCACGGCGACTCGATCACCGAGCGACATCGCCTCGACCTGATCGTGGGTGACATATACGGTCGTGACGCCGAGGCGGCGCTGCATCGCGTGCAGTTCGGCCCGCAGATCCGTGCGCAGTTTGGCGTCGAGGTTCGACATCGGCTCGTCCATCATCATCAGATCGGGCCGGCGGACCATTGCGCGCCCCATCGCGACGCGCTGCCGTTCACCACCGCTCAAGGCGCCGGGCATCCTGTCGAGGTGCCGCTCGAGGCCGAGCAGCCGCGCCGTCTCCACGACCTTCGCCGCTGCCTTCCGCTTGCCGACGTGCGCCATCTGGAGCGGGAACAAGAGGTTCTCGCGGACGGTCAGGTGCGGGTACAGGGCACTGCTCTGGAACAGCATCGCCAGGTTTCGGTTGCGAGGCAGAACGCCTTTCACGCTGATCCCGTTCACGAGCACATTGCCGGTGGTGATCTCTTCGAGCCCGGCGATCATTCGCAGTACCGAGGTCTTGCCACACCCCGACGGCCCGACGAGCACGAAGAACTCGCCGTCGGCGATCTCGAGATCGATATCACGCACTGCGACGTGACCATCCGGATAGGTCTTGCCCAACCCTCGCAGAGTCACCGTCGACATCGCAGCCTCACCCGGGCGGTCACACCGATGCAACCGACGACGTCGGTCAAGGCGATGGCCGCCCAACCCAACCTACCCGAGTGACCGACCGGCCGGATTCGACCGGCTCATCAACCGGCTCATCAACCGGTTCATTCGACCGGTTCATTCCAAGAGCCGTCGAACACTGTGCCACGACAGCCGGGCGAGGTCACGCGCCGAGCAACCGGCCGGTGACGTCGGTCGAATCGACGTCGATCGCCGAGTACGGCAGACGGGCGAAGAACTGGTCGGCATTGCGGGCCAGGGTTCGGATCGCCGTGTAGTTGGTGCTGCCGCCGATGAACGCGCCGATGCCGATCGGGAGCGCGCGACCCAGGGCGATGGCTGCGCGCCGCGAGCCGTATCGGCGCAGCAGCGATCTGCTCATCACCCGATTGGCCATCTGCAGCGTCGCCAGCGGAATACGGCGGTCGACCATCGGCGCCACCCCGATCGACGCCTCGTTGATCGCCCGGGAGATGCCGTCCTTGGCCGAGCTGCCGTAGATCAGCACGGCGAGCACCCAAGCGCGTCGCTCGTCGACCGACGGGGCGGGGCGACCGTGGGCCGCGGCGATCGTGAGGATCAGGTCTCCGGCACGAGTGGTGAACCAGCCGAGTTCGGCGGCGGCCGCCAACATCGTTGCCGCGGTTCCGACCGTCGGCGCAACCGCCGCAGCTCCCGCCGCCGCGCCGGCGACCCCGAGCTCGCGTGAAAACGAGTCGGTCAATGCCTTGATCTTCTCCGGTCGGATATCGCCCGGAAGCTCCGCCGCGCGCTGCGTGGCCGCTTCCCACCGGTTCCGCGACACCTCATCGATCGTTTCGAGCAACCGATCCGTGATCTTGATGGCATCCTCGGTGGCCATGGCCGCCGCGAGCCGCGCCGCCCATTCATTCGTCTTTGCGTTCAACCGCTCGCTCGATCGCATCGACCTGTTTCTACTGCATGAACGGCTGCGTGACGTGTTCACCCTTCGCGATCACCACGAGACGACGGCACTCTCGGCGTTCAGCCGACCAGTTCGGCGATGCGCCGGATGCCCTCTTCCATGGCCTCGTCGCCGAGCGCGAAACTGAAACGGGCGTACCCGGGGGCGCCGAACGCCTCGCCCGGCACGAATGCCACTTTCGCCTGCTCGAGCACGAGATCGGCGAGTTCGAGCGTGGTCGCCGCCGAATGCCCATTGATGTCGCGGCCCAGCAGGCCCGACACGTTCGGGAAGCAGTAGAACGCGCCCTGCGGTTCGATGCAGCTGACGCCGTCGATGTCGTTCAGCAAACGGTGCATGTTGGTGCCCCGCCGCGCGAAGGCCTCGCGCATCATCTTCACGTCGTCGAGCGAACCGGAGACGGCGGCCAATGCGGCGCGCTGCGCGACGTTCGACACGTTCGAGGTGACATGGCTCTGGAAGTTGGTGCACGCCTTGACGATGTCGTTGGGGCCGATCAACCAGCCGACTCGCCAACCGGTCATCGCATAGGTCTTGGCGACGCCGTTGAGCACGAGGCACTGGTCGGCGATGTCGGGCACCAGGGTGGGCATCGAGGCGAACTCGTGACGGCCGTAGGTGAGGTGCTCATAGATCTCGTCGGTGACCACCCAGACGCCGTGCTCGAGCGCCCACTCACCGATCGCCCGGACCTCGGCGGGACTGTACACAGCACCCGACGGATTGTCGGGGCTGACGAACAACAGGACTTTCGTGCGATCGGTACGCGCCGATTCGAGCTGATCGATCGTGACCTTGAATCCGGTCTCGTCGGTGGTGTCGATGACGACCGGCACACCACCCGCCAGCGTGATCGCCTCCGGATAGGTCGTCCAGTACGGAGCCGGAAGGAGCACCTCGTCACCGGGATCGCACAGGGCTTCGAACGCCGTGTACACCGCGTGCTTGCCTCCGTTCGTCACGAGCACTTGACTGGCGTCGATCTCGAAGCCGGAGTCGCGCTGTGTCTTGGCGGCGATCGCCTGCTTGAGCTCGGGCAGACCCCCGGCCGGCGTGTAACGGTGGTTCTTCGGATCGCGGCAGGCAGCGACGGCGGCCTCGACGATGTGGGCCGGAGTCGGGAAGTCGGGCTCGCCCGCCCCGAACCCGATCACGTTCTCGCCGGCTGCCTGGAGCGCTTTTGCCTTTGCGTCGACCGCAAGGGTCGCAGAGGGGGCGATGGCGGCGAGGCGTTTCGAAGTTCGGTTCACGACACCAATGGTGCCAGACAAACCGCTCGAATCCGCGTCCGAAAGCACCCAGAGATGCGAGTGGGGAGTTGCGCCAGGCACAACTCCCAACTCGTCGAACGTTCGGATACCGGCGTCAGTCGACGCGTTCGATGGTGATCCTGGCGACCGGGCCTTCCCAGCCGTACGTGCTCTGGTCGAGATCGCCCATGCCGGTGATACCGGCGTGATGGCTGATGACGCCGCCCTCCGGGACACGCACGAAGGGATTCCCGCAACACGGACCCGGGATGTCGGATGTCCGCTCGGTGTTCTGCTCCGTGCCGGCGTCGTACGCTCCCACCTTGAACACCTGGGTACCGCGACCGAGCTTCACGGAGTCGAGGCCGGTGAAGCCGTCATTGGTGTTGACCAGCATGCTCACGAGGCTCAACCGGTCGCCGCGGCGGGCGTCGATCTCGAACGTGTACGACCCCATCGGCCCGATCGGGCCGCCGCCGCCGACCAGCGCCTCGGAGACGCCACGAACCTGGGAGTACGTGTCGACGAAGACCGGCACATTGGCGTCCTCGGCGACCGCCGCCACCGCTGCCGTGGCCGGCGAACCGGTGTTCCAGACGTCGGTCCAGCGGCTGTGCACGACGACGCCCGCGGGCGACAGGGGTTGGAAGCCGGTCGCGATGTTCTCGACCGTGACCCGATAGGTCGCAGTCGAGTGTCCGTAGTCGGCGTTCGCAATGGCTGGCACGGCGGCAAGGCCGGCAGCGGCGGTAACTGCCGCAATGGTGTATCGGATCTTCATGATCTCTCCTGTTGGTCGGGTGTTCGGGACCTCTCCCACTCAACGCAGCGACCGCGAAACGAACAAGGCGAACCAGCGAAACAAGGCGCGCCGAATACGAAACGAATCGTGAAGCGCACCACGTGGAAGCGCCGTGCACCGCTGACATGCTGGACCCGTGGATCCTCAGGACATCCGACTTCCCGCATCGATCCTGCCGGTCGACGGCCGCTTCGGCTGCGGCCCCTCGAAGGTCCGACCGGCGCAGATCGATGCCGTGGTCGCCGCCTCGACCTCGATCATGGGCACTTCCCACCGCAAGCCCCAGGTCAAGGCGCTCGTCGGCTCGGTGCGCTCCGGATTGGCCGAGCTGTTCTCGCTGCCGGACGGTTGGGAGATCGTGCTCGGCAACGGCGGGACGACGGTGTTCTGGGACGCCGCTACGTTCGGACTGGTCGAACAGTGCAGCCAACATCTGGTGTTCGGCGAGTTCTCGTCGAAGTTCGCAGAGGCATGTGCGGGCGCGCCCCATCTCGACGGGCCGAGCATTGTCGAGAGCCCGCCGGGCGATCATCCGATGCCCGTCGCCACCGAGGGCATCGATCTCTACGCCCTCACCCACAACGAAACCTCGACCGGCGTCGCGATGCGGTTGGCGCGACCGGTCGGCACCGACGAGGGCGCGCTCGTCGCCGTCGACGCCACCTCGGGAGCCGGCGGCCTGCGATGGACGCCCGACGAGGTCGACGTCTACTACTTCGCTCCGCAGAAGTGCTTCGCTGCCGACGGTGGATTGTGGCTCGCGGCGTGCGCTCCCACAGCGGTCGAGCGGATCGAACGGATCGGCGCCGGCGACCGCTGGCAGCCGGCCTCGCTCGACCTCGGCATCGCACTCACCAACAGTCGTTCCGACCAGACCTACAACACACCCGCCGTCGCGACGCTGATCATGCTCGAAGCGCAAGTCGGGTGGATGAATGCGAACGGTGGACTCGAGTGGTGCGCCGGACGCAGCGACGAGTCGGCCGCGATCATGTACAGCTGGGCCGAGGCCCGCGACTGGGCGACCCCGTTCGTCGCCGATCCCGACAAGCGCTCATCCGTCGTCGCCACGATCGACCTCGACGACTCGATCGACGCCACGATCGTCTCGTCGGTGCTGAGATCGAACGGCGTGCTCGACACCGACAGCTATCGAAAGCTCGGCCGTAACCAGCTGCGGATCGGCATGTTCCCCGCCATCGACCCCGCCGATATCGAGGCGCTGACCCACTGCATCGACGCCGTCGTCGAGTCGCTCGCAGTCTGAAACACTGATGATCGTGAAGGTCGACGACGTGCTCCAACTCGAGATCGAAGGCCTCGGTCCGTTGCGGTCGCCCGTGATGCTGATCGCCCTCACCGGACTGTTCGATATCGGCGGCGCGGCCACGACCGCGCTCGACCGCTTCGCTCCGGCCGATACCGCGATCACGATCGGCGAGATCGACCCCGATCCGTTCTACGACTTCACCCAGGAACGACCACAGGTCGAGTTCGACGAGGGCGAGATGCGGGTGATCCGATGGCCCGAGAACCAGTTCGACGTGGTTCGCGGGCGAGGCGGCCGCGACCTGGTCGTGCTCGTCGGCGTCGAGCCGCATCTCGCATGGCACACGTACTCGGGGTGCATCGCCACGGTGGCACGCGAACTCGGCTGCGAGGCCGTGGTCACGGTCGGTTCCGCCGCCGAGGCGGTACCGCACACCCGCACACCACTCGTCACCGGCAGCACCACCGATGCCGAACTGGCGCACCGCCTCGGTATCGGACAGCCCACCTACCAGGGCGTCACCGGTGTTGTGGGCGTCATCCAGGCCGAGTTGGCCGACGCCGGCATCCCATCGGTGTCGTTGCGAGTCGGCGTCCCCCACTACCTCATGAATGCCGAGCACCCACAGGCCGTCGCAGCGCTGCAAACCCACCTGTCACATGTGCTCAACGTTCCGGTGCCCGCCGACGAGGGCGAGCTCGCCGACGAGATCGCAAGGTGGCGGTCGCTCCATGACGAGGTGGTCGAAGGGGATGTGCAGCTCCAGTTCTACGTGCGCATGCTCGAGCAGGAACACGACCGTCGAGCCGAGGCGGCGATCCCGTCGGCTGACGATCTCGGAGCGGAGTTCGAAGAGTACCTGCGTCGCCAACGCGACGACGATTGACCGTTCCGGGCGTCACCGTTCCGAGGGCGCGCGCATCGCCACCGCCAACCGTCGGCCGGCGACCAGGCACCCGATCGCGATGCCGATCGCGACCAACGTGGTCCATGCCAGCCCGGCACCGATCGCGCTCGAGGTCTGCTCACCGAGTTCGACGTCCTGGCCTGCCAGCACATCGCGGACCGCCTCGATGTCACCGACGCGACGGTCGACGACAAGCAGCAGGATCGCTCCGCCCAACGCGACGCCGTAGGTGATGCACAGGGTCCGGATGAACTGGTGCGCGGCATTGGTTCGGCCCATCTCGGCCTCGGCGCTGCTGGCCTGCAACAGGGTGAGCCCGGCCGTCGAGACGAAGCCGATCGAGAGACCGACCCATGCGAACCCGGCGAGCACCGCTGCGAGCGGCCAGTCGAGCGCGATCGCCGACCCGGACAGCGTGAGCGCCGGAACGATCATGGTGGCGCCGAGCAGGATCACGTCCGTTTCGCGCCATCGGTCCAGCGCTCGGCTGTACACGACCGAGCCGACCGTCCAGCCAACGGTGAGGAACACGAGCGAGAAGGCCGCCACGCCCTCGGAACGGCCGCGGGTGGTCTGCACGTACAGCGGCAGATAGTTGTCGGTCGCCAGGCCGGCGATCAGAATCAGCCCGCTCGTGACGTGCACCCACCGCAACGGGAATCTCGTGAGGTGTTCACGGTGGAGAACCGGATCGGGGATGCGGCCGCTGTGGCGCCAGTAGGCGCTCGCGCTCGCCACCGTGGCCGCCAGGCCGGCGCCGACGAGCCACCACCGAGCGCCGATCTCCGACACGGTGACGAGCGAGCTGATCGTCACCATCGACAACAGCGCGACGCCGGTCCAGTCGATGTGCACGGTTCCCGGCCGATCGCGCGTGCTCGGCAACGAACGCCACCCGACCGCGAGCGCCAACGCGGTCAGGGGCAGCTGCGCCAGGAAGATCGCCCGCCAGTCACCGATCGTCAGCAATGCCCCGGCGACGGCGGGCCCGCCGAATCCCATCCCACCCCAGACGAGCGAGTTGGCGGCGAACGCACGCGGCCGCAGTTGGTGCGGATATGTGAGGCCGACCGCCGCGAGCGCCACGGCGATCACCAGGCCGCCGCCGAGCCCTTGCATGACGCGGGCAGCGATCAACACCGGCAGGGTCGGCGCCGCGGCCGCGGCAGCACTCCACACGAGGAACCAGACGCCGGTGATCCGGAACGTGCGCCGCACACCGATGGCGTCGATCACCGGGCCGGCGACGATCACCGCCACCGCGGAGGTCGCCAGGTAGGCCGTGATCACCCACGGCACGAGACCCACGTTGCCGAGATCCTCGGTGATATCGGGCAGCGCGGCGACGATCGCCAGCCCGTCGAACGCGGCGATCGCGACGATCGTCAGGTTGGCGATCGTGACCGGCAGGTACCGACCGGCCCAGATGCCCTCGTCCGATTTCACCGAGGGCAGGTTAACGACCGGTCACCGCAGCGTCGCGCCTGCGACGTGCCGGTGGCTGTGCGTCAGCCGGCGACGGCCGCGAATCCCTGATCCAGGTCGGCGATGATGTCGTCGATCGACTCGAGACCCACGCTCAGGCGTACCTGTCCGGGCGTGACACCGGCCGCGGCCTGTTCGTCGGCCGACAGCTGGCTGTGCGTCGTGGTCGACGGTTGGATCACGAGGCTGCGCACGTCGCCGATGTTGGCGACGTGGCTGTGCAAGGTGAGCCCCTCGACGAACTTCTGGCCCGCCTCGGCGCCACCCGCGACGTCGAAGGCGATGATCGAGCCGTACCCTTTGCCGGCGCCATAGACGCGGGCGCGGTCGTGCCAGGGACTCGACTCGAGACCGGCGTACGACACGCTGGTCACCTGAGGGTGAGCGTCGAGATACTCGCCGACCTGTTGAGCGTTCTCCCAATGCCTGTCCATCCGGAGGCTCAGCGTCTCGAGGCCCTGGAGGATGAGGAAGGCGTTGAATGGCGCGATCGCCATGCCCAGATCGCGCAGCATCTGGACCCTGGCCTTGAGGATGAAGCTGCCGTGGCCGAGCGCCGGCCAATAGGCGAGCCCGTGGTAGCTGGGGTCGGGCTCGGTGAAGTTGGCGAAGCGGCCCGATGCACCGTAATCGAAGGTGCCGCCGTCGACGATGACGCCACCGATCGAGTTGCCGTGGCCACCCATGAACTTGGTGAGCGAGTGCACCACGATGTCGGCACCCCACTTGAGCGGCTGCACGAGGTACGGCGTCGGCACGGTGTTGTCGACGATGAACGGAATCCCGTGCTCGTGGGCCACGTCGGCGATGTTCTCGATGTCGAGGAAGTTGTTGCGCGGGTTGGCGAGCACCTCGCCGTAGAACACCTTGGTGTTGGGCTGCACAGCTGCTCGCCACGCCTCGATGTCGTCGGGGTCGTCGATGAACGTGACCTCGATGCCCATCTTCGGCAACGTGTAGTGGAGCAGGTTGTAGGTACCGCCGTAGAGCGACGCAGATGCCACCAAGTGGTCTCCCGACTCGCACAACGTGAGGATCGCGAGGGTCTCGGCCGCCTGACCGGATGCCACGGCGAGCGCCCCGGGAATCCCGATCGCGGTCATGCAGCCGCCCTCGAGAGCGTTGACGCGCGCCCTCGAGTGCCCCCTGGGTGGGGTTCATGATCCGGGTGTAGATGAAGCCGACTTCGGCGAGACCGAACAAGTTGGCTGCGTGCTCGACATCGCGGAACTCGTACGACGTGGTCTGGTAGATCGGCACCGCCCGCCGCGCCGTGGCCGGATCGGGGTCGCCCCCGACGTGGATCTGCTTGGTCTCGAAACCCCAGTTGTCGCTCATCGCCGCAACGCTAAGCGGGAAAATCCGACCGCACAACTCGGGTTTTGAACATCTCGTCGAAGCGGTTCGTCGACCGGCGGCGACATGCCCCGTTTCGAACCGCTTCGAGTCAGATCAGGCCGAGTTCGGTCACCGCGTCGCGCTCGCCAACCAGTTCGGCGGCCGAGGCGTCGATCTTGGCACGGCTGTACTCGTCGATCTCGAGACCCTGGACGATCTCGTAATTGCCGTCCTTGCACACGCAGGGGAAGCTCGAGATGATGCCTTCCGGCACGCCGTAACTGCCGTCGGACCGCACGCCCATCGAGACCCAGTCCCCGTCGGGGGTGCCGAGCGACCACGAGCGGATGTGATCGACCGCGGCGTTGGCTGCCGATGCCGCCGAGGATGCGCCGCGGGCCTTGATGATCGCACCGCCGCGTGTTGCGACGGTGGGGATGTAGGTCTGATCGACCCACTCGTGGTCGCCGACCGCGTCGTAGGCCGACTTCCCGGCGACCTCGCAGTGGAACAGATCGGGGTACTGGGTGTTCGAGTGGTTGCCCCAGATCGTCATCTTCTTCACGTCGTTGACGCTGACACCGAGCTTGGCAGCGAGCTGGCTGATCGCCCGGTTGTGATCGAGACGGGTCATGGCTGTGAAACGACCCGGGTCGAGATCGGCGGCGTTGCTCATCGCGATCAAGGCGTTGGTATTGGCCGGGTTGCCGACCACGAGCACCTTGACATCCTTCTTGGCCGACCGCGACAGCGCTTGGCCTTGCGGCTTGAAGATGCCGCCGTTGGCCGAGAGGAGATCCGAGCGATCCATACCCTCCTTGCGGGGCATCGCGCCCACGAGCAACGCCACATCGGCATCACCGAACGCGTACATCGGCGTCATCGGTGCACACGACCTCCGACAGCAATGGGAACAGCCGAGTCGTCGAGTTCCATTCGGACGCCTTCGAGGGCGCCGAGGCGGGTGTGATCTCGAGCAACTGGAGCGAGATCGGGTATCGGTACTGAGCATCGACCCCGACGCGATGCGGAAGAGCAACGAGTAACCGATTTGGCCGGCTGCGCCGGTCACTGCAACACGAACTGGTGACGTCATGCCATCGAGCGTACGCGGAACGCCTGCTGATGGACCCGAACGCACCGCGCGTCACCGGCCGGTGATGTCACCGATCATGTCGGCGTAGAACTTCTGGCCGTCGGCCGACAGGTGGATCCCGTCGGAAGCGAAGCAGTTGCCCGCGCAGTTGTTCGACAACGAGTTCCAGTCGACGAGGATGATGTTGTCGTTCGGGTTGTCGCGTGCCGCCAGCAACGTGTTGTTCTGCGAGGTCCAGGGCCGGTTCGCACGGACATTGAGCAGCAGCACGTTGGGCACCTTGCTCAAGGGCCGCAGGAAGTCGTCGAGCGTCTCCTTGGTGAACGGCCCGTTCGTTCCGAGGTGGATGATCACCGGGGACCCGAACAGATCGGCATCGCCGAGCTGTTTCA